>NZ_JAAAUC010000005.1 GCF_009908165.1 Frigidibacter albus
GTTTCCAACGAAGCCGCCAAACAGTGAAGCTGACACTCTCATCATCGGGCCGAAACCCTAAAGAGCCGATATGCAGCGTTCGTCCATCGAAACAGACCAAACCGCCCACATATCTCTTCAGTAAATCCAAAATGTCAAAGAGCACGAGACAAAATCAAACCGGATGCGCTCTAACTTGCCAGCGCGTCCGCCCGATCTGCCTCAAATTGTTCCGGCTTCTGTCTGCTTCCAGACTGTCTGCCGCGCCGCCGCCCCGGTGTCTCGTTTGTCACCGTCGCTTCGGTAGAGCGGTTTCTAGGGTCAGTGGCTGAGGAGCGCAAGCACTTTTTTCCGGGTCCGTCACATTTTCTTCGCAGAGCCTTGTTTTCATGGGGTTGGCGATGCTTTTCGCGGCGCTGCAAAAACGACTGGGCCACGCCTCTGGGCGGCCCAAGGCCGACTCGGGGCCGCCCAGAGCCGACTCGAAGCAACGAGTCGCCCGTTCCTCGCCCCCTCGGCGCCCCCTCGAACCACAAGCTGCCCCCAAAACGCCAACGGGCGGCCCTGGGGCCGCCCGCTGTCTCCTTGTGTCCTGCATGGGGCCGAGGGTCACTCCGCCCAGGCCCAGGCCCCGGCGAACTCACCCAGCCGGTGGGCGACGGCGGCATCGTCGACCTCGCCCTCGCGCACCAGCTTGGCCACCAGGCCGCGCTTCTTGTCCTCGACCACCTCGGCCACCCGCACCGGCAGCCCCGCCTCGGCCAGCGCCGCATCATAGACCCGGCGGATCGCCCGCTTGCGCAGGTCGGGCTTGAAGATCTTGCCCACCGCCGTCTTCGGCAGCTCGTCCAGGATCTCGACATGCTTGGGCATCGCCGCACGCTCATGCACATGGCTGCGCGCATGCTCAGCCAATTCCTCGACCGTCACCTCGGCCCCGGCCACCAGTTCGACATAGACGCAAGGCAGCTCGCCCGCGAAGGCATCGGGCTGGCCGATGGCGCCGGCAAAGGCCACCGCCGGATGGCTCGCCATCGCCTCCTCGATCTCGGCCGGGTCGATATTGTGGCCACCGCGGATGATCAGGTCCTTGGCCCGCCCGGTGATCCACAGATAGCCATCGGCATCGAGCCGACCCAGATCCCCCGTGCGCAGATAGCGCCCTTCGGCGAACAGCCCGTGGTTCTTGTCCACCTCGGTATAGGTCGACCCCTCGAACACGCCCGGGTTGGCGACGCAGATCTCGCCGACCTCATCGACCCCGCATTCGCGGATCACCTCGCCGCTTGCGGTGTTCAGCAAGATCCGCACATGGGTATGCGGCAGCACGACCCCGACGGACCCCACCTTCTTCATCCCGTCCACCGGGTTGCACGACACAAGGCAGGTCGCCTCGGTCAGCCCGTAGCCTTCGGCGATCTCCACCCCCGTTGCCGCCTTGAAGCGGTTGTAGAGCTCCACCGGCAGTGGCGCAGAGCCAGAGATGGCGATCCGCAGCGAGGACACATCCGCATCCACCGGCCGCTGCATCAGCGCGGCGATCGCCGTCGGCACGGTGATCAGGAAGGTGACCTGCCAGCGCTCGACCAGCTTCCAGAAATTGTCGAACACGCCGTCGCCGCGATAACCGGCCGGGGTGGGCATCACCATATGCGCGCCACTGGCGATGCAGGACATCAGGATCGGATAGGCCGCGAAGACGTGGAACATCGGCAGCGGGCAGATCAGCACGTCTTCCTTGCTGAACAGCAGCCGCCCGCCCAGCCAGCCGTTGTAGATCATCCCCGAATACTTGTGCTGCGCCACCTTCGGCATACCCGTCGTGCCGCCGGTGTGGAAATAGGCCGCGACCCGGTCCCCCGTACTGTCGGCAAAGGCGAGCCGATCCCCCGGCTCTTGTGCCGCCGCGCGGTTGAAGTCCAGAACGTCCGCCTTGTGCGCCACCGGGTTCTTCGGCCGGATCAGCGGCACGATCCAGCTTTTGGGCGGCGTCAGGTAGCGGTTCAGGTCCACTTCCAGCACGGTCTTCACGTTCGGCGCGTGCCGCACCGCCTCGGCCGCCTTCTGCGCGACCTCGGATTTGGGGAAGGCCCTCAGCGTGATCAGCACCTTCGCCTTGGTCTCGCGCAGGATTGCTGCGATCTGCTCGGGCTCCAGCAGCGGGTTGATCGGATTGACGATCCCCGCCGTTGCCCCGGCCAGCAGCGCCACCGCCGCCTCGGTGCAGTTGGGCAGCAGGTAGGCGACGGTGTCGCCTTCCCGCACCCCCAGCCGGCGCAGCAGGTTCGCCGCTTGGGTCACCCGCTTGTGCAACTCGGCCCACGTGACCGTCTCGGCCCGGTCCTTGGGGCCCGAGGTGATCTGGAACGAGATCGCCGGCCGAGCGCCATGCGCCGCCCGGGTCTCGCTCAGGAACTGGTAGATCGTCTTCGGAACCTGGCGCTCGGCCCAGGTCATCTCTGCTTCGACGGCATCACGGTCCGCGACGCTTGCGAATTTCGCCATTGGTCAGTCCTCCCCTTCACCCCTTGGCGGGGTGTCTCCTTGCGCACAAGCATGGTCGCAAATGCCCCGCTGCTGCAAGAGTGACGCAGCGGCGGAAGGGGCGCGGGGATGTCGGCTCAGGCCACGCCGGCCTGCGGCAGGGCTTCGGGCTCTGCCCCGCCATCGGTGAATTGCAGCCGCGCGAGCCGTGCATAGAGCCCGCCCTCGGCCACCAGCGCGTCATGCGTGCCCTGCGCCACGATGCGCCCACCCTCGAACACTACGATCCGGTCGGCCTTCTTCACCGTCGCCAGCCGGTGTGCCACGA
The DNA here is from genome assembly GCF_009908165.1 of Frigidibacter albus. GTDB lineage: Bacteria > Pseudomonadota > Alphaproteobacteria > Rhodobacterales > Rhodobacteraceae > Frigidibacter > Frigidibacter albus. The sequence goes on from NZ_JAAAUC010000005.1 coordinate 2,792, forward strand.
TCAGCGTGGTGCGCCCCTCGGCCAACCTCTCCACCGCCGACTGCACCGCCCGCTCGCTTTCGGCATCCAATGCGCTCGTCGCCTCGTCCAGCAGCAGCACCCGCGCATCGCGAAGGATCGCGCGGGCAATGGCGATGCGCTGCTTCTGCCCGCCCGACAGCATCACCCCACGCTCGCCAACATAGGTGTCATAGCCCTCGGGCAGTGCCGACAGGAACTCATGCGCCACGGCCGCCCGCGCCGCGGCCTCGACCTCGGCATCGCTGGCGCCGGGGCGGCCAAAGCGGATGTTCTCGCGGGCACTGGTGGCAAAGATCACCGGGTCTTGCGGCACCAGCGCGATATCCTGGCGGAAATCGTCGCGGGCCATATCGCGCAGGTCGACGCCGTCCAGCGTCACCCGGCCCGCCTGCGGATCGTAGAAGCGCTGGATCAGCTGGATCACCGTGGTCTTGCCGGCGCCCGAGGGCCCGACCAGCGCCACTGTCTCGCCCGGATGCACCAGCAGGTCGACGCCCTCCAGCGCCGAGGTGTCGGGCCGCGAGGGGTACTGGAAGCGCACCCCCTCAAAGGCGATCTCGCCCCGCGCCGGGCGCGGCATCGGCACCGGATTGGCCGGCCCCTTCACGCTATCCTCGGCCGCCAGCAGCTCCGACAGCCGCTCCGTCGCCCCCGCCGCCCGCTGCAACTCGCCCCAGATTTCGGACAGCGCGCCGACCGATCCGGCCACCATCACCGCATAGATCACGAACTGCACCAGCTCGCCCGGGGTCATCTGCCCCTCGCGCACGTCGCGCGCGCCGACCCACAGCACGCCGATCACGCCCGCGAACACCAGGAAGATCACGATCATCGTCATCACCGCGCGGGTGCCGACCCGCGCCTTGGCGGACTCGAAGGCCTTCTCGGTCACGCGCGAAAAATCGCTGCGGCTGACGGTCTCATGCGTGAAGGCCTGCACCGTCTGCACCGACAGCAGCACCTCGGACGCCGACCCCGACGAGGCCGCGATCCAGTCCTGGTTCTCGCGGCTCAGCACCCGCAGCCGGCGCCCCAGCACGACGATGGGGATGATCACCGCCGGAACGATGAGCAGCACAAGGCCCGTCAGCTTGGCCGAGGTCAGCATCAAAAGCGCCAGCCCGCCGATCAGGATCAACAGGTTGCGTAGCGCGACAGAGACCGAGGAGCCGATAACCGACAGGATCAGCGTGGTGTCGGTGGTGATCCGGCTGATGATCTCGCCGGTCAGTACCCGTTCAAAGAAGGCGGGGCTCATCCCCACCACCCGGTCGAACACCGCCTTGCGGATATCGGCCACCACCCGCTCGCCCAGCCGGGTCACAAGGTAGTAGCGCGCCCCGGTGCCCAGCGCGAGCAGCCCGGCGATCACCAGCGCCGCCAGGAAATACTGGTCCAGCAGTTCCGCGCCTTCGTTGAACCCGTCCACCACGCGGCGCACCGCAAGCGGCAGCACCAGACTGACCGAGGCCGTCACCATCAGCGCCAGCAGCGCGCCCAGCACCATCGCTGCATAGGGCCGCAAGAAGGGCATCAACGCCCGAAGCGCACCGATGCGTTTCGATGCCGCCCGCTCTTCTGCGGACATCTGCGGTCGTCTGGCCATTGTCTCTCCCTTCGCGCTGCCTTGCGGTTTAGGCGGTGCCGGCCCATCGGGCAAGCCGCGCGTCACGAAACGGGGCAATGCGCCGCGCTTGGGGTCATGGGAGGAGGTTGGAGCGGGCAGCGGGAATCGAACCCGCGTCTTTAGCTTGGAAGGCTAAGGTCTTACCATTACACAATGCCCGCGTCTGGCTGACAATATAGTCCCCTCCGGCCAAGTGCAAGCACCCGGGCAAGCAAAGGGCGCGCCCGAAGACGCGCCCCCGGCATCGGCAATGCCGCTTACTTCTTGGTGATGCGCCCATCCACATAGGGCGTGTAGGGCGTGTTCGCCGCCAGATACTCCGCCGTCACATCGGCCAGATCGGGGCCGAAGTCATAGGCGTTCTGCGCATCCGTCGCGAACATCTTGAACCCGTCGCCGCCATTGCGGACATAATTGTTGGTGACGATGCCATAGACGGTCTCGGGCTCGATCGGCGCCCAGTCCTCACCAGCCTTCACCATCACGTCCGACACGCGCGACCCGGCCGGCTGGCTGACGTCGAAGCTGTATTGCAGCCCCGCCACCTGCACGAAGCGGCCCGCGGCCTCCTCATACTGGCTGACGCCGTTCTCCAGCGCCGCAACGATGGTCGAGCCCGGTGCCTGGAAGGTGGACAGGGTGTTCTGGAACGGCAGCACCGTCAGCACCTCGCCCATCGTCACTTCGCCCGCGTCGATGGACGCGCGCAGCCCGCCGCCATTGGCGATGGCGATGGTCACGCCCTGATCGGCGACCCGGTCCAGCATCGCATCGGCGACGAGGTTGCCCATCGTGCATTCCTGCGCGCGGCACGAATTGCGGTCGCCGTCGATGGCCTCGGCCGTCTCGGCCACCACCCGCGTCTTCAGCTCCTCGATCGGCCCGCCAAGCTCGGCGACCCGCGCCACCAGCGCCGGATCGGGGGTGACACTGGCATCGAGCAGGATCGGCTCTCCCGTCGCCTCCGTCAGGTTGCCCTCATCGTCGAAGGTCAGGATCAGGTGCCCGACATATTTGGAATAGGCATAGGCCGTCACCACCGGCACCTCGGTGCCATCGGGGCCGGCGACCATCGTCGGATAGGGCCCCTGCGCGCCCTCCATGCTGCCCAGCAGCGTGTGCGAATGCCCGCCGATGACCGCGTCGATCCCCGCCGCGGCCGCGGCGATCTCCTGATCCTTGCGATAGCCGACATGGGTCAGCGCGATGATCTTGGTCACGCCCTCCTCGGTCAGCCTTGCCGCATCGGCCGAGAGGCTCTCGATCTCGTCCTGGAAGGTGATGTTCGGCCCCGGCGACGCCGTCTCGGGCGTGTCGACCGCCAGCGCGGAGACGATCCCGATCTTCTCGCCGCCGACCTCCAGCACCACAGTGTCCTGCACCTTGCCCTTGAGTTCGGTGGAGCTGGACAGGTCGAGGTTGCCCGATGTCACCGGGAAATCGACATTGTCCACCAGCTCCAGCGTGCCGGTCGGCCCATCGTCGAACTCATGGTTGCCCAGCGCCATCGCATCAAAGCCGATGGTGTTCATCAGCTCGGCCACCAGCTCGCCCTTGTAGGTCGAGTAGTAGAGCGAGCCCTGATACTGGTCGCCCGCGTCCAGCACGATGACATTCTCGCCCGCCGCCGTCAGCTCATCGCGCAGCTCGTTGATCTTGGTCGCCACGCGGGCGATGCCGCCGAAGCACTCGCCCGCCGCGTCATCCTCGGCCGAACAGCTCGAATCGCTGGAGGTGATCGGCTCGATCCGGCTGTGCAGATCGTTGATGTGCAGGATGTGCAGCGTATACTCCGCCGAAGCGGCACCGGCAGAGAGCGCAAGCGCGGCGACCGAGGCAAGAAGCCGGGAATTCATGGGCGTAACTCCTATGTCGTACGGGGGCGTCAGAAACGGATGGCCGACGCTTGTTACATTGCTGTCACAATCCGCCCCTGTCAAAGCCCTATCGTCGCATAGAACCTCGCCCGCGTGACGGCGCCATGACAGCGGCGCAGGCTTGGGCGAAAGCCTGCCATCAACCCGGCCATTGACCGGCGCGCGGGGGCAAGGCATGTGTCGGCGATGCTGATCTTCAAGATATTCCGTCGCCCCGAATGGGATGCGTTCAAGGCCGCCGGCGAAACCGCCGGGGCGCCCGTCGATCTGGCCGATGGCTACATCCACTTCTCGACCGCCGCGCAGCTGCCCGAAACCGCCGCCAAGCACTTCGCCACCGAGAGCGATCTGGTGCTGGTCGCCTTCGCGCCTGAGACCCTGGGCGAGGCGTTGAAATGGGAGCCGTCCCGCGGGGGGCAACTCTTCCCGCACCTCTACCGCCCGCTGCGCCTGTCCGAAGTGGTCTGGGACAAGTCGCTTCCCCTCGGCGCCACCGGCCATATCTTCCCCGAGGGCGTGCTATGACCCCGCTCGAACGCCTCGGCCTTCTGGCGCTGCACCGGCTGGACCCCGAAACCGCGCACGCCCTGTCGATCCGCGTGCTGAACGCCGGCCTCGCCCCCACCCCCGGCCCCGTCACCAGCACGCGCCTTGCCACCAATCTCGCCGGCCTGTCGCTCCCCAATCCCGTCGGCCTCGCCGCGGGGTTCGACAAGAACGCCGTCGCGGTGAACCGCCTGACCCGCGCCGGGTTCGGCTTCATCGAGGTCGGCGCCGCCACCCCCCGCCCGCAGGAGGGCAACGCCCGCCCGCGCCTCTACCGCCTGACCGAGGATTGCGCCGTCATCAACCGCTTCGGCTTCAACAACGAGGGCGCCGAGGCGATCACTGCGCGGCTCGCCGCCCGGCAGCGCGGCCCGGTGCCCGTGGGCCTCAACCTCGGCGCCAACAAGGACAGCGCCGACCGCGCCGCCGATTTCGGCCGGGTGCTGGCGCTGGCCGGCCCGCATGTGGATTTCGCCACCGTCAATGTCTCCTCGCCCAACACCGAGCGCCTGCGCGACCTTCAGGGCAAGGCCGCGCTGACCGCGCTGCTGACCGGCGTGCTGGCGGTGCGCGATACGCTCGCGTTGCGCATCCCCGTCTTTGTGAAAATCGCCCCCGACCTCGATGCCGCGGGGCTGGAGGATATCGCCGAGGCTGCGCTGGCCTCTGGCATCGACGGCATCATCGCCACCAACACCACCCTGTCGCGCGAAGGCCTGCGCAGTCCCCACTCCACGCAGGCCGGCGGCCTCTCCGGCGCGCCGCTGTTCGAGCTGTCGACCCGCGTTCTGGCCCGCGTCTCCATGCTGACCGAAGGCCGCCTGCCGCTGGTCGGCGTCGGCGGCATTTCCAACGCCGAACAGGCCTATGCCAAGATCCGCGTCGGTGCCTCGGCAGTGCAGCTCTACTCCGGCCTCGTCTATGGCGGACTGTCGCTGGCCGCCGACATCGCCCGCGGCCTTGATGCGCTGGTGCAACGTGACGGCTTCGCCTCGGTCGCGGACGCCGTCGGCACCGGCCGCAACGACTGGCTCTAACCCGCCGCCCGCTCCACCCGCGGATAGAGCGCCGCCATCGTCAGCCCCCGCACCGCGTTCAGCACCATCAGCGCCGCCCAGAGGCCGTGGTTGCCAAAGGCAGGCAGCAGCACCGCCACCGCCGCCACATAGACCGCCGCCGACACCAGCATCGCATTGCGCATCTCGCGGGTGCGGGTTGCGCCGATGAAGATGCCGTCCAGCATCCAGCTGGCCACCCCGATCAGCGGCGCCGCCGCGATCCAGGGCAGGAAGGCGCGCGCCTCGGCCCGCACCTCGGGCGAGGTCGCCATCAGATCCACGACCACCGGCCCCGCCAGCCAGTAGCACAGCGCCAGCAGCGCCGCGCCGCCAACACCCCATTGCGAGGTGATGATCGCCGCCCGCCGCACCCGGCCCCGGCTGCGTGCGCCGACCGCCTGCCCCACCAGCGCCTCGGCGGCAAAGGCAAACCCGTCCAGCGCGAAGGCCGTCAGCTCCAGAAACTGCAACAGCACCTGATTGGCGGCCAGCGTCACATCGCCCATCCGCGCCCCCAGGAACACGAAGCTGGTGAAGGAGGCCTGCAGCATCACCGACCGCAGCATGATATCGCTGTTCACCGCCAGCATCCGACGCAGCCGCGCCGCATCGAATACCCGCGCCCGGTCGCGCCAATAACCGCCCGCCAGCGCATCGCGGCACAGCCACAGGCCAAGCGCCAGCCCGGTCCATTCCGCGATCAATGTCGCAACCGCCACGCCTTCGACGCCCCAGCCCAGCCCTAGCACGAACCACAGGTCCAGCCCGATATTAACGCCGTTCATCCACAGCTGCAGCAACAGCACGCCCCGCGTCCGCTCCAGCGCGATCAGCCAGCCGGTCACGGCATAAAGCGCAATCGTCGCCGGCGCGCCCCAGATGCGAATCTGCATGTAATCGCGCGCCAGCCCCTCCACCTCGTCCGAGGCGGGGGCCAAAGCAAACGCCCCCGCAAACAGCGGCACCTGCATCACCACGATGACCAGCCCGGCGACGGCGGCCACCAGCAGAGCCCGCACAAGGTTCGCCGCCACCTCGGCGCTGTCACCCGCGCCCTTGGCCTGCGCCACCAACCCGGACGTGCCCATCCGCAGGAAGCTGAAGATCCAGTAGATCGACACCAGCACGATCGCGCCGATCCCCACCCCGCCGATCGGCGCCGCCTGCCCCAGTTGGCCGACCACGCCGGTATCCACCGCGCCCAGGATCGGCACCGTCATATTCGCCAGCACGATCGGCACGGCGATCTTCAGCACGCGGGCGTGGGTGATGTCGCGCATCCGCCAGCGGTCAGTCGTCGCGGGCCGGCATCAGGAAATGCCCCGTCGCCTGCGCGAAGAGGCGGCTGCGGTTGTCCTGCCAGGCCTCGACATGGACGGATGCATACCGGCGGCCAGAGCGGTTGACCCGCGCCCGCGCATAGGCATCGCGCGGCAGGCCGGATCGCAGGTAATCCACCGTGAAGTCGATGGTCTTGGGCAGCCGCGGCAGATGCAACGGGTCCAGGAGGGTCGCATCGATCCGCCCCGCCTCCATCTCTTCCCACAGCAAGGACCATGACAGCTCGATGATCGCCGTCGTCTCCAGAAATGCCGCCGTCACCCCGCCATGCAGCGCCGGCAGCATCGGGTTGCCGATCAGCTTCTCGTCAAAGGGCAGCGTCGCCGTCAGTTCATCGCCGCGGCGGTCAAAGGCGATGCCGAGGAACTGGATATAGGGCACCCCCGCCACCAGCGCCCGCAGCGCGGCATCGCGGCGCTGCTTGATCACCTGAACGGGTTCGGGGCGGGCGCGCGGGGCCATGCTCATGCCATCCTCTCGCCTGTCGCCTGCACGGTAAAGGTGCCCGTGGCCGTCGCCACCGGCAGCGCATCATTGTCATCATGCGCGCTGGCCCGCACGAAGGCGACCGACCTTGTGATGTGGTGGCATTCGGCCCGCGCGCGGATGCGCTGGCCGGGGGTGGCCGCCCGCATGTAGTCGATGCGCAGGTCGATGGTCGCGGTGCCCGCCGGGCTGCCCGGATGGCTCATCACCGCCGCCCCGCAACAGGTGTCCATGAGCGCCGACACCGCGCCGCCATGGATCACCCCCGTCTGCGGATCGCCCACCAGCCGCAGGTCATAGGGCATCGAGATCGCGGCAACCCCCTCGCCGATCTCGTCCAGCACCATGCCCAGCGCCCGCGAATGCGGGATCGCCTCGATGAACTGCCGCGCGATGGCCATCTTGCCCTGTTCGTCCATGCCCGTCGCTCCCTGCCCGTTCGCCGCCATGCTGCGCGGCAAGAAGCGCCGCCGCAAGCCTGAACTTGCCGGGGCGTGTGGCTGCACATCTTGCACGAACAGAGGGCAGCGCTCGTCCGCCGGGTGGGCGAGCAACGGAGGTTCCAGGCGCTTTATGGTGCGGCCTACTTCCACCGCGGTTCTAGGCGGTGAGATCGCAAAGCGCCTGCCCGAGGGGGGTGATGAGCGATCAGGAATCTTCCAGTGGAAGATTTCCGCGAAGAACGCCCGGCCCGTGGCCGGGCCGGGAGGAGGGCGCTGCCCGGCGGCGCCAAGGCGCCTTGTTCCGGGCAAGGAAAGACAGTCTTCAGATGCACGCAGCCCTGTTGAGATCGCCCGCCCAACTCGCTAGCCTGCCCCCACCGGGGGAGTGCCGCAATGACCGAACAGACGTTGAGCTTCAAGGAAATGTGCGCGCGGTTCGACGTGACCCCGCGCACCCTGCGCTATTACGAGTACATCGAGCTTCTGAACCCCGGCAAAGAGGGCCGCGCCCGCTTCTACGGCCCGCGCGAGGTGGCGCGGATGACGCTGATCCTGCGCGGCCGCCGCTTCGGCTTCAGCCTCGAGGAGGTGCGGCAATGGCTGCTGCTCTACGATCAGAAGGGGACGCAGGCGCAATACCGGGTCTGGGTCGAACTTGCAGATCGCCAGCTTGCCGAACTCGACCGCCAGCGGCGCGACCTCGACGCAACCATCGCCGACCTGCGCCAGCTGCGTGATGCCAGCGCCGCGACACTGACCGAGGATTCGCCCCCAGCCTGACCGATCCGCGCCCCTCCCGCAAAATTTCTTGCGGTGGCCAAAAACCGCCTATCCCCAGCGCCTTGCACAGCGGGATATCCTTGCGCGGGCCAAGTCCCCGGGCTCACGAAATTTCCCGGCGCGCCCCGTTTCTTTCCTGACATGACGTCACGAATTTGGTGACGCCACGTTACGTTTACGTTCACGTCACCTTCGCTTGTAAGCTTGCTCAAATCGGACCATCTGCCGCTCCATGACGCTACGACAGTTGCATGGAAAGACAGTGCCATGAGTGAACAGGTTATGACCATCCGCGAGATGTGCGACACCTATGACGTGACCCCGCGCGCGCTGCGCTTTTACGAGAGCAAGGAGCTGCTGTTCCCGATCCGTGAAGGCCAGCGCCGGCTGTTCACGCGGCGCGACCGCGCCAGGCTGACGCTCATTCTGCGCGGCAAACGCTTCGGCTTCACGCTCGAGGATATCCGCCAGCTGCTCGACCTCTACGAGATGGGCGATGGCCAACAGACGCAACTGGCCCGCACGCTCGACGTGGCGCGCGGCCGGCTGGCCGAGATGGAGCGTCAGCACAGCGACCTCGGCGACGCGATTGCCGAGCTGAAAGATCAGATTAGCTGGGGCGAGGAGAAGCTCGCCAAGGCCGAGACCAAACCGGGCTGACGGCACAGCCGCCGCAGGCCGGGATACGAACAGGGAGGAAGACCATGCCAAGCTACATCGCCCCCACGAAGGACATGCAATTCGTTCTTCATGACGTGCTGAAAGTCACCGAAACCGGCGTTCCGGGCTATGACGATCTGGAACGCGACTTCACCGAAGCGGTGCTCGATGCCGCCGGCAAGGTCTCGACCGAGGTTCTGGCCCCGCTGAACGTGGTCGGCGACCAGGTCGGCTGCGTGATGGAGAACGGCGTGGTCCGCACCCCCGAAGGGTTCAAGGCCGCCTTCGCCGCCATGAAGGACGGCGGCTGGACCGCGCTTGACTGCGATCCCGAGTATGGCGGGCAGGGGATGCCCTATGTGCTGGCAACAGCGGTGGGCGAGATGTTCGTGTCGGCCAACATGGCCTTCAACATGTATCAGGGCCTGACCCACGGCGCCTATTCGGCGATCCACGCCCATGGCACCGCCGAGCAGAAGCAGACCTACCTGCCCAAGATGGTCAGCTGCGACTGGACCGGCACCATGAACCTGACCGAACCGCATTGCGGCACCGATCTGGGCATGATGCGCACCAAGGCCGAACCGCAGGACGACGGCAGCTACAAGATCACCGGCCAGAAGATCTTCATCTCGGCCGGCGAGCATGATCTGGCCGAGAACATCATCCATCTGGTGCTGGCCAAGGCTCCGGGCGGCGGCGAGGGCACCAAGGGCATCTCGCTGTTCATCGTGCCGAAGGTGCTGGTGAACGACGATGGCAGCCTTGGCGCGCGCAACGCAGTTAGCTGCGGCAAGATCGAAGAGAAGATGGGCATCCACGGCAACTCCACCTGCGTCATGAACTATGACGGCGCGACCGGCTGGCTGCTGGGCGATCTGCACAAGGGCATGCGCGCCATGTTCACCATGATGAACGAGGCGCGGCTCGGGGTTGGCCTGCAAGGCTATGCCGTGGGCGAGGCCGCCTATCAGAACGCGGTGATCTACGCCAAGGACCGCCTGCAGGGCCGCGCCGTCACCGGCGCCGAAAATCCCTCGGGCCCCGCCGATCCGCTGATCGTGCATCCCGACATCCGCCGGATGCTGATGGACCAGAAATCCTTCCTCGAAGGCGCCCGCGCCTTCACCTTCTGGGGCGCGCATCTGATCGACCGCTCGCGCCGCGCGGACGATGCCGCGGCAGAGGGGCTGGTGTCGCTGATGACCCCGGTGCTGAAGGGCTTCCTCACCGACAAGGGCTTTGAAACCGCGATCACCGCCCAGCAGGTCTATGGCGGCCATGGCTACATCGAGGAATGGGGCATGTCGCAATTCGCCCGCGATGCCCGCATCGCCATGATCTACGAAGGCGCCAACGGCATCCAGGCGCTGGACCTCGTCGGCCGCAAGCTGGCGCAGGATGGCGGCAAGCATGTGATGGCCTTCTTCGAGATGGTGAAGAGCTTCCTCAAGGAGAACGAAGGCGATGCCGCGCTGAAAGAGGGCTTCCTTGACCCGCTGAAAGCCGCCTCCAAGGACCTGCAATCGGCCGCGATGTTCTTCATGCAGAACGGCATGAAGACCCCCAATGCCGCGCTGGCCGGGTCCTATGACTTCATGCATCTCTTCGGCCATGTCTGCCTGGGCTTCATGTGGGCCCGCATGGGCAAGGCCGCGATGGCGGCGCTGGAGGCCGGCGCAAGCGACACGGCGTTCTATGAGACCAAGATCGCGACGGGCCGCTACTACATGGCCCGGCAACTGCCGATGACCGCCACCCACCTTGCCCGCATCCAGTCGGGCGCCGACCCGGTGATGGCGCTGCCGGCCGAGGCGTTCTAGTCTCGGCAGCGACCACGGCAGCGGAGGAGAGGACGATGGCCGAAGCAGAGGACAGCTGGAGCGATACACCGGCAGCCACGGGCGGCTGCCAGTGCGGCGCGGTGCGCTACCGGCTCAAAGCCGGTCCCACCCGCGCTTCGGTCTGCCATTGCCGGATGTGCCAGCGGCAGGTTGGCGGCCCCTATGCCGCCTTCCTGAAACTGGCCGCCGGCCAGGTCACATGGCTGTCCGAACCCGCCTGGTTCGCCTCCTCCGACATCGCCGAGCGCGGCTTCTGCCCGGCCTGCGGCACGCCGCTGGCCTTCCGCGACCACGGGTCGGAGTGGATCGAGATCACCGCAGGCAGCCTGCCTGCGGGCTTCCCCTTCGCCCCGACAATGCAGTTCGGTATCGAAAGCCGGCACCCTTGGATCGACCATCTCGCCGCCCTGCCCGGCGAGGAAACCACGGAACGGCCCGTCAGCCACCAATCGCAGGACGGTGCCTGATGCCCAAGCGCCTGCGCCTCACCCGCCGCTTTCCCGTGGCCCTGACCGAAGATGCCTACCGCAAGCTGAAACGCTTCAGCGACGATGCCGGCCTCACCCACGACCAGGCGCTGATCTTCCTGTTCGAGAATTTCGGCTCTGTCACCGACGAGTCGAACCTGACCCACCGCCTGCGCCTGTTCAAGGCCGAGCTGGAAACCGACTGACAGCCCCCGCTGCCGAAAGGACCCAAGATGACCGCGAAACTCTACTGCATGGGCGAAAGTGGCAATGCCTACAAGGCCGCCCTGACGATGACGCTGGCGGGCTTCGACTGGGAGCCGGTCTATGTCGATTTCTTCAACGGCGGTGCCCGCACACCCGAATTTCTGGCCATCAACCCGATGGGCGAGGTGCCGGTGCTGGTCGATGGCGACCAGACCCTGACCCAGTCGGGCGTGATCCAGTACCACGCCGCTGAAAAGACCGGCCGCTTTCAGGGCGAAACCGCTGCTGACCGCGCCGAGGTGCTGCGCTGGATCCTGTGGGACAATCACAAGATGTCCTCGCAGAACGGCCCCCTGCGCTTCATGATGAACTTCCTGCCCGAGGAGAAGCGTCCCGCCGAGGCCATCGCCTGGCTGGGCGGCCGCGCGAAGGCCGCGTGGAAGACGCTCGACCAGCATCTTGAGGGCCAGGGTTGGATCGTCGGCACCGCCCCGACCATCGCGGATTTCGCTTGCTGCGGCTATCTCTATTACCCCGAACCCTTCGGCTTTGCCCGTGCGGACTGGCCGAATATCGACCGCTGGCTGGACGGCATCGCCGCCCTGCCCGGCTGGAAGCACCCCTATGACATGATGCCGGGCCACCCGTCCGACAGGGCCTGAGCCCGACGCCCGTGCCGCACAAGACGACCGAGGAGGATACCATGACCGAAGCCTATATCTACGACGCCGCCCGCACCCCGCGCGGCAAGGGCCGCCCCGATGGCGCGCTGCATGAAGTGACCTCGGTGGCGCTGTCCGCCCGGCTGCTGAACGCGGTGAAAGACCGCAACGGCCTCAACGGCGCCGCGGTCGAGGATGTGATCTGGGGCAACGTCACCCAGGTCGGCGAGCAGGGCGGCTGCCTTGCCCGCTCGGCCGTGCTGATGTCGGATCTGGACGAAGGCATCCCCGGCCTCGCCATCAACCGCTTCTGCGCCTCGGGCATGGAGGCGGTGAACCTTGCCGCCAATCAGGTCAAGGCCGGCGCCGGCATGGGCTATATCGCCGGCGGGGTCGAGATGATGGGCCGCGTGGCGATGGGCTCTGACGGCGCCGCCATCGCCGTCGATCCGACCCTGGCAATGAAGACCTATTTCGTGCCGCAGGGCATCTCCGCCGACATCATCGCCACCGAGTACGGCTTCAGCCGCACCGAGGCCGATGCGCTGGCCGTGGAATCGCAGCGCCGCGCCGCCGAGGCCTGGGCCGACAATCGCTTCGCCAAATCCATCGTCCCGGTGCGCGACCAGAATGGCGTCGTGATCCTCGGCTCCGATGAATACATGCGCCCCGGCACCGACATGCAAAGCCTTGGCGCGCTGAAGGCCAGCTTCAAGGACATGGGCGAGTCCATGCCCGGCTTCGACAAGATCGCCCTGATGAAGTACCCGCATCTGGAGCGGATCGAGCATATCCACCATGCCGGCAACTCGTCCGGCATCGTCGATGGCGCCGCCGCCGTGCTGATCGGCAACAAGGAGTTCGGCGAGAAATGGGGCCTCAAACCCCGCGCCCGCATCCGCGCCACCGCCAAGATCGGCACCGATCCCACCATCATGCTGACCGGCCCGGTGCCGGTGACCGAGAAGATCCTGCGCGAGGCCGGCATGTCGATTTCCGACATCGACCTCTTCGAGGTGAACGAGGCCTTTGCCGCCGTGGTCCTGCGCTTCATGCAGGCCTTCGACGTCGATGCCTCCAAGGTCAACGTCAATGGCGGCTCCATCGCCATGGGCCACCCGCTTGGCGCGACCGGCGCCATCATCATCGGCACCATGCTCGATGAGCTGGAACGCCGCGGCCTCGGCACGGCCCTCGCCACGCTCTGCATCGCCAGCGGCATGGGCGCCGCCACCATCATCGAGCGGGTGTGATGCAAGGCACCCCGATCAGCCAAGGGGCCAAGCGGTGAAGGTTGACCGCGCCAGCCTGCTGCCCGAACGCTCGTTCGAGGGCTCGTGGACGCTGCATCTGTCGGATGCGGGCGGGCTGACGCAGTTCGGCTGCAACCTGCAGATCCTGCCGCCGGGCGCGCGTTCCTCGGAACGCCACTGGCATTCGTCGGAAGACGAGGCGCTGTTCATCCTGTCGGGCAGCGCCACGGTGATCGACGATGATGGCGAGCATCTGCTGGCCGAGGGCGATGCCGCCGTCTGGCGGCGGGGCGATCCGAACGCGCATCACCTGCGCAACGATGGCACCGCGCCCTGCCGCTACATCGTCATCGGCGCGCGGGTGGCGGGCGATGTCTGCACCTACCCGGACCTCGGCCACCGTCCGGTGAACGGGGAGGCCGACTGGCGGGTCGAAGACGCGGCAGGCACCCGCCTGCGCGGCGGAGACCTTCCCCCGCGTCTGCGGAACCTTGCCGCCGACTGGGGCGCGCCCTTCGATGCGGGCCTCGCGCCGCAGCGCATCCAGCGCGCCGCGGACCGGGTGTGGGAGACGGAAGCCGCCTGGGAGCACCCCATCCTCGGCGGCGGCCGCGGCCCCTACAGCCACGCCATCCTTGGCGATCCCGGCGGGCTGACCCAGTTCGGGGTGCATCTCGAACAGCTGCCCCCCGGCTCGCATTCGTCCTTCCGGCACTGGCACGAGGCGGAAGACGAGATGATCTACCTGCTGGAGGGCGAGCTGGTGCTGATCGAGGACGCGGAAACGCCCCTTCTTCCCGGCGATGCCGCCTGCTGGCCCGCGGGCCACCCTGTCGGCCATTGCCTTGAAAACCGCAGCGGGCAGGACGCCCGCTACCTGATCCTCGGCACGCGCAAGCGCCGCGATGTCATCCACTATCCAGATCACGACCTGATTACCCAAAAGGACGGCCCCGCCCGCAGCTACCTGCACCGCGACGGCACGCCCCACCGCAAGGGAGAGAGCACATGACCGATTTCACCTACAGCCTCGGCGACGACGGTGTCGCCATCATCACCTGGGACGTCACCGGAAAATCGATGAACGTGATGTCGCTGGCCGGCTTTGCCGAGCTTGACGGGCATATCGACACCGCGCTGGCCGATTCTGCCGTCAAGGGCGTGGTCATCACCTCGGCCAAGAAGGACTTCGCTGGCGGCATGGACCTCAACGTCATCGCCCGGATGCGCGAGGATGCCGGCGCCGAGCCGGCCAAGGGCCTTTTCGACGGCGTGATGATGATGCACGGCGTGCTGCGCAAGATCGAGCGGGCGGGGATGGACCCCAAGACGCTCAAGGGCGGCAAGCCGATTGCCGCCGCCCTGCCCGGCACCGCGCTTGGCATCGGGCTGGAACTGCCGCTGGCCTGCCACCGCATCTTCGCCGCCGACAATCCCAAGGCCAAGATCGGCCTGCCCGAGATCATGATCGGCATCTTCCCCGGTGCTGGCGGCACCACCCGCGTCTCGCGCAAGCTGGGCGCGATGGCGGCGGCGCCCTTCCTGCTGGAGGGCAAGCTGTCCGATCCGAAGTCCGCGAAGAACGCCGGACTCATTGACGAAGTGGTCCCTGCCGAAGACCTGCTGACCCGCGCCCGCGAATGGGTGCTGTCGGCCAAGGATGCCGACATCGTCAAGCCCTGGGATGCCAAGGGCTACAAGATGCCCGGCGGCGCCCCCTATCACCCCGCCGGCTTCATGACCTTTGTCGGCGCCAGCGCCATGGTCAACGGCAAGACCCAGGGCGTCTTCCCGGCCGCCAAGGCGCTGCTGGCCGCGGTCTATGAAGGCGCGCTGGTGCCCTTCGACACCGCGCTCAAGATCGAGGCGCGCTGGTTCACCAACGTGATGCTGAACCCCTCGTCCACGGCAATGATCCGCAGCCTGTTCATCAACAAGGAAGCGCTGGAGAAGGGCGCGAACCGCCCCGGCGTGCCCGACCAGACCGTGAAGAAACTCGGCGTCCTCGGCGCCGGGATGATGGGCGCGGGCATCGCCTATGTCGCGGCCAATGCCGGGATCGAGGTGGTGCTGATCGACGCCGCACAGGACGCCGCCGACCGCGGCAAGGCCCATGCCGAGGGCATCCTTGCCAAGGGCATGAAGCGCGGCAAGGTCAGCGCGGACAAGATGGCCGAGGTTCTGGGCCGGATCACCGCCACCACCGATTACGCCGCGCTGGACGGTGCCGACCTGATCGTCGAGGCGGTATTCGAGGACCCGAAGGTCAAGGCCGGCGTCACCGCGCAGGCCGAGGCGGTGATCCCTGCCACCGCCGTCTTCGCCACCAACACCTCGACCCTGCCAATCAGCGATCTGGCCAAGGCCTCGGCCCGGCCCGCCAACTTCATCGGCATCCACTTCTTCAGCCCGGTGGACAAGATGATGCTGGTCGAGATCATCCGCGGCAAGGAGACCGGCGACGTGGCCGTCGCCAAGGCGCTGGATTTCGTCCGCCAGATCCGCAAGACCCCCATCGTGGTCAACGACGCGCGGTTCTTCTACGCCAACCGCTGCATCATCCCCTACATCAACGAAGGCATCCGCATGGTGGCCGAAGGCGTCGCCCCGGCGCTGGTGGAGAATGCCGCGCGTCTGGTGGGGATGCCGCTTGGCCCGCTGCAACTGGTCGATGAAACCTCGATCGACCTGGGCGTCAAGATCGCCAAGGCCACCCGCGCCGCGATGGGCGACGCCTATCCCGACGGCGCGGTGGACGAGGTGCTGTTCGCCCTCGCCGATCAGGGCCGCCTGGGCCGCAAGTCCAATGCCGGCTTCTACGCCTATGATGACAAGGGCGGCCGCCTCGGCCTCTGGTCCGGCCTCGCCGAGGCCTACCCGGTTTCGGACACCCAGCCAGAGCTGACCGAAGTCCAGCACCGCCTGCTGTTCGCACAGGTGCTGGAGGCGGTGCGGGCGCTGGAAGACGGCGTGCTGACCGACATCCGCGAAGGCGATGTCGGCGCGATCCTCGGCTGGGGCTTCGCGCCGTGGTCCGGCGGCCCGTTCTCCTGGCTCGACATCCTGGGGGCCGAGCGCGCGGTCGAGATCTGCGACCGGCTGACGGCGACCTATGGCGCGCGCTTCACCACCCCGGCGCTGCTGCGCGAGATGGCCAGCAAGGGTGAAACCTTCTACGGCCGGTTCACGACGGCACCTGCCAAGGCCGCGTGAGCAACTTCGGGGGCGGCTCGCCGCCCCCTCTTGCCCGGACTCAAGGCGCCTTGGCGCCGCCGGGCAGCGCCCGCCTCCCGGCCCGGCCACGGGCCGGGCGTTCTTCGCGGAAATCCTCCACTGGAGGATTTCTTGTCGCTCATCACCCCCCTCGGGCGGGCGCTTCTCACCCTCACCGCCTGGAACGCCGGTGGACGCAAGCCGCACCATAAAGTGCCTAGAACTTCTGTTGCGCGCCCACCCGGCGGACGGGCCCCGCCCTCTGACTGTGCCTTTTACGGATCGAATCGATACCCGAACCGCGCAATATCCTCCGCCGCGACCTGCCCCAGCACCTCCGCATCCGCCGCAGAGTAATAGGGCCGCCAGTCGCGCCCCCTCTCCGACGCATTCACCCGCCCGACGGGACTCAGCCGCAGGTCCAGCAGCGCCTCCAGCCGCGGCAGATCCTCCTCCAGCCGCTCCAGCCGCAGGAACAGGTCGCAGCGCTCCACGCCCGTGGCGTCCCTCACATAGCTGCCATAGGGCGCCGCCGTCAGCGCAATGCGCGTGCTGGGATGGTTCAGGAACCCGCTGAAGTCGCTCACCTTCGCAAGCGCCACCGCCGGATGCGCAAAGCCCTGCCCGCGCAGCCAGTGGTAATAGCTCACCACCCGGTCCCAGGGGTTGCGCACCAGCGTGAACACCCGCAGCCCCGGCAGCTCCTCCGCAGGCACCAGCCCGTCGATATCGGCCAGGCTCGAATGCTTCCACAGCCGCCCCGCCGCCGCCAGCCCCTTCAGCCGCCCGCGCCGGGCCCGCGCCTTGGGCGTGTCGCCGATCAGGAGATCGTCCTTCATCGCCCGCGCCTCCAGCGCCAGCGACAGCGCCGTGCCGCCGGTCTTGGGGATATGCACGAAGATGTAGCGCCGCCCACGCGAGATGATCATGACCGCCTCCAGATGCTGCGCATCCTCACCGCGCCCGAAGGCGGGCGCAAGTCAGGCCCTGCTGCGCGCAGCGATCAGCGCCCCCGCCGCGACGATCAGCACGATCCCCAGCAGCGCCCGGCCCCCCAGCATCTCGCCCCACAGGAACCAGCTCCAGAACGCGGCGCAAGGCAGGATCGTGTATTCGAAGACCGCCGCCCGGCTCGCCTCGGCCATCTGGTAACCCTTCACCATCATCAAGATCCCCAGCAGCGAGCCTGCCGCCTGCACGAAGGTCCAGCCCATGAAACCGGCCGAAGGCCAGACCCAGCCGCGCAGCACGAACCCCGCCGCCCCGCCCGGCACCTCGGGCGCGGCCAGTGCCAGCACCGCCATGCCGATCACGCCATAGATGCCCAGCATCCCGAAGAATCCCGCCACCAGCGTCTCGGCACTCTCGCCCGCGCACCAGCGGCGGGTGGCGATATTGCCCAGCGCATAGAGGAAGCCGCCGATCACCGGCGCGATCAGCACCGGCGACAAGCTGCCCTCGCCCGGGTCCAGCACCATCAGCGTGCCCAGGAAACCCAGGGCCACGGCCAGGATGCGGAACGGCCCGATCGCCTCGCCAAAGGCAAAGCGTGACAGCAGCAGCACGAAGATCGGCGCGGTGAACAGGCCCGCCGCCACCACCGCCACCGGCAGGAATGCAAGGCTGCCGAAGTAGAACAGCATCGCCGTGCCATGCACCAGGCTGCGCGCCGCCACCGCCCGCGGATTGCGCGGCCACAGCCGCAGCCCCAGCAAAGGCGCCGCGACCGCAAACAGCGCCAGCGCCATCACCGACCGGATGGCATGGAACTGCCACAGCCCGCCTTCCGCCGCGATCACCTTCACGAAGTTGTCGGTAAAGCCGATGATGACCGCATAGATCAGGATCGCGCCCGCCGCCGCCATTGTGCGGTTGCCCGCCGCCGCCGCAACCGGGGCCACTCCCGGCACTGGCGCCATTGCCTCGCTCATGCCCTGCCTCCTGCCCAAACTGCTGCAACTCCTTGCTTTCCTTCAACCCTGCGCCGCGCCAATATGCGCGCCTGAAAGCGACATGCGCAAAGCGCCCGCAACGCCGGGCAGGAGGACGATATGGGCTGGCTGCCAGATGAAACCGGGCTGGAAAAATGCGCCGCGAACTACGTGCCGCTGACGCCACTGTCGCATCTGGCCCGCGCCGCCGATGTCTTCGCGGACCGCACGGCGCTGGTTTACGGATCGCAGCGCCGGACCTATGCCGACTATCACGCCCGCGTCTCGCGCCTTGCCTCCGCCCTTGCCGGCCGCGGCATCGTGCCCGGGGACGTGGTGGCGACGATCCTGCCCAATATCGCCGCGCAGGCCGAGGCGCATTTCGGCGTGCCCGCCTGCGGCGCAATCCTCAACGCGATCAACACGCGGCTGGATGTGGACACGGTGGCCTATATCCTCGGCCATGGCGGCGCCCGGCTGCTGCTGGTGGACAGCGCCTTCCTGCCCTTGGCCGAGGCGGCGATCAAGGCCATGAAGGGCGCCCCGCCCCGCATCGTCGAGGTGGCCGACACCGCCGCCGGCTTCCCCGCCTCGGGGCATTATCTGGAATATGAGGAGCTGCTGGCCGAAGGCGACCCCGCCGCGCCTTGGGTGTTGCCCGCCGATGAATGGGAAAGCCTCGCGCTCAACTACACCTCCGGCACCACCGGCCGGCCCAAGGGCGTGGTCTATCACCACCGCGGCGCCTACCTTTCCACGGTCCAGAACCTGATCTCGTGGCGCATGGTGCTGTATCCGGTCTACCTGACCATCGTGCCGATGTTCCACTGCAACGCCTGGACGCATCCCTGGATGATCCCGGCGCTTGGCGGCACCCTGGTCTGCTGCCGCGACATCACCGCCCGCGCCATCTATGACGCCATCGCCGATGAGGGCGTCACCCATTTCGGCGGCGCGCCGATCGTGCTCAACACCCTCGTCAACGCGCGGGCCGAGGATCGCCGCGAGTTCGGCCATATCGTCGAGGTTTTCACCGCCGGCGCCCCGCCGCCCGCAGCAACCCTCGCCGCCGTCGAACCGCTCGGCTTCAACGTCACCCAAGTCTATGGCCTGACCGAGGTTTACGGCCCCGCCACCGAATGCATATGGAAGCCCGAATGGGACGGCACCGAAGGCGAGGCCCGCGCCGCGCTGAAGGCCCGCACCGGTGTGCTGATGCCGATGATGGACGCGATCACCGTCCACGACGACACCGGCACCGACATCCCCCGCGACGCCGCCCATCTGGGCGAGATCGCCATGCGCGGCAATGTGGTGATGAAGGGCTATTACAAGAACCCCGAAGCCACCGCCGAGGCCTTTGCGGGGGGCTACTTCCGCACCGGAGACATCGCCCTGCGGCACCCGGACGGCTATATCAAGATCACCGACCGCGCCAAGGACATCATCATCTCGGGCGGCGAGAACGTCTCCTCGGTCGAGGTCGAGGATGTGCTGGCCCATCACCCCGCGGTGTCCCTCGCCTCCGTCGTCGCCAAGCCGGACGAGAAATGGGGCGAGGTGCCCTGCGCCTTTGTCGAACTGAAGCACGGCCAGCAGGTCACCGAAGCCGAGCTGATCGCCTTCGCCCGCGAGCGCCTCGCCGGCTTCAAGACCCCCAAGCATGTGGTGTTCTGCGAGCTGCCGAAAACCTCCACCGGCAAGATCCAGAAATTCGAGCTTCGCGCGGTGGCCAAGCTGCTATGAGGCTGCGGCAGCAACCTTCGGGCCGGCGCGGTCGGGCGGGAACAGGCGAGGCACTGCCTCGCCCCCGCCCGCTGCGGGACCCATCATCCAGAGCCACCGGCAACAAGAGACCGAATGAGGCCAGCGCCCGACCTGGCGGGCGAGAAGCGCCCGCCAGGGGCGGGGCGGGCGCTGGCCGGGCCCATTGGGGGCCCGTCCGGGGCAAAGGGACAATGCAGCGCGTGGCGAAGGCGATGGCCTTCGCCAAGGCTGACCGGCGTGGCGAACATCCCACTACAGATGCACCGATTGCCCCCCCCGCCCCCGCCCGCTATGCTCGGCCCACGGACGCCCGGCCCGGCGCCCGCAGCGCAAAGGATGCGGGCGGCCGATGACGGCACTCACCGAATATCAACGGCTTGAATGCCCCGGGATCTGGCGCGAGGCCGCGGGCGCGCAGCGCCGCGAGGTGATCGTGGCGCTTGGCGATGCCACCGTCGTCATCTCCGACAGCCGCAGCGAACGCGCGCTGGCGCATTGGTCCCTCCCCGCCGTCCTGCGCCTCAACGCCGGTGAGCTGCCCGCGCTCTACGCCCCTGGCGACGAGGCTGGCGAGACGCTGGAGATCGACGAACCCGCCATGGTCGCCGCGCTGGAGAAGGTGCACTCCATCATCGAAGCCCGCCGCCCGCATCCGGGCCGGCTGCGGATGACGGTTCTGGGCAGCGTCCTTGCCGGTGTCACCGCGCTTGGCGTCTTCTGGCTGCCGGGCGCGCTGGTCGGCCATACCGCCGCCGCCCTGCCCTTCGCCAAGCGGCAGGAGATCGGCGTCGGCCTGCTGACCGACCTTGCCCGCGTCGGCGGCGCCCCCTGCGCCAGCCGCCTTGGCGATAGCGCCCTGTCGCAGCTGGCCACCAAGCTCTTCGGCACCGGCGCCACCCAGATCTTCGTGATGCGCGACGGTGTCACCGATGCCGTCCACCTGCCCGGCCAGATCCTCGTGCTGAACCGCGCGCTGGTCGAAGATCAGGACACGCCCGAGGTCGCCGCCGGCTACCTTCTGGCCGAGCGGCTGCGCGCCGAGGACTCCGACCCGATGGTGCAGCTGCTGCAATGGGCGGGCCTGCGCGCGACATTCCGGCTGCTGACCACCGGCAACCTGCCCGAGGACGCGCTGACCGGCTATGCCGAGGTGCTGCTGACCACGCCCGATGCGCCGGTGGACGATGCCGCCCTGCTCTCGCGCTTCGCAGCGGCAGGCGTCGGATCGACCGCCTATGCCTATGCAGTCGATCCCAGCGGCGAGTCCGTGCTGGCGCTGATCGAGGCCGATCCGCATCCGGGCGGCGCCACCGGGCGCGGCGCGGTGCTGCCCGATGAGGCCTGGGTGTCGCTGCAGGGCATCTGCGGCGACTGATCCCCGGCCGCGCCCAAAAGAAACGCCGCCCTCCTTGCGGAAGGCGGCGCCCCGGTACTGCCCGATGTTCCCCCGGTTACCTCTTGGCGCCGCGGCCTGAACCGCAGCGCAATTTCTCAGCGCACGTAAGCGTCGGCAAACCCTGCCTGCCGCGCCGCACTCAGCGCGCCTGCCACGTCTGCCGGGGCAAGCGGCCCCAGCATCACGATCTGCAGCGCGCGCCCGCTTTTCTGGATCTTGCTGGTCGCCACCGGCAGCCCGGTCGCCCGGAGCTTCGCTGCCGTGGCCGCCGCATTGGCCGGCTCGCCGAAGGTGCCGACCTGCACATAACGCCCGCCCGCAGCCGCCTGCACCGGAGCGGCCCTGACCTGCGCCGCCGGCACTGACCGGCTCGACACCGTCACCTGCGGGGTGGCCTGCACCACCCGCACCGGCTGCCGCACAGCCTTCATCGGCACGCGGTCGGTCCAGACCTGCGCCATCTGCGCCTCGCCGGTTGGCGTTCCGACCCCGCGCATCGGGTTCAGCCGGTCATCCTTCCACGCGGGCTTGTAGCCCGGCGGCACGGACACAGGCACCGCCTGCACAAAGCCCTGCGGCATCGCCGCGATCTCGGCGGCACTGGCATAGGTCTTGGGATACTCGCTCTGCGGCACACAGCGGATCGCATAGCGCCCGTCGGCCAGCATGAAGCGCTGCGCCACCAGCGAGCGGTTCGGGCAAGCGGTCTGCCCCACCGGCGCCGCGGCAATCGCCACGCTGCGCGGCTGCGCCACGGGGGCCGGGGCGCGAACGGGGGCTGGGGCCATCACCACCCGCGCGCCGGCATAGCTGCGCGGATCGGGCCCGCCTGTCCGCACGGCGGCAGGCGCGGTGATCCGCGGCGGCGCTGTTGTGGTGGCAATCGTCTCCATCGGCCGACCAACCCGGCCCGTCGTGGTTCGGGCCGGGGCCGGGGCCACGCGCGGGGCGGGTGCGGCGGCGATGACGGGGGCCGAGGGCGCAGCGCCGAAGGTCGGCCGCTGCCCGCAGATCACCGTGCGGTCGCGCGCCACCCGCGGCACCCATGTCACCTGCCCGGCATAACCGGCGCGCATGAACACGCAGCCACTGCTATCGACGTATTGGGCGCCGGCAAAGCTGGCGGGCGGAAATTCCGCCGGGCCATCAATCTCGTCGAAGGTGACCGCACCGGCAGAAACGGCCCCGAAGGCGGCCGCAAACAACGCAGCCGTTAGCAATCTGGCAACATGCATCTCTTGACCCCCCCGGGTAAAGCAAGGCCAAGGATGCCGCATGCCGCGAATCATGTAAAGCGCTAATGGCCCTATTTTGTGCCAAACATACGGTCGCCCGCATCCCCTAGCCCCGGGACAATATATCCATGGTCATTCAGGTGGCTATCCACAGCTGCTGTGACGATGGGCACATCCGGATGGGCCTCCTTCATCCGCGCCACCCCTTCCGGCGCCGCCAGCAGGCACAGGAAGCGCAGGTTCTTCGCCCCCGCCTGCTTCAGCAGGTCGATCGCCGCGACTGACGAGTTCCCCGTGGCCAGCATCGGATCGACCACGATCACCATCCGGTCCTCCAGCTCTGCCGGAACCTTGGAATAATACTGCACCGGCTTCAGCGTCTCCGGGTCGCGGTAAAGCCCGATGAACCCCACCCGCGCCGCCGGCACCAGCTCCAGAATGCCATCCAAGAGCCCGTTCCCCGCCCGCAGGATAGAGATCAGCGCCAGCTTCTTGCCATCGAGGATCGGTGCCTCCATCGGCTCCAGCGGCGTTTCGATGGTGCAGGTGGTCATGTCCAGCTCGCGCGTGACCTCATAGGCCAGCAGCAGGCTGATCTCGCGCAACAGCCGCCGGAACCCCGCGGTCGAGGTAGTCTTGTCGCGCATCAACGTCAGCTTGTGCTGCACCAGCGGGTGGCGGACGACGGTCAGGTGCTCAAGCATCCTTCTTCTCCAGTCTTTTCAAGATATTGGCTTTGGTGGCAGCATCGCAGAAGGCGGCTTCGGCAGCGGTGCGGGCAAGCTCTTCGAACACGCCCTCATCCCAGTCGAAGGCCTCTGCCAGCCGGTCATACTCGCGGACCATGGTGGTGTGGAAGAACGGCGGGTCGTCGGTGGACACGGTGACCTTCACCCCACGCCGATGCAGTTCTGAAATCGGATGCTTGCGCCAGCCGGGATAGAGCCCCAGCGCGAGGTTCGAGCCCGGGCAGACCTCCAGCACGATGCCGCGCTCTGCCAGCTCATCGACCAGCGCCAGGTCCTCGATGGCGCGCACGCCATGGCCGATGCGCTCCACCCCCAGATCGCGGACCGCCTCGCGCACGCTTTGCGGGCCGTCCCATTCGCCGGCATGGCAGGTCAGCCGCAGCCCTGCCTCGCGGGCACAGTCGAAGCTCCAGGCGAAGTCCTTGGGTTTGCAGATCTTTTCGTCGCCGCCAAGCCCCAGGCCCACGATGAACTCCCCCGCCGTCTCCGCCGCGCAGATCGCCGCCTCGCGGGCCTTGTCGGGGCCGAAATGCCGGATCGGAGTGACGATGCCGCGCATGACGATGCCAAGCCCGCGCTCGGCCTCCGCGGCCGCATCTTGGATGGCGGCGAGGTGGTCGCGCCAGGCGGGCAGGTCGCGGCCGCCGCAGAAGTCGGGCGAGATGAAGATTTCCGTGTAGATCACGCCACTTGCGGCGCTTTCTTCCAGTACGGCGAGGGTCAGGCGGCGGTAGTCGTCAGGCGTTTGCAGCACGCTGGTCGCGGCCTCATAGACTTTAAGGAAGTGCCAGAAGTCCTTGAAAGCATAGCCACCTTTCTCATCGAAGATGCCCGAGATATCCATCTTCTTCTCGGCCGCCAGTCCGCGGATGAACGAGGGCGGCGCCGCGCCTTCCAGGTGCAAATGCAGTTCGACCTTGGGCAAGTCCTTGGGACTCATAGAAAACTCCTCCCCGGCCCTTGCGCCGGTATCCCCAGATGCGCCGCGACGCTGGCGGCCACATCGGTAAACGCCACCTGCCCCACCGGCCGCAAGCCCCGGCCCCAACCGATCACCGGAACCCTCTCACGCGTGTGGTCGGTGCCGGTCCATGTGGGATCGTTGCCATGATCGGCGGTGAAGATGGCAAGGTCGCCAGGGCGCAGCCGCGCCAGAAACCGGCCCGCCGTCGCGTCGAAGGCTTCCAGCGCGCGGGCGTAGCCCGACACGTCGCGGCGATGGCCGTAGAGGCTGTCAAACTCCACGAAGTTGGCAAAGGTCAAGGAGCCGGGCGCGGCATCGCTTGCCAAGGTCAGAAGGTGTTCGAAAAGCGCAGCATCGTCCGCGCCCTTGTGCAGGTCCGACACACCGCGCATCGAGAAGATGTCGCCGATCTTGCCGATGGCATGGGTCTGCCGCCCGGCGCCCGCCGCCCAGTCCAGCAGCGTCGGCGCCGGCGGGGCAATGGCATAATCGTGGCGGTTCGCGGTGCGGCGGAAGCTGCCGGGCGCGCCGGTAAAGGGCCGGGCGATCACGCGGCCGATCTTCATCGCGTGCAGCCGGGGGGCCAGCGCGGCGCAAAGCGCCAGCAGCCGTTCCAGCCCGAACGCCTGTTCATGCGCCGCAATCTGGAACACGCTGTCGGCGGAGGTGTAGCAGATCGGCCAGCCGGTGCGGATATGCTCCTCCCCCAGCCGCGCGATGATCTCGGTGCCCGAGGCGTGGCGGTTGCCGAGGATGCCTTCGGTCCCCGCAAGCCGCGCCACTTCGGCGGTCAGCTCCGGCGGGAAGGCGGGGTCGGTCTCGGGGAAATAGCTCCACTCCCACGGCACCGGCACGCCCGCCAGCTCCCAATGGCCCGAGGGGGTGTCCTTGCCGCGCGAGACCTCTGTCGCCGCGCCCCAGAGGCCTTGCGGGTCGGCGCCGAAGCCGGGCGCGCCCGCGCCGGAGGCGAGCCGCACAGCCGCGCCAAGGCCGAGGCTGTCCAGCACCGGCATCCGCAAGGAGCCGCTGCGCCCCTCCTCGGCCCGGCCTTCGGCGCAGGCGGCCGCGATATGGGCCAGCGTGTTGGCGCCGGTATCGGGGCGGGTGCCATTGAAGAACGCGCGCGCATCCGGCGCGCCGCCGCAGCCGACGCTGTCCATGACGATCAGGAAGGCCCGCCCCGGAACTTCAGCCTCAGCCTCCACCTACCCGATCCTCTCATAGATCAGGTCGGGCTCGTCCGGTTCGGTATCGGCCAGCGTATAGGCGGCGCGCACGGCTGCCGATGCGCGGTCGGCCTCGGCCTCGGTCGCGGCATGGACCATGGCCAGCGGCAGGTCGGGCGAGACGCGCTCGCCGATCATCACCAGTTCCGACAGGCCGACCGAGGGGTTGATGCGGTCGCCGTTCTTCAGCCGCCCTCCCCCCAGCCGCACCACGGCCATCCCCAGCGCCTCGGCATCCACCGCCGCGACAAAGCCGGTGCCGGCGGCGCGGACCTCGCGCATCACCGGGGCGGCAGGCAGGCGGTCGGGGAAGCGTTCAACGAAATCCAATGGCCCTCCCAGCGCCGCCACCATCTCGCCGAAGATCTCGGCGGCGCGGCCGGTTTCCAGCGCGTCGTCGATCTTCTGCGCGCCCTCATCGGCATCGGCGGCAAGGCCGGCCAGTGCCAGCGCCTCGCCGCCCAGCGCCGCCGTCAGATCCCACAGCGCCTGGTTGACGGCGGTTCCGGTCAGCGTCTCCATCGCCTCCAGCACCTCCAGCGCATTGCCGGCGCTGCAGCCCAGCGGCTGGTTCATGTCGGTGATCAGCGCGGTCGTCATGCAGCCGGCGCCCTGCGCGGTGCTGACCAGCGATTGCGCCAGCGCCCGGGCCTGATCCATCGTCTTCATGAAGGCGCCCGAGCCGACCTTGACGTCCAGCACCAGCGCCTCCAGCCCCGCCGCGAGCTTTTTCGACAGGATCGAGGCGGTGATCAGGTCGATGCTTTCGACCGAGGCGGTCACGTCGCGGATCGCGTAGAGCCGCCGGTCGGCCGGGGCGATGTCGGCGCTGGCGCCGGTGATGATGCAGCGCGTCTCACGCACCAGCTTTTGCAGCTCGTCCACCGTCAGGTCGGTGCGATAGCCGGGGATGGATTCAAGCTTGTCGAGGGTGCCGCCGGTATGCCCAAGGCCGCGGCCCGAGATCATCGGTACGTAGCAGCCACAGGCGGCCA
Organism: Frigidibacter albus; assembly: GCF_009908165.1. Classification (GTDB taxonomy): domain Bacteria; phylum Pseudomonadota; class Alphaproteobacteria; order Rhodobacterales; family Rhodobacteraceae; genus Frigidibacter; species Frigidibacter albus. The sequence continues at coordinate 29,540 of NZ_JAAAUC010000005.1, forward strand.
GCGCCGGGGCGAGCAACAGGGAAACGCTGTCGCCAAGACCGCCGGTGGAATGCTTGTCGACCACCGGGCCGGGCAGGTCCCAGTGCAGCACCTGGCCAGAGTCGCGCATCGCCCGGGTCAGCGCGACGCGGCCGGGCGCATCGAGGCCGTTGAGGCGGATCGCCATGGCAAAGGCCCCGGCCTGTGCGTCGGTCACCTCGCCCGAGGCGAGGCCGCGGGCGAACCAGTCGGCCTGCTCTGCGGTCAGGCCCCTGGCATCCCGCACCCGGGCCAGAACCTCGCGCGCATCCATCAGTCGCGCCCTGCAAGCGTCATGTGATGCACGGTGAACGATCCGGGCAGCAGCGCGCCGATGGTGGTGGCGAAGTGTTTGCCCGCCACCGTGGCCAGCGTCACCGGCACCTCATGCCGGCCGAACTCGGCCAGTTTCTGGCGGCAGCCGCCGCAGGGGGGGACGGGTTCAGGGCTGTCGGCGATCACGCAGACCTCGGTCAGCTCGGTCTCACCGGCCGCCACCATCGCAGCGATGGCGCCGGCCTCGGCGCAGGTGCCCTCCGGGTAGGCGACGTTCTCGACATTGCAGCCGACATAGACGGTGCCGGATGCGGCGCGGATCGCGGCGCCGACCTTGAAATGCGAATAGGGCACATAGGCATTCTCGCGCACATCGGTGGCGGCCTTGAGAAGCGACATCGGATCCTCCGCTTGGGGTTTGCTGCAAGACTGCGCCGCCGGGGCGGGCGATGCAAGCGGGAGGGGTGGCTGGGACCGCCCCAAGGCGGCGCCCGTCCGCCGGGTGGGCGAGCAACGGCGGTTCCAGGCGGTTTATGGTTCAGCATCTCCCCCCGAAATTCTAGGGGCTGACGTTGGAAAGCGCCCGCCCGAGGGGGCGGACGGGCGCTGCCCGGCGGCGCTGAAGCGCCTTGTTCCGGGCAAAGGGAAAGATGAGCGCAAAGCAACGGGTATCCGCCCGCGCCCGCCCTGCCGCTTGCGCCGTTGCGTCAACCGGCGTATGCCGGGGCAGGCCCGGCGCGCGGGATAGTTCAAGGCTAAACGATCTTGGGGGAGGCCATCTGATGGACGACATGAACGAGGGTGCCGCCCCGCAGGATGCGGCCCGGCTCGATGAGGCCCGGCAGGACAAGGCCCGTCTCGACGCCCTGCGCTATCATGAGGAGCCGAGGCCCGGGAAGCTTGAGATCCGCGCCACCAAGCCGCTGGCGAATGGCCGCGACCTGAGCCTTGCCTATTCGCCCGGCGTCGCCGAGGCCTGCCTCGAGATCAAGGCCGACCCCGCCACCGCCGCCCGCTATACCTCGCGCGGGAACCTGGTGGCCGTGGTGACCAACGGCACCGCGGTGCTGGGCCTCGGCAATATCGGGCCGCTGGCCTCCAAGCCGGTGATGGAGGGCAAGGCGGTCCTGTTCAAGAAATTCGCCAATATCGACTGCTTCGACATCGAGCTGAACGAGATGGACCCGGTCAAGCTTGCCGATATCGTCTGCGCGATGGAGCCGTCCTTCGGCGCCATCAACCTTGAGGATATCAAGGCGCCCGATTGCTTCATCGTCGAAAAGCTGTGCCGCGAGCGGATGAACATCCCCGTCTTCCATGACGACCAGCACGGCACCGCCATCGTCGTCGGCGCGGCGGCGACCAATGCGCTGCATGTGTCGGGCAAGCGGTTCGAGGATATCAAGGTCGTCTCCACCGGGGGTGGCGCGGCGGGCATCGCCTGCCTGAACATGCTGCTGAAGCTGGGCGTGCGGCGCGAGAATGTCTGGCTCTGCGATCTGGCGGGGCTGGTCTATGCGGGCCGCGAGGCGGACATGACCCCGCAGAAGGCGGAGTATGCGCAGGGCGACCAGCCGCGCACCCTGGCCGAGGTGATCGTGGGCGCCGACCTGTTCCTGGGCCTGTCGGGCCCCGGAGTGCTGAAGCCCGAGATGGTGGCCAGCATGGCGCCGCAGCCGATCGTGTTCGCGCTGGCCAACCCCACGCCCGAGATCCAGCCCGACCTGGTGCGTTCTGTGGCCCCCGATGCGATCATCGCCACCGGGCGGTCGGACTATCCCAATCAGGTCAACAACGTGCTGTGCTTCCCGTTCATCTTCCGCGGCGCGCTGGACGTGGGGGCGACCCAGATCAACGACGCGATGCAGATCGCCTGTATCGAGGGCATCGCCGCGCTGGCCCGCGCCACCACCAGCGCCGAGGCCGCCGCCGCCTATAGCGGCGAGAAGCTGACCTTCGGCGCGGATTACCTGATCCCCAAGCCCTTCGATCCGCGGCTGATGGGCGTCGTCGCCAAGGCCGTCGCCAAGGCGGCGATGGAAACCGGCGTCGCCACAAGGCCCATCGAGGATCTGGCCGCCTACAAGCGCAAGCTGGACAGCTCGGTCTTCCGCTCGGCCATGCTGATGCGCCCGGTCTTCGAGGCGGCAGCGACCGTCACCCGCCGCATCGTCTTTGCCGAGGGCGAGGATGAGCGGGTGCTGCGCGCCGCCAATGCGATGCTGGAAGAGACGACCGACAAGCCGATCCTGATCGGCCGGCCCGACGTGATCGCCATGCGCGCCGAGCGTGCCGGCCTGCCGATCCGGCCCGAGCGCGACTTCGAGATCGTGAACCCCGAGAGCGACAGCCGCTACCGCGACTACTGGGAAACCTATCACGGGCTGATGGCCCGCCGCGGCGTCAGCCCCGACATCGCCCGCGCGGTGATGCGGACCAATACCACCGCCATCGGCGCGGTGATGGTGCATCGCGGCGAGGCCGACAGCCTGATCTGCGGTACCTTCGGGCAATATCTGTGGCACCTCAACTATGTGCGGCAGGTGCTGGCGCGGGGCGGGCTGCACCCCGTCGGGGCGCTGAGCCTGATGATCCTCGAAGACGGGCCGCTGTTCATCGCCGATACCCATGTCCATTCGGAACCGACGCCCGAGCAGATCATGGAATGCGCCAAGGGCGCGGCGCGGCACGTCAAGCGCTTCGGACTTGCGCCGAAAATCGCGCTCTGCTCGCATTCGCAGTTCGGCAACCTCGACAATTCCTCGGGCCGCCGGATGCGCGAGGCGCTGGAACTGCTGGACGCGCATGAGGTCGATTTCGCCTATGAGGGCGAGATGCATGTCGATGCGGCGCTGGACCAGGGCCTGCGCGACCGCATCTTCCCGGGCGGGCGCTTCGACGGGCAGGCCAATGTGCTGATCTTCGGCAACAGCGATGCGGCCTCGGGCGTGCGCAACATCCTCAAGATGAAGGCGGGCGGGCTGGAAGTCGGGCCGATCCTGATGGGCATGGGCAACCTTGCGCATGTCGTCACCCCGTCGATCACCACGCGGGGGCTGCTGAACATGTCGGCGCTGGCGGGGACGCCGGTCGCGCATTACGGCTAAGACGGGACTGATTCCGCAAATAGCGCCGCGAGCTTTGCAAAGCCCGCGGCGCTTTTGCACCGGCCTTGCCGCCCCCGCAGGCTTTGCAAAACTTCGCAGCCCCATTGCCGCAAATTCTGCAAATTAACCGCGCCCATTGGTCACTGTTGCCGGTAACATCGTTGCGTGAATGCGCCGCTCTGCCTAACTAAGCACACGCTGCGGAGGAGGCACACTATGGCATACCAAGACATCTATCAGGGCTGGCAATCGGATCCCGAGGGGTTCTGGATGCAGGCGGCCGAAGCGATCGACTGGACCCAGAAGCCCTCTAAGGCCCTCTTCGCCGACAAGGCGCCGCTTTATGAGTGGTTCCGCGACGGGCAGGTCAACACCTGCTGGAACGCGGTGGACCGCCATGTCGAGGCGGGCCGCGGCGAGCAGCTGGCCATCATCCATGACAGCCCCGTCACCCATTCCACCAAGGGCATCACCTACCGCGAGCTGCAGGCCCGTGTTGCCAGCCTTGCCGGCGCGCTGCGCGCCAAGGGCGTGGAAAAGGGCGACCGCGTCATCATCTACATGCCGATGATCCCCGAGGCGCTGGAGGCGATGCTGGCCTGTGCCCGGCTTGGCGCGATCCATTCGGTCGTGTTCGGCGGCTTTGCCGCGCATGAGCTGGCGGTCCGGATCGACGATTGCCAGCCCAAGGCGATCATCGCCGCCTCTTGCGGGATCGAGCCGGGGCGGGTGGTGCATTACAAGCCGCTGGTGGACGCCGCCATCGAGCTGTCCAGCCACAAGCCCAGCTTCTGCGTGATCTTCCAGCGCGAGCAGGAAGTCGCCAAGCTGATCGAGGGCCGCGATTTCGCCTGGCACAGCTTCCAGTTCGGGGTGGACCCGGCGGAATGTGTGCCGGTCAGCGGCGATCATCCGGTCTATATCCTCTACACCTCGGGCACCACGGGCCAGCCCAAGGGCGTGGTGCGGCCCACCGGCGGGCATCTGGTGGCGCTGCAATGGTCGATGAAGAACATCTACAATATCGAGGCGGGCGACGTGTTCTGGGCCGCCTCCGATGTCGGCTGGGTCGTCGGCCACAGCTACATCTGCTACGGCCCGCTGATCGCCGGGGCGACCACCATCGTGTTCGAGGGCAAGCCGGTCGGCACCCCCGATGCCGGCACCTTCTGGCGGGTGATCCAGAACCACAAGGTGAAGTCGTTCTTCACCGCCCCCACCGCCCTGCGCGCCATCAAGCGCGAGGACCCGGCCGGCATCCTCGCGCGCGACTACAACATGCGCTCGCTGGGGGCCCTCTATCTGGCGGGCGAGCGGGCCGACCCCGACACCATCCTCTGGGCGCAACAGATCCTCGGCCTGCCGGTGATCGACCACTGGTGGCAGACGGAAACCGGCTGGGCCATCGCCGCGAACCCGCTGGGGATCGAGGCGCTGCCGGTCAAGATCGGCTCGCCCTCGGTCGCGATGCCCGGCTATGACGTGCAGGTGCTGGACGAGGGCGGCCACCCGCTGCCCGCGGGCGAGTTGGGCGCCATCGCGGTGAAACTGCCGCTGCCGCCCGGCACCCTGCCGACGCTGTGGAATGCCGAAGACCGGTTCCGCAAATCCTACCTGTCGCATTTCCCGGGATATTACGAGACCGGGGATGCCGGCTACAAGGATGCCGACGGCTACCTCTACATCATGGCGCGCACCGATGACGTCATCAACGTCGCCGGCCACCGCCTGTCCACCGGCGCGATGGAAGAGGTGCTGGCGGGGCATCCCGACGTCGCCGAATGCGCGGTGATCGGGGTCGGCGACGCGCTGAAGGGCCAGCTGCCGATGGGGTTCCTGTGCCTGAACAAGGGCACCGAAAAGTCGCCCGAACAGGTGGTGAAGGATTGCGTGAAACGGGTGCGCGACCAGATCGGCCCGGTCGCGGCCTTCAAGCTGGCCTGCGTCGTGGACCGTCTGCCCAAGACCCGGTCGGGCAAGATCCTGCGCGCGACCATGGTCAAGATCGCCGATGGCGAGGCCTGGAAGATGCCCGCCACCATCGACGATCCGGCAGTGCTGGACGAAATCGCGGTGGCGCTGAAGGCGCTGGGCTATCCCGGCCAGGCCTGACAGGCGCAAGATCGGGCCCCTGCGGGGGCCCGAGCCCCGGTTGACGCAACGGCAAGAGACAGGCCTGCGACCATTGCCAGCTTGGCGAAACAACGGGTGTGGCGTAGAACAGCGGTATCATGCAACCCCGGCTTGTGCTCCCCCTTCGCCAATCCGCCTTGCGTCGTGGCACCGCCGCGCCATGAACCAACCCGCGTGGTCCTCTGTCCCCCCCGACACCGGCAAGGCCGACCCGGCCCGCCTCGCGCTGCTGGGCCATGACCTGCGCGCCGCGGTGTCGGACGTTCTGGGCGGGCTGCGCCTGATCGACCATTCCGAGATCGACCCCGCCACGGTGCTGCAGCTGGAGCGTGTGCGCGCCGCCGGCGAGGTGCTGGCCCGGTTGCTGGAGGAAAGCCTGGCGGCGATGCTGGGCGAAGAGCAGATCGACGGCCCGCAGATCGCCAATGTGCAGATGTCGCGCTTCCTCTATGACATCGAGGTGCGCTGGTCGGGCCGCGCCCGCGAAAAGGGCCTCGGCTTCCAGATCGCGGTGGAGCCCGGGGTGCCGACGGTGCTGGCGCTGGACCGGATCGCGCTGGAACGGGTGCTGGCCAATATCCTGTCGAACGCCATCAAATATACCGATGCCGGCACCGTGCGGATGCATGTCGGCCTGACCGAGGATCGCGGCCTGCGCCTTTCGGTGCATGACGAGGGGCCGGGTTTCTCGGCCGAAGCGATGGGGCGGCTGTTCCAGTTCGCCGGCCGGCCAGAGGGCACCGACAAGCCCGGCCATGGGCTTGGCCTCCACATCTCGCAGGACATGGCGAACCGGCTGGGGGGGAGTGTCTCTGTCCACAACCGCCCGGGCGGCGGCGCCGATGTGGCCTTCGAACTGCCCGCCCACGCGTGGCGGCTGGCCGCGCCCGGCGTGCGCGAGGACCTGCCCGACCTCAGCCGCGTCAAGGTACTGCTGGCCGAGGACAACATCACCAACCAGACCATCATCTGCCACATGCTGGCGGCGATGGGGGCCGAGTTCGAGGTCGCGGCCGACGGCGTCGAGGCGCTGCACTGGCTGGAGCGGGAAGAGTTCGACCTGGCGCTGATCGACATCGAGATGCCGCGACTGTCGGGCATCGACGTGATCCGCGCCCTGCGCGCGGCCGGCGGTGCGCAATCGCGGATGCCGGTGCTGGCGGTCACCGCCTATGTGCTGCGCGCCAACCGCGATGCGATCTATGCCGCGGGCGCCGACGGCATCCTGGCAAAGCCGCTGCCGGGGATCGAGACCTTCGGGCTGGCCATCGCCGCCGCGCTCGCCCGGGCCGAGGCGCATAGCGTCATCGACGCCGTGCCGCCCGAGGAAACGGTGGAGCTGAACCTGGCCCGGTTCGAGCATCTGATGGAAATCGCCGGACCCGACAATGCCGGCGAGTTGCTGGACCGGCTGCATTCCGACCTGCGCAAGACCGAACGCGGGCTGGTCGCGGCGCTGTCCGATACCGACCGAGCCGCGATCCGGTCGGAAACCCATGTGCTGATCGCGCTGGCCGGCGCGGTGGGGGCGGAACGGTTGCAGGCGCTGGCCGAAACCGTGAACGCCGCGGCGCATCGGCGCGAGGATGCGCCCATGAAGACGCTGGCCGCCGAGACGCTGGCCCAGATCGACCGGCTGATCGAGTTCGTGCGGCGCGAGATCGACCGCCGCGGAAGCTCGGCATGAACGCCGCCGGGCGCCTGCTGCTGATCGAGGATACGCCCTCGCTGCAGATGGTCTACGAGGCGGTCCTTGGCGCCGCCGGCCACAAGGTCCGCACCGAAGGCGATGCGCGCGGCGGGCTCGGCGCCTTCCGCTCCGAGCCGCCCTCGGCGGTGCTGCTGGACCTGATGCTGCCCGACCGGGACGGGCTCGACCTGATGGCCGAAATGCTGGGCGAACGCCCCGAGGTGCCGGTGATCGTGATCACCGCCAATGGCTCGATCAACAAGGCGGTGGCGGCGATGCGGGCCGGGGCGCATGACTTTCTGGTCAAGCCCTTCGACGAGGCGCGCCTGCTGAATGCCGTGGAAAACGCGCTGGCCCATGCGGTGCCGGGCGCCCCGCCCAATGCCCCCGCCACCGGGCAGGGCCAGTCCGGCCCGCTGGGCGCCTTCATCGGCAGCTCTGAACCCATGCGCGCCGTCTATGCCAAGATCCGCTCCGTCGCCCGCTCGATGGCGACGGTGTTCATCACCGGCGAGTCCGGCACCGGCAAGGAGCTGTGCGCCGAGGCAGTGCATGACGTGTCGAACCGCGCCACCGGCCCCTTCGTGCCGCTGAACTGCGGCGCGATCCCGTCGGAACTGCTGGAATCCGAGGTGTTCGGCCATCTGCGCGGATCGTTCACCGGCGCCATCGCCGACAAGCAGGGTGCCGCCGCCGCTGCCGATGGCGGCACCCTGTTCCTCGATGAGGTCTGCGAGATGGACCTGAACCTGCAGACCAAGCTGCTGCGGTTCCTGCAGACCTCGACCATCCAGCCGGTCGGCGCCACCCGCGCCCGCAAGGTCAATGTCCGCATCGTCTGCGCCACCAACCGCGACCCGCTGGAGGCGGTGCGCAGCGGCCGCTTCCGCGAGGATCTGTATTACCGCCTGCATGTGGTGCCGATCCACCTGCCGCCCCTGCGTGACCGCGGCGAGGATGTGATCGACATCGCCCAGCATGTCCTTGCCCGCTATGCCCGCGAGGAGGGGCGCGAGTTTCGGGCGCTGTCCGAAGAGGTGAAGGCCCGCTTCCGCCACCACCCCTGGCCCGGGAATGTGCGGCAGATGCTGAACGTCTTGCGCAATGTGGTCGTGCTGAATGACGGCGCCATCGTCACCGCCGCGATGCTGCCCCCCGATCTGCGCCCCGACCTGCCGGTGCCTGCCGCCGCCGCAGCCCCTGCCGCCAGCCTGCCGCTGGACGAGCTGATGGGCCGCCCGCTGGCCGAGGTGGAACGCCGGGTGATCGAGGCGACGCTGGCGCTGCAGGGCGGATCGGTGCCGCGCGCGGCGCGGGTGCTCGACGTGTCGCCCTCCACCCTCTACCGCAAGATCGACGCCTGGGCCCGGAAGGGCTGATCAGCCCCGCAGCCCCAGACGGATCTGCTTTTCGATCTCGATCAGCGCGAAGAAGGCCGCGCCCACCGCGACGATCAGAATTCCGTCCGCCAGCGGCACCGCCTGCGTGCCGAAGACCCGCTGCAACAGCGGGATGTAGGTGATGGCGAACTGCCCCGCCGTCACCCCCAGCACCGTCGCCCAGATCACCCTGGTGCCCCGCGCCGCCGCCCAGGTCAGCGAGGTGCCGTGCAGGTTGCGCACGAAGAACAGGTGGAAGATTTCCAGCACCACCAGCGTGTTCATCGCGATGGTCTGCGCCAGCGCCAGCGGATAGCCGCGATCCATCGCATAGGCGAACATCCCGAACACCGCCGCCAGGAACAGGGCAGACACCAGCACCACATGCCAGACCAGCGCGCCCGACAGGATCGGCTCGCTGCGCTGCCGGGGCGGGCGGCGCATGGTGCCGGGCTCCGTCGGCTCGAAGGCCAGCGCGAGGCCAAGGGTGATCCCGGTGATCAGGTTGATCCACAGGATCTGCACCGCCGTCACCGGCATCGACAGGCCCAGCAGCAGCGCCACGATCACCGTCATCGACTCGCCGCCATTGGTCGGCAGCGTCCAGCTGATCACCTTCTTGATGTTGTCATAGACCGTCCGCCCCTCGCGCACCGCCGCGGCGATGCTGGCGAAGTTGTCATCGGCCAGCACCAGATCGGCGGCCTCCTTCGCCGCTTCGGACCCCTTGAGACCCATGGCGATCCCGGCATCGGCGCGTTTCAGCGCCGGCGCGTCGTTCACCCCGTCGCCGGTCATCGCCACGCTTTGCCCCTGCGCCTGCAGCGCCATCACCAGCCGCAGCTTGTGCTCGGGGCTGGTGCGGGCGAACACGTCGGTCTCGCGCACCGCGGCACCCAGCGCGGCATCGTCCAGCGCCTCGAGATCGGCGCCGGTCAGCACGCGGGCCGGGTTTTCCAGCCCGATCATCCGGGCGATGGCCGCGGCGGTGCCGGCATGGTCGCCGGTGATCATCTTGACGCGGATCCCGGCGGCGCGGCATTCGGCCACCGCCGCAATCGCCTCGGGCCGCGGCGGGTCGATCAGGCCGACAAGGCCCAGCAGCGTCAGCCCGCCCTCGATGTGATGCTCGTCGATGCTGTCGCCCGCCGGGGTGCAGACCGCCAGCGCCAGCATCCGCTGGCCTTGGCCCGCGATCTCTTCGGCCAGCGCGTGCCAATGGGCGCGGTCAATCGGCTCCGGCCCCTCGGCCCCCGACTGGTCGCGGCACATGTTCAGCACCCGCTCCGGCGCGCCCTTCACATGGACCAGCACACCGTCCTCGCCCCGGTTCAGCACCGCCATGAAACGATGGCGGGAATCGAACGGAATCTCGTCCAGCCGCGCCCAGCCCGAGGCCGCCTCGGGCAGCACCTTGCCGGCAAAGGCCAGCAGCGCGCCCTCCATCGGGTCGCCCTCGACACCCCAGATCCCGGCCTTGCAATGCAGTTCGGCGTCGTTGCACAGCGCCGCGGCGCGGGCGAGATCGCCCAGCCGCCCGCCCGCCGGGGTGATCGCGCCGTCGGGGGCATAGCCCTCGCCCGCCACCGCATAGCGCCCGCCGGGCACCGCCACCGTCGCCACCGTCATCTCGTTGCGGGTCAGCGTGCCGGTCTTGTCGGTGCAGATCACCGACACCGCGCCGATCGCCTCGATCGCCGGCAGCCGCCGCACGATGGCATTGCGCCGCGCCATTCCCTGCACGCCGATGGCCAGCGTGATCGTCATCACCGCCGGCAGCCCCTCGGGGATCGCCGCGACCGCCATGCCGACCACGATCATGAACAGCTCGGCAAAGTCGCGGTGCTGCACGAAGGTGCCAAAGGCCAGCAGCAGGCCCGAGATCAGCAGGATCAGAAGGCTCAGCCAGCGGGCGAAATGGTCCATCTGCCGGACCAGCGGCGTGGTCAGGGTTTCGACCCCCGCCAGCAGTCCGCCGATGCGGCCAATCTCCGTGGCCGCGCCGGTCGAGGTGACGATCCCGCGCCCGGTGCCCTTGGTCACCAGAGTGCCGGAATAGGCCATGCCCCGGCGGTCGCCCAAGGGCGCGTCCACCGCCACCGCATCGGTGCCCTTGTCCACCGGCACCGATTCCCCGGTCAGCATCGCCTCTTGCAGCGCCAGGCCATTCGCCTCGATCAGCCGCAGATCGGCCGGCACCTTGTCGCCCGGCTCCAGCAGCACCACGTCGCCCGGCACCAGCGCCTCGCCGGCGACGGTCAACCGCCGCCCGCCGCGCAGCACGGCGGCATGGGGCGCCAGCATCTGCCGGATCGCGCCCATCGCCTGCTCGGCCTTGCCCTCCTGCACGACACCGATCACCGCATTGGCCAGCACGACGGCCAGGATCACCCCGGCATCGACATAATGGCCAAGCCCGATGGTCAGCGCCGCAGCCCCGATCAGCACATAGATCAGCACGTTGTGGAACTGCGCCAGAAACCGCATCAGCCAGCCGCGCTGCGCCACCTCGGGCAGCCGGTTCGGCCCGAACTGCGCCAGCCGCGCCGCGGCCTCGGCCTCGGTCAGGCCCGCCGCGTCGGCCTGCAGATGCGCCAGAACCTCCTCGGCGGGGGCGGCATGGGGATCGGCGGGGAGCGTGCTGAGGGGGGCCATGTCCGGCATCGGCGGCAATCCTTGTCGGGGTGGGGGCGCGCACAGGCTGAAGGGTTCCGCCGCAAGGTTCAACCCATGGCAGGGCGCATCCGACGTTTTGCCGCGCCCCTACACGAACTGCTCGCGCGTCAGCCGCTCTTCCAGACCGTGCCCCGGGTCGAACAGGATCTTGTGGCGCACCTTGGGTTCCGACCGGATTTCCACCCACAGCACGTCGCGCACCGAATGGCGGCTGTCGGCATCGGCCATCACCGGGCGCTTCGCCGTCTCCAGCACATCGAAGCGCACCACCGCCGATTTGGGCAGGATCGCCCCGCGCCAACGCCGTGGCCGGAACGCCGCCATCGCCGTCAGCGCCAGCACGTCGGACCCGATGGGCAGGATGGGCCCATGCGCCGAATAATTGTAGGCGGTGGACCCGGCCGGGGTGGACAGCAGCGCCCCATCGCAGACCAGCTCTTCCATCCGCATCTTGCCGTCCACGCTGACCCGCAGCTTGGCCGCCTGCGGCCCGGCGCGCAGCAAGGCCACCTCGTTGATCGCCAGCGCCTCATGCACCTCGCCCGCGACATCGCCCGCGCGCATCGACAGCGGGTTGATCACCTCCTGCTCGGCGGCCGCCAACCGCTCCGGCAGATCCGCGTCGTCATATTCGTTCATCAGGAAACCGATGGTGCCGCAGTTCATCCCGTAGACCGGCGCCGCCATGTCCTGCGTCGCGTGCAACGTCTGCAGCATGAACCCGTCGCCGCCCAGCGCCACGATCACCTCGGCCTCCTCCAGCGGGCGCTGGCCATAAAGCGCGACCATCCGCCCCAGCGCCTGCTGCGCGGCGGCGCTGTCCGACGCGGCAAAGGCGATGCGCTGCGGCCTGTTCATGATGTTCCTTCCCCCCGCCCCAGCCTCCGGCGCGGCGTTTCCGAAAGTCTTCACCCGCGCGCATCGGAAACGCAAGGCCGGGGCCAGAGCCATCCCGCCGCCCCTGCGGCCCTTTGCGTCGCATTCTTGGCTTCCGGGGTGGCAGGTTTCGGGCTAAGACACAGCCCAATTGCGCATTGCATCAGGAGACGCCCCCCATGAATGCCCCAGTGAATGCCCCCATGAATGCCCCGCAACGGGATGCCGGCTTCTTTACCGAAGACCTTGCCTCCCGCGACCCCGAGATCTTCGGCTCCATCACCCAGGAGCTTGGCCGCCAGCGCGACGAGATCGAGCTGATCGCCTCGGAAAACATCGTCAGCCTTGCGGTCATGCAGGCCCAGGGCTCGGTGATGACCAACAAATATGCCGAGGGCTACCCGGGCAAGCGCTACTATGGCGGCTGCCAGTATGTGGACATCGCCGAGACGCTGGCGATCGAGCGTGCCAAGCAGCTCTTCGGCTGCGACTACGCCAATGTGCAGCCCAATTCCGGCAGCCAGATGAACCAGGCCGTGTTCCTGGCGCTGCTGCAGCCGGGCGACACCTTCATGGGGCTGGACCTGAACTCGGGCGGCCACCTCACCCACGGCTCGCCGGTCAACATGTCGGGCAAGTGGTTCAACGTCGTCTCCTACGGCGTGCGCAAGCAGGACGAGATGCTGGACATGGAGGCCGTGCGCGAAAGCGCGCTGGCGAGCAAGCCCAAGCTGATCATCGCCGGCGGCACCGCCTATAGCCGCAGCTGGGACTGGGCCGCCTTCCGCGCCATCGCCGATGAGGTCGGCGCCTGGCTGATGGTGGACATGGCCCATATCGCCGGTCTTGTGGCCGGCGGCGCCCATGCCTCGCCGCTGCCGCATGCCCATGTGGTGACGACGACCACCCACAAATCGCTGCGCGGCCCGCGCGGCGGCATGATCCTGACCAACGATGCCGACATCGCCAAGAAGATCAACTCGGCGGTGTTCCCCGGCCTGCAGGGCGGCCCGCTGATGCATGTGATCGCCGCCAAGGCCGTAGCCTTCGGCGAGGCGCTGCGGCCCGAGTTCAAGGCCTATGCCGCGCAGGTGGTGAAGAACGCCCAGGCGATGGCCGACCAGCTGATGAAGGGCGGGGTCAACATCGTGTCGGGCGGCACCGACAACCACCTGATGCTGGCCGACCTGCGCCCCAAGGGCGTGACCGGCAAGGCGACCGAGGCAGCCCTGGGCCGCGCCCACATCACCTGCAACAAGAACGGCGTGCCGTTCGATCCGGAAAAGCCGTTCGTGACCAGCGGCATCCGCCTTGGCACTCCTGCGGGGACCACCCGCGGCTTCGGCGAGGCCGAGTTCCGCCAGATCGCCGACTGGATCGTCGAGGTCGTGGACGGGCTGGCGGCGCATGGCGAGGCTGGCAATGCCGAGGTGGAGGCGAAAGTCGCCGCCGAAGTGCAGGCGCTCTGCGCGCGGTTTCCGCTGTATCCGACGCTGTAAGGGCGGGGCTACGGAGGGGCGAGGCGGCATCACCTGCCGCCCCCCCCTTCCCGGCGACCGCCGCGACTTCTTCCGGCGCGGGGCGGGCCACTTGCCAATATCAAGTCACCCGCGCCGGTTGCCCGAAGGCGTGGGGCCGCAGGCCGAGGGTGACCTGAACCTCCGACCGGCTCCCTTGGCGAAGGCCATCGCCTTCGCCACGCACTGCCCTCTCCACCCACACCGGACGGGCCCCCAAAGGGCCCGGCCAGCGCCCGCCCCGCCCCCGGCGGGCGCTGGCCTCAGTCGGTTTCGTGTGGCCAGCGGCTCGGGGGCATCCGTCCCGCAGCGGGCGGGGCGAGGCAGTGCCTCGCCTCTATCCGCCCGGACTGGGCGGCTGCAGTCTGCGGGTTGGCGGGTTGCGGGCGGGGGCAGGAATGCGGGCCTTTTCGGAACTGCGCCACGCAGTGACGGTCAATACGCAAGAGAGCACCGCATAAGTCTCCACGCAAATTTCAGGACTTAAATCTTCTGGGCTGTCATTCCTAGAACCTCGTCTATCTCCCTTTCGCCAAGCGGAGGGGGCTCTAAGCCTGAAGGCGATGCAGACTGCTCTGCATTTAGATCGAGAATATCTCCAACCAGCAAGTAAGTATGAATCACAAATCGCTGCGCCTCCGAAACTTCAATCTCAGCATGGGAGCCTTTTTGCACCGCTGAAAATACGGCGTCGAGTCTTTCGCCAATATACTGAAGGTCTGAACACAGCACCTTAGACGAGACCACAGATTTAACTGTGGACTCGCAAAACAGAACGAGCCTATTGATGTACTGATCCTTCCCAACTTTGACCGCCCTTCCGGATCCAGCCTTCACAGTTCCCTCTGCCGGGGGGTAGAGCGCATCGGCAACTGCCTGCAAAAGCCTTCGGCAGCTATGCACCGCATTTGCCCAGTCCTCCGGATTGCTTGAATCAAGGTTGTCCCTAATAGAATCGAGGCGACGTAGTTCACTTGGGATCAGAACGCCAAGGAAGCCATCGATCCGCCTGCGATATGCTTCAAAGACATCCTCCGCAGCCGAGGATATGCGCAGTTCGAAGTGCTTAGACAAAACGTAGCTATAGACAAAAGAGCGCCTTGCAGCCAAAGTAGCCTTTTCATCACGGTAGTTCGTTGCGATGCTTGCTTCTGCTCGAAGATTCCGCATCGGCGCGGACACAAACTGATTGGGGTTCGCTGATGCTATATTGACCGGCTGTGGCTGGAAAAAGCTCAATCTCAACTTGAGGGTTTCCGCATTTTCTTCAATATCCACAATGGACCTTATATTTGCTGTCTCTATCAGTTCAGCCCTCAGGTCGTCCTCGCCGTCTTTGCCCTTAGGCCTTACTTTCCTGACACGACCGGCCGCCTTGCATAGGCGCCATACGTCGGAGGAAACCCCATTAGGGGAATGTGGGTATCCGGAGAGCTCAAACTGGAAAATCGATAGATGCTCCTCATCGCCGTTTAGGCGAGCAAGTCTAGCAGCTTTCATTATACAGCTTGAAAGTGGTATCCGCTCAAGTTCTAGGTCAGCCAGCAGCTCAATTGAAAGGTCTAGAGCGTCCGAAGCATTCAATTTCGTAACGGCCATTTGACAGATTCCCGCTGACTTCACCCAACTGAATAGTGGACGTGAGGCTTGGGTTTGTCGAGGTGCGATACGTTTCGCAGACGATTGCGAGGATGTAGAGACCCTCGCGGCGCATGGCATGACAGGGCGGCTCAGGGCTCAAAGTCTCTCCACCCATCTATACCCCCCACCTTGCCCTCCCCACCCCCCTCCTCTACCAATCGCCACACACAGCCCCCAGCGCCCCCCGCTCTGGCATCCCCCCACCCCCGCCGTAAAGCCCCGGCCATGACCCCCACCCGACCGCTCCCAACCCGCAGCCTCGAACGCCGCATGGGCGACTGGGCGCGCGCCCGGCTGCCCTTCGCGCTCGCGGAACTGGTGATGTTCGTGCTCAAGCAAGGTTGGGCCTGCCTCTTCGGCGGGCTGCTGCTGGCGGCCATCATTGCCTCCAAGCTGGTCTGGCAGCCGGGCTGGCCCGTCCACCGCTATGACGCCGCTCTTCGTCTTCGCGCTGGCGACACAGGCCGCCTTCCTGCGCTTCCGGCTGGAGACGTGGGAAGAGGCGCGGGTGATCCGTATCTTCGACATGCGCTTCGCCCCCTACCCGCCGTTCTGGGTCACGATGCTGCTGGCCTCAGCGATCTACGTGAACTTCTTCGCACAGATTTCGGGCCGGCAATCCCTTGGCTCAAAACAGGCCCCCTACAAAAACCCCCGCCAGACCAGCACCCCCACCACCAGCGCCGCCGTCACCACCAGCGCAAAGCCCGAGGCGGCGGCAAGGTCCAGCACATAGCCCCGGACCCGCGCCGTCCGCCCCAGCGGCGCCAGGTAGCGCACGCAGGCGTCATAGGCCGCCGCCACCCGCTCATGATCCAGCTGCATCAGCAGCTTCGGCACATGCGCCTTCTCGGCCGCCGCCGCCAACACCTCCGCCTCGGCCCTGATCCGGCGCGGCAAGGCGCGCCCGCCGCGGCGCAGCTTCTCCGCCAGCCCGGTGCCGCGGATCCGCAGCCGCTCTTCCATCAGCCCCGCCACGCGGTCCGCCATCTGCTGCACGCTCGCGCTGCCCATTCGCCATCCCTCTGCCCGCCGGCTCCGACACTACTGCAACCTTCATCCGCTGGAAATCCCCGCCCGCCCGCGCTATCAAGGCGCCATGTTGACCACCATCTTCCACGGCGCCCCCACCGCGCAGCCGCCGCTGCTGATCGTGCATGGCCTTTTTGGCTCTGCCCGCAACTGGGGCGTGATCGCCCGCCGCCTGTCCGATGACCGGCAGGTGATCGCCGTCGACATGCGCAACCACGGCGACAGCCCCTGGACCGAGGCGCATGGCTACGAAGACCTCGCCCATGACCTCGCCGGCGTCATCCGCACCCATGGTGGCCGCGCCGACATCCTCGGCCATTCGATGGGCGGCAAGGCGGCGATGCAGCTGGCGCTGACCGAACCCGGCCTCCTGCGCCGCCTGATCGTCGCCGACATCGCCCCCGTCGCCTATGGCCACAGCCAGTCGCATCTGGCCGAGGCGCTGCAGGCCCTGCCCCTCGCAACCCTCACCACCCGCGGCGAGGCCGATGACCAGCTTGCCGCCGCCATCCCCGATGACGGCACCCGCGCCTTCCTGCTGCAATCGCTGGACCTGAAGGCGACGCCCCCGCGCTGGAAGCTGAACCTGTCGCTGCTGCGCGATGAGATGGACCGCATCACCGGCTGGCCCGGCACGGAAGGGCAGTTCGACGGCCCGACCCTGTTCCTCGCCGGCGCCAATTCCGACTATATCCAGCCCGAGCACCGCGAGATCATCAAGACGCTGTTCCCGCAGGCGAAGCAGGCCAAGATCCCCGGCGCCGGCCATTGGCTCCACGCCGAAAAGCCGCGCGAGTTCGAGGCTGCCATCCGCGCCTTCCTCGCCTGAAGCCTAACGCCGCCGCCGATACTCCCGCGCCAGCCGCGCCGGATCGGCCCCGGCCAGATAGCGCGCCAGCAACCAAAGGTTCCGCGCCCCCCGCCGCAACCAGCCCTCGGCCAGATAGCGCGCCGCCGAGGTCTCGGCGACGGAGGCCAGCGGCGCCATCTGCCCCCTGAGCCGCCGCGCCACCGCCACATCCTCCATCAGCGGCAGCGCCGGATAGCCGCCCACCCGCGCCAGCAGCGCCGCCGGCACCAGCAGCCCCTGATCGCCATAAGGCAGCCCCAGCCGAGAGCGCAGGTTCGCCCAGCCCGCCACGATCCGCCCCGCCGCCCCGCCCCCGCGAAACCGCAGCCGGAACCAGCCTGCCCGCTCCGGTCCGGCGATATGCGCTGCCACCGCCCCGCTCCACCCCGGCGCCAGCCGCGTATCGGCATGCAGGATCAGCAGCCAGGCCCCGCCCGCCGCCGCCACCCCGCGCGCCACCTGCGTGCCGCGTCCCGGCGCACCGCTGACCACCAAGGCCCCCGCCGCCTCGGCCAGCGCCAATGTGCCATCGCCCGACCCGCCATCGCTGACGATCAGCTCGCGGATCAGCCCGGCCTGCAGGCCTTCGGTCAGCGCCGCAAGGCAGGGCCCCAGCTCCGCCGCCGCATTCAACGTCGGGATCACGATGGAAATCGGTGCGCGCATCTCGCCCCCTCGCTGGTGGTTTCCCCCAGCCTTGGTGCTTATATGATCCGCAGACAGAACGGGAGAGCGGCGAGATGACCGAAGCAGCCACGGCAATGGCCTCTGGGGAACGCGCCCCGGACCGCAAGGTGTTCCGCATCACCGGCGCCGACCGCGAGGCTTTCCTGCAAGGGCTCGTCACCAATGACCTGCGCAAGCTGGCGGCAGGCCCGGTCTATGCCGCGTTCCTGACGGCGCAGGGCAAGTATCTGGCCGATTTCCTGCTGATCCCCGACGGGGAGGCCATACTCCTCGACATCAAGGACACCATCGCCGAGGCCTTTACACGCCGCCTGTCGATGTATCGCCTGCGCGCCGATGTGCAGATCACCCCCACCGAGATCCATGTCTGGCGCGGCCTCGGCCCGGCCCCGGTGGCGGCAGTCCCCGACCCGCGCGACGCGACCCTCGGCTGGCGGCTCTACACCGCCGCCGAAGGGCCCGTGGCTGCAGATCCCATCGACTGGGACGCGATCCGCGTCGCCGCCTGCATCCCCGAAACCGGGGCGGAGCTGATCCCGGATGACACCTATATCCTCGAGGCCGGGTTCGAGCGGCTGAACGGCGTCGACTTCCGCAAGGGCTGCTATGTCGGGCAGGAAGTCACCGCCCGGATGAAGCACAAGACCGAGCTGCGGAAGGGCTTCCGCACGGTTGTGGTGGAGGGCGCTGCCCCGGTCGGGACCGAGCTTCTGGCGGACGGGAAACCTGCGGGGACGCTCTACACCCAGTCTGGCGGCAAGGGCATCGCCTTCCTGCGCTTCGACCGGGCACAGGGCGAGATGCTGGCGGGGGATGCAAAGGTGCGGTTGGCGGAGTAGGGTTTCGACTCTCTTCCAAACCTCATGCCGCTCTGTTCTGGCGGAAAAAGGCGAGGAACTGCCGCCACTCGCACCGCTCTCCTTGGCGAAGGCCATCGCCTTCGCCACGCACCGCCATCTCAACCCAACCGGACGGGCCCCCAAAGGGCCCGGACAGCGCCCGCCCCGCCCTTGGCGGGCGCCTCTCGCCCGCCAGGTCGGGCGCTGTCCTCACACGGTCTAATGCTGCCGGTGGCTCCGGGGGTACACGTCCCGCACGGGCGGGGCGAGGCAGTGCCTCGCCTGTTCCCGCCCGATCCGACCGGCCCGCTATTCCCGACCAATTCCCTTTACATACGACATACATATGGCTTCTGTATGCCTTCTGTATCCCGCCCCAGAGCCTCTCCAGCCCCACCCCACCGAACGCTGCGTCAACACGCCGCGCCGCTGCGTTAACCGCTTTGCACAACCGTCAGGCGGTTTTGCAACGTGCGCCCCCGTCACGACCCGCCCCGCCGCGTTAACCCCCGCCCCCGGAATCGCAAAAGGCCGCACCCTGCGGCGCGGCCTTGTCTCGCTCGGCACCTGAATTCAGGCGCGCTCGGAATATTCCATCAGCTCGGTATGCACGACGATATCCTCGCCCGGCCCCACGAAGGGCGGCACCATGACGCGCACGCCATTGTCGAGGATCGCCGGCTTGTAGCTGTTCGCCGCGGTCTGGCCCTTCTGCACAGGCTCGGTGTCCACCACCTTGCAGATCACCTTCTGCGGCAGCTGCACCGACAGGGCTTCCTCGCCGTAATACTCGATCGAGGCGGTCATCCCGTCCTGCAGGAACGGCCGGCGATCGCCCAGAAGGTCGGCCGGAAGCTCGGTCTGCTCAAAGGTCTCGCTGTCCATGAACACCAGCATTCCATCGGTTTCATACAGGAATTGCTGGTCTTTCGTCTCCAGCCGCACCTGCTCGACCTTGTCTTCCGACCGGAAGCGCTCGTTCAGCTTGCGCCCGTCGCGCAGGTTCTTCAGCTCGACCTGGGCAAAGGCCCCGCCCTTGCCCGGCTTCACATGGCTGACCTTGACCGCAGCCCACAGGCCGCCGTCATGCTCCACGGTGATACCGGGGCGGATTTCGTTGCCGTTGATCTTGGGCATGGAACTTAAAGCCTCGTGGACTGGTTGATGGCGTATCGCCCGCACCTATATCTGGGTGGCTGCCCTGTGGCAAGCAACCGAAAGATGGTGACGCGAGGCCCTAAGCCATGCAACAGGTGCATGACTGCCATACGAAATAGGGTCCCCCGAATCACTCGGGATTAGACATATTCGGCCGCACGCCAACAGACGCAAGAGCAATAAAAAAGGACCACACAAAATGCGCGATTTCGTTGACGGCACCGCATTCAACTACGAGCAAGGCCAGCGCGCGCGCAAACTCTTCGCCGCCGTCGTCCTCGCCGCCCTTGATGATGCGATTGCCGATGACAAGAAATACGGCAACGGGCCGGAACAGATCGCCCGTTGGGCGCGGTCCCGTGACGGGCGCGAAGTGCTGTCCTGTGCCGGGATCGACCCGAACGAGCGGGTGGTCAAGGGCCTGATGGAATTCGTGTCGAAGGGTGTCCGCACCTCTGTCGCGCTGTCGCGCGAGGAAAGTGAGCGCCGTCACGCGCTGGAAGAAGCCGAAGCCGCCTGACCCGGCCACTTCGCTGCCGACAAGGCTTGCAAGACGCGCCCCACCGGGGGCGCGTCTTGTTTTTGCATGTTCGGATTAGGAAGCGCGCCGTGGCTGGCCGTGTGGCTACTCGAAGTCGCGCGACGCCAGGGCCCGCTGGATCTCGCGCCGAACGAGCTTGCGCACGCTGCGGGTGATGCGCTCGCCGAGTGTGCCCTGCAGCTCCTGCCGGATGATCTCGGACACCAGCGCACGTAGCGCAACCTCGTCCAGAACCGTCTCCTCGACATCGTCGAAGAGGCCGTCCTCGTCGTCTTCCTCGGCCTCCAGCAGGTCGGTGTCCTCCGGCTCGCCGCGCAGCCAGCCGCGGCCTGCGGCCGAGATCGGCGGCGTCGCGCCCCAACCAAGACCACCTGCAAGATGCAGTCGGCGGGGCTGGTTGTCCGGCACGGGGTCGTCCTGCCAGTCCGGGGCGTCGGACCGGGCCGCTTCGGGGAAGTCCGGCTCGCCCGGGTCCATATCCTCGGCCTCGGCCGCCCAGAAGCGGTCTGCGAGGTCGGGCTCCGGGTCGGCATAGGCATCTGCCGCGGTGTCCCCCGGCAGAACATCCGGCTGTTCCGGCGCAAGCGCCTCAGGCTCCTCAGGTGCAAGCGCCTCAGGCTCATCGAGTGCGGCAGTCTCGGGCTCTTCCGGCGCAAGCTCCAGCCCCTCCGCCTTGCCCTCCGCCCCATGCTCGGTCAGATCGCCCGGAGCGGACCATTCCATCGTCTCGGGATACTGGCTCCACAGCCCCTCGGGCCGTGCATCGCCGCTGTCGGAGACAAGCCGGACCGGACTGTCGGCCACGGGCGAACTTGCCTCCTCGGCCGCGGGCTCGGCATCCTGAGAGCTGTCATCCTGCGCTGCGCCGTCCAGCCCTGCGTCCATCGCGGCAAACTCTTCCGGCGCAGCCCCGATCTCCGTCTCTCCGGCATCGTCCACCGCTGCCGGACCGGCGGAAACGACTGCCGCGAGGCTGGTTGCGAATTCGTCGAACTCGACCGGACTGTCCGGCTCGCTGCCATCCGGCTCCCAGTCGCCACCGGACCCGGAAATTGCCGCCTCGAGCTCGGCGATGGTCTCCTCCAGGCTGGCGCGTAGGCTGGCGGAGTCGTGGTCCACCACGCGCAGCGCCGGGGTCAGCACCAAGGGATCGGGCTGGGCCTGCGCTTCGTGCGAAGGCTCAGGCTCGAGCTCGTCGAGGGCAGGCTCTTGGGGCTCCTCCGCGTGCAGACCCTGCAGCGAGTCGGGCGCAATGTACGAGCTATCACCTTCACCCGTCGTTTCCTCGGCCTCGCCTTCAGCCGCCTTCACTGGGGCCGCGCTCAAGACCGGGCGGGGATGCATGGCGGCGGGGCGCGAGGGCTCCGGCCGCAAAGTGGCGGCGCCCTGCGGCACCGTCTGATCCTCGGACACCAGCCTGCGGATGGAGGACAGCACATCCTCGATTTCGACCTTGGTCATCGGGTCAGACATCATGCCCCCTTCTGGAATTGGCCAAGGTTAGCCCCGACCGGGCCAC
This sequence comes from Frigidibacter albus, assembly GCF_009908165.1. GTDB lineage: Bacteria > Pseudomonadota > Alphaproteobacteria > Rhodobacterales > Rhodobacteraceae > Frigidibacter > Frigidibacter albus. The sequence continues at coordinate 51,479 of NZ_JAAAUC010000005.1, forward strand.
AAGACAACCGCGGCGGACCGGACATGACAGCAACGTGCCGCACAGGCGCGCGGCGCGCAGGTCACTCCTGGCCGATGGCGCGCAGCACGCGGTCAAGGCTTCTGCCCTGCGTGCTGGTAAGCGGCGCATTCTTGACAGCCTCGTAATACGCGGCGGGGTCATAGGTCGGGATCCCGAGGTTCAGATGCTCTGCGGTCAACAGACCCATAGAGGCCAAAAGCGAATAAATCGATACTTGCAGATTGGCCTCGGCATCAATGCGCGTTGCGCGGGCATCAAGCAGGTCCTGCTCGGCATCGAGCACGTCGAGCGTGGTGCGGGCCCCGAGATTGGCTTCTTCGCGCACACCTTCATAGGCAGCGGTCGCGGCGCGGATCTGCTCGTCGGTGGCGCTGATCTGGGCGCGGGCGACGGCGATGGCCGACCAGGCCTCGCCCACCGATTGTCCGATATTCACGCCAGCCTGCAGCAGCGCGGCGCGCGAGGCGTCGCGGCCGGCAATGGCTTGGCGGTGCAGCGACGACAGCGCGCCGCCCGAATAGATCGGCTGCGACAGGCTGACGCCTGCGGACATCGTGTCATCGCCGGTGTCGGTGCGGCCAGCCCGGACCGTGGCATCGACGCTGGGTCCGCGCTGTGCCGAGGCAAGGCTCACCTGCAGTTCGGACACGGCCACCTGGCGCTGTGCCTCGCGCAGCGAGGGATGGGTGCGCAGGGCGATGGCCTTGGCCTCGTCCAGCGTCGCCGGCAGAGCAGGCGGGCGGGGGGCAGGCGCCAGCGCCGCCGGATAATGGCCGGTGGCCGCCTTGTAGGCCTCTCGCGCGACACTGAGATTGCCCGAGGCCGCGGCCGCACCGGCCCGCGCGGCAGCAAGCTGTGCCTCGGCCAGCGCCACGTCGGTGCGGGTCACCTCGCCGACCTCGAAGCGGTCTTCGGCGGCCCGCAACTCCTCGCCGATAACGCGGACGGAGTTCTCGTTGATCGCCACACTCTCGGTCGCAGAGCGCACGTCGAAATAGGCGCTGACGGCATCCAGCAGCACGCCCTGTTCGACCTGGACCAAAGATTCGCGGGCGGCCAGAACGCTCTCCTGCGCGATCAGCACGCCCAGCCGTGAGCGGCCGCTGTCGAACAGCGTGAGCGAGGCACTGAGCCCGATCGAGGCCGAGTATCCGCTGGTCACCGCGGTGCGGGAATAGCCGGAGTCGGCGACGAAGGCGAAGACCGGCCGCAGCGCGGCGATGGCGCCGGCCACATCCTCATCGGTGGCGCGCAACACGGCGCGGTTCTGTTCCAGAAGGTTGGACTGCCGATAGGCCGAGACCAGCGCATCGGCGAGCGTTTCCGCCCGGGCCGGGGCCGCTATCGCCAGGGCCAGCCCCACCGCAAGGGCTGCTGCGCGCCAACCCGTCCGTCTTGTCTGATAAGCCATCGATGCCGTCCTGTTCTGCCCGAGTCCCGGTTCGCCCTTGGGCGAGGCTTGCGCTTCGCGTCTTGCGCCCCGCGTCTGTCACGCACCGGGCGCGGGTTTCCGTCGCGCCAGATGCAGAAAAGCGGCCTTACAGAATAAAGCCGCGGCCTTTTTCAAACCCGGGAAGAACCGGGGCCGATGCGTTGAAGGCAAAGCGCCAGGTCACCGCACCGTCGGATTTATGGCCGACGCGGGCGACGCCCAGGGCGCCCTCCATGAAGATGCAGCCGATGCGGCCGCCCTCTTTCAGCTGCGCCAGAATCGCTTCGGGCACGGTTTCGGCGGCGCCCTCGATGGTGATCACGTCATAGGGTCCGTGCTTGGCAGCGCCCGCCACCAGCGGCCCGGCAATCACCGCGGCATTGTCGGCGCCCGCCTCGGACAGCACGGCCTGCGCCTCGGCGGCCAGGCTCTCATCCTCTTCGACGGCCACGACAGCCTCGGCCAGACGCGCGATTACCGCCGCCGAATAGCCAAGCCCGCAGCCGATATCGAGCACCAGCTCGGTCGGCTGGATGTCGAGCGCATCGAGCAGTTTTGCCAGCGTCCGCGCCTCGAGCACCACGCGGCGCGGGCCGATGGTGATGTTCTCGCCCATATAGGCGGCCTCGCGCAGGGCGGCCGGCACGAAACTTTCGCGCGGAATGGCCAGCATCGCCTCGATAATCGGGAACTTGGTCACATCGTTCGGCCGGACCTGCGTATCGACCATCATCGTGCGGCGCTGTGCGTAGTCAGCCATGAGTGAACTCTTCGGTCTGAATTTCCTGCGCTCGTCTTGCCACAGAACGGCAGGCGCGGCAACGGCGCTTGCAGCGCCATCTGTGCACAGGCGCAGAGGCGTGGCGCAGCCGGCACAACCCCCCGAGGCACTTGCAGCCACCAGCACGGCACGCGAGGCGCTTGCACGGCCCGCAGCCATGGTATAAGTGCGGCACACCTCCGGCGGCGGGTTGGCGGAGAGGTTACGCACCGGATTGCAAATCCGTGAAGACCGGTTCGATTCCGGTACCCGCCTCCAAGGTTTTCAAGGGGTTAGCCGCGTGCTTGCTCATTGGGTATCACCTCGGGTATCACGTTCTTGTTCCGGGCCTGTTCCGTTCACTGGCGCTTGAGTCGAGCTTGCCTCGCTCGCATCTGCTGCCGCGCCTCGCCCGCATACTTGGCGATCATCGCTTTCGTCGTGTGGCCGCTGTAGCTCGCAATCTCGTCGTCGTCGCACCCGGCCCATGCCAGTTCCTTCACACCGCGATAGCGAAGGGCGTGAAGGTCGAAAGCCTCCAGCCCCAGCCGCTTGCGCTCTTTCAGCATCATGTCTGCGATGTAGCGATACCCCATCCTGCCCCCAGACGGGGTGCAGAGGATCGGGCGGCTTGGCAGCGGTGTGAAGGGCAACTTCGCCTTGGCGCTCTCAAGCGCCTGCTTCAATGCCTCTGTGCAAGGCAGCTCCAGCGGCACATCGGTCTTATTCTGGCGCAACCGCAGGAGGCCATCGCCCTCCAACTCACAGTCGCCCCACGTGAACCCCGGCCAGTCGCCGGGGCGTTGTACGGTGCCAACGCCAATCTCGAAGACCAGCAGCGCAAGTTCCTTTGCCTCGGCCCGGAACTTCTCCACCGCCCAATCTGGCCACGGCACATGCGGCTTCTTCTTGGCCTTCGGCATGGCCTTCGGGGTAATGCCGATAGCCGGGTTGTCCAGCCGCCAGCGCTTTCTGACCGCGACCTTGCAGAGCATGGAAATGGCAGTCGCTATGTAGTTGGCGAACCTGATCCGGTGCCGGTTCGCGTCCATCGCGTCGTAAATGTCGGCTTGGGTTAGCCTTGCGACGTCCTGCTTGCCCATCTTCTCGACCAGGTAGGCGAAGACCGGTTCAAGGTCTTTGCGGTAGCGCGGCGAATGGTTGGCCCACTCGTCAGAACCGCGCACGACCTCGATCAGCGCAGACCAGGACCGCTTGGCCTCTGCCCGCTTGCCGGTCATGATTTCCCAGTACTGAGCGTCAAACTCCGCGGTGCCCTCCGGTGCCAGCATCCGCACAAGCAGCTTGCCGCGCCGAAAATAGACCCGGCCGCTCGGGTGATCCCAGAGGTATTTCTTGCGCTTCACCACTGGATGCCCCCGCCCTCAATCGCGTCTCCGCTGGCAATGCGCTTCAGATCCTCGACCGGCCAACGAACGAGGCCCGGCACCAGCTCACGCCCGCGCGGCAAATGGCCCGCCTCGACCGCCGCCCGAAACTCGGCCGGCTTCATGTCCAGAAGCTGGGCCGCAGTAGTTTCGCAGGCAAGGATCGGGGTGAAGCGAGCCATTTGCGTCAGTCCCCCACCACGCGGTTGCTGTCGGCTTCGGTGATGTAGTGAACGATGCGCACTCGGTGCCAGTCGAGGTTGATCACCTCGCAGCCGATCACATCGATCTGCTGCTTGTCGTTGATCATGATGAAGCCCTGGGTCACGTCGAACTCGGGCAGCAGGCGGTCCATCGACCCGAAGCTGGTAGCGACGATGAAAACGCGCGGGGCGTCGGGATAGACCTGCATGAAGTCCAGAATTTTGCAGGCTTTCGCACCGGCAGCGGCCGCGCTCATGCCACGGTCCATCTCGCCCTGATATTGGCGCAGCGCCACGATGTCATCGACGCTGAACGAGCGCGCCTTGCCTGGCGTGGTCTTCGGGGCGCAGGGGTAGAAGCCGGCATGGATCGCCTCGTTGAAGCGATCAGGGTTCGTGTTTGCGATCTCGCAGGCCAGTTTCGTGGTCGCGCGCAGATTGGTTTTCGTGGGCAGGTCGATCATGGTTCACCTCTTGGTTTCAGCAAGAACATAGCCGACCTATTGAGTATTGCAAGAGGATAGTGTGGAGCCGGGGTTGGCATAGGGCGACGGGCGAGCAGTTTTGATGCTCACCCGAAGTGTTCCACTTTTTCCGTTCGATTTCAATATGTTAGGAAAACGTTAAAACCCCCCTTCAATAGCCCTTTAAGCCCGTTTAAGAGGGTTAGCGCCTTTAACTCACCGTTTTTGCTCACCAAAAGCAGTGCGATGACTTGCGCGAAAGCGAATCACCTGAGCGCCCGATCAGGCCACCTTCGGCAGGTTGCCATTGATGATCATGCGTGTGGCCATCCCGTAATTCCCGAAGACCGACAGGAAGCCGACTTCGATCCCCGTTCGCTCCTGAACATGGCGGATCATGTCGAGGACCGCCCACTGCATGAGGTGTGGCATGCGATGCTCGGCCATGTAATCAAGCGCTTGTATGGCATAGGCGCTGCCGGTGTCGCAGTCCCGGCCATAGTCGCCGCTCGGCTTCACAGACCAGAACAGGCGCGGCGGCAGCCCGGCGCGCTGTTCTGCCCGGGAGGTATTGCGGACGAAGGGCAGGGAAAGCAGCGCGTCCGCGCTCTTACGCGCAGGGGCGGGTGGAGCCGAAGCGGTTGAAATGGGTTCCGCAGCCACGGCCGGCGCAGAGGACGAAAGGATCAGCATTGCCCCGGACGCGGGCAGCGCTGCCAGAAGGGTGCGGCGGTTCATACCCGGCCCTCCAGCAGCGTTTGGGTGCGGCGCAGGGCGGTGCGCATGTAGCTGCGCGCCTCGCGTTCGCCCTGGCTGTAGCCGCTCGGGCGCGCGGTCGCGTCCAGCGCGAGCGTCAGCATGTCGTGGATTTCGGAAAGGGTTTCACCGGGCAAGCCGGGGGTGTTATGGCAATGCACAGCCATGCGCTGATCCTCCATAGATCAGGGTTTCGGTTAGAGCCGAAGTGAAGCGCCAACTTCCTTCGGCTCGCTTACTGTGTTATCCGGGTTTGCATGAGCGATCAAGAAAAAACCGTGTTAACCCGAAAAGGCAGGCGTGGCCCGGCCCCTACCGGCAAGGGAATGCTGATCGGCGTTCGCCTGCAGCCTGAGCTTTTGGCTTGGGTCGACGCGGAGCGGGCGAAGGTCAATCCTGAGCCATCGCGGCCAGAATTTGTTAGAAACGTCTTAGAGGGAATTAAAAGTGGCAGATCAGACAGTCAAAATAGCGCCAAATGACTTTGCGGCAGTCGCCTACCAAATGGCGATCAGTCTCTGGATAAACGAACACAATGGCAAACCAAAGGCGAGCGACGGGAAATTTCTCAAGCTTGTATCATTGTGCTCGGATGCCGTCAGGGGCGGCGGCAATGACTTTGAAACTGACGTTGCTAACCTGTTTCGGAAGTAACGACGAGGCCGGGACGAAGTAGCGTCCCGGCCTATCAAGCTCCATGCCCCCTTCTGAGGATTTCGGCGGCCGCGCTCTCTCGGAGTTTACCCACATGCCGAGTAACGGGGATGCTTTGGACGGACTAGATCCGGGCGCATCCTGCCTGTCTCATGCCAGGTTGTCGCCGCCTCCGAAGTTGACCGACAGCAGCGCCGATTCCATTTCCTTCGGTGACAGCCCCAGCTCCTTCGCGCGGCCCATCGCCTCGATGATCTGCGCCAGTGCCCGCGCCCGGCCACCGGCGTCGAACGCCTGCAGCGGCCGGCCCACGTCGATCATCACCGCCGCGCCCAGCTTGGCGGTTGCCTCTTCGGCCAGCAGCTCGGCCAGCGGCTGCAGCACCCATCCGGCAAGGTGGCGCTGCGCCTCGCGCACCATCGGCCCCGTGGTCGCCTTGTTCATCAGGCCGGGCAGGACGCCGAAGCTCATGCAGATTGCATCCCGCGCCGCTTCCAGCGTCTCGCGCGTCATGGACTTCGACAGGTCGGGCGAAAGCTGATCGGGCGACTTGCCAAGGTTCGGGTTCATGCCGGCTGCCGTCGCCTGCGCCACGCCCTCGACCACAAGCGAAGAACCGCGCCGGCCACGGAAGGCCGCGCGCATCGTCGCCATGTCATCGGCAGAGCCTTCGGGCAGCGGGATGATCAGCGAACCAAGAGGGGCATCCCGGTAAACATCGCGCAGCGCGCTTTCCACCTGGTGCAGCAGCTCGGCGGTGAGCGGCGCGCGGCGCAGCGGCGCGATGCCAGTCCAAGGGGCCACCATGTCAGAGCCGATGCGCAGATGCAGCACCTCGGCCGCCAGCACGGTTCTGGTGGAGCCGCCGCCCGCTTCGGATACCGACACGCGGTAGGCGCGGGGGATGCCGTTGCGGGTGGACAGATCCCAGTCGGCACAGGGCACCAGCCCGTCGCCGGTGATCTGCATGACCGCCTCGCCGCGCAGGGCCGCCGCCCGCGCCAGCAGAGCCATGTGCGCCCGCGTCAGCATGTTCGTGCCCTGCACATCGGCCAGCGCGAAGGCCCCTTCCCAGAGGCTCACGCAGCCCTGCACGGTCGCGGTCAGCTCCCCGATGCCGGAACCGCCGCTGATGTAGGATTCGCGGGCGGCCATGATCTGCGCGGTGTAGCCGCTGCCAGAGGACCGGGTTTCGACAGGCTTGCGGCGGAACAGGCTCAGAATGCCCATGTCAGACCCTCCAACGGTTCAGATGATTGACCAGGCGCGCCGCGGGCTGCGCCACCGGCTGCCAGCTCCGCGCCTCGATCTGCGCCCCGTCATATGCCGGGCGGGTCACTGCCGAGACCTCGAACAGCTCTGCCGCCGTGACGGTGCGCAGCAAGGCATCGCCCCGGCTCTCGATCCGCTCGCCGCCTGGCGATACGCGAAATCCCGGCGACATGCCCCGGATCAGCCCCGCCCCGTGCGCCGCCAGAAAGTCGCGCGCCCAAGTGGTGGTGCCGTCGATGGTCGCTTCGATCACAAGCGCCGCGTCGGTATCGGTCACTTGCAGGTTGCCCGCCGCCCGCGAGGCGAGGGGCTTTTCATAGTCGTGGCCGGCGAGCAGATGGATGTCCTCGCCCGCCTCGATGCGGGCCGCGAATGCCCGGCTGGCGAAGACCTCGCGCCGCCCCGGTGCCAGCTCGGCCTCCGCCCCATAGGGGAAGGTTGCCCGAAGGCGGGTTGCCCCGCCCTCGGTGCGCAGCTCAAGCGCGCTGCCATGCGCGGCCCAGAGCATCAGGCAGCCGCCGCCAGTTCCAGGCCGGTCAGAACCTCGAGCTGCGCCGGGCGCGCAACCGTCAGGTCCATCGTGGCAAGCGCGGTGATCCGCAGGCCGCCCGACTGCGCGTCGGTGAAGGGGTCGCGGATCACGTCCACCGCGCCCCACGCGCCCACGAAGATCGGGGCGACACCGCCCGCCGCCGTGGTCAGCAGCGAAGACACCGCCAGCGGATCGCCGGCAGGCGCGGCCAGCCCGTTCGTCGTCATGGCGATGTTGCCAGCCGGGATGCTCTTCAGCAGCCGGTCCCATTCGGAAACCGCCGTGCCGTCGATCAGCAGCCCGTCCAGGTATGCCCACATTTCCGGGCGGATCAGGGCGCGCACGGCATCGGGCGAGCCGGCCGCGTTCGCCACCATGAAGCGCACGACCGCCGCGCGGAACGCCGCCCAAGTCACCTCATCGGCAACCGCCGTGCTGGTGATGCCATAGGTGGCTGCCCCGGTGATGACGCCGAGGGGCTGGCCGTTCGCGCCGGTGCCGATGAACACCGCCCGGTCCATCGCCGCGCCCATTGCGCCGGCCATATCCCGGCGCACTGCCTGTTCCAGCGCATCACCAGCCTGTTTCAGGGTCTTGCGGCTGATCCGCATCTGGACGCCCAGGTTGTGATCCGGGGTCAGGGGGCGGTCCGTGGTGACATAGGTGGTCGGGCCGGCCACGTTCGCCAGCTCGCCATCGGCCCAGCCTGCCGACACCGCCGAAGTCGTCACGGGCCATTCCACCGCGCCCGCGTCGATGCTGATCATCTGCGCCCCCATGCGCGATGCCGCCGAGTCTGGGAAGATTCTGTCGATAATTGGGCGCGTTTGGGTGGGCGCCGGGGTGCCGCTGGCGATGGTCTCGCCCGCGCGCTGTTCCAGCGCCGCCCACGGCACGGGGATGCCCCGGAAGCCGCCCGCGTTGCGCAGCTCGGTCACGATCTCGGCCGTCTTGCCCGACAGCGCGCGGCCCTCGTCCAGCGCGAACGCCACCTGGCGCATCTCGAAACCGGCCATCAGCTCGGCCCATTCCTTGCCCGAACGGGTTTCCAGCTCGGCCCCGGCTTCGCGCCGCTCGGTGTCTTCGCAGATCAGCGCTGCACGGTAGCGGGTTTCGTTCTGGCGAAACTCAAGGTCCATCGCCTCGATGTTGCGCACCTCGTCTTCGGTCGGCTTTTCCTTGCCCACCAGCCCAGCAAGGGCTTGGCGGATTTCCGACTGTCGCCGGGTGATCTTCACGGATTCAAGCATTGGTATCTCCTAGGATGCTCGGTTTCGGTTTCTGGTGGTCGCGCTCAAGATCCGCGACGAAGCCCCGCCACTGCTGGCGGGCATCGGCAAGCGGGGGGTGCCCGCATTCGATTCTGGTTTTCTTGGTGTGGCAGGACGGGCAGAGCGACTGCAGGTTGCCCGGCGCATAGGACAGGTCAGGGTGCGTCCTGACCGGGTGGATATGGTCCACCTCAAGCCGCCCGCCGCAGCCGCAGTGCTTGCAGCGAAAGCCGTCGCGCTCAAGGATCGCCATCCGCAGCACCTTCCAGCGCTTTGTCCTGGTGATCTTCTGCGAATGCCGGTGATGCTGCTTGCGGACGCCGATCATGCCCAGACCCCCGCGACGGCGGTGATTTCAAGGAACGTGCGGCGCTCTTCGGTCTGCTTGATGCCGAGGATCTCGAAAGTCGCACCCTCGCTGGACAGGCGGTCAGCCGCCGTGATCCCGCGCGTGAAGCTGGTGGACCGGACGCGGAACCGGGTCACGACCTCGGACTGCAGGCGGCCCGCCGAGACCTTCTCGGAATCGGACACATCGCGCCGCCATGCCGCGACTTTGGTGCCAAGCGGCTCGAAACTGCCCGTCACATTCCCGAAGCCGTCATCAATCAGCTCTGCCCGCAGAAATTGAACACGCCGATCCAGCTGGCTCGCATTCATGCCCATGATACCCTCGCTTTCGCTCTCGGCCGGCCAGCGATGCGCGCCCCTTCGGCAACGGCCAGCACGGTTGCCGCCGCAGCGTCGATCCGGCCGTTTGACCGGGCCTTTGCCAGTTTCAGGTTGTTCGCCGGGTCGCGCAGGCAGACCGCATCCGCGAAGGCAGACCGCAGCAGCAGCGACGGGCGGGCCTTGACCTTCCCGTCAAAGGTCGCGCGCCGGAACCGCTCGCAGTCTTCGCCCCCGTCGCGGAAGCCCTGCCCCCGCCATGCCATCGGCGCGCGGATGCCGGCCGCGTCCAGCGCCTCGCCCAGTTCGGATTGCTTGTAGCGGTCCATCGTGATCGCCGCGATGCTCTCGCCCTGCACGTGCTTGATGACCTCGACCAGCCACGGCGAGACGGGCACGGTCTTGTCGCCCAGAACGGTCAGCTCGCCCCGATCGTGCATCTGCACATACCGATCGCCCACCGCGTCGACCTGGCCCCGATCAAGGAGCGACGGGCGCGACGGGAAGGTGCCGAGGCATTCCAGCCGGCCAGTTTCGGGCCAGTAGAACGCGGCCGCCGTCATGCTGGCAGAGCCGCCAAGGTCGATCCCGATCACGACCTGGCCGGCGCGCGGCGGCAGCTCGGACACCTCGCAGGCCATCCATTCATCCGGGGTGATCAGGCTATCCCGGGTTTCGTCGCTGATCCGCTCATTGCGGTTGTAAAGCCGGAAGCTTGAGAGGCTGGAACCGCCGCGCGCAATCGCCCGCCCGGCCGTCGCCTGCAGCCATTCCAGCGAAGAGCCGATGCCGTGCAGCGCGCCTGGGTTGGCCACCAGCAGCGATTCCACGTCATCGGCGGGCAGGCCCGGCGAGGGACGGTGTTCCTGCACGTAGGTGCCCGGCAGCGGGTCATCGATCCACTTGGAAAACGGGTGCGTGTCGTCGGCGGCGGACGTGCTGATGATCAGGGCCCGGCCCCCGCGCTTGCCCAGACCGGACAGCAGCGCGGCTTCCAGCTCGTCGCCCTTCTCAATCGGCCAGTGCCCGCGCTCATCCAGCAGGCAGAGCGTCGGCGCAGATCCCAGAGCAGACTTGCCGTCAGCGGCCAGAACGCGCAGCAGGTGCCGCCCGTTCTGGTCCTCATACTCGATTTCCAGCCGGGGCGCGCGGCGGTAGATCAGCCGGCGCTTGATCTCAAGGGGCAGGCTCTCGGCAAACCCGGCGCAGAAATTCCACGCCGTCTGGCCCTGTTCACGCGTTCTGGCTGCGATGAGGATCTCGCGTTGCCGCTGGTCATCCCAGACACCCAGCAGCGCGCCCAGGGCGATGCCCGCGGACAGCGCGGTCTTGGCATTGCCACGGCCGATGCTGAGAACCGCCGCAGCGATGCCATCAGCCATAGCGCCGGCCACGAATTGCTTCTGAAACGGCGCGAGAAAAACGGGATTCCCGGCGCTTGGCCCCTGCGGAATTTTCAGGGATTGGAGAAAATTGACGGCGATTTCTGCCGGATTTTCGGCCCCGTCGCGCGCGAAAATGCAAAAGTCAGAGCGTCGGTGTCCTGTCCCGCCAGAGGTCGCGGCATTGGGACCATCCCCGAACAGGTCGGCAACGGCTGCGTGGCTCTTCCCGAAGCTCGAAGCACTCGCATCGTGTTTCATAGCATTCGCTCGCGCTGAACAGGGAACGCCGTCACGTTGGATGTGCTGCCCTCTGGGTAAGAAGAGTTCGGGTGCACGTGGTGCGCCCCTGCTGTTCCGTTTCGTGCGCCCCCCCGGGGTGCATCTGATGCGCCCCCACGGGTGCACGTGGTGCGCCCCTTCGGCTTGCCGAACAGGTCATACTGATTGCTGGTCTGGATGCCGTGAACAGCGCGCGGGGAGACGGTTACAAGGCCGCTTGCCTCAAGGGCTTGGACCGCCAGCTGCACCGCGCGCCGGGACAAGCCAGTCTCTGCCCGCAGCGTCTCATTCGACGGGATGCAGCAGCTGGTCTTGTCGTTATGATGATAGGCCAGCGTCAGCAGCACGAGACGCTGCACAGACGACAGGCGCACCTGTTGCGCCGCCTCCATCGCCCACCTGACCGCGCGCCAGCTCATGCCACGTCCTCGATCAGATCGGGGCCGGGATCGTCGCCTTCGGTCTGGGGCAGCTCGGCCACCATCCGCTGCATCACTGCGAGCTGCTTGGGCGTGGGCGTCCAGCCGGGCTTCTTGCGCGCGCGCTGGATGGACAGGGCAAAGCCCCTCGCCCATCCCTCGGCATCGCGCACCACGCGCCCCCAGCGGAACAGCAGGCGGTCAACCTCGGCATCGCCGGTATAGGAACGCTCGGCCGTCATGCGAGGGTCACCCGGCGATACCTGGCTGCCACCCGCGCCATATGGGGCGACATGCCATTGCTCTTGCCGTCGCCCGCGCCGCGCAGGTCGAAGAGGGCCGATGCCTGGTCACAGATCGCGTTGGCGATGTCTTGTGGCAGATCCGCAGCCGTCTCGCCGAACCCGGCCTGATACTCGATCACGACCAGCCCGCACGGCCGGCCATTGGTGAAGCGGATCGCGGGGCGCTGGCCGGTGATCACTGCGAAGGTATCGACGGCAACCCCGTCAACCTTGACGGCCACCGACATTGCGTCGATCAGCGGGGCAACGGGCAGATCGAAGACCGAACGGGCCGGGCCACGTTCCAGCGTGACGGTGATTGCCGTTTCCAGCAATGCGAGCTGTGCATAGACCTCAAGTTCGGAAGCCGCAGCCGACGCCATGCGGGTCAGATCATTCTCATACTCTGAAGCCTCGGCCCGGCAGTGTTCGGCCACAGTGGCCAGATCGAACGGCAGGGCATCGGTCAGGGGGGCGCGCTGAATGATCATGCCGACTGCCCCCCTTGCGCATAGGCGAGGAAGGCGGCCTTATCCGTGTCCCGCAGCGCCTCGAATGCCGCCAGCACATATGCCTTGAGTTCGGAACGCCGGGCACAGGCGGCCCAGTCCCGCGCTTCCTCCATCCCGCCGAGGAACGGCGGCAACGGTGCCCCCGCCGCCTGGACGGCTGCAGCGGCGGTCATCTCGGCTTCGTCAGGCTCAAGGGTGTTCAGCACCGTGAAGGCCAGCGCCGCGCGTTCATTTCGGGTCAGCCGGGCCTCCGCCACGAACCCGAATGCGCGCCAGCCATCGGGATTGCCGAGGGTCAGGCAGTAGCCCAGCATCCGCGACATGCGCTTGTGCTCGGCCTTCATGCACTTCGAGAGGATGGATTTCGAGGCGCGGGGGCCGGTATCACGTTCGCCAGTCGTTCCCGGTTTGTCGTGATACTTTTCCGGGGCTACAGGCTTGATTTCATCGGAAAATCGACTGGATTGCAAATCCGTGAAGACCGGTTCGATTCCGGTACCCGCCTCCAAGGCTTTCAAGGGGTTATGCAGTTTCCGTCTTGAACAGCCTCTCCGGTTTACAAATCGGTTTACACGGTCGGGCATTATGGCGTGTCAGATACACACCGAGAGTCGGTGCATTCCACCTGCCTTTTTCCTGCGTAGAAGCAGTCACGGTTCCCCTCATTAGGGGAAGTCGCTTCTTCACATGCACTGGCACCTCGGCATGGATCGGGATGAGGTGATGACGGTAGCGACAGGCATCCGCCGCCGCTGACGCGGCGGATCGACTGCGCGTCACTGCTCCCGCCGTTCGCCTATTCTGCCGCTTTCTTTGCGGCCCGCGCGGCGGCCCGCGCACTACGCGCCTCGAGCTTGTCGCGGATATCGTCGGCGACTTCGGGAATGGGTTTCGAGTAGATGCCGACAATGGCCGCGGCATGGCGCATGTCCCAACCCATGTACACCGCGATCGGGCCATGTCGACAGCATCGGGGGAAGCGTCGACCCTGACACCCGGCTCGGCCATGTTCGCATCTCGCTTGACGGCGAGGCCGTCGCGGGGGCCTTCGCCAGCGGCGAGATCCTGATACCGCAGTCGCAGTCGCAGGCGTCGCTGCCATGAAGATCTCAGCATGGGCAATCCGCAAGCCGCTGGCACCGATCTTGCTGTTCGCGATCCTCATGGGCGTCGGCCTCTGGGGGTTCCAGCGGCTGCCGGTCACGACCTATCCGCGGATGGACGTGCCGAAGGTCAGCGTCACGTTGACGCTGGACGATGCCGCTCCCGACCAGATCGAGACCGAGATCGCGATGCCGATCGAGGATGGCCTGTCCTCGCTGGCAGGTCTCGACGGGATGGAGACGGCGATCGAGGAGGGTCGCGCCGTCATCGAGGTGGAATTTGCCACCTCGGTCCCGGTGGACCGCGCAGTGGCCGAAGTGCGCGACGCCGTCTCGGCGGTCGACCTCCCGCCCGAGGCGGAGACGCCCGTCATCCAGCGGGTGGAGCAGGAGGATGCCCCGATCCTGACCTATGCGGTCGAGGTTCCCGGCATGAGCACGGTAGAGCTGACCTGGCATGTCGATGACACCGTGATCCGCCGCCCGCAGGAATTGCCGCAGGTTCGCCGGGTCGACCGCATGGGCGGGGCCGAGCGCGAGATCGAGATCCTGCTGGACCCCGCGCGGTTGGAGTCCTTCGGCCTGACCGCTGCCGGAGTCGCGGCCGCGCTGGCCAGCCAGCACATCGACAGCGCCGTCGGCACGTCGCAGGCCGGGGGCCGCGACAGCGCCTTGCGGATCGACACCGCCGCAAGTTTTGCGGACCTCGGCGACATCGCGGTGACCCCGCATATCCGGCTGCGCGACGTTGCGCGCATCGAGGACGGCACCGGGGACCGGCGCAGCTCTGCGCTGCTCGACGGGCGCGAGGCAGTGGGGATTGCGGTCTACCCCGCGCGGACCGCCTCGGACCTCGAGGCCGGGCGCGCGGTGGAGCGCGTGCTGGCGGGGCTCGACGGCGATTTCACTCTGGTTGCCGAGACCGTCGCTCTCACCACCGGCAATTGCACCGCCGCGATGTATACCCTGGCCGAAGGCGCGGCCCTGGCGATCATCGTGGTCTGCCTGTTCCTGCGTGACTGGCGGGCGACGCTGATCGTCGCGCTCGCGCTTCCCTTGTCGGTGATCCCGACCTTTTTCGTCATCCAGCAACTCGGCTTCTCGCTCAACATCGTGTCGACGCTGGCGATCACGCTGGTGACCGGCATCCTCGTGGACGATGCGATTGTCGAGATCGAGAATATCGCCCGCCACCGCCACATGGGCAAAAGCGCCTGGCGGGCCGCCATCGACGCCTCCGACGAGATCGGGCTCGCCGTGGTTGCTATCTCGGCGACGATCATCGCGGTGTTCCTGCCGGTGGGGCTAATGGAGGGCACCATCGGCCAGTATTTCCGCCAGTTCGGCCTGACCGTCGCCATCGCGGTGTTCTTCTCGCTGCTGGTGGCGCGGCTGTTTACGCCGATTCTCGCCGCGCGCTTCCTCAAGGACAGCCCGGCAGAGGAGCATGACCTGCCCGCCTTCCGGCGCATCGTGGCCCTTGGCCGTCCGCTGGCGGTGGACAACGATGGGGCTGGCAGCGGCAAGTTTTGTGGCGGGGCTCGTGTTGCTCGCCTCTGCCCCGGCGATCTTCCTGCCGGAGATGGACGCCGGTAGCACGACCGTCGCCATGGAGCTGCCGCCGGGCGCGACATTGGCCGAGACAGAGCAGGTCGCGCTGGCGGCGACCGCGGCGCTGAAGGCCGTGCCGGAGGTGCGCGCGGTGCTGGTCCATGCAGGGCAAAGCCCGACCGGGCTGGCCGATCCTCGCTATGCGACGCTGACCGTGGGCTTCACCGACCGCCACCATCGCGCCCCGGTCTCCGAGTTGCGCGCCAGTCTGGCCACGGCGCTGACGATCCCCGGCGCCCGGTTCGACCTGTTGCGCGACGGCGGCGGGCGCGAGGTGTCCGCGGGCATCCGCGGCCGCGATGGCGAGGCAACCTCGACCGCGGCGCTGCGCCTGATCGAGGCGATGCAGGCCGAACCGATGTTCCTGTCGCCCGGCTCGGACATGCCGGGCCCGAAGCCGGTGCTGCGGATCGTGCCGGACCGCGACCGCGATGCGGATCTGGGGATCTCGGCCGACACCGTGGCCGAGACGATCCGCCTGTCTGCCACCGGCATGCCCTCCGCCGATCTGCCGGTCTTTCTTGACGGACCGCGCCGCATCCCAATCCGCGCCCGCCTCGCCCCCGAGGCCCGCGGCGAGATGGCCGTCATCGAGCGTCTGGCCGTGCCCCTGCCGGAGGGCGGGACGATCCCGCTGGCGGCGGTGGCGTCCGTGGAAACCGGGGAACAGACGGCCAGCATCCGGCGCGTCCAGCAGATGCGCCAGATCGAGGTCGGGACCGACATGGCCCCCGGCTTCGCCCCCAGCGACGGGATGGCCTGGCTTGGAGCCTATGACGGCTTCCCCTCCGGTATCGGGCTGGCGAATACCGGTGATTCCGAGAACCAGTCCGACACCTTCACTGCCTTCGCCGTCGCAATGGGCGCGGGTATCACGGCGGTCGCCGTCGTGTTGATCTTGCTGTTCGGCAGCGTCCTCGCCCCCCTGACCGTGCTTGCCGCGCTGCCGCTGTCGCTCTGCGGTGTCGGGCTGGTGCTGTGGGTCGCGGCAGTGCCAGTCTCGCTTCCGGTGGTCATCGGCATCCTGATGCTGATGGGGATCACGACCAAGAACTCGATCAGTCGTCGCAGATCGTGGTCAGGATGCTTCCCAGATCGCAACGCTCGAATGTCAGGGGCGCGTTGCCGTCCCGCAGGTAGTCGAGTGTGGTCTCGATCATCGCATCCATCTGGGCGATGTCATTTTGCACCGAAGCACGCAGGGCCACATCCTCGATCCGCTCGGTCCGGAGCTGCAGCCGGGTCAACGGGGTGCGCAGATCATGGCTGACGCTGCGCAGCATGGAGTTCCGGGATTCCAGCAGCCGCCGGATCAGGTCGCGCAAGTCGTTCAGCACATGGGCGAGGGCGCGCAACTCGCGCGGCCCCTCGACCCGGAAGGGCCGGCCGCTGGCGAGGAACCTGTCGGTCCCGCTGAGCGCGTCAGCCATGCGCCGCGCCGGACCTGCGATCCCGCGCACGGCAAGCGCCGAAAAGGCCGCGAACAGCACGACGAGCGCGAGGATGTAGGAGATGACCTCAATGCCCAGCAGGTATTGCGGGATGTCAGGGAAAAGCAGCACCTGATCCTCGTCCAGCCTGAAGATCAGGACCGGATCGTCCTTGATCCGGGCCGACGCGAAGCCCTCCGGCAAGAACTCCATACCCGGGGTCAGAACCCACGCCGTTTCCCAGGAGGGGGAGTCAAGCTGCAGCGTCCGGCTTTCGATCAGCGCGACATCGACTCCCGCCGCATGCCAGGCCGCGAGTTCGCCCGCGCGCAGCTCCGGCGATTTCGCGGCCAGCAGACGCGCAGCGGTCGAGACGGACAAACTGAACTCCTCGATCCCCATGATCCCGCCACGCTGGCGCTTCAGCATCTCCTCGCTGAACTTGCCGATGACCGCTACCAGAACAATGCCGCCAAGGACGATGGCCATCATCTGGCCGCGGATCGTTTCCGGCCAAAGCCTGCGGATCATGCCTCCGTCACCTCCGGTGTGAAGACATAGCCGCCAAGGCGAACCGTCATCACAAGGCGAGGCTCCTTCGGATCTGCCTCGACTTTCTGGCGAAGGCGGCTGACATGGACATCGACCGTCCGCTCCACCGGCCCCGCCAGCCCGGTATGGCTGAGCGACAGCAGCTCCTCGCGCGTCAGGATGCGGCCCGGGTTGTGGCAGAAGGCCAGCAGCAGGTCGAACTCTGGCGTCGTCATCGTCACGCGGGCATTGTCGGGACTGAGGACCTGCCGCCGGATCGGGTCGATCTTCCATCCTTCGAAGAACAGGGGGCGGGGTGCATGGGTGCCCGGGGCGTAGGTGGCGCGGCGCAGCAGGCCGCGCACCCGCGCCAGCACCTCGCGGGCGCTGAACGGCTTGGTGATGTAGTCGTCTGCACCGATTTCCAGCCCGACGATCCGGTCGGTTTCGTCGCCCATAGCGGTCAGCATGATGATGGGCATGGTGGTCTCGGCCCGCAGGCGGCGGCACAGGGTCAGCCCGTCCTCCCCCGGCAGCATGATGTCGAGGATGACCAAATCGGCAGGCTGACGCCGCAGTTCCGCCGCCATCGCCCACCCGTCGCCCGCGATCCGCACCTGCATCCCGGCGTCCCGCAACTATTGCGCGAGCAACGCTGCGATCTCCACGCCGTCCTCCACGATGAGTATTTCGCATATATCGCTCATGACACCCCCGTTGATCGGAACGGCATAGGAGATACCGAGAAGAAAAGGCGCGGAGTTATGTTACTTGACGGCCCCATCCGCCAGACGCCGGCACACACCGTGCGTGGCGATCCGTGCGAAGGGCGTGCGATATGCGGGCGCTGGCGGCGGATAGACAGTCAGAGCCGCCGCTCGGCCCGCGCACCCAGAAAGAGCCGCAGCGGCAGATCACTCGCAGCGGCAATCGTCCTGACGGCGCGGCCAGCTGTCCCGGCCTGCTCCGGTCAGTCCCTGGCTTCTCAGTCCTTGGCTTCGGCGAGCAGCCCGGTGACCAGCTTGACCGTCGCTGCGGCGCGGGCGGCGTTGGGGTAGTTGCGGTTTGCGAGAACGACAACGCCGAGGTCTGCCTCCGGCAGCAGCGCCACGTAGCCGCCAAAGCCGTTCGTGGCTCCGGTCTTGTTGAAGTAGACCGGCCCTTCCGGTGGTGCCTCGCGGCGGGTCATCGGCTGCGGGCTCAGCGCCATGTCGCTGCTGTTCCCCGCCTCAAGCGCGGCAGCGTCCACCGGCCAGGAATACGCCTCCCAGATCATCGCCTGGGCGAAATGCGCGGTG
The DNA here is from genome assembly GCF_009908165.1 of Frigidibacter albus. Classification (GTDB taxonomy): domain Bacteria; phylum Pseudomonadota; class Alphaproteobacteria; order Rhodobacterales; family Rhodobacteraceae; genus Frigidibacter; species Frigidibacter albus. The sequence continues at coordinate 69,753 of NZ_JAAAUC010000005.1, forward strand.
TCATGCTGCGCCACCTGCGTGCGGGCCAGGGCACGCGACAGCGGCGCGTCGAGCGGGACATTCCCCAGATGCGCGTCCAGAAACCGCGTCATGTCGCTGACCGAGGACTTGATCCCATAGGCCTCGGCATCCAGCATCCCGGGGGTGACGCGGACCGGGCTGTCGGTTTTGGAATAGCCGAAGGCATAGCGGTCCTCGGCCTCTTGCGGGACGGTGACAAAGGTGCTGCGCAGCCCGAGCCGGGGCAGAAGATGGTCCGTCATGGCAGTTTCATAGGAGCCGCGCGTGCGCTCGCCCACGATCTTGCCCAGAAGCCCGATGCCGACATTCGAGTAGGACCGCGTGGCTTGCGGATCACCGGCGGGGTTCCAGCCCGCAAGATAGTCCATCAGCTCGGCATCGCTGCCGATCTCCTCGGGCACCTGAAGCGGCAGGCCGCCCGTCGCATTCGCGGCAAGGTCAGCCAGCGTGATGCGGTCGAAGGCGCTGCCCGCCGTTTGCGGCACATGGGCCGAGACGGGATCTTCCAGCGACAGCGCCCCCTCCTGCTCGGCAAGCGCGGCCAGGGTGACGTTGAACAGCTTGCTGATAGAGCCGAGCTCGAACAGCGTGTCCCGGGTGACCGGAACCTCTCCTTCGCGCGACGCGAGGCCGTGGGTGTAGATGTACTGCCTCCCCTCCAGCGTCACGCCGATGGCAAGGCCGGGAATGTCATGCTCGGCAATGACACCGGCGAAGGCCTCTGCGGCAAGTCGCTGGAACGACGCATCGTCCAGGCCGTTGGAATGGGCCGCAGTGGCCATCAGGGTGACCACAAGGCCCGTCGCGATTTTCATGGTTTCTCCGCCTCTTCACGTTTCGGATCAAGCATCCGTCCAAGTGTTGGGCTTTGGAGTAGTGGCGGGACCAGCGCTGCGCAAACCCCACGCCCCATTGCGACGCAGGCATCGGCGGAGCATCGGCATTTCCGGGCAGGGTGAGCGGATATCCCCAAGCGCCGGCTCCGCGCCGGCTTTTGGGGCTTGAATTGACTGTCACTAAGTGTCACTTGGTAATGGCACTTAGTGACATATCGGTCATGCGGCATCAATGCCGCTCGGCCGCACCCGGCCCCAACTGAACAGGACTTCTCCCGATGAACGCTCACCACCACCGATACGGCCTTCGAACATGCCTTCCGATCAGCGTTGTTGGCCTCCTTGCCCTGACACTGGCTGGCTGCATGTCGCCCGCCCAGCAAACCGCCGTCAACGCGCAAGAGGATCAGGGCGCGTGCTCGACGATGGGCGCGCGCTACGGCTCGCCGGCGCATACGAGATGCATGATGCAGCAGCAGGAGCGCCGCGATCAGGAGCACCTGCTGTTTCTGGAGCAGGCCCGCATCAATTCGGAACTGGCGCTGAACGCGCAGAAGATGCGCGAGAGCCGGGACCGGCAGGACGACGACTGACGCCCAAGCGTTCCGCCGCCCGCGCTTGCAGGGTTGAAATGGGTGTGGATCATGCCCGCCGGTTTCAGTACTTAGAAAGCACAGAAGCAGATGCCCGTCAGCAGGGAGGCAGCCATCAACGGACCCAGGATGGAGGAGGCGCGTCTTGCCGTGTCCCGTCATGCGGCCCGGCTGTTCTGGACGAATGGCTTCGACGCGACCAGCGGCGACGATATCGCGGCCGCGGCGGGGATCTCGAAGCGGACGGTCTGGCGGTACTTCCGGTCCAAGGAGGCCTGCGTCGAGCCGGTGCTGATGGTCGGCGAACTGCGCTTCGTCGGATTGCTGCGCGACTGGCCCAGGACCGTCAGTCTCGAGGCCTATCTGGCAAGCGCGATGACAGCTTTCGTCGCCGACGAGGATGACATCCGTGACGGCATTGCCGCGATTCGGATCCTCGCCATCCTGCACCGCGAACCGGCGCTCCGCTCGGCCTGGCTGATGGCGTGCCACGAGGCAGAGCTGCAGCTTGCGTCTGTCTTCGCCGAGCGGGCGTCCCGTTCGCCCGGCGACTTCGAGGTCAGGCTTTGTGCGGCAGCAGCCATGGCGGCAATGCGTCTGGTGGATGAAGACATCAGCGTGGCCGTCATCAACAACGGCCTGCATATGGACCTTCCCGAGGTCACCACCCGGATTGCGGCGGCCATCCGAACCGCCTGCATTCTGCCCATCTGCGATCCCGTCGCTTAGCCGCGGCGGCCTCCGCAGCCGGACCACGAACCGGCAAGACCCCACAGACGGAGAGACAAAAGTGGCATTCACCAACCCCCGGCTGTCCGGGCGGGCCCCTCATCGCGCGCTGCGAAGCCCGAACCCGGCCCACCGGGCACTGCCGACGCCGACCCTGCGCCTGGGCCTTCTGGCCCTGCTGCTGTCAGTCGGCCCCGCAATGGCCCAAGAGGAGACCCCGATGACCTATCCCGTGACCCGTCCCACCGACACGGCCGACACGCATTTCGGCCAGACGATTGCCGATCCCTTCCGCTGGCTTGAGAACGACCCGCGACGCGACCCCGAGGTTGCCGACTGGATCACGGCGCAGAACGCGCTGTCGGCACCCTATCTTGCGGGGCTGGCGGGGCGCGACGTGTTTCGGCAGCGCCTGACGACCCTCTTCGACCATGCAAGCCTGACGCCGCCGGTGAAGCGCGGCAGCAGCTATTTCTTCACCCGCAACAGCGGCCTCGACAATCAGGCGCAGCTTTTCGTCCGTGACGGGGTAGAGGGCGCAGATCGCGTCCTGATCGATCCGAACAGCCTGGCGGAAGACGGCACGACGGCCCTGGCAGAATGGGCCCCCTCCGCCGACGGGGCGCATCTGGCCTTCGCGCTGCAGGAGGGCGGCACGGACTGGCGGACGCTGCGGGTGATGGACACGGCCACGGGAGAGATCCTTGAGGACACCGTCGAATGGGCGCGTTTCACCAACATCGCCTGGAATGCAGACGGCTCGGGCTTCTTCTACTCGCGCTTCCCCGAGCCCGAGGCCGGTGCCACCTTCGACGCCGCGATCGACGGCCACGCAGTGTATTTCCACCGGCTGGGCACGCCGCAGGCGGAGGACGCGCTGATCCACGCGCCGTCCCCGGGCAAGTCGCTGGTGCATACCGTCGATGTCACGCCGGACGGGCGCTATCTGCTGGTCTACACATCGGCGCTGACCGGGGGGGCCGGGCTGACGGTCACCGACCTGTCCTCGGAGGACCGGACGGCGCGGACCATCATCGAAAGCTTCGATGACAGCTGGACCGTCCTTGGCAATGTCGGCAGCAAGCTGTTCCTGTCGACGCAGAAGGACGCGCCGCGTGGCAAGGTGATGACGATCGATCTGGCGGAGTCGGAGCCTGCCTTTGTCGAGCTGATCCCCGAGAAGGACGCCGTCCTGCGCGAAGGCTCGGCCGCGGTGCTCGGCGACCGGATCGTCCTGTCCTACATGGTCGATGCCCGGACCCGGGTGGAGCGTTACCGGCTGGACGGAACCCCCGAAGGTCTGGTGGATCTGCCCGGCCCCGGAACGACCGGCGCGTTTCACGGCAAGGCGGGCGACGACGAGGCCTTCTTCGCCTTCACCAGCTATGACGCGCCGCTGACGATCCACCGGCTGGAGGTGGCCGGGAACCGCACGGCGGTCTGGGCCGAACCCGATGTCGCGCTCGATCTGGACCAGATCGCGGTAGAGCCGCACTTCTATACTTCGAAGGACGGAACGCGGGTGCCGCTGTTCGTCGTGCGCCGCAAGGATGTGACCGGGCCCGCGCCGACCATGCTGTATGCCTATGGCGGCTTCGCGATCAGCATGGTGCCCTATTACTCGCCCGCCGCGATGGCCTGGGTCGAGCAGGGCGGCGCCTATGTCGTGGCCAATATCCGGGGCGGCAGCGAATATGGCAGCGCCTGGCACCATGCCGGGCGGCGGGGCAACAAGCAGAACGTCTTCGACGACTTCATCGCCGCCGGAGAGTACCTGAAGGCCGAAGGCATCACCTCGCAGGACGGTCTGGCCATCCACGGCGAGTCGAATGGCGGCCTGCTGGTCGGCGCGGTGGTCAACCAGCGGCCAGACCTGTTCGCGGCGGCGCTGCCGGGTGTCGGTGTGATGGACATGCTGCGCTTCGACCGTTTCACCAGCGGCAGCATGTGGGTGCAGGAATATGGCAGCCCCGCGGTGGAGGAGGAGTTCCGCACCCTGCTGGCCTACTCGCCCCTGCACACGGTCCGCGAGGGGACGCCATACCCCGCCATTCTCGCCACTACGGCGGACACGGACAACCGCGTCGTCCCGGCGCATTCATTCAAGTATGTGGCGACCCTGCAGGCCGCAGATCTCGGCCCGCGCCCGCACCTGCTGCGCGTCGAGACCCGGGCAGGCCACGGGGCGGGCAAGCCGATGACCAAGGTGATCGAAGAGATCGCCGACATCTGGGCCTTTGCCGCCGAATGGACGGGGCTGGAAGTGGCAATGCCCGACTGAGGGAGAGGGCGCGGCGCGGGCTGCTGCTTTCTTGGCGTCGCCTGGAAGGTGCGGGCGCTGGTCCGCGACCCCGACGGCGAAGCGGCCAAGGCTCTGGCCGCGCGCGGCGTTCAGCTTTTCCGCGGGGATCTCTCGGGCGGTCCCGCGATCCGGGTTCACAGACCGCCCCGCCTTTGCCGGACGAACGATCAAGATCGCGGGGACGAGGTTACCGGGCGGGATCTGCGGGCGGCGCTGACCGAAGCTGCCGATCGGCCGATCGTCTACCACCGGTTCCCGGACGCGCTGCTTGCGGGCAACCCGCATCTTGCCCGCAACGCGAAGGTCTTCGAAGCTGCACTTGGCGCCGTGGGTCAGCCGGCGCCCTTCGACAGGCGCGACGCGGCCGCCGCGCCGGAAGGCCCCTGGGGATCAGCGACCCCGGGGGCTGGCCCCGCCCGAACCCTGCGTGCGGGGCTGGAGCTGCGCTGCGATCCAGTCCACGAAGACGCGCACATTGGGGACGCGGTAGCGACTGGCTGGCCACAGCATGGTCAGGACGCCGCCCTGCTCCATCTCAGAGGCAAGGACAGGCAGCAGCGCGCCTTCTGCAAGCGCGTCGCGCACCAGAAAGTCGGGCAGCGAGGCGATGCCCGCGCCCGCGCGGGCCAACCCGAGCAAGGGGTCGATCACGCTGGAGCTGAGGCTGACTGGAACCTCGAGCCCCGGAGCGGAGTGGAACAGCCAGGGCAGCACCAGACCCGAGGACAGCTTCTGCCTGAGGCACACATGCCCCGGCAGCTCCTGGGGCGTTGCCGGCAGGCCGTGCGTCCGGGCATAGGCCGGCGCGGCGACGAGGTGCCAGTCGAAGCGCGGCAGCGTCTTGCGCAACAGGCGCGAGTCCCCCGTATCGCCGCTGCGGATGACGACGTCGAAGCCCTCGTCGATGACATCCACAAGCCGGTCGCTGTAGTCGAGGTCCAGCTCGACAAGCGGATAGGCGGCCATGAAGCCCGCCAGAGCCTCCGTCAGCAGCGACCCGGACAGGGGCAGACCCACCCGCAGGCGCCCCCGTGGACTGCCGGACACCTCGGCAAGGTCCGCTTGCGCGGCCTCAAGCTCCTGCAGGATGCGGCGGGCCCGCAGCAGGAACAGGCTGCCGGCTTCGGTCAGCGAGATGGTGCGCGTGGTCCGGTGGAACAGCGTCGTCGAAAGCTGGCGCTCCAGCTTGGCAACCGACTTGCCGATCGCCGAGGAGGAGACACCCAACCCCTGACCGGCCGCCTTGAAGCTGCGCGCATCGGCGGCCGCAACGAAGGCGCGAAGCGCGGCGAGGCTGTCCACAGGTTCGGTCATTGGAGCGCAATAGGCCGTATTGATCGGAATTACAAATCATATGTCCGCCGGCGCGGGGCCATTAGGTGAGGATCCTGACACCCCGGCCATTCAAAGGAGCGCGCCCATGTCTGTCCCCCTGCTGCAACTGCAGGTCTCAAGCCCTGCCCACCCTATCGCCGGCCCGCCTCATCTTCGGTCCCTTCAGGAGCATCCGGGTTACCGCCGCGTGTTCCAGCCCGGTCGCCTGACGTTTGGACTGGTCGCGCCGCTGGAGCCTTACCCGCTCGCCCCATGGCCGACGCTCGAGGGCCACGCAGAGGCGGTGCGTCTGGTCGACGAGATGGACTTCGCCGCGATCTGGCTGCGCGACGTGCCGTTCTACGATCCGGGCTTCGGCGATACCGGGCAGGTCCTGGACCCGATGGTCTATGCCGGATGGCTGGCCGCACGGACGCGGCGCATCGCGATCGGCACCGCCGGGATCGTGCTGCCGCTCCGCGATCCGCTGATCGTGGCCAAGCAGGCAGCCAGCCTCGACCGGCTGAGCGGCGGGCGCTTCCTGCTCGGCCTCGCTACCGGCGACCGGCCCTCGGAATTCGCCGCCTTCGGCAGCGACATCGGCAACCGGGTTGACCGCTACCGGGACGCGCTGGAGATGATCCGTGCCGCGACCGAACAGTCCTTCCCGCGCCACGCCTCGCGGTTCTACGGCGTTCTGGACGGGGCGCTCGACCTGCTGCCCAAACCCGTCGCGCCGCGCCTTCCCATCATCGCCATCGGACGCGCCGGCCAGAGCTTCGACTGGCTGGGCAACAACACCGATGGCTGGCTGTGGCACCTCAGCGATCCCGCGAAGCTGGCCTCGGTCGTCGCCGAATGGCGCAGAGGCAGCGGGGAGAGGTTCCGCCCCTTCGGCTATGGCACCATGTTCGACCTCTTGGCCGATCCCGATGCCCCGCTGGAGCTTCGGCACGCAACCACGCGCGGAGGGCGCAAGGCGCTGATCTCGCATTGGAAGCGGCAGCGGGACGAAGGCGTGAATCATGTCGCCCTTCACATGAAGCCGCTGCAACGGCCCTTCACGGAGGCCGTGGCGGAATTCGCCGAGCATGTCCTGCCAGAGTTCGCGGACTGACCGGGCGCAGCCTTGATCACGGCGTGATCCACGGACCCTCCCTCAACCCACGTTAGGACATCTCATGCCTGTTGCACTTTGGGCGCTCGCCATCGCGGCGTTCGGTATCGGGACGACCGAGTTCGTCATTGCCGGGCTTTTGCCCGGGATCGCGGCGGAGTTCGGCATCTCCATTCCCATGGCCGGAAACATGGCGACCAGCTATGCGCTCGGCGTCTTCTTCGGCGCGCCCATCACCATCATCCTGGGCGCGAGGATTCCCAGGAAGGCCATGTTGGCCTGGCTGCTGGTGCTGTTCATCATCGGAAGCGTCGTCACCGCAACCGCGCCGACCTACGCAATCGCTCTCGTCGGACGCGTCATCACCTCGTTGACGCATGGGGCGTTCTTCGGGATCGGCTCGATCATGGCAGCCGACCTTGTCGCCCCGCATCGCCGGACAAGCGCCATCGCCTTCATGTTCACCGGCCTGACCCTTGCCACGCTGATCGGAGCGCCGGCCGGGACCTGGCTGGCACAGGAAGTGTCGTGGCGCGCAACCTTCGCCGCGATCACCGCCATCGGGGTCATCGCCATCGTCGGAGTCCTGTGTCTGGTGCCCCGCGCCCGGCCTCAGGATCCGCCGCGGCTGCGCAAGGAGCTGGCGGCCTTCGCCGATGTCCACGTCCTGCTGGCGATGGGGATCACCATCCTCGGCCCGGCGGCTTTCTTCACCTCGATCACCTACATTGCCCCGATGATGACCGAGGTGGCCGGCTATGGCGAAGGTGCCGTGACCTGGCTGCTGTCGCTGTTCGGGCTTGGCCTCTTCGTCGGCAACATCCTCGGGGGCCGGCTGGCGGACAGGGCGCTGATGCCGCTGCTCTATGTGTCGCTCGCCGCGCAGGCCGTCGTCCTGCTGGCCTTCTCGCTGCTCGCGAGCAACCAGGTCGCCTCGGCGATCTGCATCTTCCTGATGGCGATGTTCGGCTTTGCGACGGTCGCGCCGATCCAGAAGCTGGTGACGGACAATGCAAGGGCAGCCGGCGCGCCCAACCTCGCCTCGGCGGTCAATATCGGCCTCTTCAACCTCGGCAATGCCATCGGCGCCTGGGCCGGCGGCGCGGTGATCGCCGGCGGCTTCGGCTATGCCGCGCCCAACTGGGCCGGAGCCATCCTGTCGGCAGGAGCGCTTGTCCTCGCAATGGTGTCGGGCTGGCTGAGCCGGAACCGCCGGCATCTGCCGGTGGCCGAGTGCCGAGCGGCGTGAACATGCCGAGGCCCCTGCGGAACAGGGGCCTCGGCGGACATTGTCATGTCGAGCCTGCCCTCAGCGACCGTGACATGCTTGACCGGCCTGTGCCTCGGTGCTTGAAAGGGGAAGATTCTATTGGCAACTTGGTGATGTTGCTTGAGGGCACGTCCTGGACATCACCCGACACACCGCGGGCGGACTCATCGATCCAAAGGGGATCGCCGTCGACCTGCACACTTCCGAGGTGGAGATGGCGCAGGTACTGGGCCTCGGATCCGGGGCGCTGCAGGGGCAAAAAGACATCGCGAAGGACGAAACCCAGCGTCGGTTGCATGACCTCGTCGAGGTCTGGCAAAGGTTCAGCCGCGGTTCGGCTCTGAACTGTTGGCCTAGGCATGGTACCGAGCAACGCCGCTGCCCGGGTTCGGCAAGACAGCCATGCAGCTGGTCCGGGAAGGCAAAGCCCGGGAGATCCTCGACTGCATAGACGCGGTCGATGGCGGCATCTCCGCCTCATCTTGGTCCTCTGCGCGACTGACGTCACCGCATCTGCGCGGTACCCGCGCAAGCCTGCCCGAGGGCTGGACCATCGGAGACAAGTCCGGCGCGGGCGACATTGGCTCGCGGTCCATCGTTGCTGTGCTTCGTACGCCAGCGGGCGATCCGTGGTTGGCTGCCGTCTACCTGACCGGCAACAACGCAGACATGGACGCGCGCAACACAGCCGTCGCACGGATCGGTGCCGCGATGGTGGCCGAGATCACGGCGCGCTGAGGCTGCTGCGGTCAATTCGCGGGGCAGGGTTCAGGCCGGGCAATGGCCGCCACCGCCTCGATTTCGACCATCCCGCCAAGGGGCAGGCTGGCCACGCCCACGGCGGTGCGGGCGGGGTAAGGGGCGGAGAACTCTGCCTCAATCGCATCGTTGACCAGCGGCCAATGAGCAAGATCCAGCAGGTAGACTGTCAGCTTCAGGATGCTGTCCGTATTACCTCCGGCTGCGGTGACGATTGCGCGGATATTGGCAAGTACCTGCCGAATCTGAGCCTCCGGACCTTCAGCAAGGGCCATCGTCGCCGGGATCAGCCCGATCTGGCCTGCGGTGAACAACAGCTCGCCATAGGTGCGCCCTTGCGAATACGGTCCGAGGGCGCGGGGGGCGTCGGGGGTGGCGATCACGGTCATGGAGGCCTCTTCAGTTCAGGGGTCGGGCATGTCGTCCGTGGTCATCAGCCGGTAGCGGAAATTGCAGTGCGAGGCGCCGCCTGCAAGCGTCTGGGTCCGCGTCAGCCGAACCCCTCGCAGGGCATAGGATTCCTCATCCATACCGCAGATCATCGGGAGGATATCGGTATCGCCGGTCTGACCGCACAGCTTGCAAAAGCCGCACTCCTGGTAGTTCAGGCCAAACTCGAACGGCTCGCCCGCCTCGTCCTGCCCGGCTTCGACATAGGTGTAGACGAAATCTCCCGGGTTCGCGCGCTGGCGGCTTTCTTCGGCCAGGCGGCGCAACTGTTCCATCGACGCCGGTGACATGAAGTTCTGCCCAAGCGCGGCGCGGGTGCCGCGGTCCATCGCGCCCAACCGCGCAAGAAACGTGCGTTGCAGCAGCTGCGCCACCGTGGGTTTCGGCAGGCCTTGCGCGATCAGCACCCGGCCCAGGGCGATCACCCCAGCGTTCTGCTCGAAGTAGCCGGTCATGCGCCCGCCATCTCCTCCGACCCAAGGCAGCACGGAAATCACGTCGGTCAGTTGCGCCGCAATCTCTGGCCAAAGCGCGTCCAGATCCACCCGCGGGGCGGCCGCCGCAAAGGCGGGGGCGGCAAGGCGCAGGCTCTCGCGGAACTCGGCGGCGATCTGCGGCGCGCGGGCGGCGTAGTAGGGATGTGTCATGCCGGCCGCTCCTGCCCAGCCAGTATCCGGCCCGCAGTCTCGACGAAGCGGTCGATCTTGCTGCGTTCCACATCCAGATGGGTGACCGCGCGGATGAGCGTGGGGCCCTGGATGCTGACCCGCGCCCCGCTGGACCAGAGCGCGTGGTCGAACTCGACCGCGGTCATTCCCGTCGCGGCCAGATCGGCAAAGACCATGTTGGTCTCTGGCTCCCGCACCGCCACCCCGGGCAGCGCGGCCAGTCCATCCGCCAGAGCGCGCGCGTTGGCGTGATCCTCGGCCAGCCGGTCGATGTTGTGATCCAGCGCATAGAGGCAGGCAGCCGCCAGCAGCCCCGCCTGCCGCATGGCGCCTCCCAACCGCTGCTTCCAGCGCCACGCGGCCTCGATCGTGGCACGATCCCCGGCAAGGACCGCGCCGAACGGGGCGCCAAGCCCCTTGGTGAAATCCAGATAGACCGTGTCGGCTAGCGCGGCATAGGCAGCCGGCACCACCCCGCTGGCCACGCAGGCATTCATCAGCCGAGCGCCATCGATATGCACCGCGAGCCCGGCCTGACGTGTCACTTCCGCGACTTCGGCCATCTGCTCCAGGGGCCAGACAGCCCCGCCGCCCAGGTTGGTCGTCTGTTCGAATATCACCACCCGGCTTCGCGGCAGATGGCGCGCCACCCTGCGCAGCGCAGCCGTGACCGTTGCCGCGTCGAACATGCCGCGCCCGCCTTCCAGCGGTCGGACCATCGCCCCGGCCAGCGCCGCGGCACCCCCAGCCTCGAAGTTCAGCAGATGCGAGTCGCGATGCGCCAGAATTTCGTCACCCGCGCGGCAATGGACCAGCATCGCGATCTCGTTCGCCATGGTGCCCGAGGGAACGAAGACCGCCGCATCCTTGCCCAGCATCGCCGCGACCCGTGCGGTCAGTCGGTCGACCGTCGGGTCCTCGCCATGTTGCTCGTCGCCAATGTCTGCCTCGACCATCGCCTGCAGCATGGCTGCCGACGGGCGGGTTTTCGTATCGCTGTAGAGGTCACAGTCATAGCGGGTCATGGTCTAGCTCGCCGGTTGGGGGACAGGGTCATGCGGACAAGCCTGCATGGCGGCTGACGATCTCGATCATGCGGAAGAGGCCGCGCAGGGCAAGGCGTGTGGGGGCCTCCAGCAGGTTTCCGTCGCCATCCACGTTGCCAAGCCCGTTCGACACCCAGATGTTGCCGTCGAAGGTGATGGTCGGTGCGAGCCCCATATGTTGCAGTCCCGCCTGGATCAGGTTGGTGCCGGTGTACATATCCTCGACCGTGAAGATCGGGATGCCCATGGCGGTGTTGCCGCTGGCATCGGGGCTACCCCAGGTGCCGTTATAGGCAAGCTCGACGGCCAGAGAGTTGCGCGACTTGTAGATCGTCCAGCCCTGCCGCAGGGGCTCGGGCAGGGTCTGGAACTCCTCGAGCACGAGATCGTGCAGCCGGTCGAGAGCGCCGAGCACGACGTGGGGGCGGTCCCGCAGGATACGCATCGCGGCCAGCGCCCCCACCAGCGCTTCTTTCCCGGGGTCGATGGCGTTGAACGCGGCCTTGCCATGCGACGACAGGCCCCCAGCCCTCGGGCCGTGAATGCCAAGGGCGCGGCGGATCTGGATCATCGGTTCTTCCTTGCCGATGATCAGCCCGCATGTCGGCGCGCCGGTTACCTTGTCCATGCTGTAGACCATGACGTCGGCGCCGAGCTTGCGGATGTCGGCCCCGATGATGGGGGCGGACCACGCGTTGTCGACGATATAGGGCACGTCGAACTCGCGCGCGATGCGGGCCATCCCGGTCTGGATCAGCGGCGTGCCATCAGGGCCCTTCTGGCCATAGCCATAGCCCGGCGTGTCATAGGCGAGCGATGCCAAGCCGACGAGGGACGCGCCATGGCGGTGCGCCATCGCCTCGATCCGCGCCACCGTCTCCGCGGCATCGACGTTCAGCAGGTTGAGCGCCGGGAAATGCTTGATGCCATGGGCAGTGTAGTCCGCCCCCGCCATCCGCACGATCGCTGCATCCAGATCCGCCACCCGCTTGCCCTGGATGCCGTATTCGCCTGCGCTTTCACCCTGCTCGGCCAGATATTCCTTGTATTTCGGGGGGAACGGCCGGCCATAAGCCCCGGGGTGGTGCATGAACCGTTCATAAAGCGCCAGATACCTGCCCCGATAGGGCGCTCCCCGACCCAGGGTCGGCGGTGCGAACAGCACGTCGAACGCTACCATCAGCCCCGCCTCGCAGGTGCTGACAAGCGCCGCATCATAGCCATCGCCATAGGTCTGCTTGATCAGGTGGCGGATTTCTTCGTCCAGCGCGGCGCTGGAGACGGGCTTGGCGGCGACCGCGTCCATCGCCTCGGCCACCTCTTGGCGCAACGCACCATGCATGGCCGACACCGCGCCGGTCAGGCCGATGGTGCCGCGCATGTCGGCGGTGATGCCCAGTTCGGCCCCGGCCGCCCTCGCGTCGCCGAAGATCTGCTGCATGTTCGCATGCAGGTGTCGGTAAAGTTCGTATCGATAGCTCCATGGACGTCCCATGCGAGGTCTCCCTTCTGGTCAGGGGGCGGGGGGCGCCCATTCGAAGTCGCGGTCGATGGGCCAGATGGGCCGCTGCAAGCCGCAAAAGGTGAAGTTCTGCAAGACGTTGCTGGTCAGGCCCGGCACATCGACCTCGAAGATGCGGTCGGGCGGAAAGAACTCGTCGAACCCGGCGCGAAAATGCGCGCAACTTTTCAGGACGGCGACGCGCGCCTGTGCAATGTCGATCCCGAACATCTCGAACGGCATCGGGTCGGCAGGTTGTTCACGCAGCGATGTCACGACGACCTGGATCCCCGATCCCTCAAGCGCGACCAGCGCCGTAGGGCCGAGGACGATCTCGCGCCCGGCGTCGCGCCCCCGGCGGCCGACGACAGAGCCGGGGTGCAGTCCCTGCACGGTGACCGGGCAGACAAAGCTGCGGGTGAATTCGGATTCGACGGGGGCAAACGTTGCCTCGATGCGGGCGCCAACGCCCGCAGCGTGCGCCTGTGTCGCCAGGGCCGGGTCGCAGAACAGGCCCAGGATCACGCCCTCTGTCCCGGCCTCGTGCAATGCGCGCAGCAGCCACGTGGTATTTCCGAGTCCGCCGCCACCCGGGTTGTCGGCCACATCGGCCAGGATAAGCGGCACGCGCACCCCTGCCGCCGCCTCGGATGCCATGGCAACCGCCTGCTTCGACGAAATCAGGTCGGCGAAGTAGCGGTCACGGTCGGACCAAGCGGCAGCGGCGATCCTGCGGGCGAGGTCATCGGCAAGCGGCTGATCGCGGTCGGTCGTGACATTCACCGTGATCCCGCATTTCGGCAGGTCCGAAAGCACGAACCCGGCAGTGACCGAGATGTTGACCACCGGTGGCACAGACAACTGCCGGGCCATGCGGAGCAGATCGGCATAGGGGCCGTCGGTCGACAGCATGGTCGTCGCCGGCCAAGGGACTATGGGCACCCGGACATGCGCCTTGGCGGTGCGCAACCCCTCTGGCCCGGTCATCCGCCGCAGGATGTCCGCCGCCTCGGAGCCGCAGTCGCGGTGATCGACATGGGGATTGGTGCGGTACGCTACCAGCGCGTCCGCTGCGTCGATCATCCGGCGCGAAACATTGCAGTGAAGGTCGTGCGTGACGACAATGGGCACCCCGCGCCCGACCAAGGCGCGCATCCGCACCACCAGTGTGCCGTCGTTGTCATCGTCCCCTGTCGCCAGCGACCCCCCATGGCTGCACACATAGACCGCATCCACCGGCCCGGTTGCGTGCAGGCGCCTTTCGGCAATGGCGAGAAAGTCGTCGAACACTGCCTGCTCCATGGGCCCGCCCGGCTGCGCGGCCAGCACGATAAGCGGCACCTCCTGCCACGGCCCGGTGGCGTCCATCCGGTCGTAGAATCCCGAAAGTTCCAGCGGCAGATGGCTGACACGGCGGGCTTGTTCACTGATTGCCTCGCCCTCTTCCCAGCATTCGGCCAGGAAGTCGTGCCTGGTCGTCACGGGTGCAAATCCGTTCGCTTCCAGATGCAGGCCGACAATCGCCACGCGCGGGCCGATGGGGGTCATGGGAGCCTCATGTGATATGTCCGACAAGAGGAAAGATAAAGAATACTTTGCAGGAGTACAAGGGCAGCCCTCCCCTTGTCTGTTGCGTTGTCGGCTCAGCGCGTTGCGGATCGGGCCATGATTTCGGTCAGTCGGTCGGTCAGCGTACGCGCGCCGCGCAGGATGTGGTCGGAGAGCATCGGTCCGGTCGCCGGGTCCTGCCGGGCGTAGGCCTGCAGGATCGCCTCGTGCTCGTCCGTGATCTGCTGTCGGCTGGTCGCGCTGGCATAGACCTCGCGCACATATCGGGCGGTCCAAGTGTGCAGCTGACGCAGATGATCGAGGATGTAGGGCTTTCCAGCCGGCACATACAGCATCTCATGGAAGCGCCAGTTCAGGTCCCAGCCCTCCACCGGATCGGTGGTCACAAGCAGCTGCGCATTGCGCGCCCGGGCAGCGGCGATATCGGCCTCGCTCGCCAACGGCATCGCAAGCCCCAGAAGCCAGCCTTCGATCTGGGCGCGCAGCTCGAACAGTTCCATCAGGTCGCGCGGTGAGATCCCGGCGACCACGGCGCCGCGGTGGAACTGCTGGGTGATCAGCCCCTCGGCTTCGAGCAGGTGAAGCGCCTCACGCACCGGCACCTTGCTCACCCCGAAATCCTGCGCCAGCTGTTCCTGCAACAGTTGCTCACCTTCGGCATAGTCGCCCGAAATGATGCGGCGCCGCAGCTCGTCGGCCACCTGCCCCGCCATGGTCTGGCGCTGCAGCCGAACCGGCGGGCGGACTGTTCTGGGAGGGGTGCTTTCCATAGGGCTTGAACTACCTTTATTGCTGGGTCGGCCCAACGGGCACCGGCACCAAGGATACATTATACATTCGCGGAACCGCAACGATCATCGCGATCCACCAAGCTCTTGTTGGACCAGGTTGATCCAGAAAGCGACACCATGCGGGATAGCCGCATCGTTGAAGTCATAATCCGGGCGATGCAGGCGCGGAGCGGGTTGTTCACCATCTGCGCCATTGCCCAGATGCACCATGCAGCCCGGCACTACCTGCATCATTTCGGCAAAATCTTCGCCCCCCGTGCTTGGCGGGCGGTCAGGCACGAAGTTGTTTTCACCGACTGCAGCGATGGCGGCCGCACGGGCAGCGACGGCGGGCTCTTCGGCGTTGATCACGGCATAGCCGCTGCGCCAGTACTCGATATCGGCTGTGCAACCCTGCGCGGCTGCCAGTGTCTCGGCGAGGGCGATCAGGCGGGACTTCAGCGTCTCGCGCACATGCGGCAGATAGCTGCGGCACACGCCTGCCACCAGACACTCGGACGGCATGATGTTCGGCCCGTCCAGCGCACCTGCCGCGATGTGCCCGACGGAGATGACGGCAGTGTCCTGCGGCGCGACGTTCCGGCTTACGATCGTCTGCACTCCCAGCAGGAAATGTCCGGCCACCACCGTGACATCGGTCGCCAGATGCGGCGTGGCGCCTCCATGCCCCCCGGTCCCGCGAAAGGTCACCCGCCAGCGGTCGCCGGCCGCCGCCACCGGGCCGGAGCGGGCAGCAAGGGTCCCGACTGCGGCACCAGGCCAATTGTGCATCCCGTAGATCGCATCACAGGGGTACCGGTCGAACAGTCCATCGGCCACCATGGCGCGAGCCCCGCCGCGCCCCTCTTCGGCGGGCTGGAAGATCAAGATCGCCGTCCCAGCAAAGTCCCGGTTTTCGGCCAGGTACCGCGCGGCACCCAGCAGCATCGTGGTATGCCCGTCATGCCCGCAGGCATGCATCACCCCCGGCGTCTGCGAGGCCCAGGGCAAGCCCGTCGCCTCGGCGATCGGCAGCGCGTCCATGTCGGCCCGAAGGCCGATCATCCGCTGCCCCGGCCGGTGCCCCTTGATGACGCCGACAACTCCTGTCTTGCCGAGGCCCGTCACCGTCTCGATGCCCCAGTCCCGCAACCTTTGCGCCACCAGCGCTGAGGTCCGCTGCTCTTCCATGCCCAGTTCGGGATGAGCATGGATGTCGCGGCGAATCGCGATCAGGTCATCCAGCGCGGATTGTGGGATCATCGGATCTCTCCTTTCAGGGCATGGACGAACTGGGCCACGTCCTCGCGCGAGTTGTAAAAGAAGGGCGTCGCGCGCAACAGCGGCCCCTTGCGCGCCACGTGAATGGAGTGCGCGGCAAGCGCCTGCACTACCCTCTCGGATTCAGGTACCGCCAGGGTGGCCACGCCGGCGCGCTGGCCGGGCGGGGCCAGAAGCTCGATGCCGAGATCTTGCAGGCCATCGGCCAGCCAGCCAACAAGCGCCAGCGTGCGGCGATGGACAAGATCCCAACCGATGCCGCCCATCACCTCCATCGACGCCTCGAGCGCGTACAGGCCGGGATAGTTGACATGGGCGAACTGAAAGCCGTCGCCCTCACTCTGGTTCAGGTAGCCGCGGTAGGCGGGCTGCAGCAGCGCCCGCGCCCGGGGGCGCAAGATACAGACCGACAGGCCAAAGCCCGCCAGCATCCATTTGAACACGCCGGCCGCAAAGACATCGACATGGTCCAGCGGGACCGGCGTCGCCCCCAGCGCGTGGATGCCATCCACAACGAAGAGCGCACCCTGTGTGTGGCAGGCCCTGCCGATCGCGTCCAGATCCACCCGCGTGCCGCTGACTGATTGCACCTGCGCGGTCGCCACCAACCGTGTGCGGGGGGTGATAGCGGCGATAAGCGCCGCGCTCCGCTCGGGCTCGGACGGGATGGGGACGGGCTTCAGCACCGCCCCTGCCCGCTCGGCCGAAAGCCAGGCCAGCCGGACCGAGGGGAAATCGTCCTCGGCGAAGACCACCTCATCGCCAGGCTGCCAAGGGAAACTGTGGGACACGAAGTTCAGCGCGTCAGTTGTGCCTGAAAGAAATTCGATCTCGGCGGGGTCCACCGACAGCATCACAGCCAGGTCACCGCGGACCTTGGCGGCCTTCGCCTGCCAGGCCGCCTGCCCACGATATCCGGTCGCCTTCGCCTCATCATAGAATTGCGCTGCCGCCCTGCCCATGCCAACCGGGGACAGGCCCGCACTGCCGGTATCGAGATAGACGCGGTCGCGTAGCTCCGGAAATAGCTCGGCGCAGATCCTTGGCGGATCGTCGGGGATCGGAGCGGGGTCGATAGCGGACATCATGTGACTCGGTCTCTCGCAAGAAGCATCGGCGTCAGCAGCCATCGAACGCTAACCGTCCATCGCCCGAGTCACAAGTATCTTTTATCTTTAATATCAACTCCAAAGTATAATAGATATTTTATCTTGACCCATGACTGTTCATCTGTAACCTGAAGTCAATCGGAACAGCCTGACGGCGATTCCGCATAAAGCCCGTCGCCGCCCTACGGCGCTGCGCCCAACAGGGAGAAAACCATGAAAGAACAGGATATTCGCGGCCTGATCGGCCGGGTGAAGCGCGGGGACATGTCGCGGCGCGACTTCGTGCGGCGCATGGTGGCTGCCGGCCTGACCGCACCTGTCGCGGGAACCATGCTGGCGCATAACGGCGTCGCCTTCGCGCAAAGCGCCTTCGACTACACGCCCACGAAGGCGGGGGGCGGCGGCACGGTAAAGCTGCTGCAATGGCAACCCGCATCGCAGCTGAACCCGCATTTCGCAGTGGGCTCGGCGGACCAGCATGCAATCTATCTCTTCTACGAACCTCTCGCCAGCTGGGACGAGGACGGCAACCTTTCTCCGATTTTGGCCGAAGAGCTGCCAAGCCTTGAAAATGGCGGCGTGGCAGAGGATGGCACGTCGGTCACCTGGAAGCTGAAGCGCGGAGTGACATGGCATGACGGCACGCCCTTCACGGCTGACGACTGCGTGTTCACCGCCCAGTTCGCCTCCGATCCCGAGACGCTGGCCTACACGATGGGCACCTACCGTGACGTGGAGGTCGAGAAGATCGACGATCACACGATCCGCCTGAACTTCCGGGTGCCGACCCCGTTCTGGCCTGACGCCTTTGTAGGGACCCGCGGGCTGATCCTGCCCAAGCATCTCTATCAAGACTATCCCGGGGCCCAGGCGACGACCGCGCCGATGAACCTGCGGCCCGTCGGGACGGGTCCGTTTGTGATCGAGAATTTCGTGCCCGGCGACCTGATCTCGGCCAAGGCCAACCCGAACTACCACGTGGCGAACCGCCCGTATTTCGACGCGATCGAGATGAAGGGCGGCGGCGATGCGGTGTCGGCGGCGCGTGCGGTGTTGCAGACCGGCGAGTACGATTTTGCCTGGAATCTGTCCGTCGAGGACGAGATCCTCGACAGCATGACTGCCGGAGGGCGGGGCGAGGTACGGCTGATCGCAGGCGCCAATATCGAGCACCTTCAGCTGAATTTCACCGACCCCTGGACCGATGTCGACGGCGAGCGCTCCAGCATCACGACCGAGCATCCCTGTTTCAGGGACAAGGCCGTGCGCGAGGCTCTGGCCCTGCTTGTCGACCGTGCCGCGATTGCCGAGTTCATCTATGGCAGATCCGGAGAGGCGACGGCCAACTTCATCAACACGCCCGACAGGTTCGCGTCGAAGAACACGAGCTGGGAATTCGACATCGAGAAGGCGAACCAGATCCTTGATGCTGCCGGCTGGGAGCGTGGGAGGGGCGGCATCCGTGAAAAGGACGGCGTGAAGTTGTCGCTGGTGTTCCAGTCACCCACCGCCGGGCAGCGGCAGAAGACCCAGACCGTGGTGAAGCAGGCCTGCGAGGAGGCCGGGATTGCGATGGAGCTGAAAGCCGTCGCGCCGGGCATCTTCTTTTCGGCCGACCCGGGCAACCCCGATACCTTCGCGCATTTCTACTGCGACATCCAGATGTACACCTCGCCCATGCGCGAACCCGATCCGGGCCTGTTCATGCAGCAGTTCCTGTCGTCCGAGATCGCGGCCAAGGCGAACAACTGGCAGCTTCGCAACGTCACGCGCTGGCGCAATGACGAGTTCGATGAGCTTGCGGCCGCAGCGGCGGTCGAGATGGATCCGGTCAAACGGGCTGCCATGTTCATTGAAATGAACGATCTGGTCGTGGGGGAGGTGGTCGTCATCCCGCTGATCTATCGCAAGGTGGCAGCCGGGATGCGCACGGGGTTGAAAGCGCCCCTCAGCACCTGGACCAGCTATCTTTGGCGCGTGTCGGATTGGCACTACGATGCGTGACGCGCACCCGATGCGCCACACCGACCCGGAGCACTAGGATGGCAAGCTTCCTTCTTCGGCGCATCTTGATCGCCCTGCTCAGCATCATCGGGGCCAGCATCGTGCTTTATGCAGTGCTGGCACTGGCGCCGGGCGACGTGTTCGGCGAACTGGTCAGCAATCCCGGCATCCCGCCCGACGTGATCGCCAACATGCGCGAGAAGCTGGGCCTCGATCAGCCGATCCACATCCGCTATGTCAACTGGGCAATGGCAATGCTGCAGGGCGACTGGGGCTATTCACTGGTCAACCGGGTTGATGTCGGCCAGCTGATTGTGCAACGCATCCCGGCCACGCTGATGGTCGTAGGCACGGCGCAGATCCTGGCCTTGGCCATCGCGTTGCCGGTCGGCGTGTTGGCGGCAATGCGGCCCTACTCGCTCTTCGACCAGATCGCCAGCACGCTGGCGTTCATCGGCTTCTCGCTTCCGACCTTCTTCACCGGCCTGCTGTTCATCCTGCTGTTCAGCATCACGCTGGACTGGCTGCCGTTCATCTACCGGTCCGATCTTGAACAGACCGGCGGGGCATGGATCTGGGCGCAGCTGCGTCAGTCGATCATGCCGGTCACCGTGCTGGCCCTGTTTCAGGCAGCATCCTGGACGCGCTATGTCCGCTCTTCGGTGCTGGAAGTGATCAAGCTGGATTACGTCGTCACCGCGCGGTCCAAGGGCCTGCCAGAGCGGGTCGTGATCCTGAAGCACGTGTTGCGCAACGCGTTGATCCCGGTCGTGACGATGGTCGCCCTGGAGCTGCCGGTGATCTTCGGCGGGGCGATCGTGACCGAACAGATATTCCGCGTGCCCGGCATCGGGTCACTGCTGATTTCATCGATCATGGCAAACGATACGCCGGTCATCATGGCGGTGACCTTCGTCTTCGCCTGCCTGGTCATCCTTTTCAATCTTATAGCGGACTTGCTTTACCGATGGCTGGACCCTCGCATCAAACTGCAATGAGCGTCGGACCTGCGGCAGAGCCCGCAGCACCGACCACGTGGCAACGCTTCCGCCAGCACCGCATGGCGCTGGTCGGAACCGTCGTTCTGGGCCTTCTGCTAACAGTCGTCCTTCTGGGGCCGCTGATCTGGAGCGTGCCCATCGACACCATCGATTTCCGTGCGCGGTTGGCGCTGCCTTCGGCCGCGCATCCCCTGGGAACCGACGATCTGGGACAGGACCTGCTAGCACGGCTGCTGTATGGCGGGCGGGTTTCGCTCGCGGTGGGGCTGTGCGCAATGCTCGTCGCGGTGGTGATCGGCACGCTGATCGGCGCCATTGCCGGCATGTCGCGCGGGCCGTTGGATGCCTTCTTGATGTGGGTGACCGACCTGTTCCTGGCTCTGCCGACCCTGCCCCTGCTGTTGCTGATCATCTACCTGTTCCGCGACGCGTTGACAGGCCTTGTGGGGCCAGAGGTCGGGGTGTTCGTGCTGATCATCGCGGTGGTCGGCGGGTTGCGCTGGATGCCGGTGGCCCGTCTGGTTCGGGCCCAGTTCCTGACGATCCGCGAACGCGAATTCGTCGAGGCGGCCCGCGCGCTTGGCGCCTCGCGCCTGCGGCAGGTCGTTCAGCACATCTTGCCCAACGCGCTCGGCCCGGTGATCGTGGTGGGCACCATCAGCGTGGCCGAGGCTATCATCGCCGAATCCACGCTGTCGTTCCTAGGCCTCGGCTTTCCGCCCGATACGCCGACCTGGGGCCGCATCCTGTTCGACGCCAAGGACTTCCTCAGCATCGCCCCGCATTGGGCGCTGTTCCCGGGGTTGGCGATCTTCCTGACAGTGCTGTCCATCAACTTCATCGGCGACGGTCTGCGAGACGCGCTGGATCCGCGGAAGGTGCGCTAGGCCATGACCGGAACCCCCCTTCTCGAGATTCAGGACCTGCATACCAGCTTTCGTACCGATGGCGGCACGGTGCGGTCTGTCCGCGGTGTCAGCCTGACCGTGGCCAAGGGTGAAACCGTCGCCCTGGTGGGCGAAAGCGGCTGCGGGAAATCGGTTACCGCGCATTCCGTGCTCAAGCTGATCCCGATGCCCCCCGGCGAAATCACCGCGGGCCGCATCCTGTGGCAGGGGCGCGATCTGGTCCCCCTGCCCCCGCGCGAGATGAACCGCATTCGCGCCCGCGAGATCGCCATCATCTTTCAGGAACCGATGACCGCGCTCAACCCGGTCTACTCGGTCGGGGAACAGATTGCCGAGGTCGTCCGCCTGCAGATGCGTCTTGGCCGCCGCGCGGCGATGGACCGGGCGGTCGAGATGCTGGACCTGGTCGGGATCCCCGATGCCCGCCGCCGCGTGGGCGATTTTCCGCATCAGTTTTCGGGCGGGATGCGTCAGCGCGTGATGATCGCCATGGCCCTGTCCTGCGAGCCGCAGCTTCTGATCGCTGATGAACCCACGACGGCGCTGGACGTGACCATTCAGGCGCAGATCCTCGACCTGCTGGAGGAGATGAAGGAGCGCCTGGGAATGGCAATCTTGCTGATCACCCATGACATGGGCGTCGTCGCAGAGGCCGCGCAGCGCGCCGTCGTGATGTATGCGGGCCGCGTGATCGAGGAGGGAGCGGTGGACCGGCTGTTCACCGAGCCGGCGCACCCCTACACGCGCGGGCTGATCCGCTCGATTCCGCGCCTGGACGGCGGTCTTGGCCGGCACGGGCGGTTGCAAACCATTCCTGGGTCGATCCCTTCGCAATACGCCGATCCGGCGGGCTGCCACTTCGCGCCGCGCTGCCCGCTCGCGCAGGCCGATTGCCTTGCCGCCCAGCCGGCGATGTCGGGGCCTGACCCGGATCATCTCTACGCCTGTTTCCACTCGCCCTTGGAGGCCCCTGCCCCATGACAGCCCCGCTCCTTTCCGTGCGCGATCTGACGAAGACGTTCCCCACCCGCAGCGGCATGTTTTCGCGCAACAAGCTGGCGGTTCACGCGGTGGACGGGGTCAGCTTCGACATCGGCCAGGGCCAGACGCTGGGTGTGGTGGGCGAGAGCGGCTGCGGAAAATCCACCACGGGCCGCTGCATCCTGCGGCTGATTGAGCCGTCGGGCGGCAGTGTCGTCTTTGACGGCAAGGACGTTTTGGCGCTGGATGCCAAAGGGCAACAGGCGCTGCGGCGCGACATGCAGATCATCTTTCAGGACCCGTTCGCCTCGCTGAACCCTCGCATGACGGTGGGCGCGATCGTTGCCGAAGCGATGACCATCCACGGTCTCGGCGCCGATGCGGCGGACCGCCGCGCCCGGGTCGCCACCCTGCTCGCGAGGGTCGGGCTGAAGCCCGAACACATGGGGCGCTATCCCCACGAATTTTCGGGGGGACAGCGGCAGCGCATTGGCATCGCCCGCGCCCTCGCGGTGGAGCCCAAGTTGATCGTCTGCGACGAAGCCGTGTCTGCACTGGACGTCTCGGTGCAGGCCCAGGTGTTGAACCTGCTGAAGGATCTACAAGACGAACTGGGCCTCGCCTACATGTTCATCGCCCACGACCTGTCGGTGGTGGAAAATGTCAGCGACCGCATTGCCGTGATGTATCTGGGCCGCGTTGTCGAAATCGCCGATGCCGCAGATCTGTATGCCCGCCCGCAGCATCCCTATACCGAGGCATTGCTGTCGGCCATCCCGATCCCCGAGCCAGGCCGCCGCAAGACCCGGCGCAAGCTGGAGGGCGAGATGCCGAACCCGATCACCCCGCCCGGCGGATGTCATTTCCATACCCGCTGCCCGATCCGCAAGCTGCCCCTCTGCGCGACGGAACGGCCCGAGATGAAGCCCTGCAGCGCCGGACACATGGTGGCCTGCCACCTGAGGGGCTGAGGCCGATGCCGGACCGCCATGCAGCCATCCGGACCGCGTCCGAGGCATTGGCGAGCGGCGCTTTCCAGCGGCGACTCGCCGATCTGGTATCCGTTCCCACGGTCAGCACCGCGGCGGCGTGCGGCCCGGTGATGCGCCATTATCTTGCCGAGTTGCTGGCCCCGGATCTTCACGACCTCGGCTTTGTCTGCACGGTGCTGGACAACCCCGCCGCGACCGATCTGCCCTTCCTGCTGGCCGAACGGATCGAGGATCCTGGTTTCCAGACGGTCCTGATCTATGGCCACGGCGATGTCGTGGCCGGCGGCGAGGGTTGGTCGGACGGGTTGGCACCGTTCAGGCTTGCCCGGGCACACGGACGGCTCTACGGCCGCGGCACTGCCGACAACAAGGGCCAGCACTCCGTGAACGTCGCGGCGCTGCGGGCAGTCCTCGAGGTGCGGGGATCGCTGGGGTTCAACTGCCGCCTGCTGATCGAGACGGGCGAAGAGCGCGGTTCCCCAGGGTTGGCGCAGTTGCTGCACGAGTGGGCGGATCGGCTGTCCGCCGACGTGCTCATCGCCTCGGACGGCCCGAGGCTGGAGATCGGGCGACCCACCATCTACCTCGGCGCGCGCGGATCGTTGCGGTTCATGCTGCATGTCGCAACGCATGACCGCCCTCATCATTCCGGGCACTGGGGAGGGCTGCTGACCGATCCGGCGATCCGGCTCGCCCATGCGCTCGCCAGCCTGACCGACGCCACGGGCAGCCTGCTGGTGCCAGAATGGCGCCCGGAAAGTCTGACGGACGAAGTGCGCCATGCCATCGCGGATTGCGGGGTGGGTGATGTTCAGGACCTCATCGACCCGCACTGGGGAGAACCGGGGCTAACCCCTGCCGAACGCGTCTTCGGGTGGAACAGCCTGACCATCCTGGCGCAGGCCTCAGGCGATATTTCCGCCCCCGTCGCGGCAATATCCGCCAGCGCGCGGGCAGTATGCCAGCTGCGCTTCGTCGTCGGCACCGACGCGGAGGACATCGTGCCGGCGCTGCGCCGCCATCTGGAGGCGGCGGGTCTTGCCGATGTGCAGGTGCAAGAGGTTGCGGGCAGCCTGTCGCCCGCCACCCGGCTTGCGGCCGACAGCCCCTGGGTCCATCTCGCCGCGGCCTCGATCACGCGGACGCTTGGCACAGCCCCGGCAATCCTTCCGAACATCGGCGGGTCGATTCCGAACCACGTCTTTGCCCACATCGCGCGCCTTCCGACGATCTGGATCCCCCACTCTTACCGAGGCTGCGGCCAGCATGCCGCGGACGAGCACCTCGACCTTTCGATCGCGGCGCAGGGATTGCAGCTGATGGCAGGGCTGTTCTGGGATATCGGCAGCGCAGGGCGCTCCTGATCAGCCTCGCCGGCGCGGGCGCTATAGGTGCAAGGTGCGGCCCAAGGCACGTAGGCTCGCTTCATGGAGAACCTCGCCGCGGGTGGGGTGGGCGTGAATGGTCGCCGCGATGTCGGCCAGCGTCGCGCCCATCTCCAAGGCCAGGGAGAATTCCCCGGCAAGTTCCGACACACCGGATCCGACAGCCTGAATGCCCAGAATCTCGCGCCCGTCCCCGTCGGCCACCACGCGCACGAAGCCTTCGAACCGATTTTCCGTCAGCGCCCTGCCATTGACACCAAAGGGAAAACTGGCGACCTTGACCGGCCCGCGTGCCGCCGCCTGATCCGGCAAGAGCCCCACCGAGACAATTTCCGGGTCGGTGAAGCAGACCGCGGGCATCGCCCGATGGTCCCAGGTGCGGGCGTGACCCGCGACCAGCTCTGCCACCATCTCGCCCTGCGCCATGGCGCGGTGGGCCAACATTGGCTCACCGGTCACGTCACCGATGGCGTAGACGCCGGTCATCGATGTGCGGCAAGCCCCATCGATCCGCAGGAATGGGCCATCGGTGGCCAGCCCCAGCCCCGCAATCCCGGCGGCCGTGCTGCGGGGGCGGCGGCCGACGGTGACCAGAACCTTGTCGGCCCCGACCCGGTCTTCCGCCCCGTCCTTGAGCACGGACAGCGCCCCGCCCGAAAACCCCTGTGCCAGAGAGCCTGTCAGCACCCGCACCCCCAGCCGGTCCAGCGCCGACATCAGCGGGGTGGTCAGGTCCGCATCCCAAGCCGGCAGGATGCGCGGCGCGGTCTCGACCACGGTCACTGTCGAGCCCAGCTTGGCATAGGCCATACCCAGCTCCAGCCCGATATATCCGCCGCCGACAACGGCCAGCCTGGCGGGAACCTCTGTCAGCGCCAGGGCCTCTGTCGAGGACAGGATGTCGCCGCCGAACGGCAGGGCGGGCAGCGTGGCGGGCTCGGAGCCTGTGGCGATCACCAGCGTCTCGCAGCGGATGGTCACCGGATCATCGCCTGCGACCACGGCGGTCTTGCCATCGCGCAGATCCGCCCGGCCGTGGATCAGCCGCACCTTCGCCTTGCGCAGCAGGGTGCCGACGCCCGAGGACAGCTGATCGACGATCCCGTCCTTCCAGGCCATCGCCTCGGGCAGATCGAAGCTTGCGCCAGTGATGCGGACGCCCGGGCCGGGATGCCTCGTGCGGTGGAATTCATCCGCCGCATGGATCAGCGCCTTGGATGGGATGCAGCCGACCGTCAGGCAGGTTCCGCCCAGCCGGGCCTCTTCCACCAGCACGGTATCGATCCCCAGCTGCCCTGCCCGCAGGGCACAGACATAACCCCCGGGACCCGAGCCGATGATCAGCAATCTACAGGTGATCTCTCGCATGTCAGACCTCGGCAAACAGCAGGGAAGGAAGTTCCAGCAGCTCTTTCAGCCGCTGGACGAAGACTGCGGCATCCCAGCCATCGATCACCCGGTGATCGAAACTGCACGAGATGTTCATCATCCGCCGCGGCACAAAGGCTGTGCCGCTCCAATATGGACGCATCGCCATGCGGTTGATTCCGATGATGGCCACCTCGGGCAGGTTCAGGATCGGAGTCGTCGCGAGCGCCCCCAGCGCCCCCAGCGAGGTGACGGTGATGGTCGATCCCGTCAGCTCCTCGCGCGTGGCACGGCCATCTCGGGCTGCCTCCGCCAGCCGGGCAATCTCGCGCGCGGTGTCGCGCAACCCCCGTGCCTCGGCATGGCGCAGCACGGGCACCACAAGGCCGCCAGGTGTCTGCGCCGCGATGCCGACATGCACGCCCCCGAACTTCCTCAGAATTCCCGCCGCGGCATCGTGGTGCGCGTTCATTGCCGGCTGGTCCGTTACCGCCAGCACAAGGGCCTTGGTCACGAACGGAAGCAAAGTCAGCTTGACCTCCTCCGCCTTGCCAGTTGCCCGCGCGTTCAGCCGTTGGCGCAGGGTTTCCAGCTCGGTCGCATCCACCTCCTCGATGATCGTGATGTGGGGAACGCGGGTCGCCTCGTCCATCCGCTGCGAGATGCGCCTACGCAGGCCCGTCACCTTGACCTCTTCGACGCGGGTGTCGCGTCGCGGGCCGCCGGACAGGGCGAAGGGATCGAACCCCAGGACATCGTCGCGCAGGACGCGGCCTTCGGGGCCGCTGCCGGCAACCTGGCGCAGGTCGATACCCCGCTCGCGCGCCAAGGCGCGGACCGAGGGCGCGGCAAGTGGGCTTGCTGAAGGCGGGACGACCGGGCGTGCAGGCGGGTTGGGAGGTTTCGCGGACGCGACCGCCGGGTCGACCGCCGCGGCCGGCTCTGCCGGTGCGTCATGGGCCGCGACCGGCGGCTCGGGGCTCTGGGCGCGCTCCGGCTGTGCGCCAAGGTTGCCCTCGTCCGCAACCTCGAGCCGGATCAGCTCTGCGCCCACGGCAAGGGTCGCCCCAGCTTCTACGGCCAGCGACACAACGCGGCCCGCCACCGGCGAGGGGATCTCCACTGTCGCCTTGTCGGTCATCACCGCAGCAAGGGGCTGGTCCTCTGCCACCAGATCGCCCGGGGCGACCAGCCATTCGGCGATTTCAGTCTCGGCGATGCCCTCGCCGATGTCAGGAACGCGGATGACGTGGATGCCCATCACTGCACCTCCAACACACGGCGGCAGGCGGCAGCGACGCGAGCCGGGCCTGGGAAATAATCCCACTCATTGGTATGCGGGTAGGGTGTGTCCCAGCCCGCCACACGCTCTACCGGCGCGTGCAGATGCCAGAAGCATTCGGCCTGCACCAGCGCCGCCAGCTCCGCGCCAAAGCCCGAGGTCAGCGTCGCCTCATGCACCACCACGCAGCGCCCGGTCTTGCGCACCGAGGCCACGATGGTTTCCAGATCCAGCGGCAGCAGAGTGCGCAGGTCGATCACCTCGGCGTCGATCGCGGTCTCTTCTACCGCCGCCAGCGCCACGTGGACCATCGTGCCATAGGCCAGCACCGTCAACGCGGCGCCCTTGCGGCGGATGGCGGCTTGTCCGAGGGGAACGAGATAGCGGCCCAGCGGCGCCTCGCCCATCGGGTGGGTCCGCCAAGGCGAGACGGGGCGGTCATGGTGGCCGTCGAAGGGACCGTTGTAGAGCCGCTTCGGCTCCAGAAAGATGACTGGGTCGGGGTCGTCGATGGCCGACAGGAGCAGCCCCTTCGCGTCGATGGGATTCGACGGCATGACGACCTTCAGCCCCGTCACATGGGTGAACAGCGCCTCGGGGCTCTGGCTGTGGGTCTGCGCGCCGAAAATGCCCCCGCCCGTGGGCATTCGGATCACGATGGGGCAGGTAAACTCTCCTGCCGTGCGGTAGCGCAGGCGCGCAGCCTCGGACACGATCTGATCATAGGCGGGATACATGTAGTCGGCGAACTGGATCTCGACGACCGGCTTCCTGCCATAGGCGGCCATCCCGATCGCCACGCCGACGATGCCCAACTCTGAAATCGGGGTGTCGAAGCAACGGTCGATCCCGTGTTTCTTCTGCAGTCCCGCCGTGCAGCGAAAGACGCCGCCGAAATAACCCACATCCTGTCCAAAGACCGTAACGGTCGGGTCGTCGGTCAGGGCGACATCGAGGGCGTCGCGGATCGCGTCGATCATGGTGGTGGCCGGCATGGCGTCAGTACCCCGCAAGCTGTCGTTGCCGCCGCAGATGCGGAGGCATCTCGGCATAGACATCATTGAACATCTCTGCCGGGCTGGGACGGCGGCCGGAGTGCAGCGTCCCGATCTGCTCGGCCTCCTTCTGCGCCGCCTGCACCTCGCCCATGATTTCGGCTTCGGCTTGGACATGTCGATCTTCCGACCAGAGGCCGCGCGCGATCAAGTGTTGCTTCAGCCGCATCAACGGATCGCCCAGTGGCCAGCAGGCGCTTTCGCCCGACGGCCGGTAGGCGGAGGGATCGTCCGATGTGGAGTGCCCGGCCACGCGATAGGTCACGTATTCTATCAGCGTCGGGCCAAGGCTGCGCCGCGCCCGCTCGCTCGCCCACCGGGCTGCGGCGACTACGGCAAGATAGTCGTTCCCATCCACGCGCAACGCCGGAATGCCGAAGCCGAGGCCCCGGGCAGCAAACGTCCCGGCCCCGCCCCGCGCCAATCCTTGAAAGGTGGAAATCGCCCACTGATTATTGACAATGTTCAGCACCACCGGCACCCGGTAGCCCGAGGCGAACACCAGCGCGGCGTGGAAATCGCTTTCCGCGGTCGACCCGTCTCCGATCCAGGCGGCCGCGATCTTGTCATCGCCCGACAGCGCGGACCCCATCGCCCAGCCGACCGCCTGCACGTATTGCGTGCCAAGGTTGCCCGAGATCGAAAAGAACCCATGCGACTTCGACGAATAGAACACAGGCAGCTGCCGCCCGCGCACCGGGTCGCCGTCATTTCCGTAAACCTGGCACATCATCGTGGCCATCGGGTAACCCGAGGCTATCAGCAACCCGGCTTGCCTATAGGTGGGAAAGTTCATGTCGCCCGACCGCAGTGCCAGGTGAAAGGCACAGGAAATCGCCTCCTCGCCCAGATGCTGCATGTAGAAGCTGGTCTTCTGCTGCCGTTGCGCCAGAAGCATCCGGGCATCATAGGCGCGCAGGGTCATCATGTGACGCAACCCGGACATGCGCGCAGCATCGTCAAGGTCCAGAGTGTCGGCCCAAGGGCCGACCGCCTGCCCGTCATCATCCAGCAGCCGTATCAGGCCAAAGGCCATGTCACGCATTTCCTCGGCCGGACTGTCCACCGGCGGGCGGCGCAGACTGCCTGCGGCGGGCAGGTCCAGCCCCGAGAAATCCGGCTCGGCCCCCGGCCGCACCGCAGGTTCGGCAAAGAAGAGTTCCAAGGGGCGCTCCACCGGTTTCATGATCAGTCCTTTTCCGCCGACGAGTTGCCGCCGGCCACGCAGAGGATGCCCGGCATGCGTTCCAGCCGAGCAAGCCACGTTTCGGGGGCGACCGTGCCGATCGCGACATAGTCGATCCGCACCTCGGCCTCGTCGGACCGTGCCACCAGACTGACCCCGGTCAGGCCAAAGCCAGCCCGCTCCAGCTCGGTCAGCGCGCGCATCAGAATTCCCAAGGGCACGTCGGTTCGAAATGTCGCGAAATGCATCTGCTCCCCCGTCTCCATCCTTGAAAGGAATATTTCGAAACTCACAAAATGTCCTTTCGTAATTGCTTCGTTTGAGCGACTAACAGAAACAATATTTTGAATAGGGCACGTATGAAGGAATCATCTGCGGATCGCAGTATCGACGCCATCGACCGGCGCATCCTGCGCGAATTGACTCGCGACGGCCGCCTGACCAACACAGAGCTCGCCGAACGCATCGGCCTGTCGCCAAGCCCGTGCTGGCAGCGCACCCGGCGGCTGGAGAGCGAGGGCTACATCAAGGGCTATACCGCGATCCTCGACCGCGCGTTACTGGGGGTGCCCGAAACCGTGCTGATCGAGGTCACGCTGGACCGCCATGACGATACCGTGCTGGAGACCTTTGGCAGCCAGATGGCCGCGATGCCCGAGGTGATCGAGGTGTGGCTGATCACCGGCGAATACGACTATCTGATCAAGGTCGCGGTGAATGGGACCCGGGGGTATGAGGAGTTCCTGCGCCAGAAATTGTATCGGGTACCCGGAATCCGGCATTCACGATCCAGCTTCGCCCTGCGATGCCTGAAGCAGGGCGGAGTGCCGGTGCTGGACTGATACCGGCTCCGTGGCAACCACAGGGTTCTGTAGCATAACGACACCCTTGGCCGTCCGCGCCCGGAACGCACAAACCCACCAATCATCGTTCTGGACGGGATTTTCGGATCGCGCGCACCGGGTCGCCTTGGCGCGGCCTGCCGGAAAAGCTCGGCAAGTGGTCCAGCGTCTACTGCCAGTTCCGGCGCTGGACACTGGCGGCACTCTGGGAGCAGGTCAGCCGCAGCCGATGTTCCCAGACGGCCCTGGCGACAGCATCGAAGATGGGCTGGAGACTGGCGCGGACGTGCACCAGGCGTGAGACATCCAGCTTCGGTCGCTTCACCAAGAAAGCCGGCAGCAGCTATCGACCCTTCAGGCAGACGACGCCGCAGATCAGCGCGGCGGCCAGGTTTTCATGATCTGGTCGATTGCTTTCTCGAGGTCTTCCGGGCTCGCACCATCGCGCGCCGCCGCCGACAGGCCGACGAGGAAGGTGTTGAACAGCGCGACCAGTGCCCCGGTGTCCGTGTCCTTCGGGAGCTCTCCCTCTGCAATCGCGCGCCGGATCTGAGCGGCAATCGCCTCGCGGTTCCTGTGGCGCTCCTCCTGTAGATCCCGAACCACCTCGCCGCTGGAAGGGCCGCAATTGCTGGCGCCAAGGACGATGAGGCAGCCCGGAGGATGCGAGGGGTCGGTTTGCATTCGCGCCGACTGCCGCAGACAGGTCTCGATAGCCTGTCGAGGGGAAAGGCTTTCATCGCGCAGCACGTCGGTGACCCGCCCGTGACTGGAGCGGTAGAGGGTCAGCACCTCCCGGAACAAGCCCTCCTTGGAGCCGAACGCTGCATAAAAGCTGGTCGGGGATATCCCTCCCATCGCTTCCTTGAGCTGATTGAGCGACGTCGGCTCATAGCCCTGCCGCCAGAACAGCGTCAGCGCCTTCAGAACTGCGTCCTGTTTATCGAACTCGCGTGGTCTGCCCGTGCGTGCCATCGGTCTGCCTCCTGTCTTCTGCACTACTTGATGCACAAGTCATTGACAAGCGGGCCACGGCCGTCCTACTTCGGTATCATACGGTACATATATCGAGGAGCGTCATGGCCGATTACCCACCCCGGGGGAACTCCGTTCCCACCGAACGAGACAGGCTGCCCGTTGCCGCCCTTCTCGCCCTCGCAATGACAGGATTCATCTGCATCGCAACCGAAACGCTTCCTGCAGGCCTCCTGCCGCAGATGGCCGACGGCCTCGGCGTTTCGCAAGCCTACGCAGGCCAGTCCGTCGCAGCCTATGCAATCGGATCTCTCCTCGCGGCAATCCCGCTGACGATTGCAACACAAACATGGCCGCGCCGGCTGGTTCTCCTGATCACGGTATTCGCATTCATCGCCTTCAATACGTTGACGGCCGTATCGCAGGACTATTGGCTGACCATCACCGCGCGCTTTTTCGCAGGGGCTGCGGCCGGATTGGCCTGGAGCCTGTTGGCAGGCTACGCGCGCCGCATGGTCCCACCGCATCAGCAAGGGCGCGCGATGGCACTCGCAATGGTCGGAACGCCCATAGCCCTCGCGTTCGGTGTTCCGCTTGGGACCTGGCTCGGCACCGCAATCGGCTGGCGCATGGGCTTCGGCGTGATGTCGGCCCTTTCGGTCGGGCTGGTCGTGTGGATCCTCATCGCGGTGCCAGACTTTCCCGGACAGAAGAACGGCAAGGCCATGCGCCTTGGCCCGGTGGCAGCCATGCCCGGCGTGCGCGCCGTCCTGGCGGTCGTCCTGTTCTGGATGCTCGCCCACAACCTCCTCTACACCTACATCGCCCCTTACAGCGCGCTGGCAGGCCTTGGCGATCGCGTCGGTCTCATTCTCCTCATCTTCGGCGTGGCTGCGTTGCTGGGGATCTGGATCACCGGGCGACTGATAGATCACGCGCTGCGCAGCTCGGTCCTGACCGCGTTATCGGCATTTGCGCTGACCGCCCTGATCCTGACCCTCTTTGGCACGAACCCGGTCGTGCTGCTCGTCTCCACGGCCATCTGGGGCCTTACCTTCGGCGGAGCCGCGACGCAAATCCAGACGGCGCTGGCTGATGCTGCGGGACAGGGTGCGGATATCGCGCTGTCGATGAATGTCGTCGTCTGGAACGGAGCCATCGCCGGCGGCAGCGTTCTTGGCGGCATCCTTCTCGAAAGCGTCGGTCCAGCAAGTTTCCCTCCAGTCGTCCTGATCCTGACCCTGATCGGCCTCGGCATCGCCTTCACCGCGCGCGCCACTGGCTTCCCGCAAGGCACGCGGCTCGCCCAACCCTGACACTCATTCACGGGGACCTCAGACGATGAAGCGACTTCTATTCGCAACGATGCTGGCAGCTGCCCTGACAACCACGTCTGCCCAGGCACAAACCGAGCCGGAGTTTCCGGTTCCCGAAGGCTATGTTGATCGCCGCGGAGGCGCTTGACCAGCGCAAGGACGAGCGCATCGCGCGGCTGGGAAAGCTGGTGACGGCTTTCAAGCAGGCGGCGTTCTGACTCCGGTCGGAGAAGGGCGATCCGGACCAGTTCGAGCTGGCGCTGGAAGATCTGGAAACGGCCACGGCAGTGCTCCATGCCGAGGAAGACGCCGAGGACCGGGCTGCCAAGCGCCCGGCCGAGCCGTGTGCCGCCAATCGCGGGTCGCTGCCCAAACACCGCAGCAGGGGAACCCATCTTGCTCCCTTCTACGGCAATCCGCGCGGCGATTTCCGCTTCAGTGGCACGCCCTGCCGCGGTGGAGCGCGCAGCGGGCGGAACCCTCACGCTACATGGCCACCGAGATAAAGCGCGCGCATCGCAGGGTCGGCCAGCAGGTCGCGCGCCGGGGCGTGGATCGCCACCTGGCCGAGCGACAGCACATAGGCCCGGTCGGCCACGCCCAATGCCTCGAAGGCGTTTTGCTCGACCATCACGATGCACATGCCCTGACTGTCCCTGATCCCGGCGATGGCATCGAAGACTTCGTGCAGCATCAGCGGCGAAAGCCCGGCAGAGGGTTCGTCCAGCAGCAATATCTCGGGCTCCGCGATCAGCGCACGGGCCAGCGACAGTATCTGCCGTTCTCCACCAGACAAAGCCGAGGCCTTGCGGCCTTGCTTGGATGCAAGCACCGGATATTGTTCCATCAGGGCATCGTAGCGGCGCGCAGTGGTTGCGCGGTCAAGCCCGCGCGCCCCCAGGCGCAGGTTCTCGGCCACCGTCAATGACCGGAAGACGTTATCGGTCTGGGGCACATACCCGACGCGGTGATGGCGCACCTTTTCGTGGATCGGCACGGTGCTGACATCCTTTCCGTGCATCTTCACGCCGCCCGACCGTGGCTTGAGATAGCCGGCGATGGTCTTCAGCAGGGTGGATTTGCCACAGCCGTTCGGGCCAAGGATCGTGACCAGTTCCTTTCGCCCCGCTGTCAGCGAAATGCCGTTGAGGATGTCCGCGCCGTCGCCGTATCCGGCGCGCAGGTCTTGCGCCTCGATCATTGCGCCATTCCCCCTTTTTCGATGGCCTTTCCAAGATAGGCTTCCACAACCCTCGGGTTGTTCTCCAATTCGCCCGGCAGGCAATCGGCAATGATGTTGCCGCGGTCGAGTACGATGCAGCGGGTGCACAGATCGCGGATGAACAGCATGTCATGTTCCACCACGAGGCAGGCGCCCCCTTGCGCGACATAGTTGCGCAACACGCCGACAAGGTCGGATCGCAGCGACACATGGACGCCTGCCGTAGGCTCGTCGAGACACAGCAGTTTGGGGTTGGCGCGCAGGGCCGTCGCCACCGATAGCAGCTTTTTCTGGCCGCCGGACAGCGCGCTGGCCGCGTGGCCCGCCACATGCGCAAGCCTGAACTCTTGCAGCAGCACATCGATTTCGGGCCCGTAGGCAACGGGCGCGAAGCGCCCTCCGTCGTCGCGCTTGCCGGCCTTGAGCACCTCGCGCACCGTCATCCGGTGCGGCATGGAGGGAAGCTGGAAGGTCCGCACCAGCCCCAGATCGGTGATGGCATGCACGGGCGCGTCGGAAATATCGCGCCCGGCGAACGTTATCGTGCCGGCACTGCGCGGCAGGAACCCTGAGATCACGTTCAGCGCGGTGCTCTTGCCCGAACCGTTGGGCCCCAGAAGTCCGACGATTTCACCCGGCATGACCGAGAAGGAAACGTCTTCCAGTACGTTCGAGAGCCCGAAGGCCTTGGCAAGCCCCCGCACCGCCAGCAGTTCAGTGGTCATGGCGGCCTCCGACACGTTCGGGGAAGATTCCCTGCGGACGCAGGAGAAGGAACCCAAGGATCACGCCCCCGGACAGCATCAGCCGCGCCGCGGCCACAAAATCCGACGGCAGGGCGAAGTAGTCTTTCACGAAGGGCACATAGGCCATCATGAACTGCATGGCGAAGGCCCCGGCGATCACGCCGCGGTTGTTTGCGATGCCGCCGATGATCACCATTGCCCAGATCAGGAATGTCTCTGGTGCCAGCAACAGTTCCGGGCCGACGAAGCTTAGGTAATGGGCGTAAAGCACCCCCGCCACCGCCGCGATGACAGAGGCGATCACCATCACGGTGGACCGGATGCGGTCGATATCATAGCCAAGCGCACGGGCGAGCTGCGGTTCTTCGCGGATCAGCTTCATCCCAAGCCCGAAATTCGACCGCACCAGCCGTTCGCAGATCAGCCAGGCCACGCCCAGGATCACCGCGAACAGCGCCAGCCGCGCCGCGCCGTCCCAGGGGCGCAGCCCCGAGAACAGCAGCGGCAGGCCCGAGATGCCTTGCGCCCCGCCCGTCAGGGGCTCGAGGTTGGTGGCGAAGATCCGCGCGATCTCGGCAATCGAAAGCGTGGCGATGCCCCAGTAATCGGTTGACAGCCTGCGCCCCAGCCGCGCCAGGAACAGGCCCATGAGCACGGCAAGGATCAATGCAAGCGCAGGCCCAAGCGCAACGGGAAGGCCGAACCGATGCACGAGGCCGGCCCCATAGACGCCGCAGCCAAACATGGCGATCAGGCCGAAATTCATCAGTCCGGTGAAGCCCGCCTGCAGGTTCAGGCTCAACGCGAGAATGCCATAGATGCAAGAGACGGAGATGACGTGGATAAGGAAGTCAGACACGTGTCACCTCGCTGACGAAAATCCCTCGTGGACGGAACAGCAAGACGGCGACCAGCAGTGCGAAAGACGCGGCCGGGGCATAGCTCGCTGGAAGGAACACATGGTCCTGCCCGACGATCGGCCCGAAGTTGAGGTTGGTGATCAGCGTTTCGGCCGCGGCGATGACGATCGCGCCGAACACCGCGCCAAAGGCATTGCCAAGCCCGCCAAGGATCGCGGCCGCAAACACCGGAAGCAACATGTTGGTGCCCATGTCGATGCTGACCGACCCGCGCAGCGCCAGCATGGCCCCGCCAAGCGCCGCGATCACACCGGACAGGAATACCACCAGCCCGGTGACCCGTGCGGTGTTCACTCCCGTTGCGGCAGCAAGCACCGGGTTTGTGGAAACGGCCCGCATCTCGCGCCCCAGCGGCGTCCGGAACAACAGAAGCGCGAAGGCAATCAAAATCGCGACGGTCAAGCCCCCGGTCAACACCTGCATTTCCGTCACCCGCACGCCAAAGACCCTCGTGGCGGGGGCGACCTGCACCGAAAACCGTTGTGCCGCCGGACCAAAGCCCAGCAGGAAACCGGCCGACAGCACCATGCTGAGCGCAAGCGAGCCGATCAGGGCAATCGCAGGGTCAAGCCGAAGCAGCCGCTGAAAGATCACCGCATTGAACACCTGCGCAATCCCGCCGACGAGCAGGCTGGCAAGCAGCACCGCCGGCACGATCGGCACACCTTGCTGTTGCAGCGCCATGCCGACAAAGGCCCCGACGACGGCATATTGCACCAGCGCGACGTTCGGGAACCGGATCAGCGAATAGACGGCGCTCAGCGCGACCGCGATCAGCGCAAGATCCGCCGCCCGGAAGAGCGTGTCGAAGATAAATTGAACCATCTGGCTGCCAAGGCTGAAGGGCCGGGAGCGCGAAGCGCGCTACCCGGCCAGTGGGTCCTATTCGTGACTTACAAGCGCGTCGCCTTCGACCTTCAGCTTCTGGTAGGGCTGCCACATGCGCTGACCGTCGGCATCCAGCTTGATCTCGCCGGTGACGCCGGTGAATCCCTCGGCGCCAAGCTCGGCAATCGCGGACAGAACGGCCGGGCGATCCGTGGAGCCTGCACGTTCGATTGTCTCCGCGGCGAAAAGCGTGGTGTCATGGGCATACCCGCTCCATGCCGATTGGAACGATTGGCCATATGCCTCCTCATAAGCTGCCTTATAGCTCGTATCGTCGGCGGTATAATCGACATCCATTCCGATCAGCCCGGTCTTGAATTCTGCGGGTGTATCCGCGTTGTGCATGGTGATCAGTATCGAATACCAGGGATCCTCTTGCAGCCCCAGCTCATAGGCCTCCTGCATCATCAGCCCGCCATCGGCACCATAGGCGGTAAAGACATAGGCATCGGGCTCGGTCGATTCCGCCTGCTGCAATTCGCGGCGATAGGTCGTCTGCCCCGACGTATACATGATGGTCGTCGTAACCTCGCCGCCCAACTGGGCGAAGTGGGCGCCGAATTCATTGGCAACGCCTTGGCCGAAGGCGTTGTTCATCGCCAGAACCGCAACGCGTTTCCAGCCGCGGTCGAGCACATCCTTCGCCGCGAATTCGGTCGACACGTTATCCAGCCCGACCATCGAGAAGGATGTCGCACCGATGCCGCGGACCAGGCCCGAGGTGGAGGCGGGGTTCAGGTGTGGCACGCCTTCGGCCACAAGATACTGTCCCAGCGGAATGGTGATGCCCGACGAATATTCGCCGATCACCAGCGCCACGCCATCGACGGACACAAGCTTGCGCGCGGCATCGATGGCACGCTGCGGCACGTTGCCGGAATCCTCGTAGATGACCTTCAGCGGCTCACCCAGAACGCCGCCGGCCTCGTTGATCTGTGCGACCGCAAGCTCGATGCCGCGGCGCTGATCTTCGCCGCCATTGGCATTGACCCCCGAAAGCGGCAGCACAGCCCCGATCACGACATCGGCCTGCGCCGGAAGAGCCGTCGCCAGAACGGAGGTGGCGGCAAGAACGCGTATCATTTTTTTCATGGTTTTCCCTGTTGGCAGTCGTTTTGGTAAGGTCGGCGCCAGGCAAGCCGCCGCCACCCCGCGCCGGGCAAGGCGAGGGTCGCCTGAAGGCACGGGCCTGCAGGGCTTGACTGGCTTTCTGGAAGCGAAAGCACCTGACTGTGCAGAGGACCGCGCGGACCAGGGTCCAGCGATCATCCGCTGTGTTGCGTCCACGGCTTGGCCGCATTGGTATCGGAGTTAGTCTTTCGCAGATTGCGCGTTCGAAAAACTATAATCCTGCGATAAGCGATATAGCCATATTGTATCTCTCGGCCGCAGTCGGCAGATGCCCGCAACCCGGAAAGGCATCGGTCATGCCTCCTGCTGACGGGCCCACAATTCGCTGTCGCACAGCAGTCCCGGCAGGAACAAAGGTCCGGCCGGTTGCGTCACGATCGCCATGTCCTGATGTCATCCTGTCCATTGCGGTCCCGTGCGTCGATCGCCCGTCTGCAGGGAGCCCTATCCGGCCGCGTCGATCACGCCCCCGATCAGGTTCTCCGACAGCAGCCGCTGTTCCAGCGTGGCTCGCGCCTTTTCCAGGCCCTGGCGATAGGCGGCAGCGCCCATTGCCGCGGTGCGCGCGATGCCGATGGCTTCGACGGCGGTGACGGCGCGAAACACCACCCTGTCGCGCGGCCGGAGCTGGACAAAGGCGTCCAGGTCACAATCGAGCACGGTCGCGATCTTCGGGTAGCCGCCGGTGGTCTGGTGATCGGCCAGCAGCACCGTGGCGACGCCGTCGCCTGCCACCTGAACCGAGCCCCGCACGATCGGCTCCGACGGCATGTCAAGCGCGGCGTTGGGCGCGATCATCGGCCCCGCAAGCCGCACACCCATCCGGTCCCAGGCGCCGGTCATCCGCCACGGGCCCGAGTTGAAGGCGGCAATCTCTTCTGCGGCGAAGAAGCGCTGCTGCGGGCCCATCGTCACCCGCAGCTCGTTGCGCGGCCGGGCCGTCACCGGGCAGGGAATGTCCCCCTCGCGCTCTTCGCGCCGCTCGGCGCCCGTGATGTGCAGCCGTTGCCCCGCGCCAAGCCGGCCACCCCCAAAGCCCGACATGGCGTGAGTCGAAGCGCTGCCAAGCCAACGTGGAACCTGAAGCGTGCCGGCAAACGCCAGATAGCACCAGCTTCCCCAGGGGCCGGGACGGATCGCCAGCTTCTCGCCCGCGCGCAGCGTCGCGACTGTCCACGACCCGCGCCGCACGCCGGCATGATCGAGGATGAAGCCGCCCCCCGCCACGGCATAACCGACCTCGCCTGAAAGACATTCGAGGACCAGGCCGCCCAACGAAACCTCTATCCCCGGCGCATCGGCCCGGTTTCCAAGCGCGATGTTCGCGGCGCTGAAGGACCTGCGATCCAGCGGACCCGAGCCCGGAACGCCATAGCGCATCAGGCCCGGCCGCCCGCCATCCTGCACCGAAACATGGGGCCCCGCAAAGCTGACGGAAAGGATGGCCTGTGTCATCTCTCGGGTCCCGCATCATACTCGGCGCGGCTGATGCGCTCGAAGCGAACCCTGTCGCCCACGTCAAACAGGAATGGCCGGTCCACCTGGCCCGTCAAGATAGCGGTCGGCGAGCGGCCGATGATCCACCACCCGGTCGGCATGGTGATGGTCGAAACGAGGCATTGCGGCCCCGCGATCAACACGCTGCCCGCCGGAACCCCGCGCACCGCTGCCGGTTTCCGCGGCATGCGGATCGGCTCTGGCACACCGGCAAGATAGGCGTAGCCAGGCGCGAAGCCATACATGAAAACGTCGTATTGCCCCGCCAGATGCGCCGCGATCACCTCTTCCGGTGTCAGACCCGCGGCCGTGGCGACGGCGACCAGATCGGGCGAAAGATCGCCATCGTAGCAGACCTGGACCACGCGCAGGACCGGAACGGCAGCCTCGACCGGCATCTCCTGCGCGATCAACCGGCTTATGTGGCGTTCCGCCGTCTGATGGTCGCAGGCCAGCGGGTCGAAGCGGATCAGGATCCCGGCATAGGCGGGGACAGCCTCCACAAAGCCCGCGAACGGCGACGCTGCCATCGCCTTGTCAAGCTGAAGGACGCGGAGGTGGATGCCGTGATCGATGCTCTCGCCGAACTCGACAAGCAAGCTGTGCTCCGCCACCGGACTGAAGGCGGGAAACAGGCGAGCGGGGAGGGGATTTCCCGTCACGTGATGTCTCCGGCCGCCTGATAATCCTGTGCCAACGGCCTGTCTCCCGTCAGCCAAGGAAGGGCGCGACGGTGATCCCTGCGCCCTTCAGCCGCGCACGGATGGCGCGCGCCATGTCTGTGGCGCCAGCCGTATCGCCATGCACGCAGACCGATTGCGCCGCCAGTTTGATCGTGCCGCCGTCGATCACCGGCATATGCCCCGTTTCAAGAAAGCGGACCAGCCGCTCTGCCGCAAGATGCGCATCATGAAGCACGGCGCCGTCACGTGACCGGGGCACCAGCCGCCCGTTCGACAGATAGGCCCGGTCGGCGAAAATCTCCGACCAGACCTCGACCCCGGCCGCCCGCGCCGACAGCTCCAGTTCTGTCCCGGAAATCGCCAGCACCGCCAGATGGCCGGGCAGGGCCGACACCGCCGCCACGATCGCATCCGCCACGGTGCGATCATCCGCGGCCAGATTGCCAAGCGCGCCATGCGGCTTGACATAGCGCACCTTGGTGCGCGCCAGCGCAGCCAGGCCCTGAAGGCTGCCGACCTGCGCCGCGACCATGCGCCCGATCTCTGCCGGCTGCATCGGGATCACCCGGCGGCCAAAGCCTTCGCGGTCCGCATAGCCCGGATGCGCACCGATGACGACGCCGCGGTCTGCCGCCTGCGTCAGTGTCAGGAACATGGTCTCGGGATCGCTGGCATGACCGCCGCACGCGATATTGGCCGAAGTCACGACATCCAGCATCGCGGCATCGTCGCCCATGGTCCAGGGGCCGAAGCTTTCGCCGAGGTCAGAGTTCAGGTCGATCTTCATGCCGCCATCCCATGGTCAGGTGCCCGGAGTGTTGGTCGCCCGCGTCAGCAGCACGACCCCGCCACCCTCGGCCGTGTCATAATAGCTGAAGCCCGTGCGATTTCCGCGCCGGCCCTTCATCATCACCGGGATTCCGGCTGCGGCTTCGGCGGCATCTGCCTCCGGCACCTCGAACCCGATATGAAAGACGCCTTCGCCCTTGCTGTCCAGATGGATGCGCTGCGGACTGGGGTTATGATCGGGCTGGCAAAGCTGCAGCTGGACGTTGGGCATGTTGCAAATGCGGTATCGCATCGCAAGAAACCCCTCGCGGTTTGGCACCTCGAGGTCCGCATACTCAACAAGCGGTGGATAGGCGATCCACGGGCCGATCCCGATGGAGTCGTAATAGGCCTGCGTCTTGTCGATGTCGTGCACGACGATGCAGATATGGTGAAGTTTGTCGAAAACCGGGTTCATCGGATCATTCCTTGACGGGAACGGTATAGTTCAGGATCCGGCGGCCGCCGTCGGGATAGATCGTCTCGCCCGTGATGTACGAGGCGTCGTCGCTGGCAAGGAAGGCAACCACTGCAGCAATCTCCTCGGGCTCGCCAAGCCTGCCTATGGGGGTGCGCGACAAGATGGCGTTCATGCCGGCGCGCTCGGTGAAGGCGCCCTTGATGATCTCTGTCGCAATGGTGCCCGGCCCGACACCGCAGACGCGGATGCCGTGGGGCGCGAAGGCGACGGCGGCGGTCGTGGTGACCTGGTTCAT
The DNA here is from genome assembly GCF_009908165.1 of Frigidibacter albus. Classification (GTDB taxonomy): domain Bacteria; phylum Pseudomonadota; class Alphaproteobacteria; order Rhodobacterales; family Rhodobacteraceae; genus Frigidibacter; species Frigidibacter albus. The sequence continues at coordinate 111,014 of NZ_JAAAUC010000005.1, forward strand.
GCCACCCTTGGAAATGGCGTAGGGCGCGCAAACCGGGTTCGCGAGGCCCGAGTTGATCGACGACATGTTGATGATCACGCCGCCCCCGCCTTGCGCGATCATCTGGCGGCCGGCGCCTTGCGTGCCGAAGAATGCACCCCGCAGGTTCACCGCAAGCGTCTGGTCATATTGCTCTTCCGTGAAGTCCAGGAAATCCGCTACCGGGCAGATCCCGGCGTTGTTCAGCAAGATGTCGATGCGGCCGAAGCGCGCGACAGCGGCAGCGATCATCGCATCGACATCGGCCTTCTTTGCCACATCTGTTCGGATGGCAAGCACAGTGTCCGGCGTTCCGATCTCCTTTGCGGTGGCAGTCAGGCGACTTTCGTCGATATCGGCGATGACGACCTTCGCTCCCTCGGCCAGGAAGCGTTCGGCGGTGGACCGGCCGATACCCTGAGCACCTCCGGTGATGACGGCGACCTTGCCTGTGAACCTCATGTCAGTCTCCTCAATAGACGATGCTTTCGGGCATCGGCGTGCCCGAACGGATCCGATGATAGCCCAAGGGTGACAGGTCGAGGCTGGTGAACCGACCCTGCACGATGAATTCCGCAACGCCCCGCCCCGCGGCCGGGGCATGCATCACGCCATGTCCCGAGAACCCCGTCAAAAACACCAGGTTGGCGATTTCATCATGGGGCCCGACGATGCCGTTGTGGTCAAGCTCGTTGATTTCGTAATGCCCGGCCCACGACCGCTCCAGCCTCAAATGCTCCATCGCCGGAACACGGGCTGCAAGCGCGTGCCAGAACACGTCTTCCATAAGATGGTGATGCGGCTCGAAATCGCCGGTCGCGTCCGGGTCCTGATCTGCCGGGGGCTGGATGCCGCCGATGAAGCCTTCGCCTTCGGGGCGCGTCCAGATGCCCGAGGTGTCGAACAGCATCGGAAACCCGGGCGCCTTGAGCGGGGCACGAAAGGAGAAGACGGTCCGCTTGCGCGGCGTTACCGGAAGCGGCTGGCCAAGCGCGGACGTGAGTGCGCCCGAAGCGGCGCCCGCCGCCATCACGCACCAGTCGCAAGGCAGGCTGTCACCACCCGCCAGCCGCACTGCCTGCACCTTGCCGCCGGCCAGATCGAAGGCAGCGACCTCGGCCGAAACATAACGCACGCCCAGATCCTTGGCCGCGCCCCGCACCAGCGACATCAGCGACCAGGCATCGAACCAGCCTTCGCCCGTTTCGCCAAAGGTGCCGATGCCCACATCCTCTACCGAAAGGTAGGGAAAGCGCGCCGCAATCTGGTCCGGGGTCAGGGCCACGATATCGGCACCCCCGGCGCGCTGCATTTCCACGGCGGCGCGGCGGGCGGTCACGGTATCGGGCCCGCCAAGGATCAGATAGCCCCGCTCGACATAGCCGATATCGGCAGTGGGCCCGAAGGTCTGCTTGATGCCCCGAAGGAAGTCGACCCCGTAAAGGCTCATCTGGATGTTGACCGGTGTGCCGAATTGGGTGCGGATCGACGCGGCGGACAGCGTGGTCGAGCAACGCTGATACGTCGGGTCCTTCTCGACCACGGTGATGTCGCCCGCAAAGCCTTCGCGGCGCAGGAACCACGCAGCAAAGCTGCCCATGATCGCGCCGCCGACGATGACCACCCGTGCCATTGCGTTGTTGGCCATGCCGGCCTCAGCGCAGGACGAAGGGGTTGGCGACCTGCCCCGCCGTGTCGATCCAGACCGTCTTGGTCTGCAGGTAGGCGTCGATTGCCTCTTGCCCGCTTTCACGGCCGACCCCGCTGCGTTTGTAGCCGCCGAAGGGCGCCATGTAGCTGACCGTGCGATAGGAATTCACCCAGACCGTTCCCGCCTCCAATGCCGCGCTGCCCCGAAAGGCGCGGCCAATGTCGGCGGTCCAGAGCCCCGCTGCCAGGCCATAGGGGCTGTCATTGGCGATGGCGTAAGCTTCGTCCTCGTCATCGAAGGGGATGACGGACAGCACCGGGCCGAACACCTCTTCGCGGGCGATGCGCATCTGGTTGTCCACGCCGGTAAAGATCGTCGGCTCGACGAACCAGCCATGCCCAAGCCCCTCGGCATCGGGGGCCTTGCCGCCCAGAACCGCCTCGGCGCCCTCGCTGCGGGCGATGTCCAGATAGGACAGGATCTTCGCGCGCTGTGCCTGCGTGGTGATCGGTCCAACCTGCGTGGTGGGCTCGGCCGGATTGCCAAGGCGCGCCGTGCGTGCCAGCCGCACGACGCCCTCGACCACCCGGTCATGCACCGAACGCTGCACCAGAAGCCGCGAGCCGGCGATGCAGGTCTGGCCCGACGCGGCGAAGATGCCCGATATTGCGCCGTTCACCGCATTGTCGATATTCGCATCGGCAAAGACGATGTTCGCGGATTTTCCGCCCAGTTCCAGCGTGACCGTCTTCAGGCCTTCCGCGGCGGCCCGATAGACGGCTATGCCCCCCGGCTCGCCGCCGGTGAAGGCGATCTTGGCCACGTCGGGGTGGTTGACCAGTGGCACGCCCACATCCGCCGCCATGCCGGTCACGGTATTGAGCACGCCCGGCGGGAACCCGGCCTGCGCGAACAGCTTGACGAATTCCAGCGCCGAGGCCGAGGCATGCTCGGACGGCTTGATGACGACCGTGTTGCCCGCCGCAAGCAAGGGCGCAAGCTTCCATGTCAGCAGCATCAGGGGCGAGTTCCAGGGCACGATGGCCGCGATCACGCCGATGGGCTCGCGGCGGGTAAAAGCGAACATCCCCGCCTTGTCGATCGGCAGGACCGCACCTTCGATCTTGTCGACAAGCCCGCCAAAATATCGGAACCATTCGGGAATGTAGCGCAACTGCGCGGTCATCTCCGCCAGCAGCTTGCCATTGTCGCGTGTTTCCAGCCTGGCAAGACGATCCGCATTTTCGAAGATGAGGTCCGCCACCCGCACAAGCAATCTGCCGCGCGCGCTGGCGGTCAGGCCAGCCCAGTCGGCGGACCGGAAGGCCGCCTTGGCTGCGGCGACGGCGGCATCCACTTCGGCCGGGCCGTCCAGCGGGATCAGCGCCCATGGCTTGCCGGTGAAGGGATCGAAGCTTTCAAACGTGCTGCCCGCCCGCTGAACCAGGCCGCCCACGGTGTTCTGGAATTGATGCAGGGTCATGTTGCCTCATTGCTGGCGGGTCCCGCCGCTTGGTCGGATGCATGGAGCGCAGTCAGCAGGGCGCCAAGCCAAGATGGGCGCGGAAGCGGTTCTTGACGAACACCGCATCCCGCGGCGGCAGCGACCTTGGCAGGTTTTCGGCCTTGATCTTCAGCACGAACAAGCGCGGCCCGGCGGCAGGCATGCGCAAGCGGTCCACCAGCGCATCCACCTCTTCAAGGCTGCGCAGTTCCGCAGAGTCCGCAAACCCGGTGGCGGCGGCGACCCTGGCAAGGCAGATGCCCCGCCCGGTATGGCTGGGCTGCATCCCCGTCTCACCAAAATGCTGGTTGTCCAGTACGATGATATCGAGGTTCTTGGGCGCGGCAACGGCAATGGTCGCCAATGCGCCAAAGGCCATAAGCTGCTCGCCGTCGCCGGTGATGACCATCACCCGCGTGTCGCGCTGCGCCTGCGCCAGCCCAAGACCGGTCAGCGCCGCGCCGCCCATTGCACCCCACAGATAAAAGTTGCTGTCCTCGTCGCCCGCGGCATGAACGTCGTAGCTGGGCGATCCAAGCCCGGTCACGACCAGCGCGCCGTCCCGCGCCGCCAGCAACTTGTTCACCGCCGCGCGGCGATCCATCTGATGTTGCGTCATTCCGATCACCACTTCTTCTTGCCAAGCAGGCGTTGGCCGATCAGGACCGCGATCTGCTGATCGGCCTCGAAAGCCATCCCCGCCGCCTGCGCCACCACCTCGACCAGATCCTCACCCGTTTCCGCGCGCATCACTGTCACGCCGATCGCCCGCAGCGCGGCTTCGGTGGCCTGCCCCATCGGAACCTGCCACGGGTTGAATTCGGCCCATTCGCCGCGCATCGTCACCAGCATAAACATGGGGGTGCGGGTTTGCACCGGCAGCGACAGCATGTTGATGCAGTTGCCGACGCCCGAGGATTGCATCAGCACCACCGACCGTTCGCCGCCCAGCCAGGCGCCCGTTGCGATGGCGATGCCTTCCTCCTCGGTGGTCAGGACATTGGTGGTCACGTCCCTGTCTTCGCTAAACAGGCGGATAAGGGTCGAGTGGCCCGCATCCGGCACATACGATACCTGGCGAATACCGGCAGCCTTCAGCAGGTCATAGAGTTCGAGCGGCCAGTCCGTGGCCAGATCACGGGGCGTCGTCCCCGCGGACATCACTTCAGCGACAGTCATTGCGCGTCTCCCGGCACGGCTGGTTTCCCTTGGTATAGCTTTGCCGGATGCCTCCCACATCGACCCTTTTTGTTGATCAGGTATAGCGGTATTGTATAGCGATGGAGCTTTCACAACTGCGCACCCTGATCCACGTCGCCGAGCTTGGCAGCCTGTCGAAGGCAGCCGACAGGCTCCATACCGCGCAGCCCGCGCTGAGCCGGCAGATCCGCCTTTTGGAAGAGGAACTGGGTGTGCGGCTGTTCGACAGGCACGGGCGGGGCATGATCATGACCGATCAGGGGCAGGACGTGCTGCGCCACGCGCTGCGCGTGATGGGCGAGCTGGAAGAGATCCGCGCCACGGTCTCGGATGAGGATGCGCCCCTGCGCGGCCACGTGTCCATCGGGATGCCGCCAACCGCGTCCGACATCCTGGCAGAGCCGCTGGTGTCGGCATTTCAGACCACCCACCCCGAAGCGACCCTGCGCATCGTCAGCGCCTATTCCGGCTATCTGACGGACTGGTTGCACCGCAACGAGGTTGATGCCGCAATTCTGTATGACCCGAAATCGGCACGCACCCTGCGCATCAACCCCTTGCTGGAAGAAACGCTGTTCTTGATCGGTCCGCGCGAGTCGGGCTTCACCCCGGACACGCCCGTCGATTTCGAGGAGCTGGAAAACCAGCGCCTGCTGCTGCCAAGCAGCGGCCACGGATTGCGCGCCATTCTCGAACGCTGCGCTGCTGAGCGCGACATAGTGCTGAACGTCAAGGTCGAGGCGGACAGCTATTCCACGCTCAAAGCGTTGGTGCGCAGCGGACATGGGGTGACCGTCCTGCCGCTGGCCCCGATCCACCGCGATCTGGCCGAGGGGCGGCTTTGCGCCGCGCCGCTGATCAACCCTGTGCCGATGCGGCGGCTGGTCCTCTCCTACCCGACGGATCGCCCGACGCCTCGGCTGGCGCGCTTTGCGGGCCAGATCATCGCAACGAACGTGGCCAGAATGGTGGATCAGGGCATCTGGGCCGGCCGCATCCCCGACCCGCCCCCCGAGCCGCGCGGCCGGCGGTGGCCCTAGGGGCGGTCCCCGCCGCAGGGCGGCTTGCATCGCCATACCGATACAATCGCGGCATAGCTGATCTATCTGACTTGTCGTTGTCGATATCCCGGCACTTCCGCTATCAGTGCCTGGAGTGCATGTGGGAGCGACCGGGATGAGCCAGGCCATCGAGACATACCCCGAGATCCGCGAGGCGGTGGCGAGGCTCTGCGCGGCATTCCCGGGCGAGTACTGGCGCAGGCTTGACCGGGACATGGCCTATCCCAAGGCGTTCGTCGACACACTGACTGAAGCGGGCTGGCTATCGGTGCTGATACCCGAGGAATACGGCGGCTCTGGCCTGCCGCTGTCGGCCGCGGCCGCCGTGCTGGAGGAAATGCAGCGCGCGGGCTGCAATGGCGGTGCCTGCCATGCCCAGATGTATACGATGGGCACGCTGTTGCGACACGGCTCTACCGAGCAAAAGCAGCAATACCTGCCAAGGATAGCCAGCGGCGAGTTGCGCCTGCAGGCCTTTGGCGTGACGGAACCGACAAGCGGCACCGATACCGGCGCGCTGCGCACGACCGCGCGCCGCGATGGAGAGTTCTACGTCGTCAACGGGCAGAAGATCTGGACCAGCCGCGCCCAACATTCGGACCTGATGCTGCTGCTGGCACGCACCACGCCGCTGACCGCGGGCATGAAAAAGACCGACGGCCTTTCCGTACTGCTGGTCGACATGCGCGACGCGGTCGGCAACGGGCTGACAATCCGGCCCATCCGCACCATGATGAACCATGCCACGACCGAGGTTTTCTTCGATGGCCTGCGCGTGCCGGCCGGCAACATCATCGGCGAGGAGGGGAGGGGCTTCCGCTACATCCTGTCGGGCATGAACGCCGAGCGAATCTTGATCGCCGCGGAATGCGTGGGCGATGCGAAGTGGTTCATCGACAAGGCCGTCGCCTATGCGAAAGACCGGAACGTCTTTGGCCGCCCAATCGGCCAGAACCAGGGCGTCCAGTTTCCCATCGCCCGGGCCTATGCCAACATGCGCGCCGCAGAGTTGATGGTGCGCGAGGCGCTGGCGCTATACGAAGCGGGCGCCAATCCCGGCGCAGAGGCGAACATGGCCAAGATGCTTGCCGCCGATGCCAGTTTCGAGGCGGCCAACGTGGCCATCCAGACCTTTGGCGGTTTCGGGTTTGCCGAGGAGTACGATGTGGAACGCAAGTTCCGCGAAACCCGGCTGTATCAGGTCGCGCCGATCTCCACGAACCTGATCCTGTCCTATCTGGCCGAGCATGTGCTTGGCTTGCCCCGCTCGTACTGAGGTCGCCATGAACATCCTGATCGTCTATGCCCATCCCGAGCCGACATCGTTCAACGGCGCAATGAAGGACCTGGCGGTCCAGACCCTGACCGCGCAGGGCCATTCGGTCACGGTGGCAGATCTTTACACGATGGGATGGAACGCGGTGGCCGGCCCGTCCGACACTGCCGTGCGGGCCGATCCTGACCGCTTCAGCCTTGCGCGGGAACAGACCATCGCCATGGAAAGCGGCACCATCGCCGCCGATATCGCTGCCGAACAGGACAGGCTGACCCGCGCGGACATGGTGATCTTCCAGTTCCCGGTCTGGTGGTTCGGCATGCCTGCGATCCTCAAGGGGTGGGTCGACCGCGTGTTTGCCCGTGGCTACGCCTACCGACCGGGGCGCAAATACGACACCGGCATGTTCAAGGGCAAGCTGGCGATGCTTGCCACGACGACAGGCACCTCGGCCGATACCTACGCGCCGGACGGGATCGACGGCGACATCCTGACCCTGCTGTGGCCGGTCCACAACGGACTGCTACGCTACACCGGGTTTGACGTGCTGCCGCCCTATGTGGCCTACATGCCGGCGCGCGAAGATGAGGCAGGCCGGGCACTGCAGCTTGAGGGCTATCGCCAACGATTGGAATCCATCGAGACGACCCCGCACCTGTTCTTCCATTCCGCCGAGGATTACGGCCCGAACGAGCGGCTGAAACCCGGCGTTCTGGCCCGCTCGGGGCAGCAGCGCAATGTCTGAAGGCGCGCTTTCAGGTCTGCTGGTGGTCGCGATCGAGCAGGCGGTCGCGGCCCCGCTATGCACCGTCCGGCTGGCCGATGCCGGCGCCCGCGTCATCAAGATAGAGCGTGCGGGCGGCGAAACCGCGCGCCACTATGATGCGGTGGTGAAGGGCACCTCGGCCTATTTCGCCTGGCTGAACCGGGGCAAGCAAAGCGCGGTTCTGGACCTGAAGGCCGACGCGGACCTTGCTGTGCTGTTTGCGATGCTGAAGCGGGCCGACGTGCTGGTCCAGAACCTCATCCCCGGCGCCCTGGCGCGTATGGGCCTGGCCCCGGACGTGATCGCCGGCCGCTTTCCCCGGCTGATCGCCGTGTCGATCAACGGCTATGGGCAGGACACGGCCTATGCCCGGATGCGGGCCTATGACATGCTGGTACAGGCGGAAAGCGGGCTTTGCGCCGTGACCGGAACCCCGGAAACTCCCAGCAAGATCGGTGTCTCGGCCGCCGATATCGCGACCGGAATGAACGCCCACGCCGCAATTCTTGAGGCGCTGATCGAGCGCGGCATGACGGGACGCGGCAAGCAGATAGAGATTGCGATGTTCGACGGCGTGGCCGACTGGATGGCAGTGCCGTTGCTGCACTACGAACATGGTGGCCGCGAGACGGGCCGCTACGGGCTCTCGCACGCGTCGATCTATCCCTACCGCCCCTTCGCCTGCAAGGACGGCGCCGTGATCATCGCCGCGCAGACCAATGGCGAATGGAAGCGGCTTTGCGACATCGTCTTGCACCGCCCGGACCTGGCCGCGCACCCCGATTTCGTGTCCAACGCTGCGCGGGTCGCGAACCGTGCCGCCCTGGACCGCGAGCTTGACCCCGTATTTGCGCAGCTGACGACGGGCGAGGTCATCACGCTGCTGGATGCAGCGGGCGTGGCCTGGGGGCGCTATACCGACGTGCGCGATCTTGGCGCGCACCCCGCGCTGCGCCGCATGGATATCACCCTTGCGGACGGGCAGCAGGTCAGCATTCCCCGCCCCGCCGGACGCGGGCCCGGCTTTCGCCCCGGCCCTGTGCCCGGCACCGGGGCGGATACGGCCTCCCTCCGGGCCGAGTTCGGGCCATCGCACAAGCCGACTTAGTTTCCGCCCTGGCGCAGCGCCGGGTGGAACGTCCTGCCAGGGCGTGGTTCCATGGCGCGATCCCTCTGCATCCCAACCTGCGAGCCTTGCCATGAGCGTTGAAACCCATCTGTCCGACTGGATCGGCCGCACCGAGCAGGCGGCGCCGGAAGCGGTGACGCCGCGCCTGCTGGACAGGTTCCGCGCCACCCTTGCCCCGCATCTGGCCGATTTTGGCGCGGCCCCTGCGGGAGTTCACTGGTGCCTTGCCCCGCCCGCGATCGCCGCTTCGGGGCTGGGGCCCGACGGCCATCCGGCGAAGGGCGACTTTCTGCCTCCGGTGTCCCTGCCGCGGCGGATGTGGGCGGGGGGCGAGGTGGAGTTCCTGGACCCGCTGCGCGAAGGCGACAACGTGACCCGCACCTCGCGGATCGCGGATGTGCAGACCAAGACCGGTCGCAGCGGAACGCTCTGCTTCGTGACCGTGCGGCACGACCTTGTGACCGAACGCGGCCTCGCCCTTCGTGAGCGGCAGGACCTCGTCTACCGCGCCGCAGCCAGCGCATCTGCGCCGCCGGCGCCGGCAGAGATCCACGGCGGCTCGGATCTGGAATGGGGCGTGGCCGTGGATCCGGTGCTGCTGTTCCGGTATTCGGCCCTGACCTTCAACGGCCACCGCATCCATTATGACACGCCCTACGCCCGCGAGGTCGAGCACTACCCGGGGCTGGTGATCCACGGTCCGTTGCAGGCGACGCTGCTGCTGAACCTTGCCGCGACGTGGGGGGGCGGACTGCCCCGCCGGTTCGCGTTTCGCGGGCTCAGCCCGGCCTGTGGGCCACAAACGCTGAGCGTTCGCGCCTGGAAAGCAGGCGCCGCGCTGGAGCTTGCCACCGTCACCAAAGTCCAAGTGACCGCGATGACGGCGACCGCCACATGGTAGGGTTTCGAACCCTCGCCGCGGTCTTCCGTTCAGTCCCGCCGGACAAGTTGGTTGTCGGCAGCGGCGTATTGCCTCGCCCGAAATGTTGCTGTCAATCGGCACGCAAAGCTGCGCTCTGACTCACTCTTGATGACGTCAATGTTGGTTTCCACCCAGAACCGACCCGGTTTTCCATCGATAAGTGACCCAACTCTGAGTATGGTTTTTCGGGACAGGGTGAGGTCAAGATATCGCTTTCTCCTTCTTTTTCCGTATTGCTGAAACTGAACTGGCCTTGAAGCGCAAGCTGTCGTTTCCCGTCTCCAGAATGCAAACGCCCCGTAACCCATTGATCTTCGCCCCCGAAAATCGCCCTCGGTTTACATTTTTTATCAAACCTGCCCGCTTTGAAGATGCCCGGTCGGCTGGAAGCTAGGGCACACCGGGTGCGGATACGGACGGGCCAGACTAAGCCGAACCGGGGTGCCCCCGCCAATCACACGCCCTGCGCAGCAAGCTCGGGCCTCAGCGCGCAAGACACGGCGATCTTGGCCGAGCCTGCACGATGCCCGGTCGATACCGCTTTCGCACAGCCTCGGAACCAATCGGGTAACGCCACGGTTCCCCTTGCATTGGCAAAGCGGGATTGGAGTGCATGATGGCGACGGACGCAACCGACCAAACCGGACCGCGCAGCCTGCCATCGCTGCCCCTCGCGCTGCTTCCTGTCGTCCTCACCCTCGGCCTTCTGGCGCTGCAGCTGTTCTACTACGGCGACTTCACGCCCCACATTCCCCTGATCTGCGGGCTCGCCATCACCAGCCTGCTCGGCGTCCTGCGCGGCATGACCTGGATGGATATCCGCGAGGGCATCTTCCACGTCATTCACGTGTCAATGCCATCGCTGGCAGTGCTGATCGTGGTCGGCATGATCATCGGCGTCTGGATCGCCTCGGGCACGGTGCCGACGTTGATCTACTACGGACTGGTCCTGCTGAACCCCTCGATCTTCCTTGCCGCGGCGATGATCCTTTGCGCGGTCGTCTCGCTGTCGCTTGGCACAAGCTGGGGCACGGTCGGCACCATCGGCCTCGCGCTGATGGGCATCGGCGCGGGCTTCGGCATCCCGCCCTACTGGACGGCGGGCGCGGTCGTGTCGGGTGCGTTCTTCGGCGACAAGATCTCGCCGTTGTCGGACACCACCAACCTTGCCCCCGCAGTCACCGGCGTCACGGTCTTCGACCACATCAAGAACATGCTGCCGACGACGATTCCGGCGATGCTGATCGCGCTGACGATCTACCTGATCGCGGGCTATGCGCTGATCGAGCCGACCGAGACCTCGCTGGGGGCGATCAGCCAGATCACCGACCGGCTCGACCAGCAATTCGCGCTTGGCTGGGTGCCGCTGCTGCCGGCAGTGATCGTCATCGTGCTGGCGCTGATGCGCAAGCCGCCGCTGCCGTCGCTGTTTGCGGGGGTGCTGGCCGGCGGTCTGATCGCGATCTTCCTGCAGGGCGAGGGGCTGCATGACGTCTTCGCCTATGCGCAGTCGGGCTTTGCCATCGAAACCGGCGTCGCCGATATCGACAGCCTGCTGAACGCCGGCGGCATCCAGTCGATGATGTGGACCATTTCCTTGATGCTGATCGCGCTTGGCTTCGGCGGCGCGCTGGAGCGGACGGGGTGTCTTGAAGCCATCATCCAGGCAATCATCGGCCGGGTGAAAAGCTTCGCCGCCGTGCAAAGCTCTGCCATCGGCACGGCCTTTGCCACCAACATGGTGGCGGGCGATCCCTATATCTCCATCGCACTGCCGGGGCGGATGTATGCGCCGCTGTACCGGGGCATGGGCTATTCGACGCTGAACCTCAGCCGCGCGGTGGAAGAGGGCGGCACGTTGATGAGCCCGCTGATCCCGTGGAACGCCGGCGGCGCCTTCGTCATTTCGGCCCTTGGCCTCGGGATCATGTCGGGAGAGTTGCAGAACCTGCTCTACATCCCGCTGGCTTTTGCCTGCTGGACAGCGCCGCTGATCGGCATCTTCTACGCCGTCACCGGCCTCTTCTCACCCCGCGCCACGGACGCGGAGCGCGCGAACTGGGAAAAGACCGACGAGGATGTGCTGGACCTGAAGGATCACGCGCTCGCGGATACCGAAGCCGGCTGACCCGGCATCAAGGCGGGCGAGCCTCAGAAGCTTCCGAACGCCATCCCCAGCCCGATGATCAGGATACAGGCAATCGTCGGCACCAGCACCGCCACGACGAAGATGTCGCCATAGGCCTGTCGATGGGTCATGCCGCAGATGCTCAGAAGGGTGATGACCGCGCCGTTATGGGGCAAGGTATCGAGGCCCCCGGTGGCAACGGTGACCACCCGGTGCAGCAGCGACGGGTCGATCCCCTGCACCGCGGCCTGCGCCATCAGCGATGACCCCAGCACATCCAGCGCGATGGACATCCCGCCCGAGGCTGACCCGGTGATGCCCGCCAGCGCGCCCGAGGACAGCGCCGCCGAGATCAGGGCATTGCCGCCCGAGAGCCCCTCGAGACTGGCACGCAGCACCTCGAAACCGGGCAGGCCTGCGATCACCGCGCCAAAGCCCACAAGGCTGGCGGTGTTGAACAGGGGCAGCAGCGAGGACTCGGCGCCCTCGTTCAGGACCTGCATCACCTCCGGCGGGCGGCTGAGGATCAGCGCCAGCACCAGCGCCACGGCAAGCGCGGTGATGACCGACCACAGCCCCTTGACCCGGGGCAGATCGGTCTCGCCATAGGCCGGAAGCGCAAGATAGGCGGTATCCAGCGCGGGCAGCACCACGCTGCCCATCGCCAGCGTGACCACCGCGACCGACAGGATCGGCACCAGCGCCACCCACAGCGGCATCGGCTGGTCGCGTGGCGGGGTCTCGGGCGCCTCTGGCGGCGCATCCCCCGCCAGCCTGCGCGTGCGCATCTGCAGCCACGCCACCCCCAGCCCCAGCATCACCGCGCCGGCGATCAGCCCCAGGCCGGGCGCGGCGAAGGGGGTGGTGCCGAAGGTGACCATCGGGATCGCGTTCTGGATAGACGGGGTGCCCGGCAAGGCGGTCATGGTGAAGGTGAAGGCGCCAAGCGCGATGGTCGCGGGGATCAGCCGCGCTGGCAGCCCGGTCTGGGCAAACAGGGCCCGCGCCAGGGGCCATGCGGCGAAGGCCACCACGAACAGCGACACGCCGCCATAGGTCAGCACCGCGCAGGCCAGCACCACTGCCAGAATCGCGTTCCGCGGGCCAAGCGCCGCGGCGATCGCAGCGGCCAGACGGGCGGCAGCCCCCGATGCCTCCATCACCTTGCCGAACAGCGCCCCCAGCAGGAACAGCGGAAAGAAGGCGATCACGAAGCTGCCCGCTGCCTGCATGAAGACCTGCGTATAGCCGGCAAGCACCGGCGCGCCCGAGGCCAGCGCCGCAAGCAGGGCCAGCACCGGCGCCAGCACCAGCACCGAGGCGCCGCGCCAGGCCCCAGCCATCAGCAGTACCAGGGCGAACAGGATCAGGAATACGGTCACGGCGCCCTCCTTGCTGCGTCGCAGCATAGTCGATCTGGCGGCCGGAAGCGAGTAACCGCGGCACAAGGCAAAACGCCGCACCTCGCCACGGTCACGGATCATGCAAGCAGCGGCGATGGCCCCCGTACCAAAGGTGCCGGGGGCCATCGCTGGCTTCAAATCCGGCCTTAGAAGGTTACGCCGAGGCCAAGCCCGACCGCCATGTCGTCTTCGTCGGTGCCTTCGGCCACCAGCCGCAGGCGCAGGGTGCCGCCGCCCCCAAGCGGCTGCAGGTATTCCGCGCCGATCCCGCCGAAGGTGTCACTGTCCAGCCCGGTCCCGCCAAAGCTGGTGCTGCCGCCAAGGGCGCGCAGCGTGAACCCGTCGCCCGCGCCCGACACATGGGTCAGTCGGATCAGGCCGCGCAGGGTGCCGGTGCCAAGCTCCACGCTCTGCCCCAGTTCGACCCGGGCAAAGCCGGTGCGCGGGGTGCGCCCGTCGAACTCTCCCAGCGTGGAAAGGCTGAAGTCGCCCATGTCGTGCCAGCCAAGGCCGCCCGACAGCGCAAGATCCATGCCGCGAACCCCGAGTTGCCCCGGCGCATAGGAGAAGCGACCGGCGACCCCGTAAAGCGTGCCATCCGCCGTGCCGTGCCCGCCAACATGCGCCGCCGCGTCATATTCCGTCTCGCTGGTCCCGATGAAGCCAAGGACGGTCGCCCGCGCCGCGCCGACATCCCGGCTTGCCGCCGGCCCCACCAGCGCCATCGAATAGTCCACATCCACACCGCCCGGCATATCCTCGGTCTCGCTCGACATCAGGCCGCCGATCACCGACAACACCGTGCCATCCTCAAGCGCGAAGCCATAGCGCAGCACGCCTTCCATCTCGTCCCGCTCATGGGTCGAGGTCAGCAGCGCGGCAAAGCCAGGCGCGCCTTCCGCCAGTTCCAGCGCATTGCCCAGCACCGAGGTCAGCCCGCGCGCCGCCAGCGTGTCACCGGCCGACATGACGTCCGGATCCGCCGCCACGGCTGCCAGCCCGTCGGCCGAGGCGATGAAGGGGTTGCCGCCGGCATCGAAGATCTCCGGCGCAGTGATGAAGCTGAAGGCCCCCTGCACCGGCGACAGCAGGCGGAAGGTGTCGGTCCCGCTGCCAAGGTCGATCGCGCCGATGATCTGCGACCCGGTCGCCAGTTCCAGCACATCATCGCCCCCGGCCAGCGAGATGGCGATGCCGCTGTGGCCGATGATGGTGCCGTAGTTGGTGACGGTCTGGGACTGCGTGTCGAGGTCATCCGCATTCACGCCGCGCGCGCCCTCGATCAGGCCGGTGTTCAGCACGAAGCCGGCCCCGGTCGCCCCTTCGTCGAAGTCGATCCCGTCGCCATCGGTCAGCGCCAGCGACCTGATCGTGCCATGGTTGATGACGGTGCCGCTGTCGAGGTCGACCCCGTCCTGATCGGTCCCGTTGCTGAGGATGGTGCCGGTGTTGAGCACATAGGCATCGTTGGCCAGGTTCACCGCGTCATCGAGGCCGATGATTGTGCCGGAGTTCTCGATCCGCACCCCATCCCGGTTGGCGTTGATGCCCTCGGCCCCCAACGCGGTGATGGTGCCGGAGTTGATGACGGTGCTGTTCTCGCGCACCTGCACGCCGTCATCGCCGCCGGTGATGGTGCCGCTGTTCTCGACCACGGCATCTGCCCCGGTCCGCACGCCGTCGCTGTCCACGCCGGTGATGCTGCCAGAGTTGGTGATGCGGATGCCGCTGACCTCACCATCGACGCCGCGGTCGGTGCCGGTGATGCTGCCCGAGTTGACGAGGCTGCTGTCCTGCCCGAAGTCGACCCCCTCGTCATCGCCGGTGATGGTGCCGGAGTTCTCGATCACCGCATCCGCCCCGACGCGAATGGCGTCATTGCCGATGCCGGTGATGGTGCCAGAGTTCTCGATAAGGATGCCGGTGAAGCTGTCGCCATCAATGCCGCGATCGGCCCCCGTGATGGTGCCGGAGTTGACGACGCTGCTGTCATCCTCGATCTGGATACCCTCATCGCCGCCGGTGATGGTGCCGGAATTGGTGATGGAGGTGTCGTTGTCGGCGTTGATGCCGTCGCTGTCCGTGCTCTCGATGGTGCCAGAGTTGATGATGGTGCCGCCATTGTCGAGCTGGATCGCATGGTCCCCGCCCGACGAGATCGTGCCGTCATTGATCAGCGTGACGTCGTCATCCAGTTCGAAGACGATCTCGGTGGCGCTCGACACCTCGGCCCCCGCAGCCACGCTGATGGTGACGCCGTCCAGCCCGTCATCGCGGATGCCGTCGCCGGCGCCCGCACAGGCCACACTGTCGCCCGCGACCGGGGCGTCTGGCACACAGGCCGATTGCGCCTGCGCCGCAAGCGGCAGGCCCGAGGCAAAGCCGCAAAGGGCAAGGGAAAAAAGCGACAGGCGGCTGAGCTTGGGAGTCATGGGGGACCTTGGCAATTCGTTGCATTGGCCCCGACCGCTAGCGGCCGCAGGTGACAGTCATGTGAAACCGCGGCCGAGTTTGCCGCCGCCGTCCTCAGGTGTTGCAAGGACGGACGCGCCCGAAGGACGCGCCGCCGATGAGGCCAAGGTCCCGCGCCTGCCTAGCTTGCGGATTTGCCCGCAAGGAAGAACCGGATCATCTCGGCGCTGGCATCCGGCCCCTGCGCGTCGGTGTAGCTGCCGCCCGGCTGCCCGCCGGACCAGGCGTGGCCCATCCCCTCGACGATCCAATGCTCGACCAGTTCGGTGCCGCCCTCGGCAAGCGTCGTGCTGCGGCGGAAAGACCGGCCGCCCACCATCCCCTTATCCTCGGTCTGCAGGCTCTGCCGCGGGCCGCGGTCCAGCGCGTGCCGGGCGATCTTCTCACCATTCGACGGATGGACAGTGGCATCGGCGCTGCCGTGAAAGATGATGGTGCGCATCGCCGGTCCCGTGGCAGGGGCCACCGCGCCCTGCCCGGCCATCGCGGCAAAGGCCGAGGGCACATCCGACGCCGCCCCCATCGGCAGGCCGGAATGCGCGCCGACGGCACTGAACAGGTCCGGATAGGTCTCGCCCAGGATCACCGCCATCGCCGCCCCGGCCGAAAGGCCCGCGACAAAGACCCGGTCCGCGGGAATACCGTGTCCGGCGATGGCCTCGCGGGTCATGCCCGCAAGGATGGAAGGCTCGCCCCGGTCCCGCCGCTGATCGCCGCGGCTGAACCAGTTCCAGCAGGACTGCGCGTTGTGGCCGCGCGACTGCTGGGGGTAGAGGATGACCAGCCGGTGCATCTCGGCCAGCGCGTTCATGCCGGTGCCGGCGGCAAAATCCTCTGGCGTCTGGGTGCAGCCATGCAGCATCACCACAAGGCCGGCGACGCCGCCCTGTGCCGAAGCGGGCACATAGGTGCGGTAATTCCGGCTGCCGGCGGCGCAGCTGAAGCTGCCCTCGGCAAAGCTGGCGCCGGGAGGGGTTGCGGCAGGCGTCGCCGTTGCCCCTTTGGGCTTGCGGGCCAGCATGGCCGCCAGCGCAACGGGCAGGCCGGAGGGGCCGCCCGGGCTTGTGGGGCCAGGGGCCGAAGCGTCCGGCCCGCCCGGCGCCAGCCCATGCCGGGCCAGCGTGCGGGTAACAAGCTCTTGCGCCGAGGAGAGCCGCAGGCCGCGCGCGGCCCCGGTCGCCTTGCGCCAAACGCCGGTGGGGAAATCGATCATAGGGTCAGTCCTTGTAAGGGGGCGCTAGCGGATGCGGCCCGCCAGGGCGGCCTTGATGTCCGCGGGCGCCTGAAGCGCGCCGAGGACGGTGATGGAGCCGATGGTGGCAAGGGCAAGCTCGGGCGTGACGTCGGCGCCGATGCGCGCAAGGCCGACGACCCGCACATGCAGGACCTCGCCCGCCGCGCGCAGCCGCTCCAGCTCGGCCCGGCCATAGTCGCGCAGGCCCAGTTCCATTGTGTGCCGCTCGATGGATTTCTCGACGGTCTCGCCATGGCCATCCAGCTGCTTGCGGATCGCGGTGCGGATGAAGTCGCTGCGGTTCGAGTAGAAGCCCTCCTGCACCAGAAGGTCGATGCGGCCCAGATCGACATAGCCGAGGTTGATGGTGATCTTCTCGCTGTCGGTCTGCTTCTCTCGAAGCTGTCTTACGTCGCCCATGGCAGTTTCTCCATCCGTGTGGATGGTATATGGATGCCATTCAGCGGGTATCAAGCCCGACTGCGCAAGTTTCTGCGGCCCCCGACGCGCCGGACCAGCCCGCACGGAACCCGCTCCGGCAGGCAGCGTTAGGTCCGCGATGATGCTGGCGGCATGTCAATCGGGCCTGATGGCATGGAGAATGTGGCGGTTTTCCCGGTTTCACGCCGCAGCCAACGAAATGGCAGTCGAGCTTCTATCCCATCTGCCGCCAGCATCACGCGTCTGCCTGCGCCCGCGCCCACCAGTCCAGCAGGGCCGCGGAATCAGCCGGCAGCCATTCCGCCAGATCCCCGGCAAAATCCTGAAACAACGGGCGGAACTTCGGCGAAAGGCCGACGATCACCGGCACCCCGGCTGCCAGCGCGGTGCCGATCAGCCCGGCAAAGCCCCGGCCCTCGGCCTCCTGCCGGCCAAAGCGGTTGACCACCAGCAGATCGGCGGGCGCCGCGGCCAGCGCCGCCTCGGCCGCCGCCGCCGCGCTCTCCAGCGCGCCGGGGTCCAGCCGGCAGCCCGTCGCTGCGGGTCCAAGGTCTTGAGAGATGCGCAACAGCGTGCCGCCGGGCAGCAGCCGCAGGTCCATGATCCGGGTCTCGCCCGCCGACGGCACCTGAACCGCCCCGACCACGCGGCAGCCCTGCCCGGCAAGCCGCTCCACCAGCCCCGCAAGGGCGCTGTCGCAATCCGCGGTGTCTTCGGGGCAGAGGGCAGCGAGGATCATCTTCGGGCTCCGGCAAGGGCTGCCGCGATGCCATCCCGGGCGCGGCCCCGTGTCAAGCTCACGGCATCGGGCTCACGGCATCGGGCTCACGGCATCGGGCTCACGCCGATCACCGGCAGGTGCAGGTGCCACAGCGCCGCCCAGACCAGCAGCCCCGCCCCCACCCGCAGCAGCACCCCGCGCCCCGCCAACCCCGTCAGCGACAAGGCGGAGGTCCGCGCCGACAGCCGCGCCCAGTCCGCCGCGCCCCAGACCCGGCGGTGCCGCGCGTCCTGCAGCGCCATCCCCGCCAGCGCCATCGCGGCAAAGCCGCCGAACAGCACCCCATGCGCCAGATCGCCATTCACCAGCAGATGCGCCAGCGACCACACCAGTAGCGCCCACAGCAGCGGGTGCCGCGTCAGCCCGGCAATCCCGGGCCGGGCGGGGTCGAAGCCGCGGGCACGCCCTTCGAAGCTGAACGGGTTCGGCGCGGCAATCGCCAACGCCGCCAGCACGCAGACCATTGGCATCACCAGGTTCGGCACCCACCGCATCCACGGGCCCTGATCCCATAGCAGCACCAGCGGGGCACGCCCGGCGGCCACGATCAGCCAGACCAGCAGCAGCGTAGAGGCCAGTCCGAACGCCGCGCCATAGAACCGCTTTCCCATCCGCGCCACCAGCCAGCCCCGCGCGCCGGGCAGGGAGGGCAGCGCGTGCGACAGCAGAAACGCCGCCAGCGCCGCCGCGAATTCGCCCCATCCCGCCATGCCCCATTCTGCCATCCCGGCCCCGCCTTTTGCCCGCGGCCCTTCCCTCGGCCGCCGTTTCGCGGCAAACCTGCCGCCATCGGGCCCCAACCACAAGGCCCCCTTGCCGCCGGAGGCCCCGTGCCGATCTATCGCCTGCTCGTCTCGCTCCTCGCGCCGCTCATGGTGCTGCGCCTGTTCTGGCGCCGCCTGCGTGGGCGCGAGCCGGCCGGCGCGCTGGCCGAGCGGCTGGGGCGGGCGCCACGGGCAGACGGCCCGGCGTTGTGGCTGCATGGCGCGTCGAATGGCGAGCTGACCTCGGCCCGGGCGCTACTGGCTTCGCTGATCGCCGAGGCTCCGGGGCTGCGGGTGCTGGTGACTGCCAATACCCTGACCGCCCGCAAGATGGTCGAAGGCTGGGCGCTGCCCGGGGTGACGGCGGCGCTGGCCCCGCTCGATCACCGGTTGGTGCTGCG
Source organism: Frigidibacter albus (assembly GCF_009908165.1). Taxonomy (GTDB): domain Bacteria; phylum Pseudomonadota; class Alphaproteobacteria; order Rhodobacterales; family Rhodobacteraceae; genus Frigidibacter; species Frigidibacter albus. The sequence continues at coordinate 130,165 of NZ_JAAAUC010000005.1, forward strand.
CCGGTTCCTGGCCCGCGCCCGGCCCGCGGCGCTGGTGGTGATGGAGAATGAATTCTGGCCGAACCGCCTGGCCGCCTGCGCGCAGGCCGGTATTCCGGTGCTTGTCATCGGTGCGCGGATGTCGGCGCGCAGCGCGCGGCGGTGGACGCGCCTGCCCTCGCTCGCCCGGCCATTGGTGCAGGCGATCCACCTGCTCAGCGCGCAGGATGCGGCATCGGAAGCGCATTTCCGCCAGCTGGGGCTGCCCGCGGACCGTATCGGCCCGGCGCTGAACCTCAAGGCCGGGCTCGCCCCCGACGTGCCCGCGGCAGAGCTGCGCCGTCTCGCCCCGCTGTTCGACCGCTCCCGCACCCTGCTCGCCGCCTCCACCCATGCCGGCGAGGAGGCGCCGGTGCTGGAGGCCTTCGCGCAGCTGTGGCGGGCCGATCCCGCGCGCCGCCTGATCCTCGCCCCCCGCCATCCGCGCCGGTCGGACGAGGTGGCCGCGCTGATCGCCGCCGCGGGACTCGGCTTTGCGCGCCGCTCGCGGGCCGAGCTGCCGGGGCCGCAGGCGCCGGTCCTGCTGGGCGACACGATGGGGGACATGCCGCTGTGGTATGCGCTGGCTGGGGTGACCTTCGTCGGGGGCTCGCTGGTGGACAAGGGCGGGCATACCCCCTTCGAACCGGCGGCGCAGGCATCGGCCATTCTCCACGGCCCCCATACCGGCAATGCCGCCGAGGCCTATGCGGCGCTGCAGGCCGCGGGCGGCGCGCTGCTGGTGACGGATGCCGCCAGCCTCGTCGCAGCGGTGGCGTCGCTGGATGCAGACCGGCAGGCGCAACAGGCCGCTGCCGCCCGCCACGCGCTGACCCCGGCGGTCGCTGACGCGGCGCAGCGCCAGCTCCGCACTGCGATCCTGGCCGCCTGCCCGGCAGCCGTCCTGCCCGCGCCCTGACCCACGCCGCCGCAACGGTGGAAAGTCCGCTTATTTCCTGTGCAGCCTGAAGAATATTCACCGCCGCACACGCCAAGCCCGTCGCATTTGGCCCGATCCATGCTATCTTCTGAACGTGGCGTAACATGCCGAACGGCAGTGCGGCCAAGGATCGGGCAGAGATGGCATTTGTGGAACGGATCATGGCCCCCCCTGGGCCCAGCGAAGGCATAACACCCTCCACCCTGGTGGAGCGGGTGCAATATGCCGCGCTCTGCTACCGCGCGCAGCGGGGCAAGCTGCAGATCCTGATGATCACCAGCCGCGACACCGGCCGCTGGATCATCCCCAAGGGCTGGCCGATGGATGGCCGCTCCCCAGCCGAATGCGCGGCGCAAGAGGCATGGGAGGAGGCGGGCGTGCAAGGTCACGCCGCGGAGGAGCCCGAGGGCGCCTATTCCTATGCCAAGGCGCTTGGCCCGCGGACGGCGGTGCCCTGCATGGTCGAGGTCTATCCGCTGCGGGTGGAACGGCTTGCCGGGCAGTTCCCGGAAAAGGGCCAGCGCCGGCGCAAATGGTTCAGCCCGCAGAAGGCGGCGCTGAAGGTGGCAGAGCCGGATCTGGCGCATCTGCTGGCCAGCTTCGTGCCGCCTGCCGCGGGCGCCTGAGGGGCGGCACACCGGCGCCGCTTGAATTCCGCCTTCAAACCGTTAGGTCTGAAGAAGCGCCCGGCAGCCGCCGATGTGCGCCCGAGTACCCCGCATGATCCGCTACGCCCTGACCTGCCCCAATGACCACAGCTTCGAAAGCTGGTTCCAGTCGGCCGAGGCCTTCGATCGGCTCACCGCCTCGGGCCGGTTGTCCTGCACGGTCTGCGGCGCGACCGAGGTGACGAAATCGCTGATGGCCCCCGCCGTGCGCCCTGCCCGCAAGGCCGGCGAGGCCGAGCAAAAGCCGCGTCCCCTCTCTGCCCCCGCGAACCCGGCCGAAGAGGCACTTGCAGCCCTGCGCCGCAAGGTCGAGGAGAACTCGGAATATGTCGGCATGAACTTCGCCACCGAGGCGCGCGCGATCCATGACGGCGACGCGCCCGACCGCGCGATCTATGGCGAGGCGCGGCTCGATGAGGCGAAGAAGCTGATCGAGGACGGGGTGCCGGTGGCGCCGCTGCCCTTCATGCCCGGCCGCAAGACCAACTGACCCGCGCCCGGCGCGGCACCTGAAGGAAACTCCCCATGACCATCCTGATCACCGGCGCAAACCGCGGCATCGGCCGTGCCCTGATGGACGGCTACCGCGGCGCGGGCGCTGACGTCCTCGGCACCGCCCGCGGCGCCCTGCCCGAGGGCGCGGGCTGGCAGGCGCTGGACGTGACCGACCCGGCCAGCGCGAAGGCTCTGGCGGCGCGGCTGGCGGGGCAGCCGGTCCACACGCTGATCTGCAATGCCGGCGTCTATGCCGACAAGGGCCAGCGGCTGGAGGATGGCTATCCGGCGGATGTCTGGGCCGAGAGTTTCGCGGTGAACGTCACCGGCGTGTTCCTGACGGTGCAGGCGCTGCTGCCGAACCTTCGGGCGGCGGCGGCACATGGCCTCGCCCGGATTGCCATTCTCTCCAGCCAGATGGCCTCGCATACCCGCGCGCCGGGCGGCAGCTATGCCTATCGCGCCTCCAAGGCGGCTGCGCTGAACCTTGGCCGCAACCTCGCCACCGACCTGCGGGCCGAAGGCATCGCCGTCGGCATCTACCACCCCGGCTGGGTACAGACCGAGATGGGCGGCCCCTCGGCCGAAATCCCGGTGGAGGTGGCCGCAGCCGGCCTGCGCGCGCGTTTCGCGGCGCTGAGCATGGCAACGACAGGATGTTTCGAGACCTGGGACGGCCAGCCCCACGCCTATTGAGGTCAGGGCAGCCGCCAGGTCTTCAGCGGCCCCAGATGCGCGAACTTCTTGTCCTGGTGCCGGTCCATCCGGCCCAGGACGCTGCGCAGGAAGGCCACCGCCTCGGGCAGATACTGCCCCTTGTTCAGCATCACGCATTCGGCGCGCTGGCCCATCGCGGCGTCGGTCGTTTCCGCCCGGCTCGCCTGCCCGTCGCGCAGAAGGCCGTCCAGCACCTGCGTCGCCCAGACCACCGGCACCTGCGCCGCTTCGCAGAGCCACAGGATTTCCTCCTGCATTTCCGACAGCCGCTCGAAGCCGATCTCCACCGCCAGATCGCCGCGGGCGATCATCACCGCCACCGGCACCTGCCCGCCCGCGGCCACGATCATCTGCGGCAGGTTGCGCACGGCCAGCGGCGTCTCGATCTTCAGCATCACCGCCGGAAGCGCGCGGCCCTCGCAGCGCGAATGAAGTTCCGCCAGCAGCGCCTGCACATCCTCCACCGTCTGCACGAAGGAGAAGGACACGATGTCCGCATGGCCCGCGACGAAATCCAGAACCGCGCGGTCATCGTCCGTCAGCGCCGGGATGGCCAGATCGGCGCCGGGCAGGTTGACGCCCTTTTCCGGCTTCAGCTTCTCGCCCTTGGCCCGCGCGCCTGTCACCGCCAGGATCGCGCAGCCGCCCTCCGGGCGCTCCACCACCCGGGCGCGCAGCTTGCCGTCGTTGATCCAGACCGGCTGGCCCACCGGCATATGCGCGAACAGCTCGGCATGGCTGAGAACCGCCACCGGCAGATCGGGTGCCGCGCCCGCATCCACCGCCAGCGCGAACCGCTCGCCGATCTTCAGCCGCAGGCCCTCCACCCGCGCAACGGCTTCGATGCGGATCTTCGGCCCGGCAAGATCCATCGACACCGGCACCCGCCGCCCCGCAGCCTGCCCCGCAGCGCGGGTCTGCGCGATCATCGCCGCCCAGACCTCGGGCCCGTCATGGGCGGTGTTGATCCGCACACAGTCGGCCCCCGCCGCCACCAGCCGCTCCAGCATCCCGTCATCGGTTGCCGCCTCGGTCGGCAGCGTCACCAGAATCCGGGTCTCGGGACTGTCCGCCGCGCCGCCGAACAGCGCATCACGGCGCGCGTCCAGCATCTCGCCGGGCGCGTCGAAGGCCTCCGACGGTGGGAAATCCCCAGTCCCGCCTCCGGTGATCCGGCCAAGCGCCGCGATCACTGCCGCCAGCGAGGCGCGCACATGCCCCTCGGCCCGGCCAAGCGAGGACAGGCCAAGCGCCGCCAGCGGGCGTTGGAAGCCGCGCAGATCCGCCTGCCGCAGCGCCAGATAGGCGGCCATGTTCCCGGCCGAGGCGCGGAACTCCTCCCGCTGCAGCGCCGGGGCCCATGCCGCCATCGCCTGCTTCGCCGCCCCGGCGATTTCGGCGTCCAGCTTGCACAGCGCATCCAGCAACTCCGCGTGATCCGCGCCTGGGTGTTCCTGCTCCGACATCTCTTCAATCCCTCGCGCGACCTGCGTCCTGCGTCTCTATACCCCGATTGCGACGCGCCCGTGTCAGCCATCGCGCCGCACCCCCTGCGCATCTTGGCCCCCATTCCGCTTGCATGGCGCCCCTGCCCCGCATAAGAAGCGGGCGATTTTGACGGGCTCGGGGAGAGGGGCTTTCATGCCGCTTCTGGTGATGAAATTCGGCGGCACCTCGGTCGGGGATCTGGCGCGCATCAAGAACGCCGCCCTCAAGGTGCAGCGCGAGGTGGAACGTGGCTATGACGTGATCGTCATCGTCTCGGCCATGTCGGGCAAGACCAACGAGCTGGTCGGCTGGGTCGAGCAGACCTCGCCGATGTTCGACGCGCGCGAATATGATGCCGTCGTGTCCTCGGGCGAGAACGTGACCGCCGGGCTGATGGCACTGACCCTGCAGGAGATGGACGTCCCGGCGCGCAGCTGGCAGGGCTGGCAGGTGCCGATCCTGACCACCTCGGCCCATTCCGCCGCCCGCTTCGTCGACATCCCGCGCGAGAATATCGACGCGAAATTCGCCGAAGGCTTCAAGGTCGCCGTGGTCGCGGGGTTTCAGGGCGTCTCGCCCGAGGGCCGCATCACCACACTTGGCCGCGGCGGCTCCGACACCACCGCCGTCGCCTTCGCCGCCGCCTTCGGGGCAGAGCGCTGCGACATCTACACCGATGTGGACGGCATCTATACCACCGACCCGCGCATCAGCTCAAAGGCGCGCAAGCTCGACAAGATCGCCTTCGAGGAAATGCTGGAACTCGCCAGCCTTGGCGCCAAGGTGCTGCAGACCCGGTCTGTGGAACTCGCCATGCGCTACAAGGTGCGGCTGCGGGTGCTGTCCAGCTTTGAAGATACCGACGAAACCTCCGGCACCATCGTCTGCGACGAGGAAGAAATCATGGAATCGAAAGTCGTCTCCGGCGTCGCCTATTCGCGCGACGAAGCCAAAATGACCCTCGTCACCATCGAGGACCGCCCCGGCATCGCCGCGGCGATCTTCGGCCCGCTGGCCGAGGCCGGGGTGAATGTGGACATGATCGTGCAGAACATCTCGGAGCGGGATTATGACGACCACCCGGGGGCTGTCACCGACATGACCTTCTCGTGCCCGGTCAACCAGATCCCGCGCGCTCGCAAGGCGATGGAAGATGCCCGCGCCTCCGGCATCATCAACTATGACGATCTGGCGGTGGATACCGATGTCGCCAAGGTCTCGGTCGTGGGCATCGGAATGCGCTCCCACGCAGGTGTCGCGGCGACCATGTTCAAGGCGCTGGCCGCCGAAAACATCAACATCAAGGTGATCGCCACGTCAGAGATCAAGATTTCGGTGTTGATCGACCGGAAATACATGGAACTCGCGGTTCAGGCGCTCCATGATGCCTTCGAACTGGAAAAATCGGCCTGAGAACGGGCCTTGCACGGGGGACTGCACGCTAGTCATGCCCGAACGCTCGGAAAGCGAAAGCCGCAAATTGCTGCGCCGGCTGCGCGACACGCTCGCCACCCCCGCCAAGGGGCAGGAAAGGCTTGACCGCATCACCCATATGATCGCGGATTCGATGCGCACCGAAGTGTGCTCGATCTACCTCTTCCGCGACGAGAGCACGCTGGAGCTGTGCGCGACCGAGGGACTGAATCCCGGGGCCGTCCACCAGACCCGGATGCGGCTGGGTGAGGGCCTTGTCGGCCGCGTCGCCAAGACATCGACCCCGATCAACACCGGCAACGCGCCCGCCGAACGCGGCTTCCGCTTCATGCCGGAGACGGGGGAGGAAATCTATTCCGCCTTCCTCGGCGTGCCGATCCAGCGCCTTGGCGAGCGGCTGGGCGTGCTGGTGGTGCAGTCCAAGACCGCGCGGCAGTATTCCGATGACGAGGTCTATGCGCTGGAAGTCGTCGCCATGGTTCTGGCCGAGATGACAGAGCTTGGCGCCTTCATCGGCGAGGGCGAGGCGCTGTCGGCCCTGCATCAGCAGCCGGTGCTGATCCGCGGGCTGACCGGGCAGGAGGGATCGGCCGAGGGCCGGGTCTGGCTGCATGAGCCGCGGGTGGTGGTGGCCAATCCGGTGGGCGACGATCCCAAGAAGGAACTCAAGCGCCTGAACAAGGCGGTCGAGGAACTGCGCCTGTCGGTCGATGCGATGATGTCGGGCAGCGAGATCGTCGACAAGGACCACCAGCAGGTGCTGGAAACCTACCGCATGTTCGCCAATTCCCGCGGCTGGCTGCGCCGGATGGAGGAAGACATCCAGCGCGGGCTCTCGGCCGAGGCGGCGGTGGAGAAAGAGCAATCCACGACCCGCGCCCGCATGGGCCAGGTGCCGGACCCCTATCTGCGCGAGCGTCTGCACGACCTTGACGACCTGTCGAACCGCCTCTTGCGCATCCTCACCGGGCAGGGCCGCGATACCGGCGCCGCGATGCCGGAAAACCCGGTGCTGGTTGCCCGCAATATCGGCCCGGCGGAGCTGCTGGAATATGGCCGCAAGCTGAAGGGCGTGGTGCTGGAGGAGGGATCCGTCGGTAGCCATGCCGCCGTGGTCGCCCGCGCGCTGGCGATCCCGCTGGTGATCCATGCCGAGCGCATCACCACCGAGGCGCTGAACGGCGACGCCATCCTTGTCGACGGCGATCAGGGCGTGGTGCATCTGCGGCCCGAAGACACGGTGGCCGGTGCCTTCCGCGACAAGATCGCCATGCAGGCCGAGGCGCAGTCGCGCTATGCCAGCCTGCGCGAGTTGCCCGCACTCGCCACCTGCGGCACCCAGATCTCGCTGCACATGAATGCCGGGCTGATGGCTGACCTGCCCTCGCTGGCCGGTTCGGGGGCCGAAGGCGTGGGCCTGTTCCGCACCGAGCTGCAATTCCTGCTGCGCAGCCGTGTGCCGCGGCGGGGCGAGCTGGCGGCGCTTTATTCGCGCGTGCTCGATTCCGCCAAGGGCAAGCGCGTGGTGTTCCGCACGCTCGACATCGGGTCCGACAAGGTCCTGCCCTACATGAAGCCGCAGGACGAGCCCAACCCGGCGATGGGCTGGCGCGCGATCCGCGTCGGGCTCGACAAGCCCGGGGTGATGCGGATGCAGTTGCAGGCGCTGATCCGGGCCGCGGCCGGGCGCCCCTTGTCGGTGATGTTCCCCTTCGTCGCGCAGATGAGCGAGTTCGAGGCCGCCCGCCGCGCCCTGCTGAGCGAGATCGAGCGCGAGCGCCGCGCCGGCCATGTGCTGCCGACCAGCACCGAGATCGGTGCGATGCTGGAAACCCCCAGCCTCGCCTTCGCGCCGCGCTCGTTCTTCGAGCTGGCCGATTTCGTGTCGATCGGCGGCAATGACCTCAAGCAGTTCTTCTTCGCCGCCGACCGCGAGAACGAACGGGTCCGCCGCCGCTATGACACGCTCGATGTCAGCTTTCTGGACTTCATCGGCCGCATCGCCGACCGCTGCGCCGAAACCAACACGCCGTTGTCCTTCTGCGGCGAGGATGCCGGCCGCCCGATCGAGGCGCTGTGCCTGATCGCAATGGGCCTGCGCACCCTGTCGATGCGCCCCGCCTCCATTGGCCCGGTCAAGCACCTGATCCGGCGGGTGAATCTGGCCGAGCTGCGCGCGGTGATCGACGACGCGCGCGAGGCTGGCGCGCTGACGGTGCGGCCCGCGGTGATGGAATGGCTGGCGCGGCAGCCGATGTGAGCTTCGGCCCATTTAGGCCTGAGCCGACACCGCCCGGTTCGGGCGGAAAAAGGCGAGGCACTGCCTCGCCCCGCCCGTTCGGGACGAACGTCCCCAGAGCCGCTGGCAACGCGAAACTGTATAAGGCCAGCGCCCGCCAAGGGCGGGGCGGGCGCTGGCCGGGCCCTTTGGGGGCCCGTCCGGTGCAAGATGCGAGGGCGGTGAGTGGCGAAGGCGATGGCCTTCGCCAGAGACGGGGCGCCCAGACAATCGTCGCCCCTCCCCGACCTCAGGCCGCGCGCTTCTCATGGCGGCCCTCGGAAATCTCCTCGGCGACCTTCGCGCAGAACGCCTCAAGATCAGCCGGCTTGCGGCTGGTCACCAGCCCCTGATCGGTGACGACCTCGGAGTCCTCCCAGATGCCGCCCGCATTCACTACGTCGGTCTTGATCGACGCATAGGAGGTGACGTTGCGGCCGGAAATGATCCCGGCCTCGATCAGCAGCCAGGGCGCGTGGCAGATCGCGGCGATCACCTTCTTCTCTGTCCAGAACGCCTTGATGAAGTCGATGGCCACGGCCTCGACGCGCAGCAGGTCAGGGTTGATCTGCCCGCCGGGAAGCACCAGCGCGTCGTAGTCGCCCGCGCTGACTTCGGACAGCACCTTGTCGACCGGGACCGCACGGCCCCAGTCATTGCCGTCCCAGCCCTTGATCTCGCCGGATTTCAGCGAGACGACATGAACCTCCGCCCCGCGTCGCGCAGCTTTTTCAGCGGCACTTCGAGTTCGGATTGTTCAAAGCCATTGGTGGCGAGGATGACGACGCGCTTGCCGGAAATGTCCTGCATCTGGGGTCTCCTATGCTTGGGATTATGCGGTGACAACGAAGAGTCCCCGCGCAGGGTTCCTACCCTGACCCGACGGCACTAGCCCTTTGCGAGGATCCTCGCCCGCAGCGCCTCGGTCAGCGCCTCGCGCGGCAGGGCGCGGTCCTCGGCCAGGCGGCGCAGGCCGAACTGCACCCGGGCCATCTCCTGATAATAGCTGGTGAAGGCATAGTTGACCGCCGCCCCCGCGACCGCCCCCAGCACCGGAGCTGCCTGCGCCGCCAGCTTCTGCCCCATCACCAGCGACAGCCGCGGCGCCACGCGTGCGATCACCGCCTGCAGGCTGGTGCCGGTGATCGTGACCCGTGCCGCCAGAAACCCCAGATCGGCGCCGTCATCCTTGGTCATCGGCCCGGCCGCGGCCAGCACCCGGATGCAGTCGATCCGGGTTTCCTCATCGGCCGGGTCGAAGCCATGCTCGGCCGCGATCCCCTGAATCGCGCGCAGCAGTACCGTCGTCGTCACCGGCAGCTCGGCCAGCGATGTCGCCAGCCCGCCCGCGCCGCCTGCCGCCCCCATGGCAGTTGTCAGCACGGTGTTGAGCCAATCGGGCCGGTCCGAGACCACGCCGCGCGAGCGGGCGGCGGCGGTGAAGGCGGTTTCCAGCGCCGAGCGGGTCGCAGCCTCCAGCCGGTCCTTCACCCGGTCGGGCAGCCGCTCCAGCAGGTTCTCGGCATTGCCGCCAACGAAGCTCAGCACCTGCATCCCGACGCCGCTGGCGGCCTTGTGGCGCAGCGCCAACGCATCCAGCGCCTGGGCCACGACCGGGTCGGCAAGCGGCATCAGGGTCGTCTGGGCAAGATCGGTGTCGGTCATGGCATCCTCCGTGGGGCAAGCTGCCCTCAATATGGGAGGCCACAGGTCAAGGTGCCAGAGCTTCCTCCGGCACATCCCGCGTCACCTCGCCCGCCACCCCGTCCCAGGCACCCACATCCAGCTCCAGCCCCAGCACCCGGTCGGGGTTGGTCGGCGGCGGCATCACCACATCTTGCATCTTGGCAAAACCGAAGCGCCGGTAATAGGGCGCGTCCCCGACCAGCAGCACCCGGCCCCATCCCAACCGCCGCGCCTCGGTCAGGCTTTCATGGATCAGCAGCGCCCCCAGCCCCTCGCCCTGATGCACCGGATGCACCGCGACCGGCCCCATCAGCAGCGTCCGCGCCCCGCCCACAAGCACCGGCCAGTAGCGGATCACCGCCGCCAGCGCGCCGGTATCATCGCGCAGGGTCAGGCATAGCTCGGCCACCTTCGGCACCCCGTCGCGCAGCCGGTAGGAGGAGAGTGCCGTGCGGCCAGGCGCGAAGCACAGGTCATAGAGCGCCTCCACATCCCACCAGTCGGCCTCTGTCTCTTCTTCCAGCTGGTACATGGGCGGGGCCTTCGGCATTCGCGGAATCGACTGGAAACGCGCCTAACACGGGCTAAGGTCGGGTTCAAACCTGAAAGGACCCGCATGTTCTACCGCCCCGAAGATGGCCACGGCCTGCCGCACAACCCGTTCAACGCCATCATCGCGCCGCGCCCGATCGGCTGGATTTCCAGCCGCGGCAGCGAGGGCGACAACCTTGCCCCCTACTCCTTCTTCAACGCCGTGGCCTATGTGCCGCCGCAGGTCATGTTCTCCTCGACCGCCGCCAAGGATTCGCTGGCCAATATCCGCGAGACCGGGGTGTTCGCGGTCAACATCGTGGAATTCGCCGCGCGGGACGCCATGAACGCCAGCTCCGCCGCCGCGGCGCGGGGGGTGGATGAATTCGCGTTGGCCGGGGTGCAGAAGGCGGAATGCGAGACGATCCCCTGCCCGCGCGTGGCTGGCGCCCCCGCCACGCTGGAATGCAAGCTGACGCAGATCGTTCCATTGCCCGGAGCGGCGAATTTCCTGATCCTGGGCGAGGTGACGGGCATCCACATGCGCGACGATTGCTTGGTCGATGGCCGCTTCGACGTGACCCGCTTCTCGCCGCTCGCCCGCCTTGGCTACAAGGATTACGCCGTGGTGCGCGAGGTGTTCGAACTGGCGCGGCCGGGGCAGAGCTAGAGCGCCGCCCGCCGCGCCTTTGCCAGGCTGCGTTCCCGCATCAGCGTGTAAAGCCCGCTGCCGATGACGATGGCGCTGCCGATCAGCGTGGCGGCATCGGGGCGTTCGGCAAAGACCAGCGTGCCGAGGATCATGGCGAACACCAGCCGCGTGTAGCGGAAGGGCGTCACGACTGACACGTCGCCGATCCGCATCGCCGAGGTCAGCCAGTAATATGCCGCGACGCCGAACAGCGTGGCCCCCGCCAGATAACCCCAGTCGGTCGCCGCCGGCATCACCGCGCCGCCGGTGAAGGCCAGCATCACTGCGCCGGTGGGGATCAGCGCAAGGAATCCATAGATCCCCAGCTGCACGTTCGACAGCACCGCCGGCGCCGCGCGGGTGGCAAGGTCGCGGCCCGCAAAGCCCAGCGTCCCCAGCACCGCGAACAGCGACGCCGCCTCGAACCCCGAGGCCCCGGGGCGCAAGATCACCATCACGCCGGCAAAGCCGACGAGGATTGCCATCCAGCGCCGCCAGCCGACCTTCTCGCCGAACACCAGCGCCGCGCCGGCGACCACCACCAGCGGCGTCGCCTGCAGGATCGCGCTGGCGCTCGACAGCGGCGTCAGCGCCAGCGCCAGCGTGTAGCCAAGCCGCCCCAGCACCTCGAACACCGCCTTCAGGATCAGCGGCCGGGACAGCAGCGCCGGATGGAACAGCGGCTCGCCCCGCCGCAGCGTCAGCAAGATGAAGCCGATCATCCCGCCAAGGCCGAACAGGATCAGGATGAGCCCCACCGGCAGCGTGCGCGCGGCGGCCTTGATGAACATGTCCTCGATGGCGAACCCGGCCATGGCCGCCACCATCAGGATGCTGCCGCGCATGTTGTCCATTGGTCCTCCGGGGGCCCGCATCGCACTGCCGAGGCCCCGTGATACCGCTGCCATCGGGCCGGGGCCAGCGCTGCTTTTGCCCCCTTCCCCTCGCCCGCCGCCGCGCCTACCCTTCCCGCCGCACAGCAGCGGAGGCAGGCATGGATACGGTGATCGGGGTGATCGGCGGCTCGGGGCTTTATGAGATCGCGGGGCTGGAGGCGGCCGAGTGGGTCAGCGTCGCAACCCCCTGGGGCACGCCGTCGGACCAGATCCTGACCGGGCGGCTGGACGGGGTGGCGATGGCCTTCCTGCCCCGCCACGGGCGCGGGCATGTGCACTCACCCTCCACCGTGCCCTACCGCGCCAATATCGACGCGCTGAAGCGGCTGGGGGTGACCGATGTCATCTCCGTCTCCGCCTGCGGATCGTTCCGCGAGGAGATGGCGCCGGGGGATTTCGTGGTGGTCGACCAGTTCATCGACCGCACCTTCGCGCGCGAGAAGTCGTTCTTCGGCACCGGCTGCGTCGGCCATGTCAGCGTTGCCCACCCGGTCTGCCCGCGGCTGTCGGCCGCCTGCCTGGCGGCGGGGCGCGACCTCGGGCTGCGGATGCACAACGGCGGCACCTATCTGGCGATGGAGGGGCCGCAGTTTTCCACCCTCGCCGAAAGCCGGATGTATCGCAGCTGGGGCTGCGACGTGATCGGCATGACCAACATGCCCGAGGCGAAACTCGCCCGCGAGGCAGAGCTTTGCTATGCCAGCGTGGCGATGATCACCGACTATGACAGCTGGCACCCCGATCATGGCGCGGTGGACATCACCCAGATCATAAAGACGCTGGGCCAGAACGCCGACCACGCCCGCAGCCTCGTCGCCCGCCTGCCCGCGCTGCTGGGAGCGCTGCGCGAACCCTGCCTGCATGGCTGCGACCGGGCGCTGGACTATGCGATCATGACCGCCCCGGAGAAGCGCGACCCGGGGTTGATGGCAAAGCTGGATGCGGTGGCGGGGCGGGTGTTGAACCGGTAGGTCTTGCACCGACAGAGGGCAGCGCCCGTCCGTCGGGTGGGCGCGCAACAGAAGTTCTAGGCGCTTTATGGTGCAACCTGCTTCCACCGAAGTTCTAGGCGCAACAGTTGAGTAGCGCCCGCCCGAGGGGGCGGACGGGCGCTGCCCGGCGGCGCTGAAGCGCCTTGTTCCGGGCAAGAGCCCTTGCCACCCAACCTGCGAAAGGTCTACTCCGGCGCCGGCCGCCCTCCCGCCGCCAGATACATACGCCCATCCACCCCGGAGCCTCCCCATGCAGACCAAGTCCATCCGCGACCATATCCGCACCATCGTGGATTTCCCGCATGAGGGGATCCTGTTCCGCGACGTGACCACGCTCTTCGCCGATCCGCGCGGCTTTCGCATGGCCATCGACCAGCTGCTGCACCCTTGGGCCGGGAGCCGGATCGACAAGGTCGTGGGGCTCGAGGCGCGGGGGTTCATCCTGGGCGGCGCGGTGGCGCATCAGCTGTCGGTCGGTTTCGTGCCGATCCGCAAGAAGGGCAAGCTGCCCGGCCCGACCATCGCCGAACACTACACGCTGGAATATGGCGAGGCGGTGGTCGAGATCCATGACGACGCCCTGCAACCCGGGGAGAAGGTGCTGATCGTCGATGACCTCTTGGCCACGGGCGGCACCTGCGCGGCGGGGATCAAGCTGGTCGAACGGCTGGGGGCCGAGGTGGTGGGCTGCGCCTTCGTGGTCGACCTGCCCGACCTTGGCGGCCATGCCCTGCTGGACCGGATGGGGATGAACGTCCACACGCTTTGCGCGTTTGAGGGCCAGTAAGGGCCGGCGAGGGGCACCAGGCCGCTCCCGTCATCGCTAACGGACCGGTAACCCGAATCGCCCTACACCTTGCCCTGCCTGAAGGTTCAGGGCTGCTTGCATTCGACACGTGAACCCAAAGCACCGCACCTCGCCGTTTCCCCCCGGCGGGGTGCACCTTTGTCCGGCCCCTATGCCTGCTCTGCCAGCAGCGCCCCGGGGTTCATGATCCCCAAGGGGTCAATCGCCGCCTTGAGGCTGCGCAGCACCGCCAGCTTGGCCGGGTCGCCATAGCGCTCCATGTCGCCCGTCTTCAGCCGCCCCACCCCATGCTCGGCGCTGACCGATCCGCCCAGACCATGCGCGATGTCATGCACGCAGGTCTTGATCGCCTCGCGCTGGTTGTCGTGGTCAGCGCGGGTCTGGCCCGGCAGCGGGAACAGGTTGAAATGCAGGTTGCCGTCGCCGACATGGCCAAAGCAGTTGATGCGGAAGCTGCCGATGCCCGCCAGCGCCGCCTCTGCCGCGCTGATGAACCCCGGGATCTCGGACAGCGGCACCGAGATGTCATGCGAGCTGACGGCGCCGATCTTGCGGTTCGCATCGGGCAGGCTTTCGCGCAGCCGCCACAGCTCCGCCTGCTGCCCGGCGCTTTGCGCGATCACGCCGTCGCTGACCAGCCCGGCCTCGGAGGCCGCCACGAACAGCTCCTCCAGCGCCTCCTGCGGGTCGAGGCCGCGCGGCAGCCCAAGCTCGATCAGCACCATCCACGCGGGCCGGTCCACGAAGGGCTGGCGCACCTCGGGCATCACCTCGTCGAGGAACAGCAGCCCCTGGCGCGAGATCAGCTCGAAGGCCGAGACGCAGCCCGCCAGCCGCTCCTCGGCCATCGCCAGCAGCGCCAGCGCCGCCGCCGGGCTCTCCACCACCAGCATCGCCGTCCCCACCCCAGCAGGCCGCGGCACCATCCGCAGCGCAGCAGCGGTAATCACCCCCAGCGTGCCTTCCGACCCGATCAGCAGGTGCCGCAGGTCATAGCCGCTGTTGTCCTTGCGCAGCCGCTTCAGCCCGTTCAGTACCGACCCGTCCGGCAGCACCGCCTCGACCCCGAGGCAGAGGTCGCGGATATTGCCATAGCGCAGCACATTCACCCCGCCCGCGTTGGTCGCCAGATTGCCCCCGATCCGCGCCGTGCCCTGCGAGGCGAGCGCCAGCGGGAACATCCGCCCCGCCGCCAGCGCCGCCTCCTGCACCTCGGCCAGTGTCGCGCCGGCCTCGACCACCAGCACATTCTCGGCCGGGAACACCGACCGCACCGCCGCCATCCGCTCCAGCGACAGGATCAGCGGCAAGGGGCCGGCCTCCATCACCTGCCCGCCGACCAGCCCGGTGCCGCCGCCGAAGGGCACGATCCCCACGCGGCCCTCGGCACAAGCACGCACGATTTCCGAAACTTCCGCCACCGAGCGCGGCAGCGCCACCACCCCGCCGATGCCGGTATGGCGACCGCGCGGTTCGGTCACGTAGCGCGGCTCCACCGCGCGCAGGCAGCCTTCGGGCAGGCGGGCGCTCAGGGTTTCGGCAAAGGCGGCGTCGCAGGGGTTCAGCATGATCACCTCGGGGCTTTTCCCCTGTCTAACCCGCCGCGCCGCCCCATGCCACCCGCCCTACAGCCCCTCGGGCATCAGCACCACGATGGTCGGGCGCCCCGGCAGATCCCGCAGCGACAGCTCGATATCGGGCTGCTCCAGCCGCACCACCTCGAACTCTGCCGACATCTCGTCCAGGAACACCTCCAGCGAGGCACCCGAGAACCAGTGCATCGGCAGCACTACTGACGAGCGCAACCGCCGTACCACCCGTGCCATCGTCTCATGGCCCATGGTGTAGCCGCCATCCACCGGCACCATCAGCACATCCATCCGGCCAAGCGCGGCATATTGCGCGGCATCGGGTTCGTGATGCAGATGCCCCAGATGGCCGATGCACAGCCCCGCCGCCTCGAACACGAAGATCGAATTGCCGTTGGGCCGCACACCCTCATAGCCGGATCGCACGTCGGTCGGCACGTTGCGCACCAGCATCTCGCCCAGATCGAGCTTGTGCGCCGCCGGCCCCTGACCCTCGTCCCAGCCGCGCAGCACATGGGGAATGCGAGGATCAGGGCGGCTGGTCCAATGGGTGGAATGGGCGTTGTTCATGGTCACCACATCGGGCACCACGTCGGACGTGCCCAGATAGCCGGTGTAATCCGTCGCCGCGACCAGCCCGCCCGAGGTCTCGATCACGAAGGTCGCATGGTCGATATAGCGGATGCGCACCCGGTCTTCGGCCAGCGGGGCGCCGAAGCTGGCATGGTGCAGCACCTCCATCCCGGGGGCCTGCGCCAGCGCGACGCAATGGCTGGGGATGCGGTCTTGCGCCAGTGCTGGCAAGGCCAGCAGCGCGGCAAGGGCGGTCAGCGGCAAGGCTTTGGCGAACATCGGCATCCCCCGGTGGCTCGGGATAAGCCTAGCACGGCACCCGCGGATCGCCGCGCCCTGCCCCGTTCACGAACGCGTTTGACGCGCACCTTGCCGCTTTATGCGGCAAATGCCGTCAGCCCACATCCGTGCGCCCGCGCCGGTCGCCGCGCAGGTTGGAATAGAGCACATGGTTCCGCCAGCGCCCGTTGATCTGCAGGTAGCTTTGCGCCACGCCCTCGTACTTGAAGCCGGATTTCTCCAGCACCCCGCGCGAGGCCATGTTCTCGGGCAGGCAGGCCGCCTCGATCCGGCTCAGGTCCAATTGGGTGAAGCCGTGATGCACCACCGCGCGGATCGCCTCGCGCATGTAGCCGCGCCGCGCATAGGGCTCGCCGACCCAATATCCCAGCGTGCCCGACTGCGCCGGGCCGCGGCGGATATTGTCCAGCGTGATCGCCCCCAGCAGTGCATCATCCTCGCGCCGGATCAGGAACAGCGGCAGCGCCGTGCCCTGCAACTCGGCCCGCGCCGCCCAATAGACGCGGTGGGTGAAGGCGCGGCGCCCCAGATGATCCTCGGCCCAGGTCGGCTCCCACGGCGCCAGGAACGCGGCGCTTTGCGCGCGCAGGCCAGACCAGTCGCGGAAATCGGAATGCGCAGGCAGGCGCAGCAGCATGCGCTCGGTGTCGATCCGGACCTTGCGGCGCCGGGAAAGCATCAGGCGGCAAGCCGTTCGCGCAAACTCTCCAGCCCCGGCGCCCGGTCGACGGGACCATAGAGCGCCAGCGCCGACTGCCCCGCGCCCGCCATGCGCCCGGCAAAGCCGCGCACCGCGTCGCGGGTGACGCTGTCGATCTTCTCGGCCGCCTCCACCACATCGGGCACCCGGCCCCAGATCGCCAGCATCCGGGCCATGCGCTCGGCCCGGCTCGACGGGCTCTCGAGGCCCATCAGCAGGCCGGCCTTCATCTGCGCCCGTGCCCGGGCCACTTCGGCCTCGGTCATGTCATCGGCGGCGCGCTTCAGCTCGTCCACGGTCAGCCCGCACAGCTCGCCGATCTCCTCGGCCGAGGTGCCGGCATAGATGGTCATCATCCCGGTATCTTCATAGGCGCCGGCCTGCGCGAAGATCGAATAGCACAGCCCCCGCTCTTCGCGGATCTTCTGGAACAGACGGCTCGACATGCCCCCCCCAAGCGCGGTGGCATAGACCTGCGAGACATAGACATCCTCGTCGCGATACCCCGGCGCCTCGAAGGCCAGCGCGAAATGCACCTGCTCCAGATCCTTGATCTCGCGCCGTTCCGATCCCAGCCAGAGCGCCGGTTGCAGCAGCGAGTTACCCACCGGCTTCAGATGGCCGAAGATGTCCTCGGCCAACCGCACCAGCAGGTCATGATCGACCGCCCCTGCTGCCGACAGCACCATCTGGTCCGGCCCGTAATGCTCGGACACGAAGCGCTCGAAATCCGTCCGCCCAAAGGCCGACACCCGTTCCGCCGGGCCAAGGATGGTGCGGCCAAGCGCCTGATCGGGATAGGCCGCCTCTTGCAGCCAGTCGAAGATGATGTCGTCGGGCGTGTCCATCGCCTGCCCGATCTCTTGCAAGATCACATGGCGCTCTGTCTCGATCTCCTTCGGGTCGAAGGCCGGGTTCAGCACGATGTCGGAAATCACGTCCAGCGCCAGCGGCACATCGGCGGCCAGAACGCGGGCGTAATAGGCAGTCATCTCGCGGCTGGTATAGGCGTTGATATAGCCCCCCACATCCTCGATTTCCTCGGCGATCTGCAGGGCTGTCCGGCGCTTTGTGCCCTTGAAGGCCATATGCTCCAGGAAATGCGCGATGCCGTTCTGCTCGGCCCGCTCATGGCGGCCACCCGCGTTGACCCAGATCCCGACCGCGGCCGAGGCAAGGGCAGGCATCACCTCGGTGACGATGCGGAAGCCGTTGGGAAGTGTCGTCAATCTGACAGTCAAAGGGCACGCCTTTCAAGAACCAGCGCCTCAAGCGCGGCAAGATCGTTCGGAACCCGCGTCACCCGTTCGGGGCGGTCCATCATGTCGGCCATGCGGGCGGGCAGCGCGGGGCGGATGCCGGTGGCGGCCTGCACGGCATCGGGGAACTTCGCAGGATGCGCCGTGGCCAGCGTCACCATCGGCGCCTCGGCCCTGATATGGGCATTCGCCACGAAAACCCCAACTGCCGAATGCGGGCACAGCAATTCGCCGGTTTCGGCCAGCGTCGCTTTGATGGTCTCGCTGGTCTGGTCCTCGGAACAGCGGCCCGAGGCGAAGGTCTCGCGCAGCAGCTGCAACGCGCCCTGGCTGACGGTAAAGCCGCCCGTGGCCTTCAGCTCGTCCATCAGCTGCGCCACCGCCGCGCCATCGCCGCCATAGGCATGGAACAACGCGCGTTCGAAGTTCGACGACACCTGGATATCCATCGACGGGCTGATCGACGGGCGCACCCCGTCCGTCTCATAGCGCCCCGTCGTCAGGCAACGGTGCAGGATGTCGTTCTGGTTGGTTGCCACCACCAGCTTGCCGATCGGCAGGCCCATCTGCCGCGCGATGTAGCCCGCGAAGATATCGCCGAAATTGCCGGTGGGCACGGTGAAATCCACCTGCCGCAGCGGCGCGCCAAGGCTGACGGCGGCGGTGAAGTAATAGACCACCTGCGCCAGCACCCGCGCCCAGTTGATGGAGTTCACCCCTGCCAGCCCCACCGCATCGCGGAAGGCAAAATCGTTGAACATGTCCTTCAGCTTGCTTTGGCAATCGTCGAAATCGCCATCCAGCGCCAGCGCGTGGACGTTCGCCTCCACCGGCGTGGTCATCTGCCGGCGCTGCACCTCGGACACCCGGCCATGCGGGAACAGGATGAACACATCGACGCTGGGAAGCCCCCGGAACGCCTCGATCGCCGCCGACCCGGTATCGCCCGAGGTCGCGCCGACAATCGTGACCCGCCGCCCCTCGCGCCCGAGGGCAATCTGGAACAGCTGGCCGATCAGCTGCATGGCGAAGTCCTTGAAGGCCAGCGTCGGCCCGTGGAACAGCTCGCACAGGAAATGCCCCGGTGCCAATTGCACCAGCGGCGCCCGCGCGGCATGGCCAAAGCCCGCATAGGCGGCGGCAATCGCGCGGCGCAGCTCTTCCTCGGTGAAGGTCTCGCCCAGGAAGGGCCGCATCACCCGGAACGCCACCTCCTCATAGGGCAGCCCCGCCAGCGCCGCGATCTCATCGCCGGTCATGGTCGGGATCGTCTCGGGCACGTAAAGGCCACCGTCGCGGGCAAGGCCGGTCAGCATCGCCTCGCCAAAGGAAAGCACCGGGGCCTGCCCCCGGGTCGAGATATAGCGCATGGGGCCTGCCTCTCAGATGGTTCGTTGCCTGATACGCCACAGAAGATACGCTGTCATCCCCAGCCAGACCCCGGCGAGCGAAAACCAGGTCAAGGCATAGCCCAGATGGTCATTCGGGATACCTGCGGTGGACACAGGCACCGGGATGATGCCCTGCGCATCGCCGGTCACGCCGCGCGCGACCACCAGCACCGGCTCTGCCCCCAGATGCGCGGCCATGGCCGGCACGTCGCGCGCAAACCAGATGTTGCGGCCCATGTCCGGCTCGGGCGTGTTGCTGCTCGCCTCCTCGGGCCAGTGCAGGTTGCCGGTCACCGTCAACTCCACCGCCGCGCGGGCCACGTCCTTGCCCACCTCCGGCAGAAAGCCGCGGTCCAGCAGGATCCGCCGCCCCTCCGCCGTCTCGAACGCGGTGATCACCTCGTAGCCGGGGCCCACGCCCGTCATCCCGGTCAGCATGTGCAGCTCCGGCCCCACCGTCCGCCCGGTCACGGCAACGGGCTGATACTTGCCGCCCTCGCTCGTCTCGCCCTGCGCCGGCAGGGGCGCGGGCGCGGCGGCCATCTGCGCCTCGATCTGCGCCAGTGCCGCCTCCTTCCACTCCAGCCGCCGCAGTTGCCACAGGCCAAGGTTGATCAGGATCGCCACCCCGACAATGCCGAGGATCAGCGGAAACAGGATGCGGCGCATGGGTCGATGCATTCGGGTGGGGGCTCCTTCACGGGCGAAAGCGCGCGGCCTTGCGGCCCCGCGCTTTGCAATTTTCGGCAGGCGTTCGAAAAAGGCTCAGGCGCCCCAGATATAGACCGCCGCGAACAGGAACAGCCAGACCACATCGACGAAGTGCCAGTACCAGGCCGCCGCCTCGAAGCCGACATGGCTTTCCTGCGTGAAGTGGCCCTTCATCGCCCGCACCATGCAGATGAACAGGAAGATGGTCCCGACGATGACGTGGAAGCCGTGGAAGCCGGTCGCCATGAAGAAGTTCGCGCCATAGATGTTGCCGGCGAAGCCAAAGGCCGCGTGGCTGTATTCATAGGCCTGGAAGAAGGTGAAGACCACGCCCAGAGCAATGGCCAACGCCAGCCCGGTGATCATGTCCTTGCGGTTGTTCTCATGGACGAAGGCATGGTGCGCCCAGGTCGCCGCCATGCCCGAGCACAGCAGGATCAGGGTGTTGATCAGCGGCAGGTGCCAGGGGTCGAACACCTCGATCCCCTCGGGCGGCCAGACGCCCATGGTCGCCGGGTAATTCTCGGCCATCGGATACATGGCGTGCTTGAAGAACGACCAGAACCAAGCCGCGAAGAACATCACTTCCGACATGATGAACAGGATGAAGCCATAGCGCAGGCCGATCCGCACCACCGGCGTATGATCGCCCGCATGGTTTTCAGCGACGGTGTCCGCCCACCAGCCATACATGGTGTAGAGCACCAGCACGAGGCCGATCACGAACATCCAGGGCGTCATGCCCTTCATGAACAGAACGCCCCCGAAGAGCATCACGAAGGCGCCGACCGCCGACAGGAACGGCCAGAGCGACGGCGGCAAGATGTGGTAGTCGTGGTTCTTGGCGTGCGCCATGTCGATGTCCCCGTGGCCTTGGATCAGTTGACTGTAGCCGAAGGCGCGGGCGCGGCAAGCGCCGCCTGCTCTTCGGGCAATTCGGTTTGGTAGAACGTATAGCTCAGCGTGATGTGCTTGACCTTGCTGGCATCGCGCGAGGTGACCATGTCCGGATCGACATAGAAGCTGACCGGCATCATCACCCGCTCGCCAGGCGCAAGAACCTGCTGCTCAAAGCAGAAGCACTGAATCTTGGTGAAGTAATAGCCCGCCGCATCCGGCGCGACATTGTAGCTCGCGGTGCCGGCGACGGGCTGGTCGGTCGGGTTGTAGGCTTCATAGAAGGCCAGCCCGGTCTCGCCGATGCGCAGGGTCACCTGACGCTCCACCGGCTTGAACTCCCACGGCATCCCAGGCTCGACATTCGAATCGAAGCGGATGGTGACGGTGCGGTCCAGAATCTCGTCCGACGAGGTTTCCGCCACGTTCGTTGTGCCGCCATAGCCAGTCACCCGGCAGAACCAGTCGTAGAAGGGCACCGCGGCGAAGGACAGCGACACCATCACCGCGGCGACGCCGGCCAGCTTCACCGCCACGCGGGCATTGGGATCCTTCGGCATCATTGGGTCACCTCCGGCTGCACCAGCTCGGGCCGCGGCGCATGGTCGTAGGCCTGCATCGGGTTGCCCTGCGAAACCTTGACGATGGTCAGCCCGAAGACCAGCGCCACGAAGGCAGCCAGCACCAGCCCAAGGCCAAGGTTGCGCCCGAAGCGGCGGGTATGAAGCTCGTGATCGCGTCCGAATGCCATGATGTTACCAGCCTCCCAGCCCGTAGGGGCGCAGCGCGGCTTCCGCCAGAAGGGCCCCGAAATGCAGGAACAGATAGGCCAGCGAGAAGCGGAAGAAAGCCTTCTCTGCCGCATAGCCATCGGCAACCGCCGTCTCTTCACTGCGCGCGCGGATGCGCCAGGCACCGCGGATGAAGCCTGCATTCAGCACCACGGCCACCGCCAGATAGATCGGCCCACCAATGGACGTGAAGCCAAGGCCCAAGCCAACCGGCGCCAGCGCCAGCGTATAGGCAAGGATATGGTTGCGCGTCACCTTGCGGCCATGGGTCACGGTCAGCATTGGCACGCCGGCATTCGCGTAGTCTTCCTTCATGAACAGCGCCAGCGCCCAGAAGTGCGGCGGCGTCCACATGAAGATCAGCGCGAACATCAGCACCGATTCCGCAGAAATCCCGCCCGTGGCGACAGCCCAGCCGATCATCGGCGGGAAGGCCCCGGCCGCGCCGCCGATCACGATGTTCTGCGGGGTCGAGCGCTTCAGCCACATCGTATAGACGACGGCATAGAAGAAGATGGTGAAGGCCAGGAACCCTGCCGCGAACCAGTTCGCCGCCAGCCCCAGCATCAGCACCGAAATCCCCGACAGCACCAGGCCAAGGCCAAGCGCGTCCCCGGCAGCGATCTTGCCGGCGGGGACGGGGCGGCCACGGGTGCGGTTCATCACCCGGTCGATATCGGCATCATACCACATGTTCAGCGCGCCCGAGGCGCCGCCCCCCAGGGCGATGAACAGGATCGAGGCAAAGGCCACCAGCGGATGCACCTGCGCCGGCGCCACCAGCAGCCCGACCAGCGCCGTGAACACGACAAGCGACATCACGCGCGGCTTCAGCAGCGCGACATAGTCGCCGAACTCGGCTTCGGGGCTCTGGTCGAGGGCGGTCAGGTCGGTCATGCGGTTCCTCCGGGTGGGGCGGGCGCCGCGGCGCCCTGCCCTGCCTTGTGCGCGGGGCGGATCAGTCGGCCGAAGCTACCGTCAGCGGCGCCGGGGTGCCGGCAAACAGCTCGCGGGTGCGGGTCAGCCATGCGGCATATTCCGCCTCGCTGACCACCTTCACCGTGATCGGCATGTAGGCATGGTCCTTGCCGCACAGCTCCGAGCACTGGCCGAAATAGACGCCCTCACGCTCGGCACTGAACCACAGTTCGGCCACGCGGCCCGGCACGCCGTCCTGCTTCACCGCGAAGGCCGGGATGGTCCAGGAGTGGATCACGTCGGCCGCGGTCACCTGCACCACGATGGTCTTGTTCACCGGCACGACCATCGCATTGTCGACCGCCAGCAGATACTCGTCCTCGGCATAGCCATACTCGGCCAGCTCTTCGCGCTGCAGCATCAGGCTGTCGAAGGCCAGTTCCTCATCGGGATACTCATAGCCCCAGTACCACTGGAAGCCCGTGGCCTTGATGGTGATGTCGGCGGTCGGGATCTCCTGCTGCTTGAACAGGATCGGCAGCGAGAACGACCCGATCACCACCAGGATCAGCACCGGCACCAGCGTCCAGCCGATCTCCAGAGGGGTGTTGTGAGTGAATTTCGCCGGGACCGGGTTCACGCGCTGGTTGAACCGGAAGATCGCGATCAGCAGCAGCGCCACCACGAAGATCGTGATCGCGGCGGTGATATACAGCAGCATCCCGTCCAGCCATTGCTGGTCGCGCGCCAGTTCGGTCGCGGCAGGCTGGAAGCCCATCGCGCCCTCATGGGCCTTGCCCACGGTTTCAAGCCCGGTGATCCCGTCCTGCGCCATCGCCATGCCGGCGACGAAAACCGAGGAAAGGACGGCCCCAGGGCCCATCAGCTTCGTTGCAAAACGCATCATGTGTTCCCGTTCCCAAAGGCGGCTCTCCCTGCCGCCCACGCGCGCCCTGCCCATTTCGCAAGGCGCGTTGTAAGAGGGAATTCTAAAATCATATTGTCCCCAAGGCGACAAGCGAAACCGTGCGACACGGCGACGCTTTTGATCCAGATCATGGACGAGGAAAGACATCATGCAGGCGCAGCAATTCTCCCCCTTCGACACCCATCTGGACAAGGCGCAGGCGCTGGCGATCCTGCGTGCAGCCACCGCCGGGGCCGAGGATGGCGAGCTGTTCCTGGAACGCAGCCGGTCGGAATCGCTGGTCTTCGACGACGGCCGGGTGCGCAATGCCAGCTATGATGCCAGCGAAGGCTTCGGCCTGCGCGCCGTGCTCGGCGAGGTCGCGGGCTACGCCCATTCCACCGAGATTTCCGAACCGGCGCTGCGCCGTGCGGCCGAAACTGCCCGTCTGGCGGTGGGCAATGGCGGCGGCACCCTCGCCCCGCCGCCCGCCGGCACCAACCGCCGGCTCTACAGCGATGCCGACCCGATGGCCGATGCGGTCTTCTCGGCCAAGCTCGACACGCTGCGCGAGATTGACGCCTTCGCCCGCGCGCTCGACCCGCGGGTGATGCAGGTTACCGCCTCGGTTTCTGCATCGCATCAGGAGGTGACGATCCTGCGCCCCGAGGGCGGGATGGTCACCGATATCCGGCCGATGGCGCGTCTGAATGTCGCAGTCATCGTCGAGCAGTCCGGCCGCCGCGAATCCGGCAGCGCCGGGGGTGGCGGCAGATTCGGGCTTGGCGGCCTCCTGCAGCGCGGCCATTGGGAATCGGTGGCGCGGGAAGCGCTGCGCGTCGCGCTGGTCAATCTCGATGCCGAACCCGCCCCCGCCGGCATGATGGACGTGGCGCTTGGCCCGGGCTGGCCCGGCATCTTGCTGCACGAAGCCGTCGGCCACGGGCTCGAGGGCGATTTCAACCGCAAGAAATCCTCGGCCTTCGCCGGCCTCATGGGCCAGCGCATCGCCGCCCCGGGGGTGACGGTGCTCGATGACGGCACCCTGCCGGACCGCCGCGGCTCGATCAGCGTCGATGATGAAGGCACGCCTTCGGCCCGCAACGTGCTGATCGAAGATGGCATCCTCGTCGGCTTCATGCAGGACCGGCAGAATGCGCGGCTGATGGGCGTCGCGCCCACCGGCAACGGCCGCCGCGAGAGCCACGCCCATGCACCGATGCCGCGGATGACCAACACCTACATGCTGGGCGGCGAGGCCCGCCCCGAGGATGTGGTGGCCGAGGTCAGGGACGGCATCTGGGCCGTGGGCTTTGGCGGCGGGCAGGTCGACATCACCAGCGGCAAGTTCGTGTTCTCCTGCACCGAGGCCTACCGGGTGAAGAACGGCGTCGTCGGCAACCCGGTGAAGGGCGCCACGCTGATCGGCGATGGCGCGACCGCGCTGCGCCAGATCCGCGCCATCGGCAATGACATGGCGCTCGACCCCGGCATGGGCAATTGCGGCAAGGCCGGGCAATGGGTGCCGGTCGGGGTCGGCCAGCCGACGCTGCTGATCGGCGGGCTGACGGTGGGGGGATCTGCGGCGTAGCGGGGCCCAAGCTGGACTTCCTCAAGTCTTCCTTCCTTGCCCGGAATCAAGGCGCCTTTGCGCCGCCGGGCAGCGCCCGTCCGCCCCCTCGGGCGGGCGCTTTGCAACGCCGGCGCCTAGAAATTCGGTGGGGAGATGCCGCACCATAAAGTGCCTAGAACCACCGTTGCTCGCCCACCCGGCGGACAGGCGCAGCCCTCTGCCTGTGCGCGCTGAAGACACTCCCGAACCAGCGTTCAATCCGAAATCTCCGCCCTCAAAACGAATCATTCATCGTAAACGGCTTGTTAACCTTACGTCCGCTATACCGGGCTTGCGAATGAGGCGGGGCGGCGATGGACAACGGTTTGTTTTCTCTTCCCACCCCCTTCACCCCACCCACCACGGAAGAAGATGAACTCGTCTGGCTCCGTCTCATTCGTTCCCGCAAGGTCGGCCCCGTCACCTTCTGGCGGCTGCTGTCCGAATACGGCTCGGCCACCGCCGCCCTCGACGCCCTCCCCGAGGTTGCCCGCGCCGCAGGTGTCACCGGCTACACCGCCTGCCCCGAAGGCGTGGCCCGCGCCGAGCTCGCCGCCGCCCGCAAGGCCGGCGCCAGCCTGATCTGCAAGGGTCAGCCCGCCTATCCCGCCCGCCTTGCCGAACTCGCCGATGCCCCGCCGCTGATCTGGGCGCTTGGCAACCTCTCCCTCGCCGCCCGCCCGATGGTCGCGCTGGTCGGCGCCCGCAACGCCTCCTCGCTTGGCCTGCGCATGGCCCGCCGCCTGTCCGAAGGCCTCACCCGCGCCGGCTTCACCGTCGTCTCCGGCCTCGCCCGCGGCATCGACGCTGCCGCGCATGAGGCGGCCTTGGAGGGCGGCACCATCGCCGTGCAGGCCGGCGGCGTCGATGTGATCTACCCGACCGAGAACACCAAACTCGCGACCGAGATTGCCAGGCGCGGCCTGCGCCTGTCGGAACAGCCGATGGGCCTCGACCCACAGGCAAGGCACTTTCCGCAGCGCAACCGCATCGTCTCGGGCCTGTGCGAAGCGGTGATCGTGGTCGAGGCGGCGATGCGCTCCGGCAGCCTGATCACAGCGCGCGAGGCGCTCGATCAGGGCCGCGAGGTGCTCGCGGTGCCCGGCCACCCCGTCGATGCCCGCGCCGGCGGCTGCAACGCTCTCATCCGCGACGGCGCTGTCCTGATCCGCAGCGTCGAGGACGTGATCGAGGCGCTGGCCGCCCGCGGGGTGCCGCTGGCGGCCGCCGCGCCCCCCGCCCTGCACGAACCGGCCCCGCGTCCCGTGGACCCGCCAGCCCCGCCGCGCCCGGCCCGGCCCAAGGCCCCTCCCCAAGGCCATATCCCCGGCCAGACCCGCAGCCTCGCCGAAACCGCCGCGCTCCACAGCCAGATCCTCGACCGCCTCGGCCCCAGCCCGCTGGCCGAGGATCAGCTGATCCGTGACCTCGCGATCCCCGCCGCCGCCGTCGCCCCCGAACTGCTGACGCTGGAGCTGGAGGGCCGCATCGCCCGCGCCCCCGGCGGGTTGCTGGCGCGGCTGAACTGACCGGCCCCGCCGGCTGACCGTATGGCAAATCGTATGTATGGGTTCCGCATGGTTTCCCCATGCGCCGCGGAGGCCTGCAATCAGACTCAGCCCCACCCCGCGCCCGGATCATGCGGCAAATCATATGCATGGCATCTGTATGGGGTCTGTATGCCCTCCACACACTGCGCGGCAGGCGACATTGACATTCCCTATCCCCAGCCCCCATGTTCCGCGGCCAAAGCGCAAGGCCCGCCCGGTGACGGTCCGCAACGCGCAGGTGAAGAGGATCTCATGGCCGTTGTCGTAGTCGAATCCCCCGCTAAGGCCAAGACGATCAACAAATATCTTGGCCCGGGCTATACGGTGCTGGCCTCCTTCGGCCATGTCCGCGACCTGCCCCCCAAGGACGGATCGGTCGATACCGACAACGGCTTCGAGATGCTGTGGGAGGTTGCTGCCGACAGCAAAAAGCACATCCGCGCGATCACCGAAGCCCTGAAAACCGACGACATCCTGATCCTCGCCACCGACCCTGACCGTGAAGGCGAGGCGATTTCCTGGCACCTGCAAGAGGCGCTCGCCTCCAGCATCAAGAAGGGAAAAACCGTTCGCCGCGTTACGTTTAACGCCATCACCAAAGCCGCGGTGACCGAGGCGATGGCCAATCCGCGCGACGTCGACATGGAACTGGTGCAGGCCTATCTCGCCCGCCGCGCGCTTGATTACCTCGTCGGCTTCAACCTCTCGCCCGTGCTCTGGCGCAAGCTGCCCGGCGCCAAATCCGCCGGCCGCGTGCAGTCCGTTTGCCTCCGCCTGATCGTCGAGCGCGAGATGGAGATCGAGGCCTTCCGCGCCCGCGAATACTGGACCGTCACCGCCACGCTGCAGACCCCGCGGGGCCAGGAGTTCGAGGCGAAGCTGACCGTCCTCGGCGGCAAGAAGCTCGACAAGTTCGACATTCCCACCACCGAAGCCGCCGAACTCGCAGTGCAGGCCGTCACCTCGCGCGACCTGACGGTGAAGGCGGTCGAGTCCAAACCCGCCACCCGCAACCCCTACCCGCCCTTCATGACCTCGACCCTGCAGCAGGAAGCCAGCCGCAAGTTCGGCATGGGCGCCAAGGCCTGCATGTCGGCGGCGCAGCGGCTCTACGAGGCCGGCTACATCACCTATATGCGCACCGACGGCATCGACATGTCCCCCGAGGCGGTCATGGCCGCGCGGGCCGAGATCAGGGATCGCTTCGGCCCCTCTTACGTCCCGGACAGCCCGCGCATGTACAAGAACAAGGCCAAGAACGCGCAGGAAGCGCATGAGTGCATCCGCCCGACCGAGATGAGCCTCTCGCCCGACAAGCTGAAGGCGACCGAGACCGACCAGAAGCGGATCTATGACCTGATCTGGAAGCGCACGCTTGCCAGCCAGATGGCCGCCGCCCGGATGGAACGCACGACCGTGGACCTTGCCAGCCGCGACGCGCAGGTCGAGCTGCGCGCCAATGGCCAGGTGATGATGTTCGACGGCTTCCTCAAGATCTATGACGAGGGCCGCGACGAGGATGACGGCGAAGACAGCGCCCGCCTGCCGCAGATCATGCAGGGCGAAGCGGTGGACAAGCGCGCCATCACGCCGGACCAGCACTTCACCCAGCCGCTGCCGCGCTATACCGAGGCGACGCTGGTCAAGCGCATGGAAGAGCTCGGGATCGGCCGGCCTTCCACCTATGCCAGCATCGTGACCACGATCCAGGACCGCGAATATGTCCGCAAGGACAAGAACCGCCTGATTCCAGAAGATAAAGGCCGGCTCGTCACCGCCTTCCTGACCAACTTCTTCCGCAAGTATGTGGAGTATGACTTCACCGCCGATCTGGAAGGCGAGCTCGACGACATCACCAATGGCAGCCGCGACTACAAGGATGTGCTGGCCCGGTTCTGGCGCGATTTCTCCGCCGCCATCGCTGAAACCGCCGACCTGCGCATCACCGAAGTGCTGGAGCGGATCGACGATTTCCTGGCCCCGCACCTCTACCCGGCGCGCGAGGATGGCACCGACCCGCGGGTCTGCCCGACCTGCGGCAAGGGCCGGCTGAACCTGAAGACGGCGCGGTCCGGCGGGGCCTTCATCGGCTGCTCCAACTACCCCGAGTGCCGCTATACCCGCCCCATCTCGCAGCCGGGCGGCGAGGATGGCATGAACCTCAGCGGCGACGGCAAGCTTCTGGGCCATGACGAGGCCGGCCTGCCGATCAGCCTGCGCGCCGGTCGCTTCGGGCCTTACGTGCAGCGCGGCGAGGCGACGGCCGAGGCGCCGAAGCCGCCACGGTCGAGCCTGCCCAAGGGCTGGTCGCCCGAGAGCATCGACCTGCCCCGCGCCATCCTGCTGCTGGACCTGCCGCGGCTGATCGGCACCCATCCCGAGGATGGCGCCCCGGTCGAGGCCGGGATCGGCCGCTTTGGCCCCTATGTGAAGCACAACTCCACCTATGCGAACCTGCCCGAGGCCGATGAGGTGTTCATCATCGGCATGAACCGGGCGGTCGAGGTTCTGGCGCAGAAATTCTCGCGCGGGGCCGGGCGCGGGGCTGCGGCGGCGCCGCTGCGCGAGCTTGGCGAGCATCCCTCTGGCGGCCCGTTGCAGGTGATGCCGGGCCGCTATGGGCCCTACATCAAATGGGGCAAGGTCAACGCCACCCTGCCCAAGGAGATGGAGCCGGAGACCATCAGCTTCGATGAGGCGCTGGAACTGGTGGCCGCCAAGGCGTCGAAGGGCGGCAAGGGCAAGACCACAAAGGCCAAGGCCCCGGCGAAGAAGCCGGCGGCCAAGAAGGCACCGGCGAAGGCAAAGGCCGCAGCGGCGGACGGCGAGGACGCGGCCACCAAGGCCCCCGCCAAGCCGAAGGCTGCTGCCAAGCCGAAGGCTGCCGCCAAGCCCAAAGCGGCCGCAAAGCCAAAAGCCGCCGCCAAACCCAAGGCCGCTGCGAAGCCCAAGGCACCCGCCAAGCCCAAGCCCGTCGCCACCGAGGACTGATCCCCCGCCGCTGCCAGCGCCACGCTGCGCAGCGGCGATTGACTTGGCCCGGACCTCTTGCCACAACTCCGGCAGTGTAGTGCGGGGAGGATCACGGATGAAGAAGGTCTATGCCAGTGCGGCAGAGGCGCTAGACGGGCTGCTGTTCGACGGCATGTTCATCGCGGCGGGCGGGTTTGGCCTCTGCGGCATCCCCGAGCTGCTGATCGACGCGATCAAGGACGCCGGCACCAAGGATATCACCGTCGCCTCGAACAATTGCGGCGTCGATGATTTCGGGCTCGGCATCCTGCTGCAGACCCGGCAGATCAAGAAGATGATCTCCTCCTATGTCGGCGAGAACGCCGAATTCATGCGCCAATACCTGTCGGGCGAGCTGGAGCTGGAGTTCAACCCGCAAGGCACGTTGGCCGAACGGATGCGCGCCGGCGGCGCCGGCATCCCCGGCTTCTACACCAAGACCGGCGTGGGCACCGTGATCGCCGAGGGCAAGCCGCACATGGACTTTGACGGTGTGACCTATGTGCTGGAGCGCGGGATCGTCGCCGACCTGTCGATTGTCAAGGCCTGGAAGGCCGACACCTCGGGCAACCTCGTCTTCCGCAAGACCGCCCGCAACTTCAACCCGCCCGCCGCCACCTGCGGCAAGGTCTGCGTGGTCGAGGTCGAGGAAATCGTGCCGGTCGGCAGCCTCGATCCCGACCATATCCACCTGCCCGGCATCTATGTGACCCGCATCATCCAGGGCGAGCATGAAAAGCGGATCGAGAATCGCACTGTGCGCAGCAAGGAGTCTGTCTGATGTGGGACCGCAACCAGATCGCTGCCCGTGCGGCGAAAGAGCTGCAGGACGGGATGTATGTGAACCTTGGCATCGGCATCCCGACGCTGGTGTCGAACTACATCCCCGAGGGCATGACCGTGACCCTGCAATCGGAAAACGGGATGCTGGGCATGGGCCCGTTCCCGACCGAGGATGAGGTCGATCCCGACCTGATCAACGCCGGCAAGCAGACCATCACCGAGCTGCCGCATTCGGCCTATTTCGATTCTGCCCAAAGCTTTGCGATGATCCGCGGCGGCAAGATCGCCATGGCGATCCTCGGCGCGATGGAAGTGTCCGAGCAGGGCGACCTTGCGAACTGGATGATCCCGGGCAAGCTGGTCAAGGGCATGGGCGGCGCGATGGACCTTGTGGCGGGCGTGGGCCGCGTGGTCGTCGTGATGGACCACACCAGCAAGCATGGCGACTCGAAGGTGCTGAAGGACTGTACCCTGCCGCTGACCGGCAAGGCGGTCGTGGACCGGATCATCACCAACATGGCGGTGTTCGACGTGGTCGAAGGCGGGCTGAAGCTGCTCGAGATCGCCGATGGTGTGACGGAAGAGCAGGTGCGCCAAGCGACGGAGGCCACGATCGTTGACTGAGATCACGCGCGAGATCGACGGCAGCCGCGGCCGATACGTTGTGCGCCAGGGCGGCGACGAGGCGGAGCTGACCTATTCCATCACCACGCCGACGCTGATCATCGCCGACCACACCGGCGTGCCGGACAGCTTTCGCGGCACCGGCGCGGGCAACGCGCTGGCGCTGCGGCTGGTCACGGATGCGCGGGCAGAGGGGGTGAAGATCGTGCCGCTCTGCCCCTTCGTGAACCGCTGGCGGGCCAAGCACCCCGACTGGGCGGACGTGTTCCAGGTCTGACCGGGAAAGGTCTAACCGCGCACCCCGAACACGCAGCCGTCGGAGACCAGTTCCGGCGGCGTCAGGCACAGCCCCCGCGCCACGGACCAGGCCGCCAGCACCTTCGGCACATAATCGCGGGTCTCGGCATAGGGCGGCACGCCGCCGTTCTTCTTGACCGCGTTCTCGCCAGAGTTGTAGGCCGCCAGCACCATCAGCGGGTCGCGGTCGAATTCCTTCATCAGCCAGTCCAGATAGGCGACCCCGCCCTTGATGTTCTGCCCCGGCACGGTGGAATCGGTCACGCCGAAGCGGCTGGCCGTCGCCGGGATCAGCTGCATCAGCCCCACAGCACCCGCGGACGATACCGCCTCGGCCCGCCCCCCGCTTTCCACCCCGATCACCGCCAGCACCAGCGCCGGCGACACCTCGGTGCCGATCGTCGCCATCAGGATATCGGCGCCGTGCAGGCGGGCAATCTCCTGCATGTGCTGCATCCGCGGCGCCCCGACGATGGCGCCGCCCGGCCCCTGCGCCAGTGCCGCGACCGCCTTGGGGAAGCGGCCCGCGTTGTCCCCCAGCGAGGGTGATACGAGTCCCCAGTACCAGTCATAGGCCCCCACCGGCGCCCCGCCGAGGCCCGCGGCGGCAGCCCCCGTCGGCATCGGCGTGTCGGGCATGGGCACCACCGCCGCCAGCATCCGCGCCTGTTCAGCCGGGTCGATCTGCACGGTGATGCGCTTCTGGCCCGCCTGCGGCACCCCGATCCGCTTGAACGTGAAATCGGGATAGGGCGCCGGAGTTTCCTCCGCCGCCACCGGCGCAAGCCCGAGGCCCGCGCAAAGCGCCATGATCCGTGCCATGTGCCGCGACATTGCGCGTCCTGCTGCTGACTGCCCGTTTCGGTTCAGGCAGTTTCCCTGCCCGCCTTGATTGCGCGCAGTGTCGCAAACTTTCGGCCAATGCGCCACTGGTTCCGCGCAGCGCCAGGCCTGCCGCGGATCGGACGCGGTAATCCCGTTAAAATTCCCTTAGCTCGCCCCAATCGCGCCACGTTCGGCAGGCAAAACATCTTCATACCGCAGCGGGGACGGGCCAAGGCGAGGCCAGCCCACAAGACCCGGGGCGGGGGGCAGCAACCTGGAAACCTGGAGAGACACCGTGAAACTGATCAACCTGTTCAAATCCTTCCGCAATGACGAAGACGGTGCCGTGACCGTCGACTGGGTCGTGCTGACCGCCGCTGTCGTCGGCCTCGGCATCCTCGCCCTGGGCGTGATCGACACCGCCGTGGGTGATCTGTCGTCCAACATCGCGACCTCGATCTCGAGCGCCAAGAACTGATATCGGTCGGCATTCGCCGCCTGCAGGGGCCGCACCGGATGGTGCGGTCCTTTCGCGTTTCCGGGGCCTTTCCGCCGCTCCGTTCCGTCGAGCCCTGTCCCGCAAACACCGCGAAGAAGGTCCGAAAATGCACGAAAGGCGCCCCAATCGCGCCATGATCGGGGGTCAAAACAGCTTCATACCGCAACGGGGACGGGCCCAGACAAGGCCGGCCCGAAAGATCCGGAGCGGGAGATAACAACGCGCAAACACCTGGAGAGACACCATGAAACTGATCAACCTGTTCAAGACCTTCCGCAATGACGAAGACGGTGCCGTGACCGTTGACTGGGTCGTGCTGACCGCCGCCGTCGTCGGCCTCGGCATCCTGGCCATGGGCGTGATCGACACTGCCGTGGGCGACCTGTCGTCCAACATCGCGACCTCGATCTCGAGCGCCAAGAACTGATCAGCGGCGCCTGATCCGCAGGCCACAGCGCCTGTCGCAGGGACCGCACCGCAAGGTGCGGTCCCTTTGCGTTTCCAGCCTCTGGCTGCCCCGAGGCGCAAGGGTTCCTGACGTGCCAATTCCGCGAAGAAGGTCTGAAAATGCACGAATACGGCCCCAATCGCGCCACGATCCAAGGGCAAAACATCTTCATACCGCAGCGGGAACGGGCCAAGGCGAGGCCAGCCCACAAGACCCGGGGCGGGGGGCAGAAACACGCAAACACCTGGAGAGACACCATGAAACTGATCAACCTGTTCAAGACTTTCCGCAATGACGAAGACGGTGCCGTCACCGTCGACTGGGTCGTGCTGACCGCCGCCGTCGTCGGCCTCGGCATCCTGGCCATGGGCGTGATCGACACCGCCGTGGGTGACCTGTCGTCCAACATCGCCACCTCGATCTCGAGCGCCAAGAACTGATATCGGTCGGCACTCGCCGCCTGCAGGGGCCGCACCGGATGGTGCGGCCCTTTCGCATTTCCTCCCTTCCCGCGCCGAGGCCGCCCAGCTGGTCCGCACCGCAAATTCAACCTGAAGAAGGTCCGAAAAAGCACCGTCAACGCCCCAATCGCGCCACGTTCGGCAGGCAGAACATCTTCATACCGCAGCGGGAACGGGCCAAGGCGAGGCCAGCCCACAAGACCCGGGGCGGGGGGCAGAAACACGCAAACACCTGGAGAGACACCATGAAACTGATCAACCTGTTCAAGACCTTCCGCAACGACGAAGACGGTGCCGTCACCGTTGACTGGGTCGTGCTGACCGCCGCCGTCGTCGGCCTCGGCATCCTGGCCATGGGCGTGATCGACACCGCCGTGGGTGACCTGTCGTCCAACATCGCGACCTCGATTTCGAGCGCCAAGAACTGATGATGGCCGGCAGACCCGGATCCTCGGGTCTGCCGCCAGTCGCAAGGGGCCGGCCCGGCTTTCACCTGGCCGCCGCGCAACGAACGGAGAGTTTGGATGACCCCACTGTTCCCCCGTCTGGTCCGGCTCCGCGAGCGGGTGCTCGACCTTATGCGGCGAGAGGACGGGGCCGTGACCATCGACTGGGTCGTGCTGACAGCCGGGATCGTTGTCCTGGGGGTTCTGGCCGCAGGCGGGCTTTCGGTCTCGATCAGCGACGCAAGTGATACCATTGCCGAGACGATAACCTCGGCGAACAGCTTTCTCGACTGACGCCTCGGCGATCTGAACTGCGACGCAAAGGCCCGGATCACACCGGGCCTTTCGCATGTCGCCCTTGCTCGGGTCGCCCCGAAATACCCCGGACGCGGCACGCTTCCACCAAGTTTCTGCCGCAATCGCGCGGCATATTTCCGGTCGATGCAGGCGGACTCCGCAATCCGCAACAAGCCGCATCGCAACGAGCAGAAGGATGATGTCATGAGGATGGTTTTTGGTCTGGTTCTGATCCTAGGTATCGGGCTTGCGGGCTTTGCGGTCTATATGGCGCAGGGCTATATCGCGCAGACCCAGGCAGAGCGGGATGCCCTGCGTGCGGTTCAGGCCAGCGCAGTGCCGCTTGTCGACATCCTCGTGGTCAACACCCCCAAGAAATACGGCGATCCGCTGACCCCCGAAGACGTCATGCAGATCAAATGGCAGGCCGATGCGGTTCCCGAAGGCGCCTTCACCGATGCGGCCGCCCTGTTCCCCGAAGGCGCGCCGACCACCCGGATCGTGCTGCGCGCGGTCGAGAAGTTCGAGCCGGTGCTGGCCGTCAAGGTCACCGAACCCGGCGAGGATGCCGGCCTCACCTCGCGTCTTGCCAAGGGCATGCGCGCCTTCACCATCCAGGTCGATGTCAGCAGCGGCGTGTCGGGCTTCCTGCGCCCCGGCGACCGGGTCGACGTCTACTGGACCGGCAACCAGCAGGGCCAGGATGTCACCAAGCTGATCGACTCCTCGGTCCGGCTGATCGCCATCGACCAGCGGGCGGATACCGATCAGGTAGACATGGCGCAGATCGCCGGCACCGTGACCATCGAGGCAGCGCCGATGCAGGTTGCGGCGCTGACGCTGGCACAATCGACCGGCCGGCTGACGCTGGCGCTGGTCGGCAGCAACGATGACAGCCTGTTCAGCGCCGTCGAGGTCAACCGCGATCAGTTGCTGGGTGTGCAGGCGGCAGAAGTCGTCGAGGTCGAGGAGGCCGCGAAGGTCTGTACCATCCGCACCAACAAGGGCGGCGAGATGGTGGAAACCCAGATCCCCTGCACCAACTGAGGCGCCAGTGCCCGTTTCATCGCACCGCATCTGGTGGCGGCGCGCCGGGTTTCGGCGATAGATGGACGGGGCGGACAGGGCCTTAGGTAAATGTCGGCGTGCAAGAGGTTGATTCTTGCAAAAAAACGACTTCTCGCGCATTCTGGCGGAAATTCGGGCGTCAAGACCCGGTAGAGGCGTGATCGAGAGGCAGGGTCAACCTATGATCGGAACTATTGTCAGGGCCGGCCTTCTGGGGCTTGCCGCAACCGTGGTGGCGGCGCCGTTGGCCCGGGCCGAGGTGCTACGGGTGATGAGCGGATCGGTTTCCACCCCGCTGTCGGTCCCGATGAACCGGGCTGTGGTGGTTGAATCCGAAAGTCCCTTTGCGGAGCTCTCCATCGCCAATCCGGGCATCGCCGATATCTCCACCCTGTCGGACCGCTCCATCTACGTGCTTGGCAAGGCCCCGGGCCGCACCACGCTGACGCTGCTCAGCGCCGATGGCAAGCTGATGACCAACGTGGAAGTGCAGGTCACCCCAGACATCGCCGAATTCAAGGAACGCCTGCGTCAGGTTCTGCCGGGCGAGACGATCGAGGTGCGCACCGCCAATGACGGCATCGTGCTGTCGGGCACCGTCTCGTCGATCGGCACGCTGGACCGTGCGCTGGAACTGGCGCAGCGCTATGCGCCCGGCCGGGTGTCGAACCTGATGAACGTCGGCGGCACCCAGCAGGTGATGCTGCAGGTCCGCTTTGCCGAGATGCAGCGCTCGGTTTCCAAGAACCTCTCTGCCTCGATTGGGATCGGCAACTCTGCCGGCTCGTTCGATGCCGGGATCGGCAACGGCTCTCCGACCGGCAATGCTGCGGGCGTGGCGCAAGGTGGTGCGGGCCTCGGGCTCAACCTCACACGTGGCAACTTCGAAATCGGCGTGTTGCTGGAGGCGCTCGAATCCAAGGGCATGGTCCGCACCCTGGCCGAGCCGAACCTGACCGCCCTGTCGGGGCAGGAAGCCAGCTTCCTCGCGGGCGGCGAATACCCGATCCCCGTGGTGGATGACGATGGGTCCATCGCCATCGAATACAAACCCTTCGGTGTGGAGCTGGCCTTCATACCCCGGGTGATCGATGGCGACATCATCAACCTCGAAATGTCGGCCTCGGTCTCGTCCATCGACACTGCGGTGACGCTTCAGAACGGCGGCTTCTCGGTCAATGCCTTCAGGCGCCGCGAAACCAAGACCACGGTGGAGATGCGCGACGGCGAGAGCTTTGCCATTGCGGGGCTGCTGCAGGACGACTTCACCGACCTGAACAGCCAGGTGCCGTGGCTGGGCGACATCCCGGTTCTGGGCGCGCTGTTCCGCAGTGTGGAGTATGAACGGCAGCAGACGGAACTGGTGATCATCGTCACCCCGCATCTGGTGACCCCGACCCGCGGCGAGGCCCTCGCCCTTCCGACAGACAGGGTGCGTATCCCGACCGAGGCCGACCTGTTCCTGCGCGGCAAGACCACGGGCGCGGCGGCCGAAGTGGCCAAGCAAGATTTCACGGGGTCCTACGGCTATGTCATGGAGTGACAAGATGCGCCTGCGTAGCCTGATCGTGTTCCCGCTGGCGCTGACCGCTCTGGTCGCCTGCGACCCGGTGACAGAGCTGGGCGGCAGGATCGACGGCACCGAAGCCAGCTTCGGCAATGCCACGATGAACAACACGATGGTCCAGAGCGGCGACAAATCCTATGCCATCGACCTGACACGGCGCTTTGCCGCGGAAGTGCCGGCAATGGTGACCTTCGCCTTCAACAGCTCTATGCTGGACGGTAATGCCCAGGCCGCCCTGCGCAAGCAGGCCGATTTCATCCGCCAGTTCCCGGAACTGCGCTTCCGGGTCTACGGCCATACCGATCTTGTCGGCTCGCATGCCTACAACAAGGCGCTCGGGATGCGCCGGGCCCAGGCCGTTGTCGCCTATCTGGCAACGCAGGGCGTCAGCCGGTCGCGGCTCGAGGCGGTGGCTTCATTCGGCAAGACCCAGCCGCTGGTGCTGACCCAGGGGCCAGAGCAGCGCAACCGCCGTACCGTCACCGAGGTGTCGGGCTTTGTTGCCAACCATCCGATGGTGCTGAACGGCAAATATGCCGAGGTCATCTTCCGCGAGTATGTCGCCAGCGCTGTGCCGGCCTCTGCGTTGGGCGGGGGAGTCGGTGAGGGTGGCGGCGAAGGCGGCGGCGAGTAACGCGGCAGGCGCCCTGCCCCGCGCCGGACGCCACCGCTGGCCTGCACATTGGGCGGGCAATCTTTGCATGGCGGCTGTTGATGCACCCACCGTCTATGAATTCCGCACAATTTGGATTTTTAAGCCGCATTCTTGCCTACATTGTCCCCCACCTTCCGCCCCATGGATGAGTGAGACGACACCAGAGTCGCGTCGCGCCTGGCAGTAAAAAAGGACATGAGGCAATGGGTAACGCAGCCCCCGCACTGCAGCCAGAACCGGCCCCGATCGTGGCCTGCACCGTCTCGCGGGACGTGGCAAACTTCGACCTGCTGATCGAGGACATGGAGGCCGAGCTTGGCGAAAGCTGGGGCGATCTCGCCTTTCCCGACGCCCTGAAATTCCTCGACCAGCCCGAGGCCAAACACCTCGAGTTCATCGCCGTCGCCGTGGATGGCGAGGATGAAGCCGACCTGACCCGCGTGTCCGGCATCATCGGGCGCGCCCGCGACATGGGCATTCGGGTGATCCTGATCGCCGACGAGATCAGCCCCATCGCCCTGCACCACCTGCTGCGGATGGGGGCGGATGACTTCGTGCCCTACCCGCTGCCCGAGAACGCGCTGCACGAGGCCATCGAGCGGCTGAAAGAGCCCGAGGTGGCGGCGCCCGTCCATGCCGATCCTCATGCCCACCCGCTCACCAGCCACGCCGCGCCCGCCTTCAAGGCCACCGGCCAGCGCGATGGCGTGGTGTTGCCCGTGCATGGCCTTGCCGGCGGCACCGGCGCCTCGACCTTCGCGGTCAACCTCGCCTGGGAGCTGGCAACGCTGGTCAAGGACAACGGCCCGCGCGTCTGCCTGCTGGATTTCGATTTCCAGATGGGCTCTGTCGCCACCTACCTCGACCTGCCGCGCCGCGAGGCTGTCTATGACATGCTGTCCGACACTTCGGTGCTGGATGGCGACACGCTGCTGCAATCCATGCTGACATATCACGACCGCCTGCAGGTGCTGACCGCGCCCGCCGAGATGCTGCCGCTGGACATCGTCACCTCGGAAGACATCAACCGCCTGATCGACGTGGCCCGCGACAATTTCGATTTCGTGGTGATCGACATGCCCTCGGCCGTGGTGCAATGGACCGAGGCGGTGCTCAATCAGGCGCATGTGTATTTCGTGCCCATCGAGCTGGACATGCGGTCGGCCCAGAACACGCTGCGGATGATCCGCGCGCTGAAATCCGAAGAGCTGCCGGTAGAGAAGCTGCGCTACGTTCTGAACCGGGCGCCGAAATTCACCGATCTGGCGGCCAAGGGCCGGGTGAAGAGACTGGCCGAAAGCCTTGATATCACGATCGAATTGCAGTTCCCCGATGGCGGGCGGCAAGTGACGCAGGCCAATGACCACGGCCTGCCACTGGCGACCGCCGCGGCCAAGAACCCGCTGCGCAAGGAAATCCAGAAGCTGGCGAAATCGCTGTTCGACCTCAACCGCGCCGCAGAGGCCGGCAAGGTCTGATCGCTCGCCGCTGGTCCACAGTACAGGAATAGGTGCCCACGATGTTCTCGCGCTACAAGAAGCCCACCGCTCCCGGCGCCGTGCCGATGGCGCCCGCCGCCAAGGTGCAGGCGGCGCCCGCCGCGCCCGCCAGCGCCGGGCAGCAGCAGCGCCCCACCGTGACCCGCAAGGCCGATCCCCAGGCGCAGCAGCCCCCCGCGCAGGCCATCGCCGCGGACAAGGAGAAGAAGCGCAAGGAGAAGCTGTCCGAGCTGAAGGTGCAGCTGCACAAACGGTTGCTGGACGACCTTAACCTGTCGGCGCTGGAACATGCCACCGAGGCCGACCTGCGGCAGGAGATCAGCGCGATCACCACCGAGGCGCTGGAGGAAATGAGCGTCGTCCTGAACAAGGACGAGCGCTTCACCCTGGTGCAGGAGCTGTATGACGAGGTGATGGGCCTTGGCCCGCTGGAGCCCTTGCTGAAGGATGACAGCGTCAACGACATCCTG
The DNA here is from genome assembly GCF_009908165.1 of Frigidibacter albus. Lineage (GTDB taxonomy): Bacteria > Pseudomonadota > Alphaproteobacteria > Rhodobacterales > Rhodobacteraceae > Frigidibacter > Frigidibacter albus. The sequence continues at coordinate 169,956 of NZ_JAAAUC010000005.1, forward strand.
GTGAACGGCCCGCAGCAGATCTTCGTGGAACGCGGCGGCAAGCTGACGCTGACCGACATCACCTTCAAGGACGAACGCCACCTGCTGCGGATCATCGACAAGATCGTGTCGGCCGTCGGCCGCCGCGTCGATGAATCCAACCCCTATGTCGACGCCCGCCTTGCCGATGGCAGCCGCTTCAACGCGATGGTGCCGCCGGTGGCCGTCGATGGCTCGCTGGTCTCGATCCGCAAGTTCAAGAAGGAAAAGCTGGCCATCGACGATCTGGTCCGCTTTGGCGCCTTCACCGAAGAGATGGCCGCCTATCTGCAGGCAGCGGTCTCCACCCGGCTGAACGTGATCGTTTCGGGCGGTACGGGTTCGGGCAAGACCACCACGCTGAACGCGCTGTCCAGCTTCATCGACAACTCCGAGCGGATCCTGACCATCGAGGATACGGCCGAACTGCAGCTGCAACAGGTCCATGTCGGCCGGATGGAGAGCCGCCCGCCCAATGTCGAGGGCAAGGGCGCGGTCACGCAGCGCGACTGTCTGCGCAACGCGCTACGGATGCGCCCCGACCGGATCATCGTCGGCGAGACCCGCGGCGAGGAAGTCATCGACATGCTGCAGGCCATGAACACCGGCCATGACGGGTCGATGACCACCATCCACGCCAACTCGGCCCGCGACGGCATCAGCCGGCTTGAGAACATGGTGGCGATGGCCGGGATCGAGATGCCGATCAAGGCGGTGCGCAGCCAGATCGCCGCCGCCGTCAACCTGATCGTGCAGGCCAGCCGCCTGCAGGACGGCAGCCGCCGCATGGTCTCGATCACCGAGATCACCGGCATGGAAGGCGACGTGATCTCGATGCAGGAAATCTTCCGCTTCGAACGGCTGGGGATGGAGCCTTCGGGCAAGATCATCGGCCGCTTCACCGCCACCGGCATCCGCTCGCATTACGCAGAGCGCTTCCGGCAGTGGGGCTATGACCTGCCCGCCTCGATCTACGAACCCGCGGTCTGAGGAGAGCACGCCATGTCCATCAGCCCGGCCCCCATCATCTACGCCCTGATCTTCGTCGCAGTGCTGCTGCTGGTCGAGGGCATCTACCTGCTGGTCTTCGGCAAGTCGATCAGCCTCAACGCCCGGGTAAACCGCCGGCTGGACCTGCTGGAAAAGGGCGGCCCGCGCGAGCAGGTGCTGGAACAGCTGCGCAAGGAGGCCAGCCAGCATCTGAAGGCCCGCGGCATCCCGCTCTATTCCATCCTGGCGGCCAAGGCGCAAAAGGCCAACATCGCGTTCTCGCCGCAGCAGCTGGTGATGGTGATGGTGCTACTGTCGGCGGTGGCTTACGGCGGCCTGACTGTCGGCACCAGCGCAGAGCCCGGCATCCGCGCCCTGATCGCCGTGGTGATGGGGGTGGGCGGCGTCTACATGTGGGTCAACGGCAAGGCCAAGAAGCGCCTGACCCTGATCGAAGAGCAGCTGCCCGACGCGATCGAGCTGATGGTGCGCTCGCTGCGGGTGGGGCATCCGTTCTCCTCCGCCATCCAGATCGTCGCCAAGGAGGTCGCCGACCCGCTTGGCACCGAATTCGGGATGATCGCGGATGAGGCCGCCTATGGCCGCGACGTGACCGAGAGCCTCAAGTCACTGGCCGAGCGGATGGACATGCAGGATCTGCGCTTCCTGGCCGTGGCCGTGACCATCCAGCAGCAGGCCGGCGGCAACCTGGCCGAGATCCTGGACGGGCTTGCCAAGGTGATCCGCGCCCGCTTCCGGCTGTTCCGCCGGGTGAAGGCGATCACGGCCGAGGCGAAATGGTCGGGCATGTTCCTGTCGGCCTTCCCGCTGGTGGCGCTGGTCGCCATCCAGCTCGGCAAGCCGGACTACTTCGACGAGGTCAAGGAAACCGCCGCCTTCGTTCCCGCCGCGCTGGTGGTGGGGGCCCTGCTGGGGGCCAACGTCCTGTTCATGAAGATCATGACCAATATCAAGGTTTAGTCCCGTGCAGCTGTTCACCGATCTCAACGCCGCGCTGATCGCCAATCTTGGGCCGCTGGGGCCGCTTTATGCGGTCGGCGGGCTTGGCCTGCTGCTGATCCTGGCCGTGCTGCCCATGATGATGCGCAAGACCCCCGATCCGCTGGAAAAGCTGCGGCAGAGCAACCAGGCCGCGCAGGCCGCCGCCCGCGCCAAGGAGCCGACGCGCAAGATGCTGCGGTCGGGCAAGACCGACAAGCTGGAGAAGTTCGCCGGCTTCCTCGAGCCGCAGAACGAAGAGGAAATGACCTCGGCCCGCCTGAAGCTGACCCGCGCCGGCTATCGCGGCAAGTCGGCGGTGCGCACCTTCCATGCGGCGCAGTTCGTGCTGGGGATCGGGCTGCTGGTTCTGGGCGTGATCTATGCCTTCATCAAGTCCAAGACCGGAGATCTGTCCACGACCAACATGATCCTCTACGCGCTTGGGCCTGGCATCGCCGGCTATTACCTGCCGCGCTACTGGGTCGACAAGCGGGTCGAGAGCCGGCAGAAGGAAATGCAGAACGGCTTTCCCGACGCGCTCGACATGCTGCTGGTCTGCGTCGAGGCCGGCCAGTCGGTCGATCAGGCCATCGTCCGCGTCGCCAAGGAACTGGAGCCGGGCTTCCCGGCCCTGTCCGAGGAATTCGAGCTGGTCGCCTATGAGGTGAAGGCCGGCAAGGAGAAGGCCACCGTGCTGCGCGGCTTTGCCGAACGCGCCGGGCTGCCCGACATCTCGTCCTTCGTGACGGTGCTGATCCAGTCGCAGACCTTCGGCACCTCGATCGCCGAGGCGCTGCGCGTTTATGCCGCCGACATGCGCGACAAGCGGGTGATGCGCGCCGAAGAACTGGCCAACAAGCTGCCCACCAAGATCACCCTTGGAACGATGATGTTTACTGTGCCGCCGCTGCTGATCATCCTTGTGGGCCCGTCAGTTCATTCTATGCTGGGGCTGTTCGATAGCATGCGGTAACTGAATGACGCTCGGCAGGGCGCTTGCCCTTACAGCCATATGCCTGCTCGCCGCCTGTCAATCGACGGGCGGTTTGCCTTTGGGGGGCGGCGATCCCTATGCACCCACGGGCCGCGCGCGCGGCGAGGCGGTGGACGGGCTGACCGTCGGCCACCGGCTGATGGAGGCGGGCGAGTTCGACCTGGCCCTGCGCGCCTATTACCGTGCCGCTGCCGAGACCGGGGCCACCGTCGATGTGCTCTCGGCCATCGGATCGGCAAACCTGCGGCTGGGGCGGCTTGGTCAGGCCGAGGCCATGCTGCGCCGGGCCATTGATCAGGACGAACGCTTTGTGCCGGCCTGGAACAACCTTGGGGTCGCGCTGATGGAAATGGGTGAGCCGGCCGAGGCCAGCCGCGTGTTCCGCACCGCCTATGCGCTGGACAGTGGCGAATCGGACGCCATCCGCGAAAATCTGCGCCTGGCGCTCGCACAGATCGAAAATCCGGCGTATGATGAACCCAAAGACATAACAAACTACAAGCTGGTTCGTCGCGGCTATGGGGAATACCTGCTGCTGGGCGCGCCCGAGGTCGAGCAGTTATAAGGACGCCAATGATGCGCCACCCCGTGTTGCTGACGCTGTGCCTTGGCGCAGCGGCCCTGATGTCTGGCTGTGGGGGCACCTCTGACGCCGATGTCGAGCGCGCCGTGAAAAGCGTCAATGTCATCGACGAGACCAACCTCAACGACATCATGCTGACCGTGGCCGACCCGAACGAGGCGGTCGCGTATTTCCAGCGCGCCACGTCGGATCAGCCGGACCGGATCGACCTGCGCCGCGGGCTTGCCCGCTCGCTGGTGCGGGCCAAGCGACCGACCGAGGCGGTGGCGCTCTGGGGCCAGATCATCGCCAGTCCCGAAGGCACGGCGGATGACCGCGTGGAATATGCCGATACCCTGATCCGCGCCGGCGACTGGAAGCGCGCCGAGGCAGAGCTGAACAACGTTCCGCCGACGCATGAGACCTATGAACGCTACCGGCTGGAGGCGATGGTCGCCGACAGCAACAAGAACTGGGCCAAGGCCGACAGCTTCTATGAAATCGCCGCGGGGCTGACGACGCGCCCCGCCAATGTGCTGAACAACTGGGGCTATTCCAAGCTGGGCCGCCGCGACTTTGCCGGCGCCGAGAAGCTGTTCAACGAGGCGCTGACCCATGACGAGGGGCTGTTCACCGCCAAGAACAACCTGGTCATGGCCCGCGCCGGGCAGCGCAAATATGACATGCCCATCGCCCAGATGACCCAGACCGAACGGGCGATGCTGCTGTATACCGCCGCGTTGTCGGCGATCAAGCAGGGCGATGTCACCATCGGCAAGGGTCTGCTGCGCGACGCGATCGACACCCATCCCCAGCATTTCGAGGAAGCCTCCCGCGCGCTGACCGCGCTGGAAACCGGCGGGCAGGGCTAGGCCTTGCTGGGCACCTCTCCCCAGACCGCGGCGCTGGTGTTTCTGGTGCTGGTTGCGCCGGTCGCGCTCTATGTCTGCTGGTCGGACCTGAAGTTCATGAAGATCCGCAACGCCGCCGGGCGGCTGCTCTTGCTGATCTTTGCTGTGGCCGGATTTCTGGTACTGCCGGCCGAGGTCTGGGCCTGGCGCTGGCTGCATTACGCGGTGATCCTTGGCGCCGGGTTCGTGCTGCACCTCGTGGCCGGGGTCGGGGCGGGCGACGTGAAGTTCGCGGCCGCCGCCGCGCCCTTCGTGGCCGTCGAACAGGCGCCGCTCATCCCGCTGCTGTTCGCGGCCTTCCTGCTGGGGGCCTTCGCCATGCACCGGGCGGCCCGCGCCATCCCCGCCGTGCGTCGGCAGACGCCCGATTGGGTCAGCTGGACGCGCAAGGATTTCCCGATGGGCCTCGCCATCGCCGGAACGATTGTCGCCTATCTGGTTTTTGCCGCCTTCCCCGAGACTTACGGGGCGTTCTTCCCAAGCAAGATATAGAGCGAGGTCCGCCGGATCTCTGTCAGCTCAGTCCCCGCCTCGGCCAGCGCCTCCAGCGCCGCGGTGCGGCCCGAGGGCGACAGCGGGCACAGCGGCACCAGCACCAGATCGGCATCCGCAAGCCCCGGCAGCCCGTCGTAATACCAGGGCGCACCCTGATCCAGCGGGTGGAAATCGCCGAACATCCAGAACAGCGACAGCGTGTCGGTGGTGAAGATGCCCTTGCCGGACTGCCCCGCCGCCTCCAGATCCGCCGTCACCGCGTGCAGCCAGGCGGTCAGGCCGGTGGACAGCGCGCAGCGGGGCAGCGTCTCGCCGTTCAGCAGCGCGGGCCGGTCCGAGACCTTGGCATCCTCCGCCAGCGCGGGCGGCGCCAGCTGCGAAAAGTCCGGCGCGGCGATGCTGGACGTGCCCGCCAGCGCCGCCATGCGGCTGTCCAGCACGTGGATATCGGCCAGCGCCTCGCCCCCCACCGGCTGGCTGTTCTCCCCAAGCCGAAGGTGCAGCAGCGGGCTGTAGGCCATGTTCTGCAACGAGGGGGCGCCATGCGCGAAGGCCGCGATGCCCACCGCCGTCAGCCCGTCGCGCAGATCGAAGCCCCAGGCGCGGCGGGTGCCCGGCTCTGGCCGCGCGACGAAGGCCAGCAGCGCCAGCAGGTAGATCCATTGCGGATCGTTGCCGTAGTTCTGGTAGGTGACGAAGGCGAAGGCCGGGAACAGCACGATCAGCACCAACCCCAGATCGGCCTGCCCGCCCTTGCGCAGGAAGACCACGGCCAGGATCGCCAAGATGCTGACCAGCCGGTACAGCGGCTCTGTCAGCACGCCGGTGAAGCTGGCCCCCGGCTGCGGGCGCACGTCGGACCCGGCCACCTGCAGCAGATCGCCCAGATAGGCCGCCCAGAAGCCCGTCCCTAGCAGCATCGTCGCCACCGCGGCCACCGCCAGCCCGGCGACCAGCGCCGCCAGCAGCGCCCGCCCCTCGCGCCGCAGCGCCAAAGCCAGCAGCACCGGCAGCGCGAAGGCGGCGAAGAAGGTCATCTTCATCAGCGCCAGCGCCGCCATCCCCAGCCCGATCAGCGCCCCGTCGAGCCAGGGCCGCGCCCGCCCCGGCAGCGGCGGAAGGACCGCCAGCACCAGCACCAGATAGCTGATCGCCCAGGCCCACCGATTGTAATGCATCGAGATCGAGGTCGAGGGTTCGGCCTCGCCATGCACCAGCGCCAGCACGAAGATCAGCACCAGTGCGCCGAGCACAAAGGGCCATGGCCCCTGCATCCGGCTGGGCCCCGCGCGCAGGATCGCCGGCACCAGCAGCAGCGCCAGCAGGGTCTGCGCCAGGATCAGCGCATGGCCAAGTCCCGCGCCAAGCGCCACCAGCCCCGCCACCGGCGCCACTGCCAGGATGCCGATGGGCGTGGCGTAATCCAGATGCGGGACCTGCCCGCGCGCCATGCGCAGCACCATGTCGGCCAGATGCAGGGTGTCGCCCTCATGCTTGGCGATGAAAAGCCCGCCCTTGCCCAGCGCCAGCCCGCCCATCACCGCCACCACGGCCAGAAGAAACACCGCCAGCCGCCAGCCACCTTGCCTGATCGTCACTCGTCCTGCCCCCGCCCGACGCCGTTTTGCGGCGCGCCTTACCATTGTGGAAACCATAGCCTGCCAGGCTTGACCGGGGAAGCCTCGGCTTGGTGCATTTCCGTTGTTGAATGGCCCCCGCATGGGTAGAATCGCCCAAAAAGCATAAAGCAGTCAGGGACATCCGCATGACCATGCAGGCCACCGCCGCCGCGACGACCGTCGCCGCCCCGCCCGCCCCGCGCACGATGGCCGAAACCGGCCTGTCGATGGTGATGATGCGGGACATCCTGCTGAAGACCATGTTCCGCATGAACCTCGACCTTGTGCCCGACATCGCCCGCATCTGCTGCGTGCAGGTCAGCGTGGCGCAGGAACTGGTGGACCTTGCCCGCAGCCAGCGCCTGCTGGAGGCGACGGGCACGCTCCATGCCACCTCGGGCACCGGGATGGGCTATCAGCTGACCGATGCCGGCAAGGCGCGGGCGCTGGATGCGCTGGCGCAATCGGAATATTTCGGCGCAATGCCGGTGCCGATGGACACCTACCGCGCACAGATCATGCGGCAGTCGATCCGCAACATTACCCTGACCCGCGCGCAGCTGACCAAGGCCATGGGCCACCTGATCCTGCCGCCGGCGCTGCTGGACCAGCTTGGCCCGGCGGTGGGATCCGGCCGGTCGGTGCTGATGTATGGCCCGCCCGGCAATGGCAAGTCGAGCATTTCCAATGGCATCCGCGACGCGCTTGGCGACAAGATCTATGTGCCGCTGGCCATCGAATATTCCGGGCAGGTCATCACCGTCTATGACCCGATCGTCCATTCCGCCGCCGAGGCCGCGGTAGAGGATGCAAGCACCCTGCGTCGCAACGCCAACCGCTTCGACACCCGCTATGTGCTGTGCGACCGCCCCACCGTGATCACCGGGGGTGAGCTGTCGCTGGACATGCTGGACCTGACCTACAACCCCACGGCGCGGACCTATACCGCGCCCCTGCAGCTGAAATCCACCGGCGGCGTGTTCATCGTCGATGACCTTGGCCGCCAGTCGGAGCCGCCACAGAAGCTGGTCAACCGCTGGATCGTGCCGCTGGAGGAGAGCAAGGACATCCTGACCCTGCAATCGGGCGAGAAGTTCGAGGTGCCCTTCGACACGCTGGTGATCTTTTCGACCAACTTCCACCCCAACAGCATCTTCGACAAGGCGGCGCTGCGGCGGATCTTCTTCAAGATCAAGATCGACGGGCCGAGCCAGGAGAACTTCCTGAAGATCTTCGCGCTCGTCGCCCGCAAGAAGGGGGTGCCACTGAACGAAAAGGCGCTGATCCACCTGCTGAAGGTCAAGTACCCCACCATCGACAACGTCTATGCGAATTACCAGCCGGTGTTCCTGATCGACCAGATGATCGCCATCTGCGACTTTGAAGGCATCCCCCACCAGATGTCGCCCGAGCTGATCGACCGGGCCTGGGCCAACATGTTCGTGGACGATTCAGAGGTGGAGCACTGAAGGCCGGGGCGCCTACAGGCGGAGCCGCGTTGCCAGCGCGTCCCAGCCCGCCAGCGCCTGCTGGTGCAGCGCGAAATCCAAGGCCCGCTCCTCGCGCAGCCGCGCTTCCAGCTCGGGTGACAGGGCAAGTTCGGCATAGGGCGAAACGTTCACCGCGTCTGGCTCCGCCTCTGTCCCCAGCTTGCGCCGCAGATAGGCGGCGGCCTCGTCGAACCGCTCATAGGGGAACAGTGCCGTTGCGCCGCAGCTGCCGTCCTTGCGTGACAGGAAGTCGGACTGGGTGCCAAGCCGCGACGGCGGCGGCGGTGCGTCCGACAGATAGCCCTCGATGAAGTCATCAAAGCTCATGCCGCGGGTGCTGTTCTGCGGGACCTTCATCCCCGGGCGGGCGCGGTAGCGGAACCAGCTGCCCAGCCAGTCCAGCGGCTCGCGCACCAGTGCTACCAACTCCGGCTCGGCAAGGCACAGCGCCCGCACCCGCGGCTCCATCCGCGACTCGTAGCTTTGCATCGTCGTGTGCCGCCGCGACGGCGCGCCGGTCAGCCGCAGGTCGCAGCTGGCGGCCAGCGCATATTCCAGCGCGGTAGAGCCGGTCTTGGGCGTGGCGAACAGCACGAGCGACTGCGCATAGGAGATCAGCATCAGGGGTCCGGGGTCGCTTAGGGTTGCCCCGGGATACGGGGATGGGCTTTCGGTGGCAAGACCCCTGCCAAGTTGCATCGCCGCACCCTATCTTCTGCCCCATGAACAGCCTGCCGCCCCCCATCACCGACTGGTTCAACGCCCGGGGCTGGTCCCTGCACCCGCATCAAACGGAGATGCTGGCCCGCGCCGGGGAGCCTGCGCTGCTGCTGGTCGCGCCCACGGGCGGCGGCAAGACGCTGGCGGGCTTCCTGCCGACGCTGGCCGAACTGGCCGATGCGCCGCGCCCGGGGCTGCACACGCTCTATATCTCGCCGCTAAAGGCGCTGGCCGCCGACATCCGCCGCAACCTCACCGCGCCGATTGCGGAAATGGGGCTGCCGATCCGGGTCGAGGACCGCACCGGCGACACCACCGCCACGCAGCGCAAGCGCCAGCGCGCCGATCCGCCACAGATCCTGCTGACCACGCCTGAAAGCCTTGCCCTGCTGCTAAGCTATGAGGATGCCCCGCGGATCTTCGACGGGCTGCAACGGGTGATCGTGGACGAGATCCATGCGCTGGCCGAAAGCAAGCGCGGCGATCAGCTGATGCTGGGCCTAGGCCGGCTGGCCACGCTTGCGCCCGGCCTGCGCCGGGTGGGGCTGTCGGCGACGGTCGAGGACCCGCCGGCGCTGGCGCGGTTCATGGCCCATGCGCCCCAGCCCTGCGCGGTGCTGCACGCCGACCCCGGGCCGGACCCCGACATCACCATGATGCAGACCACCGCGCCGCCGCCCTGGTCCGGGGGCGGCGGGCGCTATGCGATCCCGGACATCCTGGACCGCGTCCGCGCCCACCAGACCACGCTGATCTTCCACAACACCCGCGCGCAGGCCGAGATCTTCTTTCATGACCTCTGGGTGCAGAACACCGATGACCTGCCCATCGGCATCCACCACGGCAGCCTTGCCCGCGAACAGCGCGAGCGGGTAGAGGCGGCGATGGTGGCGGGGCAGTTGCGCGCCATCGTCTGCACCGGCAGCCTCGATCTGGGCATCGACTGGGGCAATGTCGATCTGGTGATCCAGGTCGGCGCGCCCAAGAACGTCAAGCGGCTGGTGCAGCGGATCGGCCGGGCCAACCACCGCTACAACGCGCCATCGAAGGCGATGCTGGTGCCCGCCAACCGCTTCGAGGTGGTGGAATGCATCGCCGCGCTGCAGGCGGTGCAGGCGCATGACCTCGACGGCGATCCGCGCGGGCCGGGGCCTTTGGATGTGCTGTGCCAGCATATCCTTGCCACCGCCTGCGCCGGGCCGTTCGACGCCGGGGCTTTTTATGCCGAGATCACGGCGGCCGGCCCCTATGCCGCCCTGCCCCGCGCCGATTTCGACGCCTGCCTCGAATTCTGCGCCACGGGCGGTTATGCGCTGCGCGCCTATGACCGCTGGCGGCGGCTGATGCAGCGCGGCGATGGCCTCTGGCAGTTGCGCGACCCGCGCACGGCGCGGATGATCCGCATGAACCTTGGCACCATCGTCGATACCGAAAAGCTGAAGGTGCGGATGAAGGGCCGCGGCGGAACGCCGCTTGGAGAGGTTGAGGAGAGCTTTGCCGCCTCGCTGTCCCAGGGCGATACCTTCCTGATGGGCGGGCAGGTGGTCCGCTTCGATGGGCTGCGCGAGTTGACGGTCGAGGTGACCCGCGATCCGGGGCGCGAGCCGAAGCTGGCGGTGTTCGACGGCACCAAGTTCGCCACCTCCACCCAACTGTCGGACCGGATTCTGGCGATCCTGAACAGCGGTGACTGGTCCGCCCTGCCGCCCGCCACCCAGGGCTGGCTGGCCTTGCAGGCCGAGGTGTCGGTGATGCCGCAGCGCAATCGGCTGCTGGTCGAGAGCTTTCCTTACGAGGGGCGCGAGCATCTGTGCATCTGGGGCTTTGCCGGGCGCAACGCGCAGCAGACGCTGGGGCTGCTGGCAACCAAGCGGATGGAGGAGCAGGGGCTGCATCCGCTTGGCTTTGTCGCCACCGATTATGCCACGCTGATCTGGGGGCTGGACGCGGTGCTGGACGCCGCGCCGTTGCTGGATGCGGCGGGCCTGCGCGAGGGGCTGGAGGGCTGGCTGGCGGGCAACGCGGTGATGAAGCGCAGCTTCCGCACCACCGCGCAGATCGCCGGGCTGATCGAGCGCAACCTGCCCGGCCAGCGCAAGTCCGGGCGGCAGGCGACGTTTTCCACCGACATCCTCTATGACACGCTGCGCCGCCATGATCCCGGCCACCTGATGCTGCGGATCACCGCAGAAGAGGCGATGCGCGGGCTGGTGGATTTTGGGCGGATCGAGGAGATGCTGGCCCGGATCGGCGGGCGCATCGACACAAGGCGGCTGGAGCGGATCCCGCCACTGGCCGCGCCGCTGTTCCTGGAGATGGGCCGTGTGCCGGTGCAGGGCGCGGGCCGCGAACGGCTGCTCGCCGAGGCGGCAGAGCGGTTGATGGCGGCGGCGGGGCTGGTATGACGGGGAGAAGAAGCGGGGGCCAGCCCCCGCACCCCCGGGATATTTGAGCCAGCAAGAAGATGAAAACAGGATTCGAGTTCGGGCTGGCGGGGGCGCGGCTGATGGCGCGGGCGGCGGGGACGCTCTGGTGGGCGGAGCCCGGGCTGCTCTGCGTGTCGGACCTGCATCTGGGCAAGTCGGAGCGGATCGCCCGGCGCGGGGGGACGCTATTGCCGCCCTATGAGACCGTAGACACTCTGGCGCGGCTGGATGCCGAGATCGCGGCGCTGGACCCAGCAGTGGTGATCTGCCTCGGCGACAGTTTCGACGACCTGCTGTCGACGGAATTGCCGGAGGCGGAGGCGCTGTGGCTGGCGCGGCTGATGGCGGGGCGACGCTGGATCTGGATCGCGGGCAACCATGATCCGGGGCCGGTGGGGCTTGGCGGGGCGCATCTGGCGGAATGCCACGAAGGCCCGCTGACCTTCCGCCACATCGCCGTGCCGGGCGCGGGTGCGGGCGAGGTGTCGGGGCACTACCACCCCAAGGCGCGGATCACCGCGCAGGGGCAGTTGCTGTCGCGGCCCTGCTTCCTGATCGACAGGGCGCGCGCGATCCTGCCCGCCTTCGGCACCTATACCGGCGGGCTTGCCACCACCGACCCGGCGCTGGGGGCGCTGATGGGGCCGGAGGCAGTGGCGGTGCTGACCGGGCGGCGGGCGATCTGCCTGCCGATGCCGCGCGCCGCTAGCCCGGCCAGCGCTCCGAGACGGCGGCCTGGAAGCCGCGGCTGACCGGCACTTCCGAGCCGTCCTTCATCACCAGCAGCGTGCGCCCGCCCCGCCGTACCGGCTCGGCCACCTCGGCCGCGGCGACCCAGTGTGAGCGATGGACCTGCAGCCCTTCCACCGGATCGGTCTCGGCCATTGCATCGGCAAAGCGCATCAGCAGCGTGTCGGTGCCCTGCGAGGTGTGGATGACCACGTAGTGATCGCGCACCGACAGCCGCACCAGCGGCGCCTGCTGCTGGTCCGGCAGGCGGGCGATCAGTTTTGGCAGCGCCTCTTCAGGGGCGGGCGGCGGCGTCTCGGCCGGCGGGTCCGCCATCACATTGCGGACGGCCCCGACGCCGACCGAGCCGACGAACACGAAGAGGGCGAACTCCCAGACATTCGGCACCGGGCTGGCAGAGCCGCCCAGCCAATGGGTGATCAGCGTCAGCGGCGGGGTGAACAGCACCACGTTGATCGCCGCGATCACGAAGGACGCCGGCCAGATGCTACGCGAGCATATCCGCTCCTCGATCAGCACCCGCACTGCCGAGCCGATCAGCAAGCCAAGGCCAATCAGCGTCGGCCAATAGATCGCGCGCAGGGCGAGCGGGAACACTTCATAGCTGCCAAACGGTCCGGCAAGCGTCGTCAGAATCGACAGCACGATCCATGTCACGATCGCGGCGGGGGCCGAGACCACACGCTTCCAGCTTTCGAGCAAGCGCTTCCAGTCTTTGAACAAGGAGGTCATCAACCCCGGCACCAATCCAAACTTCAGGCCCGATCACCTAATTGCAGCGCCCATGGCGGGCAATGGCGCCGGTTCCGGTTTCGAAGTAGCCTTCTCCAAGCGTTGCGCCAAAGACATAGGAATCGCGATGGATGAGGGACCAGAGGCGCGGGTGCGCGCCAGCTTTGCCAGGCAGAGCCTGATGCAGACCTTCGGCGCCAGCCTTGAAGAGCTGGCACCGGGCCTTTGCACAATCGCCGCGCCGATCGGTCCGAACGTGCGCCAGCAGCATGATGTCGGCCATGCCGGGCTGACCTTCGCGCTTGGCGACACCGCGGCGGGCTATGCCGCGCTGACCCTGATGCCCGAGGGCGCCGAGGTGATGACGGTGGAGATGAAGATCAACCTGATGGCCCCCGCCGCCGGGGCGCGGCTGATCGCCACCGGGCGGGTGGTGAGGGCGGGGCGGCGGCTGACCGTGGTCACGGCTGAGGTGGAAGCAGAGACCGAGGCAGGCACCCGCCGCACCATCGCGCTGTTGCAGGGCACGATGATCGCGGTGGGCCCGGCGGGCTGAGGGGCGCCCAGACCGTCAGCCTCTTTGGGCTGACGAACCTCAGACCGTCAGCCCCTCCGGCTCTGGCAGATTGTGCCAGCGGCAGGTGGCGGTCAGCGTGTTGGCCAGCAGGCAGGCGATGGTCATCGGCCCCACCCCGCCCGGCACCGGGGTGATCGCGCCCGCAACTTCCGAGGCGCTGGCGAAGTCCACGTCACCGACGAGGCGGGTCTTGCCGTCTCGCCCTACCCGGTTGATGCCCACGTCGATCACCGTGGCGCCCGGTTTCACCATATCGCCGGTGATCATCTCGGGCCGGCCCACCGCCGCCACCAGAATGTCCGCCCCCCGGCAGACGGCCGCCAGGTCGCGCGTGCGGCTATGCGCGATGGTCACCGTGCAGTTGTCGGCCAGCAGCAGCTGCGCCATCGGCTTGCCGACGATATTGCTGCGCCCGACCACCACCGCGTTCAGGCCCGAAAGGTCGCCCAGATGGTCCCGCAGCATCATCAGGCATCCCAACGGCGTGCAGGGCACCATCGCCTTCTGCCCGGTCGCCAGCCGACCCACGTTCGACATGTGGAACCCGTCCACATCCTTCTGCGGATCGATCGCGTCGAGGATGAAGCTTGCGTCGATATGCGCCGGCAGCGGCAGTTGCACGAGGATGCCGTTGATCTCGTCATCGCCGTTCAGCTGGTAGATGAGGTTCAAGAGCTCGATCTGCTCCACCCCGGCATCCAGCCGGTGCGTGACAGAGCGCATCCCCGCCTCCTCGGTCTGCACGCCCTTGTTGCGTACATAGACCTGGCTGGCCGGATCCTCGCCCACCAGCACCACGGCCAGCCCCGGCGTGATGCCGTGATCGGCCTTCAGCCGCGCCACGCCGTCCGCCACCTGGCCGCGAACCTTGGCCGCAAAGGCCTTGCCGTCGATGATCTGTGCCGTCATTCCCCGTCATCCCCTTTACCCAGAACGTCTTCCTCGCGCGCGATGAAGAACTCCATCATCTCGCGCCACAATGTTTCGGCCAGTTCGGGCGGCAGCCCTGCCGCAATCGCCCGCGCCCGCACCTTGGTCACCACATCCTCGACCCGCGTCTCGATCCGCGCCGGCAGCCCCTCGCCGGGTTTCAGCTCGATGGCGCGGTCGATCATCGCCGTGCGCTGCGCAAGAAGATCGACCAGCGCGGCATCCAGCCGGTCGATCTCAAGGCGCAACTCGGCCATGTTGGTGATCTGCGGAAGCTTGGTCATGCGGGCTCTCCTGCGGTGCAGCGGCAGGCGGGGGCCTGCGGTCCTGGGGGCGTGGCCCCGGGGAAAGGGCCACGAAAACCTCTGCAACATCTGGCGCGCCCGCTCAACCCCATCAGAACAGCTTGACCCATCAGAACAACCCGTCGATCTCGCCCGCGGCATTCAGCCGGATGCTCTCCGCCGCCGGCACCCGCGGCAGGCCCGGCATCGTCATGATCTCGCCGCAGATCGCCACCACGAAGCCCGCCCCCGCCGCCAGCCGCACCTCGCGCAGCGGCACGGAATGGCCGGAGGGCGCGCCGCGCCGGGTGGGATCGGTGGAAAACGAATACTGCGTCTTGGCGATGCAGACCGGCAGATGCCCATGCCCCGCCGCCTCCCAGGCCGCCAGCTGCTCACGGATGCCGGCCTCGGGCACCACCTCGGCAGCGTGATAGATGCGCGTCGCCACCGTCTCGATCTTGGCCAGCAGCGGCATGTCGTCGGGGTAGAGCGGGGTGAAGGTCGAGGGCGCATCGGCCAGCGCCACCACGGCATGGGCCAGTTCCTCGGCCCCGGCGCCGCCTTCCGCCCAATGCCGGCACAGCACCGACTGCACGCCCTGCGCGGCACAGAAGGCCTGCACCGCCGCCATTTCTGCTGCCGTGTCGCCGGTGAAATGGTTGATCGCCACCACCACCGGCACACCGAACCCGCGCGTGTTGGCAATGTGGCGGCCAAGGTTGGCGCAGCCGCGTTCGACCGCCGCCACATCCTCGGGGCCTAGATCGGCCCGCGCAGTGCCGCCGTTCATCTTCAGCGCCCGCACCGTTGCCACGATCACCGCGGCGGCAGGCGCCAGCCCCGCCTTGCGGCACTTGATGTCGAAGAACTTCTCGGCGCCAAGATCGGCGCCGAACCCCGCCTCCGTCACCACGTAATCCGCCAGCCGCAGCGCGGTGCGGGTAGCGATGACGGAATTGCAGCCATGGGCGATATTGGCAAAGGGCCCGCCATGCACGAAGGCCGGCGTATGCTCCAGCGTCTGCACCAGGTTGGGCTGCATCGCCTCTTTCAGCAGCACGGTCATCGCGCCCTCGGCCTTCAGGTCGCGGGCATGGACCGGGCTCTGGTCGCGGCGCGCGCCGATGACGATGGCCCCCAGCCGGTCCTGCAAGTCTGCCAGATCGCGCGCGAGGCACAGGATCGCCATCACTTCGGACGCCACCGTGATGTCGAAACCGGTCTGCCGCGGGAAACCGTTCTTCACCCCGCCAAGGCCCACCACCATGTCGCGCAGCGCCCGGTCGTTCATGTCCATCACCCGCCGCCAGGTGATGCGGCGCGGGTCGATATCCAGCGCATTGCCCCAGTAGAGGTGATTGTCGATCAGCGCCGACAGCAGGTTATGCGCGGCGGTGATCGCGTGGAAATCGCCGGTGAAATGCAGGTTCATCTCATCCATCGGCACGATCTGGGCCATGCCGCCGCCCGCCGCCCCGCCCTTCATGCCGAAGTTCGGGCCCAGGCTCGCCTCGCGGATGCAGATTGCCGTGCGCTTGCCGATCCGCGCCAGCGCGTCGCCGAGGCCGACCGTCGTCGTGGTCTTGCCCTCACCCGCCGGGGTGGGGCTGATCGCGGTGACAAGGATCAGCTTGCCTTCCGCCTGCCCCTCCAGCCCGGCGACGAAGCCCTGCGCCACCTTGGCCTTGTCATGGCCATAGGGGATCAGGGCCTCCACGGGGATGCCCAGCTTCGCCCCGATCTCGCGGATCGGGCGTTTCACCGCCACGCGGGCGATTTCGATATCGGTTCTTGCAGCCACGGGTTCCTCCCGGCGTCTGATGCGCCTTCCCTGCCAAGCGCCTTAGCGCATCGCAAGCCACGGTCGCACAGGTTTGCGACGGATGCGCCCCTGAATTCGCCGCGGGCGCGGATGCCGCAACGCCGATCGGAAACATCGGGCGTTTTCCGGGGAATGCAGCCATGCGCGGAACTTCGCCGGTGCGGCAGCGTTGAGCCTGCGAAGACGCCGACAAGACCAACCACAGGAGACTTGCCATGCGCGCCGCAACCATCGCCATCAACCTCGGCTTCGGCCTGGGACTCGCCCTTGCCTCGACCTTCCTGGTCCTGGTCTAAGCGCTCTACCCCCGCACCTCCGCCAGATGTGCCCAGACCGGCTGGTCCGGCACATGCAGACGCAGGCGGTCCCCCAGCCGGAACACCCCCTCCCGTTCAACCCAAGCCGTGATCCCGCGCTTGCCCTTGGCAGCCGGCTTGAACAGTTTTCCCGCCCCCGGACGCGCCGCCTCGATCACCTTGGCGGGCAGCGTGCAGGGGCGGTTCTCGATGTCGACCACCAGCGTCGCGCCGCTGCCCGCCTGCAGGCGTGACGAGGGCGGAACATGGCTGAAATCGGGGATCCCGTTCACCACCATGCTGGCGCCCAGCCAGGCCGGATCGAGGCTGTCCAGCCCCATCGCAGCGGCGATACTGTCCAGATCTTCCTGCGCGAGGATCGAGAATTGCCGCGTGTTGCGAATCTCGGTGTTGCGCGGATATTGCGCCGTCACGCGAGAGCACGAGGGGCGCGTCAGCCCCGCATGCTCCTCTCCCGCAACGCCGGCAAAGCTGGCGTGAAGCTCGGGCAGGGGCGTCGCGGCAAGGGTGGTGGCGCGGTCATCGACCCGGCCCAGCCAGACGATTTCGCCCCAGAAGTCACTCGGTTTCAGCACCGGCATGGCAGCCTCCGGGTCAGAACGGATGCGCAGGCATCTGCAGCACGATGAACGCGCGGCGGAACGGGAACAGGACGCTTCCGTCATCCTCCGCCGGGTAGGCGGCGGACAGCGCCTCATCATAGCGCGCGACGAAGGCTTCGGTCTCGGCCGGGGTCAGTTTGTCGAGGAACGGGCGCATCGCCGTGGCTTCGGTAAAGCGCCGCACCGGGTGGCCGGTGCCGCCGGGCACAAGCCGCTGGATGTAGTCGGTCTCCCACACGTTCAGCTGCCCAAGCGGGGCAAGCAGACGGTGATAGTCCAACGGGGCGCGGACCGGCGGGTGCCAGTCGACGAAATCGAAACGGTCCGGGAACATGTCGGCGGCGAACTCGCGCAGGAATCGGTGCGAGGGCGCGTTGAACTGGCGCGGCATCTGCACCGCCAGGGTGCCGCCGGGGGCGAGCAGGCCCGCCAGCCGAGGCAGCAGCTCATCGTGGTTCCCCAGCCATTGCAGCGCAGCGTTGGAGAAGATCAGCGCCGGCGGCGTTGCCGGCTCCCACACCGCGGCATCCTCGGCAAGGCAGCGGCGGTAGGCGCCCGTTGCCGCAGCCTCGGCCAGCATCGCAGGCGACTGGTCGATGCCGATCAGCCGGCGGCCCGGGAACAGCGCCGCCAGCGCTGGCCCCACGGCGCCGTTGCCACATCCAAGGTCGATCACATCGCCTTCGGGCAGATCATGGACCTGCGCCAGCAGATCCAGCGCCGGCCGCAACCGAAGGCCCCGAAACCGGGCATAGGTCTCGGGGCTCCAATCCTTGCCAGCGGCCATCGTCAGGCCGTCGGCTCGGGTTCCAGCCCGCCCTTGGGGGCCTTGGGCTTGGTCGTCTTCGGGATCGCGGTCACGCTGGTGGCATTGCCCGAGGGCGGGGTCTCGTCATTGCCCGGATCGGCCAGCGGCTCGCCGCGCATCACCCGCTTGATCTCGTCGCCCGTCAGGGTTTCGTATTCCAGCAGGCCCTGGGCCAGACGCTCGAACTCTTCCTCATGCTCGGTCAGGATCTGCATCGCGCGGGCATAGCCCTCGTCGACGATGATCTTCACCTCATCCTCGATCATGCGCTTGGTTTCCGCCGAGACGCTGAAGCCGCCGGTATTGCCCTGATAGCCCTCATGCGCCTCGGAATAGTCGATATTGCCGATCTTTTCCGACATGCCCCAACGCATCACCATCGCGCGGGCCACGGCCGACACGTTCTGGATATCGCCGCTGGCGCCCGAGGAGACACGCTCCTCGCCCCATTTCTTCACCTCGGCGGCCTTGCCGGCCATGCCCATGGCGATGCGGTCCTTCATCTGGTCCTTGTGCCAGCTGTGGCGGTCCATCTCGGGCAGGCTCATCACCATGCCAAGCGCGGCGCCACGCGGCATGATCGTCGCCTTGTAGACCGGGTCGCACTTCGGCAGCTTGATCCCGACGATGGCGTGGCCGGCCTCATGGTAGGCGGTCATTTCCTTGTCGTCATCGGACATGATCATCGACCGGCGCTCCGGTCCCATCATCACCTTGTCCTTGGCGCTCTCGAAATCGTCCATGGTCACGAAGCGGCGGCCCTTGCGCGCAGCGGTCAGCGCGGCCTCGTTCACGAGGTTCGCAAGATCGGCGCCCGAGAAGCCCGGCGAGCCGCGCGCGATGGTGCGCAGGTCGACATCCGGCCCCAGCGGCACCTTGCGGGCGTGGACGTTCAGGATCTTCTCGCGGCCCTTGATGTCGGGATTGCTGACGGTCACCTGCCGGTCGAAGCGGCCCGGGCGCAGCAGCGCCGGGTCCAGCACGTCCTTGCGGTTGGTGGCGGCGATGATGATCACGCCGTCATTCGCCTCGAAGCCGTCCATTTCCACCAGCAGCTGGTTCAGCGTCTGTTCACGCTCGTCATTGCCGCCGCCCATGCCCACGCCCCGGGCGCGGCCCACGGCGTCGATCTCGTCGATGAACACGATGCAGGGCGCGTTCTTCTTGGCCTGCTCGAACATGTCGCGCACCCGGCTTGCGCCGACGCCCACGAACATCTCGACAAAGTCGGAGCCAGAGATGGTGAAGAACGGAACCCCGGCCTCCCCCGCAATGGCGCGGGCGAGCAGGGTTTTACCCGTACCGGGCGGGCCGACGAGCAGCGCGCCTTTCGGGATCTTGCCACCAAGGCGGCTGAACTTCTGCGGGTTGCGCAGGAATTCCACGATCTCTTCCAGCTCTTCCTTGGCCTCGTCGATGCCGGCCACGTCGTCAAAGGTCACGCGGCCCTGCTTCTCGGTCAGCAGCTTGGCGCGCGATTTGCCAAAGCCCATCGCCCCGCCTTTGCCGCCGCCCTGCATCCGGTTCATGAAGAAGATCCAGATGCCGATCAGCAGCAGGAAGGGCAGCCACAGCGACAGCATCGACAAGAAGCCCGATTGCTGTTGGCGTTCCACCTTCACTTCGACGTTATTGGCGATCAGGCGCTCGGTGATCTGGTCCCCGTCGGGCTTCACGGTCACATACTGCTGACCATCGGTCCCCCGCATGATCACCTGCTCCCCGTCGAGCGTGACCGAGGCCACCTCGCCCGCGTCCACCCGCTGGACGAACTCCGAATAGCTGATCGAGCGGCTGTTCATCGTGTTCTGCCCACCCGAAAACAGGTTGAACAGCGCCAGGATGAGCAGGAACAGCACGACCCAGAAGGCGATATTGCGCGCGTTACCCAAGGGGGAAACCTCCATTTGTGCGGACAGCCCCGTACCGTTGGCGGCGCGCGGTGTCACTTGCCGTTCAAAATAGGGATTTGGCGGTCAGGTTCAATCCAAGATCAGCGAATGAAGGAAGTCCTCTTCGCCGCAGGCAAGCTCTGCGCGCCAACCCGCCGGGTGCCCGGCCAGCGGCGCCGCGACCAGATTGGCGCCGCGCCAGACCGCGGGCGTCGCCGCCAGCCCGGCATGGGGGCGGCCAGTCTCGCGCCAGCCCGGACAGAGCGCCAACCCGGCAGCGCCAAGCGCCCGGACCTCGCAGTCCGCCGGCCCGGGGCCCTCCAGCCGCCAGCGCCCGTCCCAAAGGTCGCCCACGAGGCCAGTGGTGGCAGCCACCGCCTGCGGCTCACGCGCAATCCGCAGGCCGCCCGCCTCGGGCAGCAGCAGACACCCGGCCAGCGTCGCGGGCTTGCCGCCCTGTGCCGCCGCCAGCGCGCCCTGCAGCGCCGCCAGCCGCGGGCGATAGTCGCCACCGCCGATCCAGCGCAGGGCATGGGCTGCGATCCTGAGCCGGGTTTCCTCTGGCAGGCCGGCAAACCCCGAGGCCAGCACCACATCGCCTGCGTCAATCCGCCCCAGCCCTCGCGCCGCCGCCTGCGCCGTCTGCGCCAGCGCCTCCCGCGCCATCCGCATCCGCGCGGCGGTGTCCGCGAGGCCCGCCACGTCCAGCCCCAGCGGCGCCAGAGCCGCCAGCGCCTGCCGCGCCTTCACCCGGTCAAAGCGCGGATCATCGTTCGAGGGGTCTTCCGCCCAGCCGACCCCCCGCGTCCGCAGCCAGTCCCGCAACGCCCCGCGCCGCACCTCCAGCAGCGGCCGCAGCCACAGCACGCCCTCCGCCCGCCGCTCCGCCGCCATTCCCGACAGCCCGTCCACGCCCGACCCGCGCGCCAGCCGCAGCAGCACGGTTTCCGCCTGATCGTCGGCGGTATGGCCAAGCGCCACAGCACCGGCCCCCTGCCCCGCCGCCCACTCCGCGATCAGCCGCTGCCGCGCCCGCCGCGCCGCATCCTGCAGATTGCCGCGCCGGTCCCACTGCCAGCGCAGCACGGTATGCGGCACGCCAAGCCCGGCGCAGACCACCGCCACCGCCTCGGCCTCGGCCGCCGCCTCGGGCCGCAACCCGTGATCCACCGTCACCGCCGCCAGATCAGGGCCGCCTGCCGCGCGCCACGCCGCCAGCAGATGCAACAGGGCCACCGAATCACCCCCGCCGGACACGGCAACGCCCAGACGCTCGATGCGTCCGGGCGTCAAAGCCGCAATAATTGTCCGCAGCAGCGGGTCGTCTGTCACGTCACTGGCAACCAAGCGTGCGCATCTGCGAGGCCGCCTCGGCCGTCGCCAGATGGCCCGGGAAGCGGGTGCCGACCTCGGTCAGCGTTACGCAAGCCTCCTGGCTCTGCCCCAGCTGCCCCAGCGAGGTGCCAAGCCGCAGCAGGTTGTCGGCGGCGAACGGCCCGTCCGGACTGCCCGAGAACCCCTCCAGATAGGCGCGCGCGGCATTCGCCGTCTCGCCCAGCTTGGTCAGCGCCTCGCCGCGCAGGTAATGCGCCTCGCCGGTCAGGGGGCCGCCCGTGTAGGTTTGGGTAAAGGTCGCAAAGAGGTCAGCGGCGCCGCGAAAGTCACCTTGATCGAGCACCTCCCGGGCCCGATCAAAGTCTGCCTGCTCGCCCACCGCAAGCTGTGCCCCGCCCGAAGGCGGCGGAGCGGTCGAACCCGGCGCCGGAAGGGCCGGCGCCGCGCTGCCCGCCTCGCCGCCAAGCGCGGTGGTCACGGGAAGGTTGGCAATGTCGCAGCCATCCTCCATCTCGCACAGACGGAATTCCAGATCGCCGACCCGGTTGGTGCCATCCGACACCACACGGTCGATGCGGTTCTGCAGCTCTTCCGTCTGCGATGTCAGGCGCGACAGCTCCGCCTCCATCGTGTTCATCCGGTCGAGCGCCGTTGCGCCGCCTGCGGCCTGCAATCCGGTGCCAGAGCTGACCAGCTCTGACTTCAGCGATTGCAGCATCGCGGCCAGCTGCGACAGCTCGGTCCGGATATCGGCGAGCGTTTCCGCCCTGGCCGCCCCTGCAAAGGGCGCGGCCAGCGCAAAGACGCACAGGGCAAGGCCCGGAAGCCGGATCATCGCGCCCCCCGTTCTCAGCTACCGGCCCCGACCGAGATCACGGTCACGGCGCGGCGGTTCTGGGCATAGCAGCTTTCTTCCGAACAGACCTGCAGCGGGCGTTCCTTGCCATAGCTGACGGTGCGCAGACGGCCGGGCTGCACGCCCTGGCTGACCAGGAACTCCTGCACGGCGCTGGCGCGGCGGGCGCCAAGCGCAAGGTTGTACTCGCGCGTGCCCTGCTCGTCGGCATGGCCTTCGATGATCGCGGTATATTGCGGGTTGCTGGCGAGCCATTGGCCCTGGCCGGTCAGGATCATCCGCGCCTCGGGGTTGATCGTCGACTGGTCCACCTGGAACAGCACCCGGTCGCCGATGGTCTGCGCGAAATAGGCCGGCGAGGTCGGATCGTTCGCGCCGCCAAGCCCGGTGCTGCCGATGCCGCCGGGACCATAGCCGCCCGCGCCATCAGCACCGCCCGCGCCAAAGCGGTTGGGGTTGTTACATGCCGCAAGGGCAAGCACGCCGATCAGAAGTAGGGCCGAAGAGTGCAGTCTCATGTCGTTCCGCCTGTGTTTATTGGCCTTTGGCCATCAGATGTGTTCGGTGGCCTTTGGCCGTCAGGTTAGCAGTCTGGCCGCGATTTGGAAACGCCCCTCCTGCAGGTCCGGTCAGGGCAGCAGCGGCGACCATGCCGGGTCCGAAGCCGCGCCCTCTGTCGTCACCGCCTTCAGGTTCCGCCCGGTGATATCCACCGAATACAGCCGCGGCTCGCCGCCCGCACCGGCGCTTTCGCGGGTGAACATGATCACCCGGCCATTGGGCGCCCAGGTCGGGCCCTCGTCGAGGAACGACGCCGTCAGCAGCCGCTCTTCCGAGCCATCGGTCCGCATCACGCCGATATGGAAGCGGCCCTGGTTCTGCTTGGTGAAGGCGATCAGATCGCCGCGCGGCGACCAGACCGGGGTGCCATAGCGGCCCTCGCCAAAGCTGATCCGCGTCGGCTCGCCGCCCGAGGCGGACATGACATACAGCTGCTGGGTGCCAGACCGGTCGCTTTCGAACACGATGCGGCTGCCATCGGGGCTGAAGGACGGCCCGGTCTCGATCGCGGGCGTGTTGGTCAGGCGCGAGGATTGCCCGGTGTTCAGGTCCATCTTCCAGATGTCGGTATTGCCGCCCTGCTCCAGCGAATAGACCACCTGCCGCCCATCGGGGGAAAAGCGCGGGGCGAAGGTCATGGTGCCGGGCGTTTCCGGCAGCAGCTGCGCGGTGACCGAGGCGACGTTCAGCAGCTTGATCCGCGGGAAGCCGGTTTCAAAGGTGGTGAACAGCACCCGGTCGCCGGTGGGCGAGAAGCGCGGTGCCAGCACGATGGTGCTGCTGTCGGTCAGGTACTGCACGTTCGCGCCGTCGTAATCCATTACGCCAAGGCGTTTCTGGCGCTGGTCCTTGGGACCGGCCTCGGCCACGAACACCACGCGGCTGTCGAAATACCCGCTCTCGCCGGTGATCCGGCTATAGGCGGCATCGGCGACCTTGTGGGCCATGCGCCGCCAGCTGGCGGTGGTGGCGGCGAATTGCAGCCCCTCGCCCAGTTGCTGGCCGGAATAGATGTCATAAAGCCGGAACTTCACCGTCAGCCGGTCACCCGAGACCGACACCGCGCCGGTGATCAGCGCCTCGGCATTCACGGCCTTCCAGTCGGCATAGCCCACCGGCGCGTCAAAGCTGGTGACCCGCGCGATATGGGCCGAGGCCGGGATCTCGCGGAACAGGCCGGTGCCGCTGAGGTCGGACGCGACAACGCGCGAGATTTCGGCGGCATATTGCTGGGCGGCGGCATTCTCGGCCACGAAGGCCGGCACCGCATAGGGCAAGGGCTCGATCACGCCCTCGGTGATTTCCAGCCGCAGCGGGCCATCCTGCGCCGCAACCGGCGCCGCGGCGAAAGCTGCGCCGGCAAGTGCCAGCGCCCATGTCAAACTGCGAAGCATCAGCGTCACACCCTCTGTGTTGGGGGCCCTGCGAACCGCCCTTAAAAACCCATCAATTCTTGCCGCAGCATAGGGCAAGGGCCCGGCGGCCCCGGCCACAACTGCGTGACCAACCTGCGCCAGCGCGGATCGTTCCCCGATCCGGCCCCCTGCGACCCGGCCCGCCGCAATGGGCTTTGCCTGCGCGGCACCCATCACTTGATCCTCATGTTCGTCGGGTTGAAGATCATCTCGATCTCATCCCATTGGTCGAATTTCTCGGCCGGCAGGTCATAGCCGTTGGCCCCGCAGCGGATGATCGCACGCCGGGCGGCCTCATAGGCCTGGTTGGCCGCCCCATCCGATCCGCCCTCATAGCCCAGCATCTCGATGCTGTTCGACTGCGGCCGCCCGTCTTGCGACATCAGCACCCGCACCGTCACCGTCACCTGCAGCGCCTCGGAAGACAGCGAGCCGGTGTTCCAGCAGGCCTGCACAGCCACGCGCAGCGCATCCTTCTCGCCGGCCGTCATCGGCGGGCCGGACGGGGCCTGCCCTTGGCCAGAGGCCGCCTCGGGCGCCTCCACCGGGGCGCTTTCGGCCAGGGCCTCGGCCAGCGCATCCGCCACGGCATCCTCGCGCGAAGGGGCCGCCGCTTCGGGTTCCGCTGCCGCCGTCTCGGTCTCGGCCGGGCGCGCCGGCGCTGCCGGGCGCTGCCGGGGCCGCGGCGTCGCGGCGGGGGCAGAGCTTTCGGGCGCCTCGTCGGTCTCGGTCGCCTCGGTCACGATCTCGGTTGTCGCCTCGGGCGGCGCGGCCTCCTCGACGGGGGGCTCAGGCACCGGCTCGGGCTCGGGCGTAGGTTCCGGCTCCGTCTCGGCCACCGCGGTTTCCGCAACCTGCGCATCGGGCTCGGGCGCCTCTGCAGGCGTCGGGGCCACGCGCGGCGCCGGGCGCGGACGCGGCCGCGGGCTGATCTCGGTCAGGATCGTCGCGCTCGGCTCCTCGACCGGCGGGGTCGGCGGCGTCGGCGGCGCCTCGGGCACTTCGGGCACCGGCGGGGTCAGTTCGGTCACATCGGGGGCGGCGTCCGGCTGGGGTGCAGGCTCGGGCGCCGGCGGCTCGGGCGTCACCTGCTCGGGCTCGGCCGGCTGCTCGGCCGGGGCCGCTTCTGCCTCCGGCGCTTCGGGCGCGGCGGGGGCCGACGGCTCGTCCGGCGAGGCCACGGGCGCACGGCTTGCCGCCGCCTCGGCCGCTGCCGAAATCGCCGCGAACTCGCTTTCCGACATCAGCGAGACCTCGGCCATCTCCACCGGCTCGCTCTCCTGCGGCTGGAACAGCCAGCCGCCAAGCGCGGCCCACAGGATCAATCCTGCGTGCCCCGCCGCCGATACCGTGATGCCGATCTTTTCCGGGCTCGCCATGGGCTGCCTTTACTCGCTCGGGGCCGCTACCGCGCCATCGAACCGGGGGCCGCCCGCCTCGGTCACGAGGATGATCGAGGTGAAACCGCCCGCATTCAGCGCGCCCATCACCTGCACCACACGTTCATAGGGGATCGACCCGTCGGCCCGCAGGAACAGCTTGTCGTCATTGCGTTCGGCCGCGATGGCACGCAGTTTCTCGATCAGCTCGTTCTCGGGCGTTTCGGTGTTCATGATCATCACCGGCCCTTCGGCGGTGATGGAGATGGTCAGCGGCTCCTCCTGCTCGGTCGGCACCGCCTGCGCGGCGGTCTTGGGCAGTTCCAGCGGCACGCCCACGGTCATCAGCGGCGCCGCGACCATGAAGATCACCAGCAGCACCAGCATCACGTCCACGAAGGGCGTGATGTTGATCTCGCTCATCGCGGCGGGTGTGCCCCGCCGCCGCCCGCGCCGGCCGCCTCCGCCGGATTTTCTGGCAACACCCCCGCCCATGGCTCAGGCGTCCAGCTGGCGCGAGAGGATGGTGGCAAACTCGTCGGCAAAGGCCTCGTAGCCCGACACGATCTTGTCGCTGTCGGCCGAAAGCTTGTTGTAGAAGATCACCGCCGGGATGGCGGCCAGCAGGCCGATGCCTGTGGCCAGCAACGCCTCGGCAATGCCCGGCGCCACGACCGCAAGGCTGGTGTTCTGCGAAATGGCGATGTCCTCGAAGGCGGTCTTGATGCCCCAGACCGTGCCGAACAGGCCGATGAACGGCGCCGTGGCGCCGGTGGTGGCCAGCACGCCAAGGCCGGCATTCAGCCGCTCGGCCTCCTTGGCGATCGCCACGTCCATCGACCGGTCGATCCGCGCCTGCGCGCCGGCGATCAGCCCGCCATCCTGCCGGTGGCTGCGCCGCCATTCCAGCATTCCGGCGGCAAAGATCTTCTCGCTGGCCCCATCGGGCGCGCTGCCGATCTTCTCGAACAGCTCGTCCAGCGGCTCACCCGACCAGAACGAGCGGTCGAAGATCGCCGCCTCGCGCTGTGCCATCCGATAGGTCAGCAGCTTCTGCACGATGATCGTCCAGGACCAGATGCTGGCAACCAGCAGCATCAGCATCACAAGTTGCACGGTCAGGGTGGCGCGCGCAAAAAGCGCGAACAAGGAGAAGTCGATCTCCTGCGCCATCGCAAGGGCTTCGGTTTCCATATCTATACTGCTCGCCGGTTGTGGGGCCGCATTGTCGCGGCTCTCATTGCACGCGATTCTACACAGGGTAAGGGGAGATGCCAACACATCTGCGTCAATGCCGCATTGCGGCGCACAGTTGGGGCAAGTTCCGCGCCCGCTGCTGCCTTGGGCGGCGGATTGCCGCCCGCCCCTGCACGTCAGTGCAGTGCCGGGCTCAGCTTTTGCCGCAGCATTGCCGGAATTCGCGCCGGCTGCCCGCCCTCGCCGATGCAGACCAGCACCACCTGCGCCTGAAACAGCCGTTCGCCGCCCCGCATCACGGCCTGATCCAGCACGATCCGCGCCGCGCTGATGCTCACTGCCCGCGTCTCCACTACCAGCTCGTCATCATAGCGGGCGGGGCGCAGGTAATCCGCCTCGACCCGGCGGACGGCGAAGACGATCCCGGTGTCAGCCTTGAGCCTCGCCTGATCCATCCCGAGGCTGCGCACCCACTCGCTGCGCCCCCGCTCGATGAACTTCAGGTAATTGGCGTAATAGACGATGCCGGCAAGGTCGGTATCCTCGTAATAGACCCGCAGCGCAAAGGTATGCGTCATACCAGCCGCCCCGCCCGCGCCGCCAG
This sequence comes from Frigidibacter albus, assembly GCF_009908165.1. Lineage (GTDB taxonomy): Bacteria > Pseudomonadota > Alphaproteobacteria > Rhodobacterales > Rhodobacteraceae > Frigidibacter > Frigidibacter albus. Next base: position 197,247 of record NZ_JAAAUC010000005.1, read on the forward strand.
CCGCAGCCCGTGGCTGGCCTCCTGCGTCGCTACCGGCAGCACCGGGTCATAGGCGGCGCGGATCACCGCCGCGATCTCGGGGCGCAGCACTGCCACCCCCTCCACCAGCCCCAAGGGCGACGCCTGATGGAACGCCGCATCCGACCACAGCACGATCACCTGCACCGCCTGGGACAGCGCCAGCGTCGCCGCCGGCACCTCGGCCAGAGCGTCATCCATCCGCACGAACACGAAAGCCGCCTTGATCGCGCCCGACGGATCGAAGCGGAACACCCGGTACTGGTTCGCCTCCGCCGCCTGCAGCCGCGCCACCAGCGGCGCCAGCCCGTCCAGCAGCCGGTCCAGGTTCGGCACCTCCAGCAGTTCGGCCCAGTCACGCAGGAAGAACACCATCAGGTTGGCGCCCAGTTCGGGGTCATGCTCGGCCATCTTGTGCCCGGCGAGCACCACCACCGCCTCGATGGCGCCCTTCATGGTGGACAGCGTCGCATCATCGACCCCGAACACCACCGGCACGATCGGCCTTCCCCAGCGGGCAAAGACATAGTCCCCAGACGCACGGGTAAACAGCGCGGTGATCACCTCGGGGCTCATCTGGTCCATCGTCGCCTCGCCTGTTGCTGCCCCTGACATAGAAGCAACCCGGCGCGCGCTCAAGCTCAGCCGAACAGGTCGGTCTGCCCCGGCAGCGCCGGCGCGGCCATGCCCAGATGGCTCCAGGCCCGGCTCGCCAGCATCCGCCCGCGCGGGGTTCGCTGTATCAGGCCCTGTTGCAGCAGGTAGGGCTCGATCACCTCTTCAATGGCATCCCGCGCCTCGGACAACGCCGCCGACAGCGTTTCCACCCCCACCGGGCCGCCCGCGTAGTGTTCGGCGATCAGCATCAGATAACGGCGGTCGGCCCCATCCAGCCCCAGATGATCCACCCCCAGCCGGGTCAGCGCCGAATCCGCAATCTCGCGCGTCAGCCGGCCATCGCCCTCGACCAGCGCGAAATCCACCACCCGGCGCAGCAGCCGCCCGGCGATCCGCGGCGTGCCCCGCGCCCGCCGCGCAATCTCGCGCGTGCCGGCGGGATCGGACGAGATCCCCATCAGCCGCGCCCCGCGCGCCACGATCAGGTCCAGCTCATCCTCGGTGTAGAATTGCAGCCGGGTCGGGATGCCGAAACGGTCGCGCAGCGGCGTCGTCAGCAGCCCCAGCCGCGTCGTCGCCCCGACCAGCGTGAAGGGCTGCAACTCGATCCGCACCGTCCGCGCCGCCGGCCCCTCGCCGATCACCAGATCCAGCTCGAAATCCTCCATCGCGGGATACAGGATCTCCTCCACCGCCGGGTTCAGCCGGTGGATCTCGTCGATGAACAGCACATCGCGGGCTTCGAGGTTGGTCAGGATCGCCGCCAGATCGCCCGCCTTGGCGATGACGGGGCCGGAGGTCATGCGGAAACTGACCCCCAGCTCGCGCGCCATGATCTGCGCCAACGTGGTCTTGCCAAGGCCGGGCGGGCCGTGGAACAGCGTGTGGTCCATCGCCTCGCCGCGCATCTTCGCGCTCTCGATGAACACCCGCAGATTGGCCCGCGCCTCGGCCTGGCCCACGAATTCCGACAGCGCCTGCGGCCGCAGCGCCCGGTCGGCCCCGCCCGGATCCTCGGGCAGGCTTTCAGGGCGCAGCATCGGATCGGGGCTGGAGGCGGGCATCGGGCAGACCTTTGCGACGTTTCCTGTCCGTTCTCACCCGGAACGCGTTGCGATGCAAGCGGGGCGGGGTTGGTGGCCCACTGGCAGAGGGCAGCGCCCGTCCGCCGGGTGGGCGCTGCGGGACTGGATGCGCGGCTGTCCGGGGTCTCAGACCCGCTCCCGGCCAACCATCATCACCCCCGACAGGGCCAGCAGGAATGCCGCGCCCGAGGCCACCGTGCGGATCTGGTTCCAGACCTGCCAGGGCCCGGAATACTCCCGCCAGATCACCCCGGCGCTTTCCACGTCCGCAGGCACCGCAACCATCGCCAACGCCTCGTTCATCGGAACATTGACCATCATCGTCAGCACCAGTCCGAAGCACAGATAGACGCCCGCTCCCACTGCAAACGCTGCCGCGCTGCGCAGGTGCCCCCGCATGAGCAGCAGCCCCGCAGCCGCGCCAAGCGCGACCGGGGTGCCGAAGAAGGCCGGCGCGAAGACCGCATTCCTGACCGAGGCATTCATTGCCTGCATCGCGCTGATCGCCACCCGCGGGTCAGCCGCGTCCAGCCCCCACATGGTCGAACAGACCCAGGCATAGAAAAAGCCGAAGATCGCCGCGCTCAGCGTCAGCGACAGCAGGATCATTCCATAGGTCAGGTGCTTCATGTCCGCGCTCCGCTTGGCGTACAGATCAATACGCCTTTACCAGGACGTACCGATGTGTACGGATAAAGCAAGCAATTTCCGCAGGCCCATGAACGACCGCGACCGACAGGACCGACACGCCACCATCGCCCGCGCCGCCTATGCGCTGCTGGCCGAGCACGGCTATGCCGGCACCTCGATGCTGCGCATCGCTACCGCGGCCAAGGCCTCGAACGAGACGCTCTACCGCTGGTATGGCAACAAGGAGGGGCTGTTCCGCGCGATGGTCGAGGACAATGCCGCCGAGACCCGCGCTCTGCTGCTGCGCGCGCTGGAGCGGCAGGACGACCCGCGCGGCACGCTCGCCAGTGTTGCGGCCGTCTTCCTCGAAATGTTGCTCGGCGACCGGGCGATCCTGCTGAACCGCGCCGCCGCCGCCGACCCGAGCGGAGAGCTGGGGGCCGCCATCTCCGCCGGCGGGCGCGACCAGGTCATGCCACTGCTGGCCGAGCTGATGGGCCGGATCTGCACCGGCGGCGACATCGGGCCAGCCGAGGCCACCCGCCTGTTCATCAGCCTGCTTGTCGGGGATCTGCAGATCAGGCGCATCATCCATAACTGCCCCGCGCCGTCGCAGGCAGAGATCGACGCGCAATGCACACGCTCGATGGCGCTCTTCTATCGGCTAATGGACGGTTAGCTGGGCCAAGGCTTCCTGGCGACGGCCCGCTACAGCTGCTTCTTGTACCCCACATGCGAGGCCACAAACCCCAGCCCGTCATAGAACCTGTGAGCATCGGCGCGCGACCTGTCCGTGGTCAGTTGCACCAGCGCGCACCCCCGCGCCCGGCATTCTGCAATCGCCCAATCGAACATCGCCCGGCCGATGCCGTGCCCCCGCATCCCCGCCGCCACGCGCACCGCTTCGATCTGCCCGCGCATCGCGCCGCCCCGCGCCAGTCCGGGGATGAAGCTCAGCTGCAAGGTGCCCGCAATCTGCCCCTCGCGCTCGGCGACGCAGAGAAACTGGTTGGGATCGGCGTCGATCAGGGCAAACGCGGCATCGTAGCGCCCAAGGCCCTCCGGCCCCGTCTGCTCCCGCTGCACGCCAAGCACGTCATCGGCGAGCAGCGCGACCAGCGCCGGAACATCCCCGGCAACCGCGCGGCGGAATGTCAGGCCCCGCCCGCTCAACTCCACGGCCCCTTCCTTGCCGCCCGCTTGACCCGCGGCACCCGGCTCGGCCCCGCGTCCATCGCAGCGCGCGGCACCTCCCCCACCATCGCCCGCAGCGCCGCAATCCGGTTCTGCGTGTTCGGATGGGTCGAGAACAGCTTGTCATGGGCATGGGCATGCAGCGGGTTGATGATGAACATATGCGCGCTGGCCGGGTTCTGCTCGGCCGCCGGGTTGTCGATCCGCTGCGCAAAGGCCTCGATCTTGCCAAGCGCGGAGGCCAGCCACAGCGGCTGCCCGCAGATCTCGGCCCCCGCCCGGTCCGCCTCATATTCCCGCGTGCGGCTGATCGCCATCTGCACCAGCCCCGCCGCCATCGGCGCGAGGATCATCAGCACCAGCGTGCCGATCAGCCCGCCCTGCCGCTCACGGTTGCCAAAGAACAGCGCGAAGTTCGCCAGCATGGAAATCGCGCCGGCAAAGGTCGCCGTCACCGTCATGATGAGGGTGTCATGGTTGCGGATATGCGCCAGCTCATGCGCCATCACCCCCGCCACCTCCTCGGGGCTCAGCCGCGCCAAAAGGCCTGTGGTCGCGGCCACGGCGGCATTCTGCGGATTGCGGCCCGTGGCAAAGGCATTCGGCTGATCCGTCTCGATGATGTAGCATTTCGGCACCGGCATCCCGGCCCGCAGCGCCATCTCGCGCACCATGCCGACATAGGCGGGCGCCTCGGCCTCGGTCACCTCCCGCGCGCCGTGCATCCTGAGCACGGCCTTGTCGGAGTTCCACCAGCCGAACAAGTTCATCGCCCCGGCGAGCCCCAGCGCGATCAGCATCCCGCCCTGCCCGCCCAGCAGATAGCCAAGCCCCATGAACAGCGCCGTCATCGCCGCCATCAGGATCGCCGTCTTGGTATAGCCCATGCCCGCCTCCCGCAAACTCACCGCCGGAATATGGGCACCGCCGGCGCTTGCCTCAAGCCTTCGGCGCCAGCAACCGCAGCGCCGCGCGGATCAGCACCGGCGTCGGCGCATCCGGCTCGGCCCCCGCAGCCTCGGCCACCGCCCCCGCCGCCTCGCCCTGCCCATAGCCAAGGTTGACCAGCGCCGAGAGCGCATCCGCCGTGGCCGCTGCCGTGGGCGACACCGCCGCCGCGGGCCGCCTTGTGCGAGGCGCCAAAGGCTCCAGCACATCCTCGGGCTGGCTCACATCCACCGTCAGCGCGCCGCCCATCGCCATCACGCTAGGCGCCTTGTCCTTCAGCTCCATCACCACCCGCTGCGCCAGCTTGGGCCCCACGCCCGGCGCCTGCCGCACCGCGTTCCAGTCGCCAAGCGCAATCGCCCGGCCCACGCCCTCGGCCCCCAGCGTGCCCAGGATCGCCATCGAGGCCTTGGCCCCGATCCCCTGAACCGAGGTCAGCAGCCGGTGCCATTCCTTCTCCAGCAACGTGGAAAACCCGAACAGCTGCAGCAGATCCTCGCGCACCAGCAGCTCGGTATACAGCGCACAGGCCTCGCCCACCGGCGGCAGGCTGGCAGCGGTCCGGTCCGACACATGCACGATATAGCCCACGCCGCGCACGTCGATCAGCACATGATCCATCGCCCGGTGCAGGATCACCCCCGCGATACGCCCGATCATGCCACGCCTCCCTTCACACGGGTGCGGGCAATCTCGGCCCAGCCATCCACCGCCCCCCGCGGCGTCTTCGCCCGCGTTTCCGCGCTGCGCACCGCGGCCGACATCCGCCCGGCGCTTTGCAAGTGATGGGCATGGGTGATCGCCACCGCCAGCGCATCGGCGGCATCGGGCCCCGCCAGATCCACGCCCGGCAGCTGGAAGCGCACCATATGCGCCACCTGATCCTTGCCGGCATGGCCGACGCCGACCACCGCCTTCTTCACCGCGTTCGGGGCATATTCCCCGACCACCAGCCCGCGCTGCGCCGGCACCAGCAGCGCCACCGCCCGCGCCTGTCCCAGCTTCAGCGTCCCGCTGGCATCCTTGTTCACGAAGGTCTGCTCCACCGCCGCCGCCGTCGGCTCGAAGCGCGCGAAGACTTCGGTGAGCTGGTCGAACAGCGCCAGCAGCCGCTGCGCCAGATCGCCGGTGCCGGACAGGCAGAGGCCATTGGCGACATGGCTCAGCCGCGCGCCCGACACGTCAATCACGCCCCAGCCCATGGTCCGCAGCCCCGGATCGATTCCCAAAACCCGCATAGCGTCCTGCCCCCGCCCTTGTTTTGCTGCCGCATCGCCGCCGGTCTCGGCCGTGAAAGGCCGATTGCCGACAGTTTGTGGCTTTTCTGACGCAGTAGCACAAAACGCGAACGCTCGCCAGCGGGAAGGCGCGCCTTCGCAGTTGCAGCATTTGTGCCGCACATTTCGCCCGAAAGCGACATTCCGGATCGCCATTTCGACAGGTTTCACGGGCAGTTTTGCAGGTAGTGAAAATCCCGTGAACGGGCCGCGAGAGCCATGCAGCCGCAGCATGGCGACCATGCTTGGGCCCACCTTGCGTTGCAATAACGCCCAGCCTATTTGCGGTTCACGAAGCACGATGCTTCCGAATTACGCACTTTATGAAGGACTGAAATCATGGCCGCCTTTGAAACGAACCGCATGGTCGCCGCAGGCACCGGTGTCGGTGTCGCGGGTCGGCTCTTTGCCGCAGTTGCCGCATGGAACGATGCCCGGGTCACCCGCAAAGCGCTGTCGCGCCTGTCGGACCGTGAACTGGACGATATCGGTCTGTCGCGCAGCGACATCGACGCGATCAGCGCCCGGGGCTGACGCCCGGGAAACACCCTCGCAGTGGCGGGCCTGAAGGGCCCCTGCCTGGCACGGGTGGCGACGATCTGAAGACGACGATCTGAAGACAGGGCCGTGGCAGAGACATCTGCACCGGCCCTTTGTCTTTCAGGGGCCTCAGCCCCCCAGACCGCGCAGCCAGTCCGCCAGCCGCGCCGTCGCCGGATCGACCTGCATCACCGCCGCGCCGGCCTTTTGCGCCGTTGTCCCTTGACGCAAGATGTCCAGCCGCGCCTCATACTCCGCGCCGCCAAGCCGCAGCAGCATCGCCGCCTTGACCGCGATCGGCATCAGGAACAGGAATAGCAGCGCCCGGGCCGCAACCCAGCGCCGCCGCCCGGGCGCAGGCGCCGAAGTGCGGCCGATGGCCCGCCCCCGCGCCACGCGCGCAAGCCGGCCGTGAAAATCCTGCATGTTCTCGTCCAGCATCCCCGATGCCTCCGATTGACGCCCCGCAAGCAATCCTGCGCGCGTCACCGGCACTCGTCATGCGGAATCTGGCGTCAGCGTTTCCGCTGCATCACCAAAGTCGTCCACTCGCCCAGTTCGTTGCGCGCGGCAACATCGAACCCGTTCTCGACATAGGCGTCTACCGTGTCATCCGCCTGCGGGTTTAGGATGCCGGACAGAACCGCATAGCCGCCCGAGCCGATATGCGCCGCCATGTCGGGCGCCAGCTCGATCAGCGGGCCCTTCAGGATATTGGCGAAGACGAGGTCATAGGGCGCCGCCGCCGCATGGCGCGGATGCTCGAACCCCGCCGCCTCGAAGCACTCCACCCGGCCTTGCAGATTGTTCGCGGTGACATTCGCCGCCGCGGTTTCCACCGCGATCTGGTCAAGGTCCGAGGCCATGATGACCCCCGGCCAGATCCGCGCCGCCGCCATCGCCAGCACCGCGGTGCCGCAGCCGATGTCCGCGACGTTTCGGCCCACGAACCCATCCGTCGCCAGCCGGTCGAGCGCCAGCAGGCAGCCCTGCGTCGTGCCATGATGCCCGGTGCCGAAGGCCATCGCCGCCTCGATCAGCAAGGGCTCGGCATCCGCCGGCACCTTGTCGGCATCATGCCCACCATAGATGAAGAACCGCCCCGCCACGATCGGGTGCAGATCGCGTCGCACATGCGCCACCCAGTCGGTCTCGGGGATCTCCGACACCGCGAAGGGCGCCGCGCCGAAGGCCATCGCCAGGATCGCAAGCTGGGTCTCGTCGGGCTGCTCGAGGAAGTAGCCCCCCACCTCCCAGCGGCCCGAGCCATCCTCGATCTCGAACACGCCCACGCCGGTCGGTTCCGGCGTCAGGTCTTCCAGCGCCTCGCCCAGGGCCTCGGCCGGGTCGCGGCCATCGAGAGTGGTCAACGCGGTGAAGGTGGTCATGGCTTTGGCTCCGGGGTTGGGTCGGGCCTGCGATAGGCCCGGGCGCCTGCTGCGTCAAGCGGCGCGCGGCGGCAGGCGCCGGGGGCGCTGCCCCCGGACCCCCGGGATACTTAGGCCAAAACGAAGGGCAAGAAGAGGTGTTGTGGCGCCGGTTCCCGAGTGTTTCAGTTTACATATGCCGTATGTATGGCTTCTGTATGGGTTCTGTATCCTGCCTCAGGCAGGCAGGCCGATGGGGCAGGAAACTCCGGTGCCGCCGATGCCGCAATAGCCGTCCGGGGTCTTGGCGAGGTATTGCTGGTGGTAATCCTCGGCATGGAAGAACTCCGGCGTCGGCAGGATCTCGGTGGTGATGGCGCCGTAGCCGGCGGCCGTAAGGCGCTGGCCATAGATCTCGCGGCTGGCCTCCGCCGCCTGCTGCTGCGCGTCCGAGAAGGTGTAGATGCCGCTGCGATACTGGGTGCCGCGGTCATTGCCCTGGCGCATGCCTTGCGTGGGGTCATGGTTCTCCCAGAAGGTTTTCAGCAGCGTTTCGAAGGAGATGACGGCGGGATCGTAGATCACCCGCACCACCTCGTTATGCCCGGTCAGGCCCGAGCAGACCTCCTTGTAAGTGGCATTCGGGGTCAGCCCGCCAGCATAGCCGACCATCGTCACCCAGACGCCGGGCAGGTCCCAGAACTTGCGCTCCACCCCCCAGAAACAGCCCATGCCGAAGACGGCTTCCTCCATCCCCTCCGGCACCGGCCCGGTCAGGGGGCGGCCGTTCAGGAAATGGGTCTCGGCGGTCGGGATCGGCTCGGCGCGGCCCGGCAGCGCCTCGGCCGGGGTCGGAAGGTCGGGTTTGCGTCCGAAGAGGGCATTCAGCATGATGGGCTCCTGGTCTGGGGTTGCCCCTAATGTAGGGCGGGGGAGGTCCGCCTGCCAGAGGCGGGCCGCGCGGGTTGCGATGGACCTGCAGGGGGCTCTGGCCTTACACATGGTCCAGCGCGCCGCAGAGCGCGGGCAGGACGGCAGCATGACCTTTCAGGACGACACTCGCGCGATGATCCCCTCGCTGCGCCGCTTTGCGCGGGCGCTGGTGCAGGACCGTGACGCCGCCGACGATCTGGTGCAGCGATGTCTGGAGGTTGCACTGGCGCAGGGCGCGCCGGGGGAGGGCCTGCGCGGCTGGCTGTTCGGCATCCTGCTGAGGATGCAACGGGAGGGGGAGGCGCCTGCGGCCCTGCCCCGGCTGCCGGAGGATCAGCGGCTTGCGCTACTGCTGGTGACGGTGGAGGGGCTGACGCTGGCCGAGGCGGCAATGGCGCTGGAGGTGTCCGAGGGGGCGCTGGTGTCACGGCTGGGCCGGGCGCGGGAGATGCTGCGCGAGGGGCCTCGTCCCAGATCGCGCATCGCCGGCAAGGCAGCCCTCGGCGACATTGCGCTGCTGGCCTCGCGGCATGGCAGGCTCTCGGTCGAGGAGGCGGCGGGGTTCCCGGCGCGGCTGGCGGCGGACCCGGCGGCGCAGGCCACGCTGGCGGAGTGGGACGGGCAGGATGCGGCGCTTGCCCTGCTCCACCCGGAGGTGTCGGAGCCGGTGCCGGAGCGGATGCGGGCGCTTTTCGCCGAGGCGCCGGTGCCAGTGGCCCGTCCTCGCCGTTTGCGCCCTGTCGCCGCCGCCCTTGCCCTGCTGGCAATCGGTGCCGCGGGGGGCTGGGGCGCCGCGTGGTGGATGCAGCCGCGGCCGGCCACCGAGCTTCCGATGCTGGCAGCCCTGCACGCCCATGACGCCTATGCTGAGGTCGCCCGGCCGGCCGAGCTGGGGGCCGAGCGCATCGAGTACGTGACCGGCTGGCTTTCGACACGGCTGGGGCGGCCCTTCGCCCTGCCCGATCTGGGGGCCTTCGGCTTCCATCCCATCGGGGGCCGCCTGTTGCCCGACGCCCGCGGCACCGCCGCCGTGCTGGTCTATGAGAGCGGGCCGGGCGAGCGGCTGACCCTGTTCGCCGCCCCGCAGCCCGGCGCCGGGGGCACCGCCTTCGGCTTCCTCGAGGAGGGCGGAACGCGCGGCGTCTGGTGGGCAGAGGGTGGCTTTGGCTATGCGGTGGCGGGCGAGATCGCGCAGGACGTGCTGCGCGGGGTCGCGATTGCCGCGAAGGAGCAGTTGAGCTGAGGCTCTCCCCTACAGGAAACTCTGCGGGTCGATATCCACCGCCAGCCGCAAGTTCGCGGGCGGTTTCAGCTGCCCCGTCCATTCGGCCAGCGCGGCTTGCAGCGGCGCGCCCTTGTCGGCCTTGACCAGCAGGCGCACCCGGTGGCGGCCGCGCACCCGGGCAATCGGGGCCGGGGCCGGCCCCCAGACCTGCGCCCCGATCCGGCGCAGCGGGCCATCGCGCCGGGCCAGCTCCGCCCCGAAATCGAACACCGCCTGAAGGTCGGGCGAGGAGAGGATGATCCCCGCCATCCGCCCGTAGGGGGGCATCCCCGCCACCCGCCGCTCTGCCGCCTCGGCGCGCCAGAAGGCTTCCTCGTCGCCGCCCAGAATGGCGCGGATCACGGCGTGCTCGGGCTGGAAGGTCTGCAGCAGCGCCACCCCCGGCTTCGCCCCGCGCCCGGCCCGCCCCGCCACCTGCCGCATCAGCTGAAACGTCCGCTCCGCCGCCCGCAGGTCCGAGCCTTGCAGGCCAAGGTCGGCGTCGATCACCCCCACCAGCGTCAGAGCCGGGAAATTGTGCCCCTTTGCAACCAGTTGCGTGCCGATGATGATGTCGGCCGCGCCCTCGGCAATCTCGAGGATGCGCGCCTTCAGCGCCCTTGCCGAGCCGAACAGGTCGGATGACAGCACCGCCACCCGCGCGGCCGGAAACTTCGCCGCCACCTCCTCGGCCAGCCGCTCCACCCCCGGGCCGACCGGGGCCAACTTGCCCTCCACCCCGCAAGAGGGGCAGGCCAGCGGGATCGGCCGGCTGTCGCCGCATTGGTGGCAGACGAGCCGCTTGAGGAACCGATGCTCCACCATTCGCGCATCGCAATGCTCGCAGCCGATCTGGTGGCCGCAGGCCCGGCAGATCGTCACCGGCGCATAGCCGCGGCGGTTGAGGAACAGCAAGGATTGCTCCCCCGCCGCCAGCCGCGCCTTCACCGCTCCCGCCAGCGTGGGAGATATCCACTGATCCCCCGGCAAGGTTTCCGCGCGCATGTCGATGGCCCGCATCTCGGGCAGTTCCGCCACGCCGAAGCGGGCGCCAAGGTCGATGCGGGCGTATTTTCCCGCCTCGGCATTCACCCAGCTTTCGAGGCTGGGGGTGGCCGAGGCCAGCACCACCTGCGCCGAGCATAGCGAGGCCCGCAGCACCGCCATGTCGCGGGCGTTGTAGAGGACGCCGTCCTCCTGCTTGTAAGAGCTGTCATGTTCCTCATCGACGACGATCAGCCCGAGGTCGCGGAACGGCAGGAACAGCGCGGACCTTGCCCCCACCACCAGCTGCGCATCGCCCTGCCCGACCATCCGCCACAGCCGCCGCCGCTCGGTCTGGGTCGCGCCCGAATGCCATTCGGCAGGCCGTGCGCCAAAGCGCGCCTCGACCCGCGTCAGGAACTCCGCCGTCAGCGCGATTTCCGGCAACAGCACCAGCGCCTGCCGGCCCATGGCGAGGCATTCCGCCACGGCTTCCAGATACACCTCGGTCTTGCCTGACCCGGTGACGCCCTTCAGCAGCGTGGTGCCATAGCCGCCGCCCTGCACCGCGGCGCGCAAGCGCTCCGCGCCCGCCGCCTGATCGCCGGACAGCGCCTTGCCGGGCAGCGAGGGGTCCAGCCGCGGATAGGGCAGGTCGCGCGGGGCCTCCCCCTCCAGCACCGCGCCGATCTTCACCAGCCCCTTGACCACGCTGGTCGTGACCTCGGCCGCCGCCGCAAGTTCCGACAGGGTCAGCGCCGCGCCGCCGAAGGATTGCAGCGCGTCGAGCACCCGCGCCCGCGCCTCGGTCATCCGCGCGGGCTCGGTCCCCGCCAGCCGATACACCCGGCGCGGCCCCGGCGCCTCGCCCAGACCGGGGCTGCGCGTCGCCAGCCGCAGCATCGCCGGCGGCGGCGTCAGCGTGTATTCGGCGGCGCGCAGCAGGAAGGCGCGCAGCTCGCCGCGCATCGGCGCCGCGTCCAGCACCCGGTTGACCGCGCGCAGCCTCGACAGATCGAACCCGCCCTCGCCCGGCCCCCAGACCACGCCCATCACCAGCCGCGGCCCCAGCGGCACCACCACGAAGGCGCCCTCGGCGCAGCCGCCCTCGGGCGCGCGGTAATCCAGCACCCGGCCGATGGGTTCTGCCGTCAGCACCGCCACCCGCTCGCCGCCCGCAAAGAACCGCGCCTCATCCATCACGGGTGGCCCATCGGGGGTTTCGGCACCGGCCTGGTTGCGGTATCAGGGCGGCATCCCTTCACTTGCAGGACTCCCCCCATGAAATTCTTCGTCGATACCGCCGATGTGGCCGCCATCAAGGAACTCAACGACCTTGGCATGGTCGATGGCGTCACCACCAACCCGTCGCTGATCCTGAAATCGGGCCGCGACATCCTCGAGGTCACCAAGGAGATCTGCGACATGGTCGAAGGCCCGGTCTCGGCCGAGGTCGTGGCTCTGGAAGCCAAGGACATGATCGCCGAAGGTCTGAAGCTCGCCAAGATCGCCCCCAACATTGCGATCAAGGTGCCGCTGACCTGGGCCGGCCTGACCGCCTGCAAGGCTTTCGCATCCGAAGGCCACATGGTCAATGTCACGCTGTGCTTCTCGGCCGCGCAGGCGATCCTCGCCGCCAAGGCCGGCGCGGCGTTCATCTCGCCCTTCATCGGCCGGCTGGACGATATCAACCTCGATGGCGTGCAGCTGATCGAGGATATCCGCACCATCTATGACAATTACGATTTTGATACCGAGATCCTGGCCGCCTCGATCCGCAACGTGAACCACATCACCGATGTGGCGCTGGTCGGCGCCGATGTGATCACCGCGCCGCCCGCGGTCATCAAGGCGATGGCGAACCATATCCTGACCGACAAGGGGCTGGAGCAGTTCACCGCCGACTGGGCGAAGACCGGGCAGAAGATCCTCTGAGCGTTCGCGCTTCGTGATTGACGGGGCCCGCCCGCAGCGATGCGGCGGGCCTTTTTCCTTTATGGCGCGGGCGATGCCTTGGCGAAGGCCATCGCCTTCGCCACGCCGTGCTGTCTCATCCTGGACCGGACGGGCCCCCAAAGGGCCCGGCCAGCGCCCGCCCCGCCCATGGCGGGCGCTTCTCGCCCGCCAGGTCGGGCGCTGGCCTCTCCGGTCTCTTGTTGCCGATGGCTCCGGGGGATACGTCCCGCAACGGGCGGGGCGAGGCAGTGCCTCGCCTGTTTCCGCCCGAACCGAGCGGTCTCTGAAAAGCGCCTAACCAGCCGCCCGACATTCCCCCTCACGCAACCATCACGGGATTGTTCCAACGCCGCCCTGCCTGTATGCTCACCCCCAAAGCCCCGAACGGACGGACCCGAGCCATGGCCGAAAGCGCCCCCATCGACCAGCCCTTGCGCGACAGGATCATCTCGCAGCCCGAGGTGATCCTTGAGGACCGCGACCTGATGCGCGCCCTGATCGCCGCCAATGAACGGGCAATGGGTGCCAATATCGTCGACCTGCGCGGCATTGCGATGGAACGGCTCGAGGCGCGGCTGGACCGGCTGGAGGATACCCACCGCTCCGTCATCGCCGCCGCTTACGAAAACCTCGCCGGGACCAACCAGATCCACCGCGCCGTGCTGCGGATGCTCGACCCGCTGAAGTTCGAGGATTTCCTGCTGGCGCTTGGCACCGACGTCGCCGAGATCCTGCGCGTCGATGCGGTGCGGCTGGTGCTGGAAACCGTGCAGGCGGGCGACGACCCGGCGCTGGCGCGGGTGGGCGCGGTGCTGTGTGTCGCCGAGCCGGGGTTTGTCGAGGCCTACCTCCGCGGCCCCCGCAACGGCGCGCTGCGCCCGGTGGTGCTGCGCCAGACCCATCCTTCGGCCGACGGCGTCTATGGCGACAAGGGCGGCTGGATCCGGTCCGAAGCCGCGATCCGCCTCGACCTGGGCGAGGGGCGGCTGCCAGCGATGCTGGTCCTCGGCTCGGAAGACCCGCACCATTTCAAGCCGACGCAGGGCACCGACCTTCTGGCCTTCTTCGCCGGCGCGTTCGAGCGTGCGATGCGGCGCTGGCTGGCGTGAGCCTGGCGCTGACGCCCGCAGTGCGCGATGCGCTGCAGGCCTGGCTGTCGCATCTGGCGGCCCTGGACGGGGCCGCGGAGAACACCGTCACCGCCTATCGCACCGATGTCGTCGGCTTCCTGAGCTTCCTTGGCCAGCACTGGGACACCGCCCCCGGCACCGCCGCCCTCGCCGCGATCACGCAAGGTGACCTGCGCGCCTGGATGGCGGCCGAACGCAGCCGCGGTGTCGGCGCGCGGTCGCTCGCCCGCGCCCTCTCCTCGGTGCGCAGCTTCTACCGCTGGCTGTCGGACCGCGAGGGATTTGACGCGACCGTGGTGCTTGGCGCCCGCAGCCCCCGCTTCAAGCGCCCGCTGCCGCGCCCGCTGGCCGAGGATGCCGCCCGCGCGATGATCAGCATGGTCGAGGATCAGGCGCGCGAGCCCTGGACGGCGGCGCGCGACACGGCCGTGCTGACCCTGCTCTGGGGCTGCGGCCTGCGGATCTCGGAAGCGCTTGGCCTGACGGGCGCCGATGCGCCGCTGCCGCCGGTGCTGCGCATCATCGGCAAGGGCGGGCGCGAGCGGATCGTGCCGGTCCTGCCCGCCGCGCGCGATGCCGTGGCGGACTACCTGCGCCTCTGCCCCCATCCCGCCGCCCGCACCGCGCCCCTGTTCCGCGGCGTGCGCGGCGGCGCGCTGAACCCGCGGCAGGTGGCGCGCGCGATGGAACTGGCGCGCATGAGCCTCGGCCTGCCGGCCACCGCCACGCCCCACGCCCTGCGCCACAGCTTTGCCACGCATCTGCTGGCGGCGGGCGGCGATCTGCGCAGTATCCAGGAATTGCTGGGCCATGCCTCGCTGTCCACCACGCAGGCCTATACGGCGGTGGATTCGGCGCGGCTGATGGAGGTCTATGCCGCGGCCCACCCGCGGGCGTGACCCCGCAAACGGTTCCTTAACCGCTGCCGGCGCAGAGTGCTGCCCACGTTCCCAAACCAGAAGGGTTTTCCCATGGACGTGCACCAGACCTTCCGCGTTGCCCCCTCGGTGGGCAGCGCCATGCTGAAACGGCTTGATAGCGATGGCTCCGGCGATCTCGGCCGGGCCGAGATTGCGGGCCGACCGAAGTTCGAGGCAGCCTTTGACCTCATCGATACCGATGACAGCGGCGCGCTGAGCGCGGCCGAGATCGACGCGCGCGTGAACACGCACCGACGCCGCGAGGCCCGGCCCGACGCCATGAACCAGGCGGTATTCGCCGCCGTGCTTGGCAAGCTGGGCGAGGCCATGGCGGCACCGCAAGCGGCGGGCGCCGATCCTCTGGCGGCCCGGGCAGCGACCAGCGGTGGAACCTCGGCCGCCGACACCGCCAGCCTGATCGAGGACCTGCTCGCCGTCACGCCTGCCCCGAAACCGCCAGCCCCGCCCGCGCCCACCCTTTCGCCGGACGAGCTGTTCCAGCGCCTGACCGAGGTGGACCCGAAGCCGGCGCCAGTTCCGCCAGTGCTGATGGACGCGGATCACGCCCTCGCAATGCTGCTCGCCAGGGCCTGACGGGGCAAAGCCGGCGGGCGCCGTGGTGGGTCCGCAGCCGGGGATGGTGCGGCGCTCGCTGGCGCGTTTGCCTACAAGCTGGCCGAGCGAACCGCGCCACAGAAGCGCGTGCAGCCTGCGCTGTTGGATACCCCAACCCCTCCCCGACGGGCGGATACCGGCGGAGCTTGGTGCGCCGGGGGACGGGCGCTGTTGCGACCAGCGTCCAGCTACCACGCGGCAGGGCCACCAAGGACGTTTGCAAGCGCAGGCGCAGGCCAATCCGGCCTCGCTCGAGGTTTGCACCACCCTCAGGCTTGGGCCTCGTGCCACACCTGCTGGGCTCAGCTACCCGCCCGCATGGACGCATGGATCAATCCACTCCATCGTCCAGCGCGCTTGCCGCCTGTTGCGCGGCCTCCACCCTCGCGGTGCGGGAATGCAGGGTGATCCAAGAGCATGGATCGGGCCCTCTCTTGGCAAGGCGCGTGGCCATATCACGCGCTCCCGCCTTGGTCCGGCGCCGCCATGCGCCCGCTTTTCCCGCCGCCCTTCCCCATCCGCCTGCTGCCACTTCCCGCGCCACTGCCGCCGTCTTGCGCCGCAACGCCCGTGCGCGCCCCACGCCGCCGGTGTTTCCAACCCCGGCCCGGTTGCGCCTTTGCGCGAATTCCTGCATGACGGTTGGATGACCCTGCGTTTCAAAGCCCTGTTCGTCCACCTGCTCACCGCCACCGGTGCCGTCCTGTCGATGCTGGCAATGCTCGCCGCGGTCGAGGAGCAGTGGAGCATGATGTTCCTGTGGCTGGTCGTGGCGCTGGTCGTGGACGGGATCGACGGCCCGCTGGCCCGGCGCTACCAGGTCACGGTCAACTGGCCCACCTATGACGGGGTCCTGCTGGACCTGATCATCGACTACCTGACCTATGTGTTCATCCCGGCCTATGCGCTGTTCAAATCCGGCATCCTGCCCGGCTGGACCGGGTGGATCGCCATCATCGTCATCGTCTACGGCTCGGTGATCTATTTCGCCGATACGCGGATGAAAACGAAGGACAATTCCTTCTCGGGCTTTCCGGCCTGCTGGAACATGGTGGTGCTGGTCCTATTCGCGCTGAAGCCGAATTTCGAGCTGACACTGGCCATCGTCGTGGCGCTGGCGGTGGCGATGTTCCTGAACATCAAGTTCGTCCACCCGGTGCGCACCGACCGCTGGCGCGCGATTACCCTGCCGATGGCGCTGGCCTGGACGGCGTTCGCCGGATGGGCTGCCTGGGTCGATTTCCACCCCGAAAGCTGGGCGCATTGGGGGCTGGTCGTGACCTCGCTTTACCTGCTGCTGGCGGGTGTCGTGCAGCAGCTGATCCCGGCAAAAAGCTAGATCAGCAGGCCCGCCGCCCCCTCCAGCCTCAGCAGCGCCACCTTCGTCTCCACCCCGCCCGGCGCGGAAAATCCCCCCAGCCCGGCCGCCCCCAGCACCCGGTGGCAGGGCACGATCACCGGGATCGGATTGGCGCCGCAGGCCTGGCCGATCGCCTGTGCAGACACCCCCAGTGTGGTTGCCAGATCGCCATAGCGCCGCGTCTCGCCATAGGGAATGCCCTGCAGCGCCTGCAGGAACCGCCCGCGGAATCCGTCCCCAAGCGCCAGCGGCAGGTCGAACCGCGTCAGCCGCCCGGCGAAATAGGCGGCCAGCTGCGCCCCCGCCTCGGCCAGCAGCGGCGAGCCTGCGCCCGCCGCCTCTGCTCCCCACCGCAAGCGGGTGATCGCGCCAGACTCTTCGGTCAGCACCAGCCGGCCAAAGGGGCTGTCGAACCCCGCCTGCATGGCCCTACTTCCCCATCCCGGTCAGCGCGGCATCGCAGCGCGCGCAGGTGTGGGCATGCGAATGCGAACCCACATCGGGCAGGATCTGCCAGCAGCGCTGGCATTTCTCGCCCTCGGCCAGTTCGAACACCACGCCGACGCCGGGCACTTCGGGCAGGCGGAACGCCTCGGTCGGGGCCGGATCGCCTGTCAGCACCATGCCCGAGGTGATGCAGATCTCGGCAAAATCCACCGATTTCAGCGCCGCCAGCGCCGCGGCATCCTCGACATGCACCACCGGCGCCGCCTCGAGGCTCGCGCCGATCTCCTTGGCGGTGCGCTGCACCTCCAGCGCCGCCGTCACCACGCGGCGCACCCGGCGCAGCGCCTCCCATTTCGCCGCCAGCGGCTCGTCGCGCCAGTCGGCCGGGGTTTCGGGCATGTCCTGCAGGTGCAGCGAGGACTCCTCGCCGGGGAAGCGGCAAAGCCACACCTCCTCCATCGTGAACACCAGGATCGGCGCCAGCCAGGTCGTCAGCCGGTGGAACAACAGGTCGAGCGTGCTGCGCGCCGCGCGCCGCCGCAGGCTGCCCGCCGGGTCGCAATAGAGCGCATCCTTGCGGATGTCGAAATACACCGCCGACAGGTCGACCGTGCAGAAGGTGAACAGGGTCTGGAACACGCCCTGGAAGTCATACTCGCGGTAGCCCTTGCGCACGACATGGTCGAGCTCGGCAAGACGGTGCAGCACCCAGCGTTCCAGTTCCGGCATGTCGGCCGGGGCCACCCGCTCGGCCTCGGTGAAGCCCTCGAGGTTGCCGAGCAGGAAGCGCATGGTGTTGCGCAGGCGGCGGTAGCTGTCGGCGGTGCCCTTCAGGATTTCTTTGCCGATGCGCTGATCGGCGGTGTAATCCGCCTGCGCCACCCACAGCCGCAGGATATCGGCGCCGTAATCCTTGACGATTTCCGCCGGGACGATGGTGTTTCCCAGCGACTTGGACATCTTCATGCCCTTCTCGTCCAGCGTGAAGCCGTGGGTCACAACGCCCCGATAGGGCGCCCGCCCCTTGGTGCCGCAGGCTTGCAGCAGCGAGGAATGGAACCAGCCGCGATGCTGGTCGGTGCCTTCCATATAGACATCGGCGATGCCGTCAGCGGTGCCATCGGCGCGGTCGCGCAGCACGAAGGCGTGGGTGGAGCCAGAGTCGAACCACACGTCCAGCACGTCGAAGATCTGCTCATAGGCGTCGGGATCGTGCAGCCCGTCCAGCATCCGGTCCTTGAAGCCGGGCACATACCACACGTCGGCCCCGTCCGCCTCGAACGCCGCAGCGATGCGGGCATTGACCGCCGGGTCGCGCAGCAGGAAGTCGGCATCGGTCGGCTTGGCGCCCCGTTTGGTGAAGCAGGTCAGCGGCACGCCCCAGGCGCGCTGGCGCGACAGCACCCAGTCGGGGCGGCTGTCCATCATCGCATGCAGGCGGTTGCGGCCCGAGGGCGGGGTGAACTTCACCAGATCCTCGATGGATTTCAGCGCCCGGGCGCGGATGGTCTCGCCATACTGGCCCATCCCGTCCTCCAGCGACTTGTCGATGGCGACGAACCATTGCGGGGTGTTGCGGTAGATCAGCGGCGCCTTGGACCGCCAGGAATGCGGGTAGGAGTGCTTGATCTTGCCCTTGGCAAACAGCGCCCCGGCGCCGTGCAGCGCCTTGATGTTCGACACGTTGGCCGGACCTTCCTTGCCCTCGGCCGTCAGGATCGCCTGCCCGCCGAACAGCGGAAGGTCAGCCCGGTAGGAGCCATCCGCCTCGACATCATAGGTCATCGGCAGGCCGAATTTCAGGCCCATCTGATAGTCGTCATCGCCGTGGGAGGGCGCGGTATGGACAAAGCCGGTGCCCGCCTCGTCGGTGACGTGATCGCCGGGGAGGAGGGGGCGCAGATTCGAGAGTCTCTCTTGTTTATTTTCATCCCATAGCGGATCGAGAATCGCGTAGGGATGCTTGCAAACGAGGTGGTGAGGATTGATGGCTTCGAGCCGCTTCGATTTTGTGACTCCAGAGTTCGGAAAGACAGTTTTTACCAACTCGTCAGCCAACACCACGCGCTCACCAACGACTGCGTTGCTTCCTTCCGAAACCTCTTCGATTTCGTACATCCCATAAGGGATTGAGTGTGAATATGCGATCGCCCGATTGGAAGGGATCGTCCAAGGGGTCGTCGTCCAAATCAGAACGGACGCACCTTCAAGCAGCGGGTGCTCTTCCGCGTCGTACTCATCCTTCTCATAACCAATGAGTTCGAAGTTCGGAGCAACTTCCTGAGCACGTCGTTTCGATTCGTTGATTGCTTTGGATCGCTCAACAGTCCGCAAGAAACTTATCGGAAACCGCACCCACACCGTATGGCTGGTCAGGTCGTGATACTCGACCTCTGCCTCGGCCAGCGCAGTCTTCTCCACCGGCGACCACATCACGGGCTTGGACCCCTGATACAGGCTGCCGTTCATCAGGAACTTCATGAACTCCTCGGCGATCACCGCCTCGGCGTGGAAATCCATCGTCAGGTAGGGGTCTGCCCAGTTGCCGGTGATCCCCAGCCGCTTGAACTCCTCGCGCTGGATATCAACCCAGCCTTCGGCGAACTTGCGGCATTCCTGCCGGAAGGCGACGACGTCCACATCGTCCTTGTCGAGGCCCTTGGCGCGGTATTGCTCCTCGATCTTCCATTCGATCGGCAGGCCGTGGCAATCCCAGCCCGGCACATAGCGCGCGTCGAAGCCCATCATCTGATGGCTGCGCACGATCATGTCCTTGATGGTCTTGTTCAGCGCGTGGCCGATATGCAGATGGCCGTTGGCATAGGGCGGGCCGTCATGCAGCGTGAAGGGGGTGCGGCCCCCCTCTTGCCTGGCGGCTTTCTCGCGCAGGCGGTCGTAAACGCCGATCTTCTCCCACCGCTCCAGCCAGCCCGGCTCGCGCGCGGGCAGGCCGGCGCGCATCGGGAACGGGGTTTCGGGCAGGAAGACGGTATCGCGGTAGTCAACGGTGTCGGCAGTCGGGTCAACGGTCTCGGCGCACATCGGAACGATCCTCGGGGGCGGGCCACGTGGGGGCCCTGACTATCTGGGAACGGCGGGCGCGGTCTTCCGGCACCCCCCGGCAAGCATCATCCCGGCGGCCCTGACAGCGGTCAGAGCGCCGGGCCGGTAATTCGCAAAGCATGTGCGGCGGGCCGGGTCATGCGCGCCTTATAGGAAAGGGGCGGCGCGGCGTAAAGGGAGGGTGCGAGCCCCTCGCCACAGGTGGTCCGCTAGGATCGGGCGGGAATAGGCGAGGCACTGCCTCGCCCCCGCCCGTGCGGGGCCTCTCCCCCGGAGCCGCTGGCCACACGAGACCGGGGCGGGCGCTGGCCGGGCCCTTTGGGGGCCCGTCCGGCAGGGATGAGATGTCTTCGCGTGGCGAAGGCGGGGGCCTTCGCCAATCCAAGCGATGCAGCGGCACAACGGTCGCCCATCATCACTGCGACACCCCCGCGCCTTGCACCCATCCCCTTCCACGCGCATATCGGCAGGGAAAGGGGCCGCCCGATGACCCACCTGCCACCACGCTTCCCCATCACCGCCGCCCAGATCGACCGGGTGGTCACCGCCTTCTATGCCGCCGTCCGGCGCGACGCACAGCTCGGCCCGATCTTCGCGCGCCACGTCACCGACTGGCCGGTGCATGAGGCAAAAGTCGCCGCCTTCTGGCGCAACGCGATCTTGCTGGAGCGGGGCTATGACGGCAGCCCGATGCGCGCCCATCTGCGCGCGGGCGACGTGAAGGCCGGCCATTTCCCCGGCTGGCTGGCGCTCTTCGACACGACCCTGCAGCGCGAACTGCCCCCCGAAACCGCCGCCTCATGGTCCGCCCTCGCCCATCGCATCGGCCAGGGCTTGCGCATGGGCGTAGCCGAAGTCGAAACGCGCGCGGGCGGGGTTCCCGTCCTGCGCTAATCCTCCGACGTGCCCTTCCCGGTCGGGAACAGCCCCGCCAGCGCCCGCCCCACAAGGTTCGACACCTTGGGCCGCGGCAGCGCCGCAAAGGGCAGCGGCCGGCACACCTCGATGGCCGCGACCCCCACCCGCGCCGTCAGCGCGCCGTTGACCACGCCCTCCCCGAAGCGGCGCGAGACCTTGGCGAGCAATCCGCCCCCCGCCACCGTCTCGATCATGTCATCCCCCACCGCCACCGCGCCCGTCGCCACCAGATGCGTGAACACCGTGCGCAGCAGCCGCCAGCTTCCCAAGGTGCCCGCCCGTCCGCCATAGATCTCGGCCACCCGCCGCACCATGCGCAGGTTCGCCGCCAGCGCCGCCACCACATCGGCCAGCGCGATCGGCACCAGCGCGGTGACGGTCGCCACCGTCCGCGCCGCCGCCTCCACCTCGCGCCGCGCCGCCTGGTCGAGCGGCGCCAGCAGTTCCGCCTCGGCAAGTTGCAGCAGCGCATCCGCATCCAGGATCTCGCCCTGCCGCTCTGCCAGCCGCTCGCGCCCCCAGGCCGTCTCGGGCCGCCCGGCATACAGCGCGATCAGCCGCGCAGAGACCGCCCGCGCCGCCTTCAGATCGCCGGCCAGCAGCGCCTCGGTCGCCGCCTGATGCACCCGGTCCAGCCGCGCCAGCCGCGCATAGGCCGACAGCTCGCGCAACGCGATCAGCAGCGCCGCCAGCACGAAGGCGCCGACCAGCACCACCGCCGCCCAGCCCAGAACCGGGTTGCGCGCCAGAAGCCCGGTCACGAAATTCCACGCCGCCATCGAGACCATGAACGACAGCAGCGCCCCGGCACTGGCCCAGAAGAACCGCCCGAGGCGTGAGGGCGGCCGCGCCGCCACCCGCGCCGCGATCTGCATCGCGCGGCCATCGGGCAGGAAATCCGGCACCGGCGGGGCGGTGGCGGGCGTGACATCCGCCGCCCCCTCGCGTTCCAGGATCACCGGGCCGCGGCGCTTGGGCTCAAGGGTCATCGCAACCTGTCTCCGATCAGGAATTCCGCCGCCCGGTCCAGCCTGATATGCGGCGGGCCTTCGCCGGGGCGCAGCGGCGAGGCCGCAGGCAGGAAGGCCATCGCCCCGAAATCGGCGTCGAGCCAGCGCTCCGCCCCCTGCCGCGCCGGCACCAGCAGCTGCGCCGGATCGGCGGGCAGCTCGCCCGCCCAGAACGCCGCCTGCCGCCCGCCCTGCAGGCGGCCGCGCACGGCATCCAAGGGGCCGCCCTCATGGCTGATCGTCTCCTCCACCGTCGCCCGCAGCGCCGCAATCGACATCGCCGCCGTCTTCGCCCCGGCAAAATCGGCACGGTCCTTTGCCTCGCGCAGCAGCGCTTCCATGATCGCGGTCAGGCGCGGGTGCTGGCTGTGGTGCAAATGGTCGGCCTTGGTCGCTGCGAACAGGATGCGCTCCACCCGCCGTCCGCCGAGCAGCCCGGTCAGCCAGCCATTGCGGCCGGGGTGGAAGGCGGCCAGGATCTCGGCCATCGCCCGGCGCATATCCTCCACCGCGCGGGGCCCGGCATGGATCGCACCAAGCGCGTCGACCAGCACCACCTGCCGCTCGATCCGGGCAAAATGCTCGCGGAAGAACGGCTTCACGATCCGCGCCTTGTAGGCCTCGAAGCGCCGGTCCATCTCACGCCACAGACTCGTGCGGCCGGGATCCGCAGGCTGCGGGATCGGCGCGAAGGTCAGCGCGGGGGACCCCGCCATCTCGCCCGGCAGCAAGAACCGCCCCGGCGTGCAATCCGACCAGCCGGCGGCGCGGGCGCGGATCAGGTAGCCGGCAAAGCTGTCCGCCAGGCTGCGCGCATCCGCCTCGTCCAGCCGCGCGGCGCCGTTCGTGGCCCCCGCCAGCGCCAGAAACCCCGCCGCCTCGGGCCGGTCCGCGATCCGCGCCAGCGTCTCGGCGGCCCAGTCGGCATAGGTCCGGTCCAAGAGGCCAAGGTCCAGCAGCCACTCGCCCGGATAGTCCACGATGTCGAGATGCACGGTGCGCAGCCCGCGCAGGCCCCCCAGCATCCCCTGTGGCTGCACCCGGAACGACAGGCGCAGCTCGCTGACCGCGCGGGTGCTGTCCGGCCAATGCGGGTCGGGCCCGGTCATCGCCGCCAGATGCGCCTCATACTCGAAGCGCGGCACCGTCACGTCGGGCTGCGGCTGCAGGAAGACCGACCGGATCGCCCCATCCGCCGCCGCCTTCAGCTGCGGCATCCGCCCCCGGTCCAGCAGGTTCGCCACCAGCGAGGTGATGAACACCGTCTTGCCGGCGCGCGACAGGCCCGTGACCCCCAGCCGGATCACCGGCTCGAAGAAGGCTTCGCTGACCGAGGCGCCAAGGCTTTCGACGCTGCGCGTCACGCTGTCCGCAATGTCACCGATGCCCAAGTCGCGCCCCTTTGCTTTGCATCCAAGATAGGCACCCGCACGCGGAATGTGGAGGGCCGATCCACCACGCCGATTGCCAAGCCCGGCGCCCCGCGCTAGGGCGGGCGACATGCCAAGATTTGCACTGAAGATCGAGTATCACGGGGCCCCTTTCGCCGGCTGGCAGCGTCAGAGCGGCCAGCCCTCGGTGCAAGAGGCCATCGAAGTCGCGCTGCGCCGGTTGGACGCCGAGGCACCGGGCATCGCCGCCGCCGGCCGCACCGATGCCGGTGTCCATGCCACGGGCCAGGTCGCCCATTGCGATCTGGCCAAGGACTGGGACCCGTTCCGCCTCGCCGAGGCGCTGAACTGGCACCTGAAGCCGCAGCCGGTCGCGATCCTTGCCGCGGCCCGCGTGGCGGATGACTTCCACGCCCGCTTCTCGGCCATCGAGCGGCGCTATCTGTTCCGCCTGCTCCAGCGCCGAGCCCCGGTGACGCATGACAGGGGCCTCGTCTGGCAAGTGCAGAACCCGCTGGACCTTGCCGCGATGCAAGACGGGGCGGCGCATCTGGTCGGCCACCATGACTTCACCACCTTTCGCTCCACCATGTGCCAGGCGGCCTCGCCGGTGAAGACGCTGGACGAGATCACCATCACCGCGCATCCGGTCCCGCAGGGCACCGAATACTGCTTCACCCTCCGCGCCCGCAGCTTCCTGCACAACCAGGTCCGCTCCATCGTCGGCACGCTGGAACGCGTCGGCGCCGGGACGTGGGCGCCCGAGGACGTGCGCCGCGCGCTGGAGGCCAAAAACCGCGCCGCCTGCGGCCCGGTCTGCCCGCCGCAGGGGCTTTACCTCACCGGCGTCGGCTACCCCGAAGACCCGTTCGCCTGACCGCCCCTTCGCCTTTGCCTTTTCCAAATATCCCACGGGGGTCCGGGGGTGTGAAACCCCCGGCGCTGCGCCACAGGCACCTGCGGAGGGGGGCTTTGCGCCCCCCACGCCCTTCGGGCTCCCCCGCAGGATATTTGGAAAAGGCAAAGCAGATCAGCCGTTCAGGTCCTTCAGCAGCCGTCCATGCTTGCGCACCTCGGCCAGCACGTCGCCAAAGGTGACCATGCCCTTGGCGCGCAGCATCGGCAGCAGGCGCAGGAAGGCATCGGCGGTGGCGACGGTGTCGCCGATGGCGGTGTGGCGCGCCTCCTCGGGGATGGTGATCCCCAGCCGGTGCGTCAGCGCATCGAGGCTGTGGGTCTCGCCTTGCCCGAACACCACAGCCGACAGCAGCACCGTGTCGAGGATGGGGTTGTCGAAGCTGGCGCCGATCCCGGCCTCGTGCCGGCGCAGGAATTCCATGTCGAAGGGGGCGTTATGGGCCACCAGCACCGCGCCTTCCGCAAACTTGTGGAACTGCCGGCCGACCTCCTCGATCCGCGGCGCGTCCGCCACCATCGCGCCGGTGATGCCATGCACCTCGGTCGAGCCGGCGGGGATCGACCGGCCGGGGTTCACCAGCGTGTCGAAGACCTCCTTTTCCACCCGCCGGCCATTGACGATGCGCACCGCGGCGATCTGCACGATCTCGTCGCCCTGCGCGGGCAGCAGCCCGGTGGTTTCGGTGTCGAAGACCACATAGGTCAGGTCTTCCAGCCGCGAATCCAGCACGCCGGCATTGCGGGCCTTGGACAGCAGGTCGAAATCGTAGACCACCGCCCGCGTCACCGGGGGCGGGCGGCGATGGGCGCGGCGGGCCTCGCGCACCGGCAGGCAGATGCCGGCCCGCCCCGCCGCATCACGGTCGGGCCAGCATTCTGTGGCATGGGTCAGCAGCACAGAGCGCCCGGTCACGTCCGCCAGCCCCACCTCCAGCGGTTCGCCAAGCCAGCCGTCGAGCTGCCCCAGAGGCAGCGCCGGGCCTTGCCAGCCAAGGCGCACCATCGCCCCGGCGCCATCCTCGACAATCTCCAGCGCAAAACTGCGCGCCAGCCCCGCCGCCGCCACCCGTTCCGCCAACACCGACACCAGCGCTACGATCTCGAACCCGTCGCAGCGCAGCAGGATCGGCGCCGGATCCGCCGTCACCTCCAGCCCCGCCGCCTCGATCCGGGCGCGGATGCCGTCGGCAAGGTCGCTGGCGCGGGTGAAGGCCAGCGGCCACCAGTCGCTGCGGCTGTCATCATAGCGCGCCCCAAGCTCGGTGATCGCGCTGGCGAGACTGCCGACCTCCTCCAGCATCGCGCCAGTCAGGGCGGGGGTCAGGGCGGGGCCTGCGCCTTCATCCTCGGCCAGCACGCCGATCACCGTCTGCAGGTTGGCGGCGGGGCGGCGCACCCGGTCGAACACCTCGGCCAGCAACGCGCCGCGCTCGGCATGGGCGGCAAGGTCGGCAGTCACGTCGCGCAGGGTCAGTACATAGCCGGGGCCGTCGCGGCCCTGGTCCAGCAGCCGCATCCGCCCCGCCAGCACCCGCGCCCCCGCCACCGTGGCGACCAGCAGGTCGGACGCGGCATCGGGGTCGCCCGCCTCCAGCAGCCGCGCATGGGCATGGGCCACCGGCGCCTGCCGCAGGTAATCGAACAGCCGCCGGTCAAGCCCCGGGGCCGCACCGCCGCCCAGCAGATCCACCGCCTGCCCATTGTAGAACACCAGCTGATGGTCCCCCGTACACAGCAGCACCCCCACCGGCACATCCGACAGCAGCGCCTCCAGCCGGTCCTTCTCGGCCTGCAGCCGCGTCGTCTCGCGCGCCACCGCCTCGGCCAGCGCATTGCGGGTCTCGGCCAGCGTCAGGGTCACGGCGGCGGCGGCCGGGGCGAGGTCGCCCAGATAGCGGGCGGGGGAGGCGTCCAGCTCGCCGGTCACGGCGGCATGGGTGCGGGCGCGCATCCCGCCCGCCAGCCGCTCGATGGCGCGGGCGACGTTCTCGTCGAACAGATACCAGATCCCCGCCGTCAGCCCCAGGATTGCAAAGCCCGCCACCACCCCGGCCTGCACGAAGGCCGGCAGCACGGTGGTATCGCCCAGCCGGTGATACCCGGCCCAAAGCCCTGCCCCAAGCGCGCCCCAGCTGGCCGCAGCGAGGCCCGCGAACAGCAGGAACACCCGCAGGCGAAGGCTCCAGCGTTCCATCACGCGGTCCCGCTGCCAAGAAGCCGCCGAACCTCGGCCCGCAGCTCTTTCAGCTCGAAGGGTTTGGCGATGAACCCGTCGGCGCCAAGCGCCAGCCCCTTCCTGCGCTCCATCGCCGATCCGCGGGCGGTCATCATCAGGATCTTCACATCCGCCAGCCCCGGATCCATCCGCACATCCTGGCAGATCTCGTAGCCCGACACGCCGGGCAGCATCACGTCCAGCAGCACAAGGTCGGGATGGGTGGCGCGGATCCGGGCCATCGCCTCGGCGCCGCTCGACACCCGGTCATGGGCATAGCCCTCGCGGGTGATCAGATAGTCGAGGGCGATGGCGATGTTGTCCTCGTCCTCGACCACCAGTACCCGCGGTTGTCTCCCCGCTTCGGCCATCGCTACCCCCCTTGGCAGGCCGCCAACATGAATGGATCATCGGCCGGCAACTCGATCCAGGCGCCGCCCGTCAAGGTTCCGTCCGCCGCCAGCTGCGCGCCGCCCGCCAGATCGGCGCGGCGCCCGTCCGTGCAGTCGAACGCCACCGGCACCCGCTGCGTCTTGGCCCAACGCTGCACCAGGATCGCCTCGGTCCTCACCAGCCCCGGCGCCTCGGCCGAGCGCTGCACCGCGGCCGTATCCACCGCGATGAACCGCGCAACCATCGGCAGCGCATAGGACCAGGGCCGCCAGAAGCTGCTTTCCTTCACCGGCAGCACCACCTCCACACTCTCCGGCAGCGCCGCCTTCACACGGCTGAACCAGGTGTATTCGTTCCACACCGCAAAGGTGATCATCGCGAATCCCAGCGAGGCGGGCAGCAGCCAGCGCGGCAGGCGCCGTCCGGTCATCCGGTTCACCGCCACATAGGTGCCGGCCAGGGCCGCGCCGATGGCGATCAGGGAGACGATGTCGATCAGCATGGGTATTCCTTCAACTCATCGCGCCTTTTCCGTGCCCGATGGCAGATTGCATGGTGCGCACAACGACGAAGGCATCGCGCAGGTGGCTGCGCTCGAAATCCGACAGGTCCGACGGCGCGAGGTAGTTGTCGGGCTTGCGTCCCGATTTGACCAGCAGCGCCTGGCTTTCCAGCCGCATCGTGGCAATCAGGTCATAGGCCTCGACCAGATCGCGTGCGCCGCTGGCCGAGATCACGCCCGCATCCTCGGCCGCCATCAGCCGGGCGCGGGTGTTCACCTCGGTCAGGTGGCCGATCAGCGCATAGATCCGCCCCAGATCGACCACTGGCACCACGCCGTTCATCTTCAGGTCGATATGGTGGCGATGCTCGCCCGACCGGATCGTCGCAAAGCCGCGGATCAGCCCCAAAGGCGGCGTGTGCTTGAGGCTGTTGGACACCATATGCGCCACGAAGATCGAGTTCTTGCCGGCCTCGGCCAGCGTCTCTGCCTGCAGCTCCCGGAACAGGCTGGCGGCGCCGCCGATGGGGCGCAGGTCGAACATCACGCTCGACAGCATCTGCGCCATCGGGTCGGGGCGGGCGATCCAGCCGCGGAAATACTCGCGCCACACCCGCAGCGGCTGGCACCAGCGATCCGCCGTCGCCATCATGTCGCCAGGGCAATAGACATATCCGCAGGCGTTCAGCCCGTCGCAGACGATCTTCGCCAGCGCGCGGAAATAGGCCATGTCGGCCTCGGTCGCCGCATCGCTCAGCATCATGCAATTGTCCTGATCGGACACGCCCGCCTGCTCCTGCCGGCCCTGGCTGCCGCAGGCGAGCCAGAGATAGGGCACCGGCGGCGTGCCCAGTTCCGCCTCGGCCATCGCCAGCAGCCGGCGGGTGACGGCATCGGCAATGTCGGTGATCAGCCGCGTCACCACCTCATGGCTGTGATGCCCGCCCACCAGCTGCACCAGCAGCCGCGGGATCCGCGCCGTCACCGCCGCCAGATCGGCCACTGTCTCGGCATTGGCCACATCGCGGATCAGCACGGCAGAGCTGACGGCCTGGAACCGCGTCAGGTCGGTCTGGGTGATCATGCCGGTAAAGCGGCCCTGATCGACGATGGGCAGGTGCCCGATCCGCCGCTCCAGCATGATATGCAGCAGATCAGACCCAAGCGCGGTGGAGGGTAGCGAGATCGGGTCCGCCGTCATCACCCCCGACACCGGCCCCGCAGGGTCGCGCCCCTCGGCCAGCACCTTGTTGGACAGGTCGCGCACGGTCACGATCCCCAGCAGCCGCTCGCCCCCGCCCGGCAGCGGCTCGGTCACGCCAAGGCTCGAGACATGGGCATCGCGCATGATCCGCGCCGCCTCGGCCACCGGAGTCTCCGGCGCGCAGAACAGCGGGCGCCGGGCGATCAGTTCCGAAATCTTCATCGTGGCGATATCGGCGCCGCGCGGCTCGGACCCGCGGCTGCGGTTGAAGAACCGCTCGAAGGCCGGCGACAGCGCCACCAGCCGCCGGAACTCCGCCGCCGGCAGCATCAGCAGCACGCTTGGCTCTGTCGTGCGCACGGTGGTGGCCGCCAACCCGTCGCGCACCAGCCCGCGCTCGCCAAAGCTGTTGCGCGCGGTCAGCAGCGACACCAGCCCGCCATTGCGGTCCAGCACCTCGACCGCGCCGCGTTTCACCAGGTAGAGCCCGTCCAGCGGGTCGCCCAGGGCATAGACCTGCGTCTCGGCCGGGAATTCCCTGCGGATGAAGGAACCGGCGACACGCACCAGTTCGTCCCTCTGCAGGCTGTCATAGGGATGCACCGTCTCCAGAAAGCTGACAATCGCCTGAACGTGGTCGTCCATCCTGCCCTCGTTCCCTGGCCGTGCTCGTTAAGGGGGTGCCGCGCCCCCCTGAAGGGGCGCGGCAAGTGTCAGTTGGGCTCAGTGCCCGGTGGCCACGCCCGCACCGCGCGGGATGCGGATCGACTCGACCAGCTCCTGCACATGCTGCGGCGGTTCCTTGGTCATGCCCGACACGATGTAGGCCGCGGCGAAGTTCAGGACCGCACCGACCGCACCGATCGACAGCGGCGAGATACCGAACAGGTAGTTCGCCGGGATGTCGGCCAGCATGTTGGTGCCGGGGATGAAGAACCAGCCCTTGTAGATGAAGATGTAGACGGCCGTGAAGACCAGACCGACCAGCATCCCCGCGATGGCGCCTTCCTTGTTCACGCGCTTCGAGAAGATGCCCATCATCAGCACCGGGAAGATCGTCGCCGCCGCCAGACCGAAGGCCAGCGCCACAACCTGCGCCGCAAAGCCCGGAGGGTTGAGGCCAAGGTAGGTCGCGACCACGATGGCAAAGCCCATCGCAACGCGCGCTGCCAGAAGTTCGCCCTTCTCCGAGATGTTCGGATTGATCGAACCCTTGATCAGGTCGTGCGAGATGGCCGAGGAAATGGCCAGCAGCAGACCGGCAGCGGTAGAGAGGGCAGCAGCCAGCGCACCGGCAGCCACGAGGGCAATGACCCAACCCGGCAGGGCAGCGATTTCAGGGTTCGCAAGAACCATCATGTCGTTGTCCAGCTTGGTCACTTCGTTGCCGATCCAGCCGCGTTCGGCCATCGACTGATCACCGATCATGGCGGCAGCGAGGGCGGCATCACGGGTGGCGGTCGCTTCGGCCACGGCGGCGGTGGCCGCGGCGTCTCCAGGTGCAGCGGCCAGAGCGGCAGTCGCGGCGGCAAGGGCCTTGTTGGCAGCCGTCACGGCAGCCGGTTCGGCGAAGTACTGGATCTGGCCGTCACCGTTCAGGTCGGTCATGGTCAGCAGCCCGGTTTTCTCCCAGGTGCGGATCCAGCTCAGCTCCGGGTTGGTGTCGATGTCGGCGCGGGTGATCGCGTCGCCATCAAGGGCGTTGCCGGTCTCGGCGTTCGGCCACATGGTCGTGGTCAGGTTCAGACGCGCCATCGAACCCACGGCCGGAGCCACGGTATAGAGAAGCGCGATGAACACCAGCGCCCAACCGGCGGAGGACCGCGCGTCGGACACTTTGGGCACCGTGAAGAAGCGGATGATGACATGCGGCAGGCCCGCGGTGCCGATCATCAGCGACATGGTGAACAGGAACATGTTCAGCATGTTGGTGGTTTCCGAGGTGTAGGCCTTGAAGCCCAGCTCCATCACGACCTGGTCGAGCTTGGTCAGGAATTCGACGCCCGAAGCGGTGTGGGTGCCGATAAGCCCCAGCTGCGGCAGGAACGCGCCGGTCAGCTGCAGCGAGATGAAGATCGCCGGAATGGTATAGGCGATGATCAGAACCACATACTGCGCCACCTGAGTGTAGGTGATGCCCTTCATACCGCCCAGAACCGCATAGGCGAACACGATGGTCGCACCGATATAAAGCCCGGTGTCGGTCGAAACTTCAAGGAAGCGCGAGAACGTCACGCCCACGCCGCGCATCTGGCCGATAACATAGGTGACCGAGATGACGATCAGGCAGACAACGGCCAGCAGACGTGCGCCGCCCGAGTAGAACCGGTCGCCGATGAACTCCGGCACGGTGAACTTGCCGAACTTGCGCAGGTAGGGCGCAAGCAGCAGCGCCAGCAGCACATAGCCGCCGGTCCAGCCCATCAGGTAGGCCGACTGCTCATACCCGCCGGCCGGAGCCAGCGCGATGATGCCCGCCATCGAGATGAACGACGCCGCAGACATCCAGTCCGCGCCGGTCGCCATGCCGTTCAGAACAGGGTGTACGCCCTGGCCGGCTGCGTAGAATTCGGCGGTGGTGCCCGCACGGGCCCAGACCGCGATCCCGATGTAGATGGCAAAGGTGATGCCAACCACGATCAGGTTGAGGGTAAACTGATCCATCTGTCCCGGTCCCTTATTCTTCTACGCCGTGTTCACGGTCGAGCTTGTTCATGCGCCAGGCGTAAACAAAGATCAGGACCAGAAACACATAGATCGACCCGTTCTGGGCGAACCAGAAACCAAGGTCGGCGCCGCCCACATGGATGCCCATGAGGGCCGGGCGCAGGATGATGCCAAGTCCGAACGAACAGAAGAACCAGACCGCCAGCGAGATGCCGATGATCCGCAGGTTCGCTGCCCAGTAGGCGTTGGACGATGATTTGTCCGACATTCGCGTTACTCCCTGAGTTTTTTCTCCACCCGCCGTCCCGATGCTCGGGGCGGCGGCCTCCCTTGATTACGCCGAGACGCGCCCCACGACCTGGGCGAGCGCTCCGGCAATCGCGTCGATGTCACCCATCGCGTCGATCCGTTCCAGAACGCCGGCCCGCTCGTAATGTGCGATCAGCGGTGCCGTCTGGGCGTGATAGGCCTCCAGCCGGGCCTTCGCCGTTTCGGCATTGTCGTCGGACCGGCGCTTGAACGCCGTCCCGCCGCATTTGTCGCAGACCCCCTCCGCATGGGGCTGCTTGAACTCGTCATGATACCCTTCGCCGCACCCTGCACAGGTGTAGCGGCCGGCGACGCGGGCGATCATCGCCGCGTCATCGACTTCCAGGCTGATCGCCGCGGTCACCCGCTGCCCCGCCTCGGCCAGCAGCGCATCGAGTGCGCTCGCCTGCCCGTCGGTGCGCGGGAACCCGTCAAGGATGATGCCGCGGGTCACGTCGGGCTCTGCCATCCGGTCCTTCAGGATCGCCAGCACGATCTCGTCGCTGACAAGGCCGCCCGCCTCCATCACCGCCTTGGCAGCAAGGCCCGCGGGCGTGCCCGCGCCCACCGCGGCGCGCAGCAGGTCGCCCGTCGACAGCTGCACCATGCCGAAGCGCTCTTCCAGCATCCGCGCCTGCGTGCCCTTGCCGGCGCCCGGGGGCCCCAGCAAGATCAGCACTGCGGGCGACGTCTCGCTGCTCAGGGACCCGTTGTTCACCATCGCCTCCACGCTTCAGCTCCGGTTCATGCGGTTTTCGATCAGCTCCTCGACGACCGCCGGATCGGCCAGCGTCGAGATATCGCCAAGCGCGCCGAAATCGTTCTCGGCGATCTTGCGCAGGATGCGGCGCATGATCTTGCCAGACCGGGTTTTCGGCAGGCCCGGCGCCCACTGGATCAGGTCCGGGCTGGCAATCGGGCCGATCTCGGTGCGCACCCACTTGATCAGGTCCTTGCGCAGCTCGTCGCTCGGCTCCTCGTTGTTCATCAGGGTGATGTAGGCATAGATGCCCTGGCCCTTGATCTCGTGCGGGTAGCCGACCACCGCCGCCTCGGCGACCTTCGGATGCGCCACCAGCGCCGATTCCACCTCGGCGGTGCCCATCCGGTGGCCCGAGACGTTGATCACGTCATCGACGCGGCCGGTGATCCAGTAATAGCCGTCCTTGTCGCGCCGGCAGCCGTCGCCGGTGAAATAGTAGCCGCGATACTGGGCGAAATAGGCTTCCTGGAACCGCTCATGGTCGCCCCACAGCGTCCGCATCTGCCCCGGCCAGCTGTCCGAGATGCACAGCACGCCCTCGCATTCCGTCTCGCCGATCCGAACCGCCGTCTGCGGGTCGAGCACCACCGGCTTCACCCCGAAGAACGGGTTGGTCGCCGATCCGGGCTTGGTCGCCGTCGCGCCCGGCAGCGGGGTCAGCATGTGGCCGCCGGTCTCGGTCTGCCAGAACGTGTCGACGATCGGGCAATTGCCCTTGCCGACCAGCTTGTCATACCAGTGCCAGGCCTCGGGGTTGATCGGCTCGCCGACCGATCCCAGCACGCGCAGGCTCGACAGGTCATACTTCTCCACCCATTCCGGACCCTGCCCCATCAGGCTGCGGATCGCCGTCGGCGCGGTGTAGAACTGGGTGACCTTGTGCTTTTCGCAGACCTCCCAGAACCGCCCGGCATCCGGGAAGGTCGGCACGCCCTCGAACATGATCGTGGTCGCGCCATTCGCCAGCGGGCCATAGATGATGTAGCTGTGCCCGGTGACCCAGCCCACATCGGCCGTGCACCAGAACACGTCGCCGTCCTGATAGTCGAAGGTGTACTGGTGGGTCATCGCGGCATAGACCAGATAGCCGCCGGTGGTATGCACCACGCCCTTCGGCTTGCCGGTCGAACCCGAGGTATAGAGGATGAACAGCGGATCCTCGGCGCCCATCGGGCGCGGCGGGCATTCCGGGCTCACCTGATCCATCAGCGATTTCACATCGACATCGCGGCCCTGAACCCAGCTGGTCTGGTCGCCGGTATGCTTGACCACAAGGCAGCGCACCTTGTCGGAACAATGCAGCAGCGCCGCATCGGTATTGGCCTTCAGCGGGGTGCGCCGGCCGCCGCGCGGGGCGGTGTCGGCGGTGATCACCAGCTTGGCGCCGCAATCGTTGATCCGGTTCGCCAGCGCATCGGGCGAGAAGCCCGCGAAGACGATGGAGTGGATCGCCCCGATCCGCGCACAGGCCAGCATCGCATAGGCCGCCTCGGGGATCATCGGCAGGTAGATCACCACCCGGTCGCCGCGCATCACGCCCTGGCTCAGCAGCACGTTTGCCATCTGGTTCACCTTCCGCGACAGCTCGCGATAGGTGATGTGCTGCGCCGGGGTCTTCGGATCATCGGGCTCGAAGATGATCGCGGTCTGCAGCGCCCGGTCCTTCAGGTGCCGGTCCACGCAATTGACCGAGGCGTTCAGGACCCCGTCCTCGTACCACTTGATATTGACCTTGCCGAAGGTGAAGTCGGTGTCCTTCACCTTGGTATAGGGCTTGATCCACTCCAGCCGCTGACCCTCGCGGCCCCAGAACGCATCCGGGTCGCTGATCGATTCTGCGTACATCTTCTGGTATTTCGCGGCATCGGCATGGGCGCCGGTGAAGTGCGCCGGCACCTCGCGCACCACGTCCGCCTCGCCCTGGATCTGGTTTTGCACGGTCACGTCGGCATCCTCCCCTAACTCGTCCGCCGCAGACCTTCGCGGCAGCGCCCTCCCCGCGACAACGGGCACAGGCTGTCCAATTGCGGGCATTGTAAACCAATGCGGCGAAAATGCGTAACCCCTTTTATTCGAATAGTTTTTTTGTAAACGTATTCACAAGCAAATAGGTAATACTGTAAACTCTTCGCAGGGCCGCACGGTTTGGTATGGGAAAACAACCGATTGCCCGTTCACGGTCTGGTGAAGCCGCGGTGCAGCATGTGACGCTGCGTCACAGCACTGGCCGAGTTTGCAAACTTCCCGCAAAGCGTGTGCGATTCGGCGCGCGAATCAGCGCTCAGCCCGTCGCCTGCGCCGCCTCCAGCGCCGCGTCGATATCCGGCAGGTAGCGCGCCAGCGGTTCGCGCACGCCTTGCGCCAGCAGTGCCCGCCGCACCTCGGCGCTGGTGCCGGTCAGATACAGCACCGCCCCGCGCCGGTGCAGCTTGTGCGCCAGCGTCTCGAAGGAATGGGCGCCGGAACTGTCCAGGAACGGCACCTCGGTGAAATCCACCACAAAGGCCCGGGGGCGCGCCGCGATCCGGTCCAGCACCGATCCCAGCGTTGCTGCCGCGCCAAAGAAGAAAGCCCCGTGCAGCCGGTAGACCACCACGCCCGGGTCATGGCTCTCCGTTCCGGCCTCGGGCCCGTGCGGCTCGATCCGCGCCGCCTCCGACATGCGGTGGATGAAGACAAGGCCGCCAAGCGCAAAGCCCACCACGATGCCTTCGGTCAGGTCGCGGAACACCACCAGCAGGAAGGTCACGATCACCACCGCCGCGTCGCCGCGGCTGGCGCGGACCAGCCCGGCAAACTCTTCCTTCTCGGCCATGTTCCACGCGACGATGGCCAGCAGCCCCGCCAGTGCCGCCAGCGGGATATAGGCGGCCAGCGGCGCCGCCACGATCATGAAGGCCAGAAGGAACAGTGCGTGCAGCATCCCCGACACCGGCCCCCGGCTGCCCGACCGCACGTTGGTCGCGGTGCGTGCAATGGTCCCGGTCACGCAGAAGCCGCCGAACAGCGCCGAGCCGATATTGGCCACGCCCTGCGCCACCAGCTCGCCGTTGGAGCGGTGCTGGCGCCCGCTCATCCCGTCGGCCACCACTGCCGACAGCAGCGATTCGATCGCCCCCAGCAGCGCGAAGCTGGCCGCATAGGGCAGCGCCGCCAACAACGCATCGCCCGACAGGTCGGGCAAGCTTGGCACCGGCAGCACCCGCGGCAGCGCGCCAAACCGGCTGCCGATGGTCTCGACCGGCAGCCCCATAACCGCCGCCAGCACCGAGGCCGCCACGATCCCGATCAGCAGGCTCGGCCAGCGGGGCCGCCAGCGCTTGACCGTCTCGATCAGCGCGATGGTCCCGGCCGCCAGCGCCAGCGCGGCAACCGAGAACGTCCCCCGCGCCGCCCACAGCGCCTCGATCTTGTGGACAATCTCCGCCGGCTCCGGCCCGCCAAGCGTCAGCCCCAGCAGATCCTTGATCTGGCTGGCAAAGATGATCACCGCAATCCCGGCGGTAAAGCCCACCGTCACCGGATAGGGGATGAACTTGATGTAGCTTCCCAGCCGCAGCGCCCCCGCCGCCATCAGCACGAACCCTGAAAGGAACGTCGCCAGCAGCAGCCCGCCCACGCCGATATCGGCCACGCAGGCCGCCACCAGCACGATGAATGCCCCCGCCGGCCCGCCGATCTGGAACCGGCTGCCCCCCAGCAGCGACACCAGGAACCCGCCGACAATCGCGGTATAAAGCCCCCGCTCCGGCCCGACCCCGCTGGCAATCGCAATCGCCATCGACAGCGGCAGCGCCACGATCGCCACCGTCAGCCCCGCCAGCGCATCGGCCTTCAGCGCGCCGGGCCCATAGCCCTCGCGCAGCACCGTCACCAGTTTCGGCAGATACTGTTCGCTGAAGGATGCGGCTTTGCGCCGGCTTGCCTC
This sequence comes from Frigidibacter albus, assembly GCF_009908165.1. GTDB lineage: Bacteria > Pseudomonadota > Alphaproteobacteria > Rhodobacterales > Rhodobacteraceae > Frigidibacter > Frigidibacter albus. Next base: position 233,814 of record NZ_JAAAUC010000005.1, read on the forward strand.
GTCCATCTATGCACGCTAGCCAGAGAAGCCGCAAAATGCGGTTGAAATCAAAGCCAGACTGTCCGCCGCCGCCGTGACTTGTCAAGCCGCACCCGCAAAGGACAAAGCATGGACGAGCCCTCCCCCATCCGCCCGACCGATCACGAGGCCCGCGCCCTCGCCCGCAGCCTCATCACCACCGCCCGCTTCGCCGCCCTCGCGGTGCTGACCCCCGGCAGCGGAGCCCCAGCCGTCACCCGCATCGCGCTCGGGCTCGACGCCGCCGGCCTGCCGCTGACGCTGATCTCCTCCCTCTCCGCCCACACCAAGGCGCTCCAAGCCTCCCCCCGCGCCGGCCTGTTGGTGGGCGAGCCCGGCCCGAAAGGCGACCCCCTCACCCACCCGCGCCTCTCGCTCGACACGCTGGCCGAGTTCGTGGACCGTACCAGCCCCGACCACGCCGCCCTGCGCACCCTCTGGCTCGCCAGCCACCCCAAATCCAAACTCTACATCGACTTCGCCGATTTCAGCTTCGTCCGCCTGCGCCCCCTCGGCGCCGCCCTCAACGGCGGCTTCGGCCGGGCCTTCGTGCTGGCGCCCGAAGACCTCGCCTAACGGCAAAGGGCGGCGCCGCAGCACCGCCCTTCCCCCGTCAGTTCGGCCGTCCTTCAGTTCGGGTTATCCACCCGCACCTTCAGCTGCATCCGTCCCTTGCAGGCCGTCGACCAGTTCACCCGCACCTCCTGCTTGGCGCTCCCCTGCTCCACCTGCACAAAGGGCATCTCGCTCACCCGCGCCCCGCTCGCCGTGGTGATCATCCCCTCGGCCACCACGCTCTCGACGTTCCGCACCCAGCCTCCGAACGGCAGGAACGCCCCCGGCGTCACCGTCCAGGTCGCGGCCTCGGTCGCCTGATCGTGCTGCAGGAACACCGGCGAGGCGGTAACCTGATCCACCGCGGTAAAGGTGTTGTTCTCGATGATCACGTTGCGCATCCGCGCCATGTCGAGCCCGCCAAAGGTGGTATCCACCCCCTCCACCCGGGTGATCGGCCCGTTCAGCGTCTTGAACACATTGCCCGTCATCGTCAGGCCCTGCACGAAATGCCCGGTGCCATAGGGCTTGATCACCAGCCAGTTGAACCACGGCGCCACATCATTGGCGGTAAAGATGTTGCCGGTGATGGTCAGCCCGCCGAAGGAATACTGGTTGGCGAAATTCGGCGTCGCCTCGTATTCGTTGGTCCATTCGATCACCGAGTTGTCGATGTAGTTCCCCACGATCAGCATCTTCAGGTTGGTCTCGGCCAGCACCAGCCCGGCCACCCGCAGCCCCGCCGTCTCCTCGTCGCCCTGGAACCAGTGGTTGCCCTGCAGGATATGGCCATTGCCCGCCGCCACCAGGAAATGCCGGAACCGCACCACCCGGTTGTCGCGGATCTTGCAGTCATTGGCATTGACGTTCACGGCAATGCTGGTGCGGTCCTGCGCCCGCAGCGGCATCTCGTTCGAAAGCAGTTGGCAACGGTCGATGAACAGCGACTGGCAGGCCGTCCCGATCGAGGTGATGCCCCGGTCCCGCGGCCGCGCCACCGAACAATCGCGCAGCTGGAAGGTGTCGCCGGTCTGCGCCAGCATGATGCAGCTGGCATGGCCGTTGCACAGGAACTCCACGTCATCGATGTTGAACCGGCTCAGCTGCGCGAAGCCCGAAAAATCGAGGATGTACTTGAAGCGGGTGAAGGTGAAGACCTGCGTCCCCGACCCGCCATACAGCGGCTGGCTCAGCGTCAGCGTGCCCGCGCCCACATTCTTCGCCGCCACATAGATCTCGCGCCCCACCCCGTTGCCGGTGACCCGCGCGCCCACCGGCACATTGGCGATATCGGCCACCGCGGTCAGCATCTTCGAATTGGTGCTGGAATAGGTCGCCTGGCTCGTCACCACCGTCGGCGCCCAGGCAGGCCCCTCCACCACGCTGAACTGCCCGTTGCGCAGCACCCGGCGCACGGTGAAGTTGTCCTTGTTGCCGACCGCAGCCGCCATATCGATCGGCTCCGAAACCTCGACCCGCCGCCCGCGCATGTCCAGCGAGTCATGGTCGGTGAAGTTCAGCAGCGCCTGAAACGCCTTCTTGAACCCCAGCACCTCATCGCCGCCAAAGGCGTCGATATAGGTCGGCAGATCGAAGTTGTAGGCCAGCTGCAGCCGGGCATTGTCCGGCATCGTCACTTGCCCCTCAAAGCGGATCGGCGAATTGATGGTCACCGTCGAGGCGAGGTAATAGGTCCCCTCCGGCACCAGCACCGTGCGCCCCGCTGCCGCCGCATCCGCCGCGGCAAAGGCCGGCTGGTCATTGCTGACCCCGTCGCCCCTGGCGCCATAGTCGCGCACATCGATCACCGCGATCATGTCGCGCAGGAAGGCCCCGGTGATGTCCTCGATCTCGAGATCGTCGATCCGCACCACACCGCCATTGCTGCCGGTCAGGTCCAGCCCGAAATGGCCATACAGCGGCGCCGTGCCCCAGGCCATGTCCACCCCGCCCCGGCTGCCCGACCCGACGATGGCCTGCACCGTCACCACCTCGCCATAGCTCGTCAGCGCCACCGCGGGCGCCGTCTCCACCAGCCCGTTCACATGCACCTCGCCCGCGCCCATCGCCCAGCCGGCAATGCGAATCGAAGGCAGGTTGCCGCTGATCGCCTTCACCCGCGCCGTGATGCGAAGATAGCATCCCGGCAGCAGCGGCGTCTGGCCCATGAAGCGCAGCTTCTGCGTCGACGCGGTTTTCAGAAGTTCCAGACAATTCCCGAAATCCTGATCTGCCGGCACGATGGCGGCATTGCTTGCCCCCGCATAGGTGGCCGATCCGGCGGTGCCATTCTCGCTCGACCAGACGCCCAGCCCCGCCTCGAATGCGGGCGGCATCAGCAGCAGCCCGTCGGTGATCGCCTTGTTCATGCAACAACCCCTGTCCTTGACCCCGCGCCCGGGAACCCCTTTCGACCTTCCGGGCAAGCCGGTGCTGGCGGCTGTCGCCGCACATACCCGCACTCACTTTCGGAAAGTCGCAGGGCTCATCCGCCCCGACGCAGACAGGGATAGGGGCAAAGGGTTAAGGGCCGTTAACCGGAGCGCGCGCTGCCTCAGGCGCCAGTCTCGCCTTCCACCGGAAACACCCCGTTGATCCGCCAGACGCCGCCGCTCTCGGTCATCTCGTAATCGAACAGATGTAGCGCCCCGCCCGAATCCTTCAGCAATATCCGCTGCATGGGCAGCCCGCGCTCCTGCCGCAACCCAAGGAAACGCACATCACCGGGTTGCCAGATCATCGGGTATTGCCCCGACACCATCCGCTCGAACCCGTCCACTCCGCCGAACATCCGCTGGATCATCGGCGAGGCATGCGAGAACGCCGCCCCGGTATCCCCGGCCCGAAACGCCTGCATCTGCGCCTCGATCACGGCGCGGATGCCGGCATCGGCGGTCACGGTGGTTTCCTGCGCCGCGGCGGGCGCCCAGCAAAACAAGGCAAGTCCAAAGGCAAGAACGGTGCAGCGCATGTCACGGTCCTTTCACGGGGCAATGGGAACGATACGCAAATCGACCGCGTTTGGTTCATCGACGCGGCAAATAATCCCGCAGCCTGCCCCTCGTTTGCCCGATATGCTTCCCGCGCCGGGTGCGCTAGCCTGCCCGCCAAAAGGAACCCGCCATGGCCTATGCCTTCGACCTCGCCGATCTCGACACCGCCGCCGCCGTGCGCCGCATCGCCGCCGAGGAACTCACGGCCGCGCTGTCGGAAATGGACGATCCCGCGATCCCCGAGGCAAAGCTGGTCCACGGCCTGCGCAAGCATGTGAAGATGATCCGCGGGCTGATCCGCCTCGTGCGCCCCAACTTTCCCGGCTATGACCTCGAAAACGCCGCACTGCGCGACGCCGCCCGCGGCATTTCCGGCCTGCGCGACGCCGAGGTGCTGCGCGCCACGCTCGAGCGCATCGCCGCCAAGGCCCCGCCCGAGGCCGCGGACGCGCTGGACCACCTCCGCGCCGCCCTCGCCAGCCACCAGGAAGACACCCGCGACGATGGCGCCGCCGAGGCGCTGGCGGCCTTCCGGTTGGCGGTTCAGGAGTCGCTGCTGCGGGTACCGGATTGGAAGTTACGGGGCAAAGCTCTCAATCTGCTTGAAGATGGCCTCGCAACCACTTGGGAAAAGGCCAAGAAACGCCAGAAGCAGGCGCTTCGAGCCCCCGGCGCCGAAACCATCCACGATTGGCGCAAACGGGTAAAAGATCATTGGTATCAATCACGTCTGCTGATCCCGATCTGGCCCGAGATGATGCAACCGCATGTCGCCACCGCCGACGACATCGGCGAATGGCTGGGCGAGCATCACGACATCGCCGTGTTCCTTGACCGGCTGGATGGCGAGGCGCTGTCGACCTCCGACCATGAAACGCTGTCAGCCCTCGCCCGCAAGCGTCAGGAAAAGCTGGAGAAAAAGGCGCATGCCGCCGCCACGCGCCTCTTCGCCGGTACCGACCGCGCCCTTCTCGACCGCTGGGGCAGCTGGTGGAAAGTCTGGCAGGCCAGTCGTTAACCCAGCTCGCCCGCCAGCCCCCTGCCGATCAGCGCGATGGTTTCTTCAACGCCATAGAGCGCGATGAACCCGCCAAAGCGCGGCCCTTGGCTCGCGCCCAGAAGCACCTCGTAAAGCGCGGTGAACCAGTCGCGCAGCGGCTCGAACCCGTGGTCCTTTCCGACAGCGAAAACAAGGCTTTGCAAGGCTTCCGCGTCCAGCCCGCCCTGCCAGTCCCCCAGCCGCGCCGCCAGATCCTGCATCGCCGCCCGCTCCACTTCCGTCGGCGCGCGGAACACCCGCGTCGGCGCCACGAAGTCGCGGAAGTAGCTCAGCGCATAGCCCGCCGCCGCATCCAGATCGGGGTTCGCCTCTGCCGACGCCTCAGGCGCATAGCGTTGGATGAAGCCCCACAGCCCCGCCTTGTCCTTCGCCCCCGCCACGCTGGCCAGGTTCAGCAGCATGGCGAACGGCACCACCATATGGCTTTCGGGCGGGTTGCCGCCGTGGATATGCCAGACCGGATTGGCCAGCTGCGCCGCGGCGTCCTGCGTCGGATAGGCCTTGAGCTGCTGGTGATACTCGTCCACCGCCTTCGGAATCACGTCGAAATACATGCGCTTTGCCGTCTTCGGCTTCTGGTACATGTAGTAGCCAAGGCTCTCGGTCGCGGCATAGGTCAGCCATTCGTCGATGGTCAGACCGTTGCCCTTGGATTTTGAAATCTTCTGGCCGTTCTCATCAAGGAACAGCTCATAGGTGAAATGCTCCGGCGCGCGGCCCCCAAGCACCCGGCAGATCCCGTCATAGATCGGGGTGTTGGTGCTGTGATCCTTGCCATACATCTCGAAATCGACATCCAACGCCGCCCAGCGCATTCCGAAATCGGGCTTCCACTGCAATTTGACGTTGCCGCCCGTCACCGGCAGCGTCCATTCACGCCCGGTCTCATCATCGAAGGTGATCGTGCCCTCGCGCGCATCGACGTTCTTCATCGGCACATAGAGCACCCGGCCCGTCTCGGGATGGATCGGCAGGAAGCACGAATAGGTCTGCTGGCGTTCTTCGCGCAAGCTGGCCAGCATGATCTCCATGATCGCGTCATAGCGCTCGCAGCACATCTGCAGCATGTGGTCGAACTTGCCGGCCTTGTAATACTCGGTCGCGCTGGCGAACTCGTAGTCGAACCCGAACGTGTCGAGGAACCGCCGCAGCATGGCGTTGTTATGGTCGCCAAAGCTCGGATACTCGCCAAACGGGTCCGGCACCGCGGTCAGCGGGCGCTGCAGATGCTCGCGCAGCATGTCGCCGTCCGGCACGTTCTCCGGCACCTTGCGCATTCCGTCCATATCGTCGGAGAAACACAGCAGCCGCGTCGGGATGTCGGAAATGATCTCGAACGCGCGGCGGATCATCGTCGTGCGCTGAACCTCGCCGAAGGTGCCGATATGCGGCAGGCCCGAGGGGCCATAGCCGGTCTCGAACAGCACATGGCCCTTTTCCGGTGCCTTCTTTTCATACCGTTTCAGCACGCGGCGCGCTTCCTCGAAAGGCCAGGCTTTGGAGTTCATGGCGGCATCGCGCAACGTCGTCATTTTCGGTATACCTTCGTCAAAGGCGCGGCACCCCTTGCGCCGCAATCGGGACTTCGACCTGCCCCACCTATTGAACGGCCCCGCCATCGTCAATAATCTGCACAAGTGCCCCCTATATGGGCCACCCATCACAGGACCATCCCAGTGAGCAAACCCCTGCCCTCGTTTTCCCCCCAGGACGCGCTGATCGCCGTCATGGTGGCGGTGTCGGTGTCGGACGAAACCATCCGCACCGCCGAGCTGCTGGCCATCGAGCGCATGGTGGACAGCCTGCCGGTCTTCGGCAATTACGACCCCGACCGCATCCGCGTAATCGCAGAGACGGTCTATACGCTGATGGAAGAGGAGGACGGGCTCGATGCGCTGTTCGGCCTTGTCCGCGACGGGCTGACGGAGCGGCTACATGAGACCGCCTATGCACTGGCCTGCGATGTCGCGGCCTCGGACGTGAAGATTGGACAGGCCGAGTTGCGGTTGCTGGAGGAGCTGCGGCACGAGCTGAACATCGACCGCCTGCACGCCGCCGCCATCGAGCGCGGCTCTCGCGCCCGCCACATGACGCTGTAGGCGGCGATCATCCCGCCGCGCGTCTTCGTCATCGGGTTCGACCGCTGCGGCACCGGTGCCATCGCCCGGCTGTTCGAGGACGCGGGCCATGTGACGCGGATCTGGGTGGGGGGCCGGCTGGCCGAGGATCTGGCCTATGCCCGCGCCACTGGGGCTGTGCCGCTGGCAACATGGCCGCGCGGGGTGCTGTTCGGCGCGATGAACCGGCTGCACAAGCCGCACCTGCCGCCGTTGCAGCCGTTCCGCGACCCCGCCTTCCTGCGCCGGCATTTCCCGGACTGCTGGCTGCTGCTGCCCCGGCGCGACCGCGAGGCTTGGGTGGCCTCGCGCTGGCACCATGATGGCGGCCAGAGCCGGCGGTTGTGGGCGCTGCATCTGGGCTGCGCCGAGGCCGCGCTGCCCGGCATCTGGCGGCGCGACTGGGACGAGCATCACGCGCTGTGCAACCGGCTGTTTGCGGGCGACCCGCGGTTCCGGGTGCTGGATATGGACGGGGATTGGGCGGGGGCTTTGGCGACGGCCATGCCGGATCTGGGGCTGGCAGGGGCGGCACCGCGTCCTCCCGCGCCGAAGCCTGCGCCCTTGGCGGCCCCTGCGCAGATTGTCGCCCCCGCGCCGGATCTCGGTTTTGCCCAAGCCATCGCCGATTTCTGCACCCGGTCAGACCCGGCGATCCCGCAGCGGCTCGGCCCGCAGCGTTTCAGCGCGCTCTTTGCCCGCTGGGACGGCGCGGGGCGCATCCTGGGCAGCCAGAAGCTGCCGCTGCCGATCGTGGCCGAGGATCTGCCTTCCGGCACGCGGCGCTATCTGGCGCAGCCGGGCATCCCCAAGCTGGAGCGGGTGGAGGGCGCGGTGAACGAGCTATGGGCGCTTGGCCATCGCCGGGCGCTGCGGATGGACCTTGAGGACCGGCGCGGCTTTGGCACCGCGGCGACCGGCGCGCCTCGCCAGCCGCTGCTGGTCTATAACCGGCCGGCGGGGGGCACCGGCAACATGCTGCTCTGGCCGCTGCCGGGCTATCACACGCCGGGGGCGCCGTCCCATGTGACGGCGCAGGAGGCCGATAGGGTGGCTTGGGCCGACAAGGCCGATGTAGCGGCGTGGCGGGGCAACCTGTCGGGGCGGCCGGTCGCGGTGCTGGATGCTGGCGCCGGCCCGGGGCGCGGGGCGCATCTGGTGCTGGCCGATCTGGCGCGCGGGCCGGGGGCAGCAGATGCGGCGCTGGAGCGGGAGCTGCTGGCGACGACGCGCTACAGCGTGGTGCGGCGGTTTGCCGGGCGGGCGGGCTTCGACCTGGGCGTGGCCCTGCCACCCCATCACGCGGGCGCGGCGCGGCATCCACTGCTGGCGCCCTATTGCGGGCCGCGGATGCCGCCCGCGTGGTTCCACGGCTTCCGCTATCTGCTGAGCCTGTCGGGCCGCGATGGCGGGTCGAACTTCCTGCCCGCGGCGCAGACCCAAGGCGTGGTGCTGAAGGAGGAGGATGGCTGGGAGCTGTTCTATTCCGGCGCGTTCCACCCCTGGGAGCATTTCATTCCGCTGGCGCCGGGGGCTGTCGATCTGGAGGAGCGGTTGGAGTGGGCGCGGGGCAACCCCGCGGCTTGCCAGCAGATGTCCAAGGCCGCCCGCGATGTCTGTGCCCGGATCGCCAATGCCGAGACCCGCCGCGCCTGGCTGCGGATGGTGGCCGAGGCCGCCTCGGTTCAGGCGCCGTAAACCGCCGCCCACCGTTCGATCAGCTGCTGTTGCAGGCGTTTGGACCGGCGCACCCATTCCGGCGCTCCGGGTGGCTGCTCCTTCTGCGCATCGGGAATCGCATCGCGGCGGGCCACATCGCCGGTGAAGATGGCGAAGACCAGATCGGTGCCATCGGGCGCCGTCATCCAGCCCGCGAGGGTCGAGACAAAGTTGAGCGTGCCGGTCTTGGCATCCACCTGCACCGGGTGGTTCTGCATCACCTTGCCATTGGCGTCGCGCAGGGTGAACTCCTTGAGGATGCCGCGCAGTGCCTGCCCCGGCCCCAGCCGCGCCAGTGCCGTGACCATGTCCATCGCAGAGATTCGCGAGGCGCCGCCAAGCCCCGAATGGTCCACGAACCGCGCCGTGCCGGCCCCGGCGCGGGCCTTCAGCCAGTCTGACATCGCCGGGCCCGATTGCGCATGGCCCCGGACCCCGCCGCGCTGCATCGAGGCGGACATGCCCACCGCCTCGGCCGTCAGGTTGTTGGAAAAGCGCAGCATGTCATGCAGTACCGGGCGCAGGGTGTCGCTGGCGCGTTCCACGATCACCGTGCCGCGCGGCGCCGACTTGGCGACCTGCGGCGTGGGCAGCGTGATCCCTTGCGCGCGGGCAAGGGTCTGGAACACGTCGGCGGCATAGAGCTCGGGCCGGCGCACGGGCAGCCAGCGGCTGCCACCCTTGCCAAGCGCGGTGCGGGCCACGGTCCATTCCTCGACCTCGCCGCGGTCGGAATAGGTATAGACCGGGCGGTCGCGGTCGGCGACGGCGATGCGTGTGGTGTAGACCTTCGGCACGAAGCGTTCGGCCCGCGCGTCCATCGACACCTGATAGCCGCTCTGCGCCCGCTTCCACTCGAAATGCACGCGGTTGAAATTGAGGTTCAGGCCGGACACGGCGGGGTTGTAGCCCAGATAGTCGGGCTGCGTGGTGTCGATGGCGCGCACGAAGGGCAGCGCCCCGCCCCAGACCACGAAGCGCCCGGCGACAGAGGAGATCCCCGCCGCGCGCAGGGCCGCGGCCATGTCGCCAAGCGTGTCGGTGGACAGCGTCGGATCGCCACCCCCCGCCAGCACCAGATCGCCCGCCAGCCGCCCGCCCTGCACCGGGCCGGTGGCGATCAGCCGCGTGGCAAAGCGGTGGCCGGCGCCCAGATGCTCCAGCGCGTAAAGCGCGGTGATCGCCTTCGACACGCTGGCGGGCGGCATCGGCTCGGCGCCGTTCATCGCCTCGAGCACGAGGCCCGTGCGGGCATCGGCGACGACAAAACCGACCTTGCCGCCAAGCTGCGCTGCGGCCACCAGCGCCTCGGCCGAGGCGGCCGTGCGGGTCGCGGTCGGCGCTGAGGGAACGGCGACGGCGCCACCCGCCCGCGGCATCGGGCGCAGCGAGGTCAGCGGTGCCTCGGCCAGCGCGGCGCTTGCCGCACCGGACAGCAGCCCGCCCAGAACGAAACGCCGCGAAAATCCGGTCATGCTGAAGCCCCTTCCCACATGCGGGAGATTTAACCCGGCCAAAGGCCCGCGGGCAACCCTAGCGGCGCCATGCACCACTGGCGCGGATGGCACTTGACGAGATGTTGACCATCGGCACGTTCACCAGGCACCAGACCGGCGGCGGCAGGCGGGCCAGCAGCCCGGCCGACTCGGCCGGGATCCGCGCGCGCTCGAACCGCTCGGCGGCCTTCGACACCCGCGCGGTCAGCCGGCTGGCGGGGCGGGCGATCACCCCGACCGCCACATGCTGCATGATCCATTCCCACCGCTGCCAGCGGTCGAACTGCGCCAGATTGTCGGCGCCCATCAGCCACACGAAGCGCACCCCTGGATACAGCGCGATCAGCCGTTCCAGCGTTTCTGCGGTGTAGCGGGTGCCAAGGCGCGCCTCGATGTCCGTGACCACGACCCGCGGGTGTTGCATCACCTGCCGCGCCTGCGCCATCCGCCGGGCCAACGGCGCGGGGCCTTCGGATTTCAGCGGGTTGCCGGGGCTGACCAGCCACCAGACCCGGTCCAGCCCGAACCGCTTCAGCGCCTCGCGGGTGATATGGGCGTGGCCGTCATGCGCGGGGTCGAACGACCCGCCCAGCAGGCCGATCGTCATGCCCGCCCGTGCCACCGGCAGCCCCGCACGGACAAGTCCGGCCCGTTCCCTGCGATCCACCCTGCGTCCCCCGCGCCGTCACCCGGCCGTCATATACGTTGCACTTCGCCGGCTCCAAGCACGGATTGCCCTTTCGGCCTTCATTCACTAGATGAAGGGCAACCAATTCCCTCGCAAGGAGATGTCTTATGGCGTCCTATCAGTATGTCTATCACATGGAAGGCGTGTCCAAGACCTATCCGGGCGGCAAGAAGTGTTTCGAGAACATCCACCTGAACTTCCTGCCCGGCGTGAAGATCGGTGTGGTCGGCGTCAACGGCTCGGGCAAATCCACGCTGCTGCGGATCATGGCCGGCATGGACAAGGATTTCCAGGGCGAGGCCTGGCATGCCAAGGGCGCCAAGGTCGGCTACCTGCCGCAAGAGCCGCAGCTGGACGAAACGCTGGACGTGCGCGGCAACGTGATGCTGGGCGTGGCCGCCAAGCAGGCGATCCTCGACCGCTACAACGAACTCGCCATGAACTATTCCGACGAAACGGCGGACGAGATGGCCTCGCTTCAGGACATCATCGACGCGCAGAACCTGTGGGACCTCGACAGCCAGGTCGACGTGGCGCTGGAAGCCCTGCGTTGCCCGCCGGACGAGGCCGCGGTCAGCACGCTTTCGGGCGGCGAGCGGCGCCGGGTGGCGCTGTGCAAGCTGCTGCTGGAAGCGCCCGACATGCTGCTCCTGGACGAACCGACCAACCACCTCGATGCCGAGACCATCGCCTGGCTGCAAAAGCACCTGATCGAATATCGCGGCACCATCCTGTGCGTTACCCACGACCGCTACTTCCTCGACGACATCACCTCGTGGATCCTCGAGCTGGAGCGCGGGCGCGGCATCCCGTGGGAGGGCAACTATTCCAGCTGGCTGGAGCAGAAGGCCAAGCGCATGTCGCAGGACGCGCGCGAGGACAAGGCCAAGCAAAAGGTGCTGGAGAAGGAGCTGGAGTGGATCCGTTCCGGCGCCAAGGCCCGGCAGACCAAGTCCAAGGCCCGGATCGCCGCCTATAACAAGATGGCGGACGAGTCGGTCAAGGACCGTGTCGGCAAGGCCCAGATCGTCATCCCGAACGGCCCGCGTCTTGGCAACAAGGTGATCGAGGTCGAGGGCCTGAAGAAGGCGATGGGCGACAAGCTTCTGATCGAGAACCTCAGCTTCACCCTGCCGCCGGGCGGGATCATCGGCGTGATCGGCCCGAACGGCGCCGGCAAGTCGACGCTGTTCCGGATGCTGACCGGCGACGAGCAGCCCGACGAGGGCAGCGTGGTGATCGGCGATACCGTGAAGATGTCCTTCGTGGACCAGTCGCGCGATGCGCTCGATCCGAATGCGACCGTGTGGGAAGAGGTGTCTGGCGGGGCAGAGATGATCCAGCTGGGCGATGCCGCGATTGCCAGCCGCAGCTATGTCGGCGCCTTCAACTTCAAGGGCTCGGACCAGCAAAAGAAGGTCGGCCTGCTGTCGGGCGGCGAGCGTAACCGCGTCCACATGGCCAAGCTGCTGAAAGAGGGCGGGAACCTTCTGCTGCTTGACGAGCCGACCAACGACCTCGACGTCGAAACCCTGCAGGCGCTGGAAGCGGCGATCGAGGATTTCGCGGGCTGCGCGGTGATCATCTCGCACGACCGCTTCTTCCTTGACCGGCTTTGCACGCACATCCTCGCCTTCGAGGGCGATGCGCATGTGGAGTTCTTCGAGGGCAACTTCGAGGATTACGAGCAGGACAAGATCCGCCGGCTTGGGCCGGATTCGGTAGAGCCGAAGCGGGTGAAGTACAAGAAGTTCACGCGCTGAGCGCAGGGGGCGCTGCCGGAAAGCGGCGCCCCGTTGGCAACGGCGGTGCATCTGTGGCGGCCTCACGGGGCCGTGCGATGGAACCTTTCGCCCGCACACGGGCTTGTGACAGGACGGCCACTTCTGGCCCATCCTTGAAAGGGCTCTTCGATGACAATCGGCACCATTCTCCTCATCATCCTGATCCTGGCGCTTGTCGGCGCGCTGCCCACCTGGGGCCATTCGCGCGCCTGGGGCTATGGCCCCTCCGGCGGCCTCGGCCTGATCGTGGTGGTCCTGCTGATCCTGGTCCTGATGGGCCGGATCTGACCGGACGCATCTGACCGGATCACGCGCGGAAGGCCATCCGGCCTTCCGCGCAATCCTCCCCGCAAGGCATCCCCCGGCCAGACCACCTGCCGCCCCGCAGTGCCGCTGTCCCGGCCGCCGGACTAGCCGCGGGACCCGGACCAGACTCGGGCGCTGCTACTTCTTCTTCACGAACTCGGTCAGGATCACGATCCGCTGGCCTTCAACGCGGCCCTCGATCTGGGCGGCGTTCTCGGTCACAAGGCTGATGCCGCGCACCGCCGTGCCACGCTTGGCCGTGAAGCCGGCGCCCTTGACCTGCAGGTCCTTGATCAGCACCACGGTATCGCCCTGCGCCAGCAACGCGCCGTTGGCGTCGCGGTGCTCGATCCCGGCCAGAGGTTTCCCCGTCTCGGCCCAGGCAAGGGTCGCGGCGTCCAGCATCATCCCCTCCAGCGCCTCGCGGGCCCAAGGCTCGTCCATGCCCGAGAGGCGGCGGTGGACCAGCACCTGAACCGCCGGAACGCCCGACCACATCGCGCCCTCAAGGCAGCGCCAATGCCCGGACGGCGCCTCGGCCTCGCCGCGGCAGATGGCGCAGAGCAGCGCCTCCTCCCCGGAGGGCGGAACCTCCACCGCGGCCAGGTCTCCTGCCGCCCCGCAGATTTCGCAAACCCCGCCAGCGCGGGCCCTCAACTCGTCGATCTGTGCCATGCTCCACCTTCCGCGCATCCCCGCCGCATGACCCTAGGCGCCCGCCGTCGGAATGAACATGGGCGCTTTGGCTACGCCTGCCCCGGGGGTGGCCACGTTTCGTTGCCGCACCTTGGATCCTCCGGCGCCGCATCGGCACGGGCAGCCTCCACAGGCAAGTTCCGCGCCGGATCGCTCAATGTGCGGCGCGGGAACGGCGGGGAACCTCGGCCGCGTCCCCGGCGTTTGCCCCGCGGCGCGGACCGGACCGCGGGGCCACTGGAGACATGGCATGAAGGGTATTCTGGCCTGGGCTATCGGCATCCCGATCCCGATCATCATCTTGCTGTATCTGGCTGATATTTTCTGACCCGCGCCCCTCCGTCCGACCCGAGGCGGGCGCGAGAGTGCCTTGGCCAGTTGCGCGCGTGGCGCGGGGGGCCGGGGCCGCCTGACCCGCCTCTGCCAGCGGAGGGAAGCTCTGCTGCCAGAACTCTGCCGAGGTCATCGCCGGGTAGGCCACAAGGTAGCGCCGGCGCAGCGCGGCATGACCATGCAAAAAGGCCAGCAATGTCAAGCCGATCTGCCAGATCAGGGCCAGGAACCGCGCGTCGGACCGGCGCACGGTATAGGCCTTGTCCTCGCCGGGCCGGTGATAGCTGATCCGCCGGCAGCCGCGCACTGCCGCCAGATCTGCCCGCGCGCCGCCCGGCAGCACCGCCTTGCCGGCCCAGAGCCGGGGCAGCGGCAGCAGGTGGCCGTTCATCGTGATCCACAGCAGGGCCGCTGCGACCCGGCCCCGCAGCCTCGGCCGGCGCGGCTCCAGCTGTGCGCCCGACCGCGGACCCCAGACTTCGGCGCTGGCAATGGCGCCAAGCGTCAGCCGCCGCACCGACATATCGGCATTCGCGGCAAAGAACTCCGGCCCCTGCATCACGTCGCGCCAGGCCAGCAGCTCTGCGGCGGCCGTCTCATAGTGAAAGCGGGCGAGGCTGCGCGCCAAAAATCGTAGCGGAATCATCGCGGTAGCCCAAGCCCCCTGCCCCAGCCGCTCCACCGCCAGGTGATGGACCATGTGGCTGCGCAGGTCGAGGTAATGGGTTGTCACCGACTCCTTCTCGGTGAAATCGTCCTGGAAGGACACAACGCCGTTGAGCGTGACGGACCGGAAGCTATTCGCCAGCGAGAAGCTGACATCGTCGCCGCGCACGAAGAAGGGGAAGGGCCGGGCGCGGACAGCCGCGACCGGGAAGGCGAAAAACCAGAACCCCCCATAGAAGTTGGGATCTGCCGGGGCAGAGGTCTGGAATTCCATCTCCAGAACCTCGTCTCGGCGGCGCAGGTCGCGCCCGCCCTGCTGCGGGCGGCAATGCTGGTCGAAGGTCGCGCCCGCTTCCCACATCGCCCATTTATGGGTGTTGGAGATCATCGCCCCCGCCACCGCCGTGCGCGGATCCTGCGCCCGCGACAGGAAGGCGAGCGTGCGGTGGATGCTTTCCATGTGGAAGGCGGCGTCGTCATCCATGAACAGGCAGTGATCAAACCCCCAGGCCTCGGCCTCGGCCATGCCGCGGGCAAAGCCGCCGGCGCCGCCCAGATTGCGGTTCGCCACCCGGTCGACATGCGCCAGGTCGCCAAGCTCGGCGGTGCCGCCATTGTCCACGACAAAGGCATGCATCTGCCCCGCAAACTCGGACCCGGCGATGAAGGTATCGAGCCGGCCGGCCGTGCGCGCCACCTCGGCCTCGCGCCGGAAGGTGGTGATGCAGATGCCAAGACGCGGCTGGCGCAGGGGCGGGTCATCGGTGACGAAGCGCGCGCCCCGCAGCACGGTATCCCAGATCGCCCGCAGCTCGAAGAAGATCACCCCAGCGGTGGCGTTGACGGCGAAATGCGACAGGTCGAGAGAGAGCCGGCCCTGCTCGGGCAGTTCATGCAGGGCGCAGGCCAGCAGTTCCCACGAGCGGCCGGGGATGGCGTGATAGACGCGCAGCTCGAACCGGCCCTGCGCCTGCACCTCGAGCGAGAGCGAGGAAAACGGGGCGGCGCCGTGCCATTTCCCGATCGAGAGCAGGTTGAAATAGGTGTCGAAACAGGCGACGCCGCCACCGCCCAGCCAGATCGTGCCGTCGCCGAGATTGACGCCAGAGGCCCCGTGCAGATGCACGTAAAGCTCCATTTCCGTGCAGATCCCCTGCTCTGGCAGGATCATGTGCTGGAGTGTCAGCGGGGGGGTCGGGGTGGTCGGCATCAGGAAAACTCCAGGCTTCGGACAAAGGGGAGGAAGGTTTCGGCAAGGCCGGGCTCGAGCGTGGGTGAGCCGCCGCAGAGGCGCGGCAGGCTGCGGCCAGCCCCCCGCAGCCGCGCCAGCAGCGGCGTGCGCACGGCGCGCGCCGCCTCGACCTCGGGCACCGGACGCGGCAGGGCGGCGCGGTTCATCTGCGCGAAGAAGGGCTTGCCGGACAGCGTGGTCAGGAAGGCCTCCGACGGCGCGAAGGCATCGAGCAGGGCGGCGCGGTTGGCGGCGCCGAACATCTCGACATCCTCGCGGGGCGGCGCGCCGACCCGGTCCGAGACCGCGATCAGGAAATCGCAGAAGCGTTCGACCTCGGGCTGAGGGAACTGCGTGGCAGCGCAGCGGGCATATTCGAGTAGCGCCGGATGGATCGAGAGGTTGACCCGCCGCTCCGGCGCCAGCCCCGGCGGGAAGGCCAGCCCCGATTGCGCGACGAAATCCGCGACCGAGCCGCCGGCCGCCACCACATCGGCATAGTTGCGCAGCGAAAGCCGCGCCTCGGGGAAGGCGGTCAGCCAGGGTGCCAGCAGCAGCGCGTAATCGAGATGGATGGTGCCGCGATACTCCTCCAGCCCCTGCGCGCGCAGCGGATCCACCCGGTCGCCAAAGCGGATGCGCTGCGCATGCCAGGCGGCAAGATACTGGTCCGGCCGGCGCAGCGTGCAATGCAGCGACACCTCCGCCCCCTCGAACAGCCGGCCCAGCTGGCCGATCAGCCCCGGCGCCCAGGCCCCGAAATTGGCGAACACCTCGGAGCACAGGATCACCGCACGCGGCTGATGCACCCGGATCTGGTTGCGGATCGCGGTTTCCATCTGATGCACCGAGGGCAGATCCGGGTGCCAGGGCGGCACCGGATACTGAACCGCCTCGAACAGCATCCGGAAGGCGAGGGCATTGTGCGATTCGCGCGCATTCCACGGCTGCGGCTCGGGGTCAGGGCCGACCAGCGCCTGACGCAGCAGCCGGGCATGGCCGTCGCTTTCCACCGGCGGGTAGAGGATGCCGGCGCGCAGCAGGGCCGCCGCGTTGCGCCACAGGAAATCCTGCAACGAGGTCGAACCGACCTTGTGATGACCGATGAACAGCAGCAGCTTCATGCGGCATCCTCCTGCGCCGCGGTCTTCGGAGCGCCGCGGGCCGAGGCTTGCGGCGGCACAGGGCGGCGGGCACTTGCGGCCAGCGCCAGCACCTCCTCATGCGGGCGGCCAAGGTGCCCCCGAACCCCGTCCAGCACCGCGAGGCTCAACAGCCGCAGATAGACCTTTCGCTCGGGGCCGCGGTAATGGCGCGCCCGCAGGGCCCATCGCGCAAGACGCACCAGCGCCACCGGCCCGAACAGCCAGCGCCCTGCCGCGGCACGGAACACCTGCAGCAGATTGCGGTGGTGATAATAGGCCTTCCACAGCGGCCGGTAGATCCAGGCGCTGCCTTGGAGGGTACGGCAATCATGCTCGAACCGGATCCGGGGATCGAAGCCGATCCGCAGCCCCAGCGCCCGCATATGCAGCGAATGCAGCACATCATCGCCATAGATGAACAGCCGCGCATCAGGGAGACCACCCATTTGCCGCGCCCGCCGCGACAGGAACAGGCCGACGAAAGAGGCGATGTCGATCTCGGTCGGGGTCTCGGCCAGATAGTCGGCATCGGTCAGGTGGAAGGCAGGCCGCCCGCGGACCAGCGTCGCCGCAAAGCGCCGGAGGCTGGCAAAGGGATTGCGCGCCGGCCGGTTCATCTCGGCGATCCGGCCGGCGGGGTCGCGCACTGCGGCCGCCACCGCATCCCATCCGGCCGGGGGCGCGGCGCGGAACCGGGCGATGGCGCCGGGCGCCGGGCGGGCGTCATCATCCATCACCACGATCCAGTCGGGGTCTGCCCGCGCCTCCAGCTCTGCCAGCCCCAGCGCGAAGCCGCCGGCTCCGCCGAGGTTGCGCGGCGGCGACAGCAGGACCAGCCGCGGATCGTGGAGGCCGGCGAGCCAGGCCGCGGTGCCATCCGGGGCATCGCCGCAGGCGCCGTTGTCGACGATGCAGATCCGGTCCAGCGGCGCGGCCAGCAGAGCCTCGACCGTGGCGCGCAGCTGCGCCGGGCGGTTGCAGGTGACGACGACCGCCGCCATGGACGGAGGCCGATCGGTCGCCCAATCCGACTCTGGACAGAGGGCAGGATCGGGGGTGCGGCAGCGGACTGCATCGGAGGTCATTGCACCCTCACAGCGGGGCGTGGACGAAGGCAGGCACCGGCTTGCGCGCCGTGCGGCTCGCCAGAAACGCCGCGGCGGTATCCATCGCCTCGCGGATCGTCACATCCATGTCGAGATAGCGGTAGGTGCCCAGCCGGCCGACGAAGGTCACCCGCTCGGCCCCGGCCGCGCGGGCAGCGTAGTCCCCCAGCAGCGCCTTTTCCGCGACCAGCCGCACGGGGTAATAGGGCACGTCGCCCGGGTCCGCGGCACGGCTGTATTCGCGGTAGCAGATGGTCGCATCATGCCGCTCCCAGGGGGCGAAATACTTGTGCTCGGTGATGCGGGTCCAGGGCACGGTGACATCGCCATAGTTCATCACCGCGCAGCCCTGCCAGTCACCCCGCTCACAGAATCGCTCGAAATCCAGCGTGCGATAGCCGAGGCGGCCGGCGTCGTAGCCGAACCAGCCATCCAGCGGGCCCGCATAGAAGACATGGTCGAAATCCTGCGCCATGCCCGGTTCGAAGGGCGTGTCGAGCAGCACGCAGATCCCCGGATGGTCGAGGATCCGGGTGATCATCGCGGTATAGCCGTCCTCGGGCATCCCCTGGAACCGATGGAAGAAATAGTTGTCGTCATAGGTAAAGCGCACCGGCAGCCGCTTGAGGATCGAGGCGGGCAGTTCCGAGGGCGCGCAGCCCCATTGCTTCATCGTGTAGCCCTTCAGGAACGCCTCGTAGAGATCGCGCCCGACAAAGCGCAGCGCCTGTTCCTCAAAGCTCGCCGGGTCCTCGATACTGGTATCGGCCTGATCCTCGATGAAGGCGGCGGCCTCCTCGGGGCGCAGGGTGCGGCCGAAGAACTGGTTGATCGTGTGCAGGTTGATCGGCAGCGAATAGACCGAACCGCCGGTCGTGGTCTTGACCTGGTTCTTGTAGGGCAGGAACCGGGCGAAATGGTTCACATAGTCCCAGACGCCGGCATCATCGGTGTGGAAGATATGCGGGCCATAGACATGCAGCATGACCCCGGTTTCCGGGTCCCGCTCGGTATGGCAGTTGCCGCCGACATGGCTGCGCTGGTCGATCACGGTGACGCGGTGCCCGGCCTCGGCCAGCGTCCGCCCGATCACCGCGCCCGACAGCCCGGCCCCCACCAGCAGAAGTTTTTCAGATCTCATCCCGGTCCCTTTCTGGCCGACCCGGCACCGGCGAGTCTGCCGGCGCGTCCCATGGATCGAATCCTTCCCATGGCAGGGTTAATGGCGACTTACCCGTTTTGTTCTTTTCCGCACCGAAGGCCGCGTACGGACCGACGGCACCACCACGACCTCACAGCCTCGTCCCGCTGAGGCGCAGGTCCGGCGGCGGCGCGGCGGTGTCTTCATAGCCCTCGACCCAGCGGCTGATCGCCTGCAGCGCCCGCGGCAGTGCCTCCTCCTCCACCGCCTCGCGCAGGTCGCGCAGCAGGGCCGCCACCTCCACCTCGGAGGGGAAGGCCTCTTGCGCGGCATAGATCTTGGGATGTCCCGCCGGGCGCGCATTGCCGCCGATCAGCAACTCCTCATGGCGCTTCTCGCCGGGGCGCAGGCCGATTTCGAGGATCTCGATTTCCCCGTCCGGGTTCGCGGCATCCCGGGGGGTGCCGCCCATCGCCTCGATCACCTGCCGCGCCAGATCGCCGATCCGCACCGGCGCGCCCATGTCCAGCAGGAAGACCTCGCCGCCCCTGGCCAGCGAACCGGCACGCAGTACCAGCGCCACCGCCTCTTCCACCGTCATGAAGAAGCGGGTCACGTCATGCCCGGTCACGGTGACCGGGCCGCCGCGGGCCACCTGTTCCTGAAACAGCGGGATCACCGAGCCGGAACTGCCGAGCACATTGCCAAAACGCACCATCGAGAACAGCGTTCGCCCCCCACTTCGCGCCGCCATGTCCTGAATCACGATCTCGGCCAGCCGCTTCGAGGCGCCCATGATATTGGTCGGGCGCACCGCCTTGTCCGACGAGATCATCACGAAGCGCCGGACGCCTGCCGCCCGCGCGGCGCGGGCCAGAACCTCGGTCCCCAGCACATTGTTCGCCAGCCCCGCCAGCGGATTGGCCTCGACCAGCGGCACATGCTTGTAGGCGGCAGCGTGCAGCACGATGTCGACGCGCTGCGCCGCGAACAGGCGGCGCAGCAGGCCGGCCTGGCCCACAGAGCCAAGCACCGCCACCAGCGCGACGCCCGCCTCCTCGGCCAGCGGCCGCAGCTCGCGCTCGATGGCGTAGAGCGCGTATTCGGCATGGTCGAGCAGCACCAGCCGCCGAGGCCGCAGCGACAGGATCTGCCGGCACAGCTCTGCCCCGATGGTGCCGCCAGCGCCGGTGACCAGCACCGTGCGCCCGGCGTAAACCGCCGCCAGCCCCTCCAGCGCATCCGCGACGGCAGCACGGCCCAGAAAGGCGCCCGGCAGCACGGGCTGCAGCCTGTCCGGCGCGGCCTCGGTGCCGATCATCTGCGCGAAGGAGGGCACCGATTGCACCTCCACCCCCAATGGCTGCAGGGCGCGCGCGATCACCGCCTGCCGCGCCCGCGGCAGCGCCGGCATCGCCAGCACCACGCGGCCGATGCGCTGGCGGGCGACAATCTCGGCCAGCCGGGCGGGGCGATGCACCGGCAGGCCCGCCACCGTCAGCCCCTGCAGGCCGGGATTGTCATCGACGAAGGCCACGGGCCGTATCGCGGCATGGCGCTTGAGCGCCGAGACCAACTGGATCCCGGTCATCCCTGCGCCGTAGATCAGCACCCGCGTCACCGGCGCCTCGGAGCGATAGAGCGCCTCAAGCGCCTGCAGCATCCCCAGCCGCATCCCTGCCGCCAGCAGCACGAACAGCAGCGCGAACACCGCCCAGAGCCCGGGCGGCAGCGCCAGCCCCGCGAGCAGCGCCAGCGCCGCGCCAAGGCCGGCCAGTGCCGTGCCGTGCAGGGCGGTGCGCGCGAGGCCGGCCCCGTCATAGGATTTCAGCCGGGCGCGCGGAATGCCAAGCGCCAGCGCCAGCGCCGCCGCAGCCAGCGACAGCGCCGGCGCGAACAGCCACAGACCCTGCAGCGCGGCGGGCCCGCGCAGGCTGCTATCCTGCGCGATCAGCGCCAGCCACAGGGCGAGCGGTGCCAGCGCCCCGTCCATGAAGACCAGAACCGCCATCTTTTCCGCCCGGCCAAGCGACCGGGCCAGATGCAGCAGCGGGGGAAGGACCGAAGCGAAGACCATGGCCAAGCCTTGCACGAAGGGGGTTAACGGCGCGTTGTGATGATCGCGGCAAGGCGGGATGGCACTTCCGCGGGCCGGCGCGTTCTTGGGGGATGGAATCCGGCGTGCAGGCGGGGTCGCCTCGCGCAAGGCGGCGCCGCAGCACCTCGATCGGGCGCCGCTTTGGGGCGCGAGGCACGGGCAAGGATGCGCCGCAATGTCGCCGGCGATCCGCGACAGAATGACAAGCCCGACTGCCGCCGCGACAGATCGGGGCGTGGCAGGTGGCCAGCGCCGCGGTCCGGATGCGCCCCGGCTAGGCCCGCCCGCGCCGCCGCGCCCGCGGCCGATCGCGCAGCCGGCCGGCAGCACTGGCCAAGGTGCGCGCCAGAATTGCCAGATCGGCGCAGGGGGTGCGCCGGGCCTGGTGGATCAGGTCGATCCGCGCCTTGCGCGGCACGCAGCGGCGCGTATAGGCGGCCTCCGTCTCGGCCCGCGTGCGACAGGCGGCCAGGATCCGCTCCTCATGCCGGTGAAAGACCAGCGTGGCGAGGCCGGTCACCCCGGGGCGGGTTTGCAGCACTTGCGCATAAAGGTCTGGAAAGGCCTCGACATAGCGGCGCAACGGCGGGCGGGGGCCGACCAAGCTCATGTCGCCGCGCAGGATGTTCCACAGCTGCGGCAACTCATCAAGCCGGCTGCGGCGCAGCACTGCGCCGAGCCGGGTGATCCGCGCTTCCTTGTCGCCGCCCGATACACCGCAATCCGCCGGATCGGGGGCCATCGTGCGGAACTTGACCAGCCGGAAAGCCCGGTCCGGGGCCCGCATCCGCTCTGACAGGTAGAAGACCGGCCGGCCCTGCAGGGCCAATGCAAGCAGCGCCACCCCCAGGATCAGCGGCGACAGCAGCAGCGCCAGCAGCGCGGCAAGGCCGAGGTCGAAGGCGCGGCGGCCAGCGGTCATGGCAGGCCCCCTGCGGCGCGCCACTCGGCGATCAGCGCGGCGGGGTCCGCGGCGGGCAGCGGCACGATTGCCTCCACCGCCCCGGTATCGAGCGCGGCCAGCGCGAGGGTCTGCGGAGTCGCGGCCCGCCAGCCAAACTCGCGTCCCGCCGCCACGCAGAGTGCCGCCATCGCCACCGGACCGGGCTGCGCCAGATTGAGCACCGATGCCAGCCCCGCGCCGGACCCTGCCCGGGCCGCCAGCGACATCAGCGCCCGGCCAAGCGTCACCGGCCCGATCACCGAGCGCATCGGGCTGCCGCCGCCCGGGCAGAGGTCGAGCATGACCGGCTGCCCCCCCGCGATGGCCGCCGAGAGCGCATCCGCGCCGACCACATTGCCCATCCGCAGCACGCTGACCTGCGGCACGCCGCTGCCAGGCCGGACCTGCAACGCAACGCGGCCCTTGGCAGCGCCCTGCGCGCCCCCCAATGCCAGCGAAGCCGCAGCCCCGGCCCCCTTCCACTCTGCGCCCTTGGCCGGTGCGGCCCGCAGCGCCGCCTCCATGTCCACCTTGGCGCGACCATAGCCCGACTGCGGGCGCAGTGGCGCATCCTCGCGCCAGGGCGTGCCCTCGGAGCCATAGACGGCGATGCTGGAGGCGATGAACACATGACCGATCCCGGCCGCCGCGGCGGCGTCAACCGCAACCAGCGCCAGCCGGGTGTTGGCCGAAAGATCGGGCCCCACGGTGGCTCCAGCAAGGCAGATCATCACCTCGACGCCCTGCAGCGTCTTGGGGGCAGGCTCCGCCAGCGGATCCCAGGGCTCCACTCCCTCGCCGCCCCGGCGCGAGAGCCACAGCGCGCCCGGCATCGCGCCGGACCGCTGCAGCAAGCTGCCGACCCGCCCCCCTGCGCCCAGAACGGCGATCCGTGGCGCGGCGCCGGTCATGCCAGCCGCTCCATCGCCACCGTCTCGCGCATGTTGCGCTCGTGGTGGCGGATCGCCTCCTCGACATCGTCGTAAAAGGTCAGCCGGCCGTTCTCCAGCACCGCCCCCGCATCGCAGATCCGCCGGATCATCCCCATGAAATGCGACACCACGATGGCCGAGGATTGCCCCAGCCGCTCGATCAGCAACGCCTCGCTGCGGGCCTTGAAGGCGGCATCGCCGACCGAGGTGACCTCATCCACCAGATAGGTGTCGAACCGGATGCCCATCGAGGCCCCGAAGGCGAGGCGCGAGCGCATGCCCGAGGAATAGGTGCGGAACGGCAGGCGGAAATGGTCGCCGAGCCCGGCGAAATCCTCGACGAAATCGCACAGCTCGCCGGTATCGACCCCGTAGATCCGGGCGATGAAGCGGACATTCTGCGCGCCGGTCAGGTCCGGGTGGAGCGAGCCGGCAAAGCCAACCGGCCAGGAAATGGTGCCATCGGTCAGCACCTCGCCGGCATCGGGGTCCATCGTGCCGGCGATCATGCGCAGCAGGCTCGACTTCCCGGCGCCGTTGCGCCCCAGCAGCGCGACGGAGCGCCCCGTGGGAAACTCCGCCGTCAGCCGGTCCGCGACCAGCTTGCGGGCGCCGTTCAGCCGGTAGGTCTTGGACAGGTCCTGCAGCCGGATCATCCCTACCTCCGGTCGCGGATCGACCAGGCGATCAGGGTCAGCACCGACCAGCCCAGCAGCAGGAACAGCCCCGCGAGCGCCGCGATCCGCAGCCGCTGCGGGTATTCCGCCGTCTGCGCCAGCGTCGGGCGCACATGCGCGGCCAGATAGCGGTTCTGGCGCTGCGCCTCGGCCCGGGCGAGGTCATGCGCGGCAAGGGCCGAGAGGTAGCTCTGCTCGGCAAACTCCCGCTCCACCGTCAGCCGCTCGAACTCGCCCACCACCGTGGCATAGGCCTCGCCGCCGCTGCCGGCACCGAACTTGCCACGCTCTGCCGCGATCCGCGCCTCGATCACCGCGATCTTGTCCTGTCGCAGTCGCGCCCGGGGGTCCGCGGCAGTCGTCGCCTGCAGCAGCATGTCGAGTTCGATCAGCGCCTCGGCCAGCTGGGTGTTGAGCGTGTCGATCACCCCCATCTGGCTTTGCAGATCCGCCTCGGGATCGACGATCTGATGGGTGCTGCGAAAGCCGGTCAGCGCCGCGCGCGCCGATTGCAGCCGCGCCATCGCCCGGTCCAGCTCGTCCTGCGCGTGGCGGGTGGCATCGGCGCGGGCGGCGGCAGAGAGATCGTTGATCATCGCCGTGCTTTCCTCAAGGATCGCCGTTGCCAGCTGCTGCGCGCCCTGCGGCGTGAAGGCCAGCGCCGTCAGCTCGAGGATGCCGTCGCCCTGATCGTAGGAGATTCGCACCATCCGCTGCCAATGGTCGCGCAGATCCTCGACCGTGGCATCGGCGGGCAGGGTGAAGACCGGGTCGGGCCCCGGGCGGCCATACATGGCGCGCAGGTCCAGCTTCGCGTCGATGCGCGCCACCATGTCCTGGCTGCGGATGAATTCATAAAGGATGTCGGTATCCGAGGAACTGCCGGTCGAGAGCCCGGCAAAGCCGCCCAGCATCTCCATCGGCGAGGCCTGATCCTCGCGCCGGACCGAGAAGGAGGTGACCGAGGCATATTGATCCTCTGCCACGGCCCACAGATACCAGACCAGCGCTGCGAAGGGTAGCAGCACCAGCAGCGCAAAGGCCCACATGGCGCCGCGGTGCCGCGGCCTCAGCCGGGCAGAGCCGGGCGTGGCGGCAGGCTGAGGGGCGCGCGGCAGCGGGGCAGCGGGGCGCGGCGCGGGCAGCATGTGCTGTGCGGTCTGCAGGGCGTTTTGCGGCTTGTGCAGCGCCTGCGCCACCAGCGCATTGCCGCGATGGCCCACCGCCGGCCCGCCGCGGGGCGGGGCCGGGCGCTGCGGCTGAACTGCCTCGGGCCGTCCAGTGTCAGGCCAGTGCGGCGCGGGCTTTGGCCCGCCGATCTGCACCACATTCTGCGCGGCGGGGTGCGGAGTGGCCCCCTGCGCGGCGCTCTCTCCCGCGACCGCGGGCCTGTTCAGCGTGCCTTCTGTCACATCGCCCCCCGGCGCCCGGCGCCCGTTTGCGTTTCGGAAACCAATCTCGCGCCAGATGGCAGCGCGGGTCGGCAAGGCCCGGCATACAGCAGGGATGGTCAACCGATGCTTAAGGCGGCCCGGAAAATCCGGCGGGGCAAAACGGTGCGCGCCGTGGCGGCGCTGATCCTGCGCGAGATGGAAACCACCTTCGGCCGCTCGCCCGGCGGCTATCTCTGGGCGGTGGCCGAACCCGTGGCGGCAATCGCGCTGCTGTCTGTGGCATTTTCGATCGCGCTCAGGGCGCCCGCGCTCGGCTCCAGCTTCGCGCTGTTCTACGCGACCGGCTATTTGCCCTTCACCATGGTGCTCGACACCGCGAACAAGGTGGCGAACGCCATCCGCTTCTCGCGCCCGCTGCTGACCTATCCGGCGGTGACCTTCCTCGATGCGCTGCTGGCGCGGTTCGCGTTGAACCTGCTGACCCATGCGCTGGTCTTCTGCCTGGTCATCGCCGGGATTGTTGTGGTGCTTGGGGCGGACATCACCCCAGATCTGCCGCGGATCCTGTCGGCGATGGCCATGGCGTCGGTCTTGGGGCTGGGGATCGGCGCGCTGAACTGCCTGTTGTTCAACACCTGGCCGCTGTGGGAGCGGATCTGGCAGATCGTCACCCGGCCACTGTTCATCGTGTCGGGCGTGTTCTTCCTGCCCGAGGATATTCCGGTGCCCTACGACTTCTGGCTGGCGCTGAACCCGGTGGTGCATGTGGTGGGCGAGATGCGCCGGGGCCTCTATGCGGGGTATGAGACGCCGGGGGTGTCGTATGTCTATGTCTATGGTCTCGGCCTTGGCTGCCTCGCGCTTGGCCTTGTGCTGCTGGGGCGGCACCACCGCGCCATTCTGGGCGAGGGGTGAGCCGGGACCTCAGGCAAAGACGAAGTCATCGGCCCCGAGGCTGCCCGCGGCCACGCCCTCCAGCGTGATGGTGCCGCTGCCGTAGTCGATCAGCGCATTGCCCGCGCTGTAGGTGATGGTCAGACTGGAATAGCTCTGCCCTGTGCCCTCCAGCCGGATCACGTCGAGGCCGTCCTCGAAATCGGCGATCCGGTCGGCGCCGTCGCCGGGACGGAACACGAAGGTATCGGACCCGGTGCCGCCGACCAGAAAGTCATTGCCGGTGCCCCCGATGATCCAGTCCTCCCCCGCCCCGCCATAGAGCTGATCATTGCCACCGCCGCCCTCCAGCCGGTCATTCCCGTCCTCGCCATAGAAGACGTCATCGCCCGCGCCGCCCTTGATGATGTCATCGCCGGTCCAGCCCCAGACGGTATCGCCCTTCCCCGGCGCGGTCTGGGCGCTGTCATCGAAGAGGTCATTGCCCGCGCCCAGCATCACCGTATCGCTGCCCGGCCCGCCCCAGACCTGATCGTCGCCATTGCCGGCGCGGATCGTGTCATTGCCCGGACCGCCATGGATCCGGTCATTGCCGTCGCCGCCCTCGATGTAGTCGTCCCCTTCCTCGCCATAGAGCAGATCGTCGCCGCCCCGCCCGTAGATCGTGTCATTGCCCGGCCCGGCATAGACGGTGTCGGCCCCTTGCGGCCCGGTCTGGTCATTGTCGTAGAAAATGTCGTCGCCATTGCCCAGATAGACCAGGTCGCGGCCGTTGCCGCCCCAGACCTGATCGTCGCCATCGCCGCCGCGGATCAGGTCATCGCCGTTGCCGCCATAGAGCTGATCGTCCCCGCCATTGCCGATCAGCGTGTCATTGCCGTCCTCGCCGTAGAAGACGTCATCCCCGGCGCCGCCCTTGATGATGTCATTCCCCGTCCAGCCCCAGACGGTATCGCCCGGCCCCGGCGCGGTCTGGGCGCTGTCGTCGAAGACATCATCGCCCTCGCCCAGCATCACCGTATCGCTGCCCGCCCCGCCCCAGACCTGATCGTTGCCGGTCCCGGCCCGGATCGTGTCATTGCCCGGACCGCCATGGATCATGTCATTGCCTTCGCCGCCCTCGATGTAGTCGTCCCCCTCCTCGCCATGCAGCACGTCATCGCCGCCCCGGCCATAGATCGTGTCATTGCCGGGCCCGGCATAGACGGTGTCGCCGCCCTTCTCGCCGGTCTGGTCATTGTCGTAGAAAATATCGTCGCCATTGCCCATGTAGATCAGGTCGCGGCCGTTGCCGCCCCAGATCTGGTCATCGCCATCGCCGCCGCGGATCGTGTCATAGCCGTTGCCGCCATAAAGCTTGTCGTCGCCCCCGCCGCCTTCCAGGATGTCCTCGCCATCCTCGCCGTAGAAGACGTCATCCCCGGCGCCGCCCCTGATGATGTCATTCCCCGTCCAGCCCCAGACAGTATCGCCCGGCCCCGGCGCGGTCTGGGCGCTGTCGTCGAAGACATCATCGCCCTCGCCCAGCATCACCGTATCGCTGCCCGGTCCGCCCCAGACCTGATCGTCGCCATTGCCGGCGCGGATCGTGTCATTGCCCGGACCGCCATGGATCCGGTCATTGCCGTCGCCGCCTTCGATGTAGTCGTCGCCCTCGCCGCCATCCAGCAGGTCATTGCCGGCGCCGCCCAGTATGGTGTCGTTGCCGGCCAGCCCGAAGATCTCGTCGTCCCACTCGGTGCCCACCAGATGGTCCGGCCCCGGCGTGGCGACGATGTCCGGCGTCGTCAGCACCAACGGCGGCCTGTCGGGGCCGATGAAGCCCCCGGGGAACACCTGTGCCAGCGTCAGCGAGCGGCCGTCGGCGGAATAGATCTCCAGCACCTCGCCGCGATAGCTGATGATCGCGCCGTAGCTGGTGGACTGGAAGGTCAGCTGCGAAGGGTCATAGAGCATCGGCCAGGCCGACAGGTCCAGCCGGTCCACCCCCGCCTCGAAATCGGTGATCGTGTCCAGCACGCCATCAAAGCTCAGCACGAAAATGTCGGCGCCGCTGCCCCCGGTCATCCGGTCGCTGCCGGCGCCGTCCACCAGGATATCCGCCCCCGCTCCGCCGGTCAGCGTATCATTGCCGGCGCCGCCCATCAGCAGATCCTCGCCCGCGCCCCCTGCAAGCGTCCCGCCCGAACCGGGCGCGGTCAGCGTGACCCCAAGCGCGGCGACCGGCAGCACGAACTGGCTGATCCCCGGCTCGGATTGCGAGGACACGAAGACCTGGATGTCAGAGCCGACCTGCACCGCGGTGATCGCAGCGACATTGTCGAGGGTGGTGGCGGCGCTGTCGCTGATCGTCTGCAGATAGACCAGCGTGCCATCGGGCAGCAGCGTGAACAGCGTCAGCCCGTCATCGGCGCCGCCCACAATGATGAAGGCGCGGTCGCCGACGGTGATCGCCTCCAGCGCGGTCACGCCGTCAAAGCGGGTGTCCAGCGTGTCGATCACGTGGTCGGTGGCGGTCAGGCTGCCATCCGCGCCGACCGCCACCACGCTGATCGAGGAGGAGCCGGCCGAGGCCATGATCGCATAGGTCGCGCCACCGATGGTCACCGTCTGGATTCCCGTGGGCGTGTTGACCCCCAGCCCCTCCTGCGCGCCGATGCCGCCCACCAGCGTCAGCGCCCCGGTCGCCGGATCGACGCTGTAGCTGGCAACGCCGTCGCCGCTGGCCGAGGCGGCCAGCACATAGGCTGTGCCACCCACCGTCGCCGTTGCCATCGCCGACACGTCGCCGCCATAGCCGCCTGTCGCCTGCGCTCCACCCGCCGCCGTCAGCGCAAGATCGGGTGCAACCGCATAGCCGGCGATGCCGCCCCCCGCGCCCTCGGCCGCATAGACATAGGTCGCGCCGCCGATGCTGACCGAGACGAAGGCACTCGCACTGCCCGGCCCCGCCACGCCGGTGCCGGGATCCAGCATCCCGGTCCCCGACAGGCTGACCCCGCTCAGCCCGCCGCCATTGGGCGACAGCAGCAGCACCTGATTGCCGACCTGCACCACCCCGATCTCGGCCACGGGCACGGTCGCGCCAGACCCGGGCAGCCCCTGCTGGTCCACCAGCTTGGGCGCCTTGCCCGGCGACAACGCGAAAGTGGTAACCCCGCCCCCCGCGCCGCTGGTCGCCACAAGGAAGGTGCCCTGGGCCGTCGTGACGACCTCAAGATCCTGCACCCCCGAAAGATAGCTCATCGCCCCGCCACCGGCGGAGCCCCCATACACCATTTGTGCCACTGTCCACCCCTGAACGCAGGCCAATCCACCACGGCCGACCTTGCCGCGGCGTGGTTGACAGGGCCTTTCGGAACCGGGGCGGAAATGTGGCCTTTGGGGGCAATTGTCGGCAGGGGGGAGGGGAACAGGTCAGGGTGCGCAGGCGCAGAAGAGGCTGCAGACGTCACCGTCAGAGGGCAGCGCCCGTCCGCCGGGTGGGCGCTGCAACGGTGGTTCTAGGCGCTTTATGGTGCGGCGCACCTCCACCGGCGTTCTAGGCGCAACGGTTGAGAAGCGCCCGCCCGAGGGGGCGGACGGGCGCTGCCCGGCGGCGCTGAAGCGCCTTGTTCCGGGCAAGGAAGAGAAGGCAAAAGAAGTAACTGGTGTCAGAGAGCTCCCGCCAGATACCGCAGCATCACCGGCCGGCAGCCCTCGGCCCAGACCGCGCGCAGCAGGGTGGCGAAGGTTTCGGCCACCTCCGGGTTCTCGCCCAGATCGCCATAAACCTCGCGCATCGCCAGCCATTCGGCGGGATCATCCTTGGCCCGCGCCGCCCGGGCCGTCAGCATCTCCCAGTTCGGATCGTTCGGCGCGATCTCGGCCCCGCTTTCCGTCGTGCCAAAGCAATAGCGGCACCACAGCGCCGAGAGCAGGATCAGCCCGGTCGGCTCTCCCCCCGCCGCCAGCACGTCGCGGATGGTCGGGATGATGAACTTCGGCTGCCGGTTCGAGCCGTCGAGGCACAGCCGCCGCACCGTGTCCGCCACCTCGGGGTTGGCAAAGCGTTCCACGATCAGTGCCTTGTAATCTGCCAGGTCCTGCCCCGGCACCGGCGGCACCACCGGGATCACCTCGGACGACAGGATCCGGCTGAGGAAGGCACTGACCAGCGGCTCTTCCATCGCCTCATGCACGAAATGGATGTCCATCAGCCCGGCGGGATAAGCGATGATCGCGTGCCCGCCGTTCAGGATGCGGATCTTCATCGTCTCGAAGCGGTCCACATGCGGGGTGAAGGTCACGCCGACCTTTTCCAGCGCCGGGCGGCCGGCGGGGAAGTTGTCCTCCATCACCCATTGCCGGAACGGCTCGCAGGTGACGGGGGCGGCATCGTCGAGGCCCAATTCCGCCGCCATCTCGCGCTCGCGCGGGCCGGTGGCCGGGGTGATGCGATCCACCATCGAGTTGGGAAAGGCCACCGCCTCGGCGATCCAGCCGGCAAGCTCCCCGTCCTGCAGGGTTGCCAGCCCCACCACCGCGTCGCGGGTGACATGGCCGTTATGGGGGACATTGTCGCAGCACATCACGGTGAAGGGCTGCACCCCCGCCGCGCGCCGCGCCCGCAGCGCCGCCACGATGGCGCCGAAAACGGTGCCCGGACGGTCCGGGTTCGCCGCGTCGTGCAAAATGTCGGGATGGTCCGGGCTGAAGGTATTGGTCTTGGGATCAATGTAATAGCCGCCCTCCGTCACCGTCAGGCTGACGATGCGGATGGCGGGGTCCGCCATTGCCGCGATCAGGCTGGGGTTGCCCGGCTCCACCGGAACAAAGCCGGTCATCGCGCCGATCACCCGCGCCGAATGGGCACCCGGCGCCAGCTCGATCACGCTCGACAGGTAGTCCTGCGCCGCCAGCACCTCGCGCATCCGCGCATCGCCCTCGCGCACACCGGCGCCAAGGATCGCCCAGTCATGGCCCTCGCCCAACGCGAACAGGTCGTCGAGATACACCGCCATATGCGCGCGGTGGAAGTTGCCGCAGCCGACATGCACGATGCCGGGGGTCAAGCCTGCGCGGTCATAGCCGGGGCGCAGGGTGGCTGCGGGAAGCGCGGAAAGGGTGGCGTTGGAAAGGGTCATGTCAGCTCATCCAGTTGCCGCCATCGACATTGTATGTCTGGGCGACGATGTAGTCGGCCTCGGGCGAGGCAAGGAAGATGGCCATGCCGGTCAGATCGGCAGCGGTGGCCATCCGGCCAAGGGGAACCTCGGCGCCGACAAGGCGCTTCTTTTCCCCCAGCGGGCGGTTCTCGTATTTGGCGAACAGCGCGTCGACGCCGTCCCAATGCTCGCCATCCACCACCCCGGGCGCGATGGCGTTGACGTTGATGCCATGCGCGATCAGGTTCAGGCCTGCCGATTGGGTCAGGCTGATGACGGCGGCCTTGGTCGCGCAATAGACGCCCACCAGCGCCTCGCCGCGGCGCCCAGCCTGGCTGGCCATGTTGATGATCTTGCCGCCCTTGCCGCGCGCGATCATCGACCGCGCCGCGGCCTGCATCATGAACAGCGTCCCCGCGACGTTGATCTGGAACAGCCGGTCATAGCTTTCGCGGGTAATGTCCACGATGGGCGCCAGATCGAACAGCGCCGCGTTGTTGATCAGGATGTCCAGCCCGCCCGTCCGCTCCTCCACCGCCGTCACCGCGGCGTCGATGCTGGCCTGCTGCGTCACATCGAGATGCAGCGCATAGGCGCCGGGGCCGATCTCCGCCGCCGCCGCCTCTGCCGCTTGCAGGTTGATGTCGGCAATCGCCACCACCGCGCCCTCGGCCACATAGGCCGCCGCAAACGCTTTCCCGATCCCGCGCGCCGATCCGGTGATCAGCGCGGATTTCCCCTTCAGCCGCATCAGATCGCCAGCCCCGCGGCATCGAAGCGGTGGATCTGCGTGGCATCCGGCGTCAGGAACACCTTGTCGCCGTGGTAGAGGCCCACGTCGCCCCCCGCCCGCAGGTTGAGGGTGCCATGCTCGGTATGCACATGCAGGAAGGTGTCGGAGCCGAGGTGCTCGGAAACCCCGACCGTCCCGGCCCAGTCCCCCGCCTCGCGGCTGACGGCGATATGCTCGGGGCGGATGCCGATCTCATGCGCGCCATGCTTGGCCGCCTCGGCGGCGCCGATGAAGTTCATCCGCGGGCTGCCGATGAACCCCGCCACGAAGCGGTTCGCGGGCGCGCGGTAAAGCTCCAGCGGGCTGCCCACCTGCTCGATCTTCCCGGCCTGAAGCACCACGATCTTGTCGGCCATGGTCATCGCCTCGACCTGGTCATGGGTCACGTAGATCATCGTGGTCTTCAGCGTCTGGTGCAGCTCGGAAATCTCCAGCCGCATGTTCACCCGCAGCGCGGCGTCGAGGTTCGACAGCGGCTCGTCGAACAGGAAGGCCGAGGGGCTGCGCACGATGGCCCGCCCGATGGCCACCCGCTGGCGCTGCCCGCCCGACAGCTGGCCCGGGCGCCGGTCCAGATAGGCGCCAAGGTTCAGCACCTTCGCCGCCGCCTCGACCTTGGCGTCGATGGCCGCCCTGTCCAGCCCCGCCATCTTCAGCGGGAAGCCGATGTTCTTGCGCACCGACATATGCGGGTAGAGCGCATAGCTTTGAAACACCATCGCCAGCCCGCGCTTGGCGGGGGGCAGCCCGGTCGCATCCTTGCCGTCGATCTCGATCCGCCCGCCGCTGGTATCCTCCAGCCCGGCGATCAGCCGCAGCAGCGTGGACTTGCCGCAGCCCGAGGGCCCGACGAACACCACGAATTCGCCCTTGCCGATGGTCAGGTCCAGCGGCGGGATCACTTCGGCGTCGCCAAAGCGCTTGGTCACGCCCTTCAGTTCGATATGGCCCATTCTGGTCCCCTTATTTCACGGCGCCGAAGGTCAGCCCGCGCACCAGCTGCTTCTGGCTGAACCAGCCCAGGATCAGGATCGGTGCGATGGCCAGCGTCGAGGCGGCAGAGAGTTTGGCGTAGAACAGCCCTTCGGGGCTGGAATACCCGGCAATGAACGTGGTCAGCGGCGCCGCCTTGGAGGTGGCAAGCTGCAGCGACCAGAACGCCTCGTTCCACGCCAAGATGATGTTCAGCAGCATGGTCGAGGCGATGCCCGGCACCGCCATCGGCGTCAGCACATAGAGGATCTCGGACCGCAGGCCGGCGCCGTCCATCCGCGCCGCCTCAAGGATCTCGGACGGGATTTCCTTGAAGTAGGTGTAAAGCATCCACACCACGATCGGCAGGTTCATCAGCGTCAGCACGATCACCAGACCGGTGCGGGTATCCAGCAGCCCGAAATCCCGGAAGATCAGGTAGATCGGCACCAGCACCCCCACCGCCGGCATCATCTTGGTGGACAGCATCCACATCAGCACGTCCTTGGTGCGCCGGCCCGGCACGAAGGCCATCGACCACGCCGCCGGAATGCCGATGATGAGCGCACATACCGTCGATCCGACAGAGATCACCACCGAGTTCCAGAAGTGGCGGAAGTAGTCCGACCGTTCCTGCACCGCGAAATAGTTCTCCAGCGTCCAGTCGAAGACCAGGAACTTCGGCGGGCTGGCAATCGCATCGCCCTCGGATTTGAAGCTGGTCAGGATCGTCCACAGGATCGGGAAGAAGATGGCGATCCCGATGGTCCAGGCGATCACCGTGACAATGGCCTTGCGGCGGGTGGAGGTTGCTCGGGCCATTGCTCAGGTCTCCAGGTTCTTGCCGATCATCCGCATCAGGAAGATCGCAACGATATTGGCCAGGATGACCGCGACGATGCCGCCCGCAGCCCCGCTGCCCACGTCGAACTGCAGCAAGGACTGCACGTAGACGAGGTAGGTGAGCGTGGTGGAGGCCGTGCCGGGCCCGCCATTGGTGGTCACCAGAATTTCGGCAAAGGTGGACAGCAGGAAGATGGTCTGGATCAGGATCACCACCGTCGCCGCGCGCGCCAGATGCGGCAGCATGATGTGGCGGAACCGGCTCAGCGGCGGGGCGCCGTCCATCTCGGCCGCCTCCAGCTGCTCGCTGTCGAGGCTTTGCAGCGCGGTCAGCAGGATCAGCGTGGCGAAGGGCAGCCATTGCCATGCCACGATCAGCGTGATGGAAAACAGCGGCGCGACCGACAGGAAATCGAAGGGCTGCAGCCCCAGTGCCTTCGCCAAATGTGCAAACAGCCCGTTGACCGGGTTCATGAACATGTTCTTCCAGACCAGCGCCGACACGGTGGGCATCACGAAGAACGGCGCGATCACCAGCACCCGCACGATGCCCTGCCCCCAGAACGGCTGGTCGAGCAGCAGCGCCAGCAGCACCCCGCCGACGGTGGTGATCAGCAGCACGCCCCCCACCAGCAGCAGCGTATTGGTCAGCGCGGTGAAGAAGGCCGGGTCGGTCAGGAAGTAGCGATAGTTGTCAAAGCCCGCGAAGGACTCCATGCCCGGCATCAGAAGGTTGTAGCGCAGGAATGAGAAATACAGCGTCATTCCCAGCGGCACGATCATCCACAGCAGCAGCAAGATCACTGCGGGCGAGATCATCAGCCGGCCGGCAAGGCGCGAAGCCTGAGTAGCCATCGGAATGTCCTTTGGAAAAGCAAAGGGCAGAGGCGGATTGCGCCGCCTCTGCCCCGTGGCGCATTACTTGATGTAGCCGGCCCGCGTCATCTCGCGCGTGGTCAGGGCCTGCGCCGCGGCCAGCGCGTCATCCGCCGAGGAAGTGCCGGCAAGCGCCGCCGAGAACTGCTGGCCCACCGCGGTGCCGATGCCCTGGAATTCAGGGATCGCCACGAACTGCACGCCCACATAGGGGACCTCGTCCACGGTCGGCTTGGTCGGATCGGCGGCGTTGATGCTCTCCAGCGTCATCGCTGCGAAGGGCACCTTCTGGTATTCGGGGTTCTCATACAGCGAGGTGCGGGTGCCCGGGGGCACGTTCGCCCAGCCTTCCTCGGCCGCGACAACTTCCAGATAGTCCTTCGAGGTCGCCCAGGCGATGAAGGTCTTGGCCGCATCGACCTTCTGAGAGCCGGCGGGGATCGCCAGGTTCCACGCCCACAGCCAGTTGCCGCGCTTGCCAAGGCCGTTATCGGGCGCAAGCGCGAAGCCCACCTTGTCGGCCACGGTCGATTCCGCCGGGTTGGTCACGAAGGACGCGGCCACGGTGGCATCGATCCACATGCCGCACTTGCCCTGCTGGAACAGCGCGAGGTTCTCGTTGAAGCCGTTGTTCGGGCCGCCGGGCGGGCCGTACTCGGTCATCAGCATCAGATAGTCGGTCAGCGTGGCTTTCCATTCCGGGCTGTCGAACTGCGGCTGCCAGTCCATGTCGAACCACTTGGCGCCATAGCTGTTGGCCATCGCCGACAGGAAGGCCATGTTCTCGCCCCAGCCGGCCTTGCCGCGCAGGCAGATGCCATAGATCTCGGCATCCTTGTCGGTCATCGCCGCCGCGGCTTCCTTGATGAACTCCCAGGTCGGGGCCTCGGGCATGTCCAGCCCGGCGGCTTCCATCAGGTCTGTGCGGTACATCACCATCGACGATTCGCCATAGAACGGTGCCGCGATCAGCTCACCCTCGACGGTCAGGCCGTTCCGGATGGCGGGCAGCAGGTCATCGACGTCGTATTCGGCGGGCAGGTCGTTCAGGCTGACCAGCCAGCCCTGCTTGCCCCAGATCGGCGCCTCGTAGGTGCCGATGGTCATCACGTCGAACTGGCCGCCCTGGGTGGCGATGTCGGTGGTGACGCGCTGGCGCAGGACGTTCTCCTCCAGCGTCACCCATTCCACCTCGATATCCGGGTGCTTTTCGTTGAAGTCGGCCATCAGGGCCTGCATGCGGATCATGTCGCCGTTGTTCACGGTGGCGACGGTGATCGTTTCGGCTGTGGCGGCAGTGGCAAGCGCGCCAACGGCACACGCGCCCAGCAGGGCGCGAAGCGTCAATGTCATTGGTAGTCCTCCCTTGGCAGGTTTTATGGGCAATGCGTTGCGTGAGCATTTGCCCGGCTGCTGAGTAAATATTCATTCACAGTCACGCCAAAGTCAACGCAGATTCTGCGGGCGCCCATGATGGCAGCAGTGTCAGTCCAGAAGTGCCTGTGCCGTGGCCTCATCGGTGACGAGCCCGTTGATGATCCGCCCCGCCAGCGCCGCGCGGATCGCCTGCACCTTGGTCGGGCCGGCGGCGATGCCGATGATCGGCTCTTCCCGCGCCGGGGCAATCCGCACCCCACCCATCCGGGCAGAGATACCGCTGTCGATATAGCGGCCCGAGGCGTCGAAGATGTTCCCCGCCACCTCGCCCACTGCGCCCTGCGCCTGAACCTCGGCCAGTTCGGCGGCGGTGATGAACCCGTCCTTGTGCAAGGGCGCATCGTTGCCCATCTGGCCAACGCCGACGAAGGTCGCATCCGCCTGCCGCGCCAACGCCACCACCGCCTGCACCGGGCGCAGCTGGTGAAAGGCCGCCCGCTCCTCGGCAGAGTCGGAAATCACCGGCACCGCCATCGGGTAATGCGGTGCCTGCAGCTTGTCGGCGATCCGCATCAGCACGTCGAAGAAGCTGGCAGACCCGTCCGGCGCGATATTCCCGATCAGCGAGACGATCCGGTGCCGGTCGCACAGCTGCGGCTGCAACTCATCCGCCATCCCGCGCAGCGCCCGGCCGGTGCCGACCGCAATCACCAGCGGCTCTGGCCGGGTCAGCATCCGCTCGAAGAGGTCGGCCGCAACCCCCGCAATCGCCCGCGCCGGATCGCCCGAGGCGCCCAGCGACGGCGCCACCCGGCATTCCAGCAGCCGGAACCGCCGCGCCAGTTCCGCCTCCAGCCGCAGGCACGATCCCATCCGATGATCGAGCCGCACCCGGATCAGCCCCTCGGCCAGCGCCCGGCTGACCAGCCGCTGCACCCGCTGCCGCGACACGCCAAGCTCTGCCGCGATCTGGTCCTGCGTCAGCCCGCCGACATAGGACAGCCAGCCCGCGCGCGCGGCCTCATCCAGCGTGGTGATCTCGGTCTCTGCCCGGCTCATGTCTCGCCCCCCAGTCGCGGATCAATCTGGAAGAAATCCGCAAAGGACGCAAACCGCCGTTCGGGGCGCGCATCCTCGGGCTCGTCTTCCAGATCAGGCCCCATATGGCTGCCGCCGGTAAAGCGCCAGACCCGCATCCCGGCGGCATGGGCGGCGCGGATGCCGTTCAGGCTGTCCTCGATCACCAGACAGCGCGCAGGATCGGCCCCCATCCGCGTCGCCGCCAGCAGGAACAGGTCCGGCGCCGGCTTGCCGTTGGCGACCATGCCTGCGGTGAACAGCCGCTCCCCCACCAGCCCTGCCAGCCCGGCAATCGCCAGCGACCGCTCGGCCCGCGCCTGGCTGGAGGAGGTCGCCACGCACCACGGCCGCGCCATCCCCGCCAGCACCGCGGCGGCCCCCGGCATCACCGCCAGCCGTGCCTCGAACGCGGCCAGCAGCCGCTGGCGATACTGGTCCTCGAAGGCCGCCGAAAGCTCCACCCCGAACTCGGCCCGGATCACCTTCATCACCGTGGGATAGCTGCGGCCCAGAAAATGCCGCGCCACATAGGGCAGATCTATCGCCACCCCCAGCCCCGCCAGCTCGGCCACCAGCATCTGCGCGCTGATGATCTCGCTGTCGATCAGCACGCCGTCGCAATCGAAGATCACCAGATCAATCCCGCCGGTCATGCTGTTCCCCCGTCCGCCCAAGGCCCTTATGGACCGGCCGCCGCGCGGGCGGAACCCTGCCGATGCGGAACCGATGGCGGGCGTCTGTCTTAAATAGTTCATTGCACTGTCACACGAGCAAAGGGCAAACAGGCACAAAACCGCCCGAGACTGGAACGTTCGGGTTACCGGGTTTGGTAAGGAGAAGGCAAATGCGGATTGCGGTTCTTGGCGGCGACGGCTTCGTGGGTTGGCCCACATCCTTGCACCTGTCGAATCTCGGGCACGAGGTTCACATCGTTGACAACCTGTCGCGCCGCTGGATCGACACAGAGCTTGGCGTCCAGTCGCTGACCCCGATGGACAGCATCCAGGAACGCTGCCGGATCTGGCAACAGGAAACCGGCGAGAAGCTGCATTTCCACTTCCTCGACCTGCGCGAATACGACCGGATCAAATCCTGGCTGGAAGAGGTCCGCCCCGAGGCGATCATCCACTTCGCCGAACAGCGCGCCGCGCCCTATTCGATGAAGACCGACCGCCACAAGGTCTACACCGTCAACAACAACGTCTCGGCCACGCATAACCTGCTGGCGGCAATGGTGGAAACCGGTGTCGATGCGCATCTGGTCCATCTCGGCACCATGGGCGTCTATGGCTATTCCAGCGTCGGCGCGCCGATCCCGGAAGGCTATCTGGACGTCGAGATCGACACCCCGAACGGCAAGAAGGGGCTGGAGATCCTGTATCCCACCCGTCCCGGCTCGGTCTATCACATGACGAAAAGCCTCGATCAGATCCTGTTCCAGTTCTACGCCCAGAATGACGGGCTGCGGATCACCGACCTGCATCAGGGCATCGTCTGGGGCACGCATACCGACCAGACCCGCCGCCATGACCAGCTGATCAACCGCTTCGACTATGACGGCGACTATGGCACCGTGCTGAACCGCTTCCTCATTCAGGCCGCCATCGGCTATCCGCTGACGGTGCATGGCACCGGCGGGCAGACCCGCGCCTTCATCCACATCCAGGACTCCGTGCGCTGCGTCGAGCTGGCGCTGTCGGATTCGCCGAAATCCGGTGAGCGGGTGCGGATCTTCAACCAGATGACCGAAACCCACCGCGTCCGCGATCTGGCCGAGATGATCGCCAGGATGTCCGGCGCCAAGGTCGCCTACCTGCCGAACCCGCGTAAGGAAGCCGATGAGAACGAGCTGATCGTGAAGAACGACCAGTTCCTGGCGCTTGGCCTGAACCCGATCACGCTGGCCGAGGGGCTGCTGTCCGAGGTGGTGGATGTGGCCAAGAAATACGCCCACCGCATCGACCGTTCGCGCGTTCCGGCCGTGTCCGCCTGGACCAAGGACATCGCCAAGCGGGTGGAGCATGACCCCGAGGGAAAGCGGCTGCGGTCGGTTTCGTGAATGACTGAGGGACTGTTGCCCGATGGCCCGGCGCAGAGCCGCCGGGCCTGGGTCACGCTGGTGACCAATGCCGACTACGCGCTTGGGGCGCGGGCGCTGTTGCGCTCGCTGGCGCTGACCGGCACGTCGGCCGACCTCGTGGTGCTGCACACCGATGTGGCGGCGGCTGACCTCGCCCTGCTGAAGGCGCTT
The DNA here is from genome assembly GCF_009908165.1 of Frigidibacter albus. Taxonomy (GTDB): domain Bacteria; phylum Pseudomonadota; class Alphaproteobacteria; order Rhodobacterales; family Rhodobacteraceae; genus Frigidibacter; species Frigidibacter albus. The sequence continues at coordinate 273,145 of NZ_JAAAUC010000005.1, forward strand.
GGCGCGCGGCTGGTGCAGGTGGACCTGCTGCCCACCAGCCCCGAGTTCAACGCCGCCCATGCCCGCGACGTGCTCCACGCCCGCGCTGCCTTTACCAAGGGCACCAAGCCGCCCTTCCACACGCCGCTCGACAACTTCGCCAAGCTGCGGCTGTGGCAGCTGGACTACGAGGCGGTGGTCTTCGTCGATGCCGACGCGCTGGTGCTGCGCAATTCGGATGTGCTGTTCGACTACCCCGAATTCTGCGCCGCGCCCAATGTCTATGAAAGCGTGGCCGATTTTCACCGCATGAACTCCGGCGTCTTCACCGCCCGCCCGTCTGCGGCGACGTATCAGGCGATGATGGCGCGGCTCGATGTGCCGGGCGCGTTCTGGCGGCGGACGGACCAGACCTTTCTGGAAAGCTATTTCCCGGATTGGCACGGCCTGCCGGTGTTTTGCAACATGCTGCAATATGTGTGGTTTGCGATGCCGCAGCTCTGGGACTGGAAGGCGATCCGCATCCTGCATTTCCAGTATGAAAAGCCCTGGCAAGACCATGACAAGGCTGAACAATTGCGCCCCCTGATCGACCTCTGGCGCGCCTATGCCGGCGACGGCCCCGTGCCCGACATCGCCAGCCTTCCGGGGCCCCTGTGAAAATCGCTCTGACCGGCGGCACCGGATTGGTCGGCCGGTTCCTGGCCGATGCCGCGCGGGCGGCGGGGCATGAGGTGACGCTGCTGTCGCGCAACCCTGCACCGGGGGGGCTGCGCTATGACCTTGCGGGTGAGGTGCCCGACCTCGCGGGCTATGACGCGCTGATCCATGCCGCGTTCCAGCATGCACCCGGCCGCTATCGCGGCGGCGAAGGCACTGATCCGGCAGGGTTTCTTGCCGCCAACCGCGACGGCTCGCTGCGCCTGTTCGCCGCCGCGCGCAAGGCCGGCGTGGGGCGCGCGCTGTTCCTGTCGACCCGCGCGGTCTATGGCAGGCATCCTGCGGGGACGGTCCTGATCGAAGACACCCCGTTGCGGCCAGACACGCTCTACGGCCAGATGAAAGCCGATGTGGAACAAGGCCTTGCCGCCCTTTCCTCACCTGATTTCTCAACTGCCAGCCTCCGCGCCACCGGAGTCTACGGCCCCGGCGCCGATCACAAGTGGATCACCCTGTTCAACGACTTCCGCGCCGGCCGCCCGATCGCCCCGCGCGTGGCGACCGAAGTGCATGGCGATGACCTTGCCGCGGCCGCGCTGCTGCTGCTGAACGCCCCAGCACAAGCCCTCGCCCCCCATGCCTTCAACGTCTCCGACCTCACGCTCGACCTGCACGATCTGCTGGCCGAAGTCGCGCAGCTGACCGGCTGCGCCGCGCCGCTGCCGCCGCGCGCCGATGCGGCACAGGTCAGTGCCATGGACTGCACGCGGCTGCGCGCGCTTGGCTGGCGGCCGGGCGGTTGGCCGCTGCTGCGGGCCAGTCTGCCCGCCATGCTGGACTGACCGCCACAACGTCCGCCACGCTTGCCAAGCGAGCCGAATCCGGCGCAGCATGTGCATACGAACAAAGCGCATGGGGGACCAAGGGTGAGCGAAGCCGCAACCGCCGCTGTTGCCGTCGAGGGCCGGAACCTGGTCAAGGCCTTCGGCCAAGGCAACGCCGCCGTCCGCGCGCTCGATGATGTGTCGGTCACCATTGCCAAGGGCGAGTTCTTCACCCTGCTTGGCCCCTCGGGCTGCGGCAAGACCACGCTGCTGCGGCTGATCGCGGGGTTCGAAAGCCCAACCAGCGGCGCGATCCTGCTGGACGGGCGCGACATCACCGCCCTGCCGCCGAATCGCCGCCCGGTGAACACGGTGTTCCAAAGCTATGCGCTGTTCCCGCATCTGACCGTTGCCCAGAACGTCGCCTTTGGCCTGCAGATGTTGGGCAAACCCAAAGCGGAGGTTGCCGCGACCGTGGACCGGATGCTGGCGCTGGTGAAGCTGGAGGCCTTTGCCGCGCGCCGCACCAGCCAGCTGTCGGGCGGGCAGCAGCAGCGGGTGGCGCTGGCCCGGGCGCTGGCCCCCGCGCCGCAGGTGCTGTTGCTGGATGAGCCCCTCAGCGCACTGGACCTGAAGCTGCGCAAGGAAATGCAGACAGAGCTGAAGCGGTTGCAGACAGAGACCGGGATCACTTTCGTCTTCGTCACCCATGACCAGGAAGAGGCGCTGACGATGTCGGACCGCGTGGCGGTGATGTCGGCGGGGCAGATCCTGCAGACCGGCAGCCCGCGGCAGATCTACACCCGCCCGGCGAACCGCTTCGTCGCCAGCTTCATCGGCGAGACGAATTTCCTGACCGCCCGGATTTCAGGCGGCGCAGCGCATCTGGCGGGCGGCGTGATCGCCCTGCCTGCGGGCACCGCCGACACCGCGAGCGCCACACTGGCCATCCGCCCCGAACACCTGCGCCTTGCCCCGCCCGGCACCCCCGGAGCCCTTCCGGCGACCGTGGCGCATTCGGTCTATTTCGGCACCGACAGCCACCTGCATTTGCGGCTAGCGGACGGTGCCGAGCTGGTGGCCCGGCAACAGACCTCCGCCGATGGTGCCGCGGGGCCGGAGCCCGGCACAGAGGTGGGCGTGCTGATCGCCGAGGGCGCGGTGCAGGTGCTGCAGGAATGACCAAGACCGCCGAACAGCAGCAAAGGGCCGCCACCACCCGCCGCAACTGGGCGCTGTCGGCCCCCGCGCTGCTGGTTCTGGCGCTGTTTGCCTCTGGCCCGCTGCTGATCGTGCTGGTCTATTCCTTCCTGCGCCCCGGCTCATACTCTGGTGTAGAATGGGAGTTCAGCACCGAGGCCTGGCAGGGCATCTTCCTGACGCGCGACATCTTCGACGGCACGCTTGGCTGGGCCGATGCCCACCTGAGCATCTTCTGGCGGTCGGTGAAACTGTCGCTGACCACCACCATCCTGACCTTCGCCTTCGGCTTTCCCACCGCCTGGTTCATCGCCACCCGTCCGGCGCGGGCGCGGGCCTTCTGGCTGTTCCTGATCACCATTCCGTTCTGGACCAACCTGCTGATCCGCACCTTCGCCATCAACGAGGTGATCCGGAATGAGGGGCTGATGAACACCGTGCTGATCAAGCTGGGGGTCATCGCAGAGCCGATCCGGGTGATCTACACCGATACCGCCGTGCTGATCGGGATGACCTATGTCTACCTGCCGCTGATGGTGCTGCCGCTCTTTGCCGCCATCGACCGTTTCGACATGAAGCTGCTGGAGGCGGGCTATGACCTTTACGCCAGCCGCTGGCAGGTGCTGCGCCGGGTGGTGCTGCCGATCGTCAAGCCGGGCATCGTGGCGGGGTCGATCCTGGTGTTCGTGCCCTCGCTCGGGGCCTATGTCACGCCGCGGGTTCTGGGCGGCGGCAAGAACATGATGATCGGCAATTTCATCGAGCTGCAATTCGGGCAGGGCCGCAACTGGCCGCTGGGATCGGCGCTGGCGATGCTGCTGCTGCTGATCGTGATGGTGGCGCTGCTGGTCTATGTGCGCGCCGCGACCAAGGGGGCGCCGCAGGGCGGGCATTGATGGCAAAAAGATCCGCGCGCCCGTTTTCCGTGACCGACCTGCCGGGCTTTGCCACCATCGCCATAATGGCGTTTGTTGCGCTCTATGTGCCGATCCTGACGCTGGTCGCCTACAGTTTCAACGGGGCGACGTCGGTGGCGGTCTGGGGCGGCTTCTCGCTGCAATGGTATGTCGCGGCCTGGGACAACACGGTCGTGCAGGCCGCCGCGATGCGCTCGCTCGGCATTGCCGCCTGCGCCTCGGTGCTGGCGACGACGGTGGCGACGATGGCCGCGCTTGGCACCACCCGCACCGCCCCCTTCCGCGGGCAGACGGCGATCTATGTGGCGATCAACCAGCCGCTGATGGTGCCGGAAATCGTGACCGCCGTGGCGCTGCTGATCTTCTTTGCCGCGATCAAGGTGGCGACGGGCTATACCGGCCTTGCCTATCTGGTGATGGCGCATACCGCCTTCTGCATCCCCTTCGCCTATCTGCCGATCCGGGCGCGGCTGGAGGGGATGGACCTCAGCCTCGAGACCGCGGCCGCCGATCTCTATGCCAGCCGCTGGCGCACCTTCCGCTATGTGACGCTGCCGCTGCTGGCGCCGGGGATCGCGGCGGGGGCGATGCTGGCCTTCGTGATCTCGCTCGACGATGTGGTCATCACCGAATTCGTGAAATCGGCGGGGCAGGACACGCTGCCGACCTACATGCTGGGCCAGATGCGCCGCGCGATCACGCCCGAGACCAACGCGATCTCGACCGCGCTGCTGGCGCTGACGGTGCTGCTGCTGACCGCATTCTTCCTTTTGACACGAAAGCGGGACTGAACCCGCGCAAGCCCCAACCGGAGAGGACCACCATGAAAAAGCTGCTGATCACGACATTGCTTGTCGCCGCCGGCCCCGCGCTGGCGGAAGGCGAGCTGAACCTGTTCAACTGGGGCAACTATACCAGCCCTGAGCTGCTGGAGAAATTCGAGGAAGAACACGGCGTGACGGTCACCGTCACCGACTATGACAGCAACGACACCGCGCTGGCCAAGATCGAGGCTGGCGGCCACGGCTTCGACCTGGTGGTGCCCTCGGCCAACTATGTGCCGATCTTCGTGGAAAAGGGCCTGCTGGCAGAGCTCGATCACTCGCGGCTGGCCAATATCGGCAATATCGCCCCCGAATGGGTGGATGTGCCCTGGGACATGGGCCGCGCCCATACGATCCCCTGGCAATGGGGCTCGACCGGGGTCGCGGTGAACACCTCGGTCTATTCGGGCGACATCAACACCTCGATGATCTTCCTCGATCCGCCACCCGAGCTGGTGGGCAAGGTCAATGTCGTCCCCGAGATGAACGACATCGTCAACCTGGCGATCTTTGCGGCCGGCGGCGAGGCCTGCACCGAGGATACCGAGGTGCTGAAGAAGGCCCGCGACATGCTGATGGCGGCCAAGCCGAGCTGGCTGTCGATGGACTATGGCGCGACCGAGAAGCTGACGAACAACGACTGGGCGGCCTCGGTCAACTGGAACGGCTCGTCGATGCGGGCGCGGCTGGCGAACCCGGATGTGGCCTATGGCTACCCGAAGGAAGGCTATCCGCTGTTCATGGACTCGGTCGGCATCGTGACGGATGCGCAGAACGTGGACAACGCCTACCTGTTCCTCGACTTCATCATGGTGCCCGAGAATGCCGCGATGATCTCCAGCTTCGCGCGCTATGCGAACGGCATCGCCGGGTCGGAAGAGTTCATGCCCGAAGACATGAAGACCGCGCCCGAGGTGGTGATCCCCGAGGAGCATATGGCGGCGGGCCGGTTCCTGCCGACCTGCGGGCCCAAGGCGCGCGAATACCTGACCGCGATCTGGACCGAGCTGCAGAAGTAGGCGAGACAGGGCGGGGCTTTCAGGCTCCGCCCCTTGACCCGGACCGCGCCATGACCCTGACCGACCTTTCCGCCACCGACCTCTCCGCCAAGCTGGCCGCGCGCGAAGTGTCGGCGGTGGAGGTGATGGCGGCAACACTGGACCGGATCGAGGGCATCGACCCCGGCTTCAACGCAATCGTCGCCATGCCGCCGCGCGCATTGCTGATGGCCGAGGCGGCGGCGGCGGACACCGCGCCGCGCAAGGGCTGGCTGCATGGCATTCCCTTTGCGGTGAAGGATCTGGTGGCAACCGCGGGTCTGACGACGACCTGGGGCTCACCGCTCTACGCGGGCCATGTCCCCGCGACCGATGACCTGCTGGCCGCCCGGTTGCGCGCCGCGGGCGCGATCTTCATCGGCAAGACCAACACCCCCGAATGGGGCCTTGGCAGCCACAGTTTCAACGAGGTCTACGGCACCACCCGCAACCCTTATGACCCCAGCCGCACCGCGGGCGGGTCATCTGGCGGGGCGGCGGCGGCGCTGGCGGCGCGGCTGGTGTCGGTCGCCGACGGGTCCGACATGATGGGGAGCCTGCGCAACCCCGCCGCCTTCTGCAACGTCTACGGTTTCCGCCCCAGCTATGGCCTCGTGCCCGGCAGCCCCGAGGGCGAGCAGTTCATGGCGACGCTGGCGACCGAGGGGCCGATGGCGCGCAGCGTCGAGGATCTGGCGCGGCTTCTGGAGGTGATCGCCGGCCCCGACCCTGCCGTGCCCTTCTGCCGCGCAGCGGAGCCGTTCGCGGAACGGCTGGATGCCGACGTGAAGGGCCTGCGCATCGGCTGGCTGGGCGATTGGGGCGGCGCCTATGCGATGGAGCCGGGGATTCTGGAGCTGTGCGAGGCGGCGCTGGCGCAGTTCGAGGCGATGGGCTGCACCGTGGTGCCGCTGGCCCCGCCCTACCCGGCCGAGAAGCTGTGGCATTCGTGGATGACGCTGCGCGCCTTCCTGAACGCCGGCAAGCGCCGCGCGCTGTACGAGGACCGCGAGAAACGCGCGCTGCTGAAGCCCGAGGCGGTGTGGGAGATCGAGCAGGGGCTGGACCTGAGTGCCGAGGCCGTCCATGCCGCCAGCCTGCTGCGGTCGCGCTGGTATGTGCAGGCGGCACGGATGTTTGCCAGCGTGGATATCATCGCCCTGCCCTCGGCGCAGGTCTGGCCCTTCCCCGCCGAATGGCGGCACCCGACGGAAATCGCGGGCCGAGCGATGGACACCTATCACCGCTGGATGGAGGTGGTGGTGCCGGTCAGCCTTGCCGGCCTGCCCTGCCTGTCGGTGCCGGTGGGCTTTGGCGCCGAGGGGCTGCCGATGGGGATGCAGCTGGCCGGGCCGGTGGGCGCCGACCTGCGGGTGCTGCAACTGGGGCAGGCCTGGCACCGGGCGACGGACTGGCCGGGGGCAAGGCCGCCGGTGATTTAGGGGCGTCCAAGTCCCGGCACTTGCCGGAGAGGCGCCCCGGCGCGATCAGGCGGCTTGCCAGTGGCAAGCCGACCGCGACGGTTGCCCGAAGGCGCGGGGCCGCAGGGCAAGGGGGGTGCCGCCTACCCGGACGGTGCCAAATTCTGCTGGGCCTGCCCCGGTGGGCACGGATGTGCCCGCCACGGGGGGGCGGGCACAGCAGGATTTCGTCATATCGCCGAAATCCTGCAAGGCAAAGGGCGCGCCAGATGAGAACGCGGCGAGCCGGCGTTTCAGCCGCTCAGTTCGTTGCCCGCACCTTCTGCATCAGCGGCATCAGATCGGCCATTTCCGGCCCATGCGCCTGCCCGGTCAGGGCCTTGCGCAGCGGCATGAACAGGCCCTTGCCCTTGCGGCCCGTCGCCTCTTTCACCGCACTCGTCCACGAAGACCAGGTGCCCGCATCGAAGGGCAGCGGCGGCAGCAGCGCCAGCGCCTGCGCGATGAACTCCGCATCCTCGGGCTCCACCACCGGCTCGGCGCCGTTCAGCACCAGATCGGCCCAGGGCGCCAGATCCTCCAGCACGGTGATGTTATGCGAGGCGACGGCCCAGAACTGCGGCGCCAGCCCTTCCGGGATGCCAAGCGCTGCGATCCGGTCCGCGACCGCCTCGAAGGGCAGCGCCTGATTGCGGGCGCGGGTCAGCGGGAACAGGTCCTCGGCATCGAACTTGGTGGGTGCCGAGCCGAAGCTGCCAAGGTCGAAGCCCTCTGCCAGCTCATCCATCGTCATCCGCAGTTCCACCGGCTGGCTCGACCCCAGCCGCGCCATCAGGCTCAGCAGCGCCTCGGGGGCCACGCCGCGGGCGCGCAGGTCGCGCAAGCTCAGCGTGCCAAGCCGCTTGGACAGTTCCTCGCCGCCCGCGCCGGTCAGCAGGCTGTGATGCGCAAACGACGGCGGGGTGCCGCCAAGCGCTTCGATGATCTGGATCTGCGTGGCGGTATTGGTCACATGGTCGCCGCCGCGCACGATATGGGTCACGCCCATGTCGATGTCATCGACCGAGGAGGCGAAGGTATACAGCACCTGCCCGTCGGCGCGGATCAGCACCGGGTCGGAGACCGAGCCCGCATCAATGGAAATGTCCCCAAGGATGCCGTCGGTCCACTCGATCCGGGTCTGGTTCAGCTCGAACCGCCAATAGCCATCGCGGCCCTCGGCGCGCAGGCGGGCCTTGTCGTCTTCGGTCAGCTTCAGGGCGGCGCGGTCATAGACCGGCGGCTTGCCCATGTTCAGCTGTTTCTTGCGCTTCAGGTCCAGTTCCGTCGGGCTCTCGAAACACTCGTAGAACCGCCCCGCGGCGCGCAGCTGGTCGGCAGCCTCGGCATAGCGGTCCAGCCGGTCCGACTGCCGTTCCACCCGGTCCCAGTGCAGGCCCAGCCAGGTCAGATCTTCCTTGATCCCGTCCGCATATTCCTGCTTGGACCGCTCGCGGTCGGTATCGTCCAGGCGCAGGATGAACTGCCCGCCGGATTTGCGCGCGATCAGATAGTTGAACAGCGCCGTGCGCAGGTTGCCGACATGGATGAAGCCGGTGGGCGAGGGGGCGAAGCGGGTGGTGACGGGTGTAGCGGGCATTTTGGGGAACTCCTGTTGGCCCGCTCTTTCATATCGCCCCGGTTTTGTCCATATCGGGGGCGGGCATGGCGCCCTGCGGAGGCGGGATATGGACGAGTGGAAAGCGCGCAGCGCGCCGGGGATCGAGGTGATCGAGGCACTGGCACAGGCGGCCGTCGCGGCGCTGCCGCCGCAATTCGCCGCGGCGGCCGGCGCGGTGGCGATCCGGGTCGAGGATTTCCCGCCCGACGAGTTCATGGAAGAGCTGGACCTCAATGACCCGTTCGAGCTGTCGGGGCTTTATGAAGGCATCCCGATGACCGAGAAATCGGTGATGGACCAGCCGATGCGCCCTGATACCGTCTGGCTGTTCCGCCGGCCGATCCTGGATGAGTGGTGCGAGCGGGGCAATGTCAGCCTCGGCGATCTGGTCGCGCATGTCACGGTGCATGAATTTGCCCATCATTTCGGCTGGTCGGATGAGGAGATCGCCGCCATCGACAAGTGGTGGGAGTAGGCGCACATAGACCTGTGCGCTGGCCTTGCGGGGCCCGCGCCCTATCCTTCGGGGAGACTGTTGAACCCCAAGGGAGACCAGCCGATGATCCACCCCCTCCAGCCCACCCGCCGCCAGCTCTTTGCCGGTGCCGCGCTTCTGGCCGCGCCGGCGCTGCTGACCCTGCCGCGCCGGGCGATGGCCGCCGCCCCGCTGCAAGAGGCCACCGGCCCCGTGCCCTTCCACCGCTTCATGCTGGGCAGCTATGAGGTCACGACGCTGCTGGCCGGCACCCGCCCGCTGGAGAACCCGCAGGAAACCTTCGGCCTGAACGCCAGCCCCGAGGAGTTTGCCGCCGCCGCCGAGGCCGCCTTCGTGCCGGTGGACGTCTCGCAGAACTTCTTCACCCCGACGCTGGTCAATACCGGCGAGCAGCTGGTGCTGCTCGATACCGGCCTGTCGCCCGAGGGGATCAGCGCCGCGATGAACGCCGCCGGCTATGCACCCGAGCAGGTGGATGTCGTGGTGCTGACCCATATGCACGGCGACCATATCGGCGGGCTCTCCAACGCCGATGGCCCGGTCTTCGCCAATGCGAGCTACGTCACCGGGCAGGTGGAGTTCGACCACTGGGCCGCCGCGGGCAATGAGGGCTTTGACGGCAAGGTCCGCACGCTGGCCGACCAGATGACCTTCATTGGCGATGGCGACACCGCCGCGCCGGGCGTGACCGCGATCCTTGCCGCAGGCCATTCGCCGGGCCACATGGCCTACCGGGTGGAGAGCGATGGCAAGTCGCTGATCCTGATCGCCGATGCCGCCAACCATTTCGCCTTCTCGATCCCGCATCCGGATTGGGAGGTGCGGTTTGACATGGACAAGGCGGCGGCAGCCGAGACGCGGCGCAGCCTGCTGGGGATGATCGCGGCCGACCGGCTGCCCTTCATCGGCTACCACATGCCCTTCCCGTCGCTTGGCTATCTGGAGACGGCGGGGGACGGCTTCCGCTTCGTCCCCGCAAGCTATCAGCAGATGCTGCCCAGCTTCGGCTGAGACGCAAATCGGCGGCCCCGCGCGAACGGGGCCGCCACACTCGTTACGCGCCCGACAGGGGCGCCGGGGCCCTGTGCAGCCGAAAGCGGCGCCCCTGTACCCCAGTTTCGCCGATCCACCTTGCCAAAGCGTTGGGACCATTGCCCTTGCGGCCAAATCTCCGCATTCTTGGCCGCGCTGCCCCTGCCCTTCCCCATCTGGACATCGCCTTGCCCCGTTCCGCGCCCCCTCCCGCGCCGCAGATCCTGACCGTCACGCTGAACCCCTCGCTGGATCTTGCCACGTCGGCGGCCGAAGTGCGGCCGGGGCCGAAGCTGCGCTGCGAGGCACCGAGCCTCGACCCCGGCGGCGGCGGCATCAACGTTGCCCGCGCGATCCGGATTCTGGGCGGCAGCGCCACCGCCTTCGTCGTGGTGGCCGGCCCCACCGGCCAGCAGCTGCTGACCCTGCTACAGGCCGAACGGGTGCCGGTCGCGGCCTTTGACGGGCCGGGAGAGACGCGGCAATCGCTCGCCGTGACCGACCGCAGCACCGGCGGGCAATACCGGCTGATGCTGCCCGGCCCGGTCTGGACGGCGGCCCGCGCTGCCGCCGTGCTGACGGCGATCACCGCCGCCGCGCAGCCCGGCGGGTTTGTCATCCTCAGCGGCAGCCAGCCGCCCGGCCTGCCCGACGACTTCCCCGCGCGCCTGTCGCGGCGGCTGACCCGGCGCAGGGCGCGGCTGATCCTCGACACCTCGGGCGCGGCCCTGCGCCGGGCGGCCAGTCTGCACGAGGCGCCGCTGTTCGCGCTGCGCATGGATACCGAAGAGGCCGAGGATCTGGCCGGCCACCCGCTGCCCACCCGCGCCGCCAGCGCCGATTTCGCGCAAACGCTCGTGCGCAGCGGGGTCGCCGGCATGGTCATCGTGGCACGCGGCGGCGATGGCAGCACGCTGGCGACCGCAGGGCTGCGCCTGCATGCCTCGGGCGTGGCGGTGCCGGTGGTCAGCAGCGTCGGCGCCGGTGACAGCTTTCTGGGCGCCTTCACCCTCGCGCTGGCGCGCGGCGAGGATGCGGGGGCCGCGCTGTGCAAGGGCTCTGCCGCCGCAGCCTCGGCGGTGATGACCGACGCCACAAGGCTTTGCACCAAGGCCGAGGCGGCGCGGCTGCTGAAGCGGGTGGCGCTGAGCGAGGTCTGACCTCAGAACTCGATGGTCGCCACCACGGCGCGGTGATCGGCGGGCCAGGGGTCCAACGCGATGTCGCTGCGCGGGCCGGTCTCGCCGACGATGGCGGCCGCCGTCACCTCGGCGCCCTTCACGAAGACGAAGTCGATGCGGTCATGGTGATCCTCGGGGTCGGCCTCATCGCCCATCGGCGTCCAGGTGAAGGCCGGTTTCGCCACCGGATCGGGATGCGCGGCGCGATAGGCATCGGTGAACCCCGCCTCGGTCAGGCGCAGGGTCGTGGGCCACATCACCGCCAACGGCTGCTGCCCGGCAGCAACGGCGGCAGGGGTCCAGTCCAGATGCGAGGGCTCGTTGAAATCGCCGGTCACGAGCATCACGGCATCGCCCGCGGCGGCCATATCCGCCTCCAGCAGGTCCATCGCCGCGCCGCGGGTCAGCCGCGCCCAGTGCTCGGCCTCGGCCGCGGTCTGCACGAAGGGCGCCGGGCCGTATTCGATGCCAAGCACCTGATAGGGCTGATAGGGTTCGTCATCATGATGGATGTTGAACAGCCAGACCGGGGTGCCGTTCACGTCCAGCTCCACCCCGAGATCATTGGCGCTGACCGCCCCGATCGGATGGCGGCTGATGACGGCATTGGCCCAGAGCGCGGCGTTCTCGGCGGTCTGGTCATGCACATGCCAGCCAAGCGCGGCGGCAATGGCGGGCGCGACAGACTCGCCGCCGGGCGGGCAGGCCTCGGCGGTGCAGGTCTCGCCCTCCAGCCGGGTTTCCTGCAGTCCCACCACATCGGCGCCCGCGGCGCGGATGGCGGCGACGGTCTGCGAGATGTCCTTGCCCTCGTTGCCGCCGCCGCCCCAGATGTTGAAGCTCATCACGGTCAGGGTTTCGGCGCCCGCGGGGGCGGCACAGAGCAGGATCAGAAGGGCGGATAGGCGGCGCATCGGCGGTCTCCTGTGGGGTTGATGACCCAGCCTAGCGACCGCCGATGCAGGATTCGTGACGCCGGCTGCGGCGCTTTATCCCACCAGCTTCTTTGTAAACTCCACCAGCCGCGTCGCCTGATGCGCGACCGCGGCCTTGCCCACCTCGTCAAACTCCCCCGCCTTGGCCGAATAGCCATAGGGGTTGCCGCCCGCATCATAGACCGCCTGCGCGGTATAGCCCGGCGGCACCAGGATCGCGCCCCAATGCATGAAGGTGGTGTAGAGGCTGATCAGCGTGGTCTCCTGCCCGCCGTGGGTGTTGCCGGCGCTGGTCGTCGCCGTCACCGGCTTGTCGGCCAGCTTGCCCTTGGACCAGAGCCCGCCAAGCGTGTCGATGAAGGCGCGCATCTGGCTGGCGACGACGCCATAGCGGGTCGGGGCCGAGAAGAAGTAGCCCTCGGCCCATTCCATGTCGTCGGGGCTCACCTCGGGAATATCCGCCATCTTCTCCAGCTGCGCCTTCCAGGGCGCCTGCCCCTCGACCACCGACATGGGCGCGGTTTCCTTGACCCGGCGCAGGCGCACCTCGGCCCCGGCAGCTTCGGCCGCCTCGGCGGCGGCAAGCGCGATGGCATGGTTGGTGCCATAGGTGGTGTAGAAGATCACGGCGATCTTGGGCTGGGTCATGGGGGCTCCTGCGGGTTGCTCTGCGGGGATGTTGCCTGCGGCAACGCTCCGCGGCAAGCAAGGTTCCAAGCTGCGCTCAGCCGATGCGCTTGCCGCGCGAGGCGATGAGGGCACTGACGGACGCGACATAGGCCGCCTCGGACAGATCCCCCGCCACCGTGTCCAGCGCCCCGGCCGACAGCCGCGCCAGCAGCGCGCGGTCGGCGGCCAGCCTGTCGATGGCGGCCGCGATCTGCCCGGGCTGGCGGACGTTCACGACCAGCCCGTTCTCGCCCTCGCGGATCATGCCGGCGCTTCCCGCCCCGACCGAAATCACCGGAACCGCGCCATAGGCCATGCCCTCCAGCGGCGCGCTTCCCAGCGGCTCGCCGGTCGAGGGCAGCACGCAGGCATCATGGCTGGCGTAAAGCGCCGGCATCGCCGCGAAGGGCAGATTCTCCAGCACCTGCAGCCAGTCCATCTGAGCCTGAAGGCCCCGCACCCGTTCCAGCACCGCGGCCTCGGCATTCGATGCGTCGAGGGTCGTGCTCCCGACCACGGTCAGCGTGATCCGGCCCGCCTGCCCCGCCGGCATCAGCTCCTCGATCAGTTGCAGTATCCGCTTGCGGGGTTGCGCCAGCTTGCCCACGGCCAGCACCCGCAGCTGCGCGGCCGGCAGGCGCGGCGGCTGCGGCGCGAGGGTGCCCACCGGCAGCGGCAGGAACAGGCCCCAGGGATCGGCCCGCAGCGCGGGGCCCGCCCGCCGCACCGGCGTGACGCGCCGCAGCGCACGGCCCTGGACGGCCCGTTCCAGCAGATCCTGCGGGCGCGAGCGGCGCGAGATGGGCCGCTGGTCATAGCCGATCATCGCCAGCCCCTTCAGGCGCGCCAGCAGCGCCGCCCGCCGCGACAGCGCGCCCGCCTCGCGGACGAAGATCAGGTCCGGTGCCGCAGCCTCCAGCGCGCGGGACAGATCGCGCCAGCCCGGCGCTGCGCCGAAACACCGCGGCGTGACGAAGCTGTGCGGGGTATGCCTGCCCTCCCACAGGGAAAACACCTGCACGCGGATCCCTGCCTGCACCAGCGCCCGCGTGGCAAAGAACAGGTTGGTGTGAAAGGACGGGACGACGAAGACGACGCCTGGGCCCGGGCGACCCGGGGCCGTCATCCCCCGTCCCGCCAGCGGTTGACGATCGGATAGCGCCGGTCGAGCCAGAAGGCCCGCGTCGTCAGCCTTGTGCCGGGGGCGGACTGGAACCGCTTCCATTCCGCGCCATAGAGCAGCCCCTCGACCTGCTTCACCGTGGCGCGGTCAAAGCCCATCGCCACGATCTCGGGCACCGACTTTTCATCCTCGACCAGCGCCTCCAGGATCGCGTCCAGCACCGGATAGGGGGGCAGGCTGTCCTCGTCCTTCTGGTCCTCGCGCAGCTCGGCGCTTGGCGGCTTGTCGATGATCGCGGGCGGGATCACCTCGCCCGCTGGCGCCAGCATCCACGGCCGGTGGTTCAGGTTGCGCCAGCGGCAGGTCTCGAACACCCGGGTCTTGTAGAGGTCCTTGATCGGGTTGTAGCCGCCCGCCATGTCGCCATAGATCGTGGCATAGCCCACCGCCATTTCCGACTTGTTGCCGGTGGTCAGCAGCATCTCGCCGCCCTTGTTGGACAGCGCCATCAGCAGCAGGCCGCGCAGCCGCGACTGGATGTTCTCCTCGGCGATCCCCGGCTCCGTCCCCGCAAAGAACGGCGCCAGCGCCGCGCCCACCGCCTCTTGCGGGCCGGTGATCGGCAGGGTGTCGAGCCTGATCCCCAGCCGCGCCGCCACATCGGCCGCATCGTCCAGCGAGCCTTGCGAGGTGAAGCGCGAGGGCAGCATCACGCCCCGCACATTCGCGGGCCCGATGGCATCGGCGGCAATCGCCGCCACCAGCGCCGAATCGATCCCGCCCGACAGGCCCAGCAACACCCGGCCGATGCCCGACTTGCCCAGATAGTCGCGCAAGGCCAGCACCATCGCGTGATAATCCTGCTCCCAGTCATCGGGCTGCGGCGCCCGCGGGCCGGGCAGCGCGCGCCAGCCGTCGGCCCCCCGCTCGAACACCACCTCGGCCTGCGCCTCCTCGAAAGGCGGCAGCATCACCGCCACCTCGCCGCCGGGGTTCAGCACGAAGCTGGCGCCGTCGAAGACCTGATCGTCCTGCCCGCCGACCATGTTGAGGTAGACCAGCGGCAGCCCCGTCTCGATGACCCGCGCGACCATGTGGTTCATGCGCAGGTCCAGCTTGTGCCGGCGGTAGGGCGAGCCGTTCGGGATCAGCAGCATCTCGGCACCGGTTTCCGCCAGCGTCTCGGTCACATCGTCATACCAGCCATCCTCGCAGACCGGCGAGCCGATCCGCAGCGGCCCGATCCGGTAGGGGCCCGAGACGGGGCCGGCGGTGAACAGCCGCTCCTCGTCGAAGACGTCATCATTGGGCAGGTGATGCTTCAGCGCCCGCGCCACCACCGTCCCGCCCGACAGGATCCAGTAGGCGTTGTAAAGCGAGCTGCCCTCGCGATAGGGCGCGCCGATGGCGAGCGCGGGGCCGTCCGCGCAGTCGATAGCCAAGGCTTCCACGGCGCGCATGGCATGGGCGGTGAAGGCCGGCTTCAGGATCAGGTCCTGCGTCTGATAGCCGGTCACGAACATTTCCGGCAGCGCGACCATGTCCACCCCCGCAGCGCGCCCCGCCTTCCAGGCAGCCCTCGCCTTGGCCACATTGGCGTCGATCGCGCCCACGGTGGCGTTCAACTGGGCAAGGGACAGGCGGAATCTCTCGGCCATGCGCGGACACTTTCTGTAGGCTGGCCCCCGAAGGCCATCGTTCTGCATCTGCGAATGTCTTAGCAGAACGGCGCGCACAGGAAAGCCCGCGCGCGGATTGCCACAGGCAAGCCGCCTAAGCGCGCCGGAAGGGCCACCCCGATCACATCTCGCGCAGAACGGCGCGCACAGCGGCGCCCGCGCGCCGCAAATGCTTGTCAGCCAGCGGGGCGGCAACTAGGGTCTCGGAGGCACCCGCACATGCCTCCCGGTCCCCCGCCCCCATCAGTGGCGGCAGCTGGAGGCGGCGGAAAAACAGTCTGACGGACGCAGGAGACGGGCAGGACCATGACGGCGAAAGCATCGGCCATGATCACGGCACACCGCGGGCAAAAGGCCTTGGGCGCAGCGCTTTCGGCGGCCCTTCTGCTGGGGGCGGGCGCCGCCTCGGCGCAGGCCGTGGCGACCAAGCAATACGAGGATGGCGGCGTCTACGAGGGCACCTTCAAGGACGGCCGCCAGCATGGCCGCGGCACCTACCGCCTGCCCAGCGGCTACGAATACAGCGGCGACTGGGTCGAGGGCGAGATCCTGGGCGACGGCATGGCGCGCTTCCCCAATGGCTCGGTCTATGAAGGCCAGTTCGTCGCCGGCAAGCCGCAGGGCAAGGGCAAGATCACCTTCGCCGATGGCGGCACCTATGAGGGCGACTGGGTCGAGGGCGAGATCGACGGCACCGGCACCGCCCGCTATGCCAATGGCACCAGCTATACCGGCGGCTTCGTCAAGGCGCTGCACCACGGCACCGGCACCATGGAAAGCCCCGGCGGCTATCGCTACGAGGGCGACTGGGTGATGGGCGTCAAGGAGGGCAAGGGCAAGATCACCTATCCCGATGGCGCAGTCTATGAGGGCGACCTGATGCGCGGCCAGCGCGCCGGGCAGGGCGTGCTGCGCATGGCCGACGGGCTGGTCTACGAGGGCGCCTGGCGCGAGGGCCAGATCAATGGCACCGGCAAGCTGACCCAGGCCAATGGCGATGTCTATGAAGGCCAGCTGGCGAATGGCCAGCGGCAGGGGCAGGGCCGCATCGCCTATGCCAGCGGCGATGTCTATGAGGGCGGCTTTCAGGCCGACAAGCGCCACGGCAAGGGCACCTTCACCGGCGCCGACGGCTATGTCTATGACGGCGACTGGCTGGAGGGCCGGATCGAGGGCGCCGGCCGCGCCACCTATCCCGACGGGTCGGTCTACGAGGGCGGCTTCGTGGCCGATCTGCAGGACGGCACCGGCAAGATCACCTATCCCGATGGATCGACCTATGAGGGCGGCTGGAAGGCGGGGGTCATCGAGGGGGAGGGCGTGGCGCGCTATGCCAATGGGCTGGTCTACGAGGGCAGCTTCCTCGCCGGCAAGAACCACGGCCGCGGCCGGATGACCTATCCCGACGGCTATGTCTATGACGGCGACTGGCAAGAGGGCCAACGCCACGGGCAAGGCACAGCGACCTATGCCGATGGCACGGTCTACGAGGGCGCTTTCGTCGCCGGCCAGCGTGAGGGGACCGGCACCATCAACATGCCCGACGGCTTCGTCTATACGGGGGGCTGGAGCGCGGGCGAGATCGACGGCCGCGGAACTGCCACCTATGGCAATGGCGATGTCTACGAGGGCAGCTTCGTGAAGGGCAAGCGGCAGGGCGAGGGCACCATGCGCTACGCCACCGGCCAGACCGCCACCGGCCGCTGGGACAACGGCGCGCTGGCCGAGGAGGCGCCTGCGCCCGATGCAGACCCAGCCGCCGAGGAAGCCCCGGCCGAAACGCCCACCGAGGCACCCGCAAACTGACCGTGCAGGGGGGCTTCGCGCCCCCCGTCCTGCGGACTCCCCCCGCGGGATATTTGGAAAAGGCAAAGGGCAAGAGCTGCGCTTCCCCCTCTTCTTTGTCGACATATCCTCGGGGGTGAATTGGCGCACAGCGCCAAGAGGGGGCAGAAGGCCCCCTCCCTTCTTCCTAGCCCATCCGTTCCGAGGCGTAGCTGCCTGGCGAGGCGGGGAACACCACCGTCTTGTTGCCGTTCAGGAACACCCGGTGGTGGATATGGGCGTGGATCGCCCTCGACAGCACCGCCGCCTCCACGTCGCGGCCGAGGCTGACGTAATCCTCGGGGCTTTGAGCATGGGTGATGCGGACGGTGTCCTGTTCGATGATCGGGCCTTCATCAAGGTCGGCGGTCACGTAATGCGCGGTGGCGCCGATCAGCTTCACGCCGCGGGTGAAGGCCTGCTTGTAGGGGTTGGCGCCCTTGAAGCTGGGCAGGAAGGAGTGGTGGATGTTGATGATCCGCCCCGCCATCTTGCGGCAGAGCGCGTCCGACAGCACCTGCATGTAACGCGCGAGCACCACCAGCTCGGCCCCGGTTTCCTCGACGAGGGACAGCAGCCGCGCCTCGGCCTCGGGCTTGTTCTCCTTGGTGACCTTGATCAGGTGGAAGGGGATGTCGTGGTTCACGACCACCTTCTGGTAGGTCAGGTGGTTGGACACCACGCCGACGATCTCGATCGGCAGCGCCCCGATGCGCCAGCGGTAGAGGAGGTCGTTGAGGCAATGGCCGAAGTTCGACACCATCAGCAGCACCTTCACCCGGTGCGCGGCGTCGTGGATCGCCCAGGTCATCCCGAAGGGCTCGGCGATGGCGGCGAAGGCCTCGGTCAGGGCGGGGAGGGTGGCGCCGGTTTCCGGCGCGAAGGTCACCCGCATGAAGAACTGCCCGGTGCCCATGTCGTCGAACTGGGCAGAATCGGTGATGTTGCAGCCTTGATCCGCAAGGAAGCCCGAGATCGCCGCGACGATCCCGCGGGTGGACAGGCAGGTGACGGTCAGAACGTAATGCGGCACGCGCATCCTCCATGAACATGGGAAAGGGGCGGCGACCCTTGCGGCCGCCGCACGAAAAGCCGGGGGTCGGCGGATCAGATATCCAGCGTGGTGTCGTGCTCCCAGGCGGTGAACTGCGCCGTGTAGGTGTTCCACTCGGCATGTTTCAGCTTCAGGTAGGCCGCCGAAAATTCGGTCCCAAGCGCCGCCTGCAGCTCCGGGTCCTCCTCATAGGCCCGCAGCGCATCCAGCAGGTTCAGCGGCAGCTTCGGCGCATCGGTGACGGTATGCCCCTCGCGATACATGTCGATATCGTGGTGCCGCCCAGGATCGGCCTTGCTGCGCATCCCCCCCAGCCCCGCCGCCAGGATGATCGCCTGCAGCAGGTACGGGTTCACCGCGCCGTCGGGCAGGCGCAGCTCGAACCGCCCCGGCCCCGGCACGCGCACCATATGGGTGCGGTTGTTGCCCGTCCATGTCACCGTGTTCGGCGCCCAGGTCGCCCCCGAAACCGTGCGCGGCGCGTTGATGCGTTTGTAGCTGTTCACCGTCGGATTGGTGACCGCCGCCAGCGCCGAGGCGTGTTTCATGATCCCGCCAAGGAAGGTCCGCCCCTCGGCCGACAGTCCGAACGGCATCTCCTTGTCGGCAAAGGCATTGCGCCCGTCCTTGTCCCAGACCGAGATATGGGCGTGGCAGCCATTCCCCGTCAGGCCCTTGAAGGGCTTGGGCATGAAGGTCGCCCGCAGCCCGTGCTTTTCGGCGACCGACTTCACCATGAACTTGAAAAAGCTGTGCCGGTCCGCCGTAACCAGCACATCATCGTATTCCCAGTTCATCTCGAACTGGCCATTCGCGTCCTCATGGTCGTTCTGATAGGGCTTCCAGCCCAGATCGAGCATGTAGCCGCAGATTTCCGCGATCACGTCATAGCGGCGCATCAGCGCCTGCTGGTCGTAGCAGGGCTTTTCCGCGGTATCCATGCCGTCGGAAATCTCGCTCCCGTCCGGCGAGATCAGGAAGAACTCGGGCTCGATCCCAGTCTTGACGCTGAGGCCCATCTCCGCCGCCTCGGCCACCAGCCGCTTGAGCACATTGCGCGGCGCCTGCGCGACCGGCGCGCCCTCCATGTAGAGATCGGCGGCGACCCAGGCCACCTCGGGCTTCCAGGGCAGCTGCGTGGCCGAGGCCGGATCGGGCATCGCGAACAGATCAGGATGCGCCGGCGTCAGGTCCAGCCAGGTGGCAAACCCGGCAAAGCCCGCGCCATCCGCCTGCATGTCGGCGATGGCCGGCGTCGGCACCAGTTTGGCCCGCTGCCCGCCGAAGAGGTCGGTGTAAGAGATCATGAAATACTTGACGCCGCGTTCCGCGGCCCATGTGGCCAGATCGGTTGTCATCGCTGTTCCCTGTCGTTTTTTGTTTGTCAAAGAAGAACGGCCGCGCCGGTTGGGGGCGCGGCCGTTGCCGTCAGAAGCCTGTCTTGCCGGGGATCCAGCTGGTTCCCGCCAGCGGCACCCCGGCCATGGCCGAGGCTTCGATGGTCAGCGCCACCAGATCCTCGGGCTCGAGGTTGTGGACATGGCTCTTGCCGCAGGCGCGCGCGATGGTCTGCGCTTCCAGCGTCATCACCTTGAGGTAATTGGCCAGCCGCCGCCCGGCCAGAGCCGGGTCCACGCGCTTCATCAGCTCGGGGTCCTGCGTGGTGATGCCGGCGGGGTCGCGCCCCTCGTGCCAGTCGTCATAGGAGCCGGCGGTGGTGCCCAGCGCCTGATACTCCGCCTCCCATTTCGGGTCATTGTCGCCCAGCGCCACCAGCGCCGCGGTGCCGATCGACACCGCATCCGCGCCCAGCGCCAGCGCCTTGGCCACATCGGCGCCGTTGCGGATGCCGCCCGACACGATCAGCTGCACCTTGCGGTGCATCCCCAGATCCTGCAGCGCCTGCACGGCGGGGCGGATGCAGGCCAGCGTCGGCATCCCCACATGCTCGATGAACACTTCCTGCGTCGCCGCGGTGCCGCCCTGCATCCCGTCCAGCACCACCACATCGGCCCCGGCCTTCACTGCCAGCGCCGTGTCGTAATAGGGGCGCGCGCCGCCGATCTTGATGTAGATCGGCTTTTCCCAACCCGTGATCTCGCGCAGTTCCAGGATCTTGATTTCCAGATCATCCGGCCCGGTCCAGTCCGGGTGGCGGCAGGCAGAGCGCTGGTCGATGCCCTTGGGCAGGGTCCGCATCTCTGCCACGCGATCCGAGATTTTCTGGCCCAGCAGCATCCCGCCGCCGCCCGGCTTGGCGCCCTGGCCGATCACGATCTCGATCGCATCGGCGCGGCGCAGGTCACGCGGGTTCATGCCATAGCGGCTGGGGAGGTACTGATAGACCAGCGTTTCCGAATGCCCCCGCTCCTCCTCGGTCATCCCGCCATCGCCGGTTGTGGTCGAGGTGCCGGCCAGCGTCGCGCCGCGCCCCAGCGCCTCTTTCGCCGGACCGGACAGCGAGCCGAAGGACATCCCCGCAATGGTGATCGGGATCTTCAGCGTGATCGGCTTTTTCGCAAACCGCGTGCCCAGCACCACCTCGGTGCTGCACTTCTCGCGGTAGCCCTCCAGCGGATAGCGGCTCATCGAGGCGCCAAGGAACAGCAGGTCATCGAAATGCGGCACCTTGCGCTTGGTGCCGCCGCCGCGGATGTCATAGATCCCCGTGGCCGCCGCGCGGCGGATCTCGGACAGGGTGTAATCGTCGAAGGTCGAGGATTTGCGCGGGGTCGTCGGATGGTTGTTCTGGCTCATCTGGTGGCTCCCCGCTCAATAGGCGTCGGCATTGTCGATGTTGAAATTGTAGAGCGTGCGGGCAGAGCCATAGCGGGTGAACTCCTGCGGTTTCACATCGGTGATCCCCGCCTCGGCCAGCAGACCCTCCAGCAGTTCCAGATGCTCGGGCCGCATCTCCTTGGCGATGCAGTCAGCGCCAAGGCTTTTCACCGCGCCGCGCACGAACAGCCGCGCCTCGTAGAGCGAATCCCCAAGCGCGTCGCCGGCATCCCCCAGCACCACGAGGTTGCCCGACTGCGCCATGAAGGCCGACATATGGCCGATATTGCCGCGCACCACGATGTTGATGCCCTTCATGGAAATCCCGCAGCGTGACGCTGCATTCCCTTCGATCACCAGAAGCCCGCCGCGCCCGGTGGCGCCCGCATACTGGCTGGCATCGCCCTTGATGACGACGGTGCCGCTCATCATGTTCTCGGCGACCCCGGGCCCGGCAGAGCCATGCACGGTGATGCTGGCCTGCTCGTTCATGCCGCCGCAGTAATAGCCGACCGATCCCTTGACCTCGATGCTGACGGGGGCGGCCACGCCCACCGCGACGGCATGGGCGCCCTTGGGGTTCAGCACCTCGAACTCGGTATCGTTATGGCCGGGGGCGGCGGCATCGTGCAGCGCCTGGTTCAGCTCGCGCAAAGGGGTGGTGGCAAGGTCGATGACCGGCATTCTCAATGCTCCCAGAAATAGACGGTGGCGGGCTCGGGCTCCCAGACGCGGGCGGTCTCGATGCCGGGCAGGTTGGCCAGCGCGCGGTATTCGCTGCCGAAGGCGACATACTGGTCGGTCTCGGCCATCACCGCGGGCTTGCAGGCGATCGGGTCGCGCACCACGCCAAAGCCCGACTTGGTGCCGACGACGAAGGTGAAGAAGCCGTCGAGATCGTCCAGCGCGCCTTCCAGCGCCTGGCCCAGATTCTTGCCCCCGGCCATCTCGGCGGTCAGGTAGGCGGCGGCGACCTCGGTGTCGTTCTCGGTCTCGAAGGTCATGCCCTTCTGGCGCAGCACCCGGCGCAACCCGTTGTGGTTGGACAGAGAGCCGTTATGCACAAGGCACTGGTCCGCCCCGGTGGAAAACGGATGCGCGCCCATGGTGGTCACGGCGCTTTCGGTGGCCATGCGGGTATGGCCGATGCCGTGGCTGCCGGTCATCTTGGCAATCTCGAACCGGGCGATCACGTCCTTGGGCAGGCCGACCTCCTTGAAGATCTCCACCGCCTCGCCGGCGCCCATCACCTTGAGGCCCGGCATCGCCGCCAGCGCCGCCCGCACCGGCGCGACCTTGTCCGCATCCAGCGAAATCACCGCATGGGTGCTCTTCACCGCGACCGTGGCGCTGCCGCCCGATGCCTCGGCCAGTTCCGCCTGCAGCCCCGGGAACACCGCCCCCGGCTCCGCCGACTGGACGGTGATCTTGGCGCGGCCCGCCTCGGGCGTGCCATAGATGGCGATGCCGGCGCTGTCCGGCCCGCGGTCGGTCATGGTGACCAGCATCCCCGACAGAAGCGCGCCCAGCTGCGGCTCCAGGCCCCTGTCCTTCAGAAACAGACCGACAATCCCGCACATGGCATGACCCTCCTTCGCGTGGTGAGTCCAGCCGTAGCACGCCGCAGCCGCAGCATCAATCCTGAAGAATAAATATTTCTCTTAAGGCAACCTCTAGCGCCGCTCCGTCGCCTGCGGGTAGCTGATGATCGACAGGTACCGCGCCGGCAGGCTCACCAGCTCTTCCGGCCCATGCGGGGCATCCGCATCGAAGAACAGGCTGTCGCCGGGCTGCATGTGAAACAGCTTGTCGCCATGCCGGTAGACCACCTCGCCTTCCAGCATGTAGAGGAACTCCATCCCCTCATGCTGGAAGGTCGGGAACACGTCGGCATCGTCCGAAAGGGTGATCAGATAGGGCTCCACCACCACGCCAGACGAGTTGTTGTCGATATGCCCCAGAAGGTTGTACTGGTGCCCGGCGCGCGTCCCCCGCCGCTCCAGCTCCACCCCTTCCCCCGCCTTCACGAACATGGCGTTGCGCGGTTCTTCAAACCCGCGGAAGAACGCGGTCATCGGCACGCCGAGGCCCTTGGACAGCGCCTGCAGGGTGGACAGCGAGGGCGAGATATTGCCGTTCTCGATCTTGGACAGCATCCCCAGCGACAGGCCGGTGGCGCTGGCAAGGTCGGTCACGGTGATGCCCAGCTTCTTGCGGAAGGTGCGCACCTCATGCCCGATCGCCAGCTCCAGCCGGTTCTCGCGCGGTTCGCGCACGGCATGGGGGTCCTGGTTCAGCGGCACCTTGCGCTCGGGGTCCATGTCCATGGGCTGGCATCCTCTGCTCTGCGCCGTTCTGGCGCCCTTCCCCCATGAGTAAAGGAAACGCCCCTCCAAGGAAAGCTACGCGCGCGCGGGAGTGGTATCTTGCACTGCCCTAGGGCAGTGCCCGTCCGCCGGGTGGGCGAGCAACCGCAGTTCTAGGCGCTTTATGGTTCAACATACCCCACCGGCGTTCTAGGCGCAGGCGTTGCAAAGCGCCCGCCCGAGGGGGCGGACGGGCGCTGCCCGGCGGCGCTGAAGCGCCTTGTTGCGGGCAAAAGGTGGTTACACCCCCCGCCCCTCTGCCCGCGACTCCCCCGGCGTCTTCCCGAACCGCCCCCGCCACGCCCTCGAAAAATGGCTCGCACTCGAAAACCCCGTCGCAAAGGCGATCTCGGCCAGCGACATCGGGCTCTGCACCAGCAGCCGCTGCGCATGATCCAGCCGCATCCGCAGATATTGCGCCCGAAAGCTGACCCCCAGCTCTGCCGCGAACAGCCGGTCCAGATGCCGCGGGCTCACCCCCGCCAGCCGCGCCAGCGCCGCCCGCCCCAAGGGCTGCTCGGGCGCCGCCTCCATCTGCTCCAGCACCGCCAGCAGCCCCGGATGATGCGTGCCATAGCGTTCCGCCAGCGCCCCGCGCTGCGGCCCCGCCCCGCCCGCCACCTCGGCATGCAGGAACCAGTCGCTGACCCGCCGCGCGAACCCCGCACCCATCCGCTCGGCAATCAGCGCATGCATCATGTCCAAGGGCGCCACCCCGCCACCGCAGGTAATCCGCGGCCCGTCGATCACGAATCGTGCCTGCGCGGGCCGCAGATGCGGCATCGCCTCGACCAGCGCCGGCGCGTGCTCCCAATGGATGGTGAAGGCCTGCCGCTCCAGCAGCCCCGCCGCCGCCAACAGCCAGGCCCCGCCCGAGATGCCGCCCAGCCGCACCCCCGCCCGCCCCAGCATCCGCAAACAGACCGCCACCTCGGGCCAGTCCCACTCCGCCGGCCCGCCCCCCGCGCAAACGAACACCGTATGCAGCCCCGCCCCCCGCTCCGGCAACGCCTCCGCCGGGATCTCGGCGCCCGACGAGGCAACGCCCCGCCCCCCCGGCGCAAAGGCCCGCACCCGGTAGATCTCGCGCCCCGCCAACTGGTTCGCCGCCCTGAGCGGCTCGGTGGCCGAGGCAAAGGACATCAGCGCAAAGCCCGGGATCAGCACGAAGCCGATCTCCTGCACGCCGCTCTGGTCCCCACCTTTGCCCATGTCCCATGAATGACACAACACGTCCCATTCTTGCAATCCCGCGCTGCGCCCGCAGCGCAAACAGGACGCATCCGCAGCGAAGGACCCGCCCCATGCGCTATTCCGCCCTGTCCGTGCTTCTGAACGGCCTCACCGGCAAGGCCCCCGCCCCCGCCTGGCGCAGCCCCGAGCCCAAGGCGGAGTATGACGTGGTCATCGTCGGGGGTGGCGGTCACGGCCTCGCCACCGCCTATTACCTCGCCAGGGAGTTCGGCATCACCAATGTCGCTGTGCTGGAAAAGGGCTATGTCGGCTCGGGCAATATCGGCCGCAACACCACCATTATCCGGTCCAACTACCTCTTGCCCGGCAACAACCCGTTCTACGAGCTGTCGATGAAGCTGTGGGAGGGGCTGGAGCAGGATTTCAACTTCAACGCCATGGTCAGCCAGCGCGGCGTGGTGAACCTCATCCATTCCGACGCCCAGCGCGACGCCTATCGCCGCCGCGGCAACGCCATGCGCCTGCACGGGGTGGATGCCGAGATTCTGGACCGGGATCAGGTCCGCCGCATCCTGCCCTTCCTCGATTTCGACAATGCCCGCTTCCCGATCAAGGGCGCGATCCGCCAGCGCCGCGGCGGCACCGTGCGCCATGATGCCGTCGCCTGGGGCTATGCCCGCGGCGCGAGCGCGCGCGGCGTGGACATCATCCCGCATTGCGAGGTCACGGCGATCCGCCAGGATCATGGCCGCGTGACCGAGGTCGAAACCTCGCGCGGCACCATCCGCTGCAAGCGCCTCGCGCTGGCCACCGCCGGCCATTCCGGCATCACCGCGGCGATGGCCGGGATCACCCTGCCGATCGAGACCCACGCGCTTCAGGCCTATGTGTCCGAGGGGCTGAAGCCCTTCATCGACACCGTCGTCACCTTCGGCGCCGGCCACTTCTACCTCTCGCAATCCGACAAGGGCGGCCTCGTCTTCGGCGGCGATATCGAGGGCTACAACAGCTACGCCCAGCGCGGCAACCTGGCCAATATCGAGCATGTGGCCGAGGCGGGGGTGGCGATGATCCCGGCGCTCAGCCGCGTGCGGGTGCTGCGCGCCTGGGCCGGGGTGATGGACATGTCGATGGACGGCTCGCCGATCATCGACAAGACCCACCTGCCCAACCTCTACCTCAATGCCGGCTGGTGCTATGGCGGCTTCAAGGCCACCCCCGCCTCTGGCCTGTGCTTCGCGCATCTGATCGCCAAGGACGCGCCACATGAGGTGGCCCGCGCGTTCCGGCTCGACCGCTTCGCGCGCGGCCATCTGATCGACGAGAAGGGTCAGGGCGCACAGCCGAACCTGCACTGACCGGCGAAAATCGTATGTATGAAAACCATACGGTTTCCATACGGGTTCTGTATCGAAACCAGAGGACATCATGGCCAGCCTGATCCCCTGCCCGCATTGCGGCCCACGTCCCAAGGAAGAGTTCACCGTTCGCGGCGCCGTCCTGCCCCGGCCGGCTGCAGATGCGCCGGTAGAGGAGTGGCAAGCCCATGTTTACCTTCGGGAAAATCCGCGCGGGGACTATGCCGAGCACTGGCACCACTCCGGCGGCTGCCGCCGCTGGCTGGTGGTGAAGCGCAACACCGCCACCCATGCGGTCCATTCCGTGACAGATGCCGCAGAGGGCCGCCCATGACCAGCCACCGCCTCCCCACCGGCGGCCGCCTCGACCGTTCGCGCCGTGTGGAATTTTCCTTTGATGGCAAGGCGTTGCACGGACACCCCGGCGACACCCTCGCCTCGGCCCTGCTCGCAAACGGCCAACGCCTCATGGCCCGCAGCTTCAAATACCACCGCCCCCGCGGCGTGATCACAGCCGGTTCGGCAGAGCCCAACGCCCTGATGACCATCGGCCGCGAAGGCCGCACCGAACCCAATACCCGCGCGACAATGGCCGAGCTTTATCAATGGCTTGAGGCGAACAGCCAGAACCGCTGGCCCAGCCTCGACCAAGATATCGGCGCCCTCAACGGCCTCCTCTCGCGCTTCCTCGGCGCCGGGTTCTACTACAAGACCTTCATGTGGCCCGCTTCCTTCTGGGAAAAGGTCTATGAGCCGATCATCCGCCGCGCCGCCGGCCTCGGCCGCGCCACCACCCTGCAAGACCCTGACAGATATGAGAAAACCTGGGCGCATTGCGACCTGCTGGTCATCGGTGGCGGCGCCGCAGGCCTCGCTGCCGCGCTGACCGCCGCCCGCGCGGGTGCCTCTGTCGTGCTGGCCGATGAGGGGATGGAGCTTGGCGGCGGGATGCTGTCGGATCCCGCCTCATGGCCGCAACTTGCGGAAATCCTTGCAGAACTTGCCACCCTCGGCGTGCGCCTGCTGCCCCGCACCACCGTCTTCGGCTGGTATGACGGCAATGTCTTCGGCGCGGTGGAGCGGGTGCAGAAGCACCTCGCCGTCCCCTCCCCCGACGCCCCCATCGAACGCCTCTGGCGCATCGCCGCCCGTCAGGCCGTGCTGGCCAGTGGCGCCGAGGAACGCCCTATGGTCTTCGCCGGCAACGACATTCCCGGCATCATGACCGCCTCCGCCACCGCCAGCTACCTGCACCGGCAGGCCGTCGCGCCGGGAAAGCGCACCGCGATCCTGACCCAGGGCCCGGCGGGCTTCACCCTCGCCGCGCAGATGGAGGCCTTGGGGCTGGAGGTCGCGGCGCTTGTCTCCCTCGGCAACGGCCCCGCATGGCAAGGAAAGGCGCCACTGATCCGCGGCATTCCGGGCAAGGCCATTGGCGGCAAGTCCTTGAAATCGCTGCAGATCGAGGGCGGCCCGCGGATCGAGGCCGATGCCATCGCCATGTCGGGCGGCTTCAGCCCGGTGATCCACCTTGCCTGCCATCGCGGCGCGCGCCCGGTCTGGTCCGACGCGCGCCACGCCTTCCTTGCGCCCTCGGAACAGGACGGCCTGCTGATCGCCGGGGCCGCCGCGGGCCTGTCCGGCCATGCCGCCTGCCTCGGCGACGGCGCCGCCCGCGCTGCTGCCGCGCTCGCGCGGATCGGCCTGCGCGCGGAGCCGGCCTTCGGCCCTGCGCCGGAAGATGCGGTTGCCCAAGCGCCGCTTGGAGAGCTTGGGAAGACCAAAGCCAAGAAGTTCGTGGATTATCAGAACGATGTCCACGCCAAGGACCTGACCCTCGCGGCCGCCGAGGGCTATGCCGATGCCGAGCTTGCCAAGCGCTACACCACCAGCGGCATGGCAACCGATCAGGGCAAGCTGGGCAACATCAACGCTGCCGCCATCCTCGCCAAGGCCCGCGGCACGACCATTGCCGCGGTCGGCCTGACCACCTTCCGCCCCTTCTACACCCCCGTCAGCTTTGGCGCCCTCGCCGGCACCTCGCGCGGGCATGACTTCCAGCCTACCCGCCTGTCGCCCCTGCATGGCTGGGCCAAGACGCTCGGCGCCGAGTTCGTGGAAACCGGGCTCTGGCTGCGCTCCGCCTGGTTCCCGCGGGCGGGCGAGACCGGCTGGCGGCAATCGGTGGACCGCGAGGTGCTGACCGTGCGCCGGGCGGCGGGGCTCTGCGATGTCTCCACCCTCGGCAAGATCGAGATCTTCGGGACCGATGCGGCGGAGTTCCTGAATCGCATCTACTGCAACGGCTTCGCCAAGCTGCCGGTGGGCCGCGCCCGCTATGGGCTGATGCTGCGCGAGGACGGGTTCATCTATGACGACGGCACCACCAGCCGGCTGGCGACCGACCATTTCTACATGACCACCACCACCGCGCTGGCTGCGGGCGTGATGACGCATCTGGAATTCTGCGCGCAGGCGCTGTGGCCCGATCTGGATGTGCGGATCGCCTCGGCCACCGATCAATGGGCGCAGATGGCGATTGCCGGCCCGATGGCACGGCAGATCCTGCAGCGGATCGTGGAGGCCGACCTGTCGAACGAGGCGTTCCCCTTCATGGCCGCGCGCGAGGTTCCGCTGAAGGGCGGGATCATGGGTCGGCTGTTCCGCATCTCCTTCTCCGGCGAGCTGGCCTATGAGCTGGCGGTGCCCGCGGGCTATGGCGAGGCGGTGGCGGATGCCATCATGGCGGCCGGTGCGCCTGAGGGCATCTGTGCATACGGGGCCGAGGCACTGGCGGTGCTGCGCATCGAGAAGGGCCATGTCACCCATGCCGAGATCAACGGCACCGTGGTGCCCGCCGATCTGGGGATGGGGAAGATGGTGTCGCCCGTGAAGCCCGACTTCATCGGAAAGCATCTGCTGCACCGCGAGGGGCTGACCGATCCACAGCGCCCGCAGCTGGTGGGTGTGGTGCCGCTGGACCCGGCCACGCCCTTGCGCACCGGCTCGCATGTGCTGGCCAAGGGCGCGGCGGCAACGCTGGAAAACGATCAGGGTTACCTCACCTCCACCGCCCATTCGCCGCATCTGGGCCATTCCATCGCGCTGGCGCTGGTCGCGGGCGGCAGCCAGCGGCATGGCGAGGAGGTGGTGGTCTGGGACGGGCTCAACGACGCCGCGATCCCCGCGCGCCTGACATCGCCGGTCTTCATCGACCCCAAGAACGAGAAGCTTCATGCCTGACACCCTGCTGACCGCCCGCCCCGCCCTTGCCAACGCCGCCACGGGCCATTTCGGCCTGCCCGGCGCCGGCGTGACCCTGACTGCACTGCCCGAGGACCGGCTGTGGCAGGCGCTCGCCCGCCCCGGCACCGATCCGGCGCCGCTGCTGGCCTACGGGGCTGGCCCCTGCCCGCTGCGCAGCATCGGCCCGGGGCAGTGGCTGATCGTGGGTGTGGGAACCGGGACGCTGGCGGAGGCGCAGGCCGCGCTGGCGCCAGGCTTCGCGCTGTCGGATCAGACCCACGGCAGGGTGCGGGTCTCGCTCTCTGGCCCGAGCGCGGCGGACCTGCTCGCCAAGGGCACGGCGGTGAACCTGGCGCTGTTGCCCGAGGGCGGCGCGGCGCAGACGCTGTTCGGGCATCTCGGCATCACCCTGGCCCGCACGGGGCCGGAGGCGTTCGAGCTGGCGGTGCTGCGCGGCTTTGCGCTGTCGCTGTGGGATGAGCTGATCCTGCTGGGGCGCGAATACGGGATCGGGGCGCGGGCGGCTTAGGCCAGCCCGCGCGGGCGCAGCTTGCCGGGGTCGTAATGCGAGAGCGTCACCACCTCGGCCGGGATCCGCTTCATCTGGCCATCGAGCTTGCCGACCTCCAGCGCCGTGCCCGGCGCGGCGTGCAAAGGCTCGATCCGCGCCAGCGCGACCTGCTTGCCAAGCACGGGTGAGAAGGTGGCCGAAGTCACCACCCCCACCTGCGCCCGGCCGAGAAAAACCCCGTCGCCATGCGCCACGGCATCGCGCCCGCCGATGTCCAGCCCCACCAGCAGATGCCGCGGATGCGCCTTGCGCTCCACCAGCACCTCGCGGCCCACGAAGGCGTCGGGCTTGCCCTTCAACGGCACGGTGAAGCCGATGCCGGCCTCGAAGGGGTCGGTCTGGTCGGTGAATTCGTGATGCGCGAAGATCAGCCCTGCCTCGATCCGCACCATCTCCAGCGCAGCAAGGCCCATCGGGATCAGCCCATGCGGCGCCCCCGCCTCCATCACCGCCGCCAGCACGGCGCCCGCATCGCGGGGATGGCAGAAAACCTCATACCCCAACTCGCCGGTATAGCCGGTGCGGGACACCACCAGCGGAATCCCCTCGAACCCGCCAATGCGGCCGACGGTGAAGCGGAACCAGTCGAGATCGGCCACCGGGGTGCGGGTCGGGCCGGTCCAGACCAGATCCTTCAGCACCTCGCGGGCGGCAGGCCCCTGCACGGCGATGTTGTGCAGCTGGTCGGTGGAGGAGCGGACCCAGGCGCGGTAGCCCATCTTCTGCGCCTGCTCGCGCAGCCAGAGGCCGCTGGCATCGTCGCCGCCGATCCAGCGGAAGGCCATGTCGCCCATGCGAAACAGCGTGCCGTCATCGACCATGCCGCCATGGTCATAGCACATCGCCGAATAGACCACCTGCCCCACCGCCAGCTTGCGCACGTCGCGGGTCAGGCACCATTGCAGCAGCGCCTCGGCATCCGGGCCCGTCACCTCGAACTTGCGCAGGGGTGAGAGGTCCATGACCACCGCCTTCTCGCGGCAGGCCCAGTATTCGGCCAGCTTGCCCGCCCGCGTCTCGTTCGGCAGCCAGTAGCCACGGTATTCCACATGCTCCTTCACATGCGGGGCGAGGCCCGCGTGGAAGCCGGTCTCCTTGGTCAGCTCGGGCACTGCATCGGGGGTCATTCTGGTGGCTACCGCTCTGCTGAAGCTCTCCCGCCCCGAAAAGGTGCGGATGTGGATGTCGGTCAGATCCCAGCCATTCGCCGGGTCGATGTCGTCGGGGCAGGAGGAGGAGACGCAGACCAGGTCGGTCAGCGCCCGCATCAGCACATAGTCGCCGGGGCGCGACCAGGGCTCGTCGAAATAGAGCTGGTTCAGGTGATCGACGCCGGTGTTGTAGAAGAAGTTCAGCGCCTCCCACCCCTTGCGGGCGCCGACGCCGTAGGGGGACAGCACCCGGTTGAAGTTGTCGGTGCAGTTGGCATGACCCGGGTAGCCGGCATCGTCGTAATAGCGCGCGTTGCAGGCGGTGGCGAAGGCGTCGTGGCGCCCGACGGTGTCGCGCACCACCTCGACCAGCGGCTGGAAGTCGCGGTCGAAGGCCTTGGCGGGCAGGCCGGGGGTGGGATAGCTACGGCCCAGAAGGGTGCGGGTGATGGTCGCGTCGAGCGCATGTTCGATGCCCCGGTCCAGCTTGCGGGCGTCGAAGGCCTGGAAATCGGTGCATTGGCGGCCATCGACGTCGATGACCTGGATCCAGTCGCCGGCCTTCACCTCGTAGGCGACGGCGGTGGCCGCACGGATGCGGATATCGGCCAGCGGGTCTGCCAACGGGTCGGGCAGGCGCTGCGCGTAGCGCAGGCGCGAGCTGCCGCGGCGGATCTGCAGGTGGATGGGGGTTGAGGTCTCCTGCGCCTCGGGCAGCATCGGGCCACCCGGGGCGACGGCGATCAGCGTGCCCTCCAGCGCGGCGGTAAAGCTCGCCTGCGCGCCGGGGGCGCCGCCTTGGCCGAAGAGGCGCAGGGCGCGCGCCTGTGCGGCGTCCACTCCCAGACGGAGGAGCGCCGCAAGCGCGCGGCGGGCGCTGGCCTCAGCGCCCGCTTGCCCGGCAGCGAGGATGCCGCGCAGGCCGGGGGCGTCGCAGTCGAAGGCCGCGCCAAGGCCCGCGGCTTCGAACCGGCCGGCGGCATCGACGAAGGACAGCGCGCAAGGTTGGCCGCCCTCGGCATCCGTCACCGTGATCCGGTCCCCGGGCGCCACGCGCAGCAGCACCGAGCCGCCGCCCGGCACCCGGTAACGCTCGGTTCCCGGCGGCAGGGCCGGGGTGCCGCGGTTGAACACGCGGCTGGGGGCGGGCGCCTGGAGGGGTGGCAGAAAGGTCATGGCAGGGCTCTGGTGGCTTGGCCGAGGGACGGGCCAGCATGATCAGAGCAGACATCAATCAGCCTGCGAAGTAAAGGGCGCGCCCCATCCACAGGAAACTTATTTTCTCGTGGATGCTTGCAGCCTCCACGAAAGAGCCGCGCCCGTTGGGGGGCGCGGCCGGTCGGCTCGTCCGGGGGAAGAACGGACGGGACCGTTTTCAGCCGTGGCGCTTGGCGGCGTGGGTCTCGTGCCAGGCCATCCGGTAGATGGTGAAGGCGCAGACCGCGATGCCGACCACGATCAGAAGGCCGATGACCGCGGGCTTGTCGGCGAAGGTAAAGTAGGCCTCCGCGCCTTCCCAGCCGTCGATGGGTGCAGTGTTCATGTCATCACTCCTGTGTTGGGATCACTCTGCCGGCGAAACCGGCGAGAGGTCGAAGGCGGGCACGGCCGCCTCGGGATAGGCCTTGGCGGGGATCTCGACCCGGTCGAGACCGGCAAGCTCCACGCCCTGACCGACCCGCAGCAGGCCGAACATCTTGAGCAGGTAGGACAGACCGAAGCCTGGCACGAAACCCAGCACCACGAACACCAGCGCGCTGAGGGTCTGGCCGATCAGGTTGATCTGCGGCCCTTCGATATTGGCGTAGCCCGAGGCGAAGATGCCGGCCATGATCAGGCCATAGACCCCGGTGACGCCGTGGACGGAAACGGCGCCCACCGCATCGTCGATCTTCAGCTTCACCACCAGGAAATCGTTGACCTTCGGTGCGATGATGCCGCCAAGGAACGAGACCAGGAACGCGAGGCCGGGATAGTAGAGGTCCAGCGCCGGTGCCGAGGAGATCACCCCGACCAGCGCGCCCGACATCATCCAGAACGGATCGCGCGTCATCAGATAGGCGCCGATCATGCCGCCCGCCACGCCCATCAGCGTGTTGAAGGCAAAGGCCGACAGGGTCACCGGCGTGTTGTAGATCGTCAGCCAGCCATCGGCGGTGTAGATGATGCAGCCGCCGAGGAAGCCGAAGAAGCCCATGACGATCAGCATCAGCCCGATCAGCGACATCGGCATGTTGTGGCCCGGGATCTCGTTCAGGCTGCCATCGGCATTGTAGCGGCCCATGCGCGGCCCGAGGTTGATGAGCACCCCCAGCGTGAAGAAGCCGGCGATGGTATGCACGGCGCCCGCGGCGCCCACGTCATGCAGGCCCCAGGTCGTGGTCAGCCAGCCCGACGGATGCCAGCCCCAGGAGGCACCGAGAATCCAGACGACGCTGCCCAGGAACACCGCAAGGATGGTGAAGCCCGACATGCGGATCCGCTCGATCACGGACCCCGACATGATCGAGGCCGTGGTGGCGGCAAACAGGGTGAAGGCGGCGTAGAAGATGCCCGAGGCCTGATCGGTCAGGTTCGGCCCCATGTTCGCCGACCAGGGCAGGCCGGCAGAGCTGCCTTCGGCAATGGTGAAACCGGCCGGGAAGGCCAGATAGATCCACCAGCCGACATAGTAGAAGCTTGGCACGATGAATGCGAAGGCCAAGAGGTTCTTGATGCCCGAGGCCAGCGCGTTCTTGGAGCGCGAGGCCCCCATCTCATAGGCGAGGAAGCCTGCGTGGATCGCAAGCATCAGGGCGGTGCACCACCAGTAGAAGATTTCAGCGTTCATCGAGTTGAGAGTGCCGAGGGCCGCTTCAAGCGCGGCGATCTTGGCCTCCATGTCCGGCGTGGTTTCATTCATCTGTCAGCGCTTTCCCTGTTGGAGAGGTGGACCCGACTTCGCGGTTATTGTGAGAGAAACTTTCCTCAGAGTAATATTGCCTGCCAACAGGGAATTTCGCCCGCGCAGCATTTTAGCCCCTTCGCATCATGGTTTCGGCGCGACCTTGGACAGGGCCGCCATTTTTCGCGCAGGTTTTGGGCGGTTTCCGTCTGGCGCATCACGGGCGCCCCAAGCATTCCGGATCCCGAATCTGTCGAGCGGTCAGACGTCGCGGCGGATCCCGTCGAGCGCGAGGTTCAGACCCGGCGTACCGCCCGGTGTCACATGCTGGCGTGCGTGGTCGATGAAGGCGCGCACCGTCAGCGCCGCCCCGGCCCCGCCGACCAGGATCAGCCCCAGCCGCATGGGCCGGGCCGGCCCGGTCAGCGGAACATAGCGCAGGCGGCGGCCATCGGGGGCGCGGTCAGAGATCGGGCGGATATTGGCCAGCGAGTAGCCAAAGCCATTGCCGACAAGGCTGCGCATCACCGCGATATCGCGGGTGCGCTCGGCAATCACCGGCTGCAGGCCAAGGCCGGTGAAGAAGGACAGGAAGTAGTCGCTGCTGAAGGGCAGATCCAGCAGCACCATCGGAAACGGTGCCAGCTCTGCCGCCGACACAGCCTCCAGATGCGCCAGCGGATGCGTCTCGGCCATCACCGCATAGGGCGGCAGGCGCACCAGTTCCACGAACTCCAGATCGGGCGGAATCTGCAGGTCATAGCTGAGCGCGACATCCAGCGCGCCGCGGCGCAGCCCGTCATAGATCGCGGCCTGATCCTGCTCGAACTGCCGGAACTCCACCGCCGGGAAGCGGTCGATGAAGCTGCGGCGCAGTTGCGGCAGCACGATCTGGGCGAAGGTGACGAGGCAACCGACCGAGAGCGGGCCGCCGACGCTGCCGGTGATCTCGCGTGCAAGATCGGCCATCCGGCCCGCCTCGGCCAGCACCGCCTGCGCCTGCGCCATGAAGCGCCGCCCGCCCGGGGTCAGCGACAGGCCCTGCGCATGGCGGCGCACGAACAGCGGCAGGCCGAACTCTGCCTCCAGCTGCGCGATGGCGGCAGAGATCGAGGGGGAGGAGACATTGATCCGCTCTGCCGCCAGCGCGATCGACCCGGCCTCGCCGACCGCGACGAGGTATTCGAGCTGGCGAAGGGTGAAGCGCAGGGGCATGGCCCGAGGCTAGGCGCGGCGTGCCCTGCAGGCCAGCCTATTCATCGCCCGGCACCCCGTAGGAGGGCGCGGCCGAGGGGTTCTCGGCCCGCGCGACATAGGCGTCCATCTGCGGGCGGTAGACCTGCCAGGCCTCGGCCAGCGCGGCGATGGGGCAGGCTTGCGTCCAGTCCACCCGCAGGTCGACCAGCGGCCAGGACAGGCGATCCGCGATCTTCAGCCCCGCGGAATGCACCGGCCCCGCCTCGCCGCCCGCCGCCAGCCCCGCCTGCAGTGCCGCCAGCAGCCGGTCGCCGAGATGGCCCGGGGCGGCAAGGAAGGCATCGACCAGTATCTGCGGCACCGCAGGATCGGCCAGCAGGTTGCCCCCGGCCGCAACGCCGGGACCGGTCGCATGGCCCCAGAGCCCAAGCGCGCGGGGGCCCGAATGCACCGCCGCGCGGCCCGCCGCATCGACGGCAAGCAGCTGGCGATACTCGAGGAACGGGGTGCCCTGCAGCGCGGCGATTGCCAGTGGCGCACCCTGCCCCGCCGCCATCAGGTCC
The DNA here is from genome assembly GCF_009908165.1 of Frigidibacter albus. Taxonomy (GTDB): domain Bacteria; phylum Pseudomonadota; class Alphaproteobacteria; order Rhodobacterales; family Rhodobacteraceae; genus Frigidibacter; species Frigidibacter albus. The sequence goes on from NZ_JAAAUC010000005.1 coordinate 308,968, forward strand.
AGCAATTGCGGGCCAAGCGCGGGGTCGGTGACGTTCTGGCTCGCCACGGCGCCGACGCCTGCCCGCACATGCGCGCAGCGGGCGGCCACGGCGGGCGAGGAGGAGGAGAGGGCGATGCCGAACTGGCCGGTGCGGTCGCAGCGGGCGACGAGCGAGAAGGTCATGGGCGGGCTTTCCGAGGTGGCTCTTTGTGTCCGGCGGCCGGGGGCCAGCCCCCGGACGTTGCGAAAGCCGGGGGCCAGCCCCCGGACCCCCGGGATATTTGGACCAGCAAGAAGGGCAAGGGCAGGGCCGGCTTTGCGAGGGCTCAGAGATGGGGTCCCCTCAATCCGGGATCATCGCGGTGGCGTCGATCTCGACCAGCCAGCCAGGGCGGGCGAGGGCCGTGACCACGACGCCGGTGGAGACCGGATGCACGCCGCGGATATACTCGCCCATCGTGCGATAGACAGCCTCGCGGTGGCGCACGTCGGTCAGGTAGACCACGACCTTGCACAGATGCTCCATCTGGCCCCCCGACTCCTCGATCAGCTGGCGGATGTTCTGCATCACCTTGTGGGTCTGCTCCACCGGGTCATGGCTGCCGATATCGGCGGCGCTGTCGAGATCCTGCGGGCATTGGCCGCGCAGGAAGATCATCGTGCCGCGCGCCACCACGGCCTGGCAGAGGTCATTGTCGAGCTTCTGTTCGGGATAGGTTTCGCGCGTGTTGAACTTGCGGATGCGGGTATGGGCCATGATGCTCCGGGAGTTGGGGTCAGGCGGCGTCGAGGCGGGCAGGGGCGCCATAGGCGCGCCCGGAATAGAGGAGCGGCAGGCCGGCGCCCGCGATCTCGACCGTCTCGGCGGCGCCGAGCAGCACGTGGTGGCTGCCGACGCGGGTCGCGGTGATCAGCCGGCAGTCGAAGGCGGCCAGCGCGCCATGCAGGCGCGGCGCGCCGGAGGGCATCGCCGACCAGTCGGCGCAGGCGAAGCGGTCGCCACCCTCGCGGGGCAGGCGGCCGGCGAAGGTGTCGGCCACCGCTTGCTGATCCGCCGCCAGCAGGTTCACTGCAAAGCTGCCATTGCCGAAGATGGCGGCGGCGGCGGGCGAGAGGTGGTGGACGCAGACCAGGAGGGTGGGCGCCTGCCCCTCGGCGGAGACGGAGGACATGGCGGAGATAGTGACGCCGGCGCGCCCGGCGGCGCCTGCCGTGGTCACGACGGTCACGGTGGCGGCAGCGCGGGACATCGCCTCGAGGAAGCTCTCGCGCAACGGGGCGGTCATGGCGCGGCCTGCGCGCTTTCGGGGGCGATGCGGCTGGCAAGGTATTGCGCAAATTCGAAATTCGGCCGCTCCAGATGCGACAGGTGGCCCGGCGCGCCCATTGCCGAGCAGATGCCGCGATAGACCTTTTCGACGCAGCCCTTGTCCTCGATGTTCACTTCATCGAGCAAAGTTTTGAGCCGCGCGAAATGCTCTTCCGCCTTCGGGTCCGCGCCGAACTCGGGCGCAAGACCGCCGCCGAACAGCACGTTCACATGGCCGGGCCCGTCGGGCGTCAGGCACAGGTACCAGAAATAGCCGGGCGAGAGGGTGATCAGCAGCGAGGGGTAGATCGAGATCAGCCAGGTGGTGCGGCGGTCATCGCCTTGCAGCGTGGTGTTGGTGGGATGGGCCAGCGTCAGGTCCAGCGCATCGTTCTTGATGATGAAATGGTAGTTGAAGGCAGGGTCGCCCTCGGGGCAGGTCATCTTCAGCAGGTCGACGGTGTGGCCGATGGTATCGGCATGGCAGACCGGCAGGTGATAGCTTTCCATGAAATTCTCGGCCAGCACCTTCCAGTTGGTCGCCCAACGGAACTCCTCACGGAAGGCCTCGATGTAGTTTTCCATGTGGAACTTGCCGACGAGGGCCTCGACGCCCTGCAACCGCTCCGCCGGGGAGGGGGCATCGGGGTTGAGCGTCACCATGATCCAGCCCAGCCACTCCTCGCAGCGGACCTGCGGCAAGCGGACGTCGGATTTGCAGAACCCCTCGTTCAGCGCCATCGCCGGGGCGCCGCGCAGGGTGCCGTCGAGGTTGTAGGTCCAGGCATGGTAAGGGCAGACGATGGCACGGGCATTTCCGCGCCCCTCCAGCAGGGTGGACATCCGGTGGCGGCAGACGTTGGACATGGCGCGCAACACGCCGTCGCGGTCGCGCAGCACGATGATCGGCTCGCCGGCGATCTGCATGGTCAGGTAATCGCCAGGGTTCGGCAGCGCATCGGCGCGGCCGGCGCAGAGCCAGTCGGCGGCGAAGATCTGGCGCATCTCCTGCGCCAGGAACTCGGGCGAGGTATAGACCGATTTGGGCATGGCGCGCGCGGCCCCGAACGGGACCGAGACATTGGCGTGCAGCTCTTGCGCGGGGGTCAGGGTTTCGTGCCGCGTCATGCCAGTGCTCCTTATTCCGCGGCCTTGCGGTCCATCGAGAACCACTTGGACACGGTGCTGTCGCCGCGCGTCAGGGTTTTCTCGCCCATCACCCGGTCCGACAGGCCGGCTGCCTCTTTCACGAACGCCAGCGGGCCGTCCCAGTCGAAATTGCGATAAACTGCGGCAAGATGTGCAAAGGGCGGCGATTGGGCGAAGAGCTGGAAGGTCAGGCGGTGGCCGGCATAGTCGGAGTTCAGCATGTCGCGGGCGAAGGCCAAGAGCTTGCGGCGGTCATCGGCGACCCATTCGTCATTGATGGTGTAGTACTTGTCCATCCAGGGTTTCGTCTCGGGATGGCGGAAGCTGGCGGCGTCGGGCGTGACGCAGATCTGGCCGCCGCAGAGCTCGCGCGCGATGTGCATCATCTCGTGCAGTTGCGAGCAGGCGAGGACGCGGCCGGTATAGAGCAGCGACTGGTTCGGCATCATCAGGCCAGCCGGCGAGCGCTCGCCAAGGGCGATGGCAGCGGTGAGGTGGGCGTTGATCCCTTCCCGGTAAACCGCCAGCTGGCTTAGCTTTTCCTGCACCGCCTGCTGTTTGTCGAGCCCGGTCTGGCGCGCGTTGAACAGGGCGGCGCCGATCATCATGTCGGCCAGTTTCAGGTTGCGCTGCACGAAGGCGAAGGCGGAATAGCGGTGCAGGGTGGCGCGGATGAACATCGCCGCGCGGGTGTGGCGGTAGAACAGCACATTCTCCCACGGGATCAGCACATCGTCGAAGATGACGATGGTATCGACCTCGTCAAAGCGGTTCGAGAGCGGGTAATCCTCGGTCGGGGCGCGGCCGGCAAAGCCGGTGCGGCAGATGAACTTCAGCCCCGGGCTGCCAAGATCGCAAATGAATCCAACGGCATAGTCCGACAGCGTGTCATTGCCCCAATTGGCGATGGTCGGCTTGGTGAAGGCCTGATTGGCATAGGCGGCGGCGGTTTCGTACTTGGCGCCGCGCACCACGATGCCGGCATCGGTTTCGCGCACCACATGCAGCAGCATGTCGGGGTCCTGATCCTGCGGCGCCTTGGAGCGGTCGCCCTTGGGATCGGTATTGGCCGAGACGTGAAACGGGTCTGTTTTCAAGACCTTGCCGATATGGGTTTCGATATTGCGGGCGAATTGCGGGTCGATCTCGGCCAGCACGTCCTGCCCGTCGAACAGCGACCACATCTCGCCCACCGTCTCGTCGCCGACGCGGGTGACGATGCCGCCGACATCCTCGAGCACGGCATCGGTGGCGCGGCGCTTGGCCCACCAATCGGCCTGCGTGTAGGGCAGAGCGCTGCCTATCGCATTGATTTCACCGTCTTTCGTGACGGTCATCACCTCGCGCGTGGCCGGGTCATGGGCCATGTCGTAGATGCGGGCGCGGATATCGACCAGCGGCTTGAACATCGGATGCGAGGGCACATCGGCGACCTTCTCGCCATTCACATAGACAAGGCGGCCATCGCGGATCGAGTCGATGTACTCTGCGCCGGTGCGGATCATGCGGGGGCTCCTTGCGGGGATTCACTGGAGCCAGACTGCGGCAGCACGGCGTAGGTGCAAAGCAGTCATTTCCGCAGCACGGGTTAGGCTGGGCCTAATCAGGGGGCGCTGCAGTGGGATATGGAAACCATACAGAACCCGTATGTATGTCATACATACGATTTGCCGCATGGTTCTGGCACGTTCGGGCGGGATCAGGCGACGCACTGCCTCGCCCCGCCCGCGCGGGACGCCTCCCCCGGAGCCTTTGGCCGCACGCGACCGACTGAGGACAGCGCCCGACCTGGCGGGCGAGAAGCGCCCGCCGAGGGGTGATGAGCGACAAGAAATCCTCCACTGGAGGATTTCCGCGAAGAACGCCCGGCCCGTGGCCGGGCCGGGAGGGCGGGCGCTGGCCGGGGGCTTTGCCCCCGTCCGGTGCAAGATGAGATGGCGGTGAGTGGCGAAGGCGATGGCCTTCGCCAAGGAGACGGGGGCAAGCATGCGGGCAAGCGCCCTCCCCCAAGGGACTCACCCCTGCGCGGCCAGCCACTCCGCGGTGCGGTCCAGCGCGCGGCCCATCTTCTCGACGATCTCGTCGATATCCGCCTCGGTCACGATCAGCGGCGGGCACAGCGCCAGCGTGTCGCCGACGGCGCGGAAGATCAGCCCCTCGGCATGGCCGAAGATCGCCGCCTGCGCGCCGACACGGCCGATGGGGGTGAAGGGGGCCCTGGTCGCCTTGTCGGCCACCAGCTCGATCCCGGCGATGAGGCCGGCGCCGCGCACCTCGCCGACCAGCGGGTGGTCCGCATACTGGCGCAGCCCCGCCTGCAGGCGCGGGCCCAGCCGGTTCGCGGCACCCATCAGGTCCCGCTCTTCCAGGATCGCGATGTTCTCCAGCGCGACCGCGGTGGCGACCGGGTGGCCCGAGGCGGTGTAACCATGGCCGAAGGTGCCGATCTTGTGGCTGTTGTCGGCGATGGCATCATAGATCTCTTCGGTGAACAGCACCGCGGCCAGCGGCATGTAGCTGGAGGTGATCTGCTTGGACACGGTCATGATGTCGGGCGTGAAGCCGTAGGTCTCGCAGCCAAAGCGGCCCCCGGTGCGCCCAAAGCCGTTGATGACCTCATCCGAGACCATCAGGATATCGTGCTTGCGGCAGATCGCCTCCACCCCCGGCCAATAGCCGGTCGGCGGCACCATCACCCCGCCCGCGCCCATCAGCGGCTCGCCGATGAAGGCGGCGATGGTGTCGGCGCCCTCCAGTTCGATCACCGCCTCCAATTCGGCCAGCAGCCGCGCGGTGAACTCGGCTTCCGTCTCGCCCTCCAGCCCGAAGCGGTAGAAATGCGGGCAGGTCAGATGCACGACCGGGATCGCCGGCAGGTCGAAGTCGCGGTGGTTGTTGGGCAGGCCGGTCAGGCTGCCCGAGGCGATGGTGATGCCATGATAGCCCTTGTTGCGGGCCAGGAACTTCTTCTTGGCCGGCCGGCCAAGCGCGTTGTTCATGTACCAGACCAGCTTGACCACGGTGTCATTCGCCTCGGACCCCGAATTGGTGTAGAACACCCGGGTCAGCGGTTCGGGCGAGATTTCCACCAGCTTTTCGGCCAGCCGGATCGACGGCTCATGCGCCTTGGCGGCGAAGATGTGGTAATAGGGCAGAAGGGTCATCTGCTTGTAGGCGGCATCGGCAAGGCGCTTTTCGCCAAAGCCCACGGCGACCGACCACAGCCCCGCCAGCCCCTCGATATACTTGTTGCCGGCCGTGTCCCAGACATGGATCCCCTCGCCGCGGGCGATGATGATCGGGCCCTTCTCCTCCAGCGCGCGGGCATCGGTATAGGGATGCAGGCTGGTGGCAAGATCGGCGGCGGCAAGCGAATTCGAGAGCTGGGTCATGGGGCGGGTCCTTGGTTCCTGCGGGGATCCATCTTGGATAGCAGGGCAATGGCCCCCCGTGCCATGCCGTTTTGCGACACCAGGCCAAAGGAATGCGCGCTTTTGGGCGCCGGTGGTTGACGGCGCCGCGCGGCGCGGCTCTGGTCAGCGGCGATTGCGGGCGAAGGGCGGGGCCAGATGACGGCAAGGTCGGAGCGGATTTTCGGGCATCTGGACGGCGCCCCGGTGCCCGAGGTGGTGCTGGCGGCAGGCCCGCTGCGAGCGCGGCTGATCCCCTATGGCGCGCGGCTGGTGGCGCTGGCCGTTCCGGACCGGGACGGCACGCTGGCCGATGTGGTGCTGGGGTTCGACGGGATCGAGGGTTACCTCGCCTCGGACGCCTATCTGGGCGCGACCTGCGGACGGGTGGCCAACCGCATCGCCGGGGGCCGCTTCCGGCTGAACGGCACCGACCACCGCGTCGATTGCAACGAGCGCGGCAATCACCTGCATGGCGGCAGTGCCGGCTTCGACCGCAAGCTGTGGCAGGTCGAGGACCGGACCGGGACCTCGGTCACCTTCACCGCTGAATCCGCCGATGGCGAGATGGGCTATCCCGGCCGCTGCACCCTGCGCGTGACCTACCGGCTGAGCGCCACCGCGCTGTCGGTGGTGATGGAGGCGCAGAGTGACCGGCCGACGGTGATGAACATGGCGCATCATTCGTATTTCAACATGGCGGGGGCGGGGACGGTGCTGGACCAGCGGCTGACGGTGCCCGCCGCGTTCTACACACCGGTCGGGCCGGGCCTGCTGACCACGGGCGAGATCCTGTCGGTGGAGGGCACGCCCTTCGACCTGCGCACCGGCCCCCGCATCGGCGAGGTGGTGCAGGCGATGGCCTCGGCCGGGATCGCGCCGCATGGCCCCGATCACAACTTCTGCCTGCCGCAGGGCAGCGGGCGCGGCAGCGGCGGGCTGCATCTGGCGGCGGTGCTGGAAGACCCCGCCTCGGGCCGGCGGATGGAGGTGGCGACGACCGAGCCGGGCCTGCAGGTCTATGCTGGCGGGATGCTGCCCGAGGGCACATCTGCCAAGGCCGGCTCGCGGCTGATGCGCCATGCGGGAATCGCCTTGGAAAGCCAGGCCTTCCCCGGCGCCCCCAGCCACGCGCATTTCCCCAATTGCCGCCTGATGCCGGGTGAAACCTACCGCCACGAAACCCGCTTCACCTTCTCGGCAAGCTGAGCCCGCGGGCCGCGTCTTTCCCTTTGCCTTTTGAAAATATCCTCGGGGGGGTCCGGGGGGCAGAAGGCCCCCCGGCGCTGGCCGCTATCCCGCGATCAGTCCAGCACCACCGCAGGCTCTGCCCGCCCCGTCGCCACATCCGGCTCCGACAGCACCAACCCCGAATGCGGAGCATCTTCCAGCGCGCGGGCACTCAGCCCCTCCAGCGCCGAGGTCACGAACAGCGTGCGCAGCCCGGCGCCGCCGAAGGCCGGGCAGGTCGTATGCGGCGCGCCGGTCTCCACCGCGCGCAGGAATGTGCCGTCCGGCGCATAGGCCGCGACCTTGCCCGCGCCCCAGAGCGCGACCCAGAGGGTGCCGTCGGCGTCGATCACCGCGCCATCGGGGTTCAGCCCCTCGGGGCCAAGGTCGAGGAACAACTCCGGCTCCGCGTCGGGCCAGCCACCCGCATCCAGCGCCACGCGGTAGATCTTGCTCTCGCCCGTGTCGGCGTAATGCGCGAAGCCGCTCCCGAAGCAGATCGCGTTCGGGATGGTCAGGCCGTCGAACAGCTGGCGCAACTCGCCATCATAGTAACGGTAGATCGCGCCCTGCCCCTTGCCGGCTTGCAGGCCCATGGTCGAGGCCCAGAACCCGCCCCAGGGATCGGCCCGCCCGTCGTTGGAGCGCGTCAAAGGGTTGTCCGCCTCCATCGCCACCAGATCGGTGCGCTCGCCGGTGGGCAGGTCGAACCGGAAGAGCGCGGTTTCCGAGGCGATCAGCAGCGTGTCATGGTCGACCCAGCCGGCGGCGGAACAGCGTTCGGTCATCTGCCAGGCAAGCGCGCCATTGCCGTCCTGGCTCAGCAACCGGCGGCCGAGGATGTCGAACCAGAACAGCTGGCCGCGTTCGGGGTGCCACAGCGCGCCCTCCCCCAGCTCGCAAGGGCGCGAGTCATAGACCAGCGAGCTCATTGCATCACCGCGTCATAGGCCGCGACCAGATCGGCGGCGCGGGCGGCGATGTCGACGGCGCTGCGGCCGGGCGCATAGAGCGCGGTGCCGATGCCGAAGCCACTGGCCCCGGCGCGGCGCCAGGCGTCGAAGTTCTGCGGGCCGACGCCGCCGACGGCGAAGACCTCGGTCCCGGCGGGCAGCACGGCGCGGATCGCGGCCAACCCCTCGGTGCCCATCAGGAAGGACGGGAAGATCTTCAGCCCGTCCGCCCCTGCCGCCAGCGCGGCGAAGCATTCGGTAGGGGTCAGGACGCCCGGCCAGCTTTGCATGTCCGCGCGCTTGGTCGCCTCGATCACCGCCGCGTCGGCATTAGGCGAGACGATCAGCTGCCCGCCCGCGGCCTTCACCGCATGCACATCGGCCGGCGTCAGCACCGTCCCCGCCCCGATCAGCGCCTCGGCCCCGAAGGCCTGCGCCATCGCGGCGATGGACTGCAGCGGGTCCGGCGAGTTCAGCGGCACCTCGATCCGGGTGATGCCGGCGGCGATCAGCGCCTCGGTCACCGGCAGCGCTTCGGCGGGGGTAATCCCGCGCAGGATGGCAATCAGCTTGCGGCTCATGGTCTGTCTCCGGCTTGCGCCAGCGTCAGGCCGGCAAGGGTCATCTGTTCGGCGGGCAGCAATTCTGCCTGTACGCCCTGCGCCGCCAAGGCGGCGGCATAGGCGTGGGCGATGCCATCGGCGGCGACGATCACCACCCGTTGCCCCAGCCAATAGGGCCGCGCGGCGGCGAGTTCGGCGCCGATCAGCAGGCCCGACAGCCGGGCGCGAGCGATTTCGGGCGCAAGCTCCGCCAGCAGCGCCTCGGCCCTGAGCCCGAACAGCCGGGCCGAGACCCGGGCGGGCGATGTCAGCGCATCGGCCACGGCTTCGGCAAAGGCGGCATCGTCCCAGCCCGATGCGCCGACCGAATGGCGCAGCACCGACTGGCCGGCCAGCAGCGCGAACATCTCGCCGGTCAGGAAGGTCTGGAAGCTGACCACCTCGCCCGCGCTGAGATGCGCCCATTTGGTATGGGTGCCGGGCAGGCAGATGATGCCGTCGAAATTGGGCAGCGTCGCCAGAACCCCCGCGATCTGGGTCTCCTCACCGCGCATCACATCGGCGGCTGGCTTGCGCTGCGACAGGCCGGGCACGAAGCGGACGGCCAGCCGCGGATCAGCGGCGACGGGCATCAGCAGGCCCGGGGCGACGGGCGCGCAGGGCACCGGGCGGTAGGGCGCCTCGGCCCAGCCTTGGCGCGCCCCGACCATGCCGCAGGCGATGACCGGCATCTGCCGGCCCTCCGTCAGCCAGGGCTCGATCAGCCGCAGCAGGGCCGGCTGGAACCCCTCGGGGGTCAGCCGGCCCATGCCGTCATCGGAGCTGGCGGCGGCGAGCACGCGGCCCCCCGCCATCCCCCAGACCCGCAGCTGCGAGGTGCCCCAGTCCACAGCGATCCAGTCAGCCGTCACGGTCATGGCCGCCTTACCCCCGCACGTCTTCCGGCAGCAGCGCGTCGGGCAGGTTCTGGAAGCAGACCGGGCGCATGAAGCGGCGGATGGAGAGGGTGCCGACGCTGGTGGCGCCGAAGTTGGTGCTGGCGGGATAGGGGCCGCCATG
>NZ_JAAAUC010000006.1 GCF_009908165.1 Frigidibacter albus
CAATGCCGTCGATCCCCAAGCCTGGCTCGCCGACACCCTAGCCCGCATCCCAGACTACAAGATCACAAAGGTCGACGACCTGCTGCCCTGGCGCTGGAACCGATAGCGGTCAGGCCGGACGCTTACCTCTTCTGAGCATGTTCACCTGGTTGACCGGGCACCAAAGGTTGCGATTGGCCGCCGAATGCCTGAGAAAGGCGGTGCCCTCCCAAGACAGTGCCCGAATGCTCGCTCCTGCCCATCGTGAAACGCTGCTTTCGTTCCTCGGTCGACTGGCGACCTCGAAGGGCGTCAGGGTCGCCGACCTTGCCTTCGATCTGGGCGGATCGATACGGAAGTTTCTGAACCACGATCCTGCGGCAATTGACAGCCTCGCCGCTTGGGCAGGACTGTCTGACCACCAACTCCAAGAGCTGCTCACTTGGTCCGGGCGAGCTGTCGGCAACGTCCGGACCTCGTTCCGCGGCGAGATTTTCGTGTCGCGTGCCCTTCGCAACCCGGTTGTCCGCGGTTGCCTAGACTGCCTGCGGGAGGATACTTTCTCGCACCCAGCGGCGCCATTGGACGCCATGATCCTCCGCGGTGACTGGCAGTTCAGAGAAGTTTCGATCTGCGTCCGGCACCGTCGCCCGCTTGCGGAGCTATGGACTGCTGCCAAAGTCATTGAGCGCTACAATGTGCCGGCCCGCCTCGGAGAGATGCTCCCTCGTATCCTTGATGCTTTGGAACCCTCCCCGATTGAGCTGTCCGCATATGACCTCTGGCTGGATCGGCGGATGGAAGACGGGAATGACACGACCGCGCTGGCCAGCCGTTCGCTTTATGCGGGGACGACCTTCTGTCGTCTTCTCGGCGGCGAACTGCTTCGCATAGATGGCGTAGAGCCCTGTGATCCGATCAACCACCTTCGCCTTGCTCAAGCTGCGGGATTCGAGGTGGCGCGTCAGGGCGACGAGGCGATACGTGGGGCGCTCTATCGCATTGCCGCATGTGCCACGGGCAAGCTGGATGAGCCGAATGCGGCGTTCGGGGAGCTCTTCACTAAGTTCAAGCTCAATTACTGCGATGACGCGGCCTTCGCGCCGTTCATAGGCTTGCTTCGCGAGTGCATCTTGGACGTCTGGCCCGTAGCGGCCGGTGAAGACCTGTTGGGCACGCCCACTGCCGAGCGGCGTCTCCATTCGATCGTTACGGCTGCCGACGAAGCTGGCGTTTCTCCCGCACTCGCGAAGCAGTTCTTGGTTGAAGCTGGCGCAATCACTCGCAGTGACCCTCGCCCCGACGGCCGGACGACGTTCCCTGCAGCGCCCTATCGCGATCTGCTCTCCATGATTCCAAGGTTGGTGCAGAACGGGGAAATGCGGCGGCGAATGGGCGCGACCGCTGTGGAACTAAAGACGCTTGAGGAAGGCGGCGTCCTGACGCCGCGCACCCGCGTTCCGACCACACGGGCAAGATGGCTAGTGGAGGATGGCCTGATCTTCATCGCCGAGCTCCAGGCACTAGTTTCGCCCGTCGCACCAGATGATGGCGAGTGGGAGGGCATCCAGCAGGCCAAGGTTCGGCATGGCGTGCCTATTGCGCAGATCATCGCTGCGATCCGGTCAGGCGACGTTCGCATCGGTCGTCGCACATTTGCCGAGGGCTACCGGTCCTTTGTGGTTGCAAAGATGGACACGAATGCCCTCAGGGCCGAACCAAGTGGGCCCATTGCGGAGGAAGTCATCTCCGTCGCGGCCTTCGGGCGGTCGATAGGGCTCCGGGATGGTGGACTGTTTCTTGCGATGGCGGATGCAGGGCACATCTCATGCCGCTCTCAGTGGAACGCCAAGACCCAAAAATCACAACTGGTCATGACTCGACGCGACATCGCCGCGTTCCATTCGACCTATCTGACCACTCGCACCATCTCGATTGAATACGGCCTGCACCGCAACGCGGTCCGGACGATTCTAAAGATGAAAGGCGCGTTACCGTTCACCGCCTATGGCCGGTCCTACGGGATGGTCTTCCTGCGCGGGGACATCGAGCGTCACTTCACGTAAGATGAGCGCAAGAGCGCACGCACGAACTTCAACAGAAATTATCATTTTGAATTAATATGTTGGATCACTGCCGCAGCAATCTAAAACGATTCCCTTGACACGGATGTGCACGCTTATGGCCATTTCGTGCATGGTTATGCTTCATCAGCAGAAGTGCAATCTGAGTGGTGACCCCGGATGGATTCGAACCATCGACCTGCCGCTTAGGAGGCGGCCGCTCTATCCCCTGAGCTACGGGGCCCACGGGGCTCTACATGCTGGCAAATGGCCTGCGTTGCAAGCCGCAGCGCGGGATCGGCGCCGGAGAAATGCGGGGACATGCGGGTTAGCGTCCAGCAAAAGAAGGCGGGGGAGCAGATTTTTGGCCCACCGCTCCCCCTCCAGGTCCATCGCGCCCTTCGGATGGAAGGCTTGCCGGGCGCGCGGGGTCTTGTCAGCCGGGGCTGTTAGCGGTCACATAGCCAGTGCCGCCTCGCTTGCACAAGGAAATCCTTTGGCGATAAGCAAGGACAGTGACCCCGCTGCAACAAGGATGCGCCCGTGAGCCGACAGCCCGACCCCGATACCCGCCGGCCGCTTCCGCGCAACCCGGCCCTGCGGCCGCTGACCCTGCGCGATGTGTCCGAGGCCTCGGGCGTGTCGGAGATGACGGTCAGCCGGGTGCTGCGCAACCGCGGCGACGTGTCGGACGCGACGCGTGACAAGGTTCTCGTCGCCGCCAAGATGCTGGGCTACGTGCCCAACAAGATCGCCGGGGCGCTGGCCAGCCAGCGGGTGAACCTGGTGGCGGTGGTGGTGCCCTCGCTTGGCAACCTCGTCTTCCCCGAAGTGCTCAGCGGCATTTCCGAAACGCTGGAAGATACCGGCCTGCAACCCGTCTTCGGCGTCACCAACTACTCGCCGGAACGCGAGGAGTCGGTTCTGTATGAAATGCTGTCCTGGCGCCCCTCGGGCGTGATCGTCGCGGGGCTGGAGCATTCCGACGCCTCGCGCGCCATGCTGCGCAATGCCGGCATCCCGATCGTCGAGATCATGGATGTCGATGGCGATCCCATCGATTCGGTCGTCGGCATCTCGCATGTGCGGGCGGGCCGCGAGATGGCGCGGGCGATCATCTCGGCGGGCTATCGCCGCATCGGCTTCCTCGGCACCAAGATGCCCGAGGATTACCGCGCCCGCAAACGCATGCAGGGCTTCGAGGCGGAGCTGGCCGAAGCTGGCGTGGGGATCGAGGACCGCGAGTTCTACTCCGGCGGCTCGGCCCTCGCCAAGGGCCGCGAGATGACGGCAGCGATGCTGGCCCGCAGCCCGAACCTCGATTTCCTCTATTACTCCAATGACATGATCGGCGCGGGTGGCCTGCTGTGGTGCCTTGAGAAGGGCATCGACGTACCCGGCAAGCTCGGCCTCGCCGGGTTCAACGGCGTCGACCTGCTGGACGGATTGCCCCGCAAGCTCGCCACCATGGACGCCTGCCGGCGCGAGATCGGCCAGCGCGCGGCGCAGATCATCGCGGGGCAAAGCAACAGCGGGCTGGTCGGCGGCGAGCGGGTGGAGCTTACCCCGCGCCTGCAACCGGGCGACACGATCCGCAAGGTCTAGGGGCGCCTAGATGGACAAGCGCGGCGCCGTCGTGTTTAACGGCGCGGCAATGACAACTGGCCAGATCCGGGCGGACGCGATGACAGAAGTATCCATCGTGATCCCGATGAAGAACGAGGTCGGGAATGTCGCGGCGCTGGTGACGGACATCGCCGCCGCCTGCGCGGCCGGTCCCGCTTTCGAGATCATCGTGGTCGATGACGGGTCCACCGATGGCACGGGCGAAGCTGTGGCCCGCCTTGCCGCCACCCTCCCCAACCTGCGCCTGCTGCGGCATCCGGTGTCGGGCGGCCAGTCCGCCGCGGTGCATTCGGGCGTGCTGGCGGCCCGCGGCGCGATCTGCTGCACACTGGATGGTGACGGTCAGAACCCCCCCTCGGAACTCCCCGGCCTGATGGCCCCGCTGCTGGCCGACGGCACCGGACGGCTTGGGCTGGTGGCGGGCCAGCGGGTGGCGCGGCAGGATACCTGGTCGAAGAAGCTCGCCTCGCGCGCCGCCAACCGCCTGCGCGCCGCGATGCTGAAGGACGGCACCCGCGACACCGGCTGCGGGCTGAAAGCCTTCCGGCGCGAGGCGTTCCTGGCCCTCCCCTATTTCAACCACATGCACCGCTACCTGCCCGCCCTGTTCCGCCGCGACGGCTGGGAGATCGCCCATGTCGATGTCAGCCACCGCAACCGTCAGGCGGGGCGGTCCAATTACTCCAACCTGCAGCGCGCGCTGGTCGGCGCCCATGACCTGATCGGCGTCGCCTGGCTGATCCGCCGCCGCAAGACCGCGCGGCCTGCCGAGGTCACGCTGCCCGCCCAAGTCCATTCGGAACCCGGCGCATGACCGACTCCGTCTTCACCTTCCTGCATGTCCACAGCTGGACCGAGTTCTGGTGGGTCATGATCGGCCTTCTCGGCCAGCTGCTGTTTACCGGACGTTTCCTGGTGCAATGGCTGGCCTCGGAACGCGCCCGCCGCTCGGTGATCCCGGTGGCGTTCTGGTGGTTCTCCATCGGCGGCGGCTTGATCCTGCTGGCCTATGCCATCTACCGCAAGGACCCGGTCTTCATCCTCGGCCAGTCGATGGGCGTGTTCATCTACATCCGCAACCTCTGGCTGATCCGGGCAGAGCGTCGTGCGGTCTGACACGCGCGGCCTATGGCTCGGCCCGGCGCTCGTCGCGCTGACCCTCATCACCGCCCTGCGCATCGCCGCCCTCGCTCTCACCCCCATGGATCTGTTCGTCGACGAGGCGCAATACTGGCTCTGGGGCCAGGAGCTTGCCTTCGGCTACTACTCCAAACCCCCCCTCATCGCCTGGCTGATCCGCGCGGTCACCGATCTCGCCGGCTCCGACGCGACCTTCTGGGTGCGCCTCCCCGGCCCGCTGCTGCATATGGCAACCGCCCTCCTCCTCGGCGCCATCGCCGCGCGGCTGTGGTCGCCCCGCGCTGCCCTCTTCACCGCGCTGGCCTACGCCACCCTGCCGATGGTCGCCGTCGCCTCGCTGCTGATCTCGACCGACAGCGTGATGTTCCCCTTCCTCGCCGCCGCGCTGCTGCTCTGGCTGCAAACCGCGGAACGCCCCCGCGCCGCCACCGCGATTGCCGCCGGCCTCTGCCTCGGCCTCGCCCTGCTGGCAAAATACGCCGCCATCTACTTCCTGATCGGCGCCGCCCTCGCCCCGCTGCTCTCCCCCGCCGCGCGCGTGAAACCTTCCCTCGCCCTGCTGGCCCTCCTCGCCTTCGCCGCTACCATCGCGCCGAACATCCTGTGGAACATGGCCAACGGCTTCTCGACGCTGGAACACACGCTCGACAATGCCGACTGGGTCCGCGACCCCGCCGCGCGGATAGAGCTGTCGCTGGCCGGCCCCGCCGCCTTCCTCGCCGCGCAATTCGCCGTCTTCGGCCCGGTGCTGTTCGGCGGCCTGTGCGCGCTCACCGTCTCCACCTTCCGCCGCCGCACCGGCGCGCCGGTGCCGCTTCTGCTGGCCTTCACCCTGCCCGCGCTCGCCGTCGTCACCGTGCAGGCCGTCCTGTCCGACGCCTATGCCAACTGGGCCGCCTCCGCCTACCTTGCCGGCACCGTCGCTGTCGTCCCCTGGCTGCTGGCCCGCGCCCGCGCCTGGCTCGGCATCTCCTTCGCGATCAACGGCGCACTCTGCCTCGCCCTGCCGCTCGCCGCCATCTTCGCCGACCGGCTGAGCCTCGGCGATCCCGATGACCTCCTCCTCGCCCGCCAGATCGGCCAGGCCGAACTCTCGCACCAGATCATCGCCGAAGCGCAGGCCCAAGACCTGCAAACCGTCGTCGCCCGCAACCGCGACGTCCTCGCCGACCTGTTCTACACCGGCCGCGAGGCAAGCCTCACCTACCGGGCCGAGCCGCAACCCGGCCGCCCCCCGCATCACTACGCGCTGAAATTCCCGCTGGAACCCGGCCTGCCCGGCGATGTGCTGCTGGTCAGCATGGACGGCGCGCCGGACTGCACGCCCGCCGCGCCGCTGCAAACCATCACCCCCGCCCGCGGCACATGGGCCGGCAAGACCATCACCCTCTGGCGCGTCCCTGCCAACTGCTGGGGCTAGCCAACTGCTGGGATTAGGGCTCCACCCCGCCCAACTCGCACACCATCTTCCACTCTTCCGCCGTCACCGGCTGCACCGACAGCCGCATCGACGTCACCAGCGCCATATCCTTCAGCCGCGGGTCCGCCTTCACCTCGGCCAGCGTCACCGGCCGCTTGAAGGGGCGCACCGCCCGGATATCCACGCAGTCCCAGCGCGCGTCATCCGTCGTGCTGTCCGGGTGGCTCTCAGCGCAGACCTCGACGATCCCGACGATCTCTTTCCCGATGTTGGAATGGTAGAAGAACCCTTGGTCGCCGATCTTCATCGCGCGCATGTGGTTGCGGGCCTGATAGTTCCGCACTCCGCCCCATTCCTCGCCCACATCGCCCTTGGCAACCTGCGCGTCCCAGCCCCAGACATCGGGCTCCGACTTGAACAGCCAATACGCCATCAGCCGATCACCCGCTTCCACTCGGTCACGCTGACGCTCTCGAACAGCCCCGCCGCCGCGTAGGGATCGCCCGCCGCCCAGGCCTGCGCGGCCTCAAGGTCCGGCTGCTCCACCACCACCAGCGATCCACACATCTCGCCATTCTCCAGAAACGGCCCAGCCAGCACCACCGGAGTGGACTTCAGGTAAGCCACATGGCTATCCCGCGTCTCCAGCCGGGTTTGCAGATGGCCGGGCTTGTCGCGGCAGATCACGGCATAGAGCATAGGTCATTCCTTCTTCAGGGGACGGGACAGCAGGGCCTCGGCGGCCTCTGCCACGGTAATCTTGTGCTGACACAGCGCCGTGACCATATCGGCCAGCGGCATCTCCACCCCGCGCTGCGCGGCAAGCTTCGACACGGCGGCGGCGGTCGCCACGCCCTCCACGGTCACGGCAGGGTCAAACCCCTCGCCGCGCCCCAGCGCCTGCCCCAGCCGGAAGTTGCGCGACTGGGCCGAGGTGCAGGTCAGCACCAGATCGCCCAGCCCCGACAACCCGGCAAGCGTCTCCGCCCGCGCTCCCAGCGCCAGCGCGAGCCGGCTCATCTCGGCAAAGCCGCGCGTCACCAGTGCCGCCCGCGCCGATTCGCCAAGCCCCGCGCCAATCACCACCCCCGCGGCAATGGCGATCACATTCTTCAGCGCCCCGCCCAGCTCTGCCCCCAGCGGGTCGCCCGACAGGTAAATCCGCAGCGTCGGCGCCGACAGCTCCCCCTGCAACCGCGCCCCCAGCGCCGGATCGGCACAGGCCAGCGTCAGCGCCGTCGGCAATCCCCGCGCAATATCGGCAGCAAAGCTCGGCCCGGTCAGAATCGCCGGCGCCAGCCCGGGGCAGACCCGCGCGATCAGCCCCGTCGGCCCCTCCAGCGTCGCAAGGTCGATGCCCTTCGAACAGGCCACCAGCGCCCGCCCCTGCAACGCCGCGCAATGCGCGCCCAGCGCCCCCGCCATCTGCTGCATCGGCATCGCCAGCAGCACCGTCTGCGCGCCCGCGAAATCCTCCAGCCGGGCGGAAACCGTCACCCCCTCCGGCAACTCCACCCCCGGCAAGCGCCGCTCATTGCGCCGGCTCGCCGCCATCTCGGCCACCTGCCCCGCATCCCGCGCCCAGAGGCCCACGCCCTGCCCGCCCCGCGCCAGCGCCACCGCCAGCGCCGTGCCGAACGCCCCGGCCCCCATCACCGCGATCATGCCTTGGCCCCCCGCTTGCCCGCGCCCAGCATCGGCGCCGCGTGCTGGTCCAGCGGCCAGCGCGGCCGCGCCGCCAGATCCATCCCGTCGCGCCCCCCGATGCGGAACCGCTCGATCCCCGCCCAGGCGATCATCGCGGCGTTGTCGGTGCACAGCTTCAGCGGCGGCGCCAGGAACCGCGCGCCGGCCTCGTCGCAGACCCGTTCCAGCGCGGCGCGGATCACCGAATTGGCGGCGACACCGCCCGCGACGGCCAGAACCGGCGCGTATTCCTGACCATTCTGGTTTACATATGGCGTCTGTATGGCTTCCATATCGTTTCCATACGCCTCGCCCAGCAGCTTCAGCGCCCTCCGGGACTTCTCGGCCAGCACATCCGCCACAGCCGCCTGAAACCCCGCACACAGGTCCGCCCGGTCCTGCCGCGTCAGCCCGCCCGCCTCCGCCATCGCCGCATCCCGCGCCCGCAGCAACGCGGTTTTCAGCCCCGAAAAGCTCATGTCGCAGCCCGGCCGGTCCAGCAGCGGCCGCGGAAAGGCGATGCGTCTGGGGTCGCCCGCCCGCGCCTCCGCCTCCACCGCAGGCCCGCCCGGCTGTGGCAACCCCAGCAATTTCGCAGTTTTGTCAAAGGCTTCGCCGGGGGCATCGTCGATTGTGCCGCCCAGCCGGGAAAACTCCTCGGGCCCGCGCACGATCAGGAACTGGCAATGCCCGCCCGACACCAGCAGCATCAGATAGGGGAACGCCAGCCCATCGGTCAGCCGCGGCGTCAGCGCATGTCCCGCCAGATGGTTCACCCCCACCAACGGCAACCCCGCCCCCGCCGCCAGCCCCTTGGCACACATCACCCCGGCCATGACCCCGCCAATCAGCCCCGGCCCGGCCGTCACCGCGATTCCGTCCATGTTTTCAAGGGTTAACCCCGCCTGATCCAGAGCCTCCTCGACGCACAGATCCAGCTTCTCCACATGCGCCCGCGCCGCCAGCTCCGGCACCACCCCGCCGAAATCAGCATGCAAGGCCACCTGCCCGGCGACCACCGAAGACAGGATTTCCGCGCGGCCATCCCGCAGCCGAACGACCGCCGCCGCGGTATCGTCGCAGCTGCTTTCCAGCCCCAGAAAAGTGATCGTCTCGCCCATCGCACCAACCGTTGCGGGAACCCTTCGCCGCAGGTAACACCCGTAGGGCATCCACACAATCCCGGGGGCACCGATGGCCCAGCCGACCCTGCTGCTGACCCGCCCCGCCCCGCAATCCCAGCGGTTCGCGGCAGAGTGTGCGGCGCGCTTTCCCGGCGTGCCGGTGCTGATCTCCCCGCTGATGCAGATCGTAAATCTGCCGCTTTCACAGGATGTTGCAGGCGCCGATGCCCTCATCCTCACCTCCGAGAACGCCGCTCTCGCCCTCGCGCCGCAAACCGCCCTGCGCCCCCCCGCCTGGTGCGTCGGCCCCCGCACCGCCACCGCCGCCCGCGCCGAAGGCTTCCCCATAGCAGGCATCGCGGAGGACGCCGCCAGCCTGACAAGCCTCCTGAAAACCCATGCCCAAGGCGCCACCCTCCTCCATGCCCGCGGCCGCCACGTCGTCGCGGACCTCCCCACCGCACTCGCCCCGGCCGGGATTACCGTCACCGAAGCAATGGTTTACGACCAGCAAGCCTGCGCCCTGACCGACGAGGCCCGCACCCTCCTCACCCGCCCCGGCCCCATTCTCGCCCCCCTCTTCTCTCCCCGCTCCGCCCGCCTCCTGGCCGAGGCCGTCCCCCCACGCCGCCTTCACATCGCCGCAATCAGTGCCGCCGTGGCCCGGGCAGCGGAACCACTCGCCCCGCTCGGGCTTGAGCTTGCGGCTCGTCCCGACTCCGCTGCCATGCTGGAGGCCCTGGGGCGGCTGATTGCCACCCTGCAGCAATCCTCGCCCCACGGCGCTTGAAGGCGCCAAGGCTGCAGGGCTAAGGTGCCAGCAGGACCGCCCCCGAGACAAGGAAGCTGCCCGGTGAAAACGCCCCGCAAGACCCCGAAGACGGACGCCACGACCGAAGCCACCGCGACCGACCCCAATGCGGAAAGCCCGGTGGAGCCGCAGGCGCCGCTGATCCTCGGTCCTGAAATGGGGACGACCGGTGCGGCAGAGCCTGCGCCCGACCTGCGCAGCGACCCGATGACCGAGCCGCAGGACAGCCCTCCGTCCAGCCCAGAAGCAGCGCCGGCAGCGGACGCGCCCGACCTGCGCAGCGACCCGATGACGGAACCGCCGGACCCTGTCACGGTCGACCGGGTCGCGGCCGAGCCAGAGGTGCCCGACCTGCGCAGCGATCCGCCGGTCAGCCCCTTCGCGCGCGCAGACCCCGAGCCGGTGGTGCCGCCCCGCGCCAAGCCGGAACCGGCCACCGAACCCCTCGCCGCCGCGAAGGAGCTTGGCCCCACGCCCGAACCCCGCCGCCGCAGTGGCTTCGTGCCGGCCCTGCTCGGCGGTGTCATCGCCGCCGGCCTTGGGGCAGGCGCCGCGCTTTACCTGATGCCGCAGGGTTGGCAGCCCGCCGGCCCCACCGCCGAAGAAATCGCCCGCGATGAGGCGACCGACACCCAGCTCGCTGCATTGGTGGCCGAGATCGAGGCGCTGAAATCGGCCCCGGCCCCCGAACCAGATACCTCGCTGATCGAGACGACCGAGGCGCTGTCACGCGACCTCGCTGCCGCGAATGACGCGCAGGCAGAAGCACTTACCCGGCTGCAAGACATCGAAACCCGGCTCGAAAGTCTCGAATCCGGCACCGGCTTTGGCGCCACTTCCGGCGGCGTCGAGCCCGGCACCGTCGATGCCGTCCGCGCCGAGATGGAGGCGATGCGCCAGCTGATCGAAGAGCAGCGCGGCGCGCAGCAGGAGGTCGCGGCCGCCGCCGCCTCTGCCGAGGAACGCCTCGCCGCCGCCGAGGCCGAAGCCGCCCGCCTCGCGTCGGAGGCGGAAGCCGCCGCCACCGCCGCCCAGTCCCGCGCCGCGCTGTCGCATCTGCGGGCCGCGCTGGAAAGCGGCGCGCCGCTGGCCCCGGTGATCGAGACCCTGTCCGCGGCGGGCCTCACGGTCCCCGAGGCGCTCACCGCCCTGCCGGACGGCGTGCCCACGCTTGGCAGCCTTCAGGACAGCTTCCCCGAAGCCGCCCGCGCCGCACTGGCCGCCTCGCTGCCCGTCACCGCCGGCACCGGCACCTGGGACCGCGTCGGGGCCTTCCTGCAGGCGCAGACCGGCGCGCGCAGTCTGGACCCGCGCGAAGGAACCGACCCCGACGCCGTGCTGTCCCGCGCCGAAGCCGCCCTGACCACCGGCGACCTGCAAGCCACGCTGGCCGAGCTGGAGGGCCTGCCCGCCGAGGGCCGCGCCGAGACTGCCGCATGGGAGGCCGAGGCCGCCGCCCGCATCGCCGCGACCGGGGCGGCCGACGCCCTCGCCGCTGAAATTCAGTGAGGGGGCACAGATGATCTGGTCTTTCGTCAAGGTCGCGCTCTTCGTCGCGGCCATCGCTGCCCTCACGCTTGGCGCCACCTGGCTGTCCGACAGCGCCGAGGGCATCCGGGTCGCCGTCGCCGGGATGGAATTCACCCTTGGCGCGCTGCAGGCGGCGATTGCCGCGGTGCTGCTGATCCTTGGCGTCTGGCTGTTCCTGAAGGTGCTGGGGTTGATCGTCGCCGTGCTGAAATTCCTCAGCGGCGACGAAACCGCGATCAGCCGCTATTTCGACCGCAACCGCGAGCGCAAGGGCTATGAGGCGCTGGCCGAGGGGATGATGGCGCTGGCCTCGGGCGAGGGGAAACTGGCCCAGACCCGCGCGAGCCGCGCCGAACGGCTGCTGCACCGGCCCGAGCTGACCGACCTCATCTCTGCGCAGGCCGCCGAGATGCAGGGCGACCGCAAGCGGGCCATCGAGATCTACAAGCGGCTGCTGTCCGATGACCGTACCCGCTTTGCCGGGGTCCGCGGGCTGATGCACCAGAAGCTGGCTGAGGGCGATACCGAAACCGCGCTGCGGCTGGCCGAGAAGGCTTTCGAGATGAAGCCCCGGCATGAGGAGGTGCAGGACATCCTGCTGCGCCTGCAGACGGAATCAGGCAACTGGGCCGGGGCGCGCACCACACTGGGGGCCGAGGCCCGCCAGGGCCGCCTGCCCCGCGACGTTCACAAGCGCCGCGACGCGCTGCTGGCGCTGCAAGAGGCCAAGGAGGTCTTCAAGGAAGGCAACAGCATCGAGGCGCGCGAGGCGGCGATTGCCGCCAACAAGGCCTCCCCCGACCTGATCCCGGCCGCCGTCATGGCGGCGCGCGGCTATGTGGCGAAGGGCGAGCCGAAAAGCGCGCTGCGGGTGCTGCGCAAGGCCTGGGAGGTGCAGCCGCATCCCGATCTCGCCGCCGCCTTCGCCGGAATGGTCCCCGAGGAGTCGCCGATCGACCGGCTGTCGCGGTTCGAGACGCTGTTCAAGGCCAATCCCGGCGCCGAGGAAACCGTGCTGACCCGCACCGAACTGCTGATCGCCGCGGAAGATTTCCCCGGCGCGCGGCGGGTGATGGGCGATCTGGCGGAACGGCACCCCACCGCCCGCACGCTGACGCTGATGGCCGCCATCGCCCGCGGCGAGGGCGCCGACGAGGCCGAGGTGCGCGGCTGGCTTACGCGGGCGGTATCCGCCAGCCGGGGCCCGCAATGGATCTGCGACAAGTGCCAGACTGTCGCCGCCGACTGGTCGCCGGTCTGCGGCGCCTGCGGCGGCTTCGACACGCTCAGCTGGCGCGAGGCGCCCGATACCCCGCCGCTGCCGCATGGGGCCGAGATGCTGCCGCTGATCGTGGGCCGCCCCGCCCCGGTGCAGGAGGAGGAGGACACCCCGCCCCCGCCCCGCCAGCCGGTCGACGTAACCCCGCCAGAGCCGGAGCCCGCGCCGAAACCTGCGCCGCCCGCAGAACCGGAAGAGACCGATCCCTTCGCCGAGCCGCCTTCGGTCGCCGCAGCCCGCGGCATCAAGGCCTAAGGAAAGGGGCGAGGCACATCAGCGCCCCGCCCCAAACCCGACAGTCGCCCCGCCCAATCACCGGGCGGGGCGTTTTGCTTACAGCTCCACTTCCCACGACTTGTAGGACACCCGCGCCGCAGCCGGTGTTGCATCCGAGATCTTGCGGATATTCGCCCAGGTCTGCTTGTAGTTCGGCAGGATCAGCTCATTGGTGCCGGCGTTGATCACGTTGCCCTGCGTGCCGTTGGGCGCGCCGAAGATCATGAAGGTCTCGTTCCGCCGCGCCGTCGGTTCGGGATAGACCAGCCCCTGCGTCGCGCCGACATCGTTGTAGATCTCGACCATATCGCCGGGGTTCAGGCCCAGTTCCGCCATATCCTCGGGGTGGATCTGGATGAAGGGCACCGGGAAACGGTCCATGACGAACTCGTTCTTCTGGTCGAGGAACCAGTTCTGCCAGTTGAGGTTGGCCCGCCCGGCATTGATCAGGAAGCGGAAGCTGGCCTTCTGCTGCGCCTTGCCGGGAGCCTGCAGCCCGCGCCACGCGCCCATGCAGAACAGCGCCTTGCCATCCTCGCGCCCGTGGCGGGTGAAGACGCCATCGGTATACAGCCGCTTGGTCCCGACCAGCTTGCCATCGGCAAAGCCGGTGACAGGCTCCTGCACGCCATTGTTGCCCATGTCCTTCAACCGGGCATAGGTCACCTCGGGGTTGGCCGTGTGATAGCCGTCCATGAAGGCGTCTTCCTCGGTCTCCCAGTCATAGCCTTGGAACTGGTCGGCATACTCCTCGCGCCCCTCCTCGCGCAGCACCCGTTCCATGTGGTTTGCCAGCCGCGCCGCGATGATGCAGTCGGGCTGCGCCGAACCGGGCCCGTCCATGTATTTCTCGACCAGCCGCAGCCGCCGCTCGCCGTTCATCGAGGTCAGGTTCATCTCGCCCGATTCCACCGCCGGCAGGATCACATGCGCCGCCTGCCCGATCTGGCTGTGGATGATGTCGACGCAGACAGAGAAGATGCCGCCTGCCTCGATCGCGCCGACGATGGCATCGACCAGCTCTTCGCGGGTCGCACCGGCGCGCGCATCCATCGCCTCCTTCACCATGTTCGAGCGCTTGTTGTAGACGCGCTTGAATTCGGCAGCGTTGAGCGTGGTCTTGTAGTGGTCGTTGGCCCAGATGTGGTGAACCTTGCCACCGCCGCCGATGATCAGCTGGTCGATGTAAGGCGCAGGCCGCCCGACATGCGCATCCGACGGGCGGAAATACCCCTCCTGGTGTCCGCCCAGACGGCACACCCCGCCGCCCTCGCGCCCGACATTGCCGGTGGCGAGGCCGATATTCACCAGCGCGCCGATGACGCGGTAGTTGTCATTGCCCCAGATGATTCCCTTTTCATAGCCGGTCACCGTCTTGCGGCGGCTGCCGTCTTCCTTGGGCATGGCGATCCATTCCGCCGCCTGCACGATCTGCGCCTCGGTCAGCCCGGTGATCGCCGCGCCGTCGGCCAGCGACAGGCGGCAAGCGTCCCGCGCCGCCTCGAACGAGCCAAGCGCGGCCGGATGCGCCGCATCCTCGGCCACCGCCACATCGCCCTGGAAGGTCGAGGCGGCGATGAACTCCGCGTCCACCCAGCCCTGATCGGCGATATAGGTGAACAACGTGTTGAACAGTGCCAGATCCGACCCGCTCTCGATGGCCAGATGCAGCACGTTCTCGGCGCCCGCCACCTGTTCGGAATTGTCCACCGTCACGGTGCGGCGCGGATCGACGACGATCACCTTCGCGCCGTTCTGCATCCCCTTGACCATGTGGTTCAGGTACAGGTTGGTCTGGCATTCCACCGGGTTGGTGCCGACCAGGAAGATGGTGTCGGCCAGCTGGTAGTCCTCATAGGCGTAGTTGAGCTCGTCCACGCCCATGTCGCGGGTCGAATGCACCTCGGAGTTATAGGCAGGGCGGTTGTGGATCCGGCAGTTCTTGATCTTCATGCTGCCGAAATACAGCTTGCCGGTGCCCCAGGTGTTCTCATACCCGCCGGCAGACCCGCCGTGGTCGAACATGGAAACGTAAAGGTCGTTCTCGTCCTCCTTGTCCACCACCCGGGCGGTGACACGGGCGACAAGGTCCAGCGCGTCATCCCAGCTGGCCGGCTGCCAGGTGCCATAGCGCCAGACCAGCGGGTCGGTCAGACGCTGCTGCTGGGTGCCGGTAATGTCGGATCGCCGGTTCTCGGCCATCCGCGCGCCGCGGACAGAGCCGAGGCCAAGGTTCACCTCGCAATCCACATCCGGCTTGATGACCAGATGCACATCCTTGCCGCCTTGCTTGACGACATTGTACATCGACGGCGCATACCAGGCGTCGGTTTCGGCATATTGCTGCTGCGACAGGTCCACGCCCGCCCAGTTGCTGTCGGTCGTGCCCTGCTGCTTCAGCGGCCAAGTGTAGGCCTTGTAGCCGCAGCCGACGATGCAATAGTGGCAGGTGACGTTTTGAACCCTGGCGTCTGCGGGAATGATCGGCAGACGGTCGATCTGGCGCTTGTAGGCCATGATGTATCCTCCCTCAGCTTTCCAGAACGTTGGACAGACGGCCATAGATCAGCTCGTCGGCGCCCTCGGCAAAGATGTCGCCGGCATCGTCGATGCGCAGGCTGAACTGCGGCAGGTTCTGCGTGGCATGGCCCCAGACCTGCTGCCCGCCCGCCTCGCAGTCGAAGCGGCTGAAATGCCCCGGGCAGTTCAGCGTCTTGTCGGCGGCGTGATAGGACATGTTGTAGCCCTTGTGCGGGCACAGCACCGAGAAGGCGACGACGTCGCCATCGGGTCCGGCCCCGCCCTCGACCCTGGTGCCAAGCTTCAGCAGCACGCCGGGGCTTTCGGCATCAGGATAGGTGATGTCCATCGGCTCGTTGAGGGTCAGATCAGCAAGGTTCGCCAGCCGGTTCGACGGATAATCCACCATCGCGCGGGCCTGCGCCTTGGCCTGGCTCGCGGGCAGCACGGCCCCTGCCGCGACCCCTGCCGCGCCGAGCACACCGCCGCGCAGGAACTGTCGGCGGCCTGTGTCCACCAGTTTGTTGCATTTCATGGGTACGTCCCTCCCTAGGTTCCCTGCGGGCAGGGTATCAGGGACGGACGGTGGCCCGCGACGGGGCCGGGGCCGATACTGCGGCGCGGCAAGTCGTTGCACCTGAGGGGTTATTCGCGGCGTTCGGATCTCCGAACGTCCGCCTCGCGGTTACAGTCCCAGCTTCTGCATCTTCTCCCACAGCGTCGTGCGCGACACCTGCAGCAGCTTCGCCGCCTCGGCCACCTGCCCGCCGGTGCGCTCCAGCGCCGCAAGGATATGCGCCCGCTCGGCGGTATCGCGGGCCTGCGACAGGCTGGGCAAATCGCCCTCCGCGGCGGTCTGCCGTTCCGGGAACAGGTCGGCGGGGAACAGCATCTCACCCTCCGCCGTGGTCATCGCCTGCACCAGCCGCGCCCGCAGCTCGCGGCCATTTCCCGGCCAGTCATGCCCCCGCACCGCCTGCTCGGCCAGCGCCGAGATGCCGCGGAGCGGCGGCTCGCGCCTTGCGTTCAGCGCCTCGAACAGCCGGTGCAGCAGCCACAGCGAGTCGTCGGGGCGATCCCGCAGCGGCGGGATCGGGATCTCGAACAGGTCGAGCCGGAAGTAGAGGTCGCCGCGGAATGCCCCCGCCTCGACCGCCGCCGCGATGTCCAGCCCGCAGGCCGCGATGATCCGCGCCGCGGGCCGCCCGTCCAGCCAGCCCATCAGCCAGGATTGCGCCGCGCCCGGCAAACGCTCCAGCCCGTTCAGGAACAGCACGCCCTCGCCCACCTGCGCCGCGCCCTCCATGATCGCGGCCAGCGCGTCCGCCTCGCGCGCAAGGTTTACATGCACGAACGGCGCCGCCGCCCGGTCCGAGGCGGCATGGATCCGCCGCGCCACCAGCGCCTTGCCGGTGCCGGGGCCGCCGCGCACCAGAACCGGCCGGTCGGTCAGCGCCGCGGTGGCCGCCAGCTCCTCGATCCGCCGGGCCGCGGGCGAGATGCCCAGCAGATCGTCCGCCACCGCCCCCCGCGGACGCAGCAGCAGCACCAGCCGCTGCAGAAACGGCGCCATCTCGAAGGGCTTGGTGATGTAATCCGCCGCCCCCGATTGCAGCAGCCGCACCGCTTGCTGGATGTCGCCCTGCCCGGTGATGAACAGGAACGGCGGCGGCGTGATGGTGCGGCACAGCGTGGTGAACACTTCCTCGCCAGTGCCGTCGGGCAGGCGGATGTCGCAGACCACCGCGTCGATCGGAGCGCGCGGGGTGCGCAGCGCGCCGATCGCCCGCTGCGCCAGCTTCAGCCAGACCACCTCGGCCCCCTCCAGCCCCAGCCGCTGCGCGATGGACCCGCCCATGATCTCGTCATCCTCGATCAGCGCGATGCGGCGGCCGGTCAGCATGGCGCCTCCCCCGCCGGCAGATGCACCGTGATCTCGGACACACCGTCCCACCGCGCATACTCCACCCGGCCCCGCGCCGCGGCCACCAGATCGCGCACCAGCCGCAGCCCGACGCCGCCGCCCGGCTGCAGCGGCGCATCGGTCATCAGCCGCAGGCGCGCGGGTTCCGGCAGGCCCGGCCCGCTGTCGCGGATCATCAGCACCAACCCCTCCGCATCCGCCCGCACCGACAGGCCGACGCGGCCCCCATTGCCCGCTGCAGCCGAGGCGTTCAGCAGCAGGTTCAGCGCGATCTGCCGCGCCGCCGCCGCCGGGAAGCCCGCCAACGCGGCGGCCGGGGCGGCCACCTGCCAGTCCAGCACCTGCCCCAGCCGCGACACCTCGGGCGAGAACAGCAGGCGCAGGTCGTCGAAATCCTCGGGCGTCAGCGCCATGCCGTGCCGGTCCAGCCGGTTCTGCTCCAGCGTCGCGCGCGACACGTCGCGCAGATGCCGCAGACCGCGGTCCAGAAGGTCCGCCGCCTCGCGCACCACCTCGGGCCGGTCCGCATAGGTGCGGATGGTGTCGGTGGCGTTCAGCAGCCCGCCAAGCGGGTTGTTGATCTCATGCGCCAGCGAGGATGACAGCCGTCCCAGGCTGACAAAGCGCTCTCGCTCGGCCAGCCGCCGTTCGGCCTCGGCCCGCGCCTCCACCGCGCCCGACATGGCGTTGTAGGTCTGGAACAGCCGCGCCAGTTCGGTATCGCCCTTCGGCAGATCGGCTGCCGGAATCGCCACCGGCACCCCCTCGGTCCGCGCCATGTGGCCGGCCAGCATCGACACCGGCCGCAGCATCCGCCGCACCGCCAGATACCCGCCGCAGGCCAGCACCAGCGTCGCCAGCGCATTCCCCGCCAGCAGGTACAGCCCCGCCCTCCGCCGTTCGGCCACCAGATCCGACACATCCAGCTCGCTGACGATCTGGCCCACGGCGCGGCCCTGATAGGCCAGCTCCGCCCGCACATGCACGGGGTCATCGCCGCGCGGCAGGCGGATCTCATCCACCGCCTGCGCCGCCTGCAACAGGGGCGCAAGGTCGCTGTCCACCGCCGCCCGCCGCGGGTCCGACGCGGCAATGACGCGCCCCGCCTCATCCGCCACCACGGTCAGCACCATCCGCTGCCCGGCCAGCGCGCTCGTCGCCCGGTCCAGCGTGTCATAGACCTCCCACACGTCGCGGCGCAGGACCGAGGGGCCAAGCGCCACCGCCAGCCCGTCCACATGCAGCCGCGCCAGCTCGCGCAGCCGCTCCTCCTGCACCGCATCCAGTGACACCAGCACCTGGCGCGAGGCGACGACGCCCACCAGCACCATCAGCCCCGCCGCGATCAGCGGCACCCGCACCGACAGCGGCAATCCCCGCAAGGGCGCGGCCGGCACCATCACCCGGCCTGCACGTCGCGCATCCGGGCGCGGATGCCGTCGAACAGCGCCGCCTCGCCCGGTACCACCCCGTCCAGTTGCAGCAGCGACAGCGCCGCCTGCCCCTCGGCGGTGCCCGACAGGCCCAGCAACGCGCCCCGCAACGCAGTGACGGCAGGATCATCGACGCGCTCGCGCCGGGTCACGAAGGGCGGAAAGCCAAGTTCCTCCGACCTTCCGATCACCCGCGTCTGCGCCGTCAGCCCCGGCTCCACCCCCGCCAGCGCCTCCCAGACATAGCCATCGACGCTGCCCGACCGCGTCAGCCCGCCCGCCACCGCCCGCACCACATTGCGGTGGCCATAGGCGAAGAGGGTGCGCAGAAAGAACGCCTCGGGCCGCGCCCCGATACGGGCGAGGTCAGACGCGGTGATCAGCCAACCCGAATTGCTGTCCGGGTCCGAAAACGCGTGGGTGCCGCCCTGCAGGTCGGGCAGCGCGGCGGCGGGATCGTCGCGCCCCACGATCAGGTAGGACTGATACAGCGGCGCCCCGCGCCAAACCGGCACCCCCAGCAGCGCCAGCGCCGGTTCGTGCTGCAAGAACGGGAAGCCGCAGAGCCAGGCGGCATCGACCGCGCCCTCCAGCAGCATCCCCGTCACCTCCTGATAGGTGCGGCGCTGGACCAGCTCTATCGCGCGCCCGCTGCCGGTGCCAAGCGCCGCCCGCAGCCGCGCGATCACCTCGGCATCATTGTCGAGGAACACCGGCGTCAGCCCCAGCCGGATCGGCTCTGCCGCGCGCAACAAACCCGGGGCCGCGATCAGCGCCGCGGCCCCAGCGATCAACGTCCGGCGTGCAAATCTGGTCATGATGGCTCCCTCCCCGCACGATAGGGCGCAACCCGGCGCGCGCGCAAGGGACAGCCCGGATGCGGAAAGGCTTGCATCGGCGCGGTCTCGCGGACATGGCTATGCCATGACCGACAGCGCCCCAGATACGCCCCCCACCCTGCCCGACCTTGGCTGGTCCGATTTCTTCAGCGATCAGCTGGCGGAGGATGAGGCCGCGCTGTGCCCGCAGCGCATCGCCACGGTCCACCGCGCCCGGATGACCGCCATCGGCGCGGCCGGCCCGGTGAAGCTGCGCCTGCCGCCCAAGCTCAACACCGGCGATTTCGCAGTGGGCGACTGGATCCTGGCAGAGCCCGAAACCCACCTGCTGATCCGCCGGCTCGACCGCCGGGCGCTGCTGCAGCGCCATACCGAGGGCGCCCGCGTCCCGCAGCTGATCGCGGCCAATGTCGATACGCTGTTCATCGTCACCTCCTGCAACGCCGATTTCAACCCGGCCCGGCTGGAACGGTATCTGGCCCTGTGCAACGAGGCCGGCACCCGTGCGGTCATCGTGCTGACCAAGGCCGATCAGGTCGAGGACCCCGCCCCCTATCAGCAGCAGGCCGCCGTCCTGCAACGCGGGCTGGAGGTGGTGACGCTGAACGCCAAAAGCCCCGAGGCGGTGACGATCCTCGCGCCCTGGTGCGGGCCGGGGCAGACGGTGGCGCTGGTCGGCTCCTCGGGCGTCGGCAAGTCCACCTTGTTGAACATGCTCGCCGACAAGGCGCCCGAGGACGAACAGGAAACCGGCGACATCCGCGAGGATGACGCGAAGGGCCGCCACACCACCACCTCGCGGTCCCTGCACGGGATCAAGGGCGGCGGCTGGGTGATCGACACGCCCGGCATCCGCACCCTGCATGTCAGCGATGTCGCCGGAGGGCTGGAGACGCTGTTTGCCGAAATCACCGAACTGGCCCCGAACTGCCGCTTCCGCGACTGCACCCACGGCCACGAACCCGGCTGCGCCGTGCAGGCCGCGGTGAAGGCGGGCACGCTGGACCCCGCAAGGCTCGACCGCTGGCGCAAGCTGGTGGAGGAGAACCGCGACAACACGCCGGTGGAGACCGGGCCGCGGGGAAACAGGACGGTGGTGCCGCGGGGGAAGAAGTGGTGAGGGTTTTCGAAGGGTGATTTCCGCCTGCTTGCGGGGCGGGCGCCCAAGCCGGACGGCCAACGTTTCCACCTTGCACGATGGCCCCTGACCGGGTAAACGCACCTCCGGTGTGCCGATGTTGCTCTGCTCGCAGAGCAACAGGTTCTATGCCGAGAAGGATGCCGCTGTAGCTCAGCTGGTAGAGCACGTCATTCGTAATGATGGGGTCGGGGGTTCGAGTCCCTTCAGCGGCACCATCCTTCTCAAACCACCCGATCCGCACGCAAATGCCGCCCAGAGTATCCGGGCGGCATCTTTCGTTCAGCTAGCCGCCCGCCCCACCCGGGACGAGCGGCCGCACCCCTTACGCGGCGCGGTTCAGACGGCTTTCCGCCAGCTTCGACAGCTTCACATCCGTGGCCTTTTCCTCGGCCAGGGTCTCCTGGAGCAGGTCGGCGCATTCGGTGCGGCCGAGTTCCTTGGACCAGGCGATCAGGGTGCCATAGCGGGTGATCTCGTAGTGCTCTACCGCCTGCGCGGCGGCAGCGAGGGCCGCGTCCAGAACGCCGTCATCGTCGATGTCGCCGGCGATCTCGTTGGCTTCCTTGATGATGCCGTCGATGGCCGGACAGGTCACCGCCTTGGGCTTTTCGCCCAGCAGGCTGAACACCTGCTCCAGCCGCGCGACATGGCCGCGGGTTTCTTCGAGGTGCATTTCGAAGCCGCTTTTCAGCGCCGGGGCCGTGGCTTTCTCGATCATTTTCGGCAGGGCTTTCTCGATCTGCTTTTCGGCATAGTAGATGTCCTGCAGGGTGTGCAGGTAGAGGTCGTCCATCGTGTGGATATCTGCGCCAAAGAGGGCCATGGGGGAATCCTTCCATTGGTTGCGCGGGCTGCACCGGGTGCGGCCCGCAGTGCCCCCATAAAACGGCTCCGCGCGTGGAATGTTCCCCGGATCCGGGCGCAGAGCCATATGGGATATGTATAGGTTCTGTAGGGTTTCCATACCGGCGGTGCCTGGGCGCCGAACTGCGCCAAAGCGGGGCGTCCCCCGAAAAAACGGAGGGCCCCGGCACCCCTACCGAGACCCTCCCCCACCCCACGTGCTCCCTACTCACCACACGTGACTGCAAAAGGTCTCGGCCTACTGGCCTATGGATGGACCCTAGAGTCGGCGGCGATTCCATGCAAGATGCGATTTCAAAGAAATCGACATGAAATCAGGGTGTTAAGGTGAATATGGCATTAAGCACGGCACCTGAGCGGGCGCCGTGCCAGGGCCGTCAGGCGTAGACGGATTCCTTGCCGAACTGCTTGACCAGCAGGTAGTAGATCGCCGGCCGATACTTGTTGCGGTCGGATTTGCCATAGGTCTCGACCGCGGCGTCGATCGCCGCCATCAGTTCTGGCCCATCGGCAAGCCCCAGTTTCTTCATCAGAAAATTGGCCTTCACCCGCTCCAGCTCTGCTTTGTCAGACGCGGCAATGGTTTCGGCATCGGCGTTGTAGATCGCCGGTCCGCAGCCGATGGTGACCTTGGTCAGCAGCGCCATATCGACCTCGATGCCGCATTTGCTCTGCAACGCCTCGGCATACTTCGCAACGAGGTCTTCACGTTTACCCATGTTCTTCCACCCTTATTCAGCCGAATTGCACCGGCCTTGAACCGCCCCGAACCCCTCGGGACAGGCTAAGCATAGGGCTCACGGGCGCGTGATGGCAAAAGAAAACCGCCCGCGGCGCAGGGCCCGGGCGGTTTGTCGCGTTCTGGCGCGGTGATCAGTAGCGGTAATGCTCCGACTTGAACGGGCCGTCCACGTTCACGCCGATATAGTCGGCCTGATCCTTGCGCAGCTCTGTCAGTTTCACGCCGATCTTCTTCAGATGCAGGCGGGCGACCTTTTCATCCAGATGCTTGGGCAGGATGTAGACGCCCGGGGCATATTCGCCTTCCTTGGTCCACAACTCGATCTGCGCCAGCACCTGATTGGTGAAGCTGGCCGACATCACGAAGGACGGGTGGCCGGTGGCGTTGCCAAGGTTCAACAGCCGGCCTTCCGACAGCAGGATGATCCGCGCGCCCGAAGGCATCTCGATCATGTCCACCTGGTCCTTGATGTTGGTCCATTTGTGGTTCTTCAGCGCGGCGACCTGAATCTCATTGTCGAAATGGCCGATATTGCCGACGATGGCCATGTCCTTCATCTCGCGGATATGCTCGATGCGGATCACGTCCTTGTTGCCGGTGGTGGTGATGAAGATGTCGGCGGATGCGACGACGTCTTCCAGCAGCACAACTTCAAATCCGTCCATCGCCGCCTGAAGTGCGCAGATCGGGTCCACCTCGGTCACCTTCACGCGGGCACCGGCGCCTTGCAGCGAGGCGGCGGAGCCCTTGCCCACATCGCCATAGCCGCAGACGACGGCGACTTTGCCGGCCATCATGGTGTCTGTGGCGCGGCGGATGCCATCGACCAGCGATTCCTTGCAGCCATACTTGTTGTCGAACTTCGACTTGGTGACAGAGTCGTTCACGTTGATCGCCGGGAAGGGCAGCAGGCCCTTCTTGTGCAGGTCATACAGGCGGTGAACCCCGGTGGTGGTTTCTTCCGACACGCCCTTGATCGCGGCGCGCTGTGCGGTGAACCAGCCCGGCGAGGCGGCAAGGCGCTTCTTGATCTGGGCAAACAGGCACACTTCCTCATCCGAGGTCGGCACATCGATCAGCCCGGTCTCGCCAGCCTCGACCCGCGCGCCCAAGAGGATGTAGAGCGTGGCATCGCCGCCATCGTCGAGGATCATGTTGCAGGTGCCTTCCGGGAACTGGAAGATCTTGTCGGTATAGGCCCAGTAATCTTCCAGCGTCTCGCCCTTGGTCGCAAACACCGGGATCCCGGCTTCGGCAATGGCCGCGGCGGCGTGATCCTGGGTCGAGAAGATGTTGCAGCTGGCCCAACGCACATCGGCGCCAAGCGCCTTCAGCGTCTCGATCAGCACGGCGGTCTGGATGGTCATGTGCAGGCTGCCGGCGATGCGCGCGCCCTTCAGCGGCTGCGCGGCGCCGAACTCCTCGCGCAGCGCCATCAGGCCCGGCATCTCGGTTTCTGCAATATCGAGTTCCTTGCGACCATAGGCGGCGAGGGAGATGTCCTTGACGATGTAATCCATGGCAGCCTGTGCCTCCTGACCCAACAAATTCAGGTCAGCACGTAGCATTGCCGGGCGCTTGCGGCAATGCGCAGCACCCGGCGATTTACCAACGATTGCACAGGTCAGCCGGCCGCGAGAGCGTCGAGTCCCGTTTCGCCAGCCCAATCCCGCCCGGTCTCGATCACGCAGGCGATGCCATCGGTGCGGGTGGCCAGCATCGTCCAGGTTCCCAGCCGGTCCGAGGCCCAAAGCTCGACAAAGACCCCGTCGCGCTCTTGCGGAGCGCTGACCCGGTTTTCCTCGAAGTCATTCGACAGCTTCTCGGTCACCGTGACGCGTACATCGCAATAGGGTTCGTCATAGGCCTGGTCGTCGCCATAGGCGGTCACAAGATCGAGAACGGCAAGGTTATCAAGGCTTGGTGCCTCGGCGCTGCGCTGCACGGCTTCGGACGGCGGTGCCAGCCGGTACGAGAACGACTCGGCCGGCGCCGTCATCGCCAGGGTGGCGGCAGCTACGACGAGGCCCAAGGCGGCGAAAACTGTGGCGGTCTGGGAGGTTTTCATCAGCGGCTCCTTTGCGGTCCGGGTGATGTTTGCGGGGATCGGCTTGCGACTGCGCGCGGCCTGATCGGTTGAATCTCTGCATAACAAGCGCGGCGGGGCCCATTTGGTTCCCCCAGCGGCGTTTACAGGGCGGCGGCCTGCCCGTAATCAGGGCAGAACGATCCCCAAAAAGACGGTTGTCATGGCCCGAGTTTCGCAAAAACCCCCGCGCGCCTGGCAGCGGATGCTGTCAGGCCGACGCCTTGATCTGCTGGACCCGGCGCCGCTGGATATCGAGATCGAGGATATTGCCCATGGGCTGGCGTTTGTCGCACGCTGGAACGGGCAGACGCGGGGCGACTTTGCCTATTCGGTGGCCGAGCATTCGCTGCTGGTGGAGGAAATCTTCGCGCGGCTGGTGCCGGGGGCCCCGGTGAAATGGCGGCTGGCAGCATTGTTGCACGATGCCCCCGAATATGTGATCGGCGACATGATCAGCCCGGTGAAATCCGCCATTGGTCCGACCTATGGCGAACTGGACCAGCGCCTGACGGCTGCGGTGCATTTGCGCTTTGGCCTACCCGCAATGCTGCCGGTGGGGATCAAGAAAGACATCAAGCGCGCCGACCGGCTGTCTGCCTGGCTGGAAGCGGTACAGATCGCCGGCTTTACCGCAGCCGAGGCGGACAGGTTCTTCGGCCGTCCCGACCGGGCGGTGATGCAGGGGCTGGAGATCCGCTTGCGGCCGCCGGCCGAGGTGCGGGCGGATTACACCGCCCGGCACGGTGATCTCATGGCGCTGATGCCGTAGGCGTCAGATCGCCAGATCGTCCAGGCTCTTGCCCTCTTTCAGCGCAGCCTCGACCCAACGCGGCCGACGGCCCCGGCCGGTCCAGGTATCGGACGGGCTTGCCGGATTGGCATATTTCGGTGCAGCGGATTTGCGCTTTTTTTGCACCTGCACGCCGGTCAGCTCTGCCAGCGAGAACCCCAGTTTGCGGGCGGTTTCTTCTAGCTCGCTCAGGGCTTCTTTTTTCTTGCGGTCTTCAAAAGACGCTATCGCGCGTGCGACCTGTGTCTGAAGGTCGCGCAGCTCTTTCAGCGAAAGATCGTCCAGGTTGAAAGCGTTCATCATTGATCCCTTAAAATCTCATCCCTCTTTCGCCATTTAATTCCGGGAAATGCAAAATGCAAAGAAAAAACCCCGAAGCGGCGCTTCGGGGTCTTGCGGCTGTCGCGGGACGGCAAGTCTCCGCCAGTTTCAGCGCGGGCTGCGTTTCGCCAGGATGCGCTGCAAGGTGCGGCGGTGCATGTTCAGCCGACGCGCCGTTTCGCTGACATTGCGGTCGCACATCTCATAGACGCGCTGGATATGCTCCCACCGCACACGGTCGGCAGACATCGGGTTTTCGGGCGGAGGCGGCAGTGCCTCGCCGGTGGACAGCAGCGCCGCGGTGATGTCATTGGCATCGGCCGGCTTCGACAGATAGTCGGTCGCGCCCATCTTCACCGCGGCGACGGCCGTGGCGATGGCGCCGTAGCCGGTCAGCACCACGATCCGCGCATCGGGCCGCTTCTCGCGCAGTGCCTCGACGACGTCGAGCCCGTTGCCATCTTCCAGCCGCAGGTCGATCACCGCATAGGCCGGGGCCGATTGCTGGACGATGGCCTTGCCTGCCGCTACGCTTTCGGCCGTGACAGGCGCGAAGCCCCGCTTTTCCATGGCGCGTGCAAGCCGGGTGACGAAAGGTGCATCGTCATCGACCAGCAAAAGGGATCTGTCAGGCCCCAGCTCGGCATGTTCGTCCTCGGCCATTTTTCGAGTTTCCCCCACATCGTCCGTTGAACCGTTCTAGGGCGTTAGGCGGCTGGGGTCAAACTCTGCCTAGCTGGCAGCCTCGATGAAACAGGCGGCGCGCTCGGCCATCTGCTGCGGCGCGACATCGCGGTTGAAATATTCGACAAAGCCATGGCCCGGCAACACCAGGTAGGTCTGTGTCGAATGATCGACGAGGTAATAATCATCCTCGGCCGGCTGCGCCTTGTAATAGGTGCGATAGGCCTGACTTGCGGCCCGAACCTGTTCTTCGCTGCCGGTCAGGCCGATCATGCGTTCATGCATCATCGACGCGAATTCGCCCATCACCTCGGGCGTATCCCGGTTTGGATCGATGGAAATGAACACCGGCGTCACCTGATAACCCATTTCTTCCAGCGCATCGACCGCCTCGGCATTCCGGGCATTGTCGAGCGGGCAGACATCCGGGCAGAAGGTATAGCCGAAATACAGCAAGCTCGGCTCGGTGATGACATCGGCATCGGTCACGGTGGCGCCGGTCTTGTCCACCAGCGTGAACGGCCCGCCGATCGCGCCCGCCCCACCGGCGACCACGCCCTGTCGGCAATCGGCGAACTGATCGTTGCCGCCCCGGGTCAGCGCGAAACTGACCACAAGCCCGATCGCCACCACCGAAACTGCCGCGACCGCGAGTCTTTGCGTCGAAACTGCCATGCACATATCCCCCAGCTACATGGCGCATTGATCCCTCATCCGGCCATCACTATCAATCCCGCAAGCACCCGTTGCGACATCGAGACCGCTCATGCCCGACACGACCGATGCCATTCCACGCGAAACGCACAGCGATTGGATGCGTCTGCAAACGCTGATCCTGCTGCGCTGGGGTGCGATCACCGGGCAACTGGTGGCGATCACAGTTGCGTGGCGCTTCTACGGCATCCAGTTCAACCTCGGCGCCTGCTTCCTGGTGGTGGGCGCCGCGATCATCGCCAACCTTGTGTCGATTTTCGTCTACCCCGCCAACAAGCGGCTGACGCAGGTCGAGGCGGTGATGACGCTGCTGTTCGACACCGCGCAACTGGCGCTGCTGCTGGCGCTGACCGGCGGGCTGCACAACCCCTTCGCGCTGCTGATCCTCGCCCCCGCCACCATCGGCGCCACCGCGCTGCAAACGCGGGCCACGGTGTTTCTGGCGGCTGCGACCGTCGCCATGGTCACGCTGTTCGGCTATGCCAACCTGCCGCTGCGGATGCCCGATGGCAGTCAGATCCGGGTGCCGCCGCTGGTGGAGTTCGGTCACTGGCTGGCAATCGTGATCGGCGTGGTGTTCCTCGGCATCTATGCGCGGCGGGTGTCGTCCGAGATGCATTCGATGGGCGATGCGCTGCTGGCAACCCAGATGGCACTGGCGCGCGAACAGAAGCTTACCGATCTTGGCGGCGTCGTGGCTGCCGCCGCGCATGAGCTTGGCACGCCGCTGGCCACCATCAAGCTGGTCAGTGCCGAGCTGATCGACGAACTGGAGGACCGGCCGGACCTGCGCGAGGATGCAGAGCTGATCCGCAGCCAAGCCGACCGCTGCCGCGACATCCTGCGCTCGATGGGCCGCAGCGGCAAAAGCGACCGGCTGATGCACAGCGCCCCCATCCTGCAGGTGCTGCGCGACGCGGCCGAGCCCCATGCCGCCCGCGGCAAGGCGCTGCATTTCGATGCCGCGCCCGGACCGGGCGGCGATGAGCGCCAGCCGCTGATCCTGCGCCAGTCCGAGGTGATGCACGGCCTGCGCAACCTGATCCAGAACGCGGTGGATTTCGCCCGCGCCAATGTGTGGATCGATGTGGAATGGACGCCGTGGCAGATTTCCGTCCGCATCGTCGATGACGGGCCGGGCTATCCGCCGCAGCTGTTCGGCCGACTCGGCGACCCGTTCACCCGCCGCCGCTCCAGCGACGCGGACCGGGCGCAGCGCCCGGAATATGAAGGCATGGGACTTGGCCTGTTCATCGCCAAGACCCTGCTGGAGCGGACGGGCGCCGAGCTGACCTTCGCCAATGCCGCCGACCCGTTCCTGACCGCCGATGAACGCCCGCAGCGCAGCGGCGCGATTGTCGAGGTGATCTGGCCGCGCGACCGGATCGCCGCGACCGAAAGCGGCCCGCTTGGCGAGAATCTCCGCATCGAGGAGTGAGCGGCCGGCCGGATCCCCGATCGCCCATGAGTTGCAGGAATTTCTGTTCTGCTCGCGAGGGTTAACCAGCCATTAACCATTCGCTCCAAGACTGGCCCGGTGTCCTCCGCAGCCCACAAACGGGAAGGATCGGTCAGCAGATGCCTCCGAACTGGGCCTTCGCCCTTATCCTCGTCGCCACATCGGTCGGGTCGGCCTTCGTGGCCCTGGCGCTGCTCTCGGCGCTGACCCCGCGCCGTGGCCGGCCCCGCAAGCTGGCCGAGGTAGAGCCGGTGCTGGAGGAAGCGGTGTTCCTGTTCGACGATCAGGCACTGATAGACGCCTCGGCCCCGGCCCGCGCGCTGATGGATGCGACTCCACTGCGCGGCAGCGACTGGTCTCGGCTCTGCGCCTTTCTCGGCCCGCAATTCGATCGGTTCGAGGCGGAAATGGCCCGCCTTGCCGAGCGGGGCATCCTCGAGCTGAAAGGCGCCGGACCGGCCCCGCTGCGGCTGAAGGCAGAGATGATCTCGGGTCTGGCGCGGATCACCCTCTCGGACCCCGAGGCCGAGGGGCGGGGGCGGATGGTCGATGCGCTCAGCCTGCGCGCGATGGAGGATGAACTGGAGGGTCTGCGCGAGGCCACCGACGTGCTGCCGGTTCTGGCCTGGCGTCAGGACGGGCGGGGCGAGGTGACCTGGGCAAACCGCGCCTACCTGCTGCAATCGGGCGCGTTGACCGGCGATGTCGAGGATCCCTGCCTCTGGCCGCTGCCGCGCCTGTTCGATCTGGGCCCCGCGGCGCCGCCCGTGCCCGGAGTTGCCCCGCCGGCGCCGCGCCGGATGCGTCTGGATCTGCCCGGCCGCGACAAGCCGCTCTGGTTCGACTGCCACAGCCTCGAGACGACGGGCGGCACCATCAATTTCGCGCTGCCCGCCGATGCGACGGTGCGGGCAGAGACTGCGCTGCGCGAGTTTGTGCAGACGCTGACCAAGACCTTCGCGCATCTGCCGATCGGGCTGGCGATCTTCGACCGGCAGCGGCAACTGGCGCTGTTCAACCCGGCGCTTATCGACCTGACGACGCTTGGCGCCGACTTCCTGTCTGGCCGCCCGACGCTGTTCTCCTTCCTCGACCGCCTGCGCGAGGCGCGGATGATCCCCGAACCCAAGGATTACCGCAGCTGGCGCCAGCAGATGACCGAACTGGAAAGGGCCGCCTCGACCGGCCACTACCAGGATATCTGGACCCTGCCCTCGGGCCTGACCTATCAGGTCACCGGCCGCCCGCATCCCGATGGGGCGGTGGCGCTGCTGATCGAGGATATCTCGGCCGAAGTGTCCCTGACCCGCCGGTTCCGCTCGGATCTGGAACTGGGGCAGGCAGTGGTCGACAGCCTGCCCGAGGCGATTGCCGTCTTTTCGCCGGCCGGGGTGTTGGTGATGTCGAATTCCGCCTATGCGCGGATGTGGGGCGCCGACCCGGCTACCACCCTGAGCGAGGTGGGCGCGACCGAGTCGATGCGGCTGTGGCAAGCCGGCAGCCTGCCGAATCCGATCTGGGCCGATGCGCGCGATTTCATCTCCAGCATCGGCCCCCGTGCCGATTGGACCGGCGAGGCGGTGCTGCAATCCGGCCAGCGCATCGCCTGCCGGTTCCAGGCCATCGCCGGCGGGGCCACGCTGGCGGGCTTCTTGCCGCAGGACGGTGATGTGTTGCTGCCGCTAGGTCCTCGCCGATTGCGCCGTCGGCGAGACCTGGCGACGCCCGAGGTTGCCCCCGACTATCCGGCAGACCTCCATCGCCCGGTCGCGGACGAGGTTCTGGAGCCGGATCGCGCAAAGGCCTGAAGATCGACAGCGAGGCGGCGGAGGTGAAGCAACTCCGCAGACCGCCGCACCTTTCGGCTGCATCGGCTCAACGCCGCTGCCCGGCCAACCTGTCATGCCGGCGCCTCGGCGCTTGCGGCTGCGGCCCGGGCGGATAAAAGTCGGGCACATGACCGATGCCCCGCACCTCGCCCCCCTCACACCGCCAGGATCGCCCGCAGCGCCGCTGCGTCTGGCGCTGCGCCTGCAAGACGCCGAGGCCACGGCGAGGCTGGCCCGGCACCTGGCCCCCCAATTGCGCGCCGGCGACGTGCTGCTGCTGCAAGGCCCGATCGGCGCCGGCAAGACCCATTTCGCGCGTTCCCTCATCCAGTCGCTTCTCGCCGCCGAGGACCGTACCGAGGATGTGCCCTCCCCCACCTTCACGCTGGTGCAGACCTATCTGGCCGCGGGGCTGGAAATCTGGCACGCCGACCTCTATCGCCTGACCTCGCCAGCCGAGGCCGGGGAGCTGGGGCTCGAAGAGGCTTTCTCCGAAGCGTTGTGCCTGATCGAATGGCCTGACCGGCTTGGCAGCCTCGCCCCGGCGAACGCGCTGACCCTGGCCTTCGCGCCCGAGCCGGACGGTGACGGGCGGCGCCTGACGCTCACCGCCGCCGACCCGCGCTGGCACGCAATCCTGGCCATGGAGCCCCCGATGACCGAAGCCCCGCGCGACGCCGCCGCCTTCATCGCTGCTGCCGGCTGGGGCGATGCCGCGCGCAGCCGCCTCGCCGGCGATGCCTCCAACCGCAAATATGACCGCCTGATCCGCGCGGGTGGCGGCCGCGCCGTGCTGATGGATGCCGATCCCGCCAAGGGCGAAGATGTCGCGCCCTTCCTCGCCATCGACCGTGCCCTGCTGCTGCGCGGGCTGACGGCTCCGGACGTGTTGGCAGAGGACCGGGCGCAGGGCTTCCTGCTGCTCGAGGATCTGGGCGACGATCTCTTCGCCCGGGTGCTCGCCCGCGACCCCGCGCAGGAAACCACCCTCTATGCCGCCGCAACCGATGTGCTGACCCATCTACATGGGTCGCCTCTGCCCTCGGGCCTGCGCGCCTATGACGCCGCGCTGATGGGCAAGATGGCCGCGCTGGCGCTGGACTGGTATCTGCCGGGCGTCACCGGCACCCACACCGACAGCGCCGGTTTTGCCGATCTCGTCGCAGCGCTCAAAAACACCCTCGCGCCCGGCGACCCGGTGATGGCCCTGCGCGACTACCATGCCGAAAACCTGCTCTGGCTGCCCGGCCGCTCCGGCATCGCCCGCGTCGGCCTGCTGGACTTTCAGGACGCGATGGCCGGCCCCCGCGCCTATGACCTCGTGTCGATGCTGCAGGACGCCCGCCGCGACGTGCCAGAGGCCGTCGAGGCCGAGATGGTCGCCCGCTATTGCGCGCAAAACCGGCTGGACCCGGGCCGCTTTTCCGCCGAATACGCCTTCTGCGGCGCGCAGCGGAACCTGCGCATCCTCGGCGTCTTCGCCCGCCTCTCGATGCATTACGGCAAGCCGCAGTATGTGGACCTGATCCCCCGGGTCTGGGGCCTGCTGCAACGCGATCTGGCGCATCCGGAGCTGGCGGAGCTGCAAGCCGCCGTCGCATCCACCCTGCCCGCGCCGGATGCCGCCGCCCTGCAACGGATCAAGGAGCAGGCCGGATGCCACCCGCTGCGCTGATGCTCTACGCCGCCGGCTTCGGCACCCGCATGGGCGCGCTGACGGCGGACCGGCCCAAGCCGCTGATCCCCGTCGCCGGGCGCGCGCTCATCGACCATGCGCTGGCGCTGGTGCCAACGGGGCTGCGCGTCGTGGTGAACACCCACTATCGGGCGGACCAGATCGCCGCCCATGTCGCCGGGCGCGGGTTTTTGCTGTCGCATGAGCCGGAATTGCTGGAAACCGGCGGCGGCCTGCGCGCCGCACTGCCGCTGCTGGACGCGGACCCGGTCTACACGCTCAACACCGATGCGGTCTGGACTGGCCCCAATCCGCTGGAAACGCTCGCCGCCGCCTGGGATGCGGACCGGATGGACGCGCTGCTGCTGGTGCTGCCACCCGCCCGCGCCACCGGTCACAAGGGCCGCGGCGATTTCGCCATGGCGGAGGATGGCGGGCTGAGCCGCGGCCCGGGCTTCGTGCCGGCGGTGGTGCATACAGGTGCGCAGATCATCTCACCCCGGCTGCTGGAGGCGGTGCCGGAGCGCATCTTCTCCAGCAACCGGCTGTGGGATGCCGCAGAGGCGCGCGGCCGGCTGTTCGGCGTGATCCACCCAGGCGGCTGGTGCGATGTCGGCCAGCCGAGCTCGCTGCCGTTGGCCGAGGCGCTGCTGGCGGAAGCGGCGCAAGGTGTTTGACCCCTCCGCCAGACCGCGCCTGTTCGCCCTGCCCTGCGGCGCCGATTTCCCGGCGGCGCTGGTGGACGGGATGATCGCGCGGATGGCGGGCCAGCCGCCCGAGGCGATGGCGCGGGTGACGCTGTATCTCAACACCCACCGGATGCTGCGCCGGGTGCGCGAGGTGTTCGGCGCGCGCGGCGCGCGTCTGCTGCCGCGGCTGCGGCTGGTCACCGATCTTGGCCGCGATCCGCTGGCGGGGCTGCCGCCCGCGATCCCGCCGCTGCGCCGGCGGCTGGAGCTGGCGCAGCTGGTGGCCGTGCTGGTCGCCCGCCAACCCGATTTCGCGCCCGGAACCGCCACCTATGACCTTGCCGACAGCCTTGCCACGCTGATGGACGAGATGCAGGGTGAGGGCGTCGACCCTGCCGCGCTGGAACGGCTCGACATCGCCGACCATGCCGCGCATTGGCAGCGGGCGCTGGCCTTCATCCGCATCGTCGCGCGCTATTTCGACGGCTCCGAAGCGCCCGACCCCGAGGCGCGGCAGCGCAAGGTGGCCGAGGCGCTGGTGCAGGCCTGGGCCGAGGCGCCGCCGTCGGGGCCGGTGATCGCCGCAGGGTCCACCGGCTCGCGCGGGGCGACATCGCTGTTCCTGCAGGCGGTAGCGCGGCTGCCACAAGGCGCGGTGGTGCTGCCCGGCTTCGACTTCGACTTGCCCGAGGCGGTGTGGACCGCCCTCGACGACGGCATCTTCCCGGCCGAGGACCACCCGCAATACCGCTTCTGGACGCTGACCCGCGCACTGGACCTGACCCCGCGTGACGTGGCGCGTTGGAGCGAGGCGCAGGCCCCCTCGGATGCGCGCAACCGCCTGGTCTCGCTCGCCCTGCGCCCCGCGCCGGTGACGGACCAATGGCTGACCGAGGGCGCGCGGCTGGCCGATCTGGCCGGCGCCACCGCGGGGCTGACGCTGATCGAGGCCCCGAACCCGCGGACCGAGGCGCTCGCCATTGCGCTGCGGCTGCGGCAGGCGGCCGAGGACGGCACCCGCGCTGCGCTGGTCACGCCCGACCGGCTGCTCGGGCGGCGCGTGGCGGCGGCGCTGGATCGCTGGGGGATCCTCGCCGACGAATCCGCCGGCCAGCCGCTGGTGCTATCGCCGCCGGGCCGCTTCTTGCGCCATGTCGCGGCCCTGGTGGGGCAGAAGCTGACGGTCGAGGCCCTGCTGACCCTGCTCAAGCACCCGCTGACCTGCACGGGCGGCGACACCCGCGGCCCGCATCTGCTGTTCACGCGCGAGCTGGAGCTGCATCTGCGCCGTCATGGGCCCGCGTTCCCGGGGGCTGCCGATCTGGCGAAATGGGCCGC
This sequence comes from Frigidibacter albus, assembly GCF_009908165.1. GTDB lineage: Bacteria > Pseudomonadota > Alphaproteobacteria > Rhodobacterales > Rhodobacteraceae > Frigidibacter > Frigidibacter albus. Next base: position 33,986 of record NZ_JAAAUC010000006.1, read on the forward strand.
GAAGGGGCCGGAGGATGGCCGGGAGGCTTGGACCCAGTGGCTGGGCGAGACGCTGTGCGGGCTGGAGGCGCTCACCGGCGAACGCCCGCTTTTGGCCTGCATAGAGACGCTTTTGGTCCGGGCCGAGGCGCTTGCGGCCGGCCCGGGTGGCTCGCCCAAACCCCTCTGGGCCGAGGCGGCAGGGCGCGAGGCCGCGCGGATCATGGGAGAGCTTCAGCGCGAGGCCCCGCATGGCGGCAGCTTCACCCCGCATGACTTTGCAGACCTGCTGGCGACGCTGCTGCAAGCGGGCTCTGTCCGCACCCCCGATGCGCCGCATCCGCTGATCGCGATCTGGGGCACGCTCGAGGCGCGGGTGCAGGGGGCGGATCTGGTGATCCTCGGCGGGTTGACCGATGGCGTCTGGCCGGAACTGCCGCCGCCGGACCCCTGGCTGTCGCGCAAGATGCGGGCCGAGGCGGGGCTGCTGCTGCCCGAGCGCCGCGTCGGCCTTGCCGCGCATGATTTCCAGCAGGCAGTGGCGGCGCGCGACGTGGTGCTCAGCCGCGCCCTGCGCGATGCCGAGGCGGAAACCGTGCCCTCGCGCTGGCTGAACCGGTTGACCAACCTGCTCAACGGGCTGGCGGCGCAGGGCGGCCCGCAGGCGCTGGCGGCGATGCAGGCGCGCGGCGCGGCACTGATCGCGGATGCGCTACGGCTGGAGGCACCCGAGGCCCCCGCCCCCCGCGCCCACCGCCCCGCCCCGCGCCCGCCGCTGGCCCACCGCCCGCGCGAGCTTGCGGTGACCGGCATCCGCACCCTGATCCGCGATCCCTATGCCATCTACGCCCGCCATATCCTGCGGCTTCGCCCGCTGGACCCGATCGGCGCAGCCCCCGATGCGCGGCTGCGCGGGCAGGCGCTGCACCTGATCGTGGAGCGGTTCATCCGCCAGCGCCCGGCAGGCGAGACGCCCGAGGCGGCGGCGGCCCGGCTGCTGGCGGTCGCGGATGCGGTGCTGACCGAAGAGATCCCCTGGCCAAGCGCACGGCGGCTGTGGCGGGCGCGGCTGGCCCGCGTGGCGCCGCGCTTTCTGGCGGCAGAGGCCGGGCGCGCAGCGCGTGGCGCGCCGATGCTGATCGAGAAAACAGGCTCTGTCACACTGCAAACGCTTGGTTTCACCCTCACCGCGCGCCCCGACAGGATCGACCTGCTGGAAGATGGCCGGGTGCATATCTACGACTACAAGACCGGCGAGCCGCCAAGCCTGAAGATGCAGGAACATTTCGAAAAGCAACTGCTGCTGGAGGCGGCGATGGCCGAACGCGGTGCCTTCGCGGCGCTTGGCCCGCGCGAGGTGGAGGCCGTCACCTATATCGGCCTTGGCACCGGCGCCAAGCTGGTCACCAACCCGCTGGAGGATGACATTCTTGGCAAGACCTGGTCGGGCCTGCACCGGCTGATCGGCGGCTATCTGTTGGAAGGGCGCGGCTATACCGCCCGCCGCGCGATGTTCGAGCAGCGCGATGTCAGCGATTACGACCACCTCTCGCGCTATGGCGAATGGGAGCTGAACGAGGCCGCCACCCCCGAGCGCGTCGGCCCGGAGGAGGCATCATGACCCGCAACGCCGCAAGCCAGCGGCAGGTTCTGGCAGCAGAGCCCCGCGCCTCGACCTGGCTGTCGGCCAATGCCGGGTCAGGCAAGACCCGGGTGCTGACGGACCGGGTGGCGCGGCTGCTTCTGGGCGGGACCGAGCCGCAGCATATCCTGTGCCTGACCTATACCAAGGCCGCCGCGTCCGAGATGCAGAACCGCCTGTTCCGGCGCCTTGGTGAGTGGGCGATGCTGGAGGAGGGCCGCCTGCGCGCCGCGCTGGCCGAGCTTGGCATCGACGGCATGGTCAGCGACGAGACGCTGGCCGAGGCGCGGCGGTTGTTCGCCCGCGCCATCGAGACGCCGGGCGGGCTGCGGATCCAGACGATCCATTCGTTTTGCGCCGGCCTGCTGCGGCGCTTCCCGCTGGAGGCGGGCGTGTCGCCCAGCTTCACCGAGATGGATGACCGCGCCGCCGAACTCTTGCGCGCCGAGATCGTGGAAGAGCTTGCGGGCGGCGAGGATGTCGGCGCCGTGGATGCGCTGGCGGGGCTGGTGGCGGGCGATGACCTCTCGCCGGTGCTGGGCGATTTGTGCAGGAATAGTGACGCATTTGCCGTTCCGCTGAGCCGCCCGGCGGCGCTGGCGCTGTTCGGCCTGCCGCCCGGCCATGACCGCGCCGCGCTGCTGGCCGAGGTGCTGATGGGGGATGAAGCGGCGCTGCTGGCCGACTTGGTGCCGCTGCTGCTGGCGAGCGGCCCCAACGATTGCAAGGCGGGGGAGCGGCTGGCCTCGCTGAACCTCACGGACACCGACTGCCTGACCGCGCTGGAAGATGTGCTGCTGACCGGCAAGGGCGCGAAAGAGCCCTTCACTGCCAAGACCGGCAGCTTCCCGACCAAGGGCCTTGCCTCCGGCCCCTGCGCGCCGCTGATGCCCCGCCTGCAGGCGCTGATGCTGCGGGTGGAGGCGGCGCGGCCGCGGCGGATCGCGCTCGCGGCAGCAGAGCGCGCGCTGGCGCTGCACCGTTTCGCCGCCGCCTTCCTGCCGCGCTATCACGCCCGCAAGGCCGCCCGCGGCTGGCTGGATTTCGATGACCTGATCGCCCGCGCCGGGCGGTTGCTGTCGGACCGCAGCGTGGCGCAATGGGTGCTGTTCCGGCTCGATGGCGGCATCGACCACATTCTGGTGGATGAGGCACAAGATACCAGCCCCGGCCAATGGGCGGTGATCGAACGGCTGAGCGAGGAGTTCACCGCCGGCGAGGGCGCGCGCGAAGGGCGGCGCACGCTGTTCGTGGTGGGGGACAAGAAACAGTCGATCTACAGCTTTCAGGGCGCCGACCTGACCGCCTTTGACCGGATGCGCGGCCAGTTTGCCAGCCGTTTTCAGGCCGTCGGCGCGGCGATGCAGGATCTGACGCTGGACCACTCCTTCCGCTCTGCCCCCGCGGTGCTGCACGTGGTGGACCTTGCCTTTGACGGGCGCGAAGATCGCGGCATCGGCGGCGCGCCGCTGCACCTGGCCTTCAAGGAGCAGATGCCGGGGCGCGTGGACCTTTGGCCGCTGATCCCCAAGGCGGAGCGCGAGGAGCCCGAGGCCTGGGACGCGCCGGTGGACCAGTTGCCCGAGGCGCATCCGGCGGTGCAGCTGGCCCGCCGCATCGCGGCTTGGATCGGTGAAACCATCGCCGCGGGCACGCAGATCCCGGTGCCCGGCGGCACGCGCCCGGTACATGAGGGTGATTTCCTGATCCTGGTGCAGCGGCGCTCGGAGCTGTTCGCCGAGATCATCGCGGCCTGCAAGGCGGCGGGGCTGGCGATTGCGGGCGCCGACCGGCTGAAGCTGGGCGGCGAGCTGGCGGTGAAGGACATCCGCGCCGTGCTGGCCTTTCTGGCGACGCCCGAGGATGACCTGTCGCTGGCCGCGGCCCTCCGCTCGCCCCTGTTCGGCTGGACCGAGGCGCAGCTTTACGATCTGGCGCAGCCGCGCAAGGGCTACCTGTGGCAGGCGCTGCGCGGGCGCGAGGATCATGCGGACACGCGCGCGATCCTGAATGACCTGCGCGACCGGGCCGATTTCCTGCGGCCCTATGAGCTGATCGAACGGCTGCTGACGCGCCACGGTGGCCGCAAGCGGCTGGTGGCGCGGCTGGGGCCGGAGGCGGAGGACGGCATCGATGAGCTGCTGACCCAGGCGCTGGCCTTTGAACGCAGCGCGGTGCCCAGCCTGACTGGGTTCCTGGTCTGGATGGAGGGCGGCGATGTCGAGGTGAAGCGCCGTCCCGAGGCGGCGGGCCGCGCCATCCGGGTGATGACGGTGCATGGCGCCAAGGGGCTGGAGGCGCCGGTGGTGATCTTGCCCGACACCATCCGCGGCGAGCGCAACCGGGGCGCCGCGATCCTGCGGCTGGAGGATGGCCCGCCGGTCTGGGGTGCGAATGCCGATGACTCGCCCCCGCTGATGACTGCGGCCCGCGCGGCCGCGAAGGCGCGGGAGGCGGAGGAGCGGGACCGGCTGCTCTATGTGGCGATGACGCGGGCGGAAAGCTGGCTGGTGGCCTGCGGCGCGGGCGATGCGGGCAATAGCGGCGATCAGTGGTGGAGCCTTGTGGCCGCCGCGATGGAGAAGGCCGGGGCCGAACCGGCGCAGGCGGGGTTTGGGCCGATCCTGCGCTTTGCCTCGGGCGAATGGCCGGCGGATGCGCCCGCCGCTGCCCCCATCGTGGCTCAAGCGGATTTGCCGCCTCTGCCGGGTTGGGCGCTGCACCCGGCGCCGCCCGCCATCGGGCCGGAAAAGCCGCTCTCCCCCTCGGACCTCGGCGGCGCCAAGGCGCTGCCCGGCGAGGCGGCGTTGCTGGATGAGGATGCCGCGCTGCGCCGAGGGCGGCAGTTGCACCTGCTGTTGGAGCATCTGCCCGACTGGCCCATTGAGGCGCAGGCTGAGATCGCCCTGCGGCTGCTCTCGGTCGGCGAAGACAGTGCCGATCCTGCAGAGATAGAGACTGTTCTGGTCGAGGCGCAGGCGGTTCTGACCAGCGAGGCGATGCGCCCCTGGCTCGGCCCCGAGACACTGGCCGAAGTCGAGATCACCGCGCATCTGGCGGAACTCGGCGGCCGCAGGATCCACGGCATCCTCGACCGGCTGTGGATCGGCGAGGACCGGGTGCTGGCGATCGACTACAAGTCGAACGCCGTGGTTCCCTCACGCCCCGAGGATGTGCCCTTGGGCCTGCTGCGCCAGATGGGGGCCTATGCCGCGGCGCTGGAACAGATCTACCCGGGCCGCCGGATCGACACCGCGATCCTGTGGGTGCGAACCGGCCAGCTGATGCCGCTGCCTTGCGATATCGTGAGGGCGGCCTTGCAAGCGGGCACCATCCCTTGACCTGCCCTGCCCGCATCCATACTTTCAGGTCCAACCCGTTTCATCAGGAGAACGCCGATGGCGACCCATGCCGTGACCGATGCCACCTTTGACGCCGAAGTCCGCCAGTCGGATATTCCGGTCGTCGTGGACTTCTGGGCCGAATGGTGCGGCCCCTGCCGCCAGATCGGCCCGGCGCTGGAAGAGATCGCCACCGAGATGGAAGGCAAGGTCAAGATCGTGAAGATCAACGTCGACGAGAACCCCGACAGCCCGGCGCAGCTGGGTGTGCGCGGCATCCCGGCGCTGTTCCTGTTCAAGGACGGCCAGGTCGTGTCGAACAAGGTTGGTGCTGCGCCCAAGGCCGCACTGCAAAGCTGGATCCAGTCGGCGATCTGATTGCTGGCAACCGAAACGAGAGGGGCGCCCATTGCGGCGCCCCTTTTGCGTTCAGCGCAGGTCCGGGAACGCCCGCCGCGCGATGGCGCGGAGCGCTGCCAGCCGGATCTGCTGCAGAAGGTCGGACTTCGCCGCCGCCGCCGGAATCCGCGCCCAGTCTGCGACAATCTGGTTGCGCAGCAGGAAGCCGATGCTGGCGTCGTCGCAGCCCGAGAACGCGTAGCCCTTGAAGAAGGCCACCAGTGCCCGCGGCGGCAGCACCTCGCCCTCGGGGATCTGCTCGGGGTCGGTGCAGGTGACGGCATAGTTCAGCAGCAGCCGAGCCACGTCATGCCCCACGGGGGCGCTTTGCGCCGGGGCGAAGTCCAGCCCCCATGCCCCGCCCTGCCCCGGCGGATCGCCCGCCAGCACCAGGTTGCGCAGGTTCATGTCGCCGTGCCGCCCCCCGGCGCGGGCGGGCAAGCCATCATAGCGCGCGCCCTCGGCGATCACCCGGTCGCTCAGCGCGAGGAACTCGCGCGCCAGCGGCACCTGGCGGCGGCCGGCCTCCACCGCGTCACGCTGACGGGCCAGGTGGTCGCAGACGGCGCGGGGGCGGTAGGCGCGCATCCCGGCATCGGTGGCGGTGTGGAAGCGCGAGAGCCAGGCACCACACGCCTCCAGCGCGTCATCGAGCTGTTCGGGCCGCGTCGCCTGTTCCATGATCGCGGCGGCGGTGTCGCCCGGCACCCGCTCCATCAGCAGGGCATGGCTTTCGGGCAGGGCGGCGAGCACGCGCGGCACCCCTCCACCCATGGCGCGCAGGGCGGCCTGCTGCGCGGCAAGGCTGCCCGAGAACAGCGCGGGATCGGCCGGCAGCGGCGCCAGTTTCAGCACCAGCGGTGGGTGGCCGGGGGCCGTCATCTCCAGCACGATGCGGCGGCGGGTGGGCTCGTCGCGCCAGGACAGCATCTTGGGCGCATAGCCATCAACCGGCACCTCTGCCATCGCGGCGAGCCGCGGCCACAGCGCCATCGCCGCCTGTTCCAGCCCTGTCCTGCTCATTCCCATCCTGTCCGTTTGGCCCCGCACCATGCTGGCCGATCTGCGTGGCGAGGGGAAGGGGCGGCAAGCGGGGTTGCGGCCCACGGCCCCACGCCCATATTCAGTCCGTGACACAACGGAAGGCAGATCCATGACGCGTGACGAGTTTCCAGGCTGGCACGGCACCACGATCATCGGGGTGCGCCGCGGCGGCAAGGTGGTGATTGCCGGCGATGGCCAGGTCAGCCTTGGCCAGACGGTCATCAAGGGCTCGGCCCGCAAGGTGCGCCGCCTGTCACCCGGCGGGCATGACGTGGTCGCTGGCTTCGCCGGATCGACCGCCGATGCCTTCACCCTGCTGGAGCGGCTCGAGAAGAAGCTGGAGGCCGCGCCCGGCCAACTGGCCCGCGCATGCGTGGAACTGGCAAAGGACTGGCGCACCGACAAGTATCTGCAAAAGCTGGAGGCGATGCTGATCGTGACCGACGGCACCGCGCTGCTGGTCGTTACCGGCGCAGGCGATGTGCTGGAGCCGGAGCATGACGTCGCCGCCATCGGCTCGGGCGGGAACTATGCCTTGGCCGCCGCACGGGCGCTGATGGAGACGGAGTTCGATGCCGAGACCATCGCCCGCAAGGCGATGGCGATTGCGGCTGACATCTGCGTCTACACCAATGGCAAGCTGACGGTGGAGAGCATCGAGGGGGCCAGCCATGTCTCCAGCCGTGACTGACGCCCCCGGCTTCACCCGCGATGACCTGCGCGCCGGCGTTGCCGCCGGGCTGCTGACCGAACCGCAGGCCGCCAGCCTGCTGGCGCTGGCGCAGGCCCGGCATGGCGCCCGCAGCACCCTGCCGGAAGAAGACGAACCCTTCGAGCTGTTCCGCGGCTTTGCCGAGATCTTCATCTCGGTCGGGCTCGTGCTGCTGCTGTCGGGCGTGATCGGCATCTCGGCGCTGTTCGGCAGCCCGCTGCTGCTGATGGCGGTGACCGCTGGCGCTTGCTGGATGCTGGCGCGCTATTTCACCCTGCGGCGGCGGATGGTGCTGCCGTCGATCGTGCTGGTCTGCGGCTTTGCGGCCGCCATCGCCGCGGTGGCGGGCTGGCTGGTGGGACCGGAGGGGACCGGCGGCGGGCTGCTGACCTGTGCGCTGATCGCGGCGGGGCTGGCGCTGTGGTATCGCGTGTTCCGCCTGCCCTTCACCATGTTCCTGCTGGGGCTGACCGGGCTTGCGGCCGTCGTCATCGTCACGGACAGCATCGCGCCGGACGCTGCCCTGCATGGCTGGCAGGCGATGTTCGATCTGCGCGCCGGGTCCGGCCTTGCGCTTGGCACGCTGGCCTTTGGCCTTGCGGCCTTCGCAGGTGGCATGTGGTTCGACAGCCGCGATCCGCACCGGCTTGGCCGCCATGCCGCCAGCGGGTTCTGGCTGCATCTGCTGGCCGCGCCGGCGCTGGTGAACACCGTGGCGCTGACCTTCTACAACATGGGCCCCGGCACCGGCTATGTGCTGCTGGCGCTCGCGCTCGGGCTGATCGCCATGCTGGCGCTGGTGATCGACCGGCGCAGCTTCCTGACCGCAGGCATCGGTTACCTCGCCTTCCTCATCACGCTTGTCGCCCGGCAGGGCGGCGAGCTGGACTGGCCCTGGGTCGTGCTGATCCTCGGCGCCGTCATCACCGGCCTTGGCGCCACCTGGACTGACCTGCGCGCCCGCCTGATGCGCGCGCTCCCGGGCTTTCCGGGCAAGCGCCGCCTGCCGCCCTATCTGGAGACCCCATGACCGACCTGACCCCGCGCGAGATCGTATCCGAGCTCGACCGCTACATCATCGGCCAAAGTGGCGCCAAGCGCGCCGTGGCCGTGGCCCTGCGCAACCGCTGGCGGCGCAAGCTGCTGGGGGATGACCTGCGCGAAGAGGTGTATCCGAAGAACATCCTGATGATCGGTCCCACCGGCGTCGGCAAGACCGAGATCAGCCGCCGTCTGGCAAAGCTGGCCCGCGCGCCCTTCATCAAGGTCGAGGCGACGAAGTTCACCGAGGTCGGCTATGTCGGCCGCGATGTCGAACAGATCATCCGTGATCTGGCCGATGCCGCCATCGTCGACACCCGCACCCGAATGCGCGAGGAGGTGAAGGCCCGCGCCCACAAGGCCGCCGAGGAACGGGTGATCGAGGCGCTGGCCGGCACCGAGGCGCGCGAGGGCACCCGCGAGATGTTCCGCGGCAAGCTGAAGCGCGGCGAGCTGGACGCGACGGTGATCGAGCTGGAGGTGGCCGACAGCGGCCCCGCCATGCCGTTCGAACTGCCGGGGCAGCCCGGCGGGATGGGCATGGGTGCGATGAACCTGGGCGAGATCTTCGGCAAGGCCTTCGGCGCCCGCAAGATCCGCAAGAAGCTGACCGTGGCCGAAAGCTATGACCTGCTGATCAGCGAAGAGGCCGACAAGTTGCTGGACGATGAGATCGTGAAGGCCGCCGCGCTGGAGGCGGTGCAGGAGAGCGGCATCGTGTTCATCGACGAGATCGACAAGGTCTGCGCCCGCGCCGATGCCCGCGGCGCCGATATCTCGCGCGAGGGCGTGCAGCGCGACCTGCTGCCGCTGATCGAGGGCACGACGGTCAGCACCAAATATGGCCCGGTGAAGACCGACCATATCCTGTTCATCGCCTCGGGCGCCTTCCACATCGCCAAGCCCTCGGACCTGCTGCCCGAGTTGCAGGGCCGCCTGCCGATCCGGGTGGAGCTGCGCGCGCTGACGGAAGAGGATTTCGTGCGAATCCTGACCGAGACGGACAACGCGCTGACCCGCCAATACACAGCGCTGATGGCGACGGAGCAGGTGACGGTGACCTTTACCCCCGAAGGCATCGCCGCGCTGGCCCGCATTGCCGCCGAGGTGAACCGCAGCATCGAGAATATCGGGGCGCGGCGGCTTTACACGGTGATGGAGCGGGTGTTCGAGGAGCTGTCCTTCACCGCGCCGGACCGGGGCGGCGAGGCGGTGGTGGTGGATGCCGATTTCGTCGAGAAGAACCTTGGCGACCTGTCCCGCTCCGCCGATCTGAGCCGTTACGTGCTGTAACGCTGGCGATGCGCGCCGGGGCGGGCTACGAAATTCGTGACCTGTCCCGGAGCGCGCCATGATCGCCTTTCGTCCCGCCTTGCTTGTTGTGCTGCTGCTGGCGGCCTGCACCCCGCGCGGTGCGATTGTCGTGGATCCGGCGGCCGTCGAGGTGGGCACGGTGCGCCCGGTCTTCGTGGGCACCTCCCGCGGCAAGGATGAAGAGACGGGCACCGAATATGCCCGCTTCCGCAACCCCGAAACCCGCTTCGCCCGCTTCGACATCTCGATCCCGCCAGCGCATCAGCCGGGGCGGATCGTCTATACCAAGCCGGGCCGCGCCGCGGACCCGCAGACCGATTTCCTGACGACGCGCGAGATCACCTATGACGAGCCCGGCGCCTTCCGCGCCGATCTGGCACGCGAGCTGCGGCAAACCCCGCGCGGCAGCCGCGAGGCGGTGATCTTCGTCCACGGTTTCAACACCACCTTTGCCGAAGGGCTCTACCGCATCGCGCAACTGTCGCATGACCTGAAGATGCCGGGCGTGGCGGTGCATTACGCCTGGCCCTCGCGCGCGGCGCCTTTGGCCTATGCCTATGACCGCGATTCCGCCATGTTCGCCCGCGACGGGCTGGAAGGCCTGTTGGATGAGGTGGCAGCAGCAGGGGCAGAGCGGGTGGTGCTGGTCGGCCACTCGATGGGCGCGGCGGTGACGATGGAAACCCTGCGGCAGATGGCGATTGCGGGGAAACCCGCGCGCAACATCGCCGGCGTGGTGCTGATCTCGCCCGATCTGGATGTGGATCTGTTCCGCGCGCAGGCCACGCGGATCGGCACGCTGCCGCAGCCCTTCGTGATCTTCACCTCGAAGAAAGACCGGGCGCTGGCGCTGTCGGCCCGGGTTTCGGGGGAAACGGCGCGGCTGGGGAACGTGACCGACGTGGCTCTGCTGTCGGGGCTGGATGTGACGCTGATCGACGTCACCTCCTACTCCACCGGCGCGGGCCATTTCACGCCGGGCACCTCGCCCGCGCTGATCGGCATCCTGTCGCGGATCAGCGAAGTGGATGATGCCCTTGCCAGCGGCCAGATCGGGCAGACCGGGCTGCTGCCGGGGGTAGTGCTGACGGTGCAGGGCGCGACGCAGATCGTGATGTCGCCGGTGACGGCGCTGGCGGGCGGGCAGTAGCGCCTAGCGACCGCGCCGCAGGTAGACGTAAAAGGCCCCGGCCCCGCCATGCTTCAGATGCGCCTGCACCACCTGCAGCACCAGCGCGCCAAGCGGCGGCATGGTCAGCCATTGCGGCACCTGATGGCGCAGCACGCCCTGCCGCTGCGGGATCGGGCCATTGTCGAGCCCGCGCTTGCCCTTGCCGGTGATGACCAGCACCAGCCGCCGCCCCGCCATGGCAGAGCGCAGGATGAAATGGGTCAGTTCGGGGTGCGCCTCGGCCAGCGTCATGCCGTGCAGGTCGATCCGCGCCTCTGGTTCCAGCCGGCCGCGGGTCATGGTCTTGTGGGTCTTGTGGTCCATGCGGACCGGCGCGGCGGCCAGCCGGTCCGAGACCGAGGGGGCAAGGTCCATGCGGAAGGCAAGATCCGGGGCGGACTGGCCGATGCGGAAATCCTTCACCTCGGGGCGGGGCTTCTTCCTGGGGACATCGACCTGCGGCACCTGATGGGTGGGGACATGCGCCTTCGGTTCGGCCAGCGGCCGGCCGGGATGCAGCGGCTGCGCGCTGGCGGCGATGCGCTGCCACAGCTCCTGTTCCTCCGGCCGCAGGCCGCGCGGCCGCCGGGTCACAGTTTCGCTCCGGGTGCCATCCGTTCCGCCAGTGCCGGCGGCAGCAGCACCACCAGCCGGCCGGGATCCTTCATCCGGCCCGCCATCTCGCCCGCCTCGGCGCCCGATCCGCAGAACAGGTCACCGCGCTGCGGGCCATGCATGGCGCTGCCGCTGTCCTGCGCGATGCACAGCCGCGACTGCGTCCGCGTCTCTACCCAGACCGGCGCCCCCAGCGGGATGTGATCGCTGTCGACGGCAAGACTACGCAGCGGCGTCACCGGGCGGCCCATGGCACCGATGGGGCCAGAGCTTTCGGGCAGGTCCAGCAGCTTGAAGAACACGAAGGACGGGTTGTGCCAGAACAGTTCTACCGCCTGCCCCGGATGCGCGGCGCACCAGGCGCGGATCGTCTGCGCCGACATCGCCTCGGCTGACACCTCGCCGCGCCGGATCAGTTCCTGCCCGATGGACCGGTAGGGCTGGCCATTGCGCCCGGCATATCCCAGCCGCAGCAGCCGCCCATCCTCAAGCCGCACCCGGGCCGATCCCTGCACCTGCGCCAGAAACGCCTCCACCGGGCTGTCGAGCCAGACCAGCTCTTGCCCGCGCAGCAGGCCGCCAAGCTCGATCGCGGCGCGCGAGGGGCCGACGAGCCCGGCGGCATACTCGGCGGGCAGCGCGTAGAGCGGCCAGGCAAAGCGCGGCGTCGCGGTCAGCGAGCCTTGCAGCTCGGGTTCGTAATAGCCGGTCAGCAGTGCTGGCGGGGTGCCGATCTCGACCGGCACGAAATGCCGCTGGAAGAATTCGCGCGCATCGCCGCCGGTATCCGCGGCGGCAGCGGCCCAATCAGGCCCCAGCAGATCTGCCGTCACGAAAAACGCCGCCCGTGCGGCGGCGTGGTCGTCCCTGTCCCAGCCGGGAAGGGCGGCGTGGGTCCTTCGCCGCGCCGCGATCATTCCCCGGTGGCCACCAGTTGCCAGTTCGGGTCCGACGCACCCATCTTGCGGGCAAAGGTCCAGACATCGCGCTGCTTGCGCGCCGATTTCGGATCGCCCTCGACGATGGCGCCATTGCTGTCACGCGCGACAGAGATCAGCTCGCCGACATAGCGCACCGCGATCTCGCCCTCATCGGTGGCCGCGTCGAACTCGGCTCCGTGCAATGCCAGTTCTCGCAACCCGATGAACTCGGCGGTGATGGTCAGGCCCTGCGCCTCGCGGGCGGCAACCACTTCGGCGAAGCTGTCATAAACTTCGCGGCCAAGGAACGGCTTGACCGAGGCGAGATCGCCCTTCTCGAAGGCCATCAGGATCATCTCATAGGCGCCGCGGGCGCCTTGCAGGAACTCGCCCACCGAAAAGCTGGGTTCGGCCAGCTTCATCGCCGCCAGTGCCCGCGCGGCATCGCTGCCCTCGGAAACGTGATCGGTGATGTCGCGGTCGGGCCCGCCCTCGATCACCTCGAAGTCGCGGCGCACGGCGCGGCCTTCGGGCAGGGGCGCAGCGACAGGGGGTTTCTCGAACCCTTCGCGTGTGCCGAGAACGGCTTTCAGGCGCAGGATCAGGAAAATGGCAATCCCGGCCAGGACAAGCAGTTGGATAACGGCATTCGACATGAGCAGACCTTTGAAAACGGACAGGCGACTACGCGCGGGGTTGGCACATCTCGCCGTCGCTACCTATGTAGGGCAGGGGCGAGGTCAAGTCCACCTTCGCCCGGAACCGAGGATAAGCACAGGAATCCTGCCGATGTGGCTTTTCGTGGCCTTTCTGGCCGTCCCGCTGATCGAGATCACGCTGTTCATCCAGGTGGGCGGGCTGATCGGCCTGTGGCCGACGCTGGCGCTTGTGCTGCTGACGGCAGTGGCCGGCACCTGGCTGATGCGCCGCGAAGGCGCGCGGGCGCTGAACGACCTGCGCCGGTCGCTGAACGATCTGCGCGATCCGACAGGCGATATTGCCCATGGCGCGATGATCCTGCTGGCCGGGGCGCTGCTGCTTACGCCGGGGTTCTTTACCGACACGGTGGGGATCTTGCTGCTGATCAAGCCGGTTCGGGCCTGGCTGATGGCGCAGGTCGGCAAGCGCGTCACCATGACGCGGTTCACCGTCGGCGGCGCGCCGATGGACGGGCGCCACCCGGGCCGGCATCCCGAACCCCATCGCAGCCCCACCGTGATCGACGCCGAGTTTCATGAGGTCGATGACAGCACACCGCCGCGCGGCCCTTCTGGCTGGACCCGCGACTAGCCTTTCGCCCTGCCATTGAGCCGCGCGGGGCGAGGTGCTACACCCTCCACCGACCCAGATTTCCACCGAAGTTACCCAACGGGAGACGCTACAGATGGCCGAAAACGGCAACGGGGCAGAGCCCCAACCGGAAACCCAGCCGGCCGCCGCGCCGCAGACCCCCCGGATGCAGGTGCTGGCCCAGTTCATCCGCGACATGAGCTTCGAGAATGTCGTGGCGCAGAAGGGCCTGACCAATGCCGACGTGCAGCCGGAAATGTCGGTGCAGGTCAGCCTCGACGCGCGCAAGCGCCCGGCTGACAACCAGTATGAGGTGACCACCAAGTTCAAGATCACCTCGGCCAACCGCGCCGACAAGGCGCCGCTGTTCCTGCTGGAGCTGGAATATGGCGGCATCTTCCTGGTCGAGGGCGTGCCGGAAGAGCAGATGCACCCCTATCTGCTGATCGAATGCCCGCGGATGCTGTTTCCCTTTGTGCGCCGCATCGTTTCGGACGTGACCCGCGATGGTGGCTTCCCGCCGCTGAACCTCGACACCGTGGATTTCCTGGCGCTCTACCGCTCGGAGCTTGCGCGGCGCGCCGAGGCGCAGAAGGCTCAGCCGCAGGCGCTGATCTGAACGCCGGACATCTGACACGCGCCGCTGCGGGATCCCCCTGCGGCGGCGTCTTCCATTGGGGCTTGCCAAAGAATGACCGACATGATCCCCGCCTGGGTAGAGGGCACCCTGACCCCGATGGACAAGCTCGAGGTGCATCGCCTCGGCCTGCGCCACAAGGCAGTGTCGGTCTTCGTGCTGGCCGGAGAGCGGGTGCTGATCCAGCGCCGCGCCGCAGGCAAGTATCACACGCCGGGGCTTTGGGCGAACACCTGCTGCACCCATCCGCATTGGGATGAACCGGCCGCCGCTTGTGCGGTGCGCCGGCTGCGCGAGGAGCTGGGGATCGACGGGCTGGCGCTGAGTGCCGCCGAAACCGTGGAATACCGCGCCGATGTCGGCAATGGCATGACCGAGCATGAACTGGTGGAGATCTTCGTGGCCGAGGCTCCGGACGATCTTTCGGTCAGCCCCGCCCCCGCCGAAGTGTCGGCCGTGCGCTGGATCGCCCTGCGCGATCTGCTGGAAGAGGTGGAGGACGAGCCCGAACATTTCACCCCCTGGCTGCGGATCTATCTGTCCGATCACCGTGACCGCATCTTTGGTCGCCGCGTCGGCAGCAGCTGAGAAGTTGTGACAAATTCACCCCGCCCGCGCAAAATCGTCGCAGGGCAGGGAACAAGCGATTCCTTGCCAGCATTGTCCCCTCGGGACTGGCATCCTCGCCCCGGACCTGCGAAACCTTGGGTCAGATGAGGCGGGGGACGGCAAAGGGGCATCGCATGCAGGAGAAGCTTCGCTCTGCGAACTGGGCCCGGGCCTTTGTTCCATCATCGCGCGGAACATCGCTTGCCTTGATGGCCTCGGCCGCAGCGGTGTCGGTGCTGGCCCCGGCCGCGCTGGCCCTGGACTTGCAGTTGCGGGTGGCTGGCGCGGATGAGGATCTGCGCGACGCGATCCAAGGCGCCTCGTTGCTCTACTCCAGCCAGGACGAGGAGGAGGCGCCCGATGCGCAGGACCTGCTCGCCTCGGCCCGCGCCGATTACGGGCGCATCCTTGGCGCGCTTTATGCCGAGGGCCATTACTCCGGCGTCATCCGCATCCTGATCGACGGGCGCGAGGCGGCGGCGATCCCGCCCCTGGATGCGCCCGATGTCATCCGCACCATTGCCATCGAGGTAGATCCCGGCCCCGGCTTCCGCTTCAGCCGCGCCGAAGCCGCGCCGCTGGCGCGCGGCACCGAACTGCCCGAGGGCTTTGCCGTGGGCCAGCCCGCCGGGTCGGGCGAGATTGTCGGCGCGGCGGATGCGGGGGCCGAGGCCTGGCGCAATGCCGGCCATGCCAAGGTGCGGGTCGGCAACCAGCAGGTGACGGCCAATCACCGCGACGCCACGCTCGATGCGCGCATCGGCTTCGATCCCGGCCCGCGCGTCACCTTCGGCCGGATGGCGATCAGCGGCAACGAGCGGGTGCGCGAGCGGCGGATCGACAAGATCGCCGGCTTCCCGACCGGCGAGGTCTACGACCCCGAAGAGCTGGAAGACGTCGCCGACCGCCTGCGCCGTACCGGCGCCTTCCGGTCGGTCGCGCTGACCGAGGCCGAAAACCTCGGGCCGGGCGCGACGCTGGATTACCAGCTTGTCGTGGTCGAGGAACGCCGCCGCCGCATGAGCTTTGGCGCCGAGGTCTCGAGCCTCGATGGCGCGCTGGTCTCGGCCGGCTGGATGCACCGCAACCTTCTGGGCGGGGCCGAGCGACTGGTGATCAATGGCGAGATCGGCGGCATCGGCGCGCAGACCGGCGGCGAGGATTACAGCCTTGGCGTGCGGCTCGACCGGCCAGGCACCCCGTTCCGCGATTCCACCGCCTTTGTGGAGGCGCTGGTCGAACGCGCGCAGGAAGAGGATTACACCGCCGACACCGCCCGCATCGGCTTTGGCCTGACCCGCTACATCACCGATACGCTGACCGGCGAGGTCGGCATCGGCTATGAGATTTCCGAAGTCACCGACGAGTTCGACGAGATCATCTATGAGCAGCTGATCCTTCCGGTGACGCTGACCTGGGATACCCGCGACAATGCGCTGGACGCAGCCGAGGGCTATTATGCCCAGGGCGAGATGACGGCCTTCCGCGGTTTTGGCACCACAGGCACCGGCGCGCGGCTGGGGTTCGACGGGCGCGCCTATCGCGGCTTTGGGATGGATGACCGGGTGGTTCTGGCCGGGCGGGTGCAGGGCGGGGCCATCGTCGGGTCCGACCTTCTGGAAACCCCGCGCGAATACCTGTTCTACTCGGGCGGCGGCGGTACCGTGCGCGGCCAGCCCTACCAGTCGCTGGGGGTGGAGATCGACCGCGGCGGCGGCCAGATCCAGGATATCGGCGGCGACCGGTTCGTGGCGTTTTCGGCCGAGGCCCGTGTCGGCATCCGCGGTAATTTCGGGGCGGTGGCCTTCTACGATGCCGGCTTTGTCGGGGTCGAGGATTTCTCGGAAGACAACGGCGCCTGGCATTCCGGCGCGGGCGTCGGCCTGCGCTACGACACCGGCATCGGCCCGATCCGGCTCGACGTGGCGGCCCCGGTGTCTGGCGATACCGATGACGGCGTGCAGATCTACCTTGGGATTGGACAGGCATTCTGATGATGATGCAGCGGCTTTTCCCCCTCGCGCTCTGCCTGTTCCTGCCGCTGACCGCAGTTGCCCAGGAGGCTGCCGAAACGGCGCAATCCGATGCCGACCGCGGCTGGCTGACGGAGTTCCTTGAGGAAAATCTGTCCAGCGCCGGGCGGGATGTGCGGGTCGAAGGCTTCGCGGGGGCCTTCTCGTCCCGCGCGACCTTCACCAGCATGAGCTTTGCCGATGACGATGGCGTCTGGCTGACGATCCGCGATGGCGCGATCCAGTGGAACCGTTCGGCGCTTCTGGCCGGCCGCATCGAGATCCGCGAACTGACCGCCGCCGAGATCGACCTGCCGCGCACCCCTGGCAGCGGCGAGGAGGGCACCGACCTGCCCACCCCCGAGGCCTCGGGTTTTGCGCTGCCGGAATTGCCGGTCTCGGTGCAGATCGGCACCTTGAGGGCGGACCGCGTGGTTCTGGGCGAGCCCATCTTCGGCGCCGAGGCGGTGTTCTCGCTGGAAGGCACCGGCCAGCTTGCGGGCGGCGAGGGCAGCGTTGAGTTGACCGTAAACCGCATAGACGGCGCCGAGGGCGAGCTGTCGTTTACCGGCGCGTATGCCAATGAGACCCGGCAGGCGACCGTGGACCTGCTGCTGAGCGAGGGGGCGGACGGCATCGCCACCACCCTGATCGGCCTGCCCGGCGCCCCGGCCCTGACGCTGGCGGTCAACGGCAGCGGCCCGATCGACGATTTCGGCGCCGATGTGGTGCTGACGACCAATGGCGAGCCGCGGCTTTCGGGCCGGGTGGAGCTGCTGGCGCAGGTGCCAGAGGGGCAGACCGAGCCGGTGCGCAGCTTCCGGGTCGATCTGGGCGGTGATGTCGCGCCGCTGTTCCTGCCCGCCTATCGCGATTTCTTCGGGACCGAGATCCGCCTTGTCGCCGCCGGTGCGCGGCAGCCTACGGGCGAGCTGGCGCTGTCGGACCTGAGCCTGCAGGCACGCGGCATCGACCTGCGCGGGAAGCTGCAGGTGGGCGCCGATGGCCTGCCGGTGCTGGCCGACCTGTCGGCACGGCTGGGGCTGGAGGATGGCAGCGAGATGATCCTGCCGGGCTCTGGCGAGCCCACACGCCTGCGCGCTGCGGTGCTGAAGCTGGGCTTCGACGCAGCCGAGGGCCCGGATTGGACCCTTGCCGGTGAGGTCATGGGACTTCAGCAAAGCGGCATCGGCATCGCCCGGCTGCGACTGGATGGCGCCGGGCAGATCCAGCGCCCGGCCGAGGCTGGGGACCCCGCCGCAGTGACGGCGGGCTTCGATTTTGCCGCCACCGGGATCTCCACCGAGGATGAGGTGCTGGCCCAGGCCATCGGCCCGCGCCTGACCGGCCGCGCACAGGTGGACTGGCAGGCGGGCGGCGCACTGGAAATATCCGACCTTGTGGCCGAGGGCGCCGATTACGGGCTGAACGCCAACGCCACCATCACCGGCCTCGACAGCGCCTTCACCATCGACGGCTCGGCGCAGGCGCGGCTGGACAATCTGACCCGGTTTTCCGGGGTTGCAGGGCGCCCGCTGTCTGGCGCGGCGGATGCCGATCTGTCGGGCAGCTATGGCCTGCTGTCGGGCATCATTGATGTCACCGCGGAAGTCGCCGGCACTGACCTGACGGCGGATATTGCGGAACTGGACGCGCTTCTGGCCGGCCGCTCGCGCATCGCCGCCTCGATCCGGCGGGATGAGACGGGGACGGAACTGCGCTCGCTGACCCTGCGCGCCGGGACGCTGGCGGCGGATGCGTCTGGCACGCTGGCGACGGGGGCCAGCAACCTGACCGCGACGCTGGACTTTGCCGACCTGTCGGTGATGGGCGGGCCCTATCGCGGCAGCCTGTCGGTCGAGGCTGGATTGCAGCAGGCGGGCGAGGTCAACCGCTTTACCGTCAGCGGCAGCGGCAGCGATCTTGCCGTGGGCATCGCCGAGGCGGACGGGCTGCTGGCGGGCACCACCGCGCTGACCTTTGTCGGCAGCGAGATGGACGGCGCGATCACGCTGGAGACGGCGCAGATCGGCAACCCGCAGATCACGCTGGATGCCAGCGGCCGCTATGAGGCCGGGGCGAGCGACCTGGCCGCCACGCTCAATCTGCCGAACCTTTCCGTGCTTGGCGGCGGCTATCGCGGCCAGCTGGCGGCCGAGGCGCGGGTGACGGAAACCGGCCCGGTGCAGCGGCTGGAGTTGACGGGGACGGGCACCGGCCTCGCCATCGGCCAGGCCGAGGCGGACCGGGTGCTTGCTGGGACCACGCAGCTGGACCTTGCCGCCGAGATGGAAGCGGGGGCGATCCGGGTGGACAGGTTCAACCTGACCAACCCGCAGCTGACCGCCAGTGCCACCGCGCTGGCGGAAGGCGAGGCGCGCAGCGTCGAGATTGACGCGCGGCTGGCGAACATGGCGCTGCTGGTGCCGGGCTTTCCGGGTGCGCTGACCGTGACCGGCACCGCCGAGGATATCGGCGGCAGCTACCGGCTGGACCTGACCGGGCAGGGGCCCGGCGGCACCAATGCGCGCGTCTCGGGCACCGTGGCTGGCGATTTCGGCACCGCCGATCTGGCGATCACCGGCGGCGCGCAGGCCGGGCTCGCCAACCCCTTCATCGCCCCGCAAAGTGTCGAGGGGCCGCTGTCCTTCGACCTGCGCCTGAACGGCGCGCCGGGCCTTCCGGCGCTGTCGGGGCGGATCTCCACCACCGGCGCGCGCTTCTCGGCCCCGACCGCGGGTATCGCCATCGAACAGCTTTCGGCCAGTGCCGACCTGTCCGGCGGGCGGGCCCAGCTGACGGCGGATGCGCGGGTGCAGGAGGGCGGGCGCATCGGCGTGTCGGGCCCGGTGACCCTGTCCGCGCCCTTCGACGGCGATCTGACCGTGGAGTTCGACCGCACCCGCCTGCGCGATCCTGACCTCTACGATACCCGCGTCGATGGCTCGCTGCGCATTCGCGGGCCGCTGGCCGGCGGAGCGAGCATCTCCGGCACGCTGCGGCTGGACGAGACCGAGATCCGCGTCCCCTCCACCGGGCTCGGCGGCGCGACGGCGATCCCGGATCTGGCCCATGTGGCCGAACCGGGCGACGTGCGTGCCACCCGCGGCCGGGCCGGGCTGCTGGAGACGGCGGGCGGCGGGTCCGGCGGCACCTCGCGGCCCTATGGGCTCGACGTGCGGGTGATCGCGCTGAACCAGATCTTCGTGCGTGGCCGCGGGCTCGATGCCGAGCTTGGCGGACAGGTGCGCCTGCTGGGAACCACCGCCAATGTGCAGCCGCAGGGCCGGTTCGAGCTGATCCGCGGCCGGCTCGACATCCTGGGCCAGCGGTTCGACCTCGATGAGGGGTTGATCGAGCTGCAGGGCAGCCTTCAGCCCTATATCCGCTTCTCGGCCTCGACCGAGACGGAGGGGGATACCGCCTCCATCGTGATCTCTGGCCCGGCCTACGAGCCTGATATCAGCTTCGTCTCCTCGTCCGGCCTGCCCGAGGAGGAGGTACTGGCGCGGCTGCTGTTCGGGCGCGGGCTCGACAATATCTCGCCCCTGCAGGCGGCGCAGCTGGCCTCGGCGGTGGCGACGCTTGCGGGAAGCGGCGGCGAGGGGATCATCGGGCGGCTGCGGCAGAACTTCGGGCTCGACGACTTCGACCTGACCACCGATGCCGATGGCAATGCGGCGGTGCGGGCCGGCAAGTATCTGTCCGAAAACGTCTATACCGATGTGACCGTGGGGGCCGAGGGCAACAGCTCGATCAGCCTCAACCTCGATGTGACAAGCAACATCGTCATCCGCGGCGAGGTGGAAGCCACTGGCAATTCCGGCCTCGGGGTCTTCTTCGAAAAGGACTACTGACCCACCGATCCGGCATGACGGCCCCGGAAAAGGGCCGTCTAACGCCAGATGGAGCCTTCGGGTTCCCGAAATCTCAAACCTTTCTTTCAGGAACTAGCCCCGCACAAACTGGTTGTTAGGGCATAGCAAGGGCCACACACGGCCTGACCCGAACTGAAAGGAATGCGACATGAACAAGCTTCTTGCATCGACCGCAATCGTTGCGATGACGGCTCTGCCGCTGGCCGCACAGACCACCACCACCGAAACCACTTCGCCGGAAACCACCGCGCCGATGTCGACGGACAGCACCGCGCCCTCGACCACCGGCTCGGCCACCATGGATGCCACCACCGACAGCGCCACGGACGCCACCGCCGCTGACACCGCCGGCACCGACACGATGGGAACGGGCGACTTTTCCTACACCGCCATGGATGACGAGCTGATGGCGTCGGAGTTCATCGGCCAGACCGTCTATGTGTCGGAAGGCACCGTCGATCTGACCGCCGGCAACAACGCCGACTGGGAGAGCGTCGGCGATATCAGCGACGTGGTGATGAGCCGTGAAGGCGAAGCCCAGGCGATCCTCGTGGATGTCGGAGGCTTCTTGGGCATTGGCGCGAAGACCGTTGCCGTGGACATTGAACAACTGAACATCGTGTCCGATGGCGAAAGCGCTGACGAGTACTTCGTGGTCTTCACCGCAACCCGCGAAGCACTGGAAAATGCGCCCGAGTTCGTCAGCGCCGACGAAGCTGACGCCGCGATGGACACCACCGCGACCGACAGCACGATGGCTGCCGACACCACGACGGCACCGGCCGCCACCGACACCATGGCGACCGACACCACGACTGCCGACACCACGGCGACCGACACCACCACCGGCATGGCCACCGACACGACCACGGGCATGGCTGATGGCACCACGACGTCGGATGACCCGATGGCCGGTCTGATCGACCCGACCACGCTGACCGCCGAGCAGCTGCAAGGCGCCCCCGTCTATGACGCCAGTGACGAGCGCATCGGCGACATCTCGGAGCTGGTCGTCGCTGCTGACGGCACCATCACCGAGGCCGTGATCGATATCGGCGGCTTCCTCGGGATCGGCGCCAAGCCGGTTGCTCTGAACTTCGAGCAGCTGCAGGTCATGGCTGAAGATGCGGACGGAACGGGTGTGCGTATCCACCTGAACGCGACCGAAGAAGAACTGGAAGCGATGCCCGAATACGAGGGCTGAGAAACCCAGTAGCGTTACGAGTTCAAGGCCCGGGTAATCGCCCGGGCCTATTCGTTTGGACGTCAGGGAAGTAAGGCAGTGCCCCTTGGCGCAGACCAGTGCGGCGGCAGGTGCCTGGCGCCGCGGCTCGGGGGCGCATTGGGCCGGGGATGGGCACCCCCGGCCCTCGACGCAAACGAAGGGAGCCCCGCAGCCCCCATTCAATGGGGCGATGCGGTCAAGCCGGAAGCTTCGTCAAGCGGAGCGTGGGATGCCGATGTGCCGGGCCGCAGGGTCAGACCTTCGGCGGGCCGTCAGCCGGGGGGATGCCGCCAATCTCGAAACGCACGCTCAGGCGGTACTCGCCGTCGGCGCTGACGATCTCGACCATGCTGTCCAGCTGGCCGGCGAAAGCATTGATCAACTTGGTGCCGATGCCCGGCGCATCGCCCTCGGCCCGTTCCGGCACTTTTGAGCCCTGCGAATTCACGATCGCCAGTGTGGCGGTGCCGTCCTTCCCGTCGTGCAATGTCAGCCGGATCCAGCGCTGACCACCGCCCTCGGGCGCGCTGGCATATTTCACCGCATTCGTCAGCGCCTCGGTCGCCAGCAGCGACACCGGAACCGCCTGATCGGGATAGAGGGTCACCGGCGCAAAATCCGTGCGGATATCGAGGTTCGACCCCGGGGCCACCGACATCATCGTCATCTGGCTGACGATATCGCCCAGAAGCTGATCGGCCTGCACGGCCGACAGGGTTTCCGCCTGATAGAGATTGCGGTGGATGGTGGCGAGGCTGGCAACCCGGTCCTGCACGCTTTTCAGCACCCGCCGCGCGCCCGGCTCGTTCACCTGCCGGATCTGCATGTTCATGATCGAGGCGATCAGCTGCAGGTTGTTCTTCACCCGGTGGTGGATTTCCTTCAGCAGCACGGTCTTTTCCTGCAGCGAGGCTTCCAGCTCTGCCTCATCGCGGATCAGGATGCGGGCGAGGTTGTGGAAGGTCTGGCTGACATCGGCGATCTCGGCCGGGGCGTCCTTGAGGATGTCCGGCGGGGTGTCGCGGCGGCCGAGCGCAAAGCGCCGCATCTGGCCACGCAGTTCCCGCACATGGCGAATGACAAGCCGGTCCACGGCCGCATAGGCGACCAGCAGGCTGGTGATCCACATCGTCAGCGGGAACAGCAGGGTCGAGGGCGCAATCAGGTCGCGGCCCAGTTGCGCCTGCTCGGGCGGCCAGCTGCCGACGACATGCACCAGGTTCGGCACCAGATCGAGCACGGCAAACACCCTGGTGCGGCCTTCACCATCGCGGGACCGGAAGATGACCTCGTCACTGTCCACCAGCGTCGAGGCTTCGCGTCCCATTGGCAGCACCTTCGGCACCTCGGCCAGCAGGTGGTTTTCCACGAACAGAGGCTCGCCGACATGGTTGAACATGACGATGTTCACATCGCGATCCCGCCCCCGGCGCGAGCGCAGCAGCTCCAGTGTCGAATGCTTGACCGACAGCGCCAGCATCCCCAGCAGCACGCCATCCTTGCTGACCGGCTGCGACACGATCAGCACCGGCTCGCGCGACACCTCGCCCGTGGCATTGGCAGTCACCATCGCGCGCGGCGCCGCAAGGAATGCCTTGTAGGTCGGGCTTTGGGTCATGTCGCGGGCCTCGGCCCTCGACGAGCAGGTCATCTGGCCGTTGGTCGGGATGAAGCCGGCAAAGGCATAGATCGGGCTGCGCCCCACATAATCGCCCAAAAGCTTGGAGCAGGCGGCGTTGTCCCCCACCGCTTCGAGCAGCGCCTGCGACAGTGCTTCCGACGCGCCAAGCGCGCTTTCGATCATCGCGCGCTCACCCGCTGCCGCATTCGAGGTGCGCTGCAGAAGAGCCGACTCTGCGGCCCGCTCTGCATCCTCGGCCATGCGCCAGGTCTGCACCAGCGCGATGGTCCCCAAGGGCAACAAGGCCACAGACAGAAGAAAGGCCAGGCGAAAGCCCAGCCGTTCCGTGAATTTCAGTTTTCCCCGCAGCCCGGCTTTCATGCCGTCACCCCGATGAGGCGGACGCTGCCATCACGGCCATGGTTGCGGGATCGGTCATGGTCAGCTCCTCGCCTTCAGCCAGTTGCAGCAGCTCTGCCAGCCGCTTGCGGCCGCGGTTGGCGCGGCTCTTGATGGTGCCGACCGCCACGCCGCACATCTGCGCAGCTTCCTCATACGCAAAGCCCGAGGCTCCGACAAGGATCAGCGCCTCGCGCTGTTCATCGGGAAGTTGCTCGAACGCCACCCGGAAATCGGCCAGCGCCAGCCGTCCGTCATGGTCGGGCTTGGTCGCCAGCCGGCTGGCATGGATGCCATCGACATCGGCAACCTCGCGCCTTGTCTTGCGGCGGGCCGAGTAGAAGGTGTTGCGCAGGATGGTGAACAGCCAGGCGCGCAGGTTGGTACCGCGCTGGAAGCGGTCGATATTGCTCCAGGCCTTCAGGATCGTGTCCTGCACCAGATCATCCGCCGCCGACGAATTGCGCGTCAGGCTGAGCGCGAAGGCACGCAGGGCGCCGAGATGTGTGACCAGCTCGTCGCGCGGATCAACGGAACCGTCGTTCATTTTTCGCGGTCCTGTTCCTTGAGCTGCTGAAGGAGCTGCATAAGCTTGTCGGGAACCGATTCCTCCACCATCTGCTGGTAGACACGCCTTAGATTTTCATCAATCTGGCGTTCCACGGTGGGCTTGCTCTCTTCGGGTCCGCTCGATTTCATGCTGCTTCCCAGGTCGTATTTTTATTCACGCGCGCTGGAACCAAACTAGAGCGCAGGAGTTTGGTTCCCTGAAAAACTAAAAAATTGTCGGAGATGACATGACAGACGGGAAATCGACGGACATCACTGCGGCGATCGGGCCGGAGCTTCCGTTCCTGCGTCGCTATGCGCGCGCATTGACCGGCAGCCAAGGCACGGGCGACCGCTATGCGGTGGCCACGCTGGAGGCGATTCTGGCGGATCGGTCGATGTTCGAAGGCGATCTGCCGCCCCGTGTCGCCCTGTTCCGCGCCTTTCACGCCATCTGGTCGTCGGCCGGGGCGCCGGTTGCCGAAGGCGGCACCGATGCGCTGGAAGCCCGCGCGCAGGTCCACCTGTCCAACCTGACCCGCAACACCCGCGAGGCGCTGCTGCTGCGCACCATCGAGGAAATGCGCTTCGACCAGATCGCACAAATCATGGATGTGACCCAGTCCGAGGCCGAAGAACTGGTGACCATCGCCATGAACGAGATGGAGCGTACCGTTCTGGGCCATGTGATGATCATCGAGGACGAAACGATCATCGCCATGGATATTCAGAGCATCGTGCAGTCCATGGGCCACCGCGTCACCGGCATCGCCCGCACCCGCGAACAGGCCGTCGCGCTGAGCCGGAAAGAGCGTCCGAATCTCGTTCTGGCTGACATCCAGCTTGCCGACAACTCCTCGGGCGTCGATGCCGTGAACGACATTCTTGCCGAACTGGGCGATATCCCGGTGATCTTCATCACCGCCTTCCCCGAGCGCCTGCTGACCGGCGAGCGGCCGGAGCCGGCCTTCCTGATCTCGAAGCCCTATCTGGAAGAGCAGGTCCGCTCTGCCGTCAGCCAGGCGATGTTCTTCGCGTCCACCGAAACGCTGGCCGCCTGACTGCCTGCGCCCGATGCACGAAAGGCCGCCCTCGGGCGGCCTTTTTGCATTGTCGTCATGTCTGGGCGCGAATGGCCCGTGCGATCAGCGTCAGCACGAACAGCGCGAGGAAGACGAAGAACAGCACCTGCGCCACGCCGGCAGAGACGGTGGCGAGCCCACCAAAGCCAAACATGCCGGTGATCAGGGCGATGACGAAGAAAACGGCGGCCCAGTAAAGCATGGGGTCTCCTTTCACTCTCGAGGAACGCAGTTTTGGTGCCTGGGCGCCCGGGTCATTGACGCCGCGAGGCACCTGGTTGACAATCGAACGCGCCAATCCGGGGACAGTTCCAAAATGCCGCAGCCGCGCAGCGCGACTTTGCAGGTGCGAAAGGAACCGGAAGCGAGGACGGCGCGTTGATCGGGCAACAGAAACATATCCTGAAGGAGACGTGACATGGCTCGCGCACCCGAACTTCCGACCGGCAACGGCAATGGCAAGGCGCTTGATGCCGATTACGCCGCTCTGAGCGATCAGATTTCCTCGTTGAAGGCCGATCTGGCCAACATCACCGGTACGCTGGCCGACATGGGCCGACATCAGGGCGCCTCGGCTGTCGAAGCCGCCAAATACCGCGCCGAACAGCTGCGCGACATGAGCTCGGAGCAGGTCGAGGCGCTGCGCCTTCGCGCCAACGACGCCGCCGCGCAGGCCGATGCCTTCGTCAAAGAGCGTCCGGCGACCGCCGTTGGCGTGGCCGCGGCCCTTGGCTTCGTGCTGGGTCTCCTGACCGCCAAGCGCTGAGGGCAGGATGCTCAAAGGGCTCCTGACCGACGTTCAGGTTACTGTGGAACGGACTGCCCGACGGGCGGTCCGTTCTGCCGTGCTGGGCGCCTTTGCTGCGCTGTTCGCGCTGATCGCGCTGGGGTTTCTCACCGCCGCGGGTTTCATCGCGCTGATGGTGGAATATGGCCCGGTCGCAGCGGCGTTGACGCTGGGGATTGGCTATCTGGTGCTGGCCGCGCTGTTCCTGGTCGCGATGGCCAGCGGGCGCACACCGGCGCCGCCGCCTCCGCCGGTGGAAAAACCGCGCCCGCCGCTGGCTGATGCCTTCTTGCTCGGCATGGAAGCCGGCCGCGGCTTTGCCCGCGGACGTCGCGGCGACACCTAAGCCTCTTCCGCGGCGGCCGGTTCCGGTGGCCGCGGGATACCCAGGACCCGGTTCAGCGCGGCCCCAAGCAGCACCGCGTAGGCCGACAGGTAGAACCACATCAGCAGCGCGACCACCGCGCCAAGCGATCCGTATACCCGGTTGTACGACCCGAAATTTGCCAGATACATCGAGAAGGCCAGCGAGGCCGCAGCCCACAGCAGCGCCGCCAGCCCGGCGCCCGGCGTGATCCAGCTAGCCCGCCGCTCGGACTTTGTGTTCGGACCAAAGCGATAGACCAGCCCCAGCGTCGCCAACACCAGCAGGAAGGTCGCCGCCCAGGGCAGGCCCGCCACGATGCGGCCCTCGACCGGGCCAAGCGGCAGGAAGGCCAGCAGGATCGGGATCACCACCACGGTGATCAGCCCGGCAATCGCCATCCCCAGCACCGCCAGTGTCAACCCCATCGCCACCGCCAGCTGCCCGATACCGCCGCGGCTGGGAGAGCCGTAGATGGTGTTGAGCCCCTGCACGACCGAGGCAAGGCCCGCACGGGTGGACCATAGCGCCACCCCCAGCGAGATCCCGGTGCGCCAGCCGACCTGCTCGCCGGACGTGCGCACCAGCGCCTGAACCTGCCCGGCGATCAAGCCGAATGCCTCGGGCGGGATGAAGCCGCTTGCGACATCGAGATAGCTTTGCAGCGCCGCCGGATCGGCCAGCCAGCTCCAGACCGACACCACCGCGCCAAGGGCCGGAAACAGCGCGAACATCGCGTAGAACGCCACCCCGGCCGCAATAAGGCCAAGGTTGCGCTCATCCGTCAGGCGCCAAAGTTCTTTGAGCATCGTCCAGGGAGTCAGCGGTTTTTGCGGCATCGGGATGTCCCTTTGACTTCGGCCGGCGCGGGCCTGCAGGCAATGGTGCCCGATGAAGTACGGGATGCAACCCCTTGGGCCACAAAGATTATCGGCTGATCTGAGGATAAGGGAGCCGCGAAACGGACCTCTGGTGAGGGACAGTGGGGCGAGGTCCGTCTCGCGGCATCCGGCGTTAGGCGGGGACCATTTGCCGGATCACCGGGCAGCCCGGCAAAGCCGCGCGGTTCACCTGACTAACCGACAAGCCGCCCGCAGGTTCCCGCCGCCGCGAAGATTTTTCGCCGTTACCGCAAACGGTTTTCCCTTGCCCTTGCCGCCCGGGATGGTTGACTGGCGCCCGGCGCAAGATACGGGAGCGGGCCATGTATATCGGACTGGATCTGGGGACCTCGGGGCTGAAGGGCATCCTCATCGACGACGCGCAGCGCGTGCTGGCAGAGGCAACGGCGCCGCTGACCGTCTCGCGCCCCGCGCCGGGCTGGTCCGAGCAGGCCCCGGCGGATTGGACCCTGGCTGCGGAGGCGGTGCTGACCGCGCTGGCAGTGCATGGGCTTGGCGCGGTGCGCGGCATCGGCCTGTCGGGGCAGATGCATGGCGCCACGCTGCTGGACGCCGCAGATCAGGTGCTGCGGCCCTGCATCCTGTGGAACGACACGCGGGCGCATATCGAAGCGGCGGCGCTGGATGCCGATCCCCGCTTTCGCGCCGTCACCGGCAACATCGTCTTCCCGGGTTTCACCGCGCCAAAGCTGGTCTGGGTGGCGCGGCATGAACCCGAGGTGTTCGCCCGAGTCGCCAAGGTACTGCTCCCGAAGGATTATCTGCGCCTGTGGCTGACCGGCGAGCATGTGGGCGAGATGTCCGATGCCGCCGGAACCAGTTGGCTGGATACCGGCGGGCGGGGCTGGTCGGACGATCTGCTGGACGCGACCGGCATGACCCTGTCGCAGATGCCGCGGCTGGTGGAGGGATCCGAGGTTTCGGGCGTTCTTCGCGCGGACATCGCGGCGCGCTTCGGGATGCCGGCGGGCGTGGTCGTGGCCGGGGGCGGCGGCGACAATGCGGCGTCTGGCATCGGCGTTGGCGTGGTGAAGGCAGGGCAGGCCTTCGTCTCGCTGGGAACTTCGGGCGTGCTGTTTGCCGCGAATGACGGCTACCAGCCCGATCCGGCGACGGCGGTGCATACCTTCTGCCACGCACTGCCCGGCACCTGGCACCAGATGGGGGTGATCCTGGCCGCGACCGATGCGCTGAACTGGTTCGCGCGGCTGGCCGGCACCGCTGCCGCCGGGCTGACCGCCGATCTGGGCGCGCTGCAGGGGCCCGGCTGCACGCGGTTCCTGCCGTATCTCGGCGGTGAGCGCACGCCGCTGAACGATGCCGCCGTCCGCGGGGCCTTCATCGGGCTCGACCATGCGACGGACCAGCAGGCCGCGACCCGTGCCGTGCTGGAGGGCGTGACCTTCGCCATCGCCGATTGCCGCGATGCACTGGCCGCGACCGGTACACGGATTGACAGCCTGCTGGCGGTGGGCGGCGGCTCGCGCTCCGACTACTGGCTGGCGGCGATTGCGACGGCGCTGGAGACGCCGGTTTCCGTGCCCGTCGCGGGCGATTTCGGCGGGGCGTTTGGTGCCGCGCGTCTGGGGATGATGGCCGCCACTGGCGCAGGGGCCGAACTGGCGACCCCGCCCCAGATTGCGCGGGTGATCGAGCCGGTTGCGGCGCTGGTCCCGGCCTTTGCCGAGGGTCATGCCCGCTACCGCGCCGCGCGGGACGCGATCCGGGCGCTGGTCTAGGCGTAGCGGCGCCAGATTGCGGCGTCACCCAGGCCCGTGACGAAGGCCGCGTGGGCCTCTGCCTCCGCCTCTGTCAGGCGCGGGGGCAGGGGCGTGGGGCGGGCGCGAGGGCGCCAGGCCTCCACCGGCTGCGCGCCGGCCTTGGGGGCAGGGGCGCTGGACAGCACAAGGTCGGGCTGGCGGCCGCCCAGAAGCTCCAGATACACCTCGGCCAGGATCTCGCTGTCCAGCAGCGCGCCATGCTTCTCGCGCGAGGTGTTGTCGACGCCAAACCGCCGGCACAGCGCATCGAGCGAGGCGGGCGAGCCCGGAAACTTGCGCCGCGCAATCATCAGCGTGTCCAGCGCCCGGTCCACCGCGATCAGGGGCAACCTGGCCCAGGACAGTTCGGCGTTCAGGAATTTCATGTCGAAGGCGGCGTTGTGGATCACCAGCTTGGCATCCATGCCGATGAAGTCCCAGAAGGCCGGGCCGATCTCGGCAAAGCGGGGCTTGTCGCGCAGGAAGTCGTCGCCCAGACCATGCACCGCGAAAGCCTCGGCCGGCATCGCGCGCTCGGGGTTGATGTATTGGTGATAGACGCGCCCGGTGGGCATGTGATTCAGCAGTTCCACCGCACCGATCTCGACGATGCGGTGGCCCTCGGTGGGCTCAAACCCGGTGGTTTCGGTGTCGAGGACGATTTCACGCATGACGGGCCCTGATGGTTCGGGTCAGGTCTCGCACGGCGGCGCGGGTGGCTTCAAGCCCGATGGTCTCGATGACCCAGGTGGCACGGGCGCGCTTGTCGGCATCGGGCATCTGCCGCGACAGGATCAGCTCGAACTGCGCCTCGGTCATGCCGGGGCGAGCCAGCACGCGGGCGCGCTGCACCTCGGGCGGGGCAGAGACGACCAGCGTGGCATCCATCTGCGCATCGGCTCCGGTTTCGAACAGCAGGGGAATATCGAGCAGGACCAGAGGTTTATCGGAGGCTGCGGCCAGAAACGCCTCGCGGTCGGCGGCGACCAGCGGATGCACGGCGCGTTCGATCTGGCCAAGCGCGGTGGCATCCTGCGCGATCCAGTCCTTCAGCGCGGCCCGGTCCACGGCGCCATCCTTGACTGCCTCCGGATGCAGTGCAGCGATGGCGGGCACCGCGGCACCGCCCGGCGCATAAAGCCGGTGGACGGCCGCATCCGCATCCCAGACCGGCACCCCAGCCTCGGCAAACATCGCCGCCGTCGTCGATTTGCCCATGCCGATGGAGCCGGTGAGGCCGAGCCGGAACGGACGTTCAGGCGGGGTCATCCCAGCACCGCATCCCGCGTGGCCTGATCCACCTCGGGCCGCTTGCCGAACCAGCGCTCGAACCCCGGCGCGGCCTGATGCAGCAGCATCCCCAGCCCATCGACGGTGGTGCAGCCCATTGCGGCGGCAGTGTCCAGAAACTTGGTGCGCAGCGGCGTATAGACCAGATCAGTCACCACCGCCGAAGCCATCAGCCCGTCCAGCGGCACCAGAAACTCCGGCTTGCCGACCATGCCGAGCGAGGAGGTGTTTACCACCGTCACCGCATCATCAAGCATATTGCCGGCCTGCACCCAATCGCAGACCACGACCTTGGCACCAAATTCGGCCCGCAGCCCCTCGGCCCGCGGCCGGGTGCGGTTGGTCACGCGGATTTCCGGCACCCCAACCTCCAGCAGCGAAGCGACGATGGCCCGCGCGGCGCCGCCCGCGCCGAAGACCGCAGCCGGGCCCGAGGCGGGCTTCCAATCCGGCGCGTTCTGGCGAAGATTGGCGATGAAGCCGTAACCATCGGTATTATCGGCATGGATCTTGCCGTCCTTGCGGAAGATCAGCGTGTTGGCAGCGCCGATCAGCGAGGCGCGGTCGGTGACCACATCGGCCAGCTGCAGCACGGTTTCCTTGTGCGGAATGGTGACGTTGCACCCGACGAAGCCCGCCTTGGGCAACGCCCTCAGCACCTCGGCCAGGTCGGCCTGCGCCACGTCCATCGGCACATAATGCCCCGCCAGCCCATATTTGCGCAGCCAGTAGGCATGCAGCCGCGGCGAGCGGGAATGGGCGATGGGCGAGCCGATGACGCCGGCCAGCGGGATGCGGGGATGGTCGGTCATGCCCGGATCTCTCCACGCAGGCGCAGCCAGGTGAGAAGGGGGATCAGCGGCAGGCCGAGGATGGTGAAATGGTCGCCTTCAACGCGGGACATCAAGCAGACCCCTTCCTTCTCGATCTGATAGCAGCCGACAGAGTGGCGGATGCTGTCCCAGTTGCGGGTGACGTAGGCGTCGATGTAGGCGTCTGACAGATCATGCATCGTCAGCCGCGCTTCACCGACATGGCGCCACTCGGGTTTCGATGCCCGATATATCACGGCAGCTGACAGCAGGCGGTGGGTTTTTCCCGAAAGCGCCCGCAACTGTGCCCGCGCTGCATCAGGGGTTTCGGGCTTGGCGAAGACCTGGCCCTTCAGCTCCAGCACCTGATCGGCACCAAGCACCAAAGCCTCCGGATGCTTGTCCGACAGTTTGCGCGCCTTCATCTCCGCCAGCGCATCGGCGAGGTCGCGGGGCGTGGCGCCTTCCGCCTCCAGCGCGGCGCGGATCGCCTCCTCATCGATGCGGGCGGGCAGCACCTGCGGGTCAAGGCCGGCGGCGCGCAGCATCGCCGCGCGGGTCTCGGAGGCGGAGGCAAGCAGCAGGGGCGTGGGCATGGGGACGATCCTGTGGACAAACGGGCGCGGGCGCGGGGGAGCCTATGGGGGCAAGTGGTGTTCTGCGATGGCTGGCGGAATTCCGGGGGGAGTGTCAAGCATCCGGGGGCGGCTTATCCACGCAGGCGCAAGGTTGTCCACGGGCTGTGGATGGCGGTCTCGCGCAGCTGCTGGCGGAAACTTATGCACAAAGGTGTATGTTAACGACACCACGCAAGATAATGATTACGCACGTAAATTCTCAGGATGCAGTTGTGCCGGAAAACTGCACACAGAGTTTTCCACAGGCGCCCTCGGATGTGGAGAAATGGGGGCGAGCGAGGCATATCCCGTTACCCACAGGCCTTACTACATCATCATCTCTTCAATCTTTCTCTTATTTAAAAGAGAAGTAGGAAGACCCTTCGAACCCAGAGGTGCCCCATGACAGACCTGCTCGCCACGTTTTACCCCTGGGTGAAGGCCCTGCACATCATGGCCGTGCTGACCTGGATGGCCGGGATCTTCTATCTGCCGCGCCTGTTCGTCTATCACGTCGAACGCGGGCAGAACGGGGCAGAGGAACCGACAGCGAGCCTGACGGTGATGGAATGGAAGCTGCTGCGCTACATCATGAACCCCTCGCTGATCGCGGTGTGGCTGTTCGGGCTGATGCTGGTGGCCACACCCGGGATCGTGGACTGGTCGAGCATCTGGCCCTGGACCAAGGCGGTGGGCGTGCTGGCGATGACCTGGTTCCACATGTGGCTGGCGGTGCGCCGCAAGGAACTGGCGGCCGGCACCAACACGCGCACCGGGCGCACCTACCGGATGATGAACGAGGTTCCGACGATCCTGATGGTGGTCATCGTGCTCTCTGTCGTGCTGAAGTTCTGATTTCGTTGACTCGAGGCCCCTTCGCGCTTATGTGACCGGATCAGCGGGGCCGTTCGGCCCGACGCATCTCCCATTCCTCTGCCGCAATGCCCGCTTGCCGGGCGCGCCATCATTTGTCCGAGTGCCATGACCGAGACCCAAGAACGCCTGAACCTTGCCGAACTGAAGGCGAAAAGCCCCGCCGACCTGCTGGCGATGGCCGAAGAGCTGGAAATCGAGAACGCCTCGACCATGCGCAAGGGCGAGATGATGTTCTCGATCCTGCGCGAATATGCCGATGAAGAAGGCTATGAGATCGGTGGCGATGGGGTGCTGGAAGTGCTGCAGGACGGCTTTGGCTTCCTGCGCTCGCCCGAGGCGAACTATCTGCCGGGGCCCGATGACATCTACGTCTCGCCCGACATGATCCGCCAGTATTCGCTGCGCACCGGCGACACCGTCGAGGGGCTGATCCGCTCCCCCGGTGAGGCCGAGAAGTATTTCGCGCTGACCAAGGTCGAGGTGATCAACTTCACCGACCCCGAGAAGGCCCGCCACAAGGTCGCCTTCGAGAACCTGACGCCGCTGTATCCGACCGAGCGGCTGAAGATGGAGATCGAGGATCCGACGATCCGTGACCGCTCTGCCCGGATCATCGACCTGGTGTCGCCCATCGGCAAGGGCCAGCGCGGGCTGATCGTGGCGCCGCCGCGGACAGGCAAGACCGTGCTGCTGCAGAACATCGCCCAGTCGATCGCCACCAACCACCCGGAATGCTACCTGATCGTGCTGCTGATCGATGAGCGGCCCGAGGAAGTGACCGACATGCAGCGCAGCGTGAAGGGCGAGGTCGTCTCCTCGACCTTCGACGAACCGGCCACGCGGCACGTTGCGGTGGCCGAGATGGTGATCGAGAAGGCCAAGCGCCTGGTCGAGCATAAACGAGATGTTGTGATCTTGCTGGACTCGATCACAAGACTTGGTCGTGCCTTCAACACCGTGGTGCCGTCGAGCGGCAAGGTGCTGACCGGCGGCGTCGATGCGAACGCGCTGCAGCGGCCGAAGCGCTTCTTCGGTGCGGCCCGGAATATCGAGGAAGGTGGCTCGCTGACCATCATCGCGACCGCGCTGATCGATACCGGCAGCCGGATGGACGAGGTGATCTTCGAAGAGTTCAAGGGCACCGGTAACAGCGAGATCGTGCTGGACCGCAAGGTTGCCGACAAGCGCGTGTTCCCGGCGATGGACATCCTCAAGTCCGGCACGCGGAAAGAGGATCTGCTGGTCGACCAGAAAGACCTGCAGAAAACCTACGTCCTGCGCCGGATCCTCAACCCGATGGGCACCACCGACGCCATCGAGTTCCTGATTTCCAAGCTGAAACAGACGAAATCCAACTCGGACTTCTTCGATTCGATGAACGGCTAAGCCGCCGCGCTGGAGCTGCCGATGGATACGATCTTCGCCCTGGCCTCTGCGCGTGGCCGGGCCGGGGTTGCGGTCATCCGCATCTCTGGCCCGCTGGCCTGGGATGTGGCGCGGGATCTGGCGGGCGGCGTGCCGGAACCTCGGGTGGCCAGCCTGCGGGTGCTGCGGGATGGAGCCGAGGTGCTGGATCATGCGCTGGTGCTGTGTTTTGCTGCCGGTGCCAGCTTCACCGGCGAAGAGGTTGCCGAGCTGCATCTGCATGGATCGACGGCCACCGTTGCGGCGGTTCTGCGGGTTCTGGGAGACCGGCCGGGCCTGCGGATGGCGGAAGCCGGCGAATTTACCCGCCGGGCGCTGGAAAATGGCTGTCTCGACCTCGCGCAGGTCGAAGGCCTGTCGGATATGATCGAAGCGGAAACCGAGGCGCAGCGCAAACAGGCGATGCGGGTGCTGTCGGGCGCTGTCGGGGCGCGGGCCGAGGGCTGGCGCCGGCAACTGATCCGCGCGGCTGCGTTGATCGAGGCGACCATCGACTTTGCCGATGAAGATGTGCCGGTGGACGTGACGCCCGAGGTGACGGCGCTGCTGGAGGCCGTTGTGGCTGATCTACGCGCCGAGGCCGAGGGTGCAAAGGTTTCCGAACGCATCCGCGACGGGTTCGAGGTGGCTATAGTCGGGCTGCCGAATGCCGGGAAATCCACACTTCTCAATGCGTTGGCGGGGCGCGAGGCGGCGATCACCTCGGAACATGCGGGCACCACTCGGGATGTGATCGAGGTTCGGATGGATCTGGCCGGCTTGCCGGTGACGATCCTGGACACCGCCGGCCTGCGTGAGACCGAGGATGCTGTGGAGGCAATTGGCGTTGAGCGTGCGCTGACGCGCGCTCGCGCCGCTGATCTGCGGGTGTTTCTGATTGCGGAGGATGGGCTGCCTGAAGGGCTGGAGCCGCTACCGGAAGATATCGTTCTGCGCGGAAAAGCCGATGCGGGCGGGGGTGTATCCGGCAAGACCGGGGCAGGGGTCGCAGAGCTGATTGCGCGGGTGACCTCGATCCTGGAAGCCCGGGCTGCCGGTGCCGCGGTGGTGACGCGGGAACGCCACCGGCTGGCAATCTTGCGCGCGGTAACGGCTTTGGAATCGGCGCGCGTTGAGGTATTGAACGGCGCGGACAGGGCAGAGCTGGCCGCCGAAGATATGCGCCATGCGATCCGCGCCCTTGACTCCCTGGTCGGGCGTGTCGATGTGGAGCATCTGCTGGGCGAGATCTTTGCCAGTTTCTGCATCGGGAAGTGAGGAGTGTTTCACGTGAAACATTTTGACGTCATCGTCATCGGCGGCGGCCATGCTGGCTCCGAAGCTGCGCAAGCTGCGGCGCGTGTTGGCGCGCAAACCGCGCTGGTGACGCTGCGGGCCGCGGATATTGGCGTCATGTCCTGCAATCCGGCGATTGGCGGCCTCGGCAAGGGCCATCTGGTGCGCGAGATCGACGCGATGGATGGCGTGATGGGGCGGGTGGCCGACAAGGCAGGCATCCAGTTCCGCCTGCTGAACCGGCGCAAGGGCCCCGCCGTGCAGGGCCCGCGCGCCCAGGCCGACCGCAAGCTTTACCGCGAGGCGATGCAGGCCGAGATGGCAGCGCGCCCGGGGCTGACGGTGATCGAAGGCGAAGTTGCCGATTTTGTCATGAACGGCCAAAGGGTTACGGGTGTCCTGCTTGCCGACGGCTCACGCCTGACCGCGCAGTCCGTGGTGCTGACCTCTGGCACCTTCCTGCGAGGCGTCATCCATATCGGCGACGTCCGGCGTCCGGGCGGACGGATGGGCGACCGGCCCTCCGTGCCACTGGCCGAGCGGCTGTCGGCGCTGGACCTCCCGCTTGGGCGCCTGAAAACCGGCACCCCGCCGCGGCTGGACGGGCGCACCATCGACTGGTCGGTACTGGAGCAGCAGCCGGGCGACGAGGATCCGGTGGTCTTCTCCTTCCTCAACAGGGTGCCCGCCGCCCGGCAGATCGCCTGTGGCATCACCCATACCAACGAGCAAACCCACCAGATCATCCGCGACAACCTTGGCCGCTCCGCCATGTATGGCGGGCATATCGAGGGCGTTGGCCCACGCTATTGCCCGTCGATCGAGGATAAGGTGGTACGGTTCGCCGACAAGACCTCGCATCAGGTGTTCCTGGAGCCGGAGGGGCTTGACGATCCGACCGTCTATCCCAACGGCATCTCGACCTCGCTGCCAGAGGATGTGCAGCACGACTATGTCCGCTCGATGCGCGGGCTGGAGAATGTGACGATCCTGCAGCCGGGCTATGCCATTGAATACGACTATGTCGATCCGCGCGCCCTGTCAGCGACGCTGGAGCTGAAAGCTGTGCCGGGGCTTTATCTTGCGGGTCAGATCAACGGGACCACAGGATATGAGGAGGCGGCAGCGCAGGGGCTGGTGGCTGGCCTGAATGCGGCGCTGGCGGCGCAGGGGCGCGATCTGGTGATCTTCTCGCGTTCCAACAGCTATATCGGCGTGATGATCGACGATCTGGTGACGCGGGGGGTGACGGAGCCCTACCGCATGTTCACCTCGCGCGCCGAATTCCGGCTGTCGCTGCGGGCAGACAACGCCGACCAGCGGCTGACGCCTTTGGGGCTGGCCCTCGGCTGCGTCAGCGAGATCCGCGCCCGGGCTTTTGGCGACAAGATGGAGGCGATGGCGGCGGGCAGGGCGCGGCTTGAAGCGATGAGCCTGTCCCCGTCCGAAGCCGCAGCCGTAGGCATCCGTGTGGGGCAGGACGGTGTCCGCCGTAACGGCTTTGCGTTGCTGTCTTTCGCCGATGTCGGATTCGAGCAACTGCAACTGGTGGACCCGGATCTGGCCAATCTTGCGCCGGAGATCCGCGAGCAGATCGCGCGCGACGCGCTCTATGCCAACTATATCACCCGGCAGGACGCCGATGTGCAGGCGATGCAGCGCGACGAGGGCCATGAGATCCCCGAGGCATTCGACTATGCCGACCTTGGCGGATTATCCAATGAGCTCAAGGGCAAGCTGGCCAGGATACAGCCGCGCAGCCTCGCACAGGCCGGACGGATCGACGGGATGACCCCGGCAGCGATGACGCTGATTCTGGCACGGCTGAAGCAGCTTGGGCGGCAGCGGGCTGCAGGATGACCGACGATCTGGGCCTGAATGTTTCACGTGAAACATCCGAGCGGCTGGCGACCTATGCCGAGCTGTTGGTGAAGTGGAACCCGGCGATCAACCTTGTCTCCAAATCTTCACTTGCCGACCTGCAAACCCGGCACTTCGCCGATTCGGCGCAGCTCCTCGCGCTCTGCCCCCCGGACGCGCGCCGTTGGGCCGATCTGGGGTCCGGTGGCGGGTTTCCCGGCTTGGTCATTGCGATCTTGGCGGCCGAATCGATGCCCGACCTGGCGGTCACGCTGGTTGAATCAGATGGGCGCAAGGCGGCCTTCCTCTCGGCGGTCGTTCGCGAAACCGGACTCCGCACCAGCGTCGTCGCCGACCGCATCGAATCGCTCCCTCCACTCGCGGCTGACGTGCTCTCCGCTCGCGCGCTGGCCCCGTTGTCTCAGCTTCTGGCGTTTGCTGAGCAACATCTCGCCCCCAACGGTCGCGCGTTGTTCCCGAAAGGTGCGACGCATCGGTCCGAGGTCGCCGAATCCCTTGCGGACTGGCGCTTCGACCTGCGAGAACACCCCAGCAAGACCGATCCACAGGCGGTCATCCTCGAAATCGAAGGTGTGTCTCGTGTCTGATCCGACCCGGCCCGCGGGCCCCCGCATCATTGCCATCGCCAACCAGAAGGGCGGCGTCGGCAAGACGACGACCGCGATCAACCTTGCCGCCGCGCTGGCCGAACTGGGTCACCGGGTGCTGGTGGTTGATCTCGATCCGCAGGGCAACGCCTCGACCGGCTTCGGGATCGAGGCGCAGCACCGCGGCCTGACGACCTATGACCTGCTGATCGAAGATGCTGCGCTGGAGGACGTGATCCGCGCCACGGACAGCCCGAATGTCTGGATCTGCCCGGCAACGACAGACCTTAGTTCTGCCGATATCCAGTTGGTTTCAAACGAAAAACGCAGCCATCTGCTGTATGATTCGCTGCGCCAGCCGGCAATCGACGCCTATGGCTTCGGCTTCGTGCTGATCGACTGCCCGCCCTCGCTGAGCCTGCTCACCGTCAATGCAATGGTCGCCGCGCATTCGGTTCTGGTGCCGCTGCAGGCGGAATTCTTCGCGCTGGAGGGCCTGTCGCAGCTGATGCTGACCATCCGCGAAGTGCGGCAGACCGCCAATCAGAACCTGCGGATCGAGGGCGTGGTGCTGACCATGCATGACATGCGCAACAACCTGTCGCAGCAGGTTGAGAATGATGCCCGTGAAACGCTGGGGGATCTGGTGTTCAGGACTGTGGTGCCGCGCAATGTGCGGGTATCCGAAGCGCCGTCCTACGCGGTGCCGGTCCTGACCTATGACACGCTGTCGAAGGGCAGCCAGGCCTACCGGGCGCTTGCAAGCGAATTGCTGGCGCGGACGATGGCAGAAGCCTGAGGGAGAGCAAAATGGCTGAGAAAAAGATCGAACGCCGGGGCCTTGGCCGCGGACTTTCGGCGCTGATGGCCGATGTGAACATCACCACCGCGGAAAGCCCGCGCGAGGCCCCGCGCCGCGCCGATCAGCGGGTACCGGTGGAAAAGCTGGTGCCGAACCCTTTGCAGCCGCGCCGCGACTTTCCGAAAGAGGCGTTGGAGGAATTGGCCGCGTCGATCCGCGAAAAGGGCGTCATCCAGCCGCTGATCGTGCGCGAGCGCCCGGGTGGCACCTATGAGATCGTCGCGGGCGAGCGCCGTTGGCGCGCGGCGCAGCTGGCGCAGGTGCATGACCTGCCGGTGGTGGTGCGGGATCTGGACGATACCGAGGTGCTGGAAGTTGCCATCATCGAGAATATCCAGCGCGCCGACCTGAACCCGATCGAGGAGGCGATGGCCTATCGCCAGTTGATGGACCGCTTTGGCCATACCCAGGAAAAGATCGCCGAGGGCCTGTCGAAAAGCCGCAGCCACATCGCCAACCTGCTGCGCCTCTTGAACCTGCCAGAGCCGGTGCTGGACCATGTCCGCGAGGGTCGCCTGACCGCGGGCCACGCCCGCGCACTGATCACCACCGACAATCCGACCGAACTTGCGGCGCAGGTCATCGCGCGTGGGCTGTCGGTGCGCGAGACGGAGAGCCTTGCGAAAGGGCCGGCTGCGCCGTCCCAATCCGCTCCCCGCAAGTCTCACGCGCCCGAAAAGGACGCCGATACGCGCGTGCTGGAACTCGACCTGAGCGCTACAATTGGTATGAAGGTGCAGATCGACCACAAGGGAGAGCAGGGCGGCAGCCTCAGCATCGCCTATCGCACGCTCGATGATCTGGATGAGCTGTGCCGCGCGCTGTCGTCTATGCGCTCGGCCGAGACCAGATGAACGCGGCGGTGCAGGCCAGGGCCAGCGCCTGCATCGCCAGCGCATAGGGCGGCAGCCGCAGCCAGATCCCCAACCCGATGCTGACGACGAATGACGCGGTGGCCCACCGCTTGCCGGTCAGGCTGATCGCCCCGCGCTCACGCCAGTTGAGGATTGACGGGCCGAACACCGGGTGCGTCACCAGCCAGTCATGCACCCGCTCCGAGGATCGCGCGAAGGCGAAGGCCGCCAGCAGCACGAAGGGCACCGTCGGGATCAGCGGCAGCACCGCCCCGATCAGCCCGCACAGAAGTGCAATCCAGCCAACACTCGCCCAAAGGATGCGCATCAGGCCATCAACTCCCGGGTCACGCCGTTCAGCACCGCCCGCCCGTCGCGGGTGGCGCGCAGGCGGTCGCCATCCTGAATAATCAGCCCCAATTCCTGCAACCCTGTAACCGCCTTCGTGTCCAACTCGCTGCCCGCCAATGCGGACAGCCGCGAAAGGCTGATGCCCTCGGCGACCCGCAGGCCCATCAACAGATATTCCGCTGACTGATCTTTCAAGGCCAGCGGTTCACGAACCGTTTCGCCATTGCCCGCCTCGGCCATTTTCAGCCAGCGCAGCGGGGCCAGTTCCGTCTCGGTCGCATGGCGCACACCGCCCAGGGTCAGCCGCCCATGCGCGCCGGGGCCGATGCCGGCATAATCGCCATAGCGCCAGTAGATCAGGTTGTGCCGGCTCTCCGCCCCGTCCCGGGCGTGGTTGGACACCTCATAGGCCGGCATCCCGGCCGCCTCGCAGATATCCTGCGTCAGGTGATACATGTCGGCGGCGCTGTCCTCGCCCGGCAGGCCCCGCAGCCCGCCGGCCGCGCGGCGTGCCCCAAAGGCGGTGCCGTCCTCGATGGTCAGTTGATAGAGCGACAGATGGTCGATCGCCATCCCAAGCGCCTGTCGCAGTTCCGCCGCCCAGGCCTCGGGCGTCTGGTCCTGCCGCGCATAGATCAGATCGAAGCTCACCCGCTCGAACGTGCCGCGCGCCACGTCGAAGGCCGCCCGCGCCTCGGCCACCGAATGCAGCCGCCCCAGCCGCCGCAGATCGGCATCGTTCAGCGCCTGCACGCCCATCGACACGCGGGTCACCCCGGCATCGCGGTAGCCGCGGAAGCGCCCCGCCTCGACGCTGCCCGGATTTGCCTCCAGCGTGATCTCGGCATCATTGCCCATCGGCCAGGTGGCGCGCACCTTGTCCAGGATCGCCGCCACCAGCCCCGGCTCCATCAGGCTGGGGGTGCCGCCGCCGAAGAACACGGTGTTCAGCACGCGCCCCTGCGTCTCGGCGCCCACCCGGTCAATCTCGCGCAGATAGGCCGCCTGCCAGCGCGACTGGTCAATCTCCGCCGCAACATGGCTGTTGAAATCGCAATAGGGGCATTTGGAGGCGCAGAACGGCCAATGCAGGTAAAGCCCGAAGCCGCCGTTCTGCCAATCTTCCATGCTCAGCCCCGAAAGGCCGTCACTTCGACCTCGATCATCATCTCAGGGCGGATCAGCCCGGCAATCACCATCGTGGCGGCGGGGCGGATCTCGCCCAGATGCGCGCCCAGAACCGGCACCACGGCATCGACCAGCGCTGCATCGGTCAGCGTGTATTGCACGCGCACGATATCCTCCATCGCAAAGCCCGCCTCGGCCAGCGCGCCGCGGATGGTGGCAAAGCAGTTCTGCGCCTGCTGTGCCACATCCCCCGGCATGGTCATGGTGGTGTAGTCATAGCCGGTGGTCCCCGACACGAAGCACCAATCGCCCTTCACCACGGCGCGGGAGTATCCCATCGTGGCCTCGAAGGGCGAGCCGGAAGAGATCCGTTTCATGCGAAGCACCCCGCAACGAATTTGGCAAAGGCATCGGCCCGGTGGCTGAACGTGTTCTTCAGCGCAGGGTCCATCTCGGCAAAGGTGATGTCATGGCCAACCGGCATGAACATCGGGTCATAGCCATGCCCGCCCGCGCCGCGCATCGGCCAGACCAGCGTGCCCTCGACCTTGCCCTCGAACACCTGATCCGACCCGTCGGGCCAGGCCAGCACCAGCGTCGACCGGAACCGTGCGGTGCGGGGCAGGGGCGCTGCCTTCGCCTCGCATTCCGCCCAGGTCCGGGTCATCGCCATCCCGAAGTCCCGCCCGTTCGGCGTTTCCGCCCAATCGGCCGTATAGACCCCCGGCGCGCCGTCCAGCGCATCCACCTCGATGCCGCTGTCATCGGCCAGCGCGGGCAGGCCCGTGGCCTTCGCCGCCGCATGGGCCTTGATCCGCGCATTGCCGACAAAGGTGCTCTCGGTCTCTGCCGGTTCCGGCAAGCCCAGTTCGGCCGCGCCCACCACCGTCACGCCGAAGGGGGCAAGCAGCGCCGCCATCTCCTCCAGCTTGCCGGCATTGTGGGTGGCAACCAGCAGGCGGGCGCCTTCGAACCGCGCCATTACGCCACCGCCGCCTTCTGTGCCGCGACCAGCTCTGCAATCCCGGCCTCGGCCAGATCCAGCAGCTGCCCCATCTCGGTGCGCGAGAAGGTGGCACCCTCAGCCGACATCTGCACCTCGATCAGCTTGGCCGATCCCGTCAGGATGAAGTTGCCATCGGTGCCCGCCTCGCTGTCCTCAAGGTAATCAAGGTCCAGCACCGGCTGTCCGGCATAGATGCCGCAGGAGACGGCCGCCACATGCTCGAGGATCGGGTCGGTGGAAATCTGCCCGCTTTTCAGCAGCTTGTTCACCGCAAGCCGCAGCGCGATCCAGCCCCCGGTGATCGAGGCGCAACGGGTGCCGCCATCGGCCTGGATCACGTCGCAGTCGATGGTGATCTGCCGCTCGCCCAGGGCGCGCGTGTCGAACCCGGCCCGGAGCGCCCGGCCGATCAGCCGCTGGATCTCCTGCGTGCGGCCCGATTGCTTGCCCGCCGCCGCCTCGCGCCGGTTGCGGGTATGGGTGGCGCGCGGCAGCATCCCGTATTCCGCCGTGACCCAGCCCTTGCCGGTGCCCTTCAGGAAGGGCGGCGCCTTTTCCTCCAGCGAGGCGGTGCACAGCACATGCGTTTCGCCGACCTTGATCAGGCAAGATCCTTCCGCGTGTTTCGTGACCCCGGTCTCGATTGAAATCGGGCGCATTTCGCTTAGTTTCCGGCCAGAGGGGCGCATGGGCTTTCCTTTCCTCGCGTTTGCGGCCAATTACAGGCCGCACCCGGCGCGATGCAACCCCGGACTGCCCCAGCACCCCCTGCAAAGCGGCGTTGACGTTGGCTCCGCAGCCTTTCTAATGGTCCGGTGCGATAGGACGGGAATGATGAACGACGGGTCCAGAATCCTCGCTGAAATGAATGACCGCAGCCGCGAGGTGTTTCGCCGCGTGGTCGAGGGCTATCTGGACAGCGGCGATCCCGTCGGCTCGCGCACCCTGACCCGCAGCATGTCCGAAAAGGTCAGCGCCGCCACGATCCGCAACGTGATGCAGGATCTGGAATATCTGGGCCTGCTCGACAGCCCCCACATCTCCGCCGGGCGCATCCCCACCCAGCTTGGCCTGCGCATGTTCGTCGATGGGCTGATGGAGGTCTCCACCGTCTCTGCCGCAGACCGAGAGCGCATCGACGCAACGATGGGCGGCAACGAGCCCGATGTCGGATCGCTCTTGGACCGCGTCGGCTCTGCCCTCTCCGGCATCACCCGCGGCGCCAGTCTGGTGCTGGCGCCCAAGCACGAAGCCCCGATCCGCCATATCGAATTCGTCAGCCTCGCTGCCGACCGGGCGCTGGTGGTGCTGGTCTTCGCCGATGGCCATGTCGAGAACCGCGTCTTCCGCCCGCCCGCAGGCCAGACCCCCAGCTCGCTGCGCGAGGCGGCCAACTTCCTCAACGCCCTGGCCGAGGGCCGCACCCTGTCCGAGCTGCGCAGCCATATGGGCCGCGAGATTGCCCTGCGCCGGCAGGAGCTGGACGGGCTCGCGCGCGAGATGGTCGAAAGCGGCATGGCGCTGTGGGAGAACGAGGGCGGCCCCTATGAGCGTCTGATCGTCCGCGGCCGCTCCAACCTCGTCGGCGCCGCCGAGGCCGAAGAGCTGGACCGCATCCGC
Source organism: Frigidibacter albus (assembly GCF_009908165.1). Taxonomy (GTDB): domain Bacteria; phylum Pseudomonadota; class Alphaproteobacteria; order Rhodobacterales; family Rhodobacteraceae; genus Frigidibacter; species Frigidibacter albus. The sequence goes on from NZ_JAAAUC010000006.1 coordinate 77,863, forward strand.
GAGCTGTTCGATGACCTCGAGCGCAAGCGCGACATCGCCGATTTCCTCGAACTGGCCGAAACCGGCGACGGGGTGCGCATTTTCATCGGGTCAGAGAACAAGCTTTTCTCACTTTCGGGTTCCTCTCTGGTGGTCTCTCCCTATATGAACGCTGACCGTAAGATCATCGGCGCCGTCGGCGTCATCGGACCGACGCGGCTGAACTACGGGCGCATCGTTCCGATTGTCGATTACACGGCGCAGCTGGTCGGGCGTCTGCTGTCCGACCGGGGCAAGGGATAGAATATGAGCGAGATGAAAAAGGACGAAATCCTGGAAGATCAGGCCCAGATCGCCGAACCGGCGCCCGAGGAGGTGTTCGACGAGATCGAGGCCCTCCGCGCTGAGCGCGACGAATTCCGCGACCGCTTCATGCGCGCGCTGGCCGATGCCGAGAACTCGCGCAAACGGGCGGAGCGCGACCGGCGCGAGGCCGAGCAATATGGCGGCTCTAAGCTCGCCCGCGACCTGCTGCCGGTCTATGACGCGCTGCGCCGCGCGCTGGATGCGGCAGGCGATGAACAGCGTGCCGCCGCCTCGGCGCTGATCGAGGGCGTGGAGCTGACGCTGCGCGAGCTGATCAAGGTCTTCACCAAGCACGGCATGGAACCGATCGTGCCGCAGGTCGGCGACCGCTTCGACCCGCAGCACCACCAGGCGATGTTCGAGGCGCCGCTGCCCGGCACCAAGGCCGGCGACATCATCCAGGTGGCGACCGAAGGCTTCATGCTGCATGACCGCCTGCTGCGCCCGGCGCAGGTCGGCGTCAGCTCGACCCCGAAGTCCTGACCCCTGCCGTTGCAGCGGGGGGCTTCGCGCCCCCCGCACCCCCCGCAGGATATTTGAGCCAGCAAGAAGCACATAACGCATTCTTAACCATCCGCCGCCAGATTGGAGGCGCGGTACAGGCGGGGACGCCGATGACCGCCCAGCGAGAAGCGGCCCGCGCCAGGGGATTGGCGCGGGCCGTGCTGTTTCTTGCTGGCGAAAATATCCCGGGGGTGCGGGGGCTGGCCCCGGCTACTCCCTTTCCGACAGCGCCGCCTTCAAAGAGTACAGCGCCGCCAGTGCCTCGCGCGGGGTCATCTCGTCAGGGTGCAACGCGGCGAGCCGTTCTTCCAGCACCCCTGTCTTTACCGGAGGGGCAGGCGTCGCCACCCGCGCCATGCTGAACAGCGGCAGGTCATCCACCACCGCCTGCCGCCGCGCGCCGCCCTCGCGCTCGCCCTTCTCCAGCGCCTCCAGCACCACCTTGGCACGTTCGATCACCGCCGCCGGCAGTCCTGCCAGCCGCGCCACCTGCACCCCGTAGCTGCGGTCGGCCGCGCCGCGCAGCACCTCGTGCAGGAAGATCACATCGCCCTCCCATTCCTTCACCCGGACGGTGGCGTTCTCCACCCCCTCCAGCTTGGCGGCGAGTGCCGTCATCTCATGGTAATGGGTGGCGAACAGCGCCCGGCAGCGGTTGGCCCCATGCAGATGCTCCAGCACCGCCCAGGCGATCGACAGCCCGTCATAGGTCGCCGTCCCCCGCCCGATCTCGTCGAGGATCACCAGCGCCCGGTCATCGGCCTGGTTGAGGATCGCGGCGGTTTCCACCATCTCGACCATGAAGGTCGACCGCCCCCGCGCCAGATCGTCCGCCGCGCCGACGCGGCTGAACAGCTGGCTCACCAGCCCGACATGCGCCCGGGCCGCCGGCACGAAGGCCCCGGCCTGTGCCAGCAGCGCCATCAGGGCGTTCTGGCGCAAGAAGGTCGATTTGCCCGCCATGTTCGGCCCGGTCAGCAGCCAGATTGCGGGGGTGCCGCCCTCCGTCAGCGCGCAGTCGTTCGCCACGAATGGCGCGCCGCTGCGTTTCAGCGCGCGTTCCACCACCGGATGCCGCCCTGCCTCCACCACGAAGGCGCGGCTGTCATCCACCAGTGGCTCGCACCAGTCGCCGCCCGCCGCCAGATCGGCGAACCCCGCGGCAAGATCGATCCCGGCCAGCGCCTGCGCCGCCTCGCCAATCGCGCCCGCCTGCTCCAGAACGGCACGTTTCAGGCTGTCATAGAGCCGCTTTTCGATCTCCAGCGCGTGATTGGCCGAGTTCAGGATCCGCGTTTCCATCTCGTTCAGCGGCAGCGTGGTAAAGCGGACCTGATTGGCCGTGGTCTGGCGGTGGATGAAGGTCGCGTTCAGCGGCGGCGCCAGCATCCGTTCGGCATGGGTGGCCGTCGTCTCGATGAAATATCCCAGCACGTTGTTGTGCTTGATCTTCAGCGCGGGGATGCCCGTCTGCTCGATATACTCCGCCTGCATCCGCGCGATCACGCCGCGGCCCTCGTCGCGCAGGGCCCTTGTCTCATCCAGCTCCGCGTCATAGCCCGGCGCGATGAAGCCGCCATCGCGCACCAGCAGCGGCGGCTCCTCGGCCAGCGCGGCCCCCAGCAGCGCCACCAGCGGCTCCTGCCCGCCAAGCGCGGCCACAGCGTCGGTCAGCAGGGGCACCTCTGCCCCGGCCAGCCGCGCCGCGATGCGGTCTGCCTGCTCCAGCCCGGTGCGGATCGCCACCAGATCGCGCGGTCCGCCGCGGTCCAGTGCCAGCCGGCTCAGCGCGCGGTCGATGTCGGGGCAGCGGCGCAGATCCTCGCGCAGATCCTCGCGCAAGCGGCTCTGTTCCAGCAGGAAACGCACCGAACCCAGCCGCGAGCGGATCTGTGCAAGGTCCCGTGACGGCGCCGAGATCCGCCGCTCCAGCAGCCGCGCGCCCCCCGCCGTCACCGTTCGGTCGATGGCCGCCAGCAGCGATCCCTCGCGCCCGCCTGACAGCGCCTGGGTCAGCTCCAGGTTCCGCCGTGTCGCCGCATCGATCTGCATCGCGGCCCCGGCACTTTCCTGCACCGGGGCGCGCAGCAGCGGCAGCTTGCCCCGCTGCGTCAGCTCCAGATAGTCGACCAGCGCGCCCAGCGCCGACAGTTCGGCCCGCCCGAAGCTGCCAAAGGCCTGCAGGCTGCCCACGCCATAGAGCGCACACAGCCGCTTTTCCGCCCCCAGGCTGTCGAACGATCCGCGCGCCATCGGCGTCAGCGCCGCGCGAAAATCAGAGACTATTCCTGCACAATCCGCTTCTCGCGCCTCGCTGACCAGCACCTCGCGCGGCGCCAGCCGCGCCAGCTCCGGCGCCAGCCGCACCATCGGGCAGTCCATCACCCGGAACTCTCCGGTCGAGATATCGGCCCAGGCCAGCGCCGCCTCGCCGCGCACCTCGGCCCAGGCGGCGAGGTAGTTGTGGCGCCGCGCCTCCAGCAGGCTTTCCTCGGTCAGGGTGCCCGGCGTCACCAGCCGCACGACATCGCGTGCCACGACCGATTTGCTGCCGCGCTTCTTCGCTTCGGCCGGGTCTTCCATCTGCTCGGCAATCGCCACGCGGAAGCCCTTGCGGATCAGCGTCAACAAGTAGCCCTCGGCGGCATGGACCGGCACCCCGCACATCGGGATCTCCTGCCCCAGATGCATCCCGCGCTTGGTCAGCGCGATGTCGAGCGCGGCCGAGGCGGCCACGGCATCGTCGAAGAACATCTCGTAGAAGTCGCCCATCCGGTAGAACAGCAGCGCCCCCGGATTGGCTTCCCTGATCTGCAGATACTGCGCCATCATCGGCGTGACGGTCGGTTCGGACACGCGGCACTCCCTTTCGTGACGCCGGACCCTAGCGGAGCGGGGCGGGCGCGAAAAGGGGCGACGACCTCTGCGCTCTTCTTGCCCGGAACAAGGCGCCTTGGCGCCGCCGGGCAGCGCCCGTCCGCCCCCTCGGGCGGGCGCTACTCAACCGTCGCGCCTAGAACGTCGGTGGAGGTAGTCCGCACCATAAAGTGCCTAGAACTGAGGTTGTTCGCCCACCCGGCGGACGGGCGCTGCCCTCGGTTAACACAAGGCAGCTTGCACACCCCGTTGTGACAAGGCCGCAAGGGCGCTAGAAAGCGCAGGCTTTCAGGAGGAGCCAGCCCCACATGTCCATCAAGACCCGCATCACGCCCGAGGAGGCGCTGGCCTATCACCTCGACCCGACGCCCGGGAAATACGAGATCGTCGCCACCACGCCGATGGCGACGCAGCGCGACCTGAGCCTTGCCTACAGCCCCGGCGTTGCGGTGCCTGTACAGGCCATCGCCGACAATCCCGAGACGGCCTATGACTATACCGTCAAGGGCAACATGGTCGCCGTCATCTCGAACGGCACCGCGATCCTTGGCATGGGCAACCTCGGCGCGCTGGCCTCCAAGCCGGTGATGGAGGGCAAGGCGGTGCTGTTCAAGCGCTTCGCCGACGTCAACGCCATCGACATCGAGCTTGATACCGAGGATGCGGAGGAGATCATCAAGGCGGTCTCGCTCATGGGCCCCACCTTTGGCGGCATCAACCTTGAGGATATCAAGGCGCCCGAGTGTTTCATCATCGAGCAGCGGCTGAAGGAAATCATGGACATCCCGGTGTTCCATGACGACCAGCACGGCACCGCGGTGATCTGCGCCGCCGGCCTGATCAATGCGCTCGAGATCAGCGGCAAGAAGATCGAGGATGTGAAGATCGTCCTCAACGGTGCCGGGGCCGCGGGCATCGCCTGCCTCGAGCTGCTGAAGTCGATGGGCGCGCGCCATGACAACTGCATCATGTGCGACACCAAGGGCGTCATCTACCAGGGCCGCACCGAGGGCATGAACCAGTGGAAATCGGCCCATGCGGCCCGCACCGAAGCGCGAACCCTCGATGACGCGATGAAGGGCGCCGACGTGTTCCTCGGCGTGTCGGCCAAGGGCGCGGTCACCGCGGACATGGTCGCCAGCATGGCCGAGAACCCGGTGATCTTCGCCATGGCAAACCCGGACCCCGAGATCACCCCCGAAGAGGCCCATGCCGTCCGCGCCGATGCCATCGTGGCGACAGGGCGCAGCGATTATCCGAACCAGGTCAACAACGTCCTTGGCTTCCCCTACCTGTTCCGCGGCGCGCTGGATATCCACGCCCGCGCGATCAATGACGAGATGAAGATCGCCTGCGCCCGCGCCCTCGCCGAACTCGCGCGAGAGGATGTGCCGGACGAGGTGGCGATGGCCTATGGCCGCAAGCTCTCGTTCGGGCGCGATTACATCATCCCCACCCCCTTCGATCCGCGGCTGATCTACGTGATCCCGCCCGCCGTCGCCAAGGCCGGCATGGATACCGGCGTTGCCCGCCGCCCGATCATCGACATGGCCGGCTATGCGCAATCCCTGCGCGCCCGGATGGACCCGACCGCCAGCATCCTGCAAGGCATCCACGCCCGCGCCAAGCAGGCGCAGGCCCGGATGATCTTCGCCGAGGGCGATGATCCGCGCGTGCTGCGCGCCGCCGTCGCCTGGCAGCGCGCCGGGCTTGGTCAGGCGCTGGTCGTCGGGCGCGATGCGGATGTGAAGGAGAAGCTGGAGGCCGCCGGCCTCGGCGATGCCAGCCGCGAGCTGCAGGTGGTGAACGCCGCCAATACCCGCCACCTCGACGCCTACCGCGACTTCCTCTACCGCCGCCTGCAGCGCCAGGGCCTCGACCGCGAGGATGTTCACAAGCTCGCCTCGCGCGACCGGCATGTGTTCTCGGCGCTGATGCTGGCGCATGGCCATGGCGACGGCATGGTTACCGGCGCCACCCGCAAATCGGCGCATGTGCTCGAACTGATCAACCACGTCTTCGACGCGCAGGCCTCGGATGGCGCCGTCGGCATCACTGCCGTGCTGCACAAGGGCAAGATCGTGCTGATCGGCGACACGCTGGTGCATGAATGGCCCGACGAGCATGACCTGGCCAACATTGCCGAGCGCGGCGCGCAGGTCGCCCGCGGTCTGGGGCTGGAACCCCGGGTGGCGTTCCTGTCCTTCTCGACCTTCGGCTATCCGATCTCGGAACGCGCGACCAAGATGCATATCGCCCCGCAGGTCCTCGATGCCCGGGGGGTGGATTTCGAATATGATGGCGAAATGACCGTCGATGTTGCTCTGAACCCGCAGCAGATGGCGCATTACCCGTTCTGCCGCCTGACCGGCCCCGCCAACGTGCTGGTGGTCCCCGCGCGGCATTCGGCCAGCATTTCCGTCAAGCTGATGCAGGAAATGGCCGGCGCAACGGTGATCGGCCCGATCCTGACCGGCGTGGAAAAGCCGATCCAGATCTGCTCCACCAACTCCACGGTCAACGACATCCTCAACATGGCGACCATCGCGGCCTGCCGGCTGGGGCAGCTGCGCGGATGATCTACAACCTCGGCTCCATCAACATCGACCATGTCTACCGGGTGCCGCATCTGCCGGCGCCCGGCGAGACGCTGGCTGCGACGCACTACACGGTCGGTCTCGGCGGCAAGGGCGCCAACCAGTCCGTCGCGGCGGCCCGGGCGGGCGCGCGGGTGCTGCATATCGGCGCCGTGGGGGCCGAGGGGGTTTGGGCGCGCGACCGCATCGCGGGCTATGGCGTCGATGTCGCGCAGATTGCCGTGCTGCCGGTGCCCACAGGCCACGCGATCATCACGGTCGATCCCGAGGCGGAAAACAGCATCGTCATCTTCTCCGGCGCGAATCAGGCGCTCGACCTTGCCGCGGTGCAGGCAGCGCTGGCCGCCATCGGCCCCGCCGACACCCTTCTGGTGCAGAACGAAACCGCCCATGCCCCCGCCGCAGCGGCACTGGCCCGGGGGCGTGGCGCGCGGGTGATCTGCTCCGCCGCGCCTTTTGACCTTGCGACGGTGCGGGCGATGCTGCCGCACACCTCCATCCTCGTCCTGAACGCGGTGGAGGCGGATCAGCTTTGCGCCGCACTCGGTTGCAGCTTGGATCAGGTGCCGGTGCCCGAACTGCTCGTCACCCGCGGCAAGGACGGGGCGAAGTGGATGTCCAACGCCACCGGCGCCCGCGCTGCCGTTGCGGCGCTGAAGGTGCAGGCCGTCGACACCACCGGCGCTGGCGACACCTTCGCGGGGTATTTCGCCGCCGCCCTCGATGCAGGCCAAACCCCTGCACAGGCGCTGACCCTCGCCGCCGCCGCCGCCGCGCTGAAGGTCACGAAGGCTGGGACTGCCGACGCGATCCCGGCGCTGGCGGAGGTGACAGAGTTCCTGTCTTCCGCCCGGAACAAGGCGCTTTAGCGCCGCCGGGCAGCGCCCGTCCGCCCCCTCGGGCGGGCGCTTTGCAACGTCAGCCCCTAGAAATTCTGGGGGGTATGTTGAACCATAAAGCGCCCAGAACTACCGTTGCTCGCCCACCCGGCGGACGGGCGCCGCCCTCGGGCAGTGCATGTCCAACACCGGGGCTAGGCTTCCCCGCATCGCCCGCCTAACCTGCCGCCAAAGCAGGAGAACGCGCCCATGACCGACACCGCCGACCACGTCACCACCCACCAAGCCGAAGACGATGCCCGCAACGAACAGATCCTGATCTGGGTCAATGGCCGCGTCGTGCCCAAGGCGCAGGCGATGGTCAGCGTCTATGATTCGGGCTTCATGCTGGGCGATGGCGTGTGGGAAGGGATCCGCCTCTATGACGGCACCTGGGCCTTCCTCGATGAGCATATCGAACGCCTGTTCGAGGCGGCAAAGGCCATCGACCTCGACATCGCCCTGACCCCCGATCAGGTCAAACAGGCGATCTTCGACACGCAAGAAGCCAACGCCATGCAGACTGACGCCCATGCCCGGCTGATGGTCACCCGCGGCGTCAAGCACCGGCCGTTCCAGCACCCCTCGCTCAGCCGCTCGGGTCCGACGATGGTGATCATCATGGAACACTCGCGCCCCAAGATCCCGCGCCCGATCCGGCTGGCCACCGTGCCGCACATGCGCGGCCTGCCGATGACGCAGGACCCCAAGCTGAACTCGCATTCCAAGCTGAACTGCATCCTCGCCTGCATCGCCGCCGAAAAGGCCGGCGCGGACGAGGCGCTGATGCTCGACGTGCATGGCTTCGTGAACACCACCAACGCCTGCAACTTCTTCATCGTCCGCAAGGGCGAGGTCTGGACCAGCACTGGCGACTACTGCATGAACGGCATCACCCGCGGCAAGGTCATCCGGCTCTGCCGCGACAACGGCATCCCGGTGTTCGAGCGGAACTTTAGTCTCGTCGATACCTACTCGGCCGACGAGGCGTTCCTGACCGGCACCTTCGGCGCGCAGACGCCTGTCAGCATGATCGACGGGCGGGTGATCGGCAGCGGCGAGATGGGACCGATGACGGAACGGCTCCGCGGTCTCTACAAGGGACTCGTCGCGGCATGATGCAGCAATCGTATGCATGGTATCTGCATAACTTCTGCATGGGGTGTGCATGATGCGGATCGCCATGTGGTCAGGCCCCCGCAACCTCTCGACCGCAATGATGTATGCCTTCGCCGCCCGCGGCGATTGCGCCGTCTGGGACGAGCCGTTCTATGCCGCCTACCTCGCCGCTACAGGACTAGATCACCCGATGCGGGCGGAGATTCTGGCGGCGCATGAGGCGGATCCGGTGAAGGTGGCGGCTGCCTGTTCCGGCCCGATTCCGCAGGAACAGAGCCTGTTTTACCAAAAACACATGACCGTCCACATGATCCCGGGCATCGACCGCGGCTTCATGCGGGGTTGCGTGAACGTCTTCCTGATCCGCCATCCCGCCCGAGTGGTTGCCAGCTACGCCAAGAAGCGCGAGGGGCCGACCCTGCCCGACATCGGCTTCGTCCAGCAGGCGGAGTTGTTCGATGAGGTGACGGGCTGGCTGGGTCACCCGCCAGTGGTGGTCGACAGTCTCGACATCCGCGCCAACCCACGGGAAACGCTGGAAAAAATGTGCAGGGCCATCGGCATCCCGTTCACCGAAAAGATGCTGACCTGGCCTGCCGGAGGCCACCCCTCCGACGGCATCTGGGCCCCGCACTGGTATGGCGCCGTGCATCGCTCCACCGGCTTTGAAGAGCCGGAAGGCCCGCTGCCGGTCCTGTCGCCGGAATATCAGGCGCTGGCCGATCAGGCGCTGCCGCATTACGAACGGCTCGCGGCTTTCAAGATCTGAAAAGTCGCATTTCCGGCTGGAACAGAGCCTGTTTCAGCCGATCAACTTCGCCAGTTTCATCGCCACCGTCGGATCGCCCGAGACCTTCAGCTTGCCCGTCACCACCCCCGTCATCGGGTTCAGCTTGCCGGTCAGCAGCTTGACCAGGTTGTCCTCGGTGATCTTGATCGTGCAATCCGCCGCCCGGTCGTCCCGGCTCGCCGTGCCATCCGCCAGCACGATCACCCCCGCCTCGCCGCAATCGAATTTCAATGATCCCGAGAACGGGGTCACCGCCAGTTTCTCGCGCATCTTCTCGGTGATCCTGTCCAGTGCCATGCCTGCCCCCATGCTGCTTGGGGCACCCTGCTGCGGGGCCGGAAAGGCGGCAAGTGTGCCGCTGCGTCACAAATCTTCACGGCACGAGAAAGGGCGGCACCCGTGAAGGTGCCGCCCCTAACCCGTTGCCGCAATTGGCTTACTTGAACCGCGCGTTCCGCGTCGCCAGCAGCTTCAGCCGCAGCGCGTTCAGGCGGATGAAGCCGGCGGCGTCCTTCTGGTCATAGGCGCCGGCGTCTTCCTCGAAGGTCACATGCGCCTCGGAGTACAGCGAATGGTCCGACCAGCGCGCCACGGTGCGGGCAAAGCCCTTGTACAGCTTCACGCGCACGGTGCCGGTCACATGCTCCTGGCTCTTGTCGATCAGCGCCTGCAGCATCTCCCGCTCGGGGCTGAACCAGAAGCCGTTGTAGATCAGTTCCGCATAGCGCGGCATGATCGAATCCTTGAGGTGCCCCGCACCGCTATCCAGCGTGATCTGCTCGATCCCGCGATGCGCTTCCAGCAGGATGGTGCCACCGGGGGTCTCGTAGATCCCGCGCGATTTCATGCCCACGAAGCGGTTTTCCACCAGATCCAGCCGGCCGATGCCGTGCTTGCCGCCCAGTTCGTTCAGCTTGGTCAGGATCGTGGCCGGGCTCATCGCCTCGCCGTTGATCGCCACGGCGTCGCCTTTCTCGAAGGTGATCTCTACCATTTCGGCCAGGTCTGGCGCCTGCTCGGGGCTGACGGTGCGCTGATACACATAATCCGGGGCTTCCTCGCCCGGGTTCTCCAGCACTTTCCCCTCAGACGAGGTGTGCAGCAGGTTCGCGTCCACGCTGAACGGCGCCTCGCCGCGCTTGTCCTTGGCAATCGGGATCTGGTTGGCCTCGGCGAATTCCAGCAGCTTGGTGCGCGAGGACAGGTCCCACTCGCGCCACGGCGCGATGACCCGGATCGAGGGGTCCAGCGCATAGGCCGAAAGCTCGAAGCGCACCTGGTCGTTGCCCTTGCCGGTCGCGCCATGAGACACCGCATCTGCGCCCGTCTCATGCGCGATGCGCACCAGGTGCTGCGAGATCAGCGGCCGGGCGATCGAGGTTCCCAGCAGGTACAGCCCTTCATAGAGGGCGTTGGCGCGGAACATGGGGAACACAAAATCCCGCACGAACTCCTCGCGGACATCCACGATGTGGATGTTCTCGGGCTTGATCCCCAGCATGATCGCCTTCTGGCGCGCCGGTTCCAGCTCTTCGCCTTGGCCCAGATCGGCGGTGAAGGTCACCACCTCGCACCCGTATTCCGTCTGCAGCCATTTGAGGATGATCGAGGTATCGAGGCCGCCGGAATAGGCGAGGACGACTTTCTTGGGCGCGGACATCAGGGCGGCTCCATCGCATTGGGTCAACTGACACGCGGGCGTAGTCGGTTTTTCCCTGTGCGACAAGGCCCGCGCTTGGGCGAGGCTTCGGCAAATTGTATCGGGCGCAATGCCGGATCGGGCTTGCCAAGCCCGATTGGCGGCGGCAGGACTGGCGAATGACCGATTTTCCCCAAAATGCCCGCCAAGCCACGGCAGCCCTGCGCGACCTGTTTGACCCGACCCCCCTGCAGCGGAACGACTTTCTGTCGGCCCGCTACGGTGCCGAGATCTGGCTGAAGCGCGAGGATCTGACGCCGGTGCGCAGCTACAAGCTGCGCGGCGCCTTTACCGCGATGCGCAAGGTCCGCGATGCGCAGCCGGGGCAGGGGCATTTCGTCTGCGCCAGCGCCGGCAACCATGCGCAGGGCATGGCCTTTGCCTGCCGGCATTTTGGCGTGCAGGGCACCATCTTCATGCCGGTGACCACGCCGCAGCAGAAGATCGACAAGACCCGCGCCTTTGGCGGCGACAAGGTGCAGATCGTGCTGACGGGGGACTATTTCGACCAGACGCTGGCCTCGGCGCAGGCGTTCTGCGCGCAGGCGGGGGCGCATTTCCTCGCGCCCTTCGATGATGAGGATGTGATCCTCGGCCAGGCCTCGGTCGCGGTGGAGATGATGGAGCAGCTTGGCCGCGCGCCCGATCTGGTGGTGCTGCCGGTCGGTGGCGGCGGGCTGGCCGCGGGGGTGACCAGCTACCTGCGCGAGGTGGCGCCAGAGGTGGACTATCGGTTCGTGGAGCCGCTTGGCGGGGCCAGCCTGATGGCGGCGCTGCAGGCCGGAGAGCCGGTGACGCTGAAGCGCGTGAACAGCTTCGTCGATGGCGCGGCGGTGGCGCGCATCGGCGCGCGCACCTTTGCGCGGCTGGCCTGGGCGCGCCCGGATCAGGTGCTGCTGGCGCCGGAGGACCGGATCTGCGGCACGATGCTGGAGATGCTGAATGTCGAGGGGATCGTGCTGGAACCTGCAGGCGCGCTGTCGGTCGATGTGCTGCCGCTGCTGGCCGATCAGATCAAGGGCAAGACGGTGGTCTGCGTCACCTCTGGCGGGAACTTCGATTTCGAGCGTCTGCCCGAGGTGAAGGAGCGCGCGCAACGCTTTGCGGGGCTGAAGAAATACTTCATCCTGCGGATGCCGCAGCGCCCCGGCGCCCTGCGCGAGTTTCTGGAGATGCTCGGCCCCGACGACGATATCGCCCGCTTCGAATACCTGAAGAAATCGGCGCGCAACTTCGGCTCGGTCCTGATCGGGATCGAGACGAAGCAGGCCGACAGCTTTGGCCGGCTGACGGCACAGCTGGATGCGGCCGGCTTCGCCTATCGGGACATTACCGATGACGAAGCCTTGGCCGAGTTCCTGATCTAGGCTGCGGCGCTGCGCCCTTCGGTGCTGCAAAACTCGCCGAGCCGCGCCATGAACTCCTGCCGCGAAGCGCCGTAGCAGGCAAGGATCGCCGCAATGTCGATCTCGGCCCCGCGTCCGGCCGCGGCCTTGCGCTCGCCATCCTGGCACAGCGCGCCAAAGGCGGCGAAGCCGAGGTTCCAGGCGCTGCCCTTCAGGAAATGCAGGTCATCCTCGAACTTTTCCGGGTTGGGCGCGGTGCCAAGGCGCATCACCACGCCCTCCACCTCATCCAGGAACAGGTCGACAACCTCGCCGAACCCGTCCTCGCCAATTTCAGAGCGCAATTCCACCACTCGATCCCAATCGATCATCCCACACCTCACCCAATGATGCCCCACACACCAAGGGCCACCATGCTCCGGGGCGTTTAACGGGCGGTTAATCGGGCAAGGCTGCATCTGCTGCATTTGCGTCTTCACCCCCCCTTAACGCAGCACAGCGTTAATGGCGCGATCCGGGGAGGAGCCGCTGGCATTGGAGTTGCCCCATCAGATGCAGATCCCGGGGCCCAGCGGTCCCAGTTCCGGCGCGGTGCGCCGGGTGCTGGTCGTCGATGACAGCAAGATGCAGCGCCGTATCCTGTCGGCCACGCTCGCCCGCGCGGGATATGAGGTGATCGAAGCGGCCTCTGGCGCCGAGGCGCTGGAGATTGCGGCGCGGCTGGTGCCCGACCTGATCCTGTCGGACTGGATGATGCCGGGGATGGACGGGCTGCAGTTCTGCCGTGCCTTCCGGGCGCAGATGCACGGCCGCTATGTCTATTTCATCCTGCTGACCTCGAAGACCGAAACCACCGACGTGGCAGAAGGGCTGCAATCGGGGGCGGATGATTTCCTGACCAAGCCGGTGAACGGGCAGGAACTGCGGGCGCGGATCGCCGCGGGCGAGCGGATCCTGCGCATGGAACGCGAGCTGAATGAGAAGAACCGGCTGGTGTCCTCGACGCTTGGCGCGCTGCAATCGCTCTACGACTCGCTCGACCGCGACCTGATGGAGGCGCGCAAGCTGCAGCAAAGCCTTGTGCGCGAACGCCATCGGAGCTTTGGCAATGCCGAGGTGTCGCTGCTGCTGCGCCCCTCGGGCCATGTGGGGGGCGATCTGGTCGGCTTCTTCCCGATCAACGCGCGCCGGGTCGGGCTGTTCTCGATCGACGTGTCGGGGCATGGCATCACTTCGGCGCTGATGACGGCGCGGCTGGCGGGGCTGCTGTCGGGCACCTCGCCGGAACAGAACGTGGCGCTGGTGCTGTCGGATTTCGGCATCTACGACGCCCGCCCTCCGGCCGAGGTGGCCGCGCATCTGAACCGCGTGCTGCTGGAGGAGATGGATACCGAAAGCTATTTCACCCTGCTTTACGCAGATGTGGATCTGATCTCGGGGCAGGTGGCGCTGGTGCAGGCCGGGCACCCGCACCCGGCGATCCAGCGCGCCTGCGGGCGCATCGAGTATCTTGGCGCCGGTGGCCTTCCGGTCGGGCTGTTGGAGGGGGCGGCCTATCAGGACTTCACCGCCACTCTGCGCCCCGGCGACCGGCTGCTTCTGGCCTCGGACGGGATCACCGAGGCGGTGAATGCCGAGCGGGTGCAGCTGGAAGAGGCGGGGCTATCGCGCCTGATGGCGCGCAATGCCGGGCTTGGCGGCCCCGCATTCCTCGAGGCGCTTGTATGGGATCTGGAGGCGTTTACCGGCGGCGAGTTCACCGATGACGTGTCGGCGGTCTTCTTCGAGTTTCACGGCGCCAAGGAAAATGTGGGCTAGCCGGGCTCAGCCCCGGGCCATCGCCTCCATCAGGAAATGCCGGTCGCCGTCATTCCCCAGATGCGCCGCCGCATCCGCCGCGGACATCCAGACCGCGCTGTGTCCTGGCTCGCTTGGCGGCCCCAGCGGGCGCACCGGCCGCGCCAGATAGACGGTGCAGAGCTTCTCGGCCCAAAGCTCGTATTCCGGCATGTAGGTGAAGCGCCGGAACGCCCCCAGCCGGCGGGCCCCAGCGAGGGTCCAGCCGGTCTCCTCCAGCACCTCGCGGTGCAGGGCGCGCAGGGGATGCTCGCCCGGATCGATCCCGCCACCGGGCAGCTGAAACTCCGGCACCGGGGCGGATTGATGGGTCAGCAGCACCTCGCCGTCCAGCGCCAGCACCGCATAGACCCCGGGCCGCCGCGTGTAGCGTTGCCCGGCTTTCGGCGGCTCGCCCACCCGTCTGATCATGGCATACCCCTTGGTCCAAGCGTTGCCGCGCCTATATGATCGCGGTATGCCAAGGCGCAAGCGCCAAGAAAACCACAAAGACTCCCCCGAAGGATACCCCATGACCACGCTGTCGCAGATCGCCTGGGACGATACCGTCCTGCCGTTTCAACTCGACAAGGCCGATATCCGTGGCCGTGTCGCGCGGCTGGATGGCGTCCTGGAAAATGTCCTCAAGCAGCACAACTACCCCGCGGCGATCGAGGCGCTGGTGGCGGAAGCAGCATTGCTGACCGCGATGATCGGCCAGACCATCAGCTTGCGCTGGAAGCTGTCGCTGCAGATCCGCGGTGACGGGCCGGCCCGGATCATCGCCACCGATTACTACGGCCCTACGGCCGAGGGAGAGCCGGCGCGGATCCGTGCCTGGGCCAGCTATGATGCTGACCGGCTGGTGGAGGGCGTGCGGCCGTTCGACCTGATCGGCAAGGGCTATTTCGCGGTGCTGATCGACCAGGGCGAAGGCACCGTGCCCTATCAGGGCCTGACCCCGATTGCCGGCGACTCGCTGTCGGACTGCGCCGAGGCGTATTTCGCGCAGTCTGAACAGCTGCCGACGCGCTTTGCGCTGTCCTATGGACGCTCCACCATGGCGGGTCGCTCCGAGCGTTGGCGGGCGGGCGGCGTGATGTTGCAGCATATGCCCAAGGCCTCGCCCTTCGTCGCGCTGGAAGGCGGCAGCGGCGAGGGCGGGCTGCTGTCGGCTTCCGATCTGCTGGATGGGGATGAGGGCGAGAACTGGACCCGCGCCAACCTGCTGCTCGACACGGTCGAGGAGCTGGAGCTGATCGGCCCGACCGTGCAGCCGACCGACCTGCTGGTGCGGCTGTTCCATGACGAAGGGACCCGCGTCTACGATCCGCAGCGGGTGGAGTTCGGCTGCACCTGCTCGGCCCAGAAGGTCCGGCAGAGCCTGTCGATCTACTCGGCCAAGGACATCCGCTACATGACGACGCCCGAAGGCACCGTCACTGCCGATTGCCAGTTCTGCGGCGCGCATTACGTGCTGGACCCAGAGACGCTGGGGTTCGAGGCGACGCGCAGGCCGGAGGGTGACGATGCCTGATACGCTGGCCCCCCGTGACCCGCTGGCCCCGGTGATCCGGGCGCTGGCGCGTCCGGGCCGGCCCTCGTCCGACTATGATCTGGCCCGCGGCATCACCTTGCCCGCGGGCCGGGTGCTGCGCGCCGCCGGGGTGCTGGTGGCATTCCAGCAGGGCGCGCATGGGCCAGAGGTGGTGCTGACCAAACGCTCCTCGCGGCTCAAGCACCATCCGGGGCAGATCGCCTTTCCGGGCGGCAAGGTCGATCCGGGCGATTCCGATCCGGTGGCCGCGGCCTTGCGCGAGGCGGAGGAAGAGGTGGGGCTGTCCCGGGGCAGCGTCGAGGTTCTGGGTGTGATGCCGGCGCATGAGACGGTGACCGGCTTCGTGGTGACGCCGGTTCTGGCGCGCATCCGCGGGGGATTCGTGCCGGTGCCGGAGGCGGGCGAGGTCGAAGAAGTCTTCACCGTGCCGCTGTCGCATGTCAGCGACCCCTCGCGCTACCGGATCGCACATCGGCAATGGCTGGGCGTGCCACGGCCCTATTGGGTCGCCCCCTACGGCCCCTATTACATCTGGGGCGCGACCGCGCGTATGCTGAAAGCGCTGGCGGATCGGATGGCCGAAGATGCGGATCACGGATGAGTGGATAGCGGAGCCCGGACTGCAGGCAGTGCTGGCGATGCTGTCGGGTGCCGGGCACCGGGCGCTGCTGGTCGGCGGCTGCGTGCGCAATGCGTTGCTGGGCGCGCCGGTCAGCGATATCGACATCGCCACCGACGCGCCGCCGCAGCGGGTGATGGATCTGGCCGCGGCGGCGGGGCTGAAGGCGGTGCCGACGGGGTTTGACCATGGGACGGTGACGGTGATCGCCGCCCATGTCCCGCATGAGGTGACGACCTTCCGCCGCGATGTGGAGACCTTTGGCCGCCACGCGACCGTTGCCTTTGCGGACAGGGTCGAGGATGACGCCGCGCGGCGCGATTTCACCATGAACGCGCTCTATGCCGAAGCAGATGGCACGGTGGTCGATCCGCTGGGGGGCCTCGCCGACCTTCGCGCGCGGCGGGTGCGGTTCGTTGGGGACGCCGATGCGCGCATCCGCGAGGACTATCTGCGCATCCTGCGCTTCTTCCGCTTTCACGCCTGGTATGGCGATGCGGAGGAGGGGCTGGATGCCGATGGCCTCGCCGCCTGCGCCGAGCATTCCGCTGGAATAGAGACGCTTTCCCGCGAACGGGTGGGGGCCGAGATGCGCAAGCTGCTGGCCGCGCCCGACCCCGCGCCGGTGGTGGCGGCGATGCAGGCCAGCGGCGTTCTGGCCCATGTGCTGCCGGGCGCCGAGATGCGGGCGCTGGCGCCGCTGGTGCATCTGGAGGACGGGCTCGCCCCCGACGCCATCCGCCGGCTGTCGGTTCTGGGCGGCGAAGATCCGGCCGAGCGGCTGCGCCTGTCCCGCGCCGATGCGCGGCGGCTCGATCTGTTGCGCGGGCTGATCGGCAGCGTGGCGGGGCCGGCGGAACTGGGCTTTGTCCACGGCGCCGATCTTGCCCGCGACGCGCTGCTGGCGCGGGCGGCGGTGATGGAGCAGCCCTTGCCGGAGGGTTGGCAGGAGGCGGTGGCAGCGGGTGCCCAAGCCACCCTCCCGGTAAAGGCCGCCGACCTGATGCCGGCGTTGGAAGGCCCCGCCCTTGGTGCGCGGCTGGCGGAGCTGCAGGCGCGCTGGATCGCCTCGGGCTTCACCCTTGGGCGTGAGGATCTGCTCGGCTGACCGGCGGTTTCCCTTCCCCGCAAACAGGTTTATATGCGGGGGGCAACGGAAAAGGCGCGCCCTCCCATGTTCCGCTTCTTCGAAAATCTCGTCGATCCCTTCGCGGCTTACACCGAGTCGGACGTGCCGCCGCGCAAGCTGTGGCCGTTTCTCTGGGCCTATTGCCGCCCGTTCAAGGCGGTGTTCGCCGCGACGGCGCTGCTGTCGGTGATCGTTGCGGCGCTGGATGTGGTGCTGATCTGGTATGTGGGGCGGATGGTCGATCTGCTGGCCAGCGGCGCGCCAGCGGCGGTCTGGGCCGAGCATGGGACGGAGTTCATTCTGGCGGGCCTTGCCATCGTGTTCCTGCGCCCGGTGCTGGCGGGGGCCGATGTGGCGCTGCTGCACAACACCATCTTGCCCAACTTCGGCACGCTGATCCGCTGGCGGGCGCATCGCCATGTGCTGCGCCAGCCGGTCGGGTGGTTCGAGAACGACTTTGCCGGCCGCATCGCCAACCGGATCATGCAGACGCCGCCCGCTGCCGGGGATGCGGTGTTCCAGACCTTCGACGCGGTGGCCTTTGCCGTCACCACGGTGATCGGCTCCATCGCCTTGCTGGCCGGGTCGGATCCGCGGCTGGTGGTGCCGCTGCTGCTGTGGCTGCTGGGATACGGGCTGCTGCTGCGCTGGACGATCCGGCGCGCGGGGCCGGCGGCGAAGGCCTCGTCCGATGCACGCTCGGCGATCACCGGGCGGGTGGTGGACAGCTATTCCAACATCCATTCGGTGAAGCTGTTCGCGCATCATGACCGCGAGATCACCTACGCCCGCGATGCCATCGAACATGCGCGCACCACGTTCCAGAAGGAGATGCGGATCATCACCACGATGGATGTGGTGTTGACGCTGCTGAACGGCCTCTTGATCGTCGGCGTCACCGGCTGGGCGGTGGTGCTGTGGTATCAGGGCTCGGCTTCTGTCGGGGTGGTTGCGGCGGCAGCGGCACTGGTGCTGCGGCTGAACAACATGACCTATTGGGTGATGTGGGCGACCACTGGCCTTGTGCAGGCGCTTGGCGTGGTGGCCGAGGGGATGGAGACCATTGCCCAACCCATCGCACTGACCGACGCGCCGGATGCCAAGCCGCTGAACCTGACCGAGGGGCGGATCGAGGTGCAGGGCCTGTCGCACCATTATGGCCGCGGCAGCGGCGGGCTGGACCGGATCAGCCTGTCGATTGCGCCCGGCGAGAAAGTGGGGCTGATCGGCCGCTCTGGTGCCGGGAAATCCACGCTGGTGAAGCTGCTGCTGCGCTTCTACGACGCCGAGGGCGGGCGGATCCTGATCGACGGGCAGGATATCGCGCAGGTCACGCAAGACAGCCTGCGCGCCCGCATCGGCATGGTGCAGCAGGATAGCAGCCTTCTGCATCGTTCCGTGCGCGAGAACATCCTCTATGGCCGCCCCGATGCGACCGAGGCGGAGATGATCGAGGCGGCGCAGCGCGCGGAGGCGCATGATTTCATCCTGACGCTGCGCGACCCCGAGGGCCGCGCGGGCTATGACGCGCAGGTCGGCGAGCGCGGGGTGAAGCTGTCGGGCGGCCAGCGGCAGCGGGTGGCGCTGGCGCGGGTGATCCTGAAGGACGCGCCGATCCTGGTGCTGGACGAGGCGACAAGCGCGCTCGACTCTGAGGTCGAAGCGGCGATCCAGGACACGCTCTATGGGGTGATGGAGGGCAAGACGGTGATCGCCATCGCGCACCGCCTGTCGACCATCGCCCATATGGACCGGATCGTGGTGATCGAGGATGGCCGCATCGCCGAGCAGGGCAGCCACGGGGAACTGCTGGCCAGCGGCGGGCTTTATGCCCGGTTCTGGGAGCGGCAATCGGGCGGCTTCATCGGCACAGAGGATGCAGCAGAGTGAATGCGATGAAACGGCTGGGCAACCTGATCGATGCTTTCCGCCCCGCGACAGGAGAGCCGCCGCGCAAGCTGTGGCCCTTCATGCGCTGGTGCCTTGACGGGTCCTGGCCGATGCTGGGCGTCGCCGGGGCGATCTCGGCGCTGACCGGCTCGCTGGAGGTGGTGTCGGCGCTGATCCTTGGCTGGCTGATCGACGGGGCGCTGGCTTCGGGGCCGGAGAGCTATTTCAGCGCGCAATCGGGAATGCTGGCGCTGTTCGTGCTGTTCTACCTGGTGTTGCGACCGCTGGCTTTCGGCTTTGCCTCGGCCTCCAACTCCATCATCGTCGGGCCCAATGTCATGCCGCTGGTGTTGAGCCGGCTGCACCGCTGGACGCTGGGGCAGGCGGTCACCTTCTTCGACAACGATTTTGCCGGGCGCATCAGCCAGAAGCAGATGCAGGCGGCGCGGGCGGTCACCGATGTGGCGACCGAGATCATCAACACCGTCTGCTTCGCGCTTGCGTCGATCATCGGTTCGGTGATCTTCCTGATCGCGGTCGATTACCGGGTCGCGCTGGCGCTGGCGGTCTGGCTGGTCGCTTATGTGTTGCTGATCCGCCATTTCATGCCGCGCGTGCGCGAAAACTCCGCCGCGCGGGCGGCGGCGCGGGCGATGGTGTCGGGGCAGGTGGTGGACACGATCACCAATATCAAGACGGTGAAGCTGTTCGCCCATGCCGCCTATGAGGACCAGGTCGCGCTGAAGGCGATGGAGCGGTTCCGCGAGAAGAGCGTGGAGTTCGGCATCATCTCTACCTGGTTCCGCACCTCGTTGATGACGTTGGCGGGGCTGCTGCCCGTGCTGCTGATCGGCGGCACGCTGCTGCTGTGGCAGCAGGGGCTGACGACGGCCGGGGCCATCGCGGCGGCAGGGGCGATCTCGATGCGGATCGCGCAGATGTCGGGCTGGGTCAGCTTCACGTTGATGTCGATCTACACCTCGGTCGGCGAGGTCGAGGATGCGATGGCCACGCTGGCGGTGCCGCATGGCCTGCAGGACGCGCCGGCGGCGGTGGGCCTGCAGAAGATCCGCGGCGAGATCACCTTCGAGGATGTCAGCTTCACCTATGGCCGCAAGCAGGGCGGGGTGCGCAACATCTCGCTCCATATCGCGCCGGGCGAGAAGCTGGGCATCGTCGGCGGGTCCGGCGCGGGGAAATCGACGCTGGTGGCCCTGCTGCTGCGGCTTTACGACGTGGAAAAGGGGCGGCTGCTGGTCGATGGCCAGGATGTGCGCGAGATCACGCAGGAAAGTCTGCGGCGGCAGATCGGCATGGTCACGCAGGAAACCGCGATGTTCAACCGCTCGGCCCGCGACAACATCCGCTACGGCCGGCCCGATGCCAGCGAGGCAGAGCTGCTGGATGCCGCCCGCACCGCCGAGGCGGATGAGTTCATCGAGACCATGGTCGATCACACCGGCCGCACCGGCTATGACGCCTATCTGGGCGAGCGGGGGGTGAAGCTGTCGGGCGGGCAGCGGCAGCGCATCGCGTTGGCCCGCGCCTTCGTCAAGGACGCCCCGATCCTGGTGTTGGACGAGGCGACGAGCGCGCTGGATAGCGAGGTCGAGGCCTCGATCCAGGCGGCGCTGGTGCAGGTGATGCAGGGCAAGACCGTGCTGGCCATCGCGCACCGCCTGTCCACCATTGCCGAGATGGACCGGATCGTGGTGATGGAAGAGGGACGCATCGTCGAGCAGGGAAGCCATGCCGAACTGCTGGCGCGGGGCGGGCTCTATGCGCGCTACTGGAACCGGCAGTCTGGCGGGTTCATCGGCACGGATGAAGCTGACGAGGCTGCCGAGTGATCCTGACCATAGACCGGCTGGGCCATCTGGGGGATGCCATCGCGCAGGGGCTGGAGGGGCCCGTCTATGTGGCGCAGGCGCTGCCGGGCGAGGTGGTGGAGGGCGCGCCGGTGGCGGGCCGCATCGCCGCGCCGCGGATCGTGACCCCGTCGCCAGACCGGGTGCGCGCGCCTTGCCCGCATTACCGCGCCTGCGGGGGCTGTTCGTTGCAACACGCCTCGGACGGGTTTGTCGAGGGGTGGAAGGCCGATGTCGTGCGCCATGCACTGGCCGGGCAGGGGCTGGAGGCGCCGATGCGGCCGGTGGTGACCTCGCCCGCGCGGTCGCGGAGGCGTGCGACGCTGGCGGGGCGACGGACCAAGAAGGGCGCTCTGGTGGGCTTTCACGGCCGCGCGTCGGAGACCTTAACCGAGATCGAACACTGCCTGCTGCTGCACCCGGCCTTGCTGGCCACGCTGCCGCTGCTGCGCGAGGTGACGGTGGCGGGGGCCAGCCGGCAGAGGGAGCTTGGCTTGATGGTCACGCTGACCACCGGCGGCGTCGATTTGGCGGTGTCGGGCGGCAAGCCGATGGATGCGGCCCTGTACTCGGCGCTGTCCGGCCTTGCCGAAGCCGGCGATCTGGCGCGGCTGTCCTGGAACGGCGAGCCGGTTGCGACGCGCCGCCCCCCGGCGCAGCGTTTTGGCGCGGCCGAGGTGGTGCCGGCCTCGGGTGCCTTCCTGCAGGCCACGGCCGAGGGCGAGGCTGCGCTGCTGGCTGCCGTCACCGAAGCGGTGGGCGGCGCGCGCAGCATCGCCGACCTGTTCTCCGGGTCGGGCGCCTTCGCGCTACCGCTGGCGGCGCAGGCCGAGGTTCATGCGGTGGAGGGCCAAGCGGCGGCGCTGGCGGCGCTGGATGCCGGCTGGCGCCGCGCGGGCGGGCTGCACAGGGTCAGCACCGAAGCGCGTGACCTGTTCCGCCGCCCGCTGCTGCCGGATGAGCTGCGCCGCTTTGGCGCCGTGGTGATCGACCCGCCGCGGGCCGGGGCTGAGGCGCAGATGGCGGAGCTTGCGCGCAGTGCCGTGCCGGTGATCGCAGCAGTGTCGTGCAACCCTGTCACCTTTGCCCGCGATGCGCGGCTGCTGGTGGCGGGCGGCTACCGCATCGACTGGCTGCAGGTGGTGGACCAGTTCCGCTGGTCGCCGCATGTCGAGCTGGTGGCAAGGCTCTCGCGCTAGGCTCACCGTTCCGTGAGTCCCGTCCCGCCATCTTTGCGGCGGGGTGATTCCGGTGTATCACTGGAAAAAACGGGACAGGCCTTTTCCTCATGCACCTCATCAGAACGCTTCTGCTGCTTGCAGGACTCGCAACTCTTGCGGCTTGTGGGGATTCGAAGTTCAAGACCTACAATGGCCCCGAGGTCACGCAGGTCTATGTGAACAAGACAGACCGCAAGATGTATCTGCTGCACCACACCAAGGTGCTGGAATCCTATGACATTGCGCTTGGGTTTGCGCCGCAGGGCCACAAGCAGTTCGAGGGGGACGGCCGCACGCCGGAAGGCGTTTACTACATTGACCGCCGCAACCCCAACAGCGCCTATCACCTGTCGGTCGGCATCTCCTACCCTAACCCCTATGACCGCGAGGCAGCGCGCGCTGTGGGCAAGTCTCCGGGCGGGGATATCTTCATCCACGGTCAGGCGGGCAAGTCCAAGGGTATGCCGCCGGACTGGACCGCGGGCTGCATCGCCGTGAAGGACAAGGAGATCGAGGATATCTATGCGATGCTGCGCGACGGAACGCCGATCATCATCGCGCCATAGGCCCTCGGGCTGCCAAAGGCGAAAGGGCGGCCCCGCGGCCGCCCTTCGTGCATTCAGCCGCCGGTAATCATCGTCCACCACAGCTTGCCGCTTGGCTCCTGATACCAGGCGAAGCCCAGATCGCGCGCCGCCGGATCGATGACGACCGCCGCCGTGGTCGCATCGCCCATCCAGGCAGAGAGGGTTTCCAGTTCCGTCTCGAAGGTCTCGGAGATGTTCTCGCCCAGCATCGTGCCCATGTAGCCCGCGCGGCGCACCCGGTCGATCGGCGAGGAGCCGTCAGAGCCAAAGTGCCAGGGCCGGTTCTGCACAGCCATGTCGCGCGAATGGGTGGCGGCGGCGGCGTTCAGGGCCGAGTTGAGTTGCAGCGGCGCCGCCCCCCGTGCTGCGCGCAGGGCGTTCACCGAATCCAGCAGGCGATACTGGATCGCCCCCTCTTGCCCCGGCGCGATCATGTAGGCCCGCGGCATCGGCCGCCCATCGGGTCCAAGCCGCGGCGGCTCTGCCGTGGCGCAGGCCGAGAGCGCGAGGGCGGCGGTGAGGAGGAGTGCGTGAATGGGTGTCATTGGTTCTGGCCCGATGTTCCGTTGCCGGCCAGCATTACAGCCTTGCTTGCACGGGTTCAAACCCAAGCCTTCGTGAAGCTGCCGAATTACGCGGGTTTGATTTGCGGCAGTGCCGCAAACCAAATATCCTGAACGGCGATCTGGCCCAGAGAGCCGGACGACGACCCATCGAGGAGTAGAGACATGAGTGAAGATCGCCTCGGCGGGTTCGGCCGCCGTGCATTCCTTGGCACTGCCGCCGCTGCCTTCGCCTCCGGGCTGGCCGCACCGGCGCTGGCACAGTCGATGAACGGCAGCACAGAGGTCGAAGGCAGCATCGCCAGCGGCACCCGGCGCAATGCTTCCAGCTTCCGCTCGTTGCAGTGGCAGCCCTATTTCAACAGCACCCGCAATGGCGCGATCCTGGTCGATATCACCTCGCGTGCGCTGCATTACTGGTCCGAGGATCAGACGATCTACAAGCTCTACCCGACCTCGGTTCCGGTGTCCGAAGAGCTGACGCGGCGGGGCCATACCGAGGTGACGCAGAAGGTCGTTGCCCCGACCTGGCGGCCGACTCCGTCGATGAAGGCGAGCAATCCCGACTGGCCCGATGTGGTTGAAGGCGGCTCGCCTGACAACCCGCTGGGCCCCTATGCGCTGTACCTCTCGTGGCAATATTACCGGATCCACGGCACCCATGACACGCGCAAGATCGGGCGGCGGTCGTCCAACGGCTGCGTCGGGCTTTATAATGACCACATCGAGGAACTTTTCAGCCTGGCGAAAGTAGGCACGCAGGTGTTGCTAATTTGACGACATCAGAAGGCCGTCTGCAGCATGACCAAAAGGTGCCCGTTGCAAAACGTTTCGGATGCTGGTTAGACGGAGACACGAGGTACAGACTTGAGAGCCCTATGCCGTCCTCACAAAATCGTCCTAGGGCCTAACTGGAGGTTATCATGAAGAAAATCGCGCTCGCCGCTGCTCTGTCGGTTGCCGCTTCCACCGCTTTCGCCGGCGGCTATGTTGAACCGATCGTTCAGCCGGAAGTCATCGTCGAGGACACCTCGTCCTCGTCCGCTGGCATCATCGTTCCGATCCTGCTGCTGATCCTGGTTGCTGCCGTCGTTTCGGCAGACTAATCAGATCCAGGCCGCAAGGTCTGATCGTAAAAAGGCGGTGGTCTCCACCGCCTTTTTCTATTTCCGGGGGCCGTTGGCGCGGGCTCCGGCGTGACATCCTGGCCGCGCCCTGATGCAGATGTGCCGCATCAGGACAAGCCGCGGCTCAGCGAATCCAGCCCGCCAGATTGTCGCCGATCACCGCCATCAGTGCGGCGATGTGGGCGTCATCGTCGTTAAGGCAGGGGATGTAGGTGAAGCTCTCGCCGCCCGCATGCTCGAAGGCTTCCCGGATCTCGCCGTTGATCTCTTCCAGCGTCTCGATGCAGTCGGCCGAGAAGGCGGGGGAAATCACGGCAATGTGTTTTTTGCCTTGACGCGCCAATTCGGCGACATGCTCTACCGTGTAAGGCTTCAGCCACTCCTCGGGGCCGAAGACCGACTGGAAGGTTGTGTCGATCGCGCCCTTGTCCCAGCCCAGCCGTTCACGCAGCAGGCGCGACGTCTTTTGGCACTGGCAATGGTAGGGGTCGCCTTCCATCAGATAGCGCTTGGGCATCCCGTGATAGGAGGCGACCAGCACATCGGGCTTGCGCTCCAGCGCGGCATAGCCCCGCTCCACCGACTGCGCCAGCGCTTCGATGTAGAGGGGATGGTCGAAATACTCGGGGGTGGTGCGCACCGCAGGCTGCCGCTTCTGCGTCATCATTGCGCGGAAGAATTCGTCATTGGCGGTCGCCGAAGTGGCACCGGCATATTGGGGGTAAAGCGGGAAGAACAGGATCTTCTCGCACCCCGCCTTCACCATCCGGTCGACCACCGACTTGGTCGAGGGGTTGCCGTAGCGCATGCAGTAGTCCACCATGACCTCGGAGCCATAGCGCGTGGCCACTTCTGCGGCCAGTTTGGCCACCTGAGCCTTGGTGATCGTCATCAGCGGGCTTTCATCCGCCTCGGTGTTCCAGATCAGCTTGTAGTTCGCGCCAGAGCTGAAGGGGCGTTTGGTCAGCACGATGGCCTGCAGGATCGGCTGCCACTTCCATGACGGGTAGTCGATCACGCGCTTGTCCGACAGGAACTCGTTCAGGTAACGTCGCATGGACCAGTAGTCATAGCCATCGGGCGTGCCCAGATTGGCGATCAGGATCCCGATCTTCGCGGCAGGGACCGGCGGATGATCGGCAGGCGCATGCATCAGTCGGGGGGCGCGAAGGGTCTCGTTCATGGGATCTGTCCTGGGTCTGAGAGCGATCTGGCTGCGTTTGTCGGAACCGAACCGCACATAACCCGTTTTGACACAGGGTCAATCGACGGATGGACGCAGCCGCCCGCAGAAACCCGCAAGGACAGGACATTGGATGACGACTGACACCCTCAACACCGCGCCGCCCGCACTGGTTCCCGAGGAGGATGCGATTTTTCTGGATTTCGACGGCACGCTTGTCGACATCGCGCTGCGCCCCGATGCGGTGCAGGTTCCGGAGGGGCTGGCAGAGATGCTGATGGACCTGCACGCGATGTGCGGGGGCGCGCTGGCGCTTGTCTCGGGCCGCGCGATGGGAGAGCTGGCGGGGTTCCTGCCGCGGTTCACCGGCCCGCTGATCGGCAGCCACGGCGCCGAAAGCCGGGGGCTGGATCTGCCGGGCGCGAGCCATTCCGTAGACCTTGCCGCGCTGCACGCCCGGTTTGCCGAGTTTGCCGCGGCCAACGGCCTGCTGGCCGAGCCCAAGCCGCATGGCGCCGCCATCCACTTCCGCAGCAGGCCCGAGGCCGAAGCCATGGCCCGCGCCTTTGCCTCGGAGATGATCTCCCTGCATCCCGGCCTGACCCTGCAACCCGCCAAGATGGCCTTCGAGCTGCGCCCCGAAGGCGCGACCAAGGACACCGCCCTGCGCCTTGTGGCTGATGCCGCGCCCTTCGCCGGGCGCCGGCCGGTCTATCTGGGCGACGATACCACCGACGAACCGGCGCTGATCTGGGCGCAAGAGCTTGGCGGGATAGGCGTGAAGGTCGGCGAGGGTGCAAGCGCGGCGCGCTGGCGACTTGCCAGCCCCGATGCCGTCCGCGCCTGGCTTGCGGCAGCGACAGAAACCTGAACAGGAGACGATTTTCATGGGCAGGCTCATCTGCATTTCCAACCGCATCCCCCTTGGCCCCAACCCGACCGGGGGCCTCGTCGTGGCCCTGGCCGATGTGCTGGAGCGGACGGGAGGGATCTGGATCGGCTCTGCCGCCGAAACGGTCGAGAATCCGTCGGACACCTTCACCGAGATCGAGGGCGGCAAGTTCCGGCGGCTGAGCTTCGACCTCTCGCCCGAGGACAAGGACAACTACTACGCCGGCTACGCCAATTCGGTGCTCTGGCCGCTGTTCCACGACCGCACCGACCTGATGGAAATCCGCGGCGAGTATTACGATGCCTATCGCAGCGTGAACCGGCGGCTGGCGAAGATGCTGCACGGCATCTTGCGCCCCGATGACCGGCTGTGGGTGCATGACTTCCACCTGATGCCGCTGGCGCATGAGCTGCGGCTGCTGGGGGCGAAGAACGCCATCGGTTTCTTCCTGCACACGCCGTTCCCCACGCATCTGGCGATGCAGGCGATGCCCTACGGGGCCGAGATGTGCAAATGGCTGATGCGGTATGATCTGGTCGGCCTGCAGGTCGAACGCGATGTGGTCCATGCCCGCGTCGGCCTGACCCTGCTGGGCGGGGCAGAGGAGGGCGAGGGCGATACCCTGCGGCTTGGCAAGGAGAGCACCCGCGTCGTTGCCTTCCCCATCGGCATCGACGCCGCCGACTTTGCCAAACTGGCGGCCGAGCAGTTCGAGATGCTGCCGCAGGGCATCGTCAAACCCACCCGGCAGATGATGATCGGGGTGGACCGGCTGGACTATTCCAAGGGCCTGCCGCAGCGCTTCCGCGCCTTCGGCACCTTTCTGGAACGGCATGAGGACTGGCACCGGCATGTGTCCCTGCTGCAGATCTCGCCGCCCACGCGCGAGGGGGTGAAGGCCTATGACGATATCCGCGACGAGCTGGAGCATCTTGCGGGGCGCATCAACGGCCGCTTCGCCGACATCACCTGGGCCCCGATCCGCTACATCCACCGCCCGATCCCGCGCGAAACGCTTGCGGGCCTCTACCGCGCCGCGCATGTGGCGCTGGTGACGCCGCTGATGGACGGGATGAACCTTGTGGCGAAGGAATTCATCGCGGCGCAGAACCCCGACGATCCGGGCGTCCTGATCCTCAGCCGCTTTGCCGGGGCCGCCGAGCAGATGACCGAGGCGCTGATGGTCAACCCGCATGATGACGAGCAGATCGCAGCGACGATGCTGACGGCGCTGACCATGCCCCGGTCAGAGCGTAGCCGGCGCTATGAGGCGCTGATGGAGGGCCTGCTGCGCGAGGATGTGCATTGGTGGTCGGAGCGCTTCCTTGCAGCGCTGGACGAGGCTGCCTTGGCCTCAGTCTGACCCCTCCCCAGGGATGCGCAGCGCATCGGCCAGCCGGTGCGTCGCCGATCCGGGGCGCAGCGGCTTTTGCTGGCCTTCATGCGGCGCCCAGCCGGTCAGGAAGATTGTCTCGAAACTGGCGCGGATGCGGCCGTCGGGGGCGGGGAAGCTCTGGGCATAGACCTCTGCCGCGCGGACCAGCACCGGGCGTGGCAGCGGGCCGGGGCGGCGCGCGGCCAGGGCGTTGGTCTCGCCCATGCCGCGCAGGTCGCGGATCAGATGCGCCAGGTCGCGGTAATGCACCGTCTTCACCGCGGCATCGGCCACCGGCAGCGCCAGCCCGGCGCGCTGCAGCAGCCCGCCCAGATCGCGGATCTCGCCCATCGGCAGCACCCGGGGCGAGAGGCCGCCGGTCAGCGCCACCTCGGCCTCGGCCATCGCGCTGCGCAGTTCCGCCAGCGTCTGCCCGCCGAACAGCACCCCCAGGAACAGCCCGTCCGGCGCCAGCGCGCGGCGGCACTGCACGATCTGCCCCACCGGGTCGTTCGCCCAGTGCAGGCACATCGCGTGGATCACCAGGTCATGCGCCCCGTCCACCAGATCGAGCCGATCGTCATCAGGCACCACCCGCGCGCCGGGCAGCACATCGCGCCAGAACTCCGGGAAACCCGTCACGATCGCCGGCGCCGTAAACGTTCTGTTAACCTCGCTCAGCCTTTGCTGGATCTCGTCGGCCGCATCCTCGTGCAGGAACAGGTCCGCGCCCCGCGCAACCGCGCGGGCTCGGTGCAGGGCCAGTGCCTTGCGGTCAGTCAGGGGCGGAGGGGCGGAGGGGGGCAGCATGGGTGCAGAGCTTACGGGGCTTCGAGAGGGAATGCAAAGCGGGCTCCGGCGCGGTTTGCGACTGCTGTTCCCGCCGCAATGCATCTCCTGCGGCGGCGCGGTGACGGAGGAGTTCGGCCTCTGCCCCGACTGCTGGCGCGAAACCGGCTTCATCCGCGGGCTCGCCTGCGACAAATGCGGAACGCCGTTGCCCGGGGACGCGGACGACCGGGCGGAGTTCTGCGACGATTGCCTGACCATCGCCCGCCCCTGGGACCGGGGCCGCGCGGCGCTGGTCTATCGCGATACCGGGCGGCGGCTGGTGCTGGCGCTGAAGCATGGCGACAGGCTGGAACTGGCGCGGCCGATGGCGGGCTGGCTTGCCGCCGCGGCCGCGCCGATCCTGCAGGCGGGGATGCTGGTCGCGCCGATCCCGCTGCACTGGCGGCGGTTCCTCAAGAGGCGCTTCAACCAGTCGGCGCTGCTGTCGGGCGCTCTGGCGCGTCTGGCGGGGCTGGACCATTGCCCCGACCTGCTGCACCGCATCCGCGCCACGCCAAGCCAGGAGGGCCGCGGTCGGCAAGAGCGGTTCGAAAACATGGCAGAGGCGATTCGTGTCAACCCTGCTCGCGCCAAGGCGCTTGCCGGGCGAAGCGTGCTGATCGTCGATGACGTGATGACCTCAGGCGCCACCTTTGCCGCCGCGGCCGACGCGCTGCGGGCGGCGGGGGCGTCCTCTGTTTCGATTGTGGCGCTTGCGCGCGTTGCGAAGGACGGCTGACTCCTTATATGGTCCTTGACAGCTACAAGGACCGATCATGCAACGCGTTGAAATCTATACCACCCCCTGGTGCCCCTATTGCGTCGCGGCCAAACGGCTGCTGACAGCGAAGGGTGTTGCCTTCGAGGAAACCGATGTCAGTTCCGATGCTGCCAAGCGCGCCGAGATGATGCAGCGCGCCAAGGGCCGCCATACGGTGCCGCAGATCTTCATCGGCGGGCAGGCGGTCGGCGGGTCGGATGACATCCATGCGCTGGACCGGGCCGGCAAGCTTGACGCGCTGCTGAAGGGCTAAGCGAATGCGCGCCGCCCTGATCATGGGCCACCCCCGATGACGGAGCTGGACGATCAGCACATCGAATCGCTGGCCGCGGCGCTGTTCGCCGAGGTGTTCATGGCCGACCAGCTTGCGCGCGGCGTGGTGCAGAAGGCGCTGCCCAAGGGCATGGAAATCTCGCATTTCTCGGTGCTGAACCATCTGGCCCGCTCGCAGGAGGAACGCACCCCGGCGCAGTTGGCGCTGACCTTCCATGTGACGCGCGGCGCGATGACCAACACCCTGTCGAAACTGGAGTGGGCCGGGCATGTGCATATCCGTCCCGATTGGGACGATGCCCGCCGCAAGTTCGTGTCGATCAGCCCGGCCGGGCGCGCGGCCCGCGATGCGGCGGTGGCGGCGCTGACCCCGGTACTGTCAGAGGTGGTGAAGGCCGTGGGGGCTGACAAGGTCCGCGCCGTGCTGCCGGTGCTGCGGGAATTCCGCAGCCGGCTGGGTCTGGCCGACTGAACCTTCGTGGCCTGGCCGCGTTGGGCTGCAGCAGAAGGACCATCGCCATGCCCAATTCGCCGAAGCCCGCCGAAGAGAAACGCCCCAAGACCACGCGCCACCAGAACGATCAGGATGATCATGAGGGCAGCGCGCACCGCCCCGAAGAGTTCAAGAAGGGCGAGCCGAAGCCGGACCCGCGCAAGGACTGACCCTCAGGCGCGCTTCACGCTGGTGGTGACGTAGTTCACGCTCAGGTCGCGGGGCGACAGCGACCACGACCAGCCAAGCGGGTTGAAGACCATGCCCTGCCGGTCCACCGGATCCAGCCCTGCCTGGCGCAGCAGCCCGTAAAGCTCATCGGGCGTGATGAACTTCGCCCAGTCATGCGTGCCCTTGGGCAGCCAGCGCATCACCCATTCCGCGCCGACGATCGCCATCATGAACGACTTGGCATTGCGGTTGAGGGTAGAGCAGACCATCAGCCCGCCCGGTTTCAGCAACTGCCGGCAGGCGGTCAGGTAGTCCAGCGGGCTGGCCACATGCTCCACCACCTCCATGTTCAGCACCACGTCGAACTGCTCGCCCGCCGCCGCCAGCGCCTCGGCGGTGGTGTGGCGATAGTCGATCTGCAGCCCCGATTGTTCCGCGTGCAATTGCGCCACCGGGATGTTGCGCGGGGCGGCATCGGCGCCGACGACCGTTGCCCCCAGCCGCGCCATCGGTTCGGCCAGCAGCCCGCCTCCGCAGCCGATATCCAGCAGGCGCAGCCCGGCGAAGGGGGCCTCCGAGGTCAGATCCCTCCCGAACTCTGCCGCGATCTGGCGGGTGATGTAGTCCAGCCGGCAGGGGTTCATCAGGTGCAGCGGGCGAAACTTGCCATTCGGGTCCCACCATTCTGCGGCCATCGCCTCGAATTTCGCCACTTCGGCAGGATCGACGGTGTTGGGGCTGGCAGCTGTCATGATGGTCCTCGGCAAATGCGCCCGGCGGTAGCGGGCAATCGTTTTGCGTTATATAGTCCGATCATGGACAGAACCGCAGGTCAAAAGCGCGCGCCCGGCGCCTATCTCTATCCGCCGGCTGATCCGTTCGATCAGCGGATGCTGGAGGTGGGCGATGGGCACCGCCTCTATGTCGAGCAATGCGGGCATGCGCAGGGCCTGCCGGTGGTCGTGCTGCATGGCGGGCCGGGGGGCGGATGCTCGCCGGCGATGCGGCGCTACTTCGACCCCGCGGTGTATCGCACGGTGCTGTTCGACCAGCGTGGCTGCGGGCGATCCCGCCCCCATGCCGAGGTTGCGGCCAACACCACATGGCACCTGGTCGCCGATATCGAGCGGATCCGCGAGGCGCTTGGCATCGACCGCTGGATCGTGTTCGGCGGCAGCTGGGGCGCGACGCTGGCGCTGATCTATGCGCAGGCGCATCCGGACCGGGTGGCGCATCTGGTGCTGCGGGGGGTGTTCCTGGCGACGCAGGCAGAGCTGGACTGGTTCTATGGCGGCGGGGCGGGGGCGTTCTGGCCCGATCTCTGGGCCGAGTTCCTGCGCCCGATCCCCGAGGACGAGCGCGGCGACCTGATCGCGGCCTATCACCGGCGGCTGTTCTGCGGCGACTACACCACCGAAGCGCGCCACGCCCGGATCTGGGCGCATTGGGAGAACGCGCTGGCGACGGTGGACCATGCCCTGCCGATCGGCGAGGCGCCGCCCGACTATGCCCGCGCCTTCGCCCGGCTGGAGAACCACTACTTCCGCAATTCCGCCTTTCTCGAGGAGGACGGCCAGATCCTGCGCCAGCGCGGCCGGATCGAGCATATCCCTGCCACCATCGTGCAGGGCCGCTACGACATGATCTGCCCGCCAGTGTCGGCCTGGAAGCTGGCCGAGGGCTGGGGCCGAGCCGATCTGCGTATGGTGCCGGCGGCGGGGCACGCGCTGTCGGAGCCCGGGATCAGCGCCGAGCTTGTCCGGGTGATGAACGCGCTGCGCGACGGACCCTGACGGCAGCGCGCCGCGTTTGTCCCCTCCCTCCTGAACGGATACCTCATGATCACCTTCCCGCTGTTCCTGACCTTCCTTGCCGCCTCGGCCGCTGCTGCCTCTACGGGCTTCCTGTTCAAGCCGGGCGCCTGGTATGTCGGGCTGAACAAGCCCACCTGGACGCCGCCGAACTGGGCATTTCCGGTGGTGTGGACGGTGCTTTACCTGTTCTCCAGCTATGCCGCGACGCGGGTGGCGGTGCTGCCCGGCAACGGGCAGGCGCTGGCTTTCTGGGCGATGCAGATCGCGTTCAACACCCTGTGGACGCCGGTGTTCTTCGGCGCGCACCGGATGTTCACGGCGCTGCTGGTGATGGCGGGCCTGCTGGTCGCAGTGGTGGGGATGCTGGTCACCTTCTGGGCGCTGGATACCGTGGCGGGGCTCCTGATCGTGCCTTATCTCGCATGGCTGATCACGGCGGCGGCGCTGAACCTTTGGGTCTGGCGCTTCAACCCGCGGCAGGGCTGAACGCGATCAGGCTTGCAGACTCGTCGCCGCTTGCGTATATGGCCCTTCAACAGCGGCGCTACCGGGGTCCAAACCCGGCGGCCCACCGGAGCTTGCAACGGGCCGCCACGGCCCGTTTTTTGTTTTTAAGGATCGGAACATGAGCGACCTGATCGCCAAGACCGCCATCGACCGCAAGCTGGCCGAAATCGTCGGCCCGGCCATCGAGGGCCTGGGGTTCGAGCTGGTCCGCATCCGCCTGATGGGCGGGCAGACCAAGACGCTGCAGATCATGGCCGACCGGCCCGAAGGCGGCATCGATGTCGATGATTGTGCCAAGGTGTCGACCGCGGTGTCGGCGGTTCTCGATGTCGAAGACCCGATCGAGGACAACTATTATCTTGAGGTCTCCAGCCCCGGGATCGACCGACCGCTGACCCGGCTCAAGGATTTCGACATGTGGGAAGGCTATGAGGCCCGCATCGAGACCGAGGCCCAGATCGACGGGCGCAAGCGTTTCAAGGGCATCCTGGTCGGCACCGAGGCCGACGAGGTGCTGATCAACATCGAGGACGGCGCCAATGGCATCCAGACCATCGGCCTGAAATTCGACTGGCTGACCGATGCCAAGCTGATCCTGACCGATGAGCTGATCGCCGAGATGCTGCGCCAGCGCAAGGCGGCCGGCATCGTCGACGAGGACCAGTTCGACGACATCGAAACCGAAACCGACGAAACCGATACAGACTCTGACCCGTCCAAGGAGGCGTGAGAATGGCCATCACTTCCGCAAACCAGCTGGAACTTCTGCAGACCGCCGAGGCGGTTGCCCGCGAGAAGATGATCGACCCCGAGCTCGTCATCCAGGCGATGGAGGAATCGCTCGCCCGCGCAGCGAAGTCCCGCTACGGGTCCGAGATGGACATCCGCGTGACCATCGACCGCAAGACGGGGCGCGCGCAGTTCACCCGGGTGCGGACGGTTGTCGAGGATGACGCCGTCGAAAGCTATCAGGCGCAGATGACCGTCGTGCAGGCCAAGCAGTTTCTGGCCGACCCCAAGATCGGTGACGAGATCATCGAAGAGGTTCCCCCGGTCGATCTGGGCCGCATCGCCGCGCAATCGGCGAAGCAGGTGATCTTGCAGAAGGTCCGCGAAGCCGAGCGGGACCGTCAGTTCGAAGAGTTCGAAGGCCGCAAGGGCACCATCATCAACGGTGTGGTCAAGCGCGAGGAATACGGCAACATCATCGTGGATATCGGCCGCGGCGAAGCCATCCTGCGCCGGAACGAGAAGATCGGCCGCGAAAGCTATCGCCCGAACGACCGCATCCGCTCGTACATCAAGGACGTGCGCCGCGAGGCCCGGGGCCCGCAGGTGTTCCTGTCGCGGACCGATCCGCAGTTCATGGCCGAGCTGTTCAAGATGGAAGTGCCCGAAATCTATGACGGCATCATCGAGATCAAGGCCGTGGCCCGCGATCCGGGCAGCCGCGCCAAGATCGCCGTCATCAGCTATGACAGCTCCATCGACCCGGTCGGCGCCTGCGTCGGTATGCGCGGCAGCCGTGTGCAGGCCGTGGTGAACGAGCTGCAGGGCGAGAAGATCGACATCATTCCGTGGAACGAGGATCAGGCGACTTTCCTCGTGAACGCGCTGCAGCCGGCCGAAGTATCGAAGGTTGTGATCGACGAAGAGGCGAACCGCATCGAGGTGGTGGTGCCCGATGAACAGCTGTCGCTGGCCATCGGCCGCCGCGGCCAGAACGTGCGCCTTGCCAGCCAGCTGACAGGGCTCGACATCGACATCCTGACTGAAGCGCAGGAATCCGAGCGGCGCCAGGCCGAATTCGCCGACCGCACCGGGATGTTCATGGCCGCGCTGGACCTGGACGAGACCTTCGCGCAGCTGCTGGTGTCGGAAGGCTTCACCAATCTTGAAGAGGTCGCCTATGTCGACCTTGAAGAGCTGCTGGTGATCGAGGGCGTCGATGATGCGACCGCCGCCGAACTGCAGGCCCGGGCCCGCGACCATATCGAGGCGCTGAACAGCAAGGCGCTGGAAGCGGCCCGCGAACTGGGTGTCGAGGACAGCCTTATTGAATTCGAGGGCCTGACTCCCCAGATGGTGGAGGCGCTGGCGAAAGATGACGTGAAGACGCTGGAAGACTTCGCCACCTGCGCCGACTGGGAGCTGGCCGGCGGCTGGACCACGGTCAATGGCGAGCGCGTGAAGGACGAAGGCATCCTCGAGAAATTCGACATGAGCCTGGAGGAAGCGCAGCATCTGGTGATGACGGCGCGGATCCAGCTGGGCTGGGTCGACCCCTCGGAGCTTGCTGGCGACGCCGAAGCGCCTGTGGCGGAGGACGAGGCCTGAGGAAGGGCCCCGGAGGACAGCCATGACGCGTGGAGGCCGTGACAAGAGCGAAGACGAGACGGAGCGCCGGTGCATTGCCACTGGCGAGACGCAGCCGAAAGCCGGGCTGATCCGCTTTGTTGTCGCGCCCGACGGAACCGTCGTGGCCGACCTTTCGGAGAAACTGCCGGGCCGCGGGATGTGGGTGACCGCAGACCGCGACGCGCTGGAGAAGGCTGCGAAGAAGGGCCTGTTTGCCCGCGCGGCCAAGCAGCCGGTGATCGTTCCGCCCGATCTGGTGGACCGGGTCGAGACGATGCTGGCGGACCGCGTGGTGCATCTGGTGTCGCTGGCCCGCAAGGCCGGCGGCGCGGTGACCGGGTTCGAAAAGGTGAAAGAGTGGCTGGCCCAAGGGAGGGCCAAGGTTCTGCTGCAAGCCTCGGACGGGTCCGAGCGCGGCAAGACCAAGCTTTGGACGCCGCCCGGCGGGCGGTATTTCGGGTGCCTGACAGCCCAGGAATTGGGTTTGGCATTCGGGCGCGAACATGCGATACACGGCGCGCTTGCGGCTGGCGGACTCGCACGGCGTGTTGTAGAGGAAGCGGCAAAGCTTTCGGGTCTGCGTAGCAAGGCCATCGAAGGCAAGCACGACGGCGGCAGGACCGCCGGGAAGGATACGAATTCGGCATGAGCGATAGTGACGGCAAAAAACCCCTTGGGCTCGGCAGCGGGCGTTCCGGTCAGGTGAAGCAAAGCTTCTCCCACGGCCGGACGAAAAGCGTGCTGGTCGAGACGAAGCGCAAGCGTGTCGTGGTGCCAAAACCCGGGACGCCCCCGGGCAAGGGCACCGGCACCGGCGCCTTGGGCGATCCGTCGAAGCGCCCCGCCGGGATTTCCGACGTCGAGATGGAGCGCCGTCTTAGCGCCCTGCGTGCCGCGAAGGCGCGTGAGGTCGAAGAGACTGCGCAACGCGTGGCAGACGAGAAAACCCGCGAGGAAGAGCGCGACCGGCGCCGCGCCGAGATCGAGGCGAAGGAACGCGAAGAGCGCGAGCATCAGGAAGCCCTGCGGCTGAAAGCCGAGGAAGATGCCCGCAAGGTGCGCGAAGCCGAGATCCGCGCCCAGAAGAAAGAAGATGTGCGCAAGCCCGCAGCCTCGGACAAGCCGGCCGATCCGGCCGCTGCCGAAGCCGCGGCGTCTCGTGCCGCGACCAAAGGCGTCACCGCCGCTGCCCCCCGCAAGACCGACCGCGAGCGTGATGCCGCGGCCGACCGTGATGCGCGTGGCAAGGGCAAGGGCACCGAAGACAGCCGCCGGACCGGCCGACTGTCGCTGAACGAGGCGCTGAACGGCGAAGGCGGGCGCACGCGCTCGCTCGCCGCGATGAAGCGCAAGCAGGACAAGGCCCGCCAGAAGGCGATGGGCATGGGCCAGCGCGCCGAGAAGATGGTGCGTGACGTCCAGCTGCCCGAAACCATCGTTGTTCAGGAACTTGCCAACCGGATGGCCGAACGCGCCGCCGATGTGGTGAAGTCGCTGATGAAGATGGGCCTGATGGTCAGCATGAACGAGCCGATCGACGCGGATACTGCGGAACTGGTGATCGAGGAATTCGGCCACAAGGCAGTGCGTGTGTCCGACTCGGATGTGGAACAGGTCATCCACAAGGTGCTGGACGCCGATGAAGACCTGATACCGCGCCCGCCGATCGTGACGATCATGGGCCATGTCGACCACGGCAAGACCTCGCTGCTGGATGCGATCCGCAAGACCAGTGTCGTGTCGGGCGAAGCTGGCGGCATCACCCAGCATATCGGCGCCTATCAGGTGACCACCGATTCGGGTGCGGTGCTGACCTTCCTCGACACGCCGGGCCACGCTGCGTTCACGTCGATGCGTGCCCGCGGTGCCCAGGTGACGGATATCGTGGTGCTGGTGGTTGCCGCCGACGATGCGGTGATGCCGCAGACGGTCGAGGCGATTGCCCATGCGCGGGCCGCCAACGTGCCGATGATCGTGGCGATCAACAAATGCGACAAGCCGTCGGCCAACCCGCAAAAAGTGCGGACCGGGCTGCTGCAGCACGAGGTTGTCGTCGAACAGATGGGCGGCGACGTGCTCGACGTCGAGGTGTCGGCGACGACCGGCAAAGGGCTTGACCTGCTGCTGGAAAGCATCGCGCTTCAGGCAGAGATTCTCGACCTGCGGGCCAACCCGAAACGCGCCGCTGCCGGCGCGGTGATCGAGGCCAAGCTGGATGTGGGCCGCGGCCCCGTCGCCACCGTGCTGATCGAGCATGGCACGCTGCACAAGGGCGACATCTTCGTCGTCGGCGCGCAGTGGGGCAAGGTTCGCGCCCTGATCAACGACAAGGGGGAGCGCGTCGACGAGGCCGGGCCGTCGGTTCCGGTCGAGGTGCTGGGTCTCAACGGAACGCCCGAGGCCGGCGACGTGCTGAACGTCGTCGAGACCGAGGCGCAGGCCCGCGAGATTGCGGATTACCGCGATCAGGTGACGCGCGACAAGCGTGCCGCTGCCGGTGCCGCGACCACGATGGAACAGCTGATGGCGAAGGCCAAGGCCGACAAGAACGTGTCGGAGCTGCCGATCCTGGTGAAGGCCGACGTGCAGGGTTCTGCCGAGGCGATCATCCAGGCGATGGAGAAGATCGGCAACGAAGAGGTGCGCGTGCGCGTGCTGCATTCGGGTGTCGGCGCCATCACCGAGAGCGATATCGGTCTGGCCGAAGCTTCAGGCGCGCCGGTCATCGGCTTCAACGTGCGGGCCAATGCGCCGGCCCGTGCCGCCGCCAACCAGAAGGGCGTCGAGATCCGCTACTACTCGGTGATCTACGATCTGGTCGACGACGTGAAGGCCGCCGCCTCTGGCCTGCTGAAGAACGAGATCCGCGAAACCTTCATCGGGTATGCGACGATCAAGGAAGTCTTCAAGGTGTCGAACGTCGGCATGGTTGCCGGCTGTCTCGTCACCGAAGGTGTTGCCCGCCGGTCCGCCGGGGTGCGCCTGCTGCGCGACAACGTGGTGATCCACGAAGGCACGCTGAAGACGCTGAAGCGCTTCAAGGACGAGGTGAAGGAAGTCATCTCTGGCCAGGAATGCGGTATGGCCTTCGAGAATTACGAAGACATTCGCGCAGGCGATGTCATCGAGATCTTCGAGCGCGAGGAAGTGGAACGCAGGCTGCTGTAACGGCCTGCGGCCCGCCCTCGCGGCGGGCTCGCCCTACTGGCGATCAGACAACAAAAAAGGGAGGCGCGAGCCTCCCTTTTTCGTTTTGAAAGCCAACTCTCCTCCTAGTCGGCCTTCTTGGCAACCGGGTTGCCCGCAAATACGCGTTCCCCAACACGCACTTGAATCTTGCCATTCTCCAGCTGGCGTTCGAACGTGCCTTGCACCGAAACGCAGCTCCCGACTGTGATCGTTCTCAGCATCGCAAACTCTCCCACTTCCCGCAGTTTCCACGATGCATAAATCTTGCCCCGACCTTGCATCCCCATGCTGCAGTTTTGACATATTTATGAAGCATCTCGCAAGTACTTTTATTGCGCGATCGGTAACAAATTTGAAATGAATTTCTGCAGTGCGGCATCCGGGGGGCGCGTCGCCGCGCCGCAGATCTGTCGTAGCGGTGCCTAGAGCCAGTCGCGCAGGATCGGGATCAACGGGATATCGGCGGGCGGCATCGGGTAGCTGCGCAGATCCACCGGGCGCACCCAAGCCAGTTTCTGCCCTTCCTGAGGCGCCACGATGCCCTGCCACTTGCGGCAGGCGAAGAGCGGCATCAGCAGGTGGAAGCTGTCATAGGCGTGGCTGGCAAAGGTCAGCGGCGCCAGGCACGAGGCCCAGGTGTCGATCCCAAGTTCCTCGTGCAGCTCGCGGATCAGCGCGGCCTCCGGCGTCTCGCCGGGCTCGACCTTGCCGCCGGGAAACTCCCAGAGGCCGGCCATCGACTTGCCCTGGGGGCGCTGCGCCAAAAGCACCCTGCCGTCGGCATCGATCAGCGCGACGGCAGAGACCAGAACGACCTTCACGGCCGCGTCAGGAGCGATAGTCGGCATTTATGTCGATATATCCGTGGGTCAGATCGCAGGTCCAGGCGGTGTAGGCCGCCTTGCCGAGGCCCAGGTCGACGCCGATCACCAGCTCATCGCCTTTCATGTAGGCGGAGGTCATCGCCTCGGAATAATCGGGCACCCGCCATCCCTTGTCGGCCACCAGAATGTCGCCAAAGCGGATCGCCAGCAGGTCCCGGTCGGCCTTGGCGCCGGACTTGCCGACGGCCATCACCACACGGCCCCAGTTCGCGTCCTGCCCGGCGATGGCGGTCTTGACCAGCGGCGAGTTGGCGATGGCGAAGGCGACGCGCTTGGCATCGTCTGCCGTCTCTGCGCCGGTCACCTGCACCTCGACGAACTTGGTTGCCCCCTCGCCGTCGCGCACGACCTGCTGCGCCAGATCCAGCATCACGCTGCGCAGCGCCGCCTCGAACTCTTTCGCCACGCGCGAGCGCAGGTCGGAGATTTCGGCGGCGGGCGAGGCACCCGTGGCTGCCAGAATCAGCGCATCCGAGGTAGAGGTGTCGCTGTCCACGGTGATGGCGTTGAAGGTGCTGTCCATGTTGCGGGACAGGATCTTCTGCAGGTTCTTTGCCGAGATCTTGGCGTCTGTGAAGATGTAGACCAGCATCGTCGCCATGTCGGGCGCAACCATGCCCGAGCCCTTGGCGAAGCCGGCAATGCGGATCGGCCCGCCGTCGCCTTCAACTTCCGCGCTGGCGCCCTTGGGGAAGGTGTCGGTGGTCATGATCGCGCGGGCGGCATCCTCGATGCCCTCGTCATCCAGCGCGCCCTTCAGTTCCTCGACCTTGGCCGCGATACGCTCCCAGGGAAGCGGCTCGCCGATCACCCCGGTGGAGGAGGAGAAGACACGGGCGGCGGGAAGGCCAAGCGCCTCCGCCACGGCGCCGGTCACCCGGTCGACTGCCTTTTGCCCATCGGCGCCCGTGAAGGCATTGGCGTTGCCGGAGTTGACCACGATCGCCGCGCCCGCCTCGGCGTTGCCGCCAGAGGCCAGCTTGGCCTGGCAGTCGAGCACGCAGGCGGCGCGGGTCGAGGAGCGGGTGAAGGCGCCGGCAATGGCGGTGCCGGGGGCAAGGCGGGCCAGCATCACATCGGTGCGGCCGGCATAGCGGACCCCGGCAGCAGCGGCGGCGAATTCGACGCCGCCGATCACCGGCAGCGCCGGGAAGCCGCCCTTGGGTGCCAGCGGAGAGACGGCCAGAGGCTTCTTGCCAGCCGGGGCAGCGTCATCCCCAACGAGCTTGGACTTCAGCTTGGCGACCTTGGCCTTCAGCTTACGCAGCTTCAGGCCGTCTTTCTTGTCGCCGTCCTTCTTGTCTTTCTTCGCCATCGCCGCGTCTCCCTGAACCCGCTTGCGTTATTCGCCCAGGATCGCTGTATCCTTCAGGATCGCCGGGTCAAGCCCTTCGTCCGAACGAACCACCTCGGCCTGCTCGGTCACGGCGGTGACACGGTCCATCACCGCCTGCTCCTGCACCTCGGCGGCCAGCTCGTCGCGGACCGCGTCCAGCGCCGGGGCATCGGCCATGCGGGTCTCGTTCAGTCGGATGATGTGCCAGCCGAACTGCGTTTGAACCGGGCCGGATACGTCGCCCGCCTCCATGCCGATCACCGCAGTTTCAAAGGGCTCGACCATCATCCCCAGCCCGAACCAGCCAAGCTCGCCGCCATTGGGGCCCGAGGGTCCGGTGGAGCGGGTCTTGGCGACCTCGGTGAAATCCATGCCGCCGTCGATCTCGGCCTTGATCGCAGCCGCGTCCTCCTCGGTCTCGACCAGGATATGCGAGGCGTTGAATTCCTTGCTGGGCGCCGCATTTGCGTATTTCGCGTCATAGGCCGCCTGCAGCGTCTCATCCGTGACCGAGGCGATGGCGGTATCGTCGAGCACGATCCCGGCCAGGTAGCCAAGCCGCTGGGTTTCCAGGATCAGCTCATCGCGGCGGCTGATCGAGTCTTCCCCCAGCTGCGCCAGCGCGGTCTGCTGGATCAGCTGGTCCAGCACGCCGTTGAACAGCAGGTCATCGGGCAGCGCGAGATATTCCTGCGGCAGGCTTTCACGCATGGCGATCATGTGGCCCACGGTGATGCCCTGGCCGTTCACGGTGGCAACAACGGTATCGGCGGTCACGTCCTGCGCGGACAGCGGCGAGGCCAACAGCAGGCAGGCCACGGCCGCGCCTTTGAATTTCAAGCTCATCGACATCGCAGCAACTCCCGGAAGGGCCGCGCACCGGCGCGGCGTTGACACTCTGACGGCG
The DNA here is from genome assembly GCF_009908165.1 of Frigidibacter albus. Classification (GTDB taxonomy): domain Bacteria; phylum Pseudomonadota; class Alphaproteobacteria; order Rhodobacterales; family Rhodobacteraceae; genus Frigidibacter; species Frigidibacter albus. The sequence continues at coordinate 119,409 of NZ_JAAAUC010000006.1, forward strand.
GCCCCTTACATCGCCTATGGTCCTGTGAGGGCCGTTCCGTCCATTGTTCGCAGCCCTTCTAGGCAAGGCGCGAAGGGCGGGCAAGGGTCGCGTCTCACACGATCCTGTCAGTTGAAGCCAAGCGGAGAAAACATGCTGGGCATCGGAAGTCTCGCGCGGAAGGTCTTCGGCACGCCGAATGATCGCAAGGTCAAATCCGCCCGCTCGCTTGTCGAGCGGATCAATGCGCTGGAGCCCGAGTTCCAGAAGCTGTCCGACGAGGGCATCAAGCAGAAGACCGAAGAATTCAAGGACCGGGTGGCGAAGGGCGAGAGCCTTGACGCGCTGCTGCCCGAGGCCTTCGCCAACTGCCGAGAGGCGGCGAAGCGGGCGCTTGGCCTGCGCGCCTTCGACGTGCAGCTGGTGGCGGGGATCTTCCTGCACCGGGGCAACATCGCCGAGATGAAGACCGGCGAGGGCAAGACGCTGATGGCGACGCTGCCGGTCTACCTCAACGCGCTTGCGGGCAAGGGCGTGCATGTCGTCACCGTGAACGACTACCTCGCCAAGCGCGATGCCGACTGGATGAGCAAGGTCTATTCCGCGCTCGGGATGACCACCGGCGTGGTCTATCCCTACCAGCCCGACGCCGAAAAGCGCGCCGCCTACCGCGCCGATATCACCTATGCCACGAACAACGAGCTTGGCTTCGACTACCTGCGCGACAACATGAAAACCTCGGTCGAGGAGATGAGCCAGCGCGGCCATTTCTACGCCATCGTCGATGAGGTGGACAGCATCCTGGTCGATGAGGCGCGCACGCCGCTGATCATCTCGGGCCCGTCGCAGGACCGGTCCGACCTTTACAAGACGCTGAACGCCTTCATCCCCGAGCTGACCGAAGAGCATTACAAGCTGGACGAGAAGGCCCGCAACGCCACCTTCACCGAAGAGGGCAACGAGTATCTGGAGCAGCGCCTGCACGCCGCCGGTGTGCTGCCCGAGGCGCAGACGCTCTATGACCCCGAGTCGACCAGCATCGTTCACCACGTCACCCAGGCCCTGCGCGCCCACAAGCTGTTCCTGAAGGACCAGCATTACATCGTGCGCGACGGCGAGGTCATGCTGATCGACGAATTCACCGGCCGGATGATGCGCGGCCGCCGCCTGTCGGACGGGCTGCATCAGGCGATCGAGGCCAAGGAAGACGTCAAGATCCAGCCCGAGAACGTGACGCTGGCCTCGGTGACCTTCCAGAACTACTTCCGCCTCTATGGCAAGCTGGCCGGCATGACCGGCACCGCGGCCACCGAGGCCGAGGAGTTCATGGAGATCTACAAGCTGGGCGTGGTCGAGATCCCGACCAACCGTCCGATCCAGCGGATCGACGAACACGACGCCGTCTATCGCACGGCCCGTGAGAAGTATGAGGCCATCGTCAAGGCGATCCACGAGTCGCATGCCAAGGGACAGCCGATCCTGGTGGGCACCACCTCGATCGAGAAGTCGGAAATGCTGGCCGCCATGCTGACCAAGGAGGGCGTGCCGCATTCCGTGCTGAACGCCCGCCAGCATGAGCAGGAAGCGAAGATCGTCGCCGATGCGGGCAAGTTCGGCGCGGTGACCATCGCCACCAACATGGCCGGCCGCGGCACCGACATCCAGCTGGGCGGCAATGTCGAGATGAAGGTGATGGAGGCGCTGGCCGCCGATCCCGAAGCCAATCCCGACCAGCTTCGCAGCCGGATCGAGGCTGAACATGCCGAGGAAAAGCAGAAGGTGCTGGAGGCGGGCGGGTTGTTCGTTCTGGCCTCGGAACGGCATGAAAGCCGGCGGATCGACAACCAGCTGCGCGGCCGCTCGGGCCGGCAGGGCGATCCGGGGCGATCTGCGTTCTTCCTCAGCCTCGAGGACGACCTGATGCGGATCTTCGGGTCCGAGCGTCTGGAGAAGGTGTTGTCCTCGCTGGGGATGAAGGAAGGCGAGGCCATCGTCCACCCCTGGGTGAACAAGTCGCTGGAACGCGCGCAGGCCAAGGTCGAGGGCCGCAACTTCGACATCCGCAAGCAGTTGCTGAAGTTCGACGACGTGATGAACGACCAGCGCAAGGCGATCTTTGCGCAGCGCCGCGAGATCATGGAAGCCGAGGACCTGTCGGACATCGTGCGCGACATGCGCCACCAGCTGATCGATGATCTGGTGCACGAGCATATGCCGCCTCGGTCCTATGCCGAGCAGTGGGACATCGCCGGGCTGGACGCCGCCGCGCGCGACAAGCTGGCGCTGGAGATGCCGCTGGCGGACTGGGCCGCCGAAGAGGGCGTGGACCAGGACGAGATCCGTGCCCGGATGGAACGCGAGACCGATGCCTTCATGGCCGACAAGGCCGCGAAGTTCGGCCCCGAGTCGATGCGCAATATCGAAAAGCAGATCCTGCTGCAGACCATCGACGCGAAATGGCGCGAGCATCTGGTGACGCTGGAGCATCTGCGGTCTGTCGTGGGCTTCCGCGGCTATGCGCAGCGCGACCCGCTTTCGGAATACAAGACCGAGGGCTTCACGCTGTTCGAGACGCTGCTCGAAAGCCTGCGCGCCGAGGTGACGCAGAAGCTGGGGCAGATCCGGCCGCTGACGCAAGAAGAGCAAGATACGCTGATGAAGCAGTATCTTGCGCAGAACCCGCCGAAAAAGCCGGCTGCCGAGGAAGCCCCTGTCGAGGCTGCGGCGCCAGCGCCGCTGGCCGCTCCGGCTGCGCCCGAGGCGCGGCCCGGGTTTGACGAGGCGGACCCCTCGACCTGGGGCAACCCGTCGCGCAACGATCCTTGCCCCTGCGGGTCGGGCGAGAAGTTCAAGCATTGCCACGGCAAGCTTGGCTGACAGCCGCGAATTGTGACGTGAATTGGACAGGGCCGGGGGCAGGGATGCCTCCGGCCCTGTCCCTTGTGGCCCCTGTGCTTCTGGTCGCTAGGGGTGGCGACCGCCCCGCGCCGAAAACGCCCCCACATGGCCGCGCTCGCGCCGCTTTTCCCAAGCATTAACGATGCTTGGGGTTGGCAGGTGGAGACGGATGATGATGGTTTCCCGGACGCAGATGGTGATGGCAGCGGTGGCCTTGGTGGTTGCTGGCAGCAGCGGATACATGTTGCAGGACGGCGCACCGCTGGTCGCGCCGACGCGGATCGTTGCGCTGTCGGCGGCGCTGGACAGTGCGGCAGTGCCCGTCGATCTGGCTGTGCCGGCCTTGCCGCCCCTTCCGGATGTCGCAATGCGGAAGGCCGACCAGCCGTTGCCGGTGCTGCCCGAGTCGGGGGCGCCGCAGGGTTGCGCGCCGGCGATGCTGACGCTGTCGCCCTTGCCGGGCGCGATGATCGGTGTGGCGGTAGAGGCGCCCTGCCGCGAGGGCGAGCGGCTGGAGATTTTCCATGCGGGGCTTGGCTTTGCGGTACGGCTGTCGGACCAGGCGAGCTGGCAGGGGGCGGTGCCCGCGCTGACCGGGGAGGCCGCGATTGCCCTGCGGTTCGAGGCGGGGGATGAGCTGCTGGGGCGGATGCGGCTGGCCGATTTGCCGGGGCTGGTGCGGGTCGGGGTGGAGTGGCGCGGGACGGAGCCGCTGGAGCTGCACGCCTATGAGAACGGGGCCGCGTTCGGCGCGCCAGGGCATGTGCATGCCGGGGCGCCGGAGGGACGGTTGATGGTGCTGGGGGATGCCACGATGGCGCGGCCGATGCAGGCGCAGGTCTATACCGCGCCCGCTGGGGGCGCCGTGGCGCTGGAGATTGCCACCGAGATCGGGCCGCAGAGCTGCGGCAAGCCCTTGGAGGCGAAGGTTTTTCGGGCCGAGGCGGGCGCGCCTGCGGTGCTGACGGCGATCACGCTGGAGCTGCCGGGATGCGCCCAGCTGGGCGGCTATGTGGTGATGCCACTGCCGGGGCTGGCGGCGCGGCGGCTGGCGCTGGCAGACTGATCCTCACAGCAGACCCTGCGCGCGGAAGCTGAGTTCGCGGCTTTTGCCGATGATCAGATGGTCATGCAGGGTGATGCCCATCACCTGCGCCGCGTCCTGGATCTGGCCGGTGACGGTGATGTCCTGATCGGACGGCGTTGGGTCGCCCGAGGGGTGGTTATGCACCAGGATCAGCGCGCTGGCGTTGAGTTCGAGCGCGCGTTTGACCACTTCCCGAGGATAGACGGGGACGTGGTCGACGGTGCCCTTCGCCTGCTCCTCATCGGCGATCAGTACGTTCTTGCGGTCTAGATAGAGCACGCGGAACTGCTCGGTCTCGCGGTGGGCCATGGCGGTGTGGCAATAGTCCAGAAGCGCGTTCCATGAGGAAAGAACCTGCCGGTTCAAGACCTTGGCGCGTGCCATGCGCTGCGCCGCGGCCTCCACGATCTTCAACTCCTGCACCACGGCGTCGCCCACGCCCTGCACCTCGGCCAGCCGATGGGCGGGGGCGGTGATGACGCGGTTGAAGTCGCCGAAGCAATCCAGCAGGCGGCGGGCGAGGGGTTTGACGTCCTGCCGGGGGATGGCACGGAAGAGGACGAGTTCCAGCAGTTCGTAATCCGGCATAGCCGCCGCCCCGCCCTCCATGAACCGGGTACGGAGGCGCTTGCGGTGGTCGCGGATGTAGGAAGGCAGGCGGCCTTCGGGCAGGGCGGTGCCGGTGTCTTCGTCCCCGTCGAGATCGAAGAGGGTGGGGGCTTCGTGAAGGGCGCGAGTCGGGCACATGTGGGCAGCGTGCGGGGATGTGGTGAAGGAAAGGTTAACGGGTTTCGCGCGGACCCGTGGAAAACGGGGGTAAGGCGCTGAAAAGGCGGGGTTTTCGGGGTATGGAAAGCATATGGAAGTTATATGGAAACCATACATACGATTTTGGGGGGAGGCGGAGCCACGCTTGCACAGCAAAGGGCAGCGCCCGTCCGCCGGGTGGGCGAGCAACGGCAGTTCTGGGCGCTTTATGGTGCGGCATCTCCCACCGTCGTTCTATGCCGTGAGGGTGAGGAGCGCCCGCCCGAGGGGGCGGACGGGCGCTGCCCGGCGGCGCCAAGGCGCCTTGATTCCGGGCACAAAAAAGGGCGCCCCGTGGGGCGCCCTGATGTCTTGAACTGTGGGAGGCCTCAGCCCTTCATTCCGTCCCAAAAACTCTTCACCTTCGAGAAGAAGGACGAGCTTTCCGGGTTGTTGTCCTCGGACAGTTTCTCGAACTCGCGCAGCAGCTCTTTTTGCCGGCTGGTGAGGTTCACCGGGGTTTCCACCGCCAGCTCGATCAGCATGTCGCCGGTGCCGCCGCCGCGCAGGGCAGGCATGCCCTTGCCGCGCAGGCGCATCTGGCGGCCGGTCTGGCTGCCCGCGGGGATCTTCACCCGGCTGCGGCCGCCGTCGATGGTGGGCACCTCGACCTCGCCGCCAAGGGCGGCGGCGGTCATGCCGACGGGGACGCGGCAGAAGAGGTTGACGCCGTCGCGTTGGAACAGCGGATGCTCGCGCACCTCGAGGAAGATGTAGAGATCCCCGGCCGGGCCGCCGCGCATTCCGGCCTCGCCTTCGCCGGCAAGGCGGATGCGGGTGCCGGTTTCAACGCCCGCCGGGATATTGACCGAGAGCGAGCGTTCCTTTTCCACCCGGCCGGCGCCGTGGCAGACCTTGCAGGGGTTCTTGATGGTCTGGCCGAGCCCGCCGCAGGTGGGGCAGGTGCGCTCGACCGTGAAGAAGCCCTGTTGCGCCCGGACCTTGCCCATGCCCGAACAGGTGGGGCAGACGGTGGGCTCGGCGCCGCCCTCGGCTCCGGTGCCCGAGCAGGCGGTGCAGGCGACCGAGGTGGGGACGGTGATGGTCTTCTGCGCGCCGCGGAACGCCTCGTCGAGCGAGATGCGCATGTTGTAGCGCAGGTCGGAGCCGCGCTGCGCCCGCTGGCGGCCACCGGGGCCGCCGGGACCGCGGCCGCCCATGAAGTCGCCGAACAGATCCTCGAACACGTCGGAGAAAGCCGAGGCGAAATCGCCCTGACCGGCGCCGCCGGGCCCGGGGCCGCGGGGGCCGCCGCCACCTTCGAAGGCGGCATGGCCGTAGCGGTCATAGGCGGCCTTGCGGTTCTCGTCCTTCAGGACGTCATAGGCCTCGTTGATTTCCTTGAACCGTGCCTCGGCATCCGGGTTGTCCTGGTTGCGGTCGGGGTGCAGTTCCTTCGCCTTGGCCCGATAGGCCTTCTTGATCTCGTCTGCGGCCGCGCCGCGCGCGATGCCCAATGTCTCGTAATAGTCCCGCTTTGCCATGCTGCACCCCTTGTCGGAACATGAAGGACCGGCCCGCCCGGGGGCGGACCGGCCTTGGCCGTTCCAGCGCGCTTAGCGGCGCTTGTTCTCGCCCAGATCCTCGAAATCGGCATCGACGATATCGTCATCCGCCGAGCGCGGTTCATCCTCGTCCTTGCCACCTTCGCTGGCCTGGGCCTTGTAGATCGCCTCGCCCAGCTTCATCGCGGCTTCGGTCAGGTTCTGGATACCGCTGCGGATCTTGCCCGCGTCCTCGGTCTTCAGCGCCTCTTCGAGCGGGCCCATCGCCAGTTCGATCGCCTCGACGGTGGAGGCATCGACCTTGTCGCCATGCTCGTCCAGCGACTTGCGGGTCGAGTGCAGCAGGCTTTCGCCCTGGTTGCGGGCCTCGACCATGTCGCGGCGGGCCTTGTCGCCTTCGGCATTCGCCTCGGCGTCGCGGACCATCTTGTCGATCTCATCATCCGACAGGCCGCCCGAGGCCTGAATGGTGATGTTCTGCGACTTCCCGGTGCCCTTGTCGCGGGCCGAGACAGAGACGATGCCGTTGGCGTCGATGTCGAAGGTCACCTCGATCTGCGGCATGCCGCGCGGGGCGGGCGGGATGTCCTCGAGGTTGAACTGGCCCAGCATCTTGTTGTCCGCGGCCATCTCGCGCTCGCCCTGGAAGACCCGGATCGTGACCGCGTTCTGGTTGTCTTCGGCGGTCGAGAATATCTGCGACTTCTTGGTCGGGATCGTGGTGTTGCGGTCGATCAGGCGGGTGAAGACGCCGCCGAGGGTTTCGATGCCGAGCGAGAGCGGGGTCACATCCAGAAGGACCACGTCCTTGACGTCGCCTTGCAGCACGCCGGCCTGGATCGCGGCGCCGAGGGCCACGACTTCGTCGGGGTTGACCCCCTTGTGGGGTTCCTTGCCGAAGAAGGCGGTGACTTCTTCCACGACCTTGGGCATCCGGGTCATGCCGCCGACCAGAACCACTTCGTCGATGTCACCCTTGGACACGCCGGCATCTTTCAGCGCGGCGGCGCAAGGCTTCAGCGAGGCCTTGATCAGGTCCATGACCAGCTGTTCCAGCTTGGAGCGGGTCAGCTTCACGACCATGTGCAGCGGCTGGCCCGAGTTGCGGTCCATGCTGATGAAGGGCTGGTTGATCTCGGTCTGCTGGCTGGAGGACAGTTCGATCTTGGCTTTTTCAGCGGCTTCCTTCAGGCGCTGAAGGGCCATCTTGTCCTTGGTCAGGTCGACGCCGTGTTCCTTTTTGAACTCGTCGGCGAGGTAGTTGACGATGCGCATGTCGAAATCTTCGCCGCCGAGGAAGGTGTCCCCGTTGGTCGATTTCACTTCGAACAGGCCATCGTCGATCTCAAGGATGGTGATGTCGAAGGTGCCGCCGCCGAGGTCGTAGACCGCGATGGTCTTGGCGTCTTTCTTGTCGAGACCGTAGGCGAGCGCGGCGGCGGTGGGTTCGTTGATGATCCGCAGCACTTCGAGCCCGGCGATCTTGCCGGCATCCTTGGTGGCCTGACGCTGGGCGTCGTTGAAATAGGCCGGGACGGTGATGACAGCCTGAGTGACGGTCTCGCCGAGGTAGGATTCAGCGGTTTCCTTCATCTTCTGCAGGATCATCGCCGAGACCTGGCTGGGCGAGAACTTGTCTTCGCGCACCTGGACCCAGGCATCGCCATTGCCGCCGTCAACGATGTTGTAGGGCACCAGCTTGCGGTCCTTGTCGACCTCGGCATCGGTGATGCGGCGGCCGATCAGGCGCTTGACGGCGAAGACGGTGTTGGTGGGGTTGGTCACGGCCTGGCGCTTGGCGGCCTGGCCGACGAGACGTTCGCTGTCGGTAAAGCCGACGACGGAGGGCGTGGTGCGGGCCCCTTCGGAGTTTTCGATGACGCGCGGCTGCGACCCGTCCATGATGGCGACGCAGGAGTTCGTGGTCCCGAGGTCGATCCCGATGACTTTGGCCATGTAAAATACCTCATGCAGTGGCGATGTTATGGACGGCAGGCCCGAGCGCGGCCCCTGCCCTCCGATCCCAGTCTTTTGTGCGGCCGGGAGTGGACCCGGTTCCGGCTTCTGGCCGTATATAGGGAGGGGCATTTGGCGCTGCAAGCGGCGGCAGTGCTGGGCAAGGCGGAGAAAGTCATGGAAAATGCCGAAGATGCGGAACGTCCGGCCGGTGTGGCGGTTCCCAGCCGGGACATTCGCGGATTTGCGCTGCACGATGGCTGGCTGGGGTCGGCCGAGCAGGCGGCGCTGGTCGAGGATCTGCGCGGCGTGATCGCCGCGGCGCCGCTGTTTTCACCGATGACGCCCTATGGCAAGCCGATGAGCGTGCGGATGACATCGGCCGGCAGCCTTGGCTGGGTGTCGGACCGGCGCGGCTATCGCTATGCACCGCTGCACCCCGAGGGCACGCCATGGCCGCCGATCCCGGACAGGGTGCTGGCGGTGTGGCGGGCGGTGTCGGGGGTGGCGCGGCTGCCGGATTGCTGCCTGATCAACTTCTATGGCGAGGGCGCGAGGATGGGGATGCATCAGGACCGGGACGAGGCGGATTTCGGCTGGCCGGTGGTGTCGATCAGCCTGGGGGATGACGCTCTGTTCCGCATCGGCAATCTGGAGCGCGGCGGGCGCACCGAGAGTGTCTGGCTGCGGTCCGGCGATGTGATGGTGATGGGCAGTGCGGCGCGGCTGGCCTATCACGGGGTGGACCGGGTGGCCTTCGGCACCTCGACCCTGTTGCCCAAGGCCGGGCGGATCAACCTGACGATGAGAGTTGCAACCTGACGGTCGCGGGTGCGGGTGGCGACCTAGCGCGCCGACCAGCTGGCCGACACGCGGCGGCGGGTGTAGAATTCGCCCATCATCCCGATCATCGCCACCGCCAGCATCACGTAGATCGGGTAGGTCACCGAGGTGTGGTGCGGGTTGTAGTTGATGAACACGAAGCCGCGGGTCTGGTCGATGATGTGAAAGAGCGGGTTCCAGTCGAAGAACTGCAGCATGCTGTAGGAAAGGCTGTTGGCGACGAACATCTTGCCCGAGGCGATCATGCTGGCCCTTGTATAGACCGACTGCACAATGGACACGAATTGCGGCGCCCAGGGCCGGATCCCCAGCAGCACAAGGCCAAGCGCCACACCGTAGGCCCAGGCCATGATCACCATGCCCATCGCCGGGACCGGTTGATAAATGGTGATCGGCGTGAACATGACGTGGTAGCCGTAAAGCAGCAGCGCCATGGTCAGCACCTGCAGGTAGAGCGCGCCAAGCGCCGCCGAGGCGATGGACACGGCAGTGGTCATCGGGCCGTGCTGCTGCATCTGCGACAAGGCCGAGCCGGCGCCGGAAACGGCCCCCATGGTCTTGGTATGGGCCATGAACACCGAGATGCCGGTCATCATGTAAAGGAAGTAGTCGCCCCGGATCGCGGCGCCGCGCATCCCGATCAACGTCATCAGGAAGTAGAAGATCAACAGCATCGAGGCGCTTTGGAGGATGTTGATCAACAGCCCGTAGATCGCGTTGCCGTGGCCCTGACGCACGCTGCGCACGGTCGAGTGAAAGATCAGCTCGAACATCGAGACCACAGCCGTCAGCGGGGTCTTCTGCGTCTCGCGGTGGAACATCTGCTGCACGATCCCGATCTGCCCTGAAAGCCGGCGGCGGCGCCTTGATGGCCCTTGCCTGCGCCGCGCCCCACCGGGATCTGGCCCAAGAAACCTTGCCGTTCCTTCCATCGCCCATCATAAGTGGAGCGCAGGATTTTATCAACAAAGCATGAATTCGGCTTTGCTGCCGGGCCATGCCTGCGACGGCAAGGAGACTGCGGTGAAAAAGGAGAGAGTGCGGTGAACTTCACGGACCTGACCGCGGTGATGCGGCGCCTGGCGCTCGAGGCCGGCGACCGGATCATGGAGATCTACAACTCTCCCGATTTCGAGGTGAAGACCAAATCCGATGCCAGCCCCGTCACCGAGGCCGATGAGGCGGCGGATGCGCTGATCTCGGCCGGACTCAGGGCAGCGTTCCCGGATGTGGCGCTGGTGACCGAGGAGCAGGCGGCGAGCCACGGGCAGGAGGTGAGCACCTTCCTGATCGTCGATCCGCTGGATGGCACCAAGGAATTCGTGCAGCGCCGCGGCGATTTCACCGTGAACATCGCCTATGTCGAAAACGGCGTGCCGCTGCGCGGGGTGGTCTATGCGCCCGCCAAGGGCCGGCTGTTCTACACACTGGCCGATGGCCGCGCGGTGGAAGAGCATGGCGCCTTCGACAAGACCGCGCCGGGGACGCAGGCCCCGATCACGGTGTCCACCCCCGACAACCGGGGCCTCATGGTCGTGGCGTCGAAGTCGCACCGCGATCAGGCGACCGATGACTACATCGGCCAATATGCGGTGCGCGACATGACCTCGGCCGGGTCGAGCCTGAAGTTCTGTCTGGTGGCGACCGGCGAGGCGGACCTGTATCCGCGGCTGGGGCGGACGATGGAATGGGATACGGCCGCCGGCGATGCCGTGCTGCGCGGCGCGGGCGGCGAGGTGATCGCCTTCGATACCCACGCGCCGCTGGCCTATGGCAAGCCGGGCTTTGCCAACCCGTTCTTCATCGCCTACGCCCCCGGCGTGCTGCTGGTGAAGTAAGTGAGCGTCCTGATCGTAGTCCCCGCCCGCTATGCCTCGACCCGCTATCCGGGCAAGCCGCTGGTGGCGCTGACCGGGGCGGACGGGGTGGCGCGCACGCTGATTCGCCGCAGCTGGGAGGCGGCAATGGCGGTGCGCGGTGCCGACCGGGTGGTCGTGGCGACCGACGATGACCGTATCCGCGAGCACGCGATGGGCTTCGGGGCCGAGGTGGTGATGACCTCGGAAGACTGCCGCAACGGCACCGAGCGCTGCGCCGAGGCGCATGAGGTTCTGGGCGGCGGCTTTGACATCGTGGTCAACCTGCAGGGCGATGCGCCGCTGACGCCTGCATGGTTCGTCGAGGATCTGGTGGCCGGCCTCAGCGCCGATCCGGGGGCCGAGATTGCAACGCCGGTGCTGCGCTGCGAGGGCGCGATGCGGGACAGCCTGTTGGAGGATCGCCGCAACGGGCGTGTCGGCGGCACCACGGCGGTGTTCGGCGCGGGCGGGCGCGGGCTCTACTTCTCCAAGGAAGTGATTCCCTATTGCGGGCGGGATTATGCGCCCGATGAGATGACGCCGGTGTTCCACCATGTCGGCGTCTATGCCTATCGCCCGGCGGCGCTGGCGGCCTATCCGGGCTGGCAGATCGGCCCGCTGGAGGCGCTGGAGGGGCTGGAGCAGCTGCGGTTCCTGGAGAACGGGCGCAATGTGCTGTGCGTCGAGGTAGAGGCGCGCGGGCGACAGTTCTGGGAGCTGAACAACCCCGAGGACGTGCCGCGACTGGAGGCGATGATGGCCGGGATGGGCATGGCCTAATGCTGCTGCGGGCCAGTCTGGTCATCGTCTCGCGGCACCGGACAGAGACCTTGCTGCGCTGCCTGACGGCGGTGGGCCAGCTGGACCATACCGGGTTCGAGCTGATCGTTGTGGCGGATCCGGCGGCGGCTGCGGCAGTGCGGGCGCTGGCCTTGCCGCTGAAGCTGGTGGCGTTCGATGAGCCCAACATCTCTGCCGCGCGCAATGCCGGGATTGCGGTGGCGGCGGGAGAGGTGGTGGCGTTCCTCGATGATGACGCGGTGCCGGAACCGACCTGGCTGCGGCGGCTGACGGCGCCCTTTGCCGACCCCGGGGTGAGCGCGGCAGGCGGCTGGGTGCGCAGCCGCAACGGGATTTCGTATCAGTGGCAGGCAGGCACGGTGGACCGGCTGACGCGGCCCGCGCCGATGGCGGTGCCGGGGGATGCGGTCAGCTTGCACCGCGCGGTGCCGGGGGTGGCGGTGGAGATCAAGGGCACCAACTGCGCCTACCGCCGCAGCGTGCTGTGCCGGCTGGGCGGGTTCGATCCGGGGCTGCGCTACTATCTCGATGAGACAGAGCTGAACCTGCGGTTGGCCGCGGAGGGTGCGCTGGTGGCGGTGGTGCCGGATGCGCAGGTGCATCATTTCAAGGCCGGCAGCCGCCAGCGCAGTGCAAGGCGGGTGCCGCGCAGCCTGCACGATATCGGCGCCAGCACGGCAATCACCCTGCGCCGGCACGGGGCCGATACGGCCGAAATCGCGGCGACCTGCGTCTGGCTGCGGCACGGCGAGCGGGCCAAGCTGCTTCGCCTGATGATCGCAGGCGCGATCGAGCCGCGCGATGTGGGGCGGCTGGTCCGGACCCTGGACGAGGGATTCTCCCAGGGGCTGACCGAGGCGCTGGCGCCGCTGCCGCCCCTTCCGGAGGGGCCCGCTTTCATACCGTTTCCCGCAGGGCCGCGACCGGGCCGGGTGCTGGCGGGGCGCATCTGGCAGGCGGGGCCCCTGCGGGCCGAGGCCGCAGTATGCGCAGCACGGGGCGAGGTGGTGACGCTGATCCTTCTGGACCCCACCCCGCGCCGCCATTGGCAGCATTACGACTCGCGCGGGTTCTGGGAGCAGGCCGGGGGATTGTTCGGTCGGGCGGACCGCAGCGCGCCGGCGGTGCGGGATTTCCGATTCAGCGGCAGAGTTGCGCGCGAAGCACGCCGCTTGAGCGGAAACCGGCCGACAGGGCATGAAACTTCTAAGCGTTAACGGCATTCTCTGTGTGACATGCCACAATTTCTGCGAAAATGCTGCATATGCATAGTGAGGTGCGCGGAACGCTTGTGCGAGCGCTGCCGTGGGCGCATTAATTCTGACGCGACGTTCGGCTGCGCGACCATGCCGGACCGGAACACAAGGTAGGCGATAATGAAGCGCGAAGTCACAAAAGCCATTTTCCCGGTGGCCGGGCTCGGAACTCGGTTCCTGCCGGCGACCAAATCCGTCCCCAAAGAGATCATGACCCTCGTTGACCGCCCGCTGATCCAGTATGCGATCGACGAGGCGCGGGCAGCCGGCATTGAAGAGTTCATTTTTGTGACCTCGCGCGGGAAATCCGCGCTTGAGGACTATTTCGACGTTGCCCCGATCATCGAGGCCGACCTGCGGGCCAAGGGCAAGACAGAGCTTCTGGAGATCCTGAAGGCGACCGACATGGATTCGGGTGCCATTGCCTATGTGCGCCAGCAAAAGGCGCTTGGCCTCGGCCATGCCGTCTGGTGCGCCCGCCGCCTGCTGGGCGACGAGCCGTTTGCGGTGCTGCTGCCCGATGACGTGATCGCGGCGGAAAAGCCCTGCCTGCAGCAGATGATGGAAGCCTATGCCGAGACCGGCGGCAACATGGTCGCCACCATGGAAGTGCCGATGGACAAGGTGTCGTCCTATGGCGTTCTTGACGTGGCTGAAGACATGGGCGCCATCGTGCGGGCCAAAGGCATGGTCGAGAAGCCGAAGGCCGATGTCGCGCCGTCGAACCTTGCGGTCATCGGCCGCTATATCCTGACGCCGCGGGTGATGGACAACCTGCACGCCCGCAAGATCGGTGCCGGCGGCGAGATCCAGCTGACCGATGCCATCGCGCAGGAGATCGTCAACAGCAACGATGTCTACGGCTTCCGCTTCCGCGGCCAGCGCTTCGACTGCGGGTCGAAAGCCGGTTTCCTGCAGGCGACCGTGGCTTTTGGTCTGGCGCGGGATGATCTGAATGAGGAGTTCTCGCAATACCTTGGCGAGATCGTGGCGATGCGTCAGGCGGCTGAATAAGGCATGGCGCAGCATGTGCTGGTCACGGGCGGCGCGGGCTATATCGGCTCGCACGCCTGCAAGGCGCTGAAGGCGGCGGGTTATGTACCAGTCACCTTCGACAGCCTTGTGACGGGCTGGGAGCAGGCGGTGAAGTTCGGCCCGTTCGAGCGGGGCGAGCTGGCGGACCGGGCGCGGCTGGACGAGGTTTTCGCCAAATGGCAGCCAGTGGCGGTGATGCATTTCGCCGCGCTGAGCCAGGTCGGCGAGGCGATGAAGGAACCCGGCAAGTATTGGCGCGGCAATGTCGGCGCCTCGCTGGTGCTGATCGAAGCGGCGGTGGCGGCCGGGTGCCTCGATTTCGTGTTCTCCTCGACCTGCGCGACCTATGGCGACCATGACGGGGTGATGCTGGACGAGGATACCCCGCAGACCCCGCTGAACAGCTATGGCGCCAGCAAGCGCGCCATCGAGGACATGCTGAAGGATTTCGGCGCGGCGCATGGGCTGCGCTCGGTCATCTTCCGCTATTTCAACGTGGCGGGGGCGGATCCCGAGGCCGAGGTGGGCGAGTTCCACCAGCCCGAGACGCACCTGATCCCGCTGATGCTGGATGCGATCGAGGGCAAGCGGGCGGCGCTGACGGTGTTCGGCACCGATTACCCCACGCCCGACGGGACCTGCATCCGCGACTATGTGCATGTGATGGATCTGGTGGACGCGCATGTTCTGGGGCTGAAATGGCTGGAGGCGGGGAAGGGAAGCCGTGTGTTCTGCCTTGGCACCGGGCGCGGCTTTTCGGTGCGCGAGGTGATCGACCATTCCCGCGCCGTGACCAACCGCGAGGTGCCCATCGTGCTGGGCGACCGGCGCGCAGGCGATGCTGTGAAGCTGGTGTCGGGCAGCGAGCGGGCGATTGCCGAACTTGGCTGGCAACCGGCGCGGTCGACGCTGGCGCAGATGATCGGCGATGCATGGAAGTGGCAACAGTCCGGGCATTATGATCGGTAGATCCTGATGACGGCGGCGCGGGGCAGGGTGCTGGATGTGACCCGGCTGGTCCTGCGCGTTGGCCGGCCCACGCTGACCGGGATCGACCGGGTGGAGCTTGCCTATCTGCGGGAATTTCTGGACCGGCCAGAGCCGCTGTTCCTGCTGATGAAGCAGGGGCGGCGGCAATGGCTGTTGCCACGGCGGGCGGGGGCGGCACTGGAGGGGTGGCTTGGGGACGCAGGGCTTGCGCCTCGCGGGCTGGTCGAGCGGTTGGTGGCGCGGCGCGGGATGCCGGCGTTGGCCGCGCGGCAGCTGCGGCGGATGGCGCTTGGCGGGGCGATGCCGGACGGGGTGGCGGCGCTGATGGCGCGGCATCTGCCGGGGGGCGGGTGGTACTTCAACACCGGCCATGTGAATGCGGGCGAGGAGCTGCTGGCGGCGGTGCGCAGCGTGCCGGGGCTGCGGGTCGCGGTGCTGGTGCATGACACGATCCCGCTGGATTTCCCGCAATTCTCGCGCCCCCATGCGGTGGAGGAGATGGGCGCGCTGGTGGCGGCGGTGGTGCGCCATGCCGATCTGGTGATCTGCAATTCGGCGGCGACGCGCGACGATCTGGCCCGCCATGCCCGCCGCCATGGCCCGCTGCCCGAGAGCATTGTTGCGCATCTGGGAACGAACATGGTGACGCCGGAAGCTGCCGCCCTGCCGGAAGGGCTGCCGCTGGACCGGCCCTATTTCCTGGCGCTTGGCACGCTGGAGCCGCGCAAGAACCACGCGCTTCTGCTGGATGTGTGGGACAAGTTCCACGCCGAGACGCTAGATGCCGAGGTGCCACGGCTGTTTCTGGTCGGCCGGCGCGGCTGGCGGAACGAGGATTTCCTGGCCCGGCTGGACCGCTCGCCGCATCTGGGACGGACCATCCATGAGCTGCCGGGCCTGTCCGACGGCGCCGTTGCGGCGCTGATGGCAGGGGCGCGGGCGCTGCTGATGCCGAGCCTGGCCGAGGGTTACGGGTTGCCGGTGGCCGAGGCCGCGGCGGCCGGAACCCCGGTGATTGCGGCGCCCTTGCCAGTTTATCTTGAGTTTGTGGGCGATTACCCGGTTTACGTAACGCAGGGTGATCTGTATTCTTGGGCTGCGAGGATACAAGAACAGCTGGGAACGGACGCGGCGGTCCATGGTGCGATGCGGAGGTGTGTGCCGCAGGTCGCGCGAAAGACGTGGGCGGGGCACTTTCAGAGCGTCTTAAACAAGACGTGCTAGCCCTGCGCGAGACGCTGGCGGACGAGTTCCCGCGAAAGGGACGTGTTGGGGGCTTGGGCGACATACCGGCTGCGACTCGAGCGCAAGCGCAGGCTTTGGCGTGCCTTCCGGCGGCGCCGCGAGCTGAAGCCCGTCGCCGACCGCAGCAAGAAGATCCGCAGCAGCGATATCCTGCTGTTCGCCACCCAGCGGAACGAGCGGCTGCGGCTGCCCTATTTTCTCCGCTATTACCGGGATTTGGGCGTCAATCATTTCTTCTTCGTGGACAATGGCTCGGACGATGGCAGCCGCGAATATCTGGCCGAGCAGAAGGACTGTTCGGTCTGGACGACGACGGCCAGTTACAAGCGGTCCCGCTTCGGCGTCGATTGGCTGAACTGGTTGCAGATGCGCCACGGCCACGGCCACTGGACGCTGGTGGTCGATCCTGACGAGTTCTTCGTCTATCCGTTCTGCGATACCCGCCCGCTGAGCGCGCTGACCGACTGGCTTGACACGATGTCGATCCGGTCGTTCCCGGCGATGCTGCTGGACATGTATCCCAAGGGTCCGCTGGATGCGCAGCCCTACCGCGAGGGGCAGAACCCGATGGAGATTGCCTGCTGGTTCGACAGCGGCAATTACATGATCTCGCGCAATCCCACCTATGGCAACCTGTGGATCCAGGGCGGACCTCGGGCGCGGACGATGTTTGCGGGTGACGCGCTGCATGCGCCGACGCTGAACAAGATTCCGCTGGTGAAGTGGCACCGGTCCTATTGCTATGTCAGCTCGACCCACAACCTGCTGCCGCGGGGGCTGAACCAGACTTATGACGAATGGGGCGGCGAGAAGGCTTCAGGTTGCCTGCTTCATGCCAAATTCCTGTCCACCTTGCCGGCCAAGGTCGAGGAGGAACTGGAGCGGGGCGAGCACTACGCTGGCAGCCGCGAATACCGCGCCTATGCGGACGGGCTGAAGGAAAGCCCGGACCTGTGGTGCAAATGGAGCGAGAAATACATCAACTGGCGGCAACTGGAGATTCTGGGGCTGATGTCGAAAGGCAACTGGGCATGAGGGACGGGCGGTGACGGTCGGCTTTGTGATGCTGTGCCATACCGCGCTGGACCGCGCCGCGCAGGTGGCGCGATTCTGGGCCGATGGTGGCTGCCCGGTGGTGATCCATGTCGATGCGCGGGTGTCGCCGCATGACTTTGGCGCCTTCCGCCGGATGCTGGCCGATATCGAGACCGTCAGCTTCTCGCGCCGCTACAAATGCGAATGGGGCACCTGGTCGCTGGTGGCGGCGACGCAGGCGGCATCGGAGCAGATGCTGGAACGGCACGCCGAGGTGCGCCATGTCTATCTTGCCTCGGGCTCGTGCCTGCCGCTGCGGCCGGTGCAGGAACTGGTGGAATATCTCGATGCGCGCCCCAAGACCGACTTCATCGAGAGTGTGACCACGTCGGATGTGGGTTGGACGGTGGGCGGGCTGAACACCGAGCGTTTCACCCTGCGCTTTCCGTTTTCGTGGAAGAAGCAGCGGTTGCTGTTCGACAAATATGTCGATCTGCAGCGGCGGGTGAAATATCGGCGCAGCGTGCCCAAGGGGCTGGTGCCGCATCTGGGCAGCCAGTGGTGGTGCCTGACGCGGCAGACGCTGTCCTGCATCCTGCAAGACCCGGACCGGGCGCTGCATGACCGCTATTTCCGGCGGGTGTGGATCCCGGATGAAAGCTACTTCCAGACGTTGACCCGCTCCTATTCCATCAATGTGGAAAGTCGCTCGCTGACGCTGTCGAAGTTCGATTTTCAGGGCAAGCCGCATATCTTCTATGACGATCACCTGCAGTTGCTGCGCCGGTCGGATTGCTTCATCGCACGGAAGATCTGGCCCAAGGCGGACCGGCTGTATCGCACCTTCCTGGAGGGAAGCGCCGCCGGGCAGATGCGGGCCGAGCCGCAGCCCGGCAAGATCGACCGGCTGTTTTCCAAGGCGGTGGAGCGGCGGACGCGTGGGCGGGCGGGGCTCTACATGCAGGCGCGCTTTCCGCGGCAGGACCATGAGAATGGCAAGACCAGCGCCCCCTATTCGGTGTTCCAGGGCTTTTCCGACCTGTTCGAGAATTTCGAGCTGTGGCTGACCAAGGCGGTTGGCGGCGGGCGGGCGCATGGGCATCTGTTCGCGCCGGGCCGGGTGGAGTTTGCTGGCGGCGAGACGGTGTTCAATGGCGCGCTGACCGATTCCGCGGTGCTGCGCGATTACAACCCGCGGGCCTTCCTGACCAACCTGATCTGGAACACCCGGGGCGAGCGGCAATGCTTCCAGTTCAGCCCGCGCGACAACCAGGCGATCAACTGGTTCACCGCGACCGATCCCAATGCGCAGATCAGCGTGATCTCGGGCGCGTGGTCGGTGCCGCTGTTCCGGTCCAACGCCAATTTCGCCGATATCCGGGCCGAGGCGGCGCGGCTGCAGCGGATCGAGACCGAGCATCTGGAGATTCTGCGGTCGATGTATGTGAAGGCCCGAGTGCGGGTCTGGACGATGGCGGATTTCATCGAGAACCCGATGGAGCCCCTGCAGACCATCATCGACGAGATCAGCCCCCGCGCGACGCGTCGGCTGAGCGAGGCGCCGCGGATGGCGGACCTCACCGGCTTTGGCCGGTTCTTGCAGAACCTCAAGAATCAGGGGATGCAGCCCATGCTGATGGGCGAATTCCCCGTGGGCAGCGATCCGCGCAACGCCGCCCACCGCGGCCAGCGCCCCTATCTGGTGCAATGACCGGGAGCGCCCCATGAGCCGCCGTTTCGACATGTTCGTGATCTTCGCCGAGATGCGCACCGGCTCCAACCTGCTGGAGGCGAGCCTGAACGGCGTGCCGGGGCTGACCTGCCATGGCGAGGCGTTCAATCCGCATTTCATGGGTCACCCCAAGACCGACAGCCTGCTGGGGGTTACTCTGGCCAAGCGGGCCGAGGATCCGGCCGCGCTGCTGGCGGCGATGCGGGCAGCGCCGGGGCTGAACGGGTTCCGGTTCTTCCACGACCACGACCCGCGTGTGCTGGACGAGGTGCTGGACGACCCGCGCTGCGCCAAGGTGATCCTGACCCGCAACCCGGTGGAAAGCTATGTCTCGCTGCAGATCGCGCGGCAGACCGGGCAGTGGAAGCTGGGCGATGCACGGCACCAGAAAACCTCGCAGGTGCTGTTCGATGCCGAGGAGTTCACGGGCCATCTGGCGGGGCTGCAGGAGTTTCAGCTGCAGCTGCTGCGGGCGTTGCAGGTCGGGGGGCAGACGGCCTTTTATGTGGATTACGAGGATATCCAGGACGTTGCGGTGCTGAGCGGCCTCGCGCGCTTTCTGGGAGCCGAGGGCGGGGTGCAGGGGCTGGCGACCAGCCTCGTGAAGCAGAACCCCGAACCGCTGGAGAGCAAGGTTGCGAATTTCGGGGCGATGGAGGCGGCGCTGGCGCGGCTCGACCGCTTCAACCTGACCCGCACCCCGAATTTCGAACCGCGGCGGGGGCCGGCGGTGCCGAGCTTCGTGGCGGCGGCGCGGGCACCGCTGCTGTTCATGCCGATCAAGGCCGGGCCGGTGGCACAGGTGCGCGGCTGGCTCGCCTCGCTGGACGAAGGGGCGCTGCAGGAGGAGTTTACGCAAAAGTCGCTGCGCCAGTGGCTGCGCGGCCACCCGGGGCATCGCAGCTTCACCGTGCTGCGCCATCCGGTGGCGCGGGCCCATGCGGCGTTCTGCGACCATATCCTGAACGGCCAATATGCCGAGGTGCGCGAGGTGCTGCGCAAGACCTACAAGCTGCCGCTGCCGCCAGTAGCGAAGGTAGCGAAGATGGACCTCGAGGCGCACCGCGCGGCCTTTGCCGGCTTCGCGCGGTTCCTGAAGGGGCATCTGGCCGGGCAGACCAGCGTTCGCATCGACGCGGCCTGGGCCAGCCAGGCGGCGGTGCTGCAGGGGTTTGCGCAGTTTGCCATGCCCGACCTGATCGCGCGCGAGGACCGGCTGGCCGAGGATCTGGGGCATCTGGCCGAGGCGGTCGGGCGGCCTGCGCCGGCGTTGCCCGCGCCGGTAGCGCAGACTGCGCCGTTCGCGCTGGCAGAGGTCATGACCGAAGAGATCGAGGCGCTGCTGCGCGAAGCCTATCAGCGCGACTATGTGGCCTTCGGCTTCGGGGGCTGGTCTGCGTAAAGGCAGGCGGCTCACGCCGCCTGAGCCTCAGGCCGCCTGAGTCCCGCGCACCTCTGTCAGCACGGCATGCAGGGTCGCCGGATCGCTGTTGGCGCGCAGCTTGGCGCAGGTCGAGGCGTCGCGCATGGTGCGCGACACCAGTGCCAGCGCCTTCAGGTGATCGACGCCAGAGCTTTTCGGCGCGAAGAGCGCGAAGACCAGATCCACCGGCTGCCGGTCCACCGCATCGAAATCCATCGGCTTGTCGAGCCGGATGAACACGCCCACCACCCGGTCGAGCCCGTGCAGGCGCGCATGGGGCAGCGCGACGCCATGGCCCACACCAGTTGGGCCAAGACTTTCGCGTTCCTGCAGCGCATCGACGGTGTCTGCGGTCTGCAAGCCATAGACAGAATGGGCGATGTCGCCCAGATCCTGAAACAGGCGCTTCTTGGACGTGGCGTGGCCGAATGCCTTTACGGCATTCGGTTTCAGCAGTTGAGAAAGTTCCATCTGACCTGACTGTTCCACGCCCCGTCCTCGGGCGCCTATCTGCTGTGGGCTGGATCGATCCAGCCGATATTCCCGTCATCGCGGCGATGGACGACATTGACGCCGCCGCTCTTTTCGTTCCGGAACACAAGAAGCGGCGCGTGCGACAGTTCCATCTGCATCACCGCCTCACCGACAGAGAGGGTGGGGACCTGCATCTCCATCTCGGCAATGATCATGGGCTGCAGCGAATCCGGCTCGAGCTCCTCGGTGTCTGTTCCATCTGTTCCGGCGAGGATATACGAGGGCGCACCGGCGAATTCAACCGGGTCCACCCGGTCGCGGTGGTGGTCCTTCAGGCGGCGCTTGTAGCGGCGCAGCTGCTTGTCCATCTTTTCGCGGCAGGCCTCGAAGGCCGGGTAGATTTCAGAGGCGCGGCCGGTGGCCGAGGCGGTCAGGCCGGTGGACAGGTGCACCGTGGCCTCGCAGATATGCTCATAGGCAGCGCGCGAGAACACGACGGTCGCATCGGTGGGGCGACCGGCGTATTTCTCGAATGTTTCGCCCAGCTCGGATTTGACATGGGTTTGCAGGGCATCGCCCACATCCATTCCCTTGCCACTGATCTGATAGCGCATGACTCCTCCTTCAGGTGTGTGCACCGGACGATTCAGGTTGGCTCCTGAATGCTTTCGGCGCGGTTAGTATCGGGGCGGGTTCATCGCGGAACTGTTTGCGGATCGGTCCATGATGACCTTCCGGCGCCGACGCTCGAACGATGAAGCGATACGCATGCATGTCCGATATTTGGCGACAGTCCGGCGTGCGATGTCAACGCCCTCCTTTTGGAGTTGTGTGCAGATCGCGTCATCGGCAAGGGGGGCATCGGGCGGCTCGGCGGCAATCAGCGCGCGGATTCGGCGCTGGATCTGGTGGGCCGAGACGGCGCCGTCCCGTCCCGGCAGCCCGTGCGAGAAGAAGCCTTCGATGGAAAGCGTGCGCCCGAAGGCCGACAGCGCCTTGCCGGAAATGGCGCGGCCGAGGGTGGCCGGGTGCATGGCAAGCGCGGCCGCCGCCTCGGCGCGGGTCATCGGCAGCAGCGGGCTATCGCCGGCAGAGGCGAAATGGCGCGCCTGATGTGTCACCAGATACGTGCCGATGCGCAGGAGGGTGGCGCCCCGCGCCTTGAGCGCCGCGACAAGGAAGCCGGCTTCGGACTGGGCCCGGGCGAGGTCGGCGGAGGCGCCGGCCATCCGCCCCGCGACGGTGACGGTGGGCAGGGCATCGGGGTTCAGGCGCACCAGCGGGCTGCCATCGGGGCCGGGCTCGACGATCAACTCGGCCAGCAGCGGCAGGGTGGGCGTCGAGTCGGGCAGGTCGGGCGCGGGGCGCAGCGTCGGCAGAAGGGCGGCGATCTGGGCCAGTTGGTCGGCCGGCAGGCCAAGGGCGCGGGCCAGGCGCTGCCAGCGGCCCTCGGCGAAGGCTTCCAGGTGGGCACAGATGGCGCGGGCAAGGGCGGGGGCATGGCCCTGCGCCTGCAGTTGCAGCGCCAGGCATTCGGGCAGATCGCGGGCGCCGATGCCGGGCGGGTCGCAAGCCTGCAGTGCCTGCAGCGCCCTGTCCAGCAAAACCGGGGGGGCGCCGGTCTCGGCCGCGATCTCGTCCAGTGTGGCGTCGAGATAGCCGTCCTCGCGCAGTTCGGCGACCAGCATCAGTGCCGCGGCCCGCACCTCTGGCGCAAGGCGCTGCGTGGAGAGCTGGCTTTGGAGCGACTGGAACAGCGAGGGTTGTGCGGCGGGCAGGTCCAGCAGCCAATCGCCGCGGCAGGGCTCGGCAGGGCGATGCTCGATGAACGGGTTCTCGGCGGCGAGGCGGGCGATTTCCTCGTGCAGATCCAGCGCCGGCAGCCGCAGGATCGCCAGCGATTGCCGCATCCCCGGCGTCAGCGCGAGCCGCTGCCGGGTGGACAGGCGCAGGCCCGGCGTCATCGACATGTGCGGCCCCTACGAGATGCGGAAACTTTGCCCCAGATAGACCCGGCGGACGTTTTCATCGCGGACCACCTCATCGGCGGTGCCGCTCATCAGCACCTTGCCGTCATGCAGGATATACGCCCGGTCGACGATCTCCAGCGTTTCCCGCACGTTGTGGTCGGTGATCAGCACACCGATGCCGCGGGATTTCAGGTCATGCACCAGGCTGCGGATCTCGCCCACGGCGATCGGGTCCACCCCGGCGAAGGGCTCGTCCAGCAGCAGGTATTTCGGGTCGGCGGCGAGGCAGCGTGCAATCTCCACCCGCCGCCGCTCCCCGCCCGAGAGCGACAGCGCGGGCGCGCGGCGCAGGTGGGTGATGGAAAACTCGCTGAGCAGGTCTTCCAGCCGTTCGCGGCGCTTGTGGCTGTCGGAAATGCGAATCTCCAGCACGGCAAGGATGTTGTCTTCGACCGACAGGCCGCGGAAGATGCTGACCTCTTGCGGCAGATAGCCGATGCCCAGCCGGGCGCGGCGATACATCGGCAGGCCGGTCACGTCGCGCCCGTCGATCATCACCTGCCCGCCTTCGGGGGTGATGAGGCCGGCGATGTTGTAGAAACAGGTGGTCTTGCCCGACCCGTTCGGCCCCAGCAGCGCCACCACCTCGCCGCGCCGAAGCTCCAGCGACACATCGCGGATCACCAGCCGGCGCTTGTAGCTTTTGCGCAGGTTGACGACGCGCAGGCCCGCGCTGCCTTCCGCCACGGTCAGGTCGGGCGCGGGGGTCATCAGTTGCCCCCTGCGGTGCCGGTCTGTAGCACGGTTTTCACCCGGCCATCCATTCGCCCGGCGCCGGTATCAAGGTCGATGGTCAGGGTCTGGCCGGAAACGGAGTTACCGCCCTGGGTCAGCAGCACATCGCCGGTCATCACCAGATCGCCCGATTGCGGGGAATAGACCGCCTCCGCCGCCTCTGCCGCCTCGGTCGCCGTGGCCAGCGTCACGCCGCCGGTGGCGGTCATGCTGTCGATGGTGCCGGTGTCGGGGGTGCCATCCGCGGCCTTGGCATAGGCGACGCGCACCTCTGCCGCGGCGAGGCGCATGGTGCCCTGCACGATCAGAACATTGCCGGTGAAGACCGCACTGCCGGCGGCCTGATCGACCTGCAGCGAATCCGCCGTGACCTCGACCGGGGCGCCGGTATCCTGCTGCAGGCCCGAGACGGTGAGGTTGGTGCCCTGTGCAAACGCAGGCGCAAGTCCGGCGGCGAGGGCGAGCGAGGCCAGGGTCAGGCGGAGGGTCAGTGCCATGTCGCGACTCAATTCCTTGGCCTCGGAGGAGGCGTCAAATGGATGCTCAATTCCTGGGCTCGTATACCAGCTTCACGCCGCCATTGAAAACCAAGACGTAATCACCGTCCTGCGAGGTCAGCTGCATCGCGCCGGCATCGATTCGCCCCATCGGGGCGGTCGCCACCACCGCACCGGGCGAGGTGAGGAGGGTCTGGTCCAGCGCCGCGGTCAGTGCGCCGGTGGTGATGGCATAGCCGCTGGAGGCGGCAATCCGCACATCCCCGGTCAGCGTCAGCAGGCCGGCGGCGGTGTCTAGCTGGCCATCGCTGGCGGCAATGTCGGTCGTCACCCCATCGGGCGTCTCCAGCCGAGCGGTCAGCGCCGTGGCGCTGGCCTGACCGGCCCCGCCGACATCGGGGCGCGCCACCTCGGCGGTGACGCTGAGCGCGGCGCCGTCGAGCGTGACACCGGCATAGCGCGGGGCGGTCAGGCGCGGCTCGCGGGCCAGTTCTTCGACATCGACCTCGGAATAGGGCAGCGCATCCTCGGGCGCGATGCCGCGCGACACCAGGAACAGCGTCGACAGCAGCGCAAGCGCCGCCAATGGCAATATCACCTTGAGCCAGGCCACCAGCCGCGAGTGGATATTGTCATGTGTCGCCATCGGTCACACGACCCCGGCGCGCAGGCAATCATGGATGTGCAGGATTCCCAGCGGGCGGCCGTCGCCGGAGGGGTCCACCGCGAACAGGCAGGTGATCTTGCGGTCGTTCATGGCCGCCACGGCAGCCTCGGCCAGAGACCCTGGGTCGATGGTGCGGGGGGCGGCGGTCATCACCTCGGCGGCGCTGCGGGACAGAAGCCCCTCCATATGCCGCCGAAGGTCACCGTCGGTGATGATGCCAGCGAGGCGCCCCGCGTCATCGGTCACGCCGACGACGCCGAAGCCCTTCTGGCTGATCGCCAGCAGCGCATCGCCCATGGCCGTGTCCAGTGTCACCAGCGGCATGTCACGGTGCATGAGGTCCGCGACGCGGCTGAGCCGCGCGCCCAGCTTGCCGCCCGGGTGGTAGGTGCGGAAATCCTCGGGCGTGAACTGCCGGTGTTCCATCAGCGCGACGGCCAGCGCATCGCCGAGCGCCAGAGTCATCGTGGTAGAGGTGGTGGGCACGACGCCGGTGCCGCAAGCCTCTTCCGCGCGTGGCAGCAGGATCGCCACATCGGATTGACGCAGCAGGGTGGAGCCCTCGCGGCTGGCCACGCCGATCAGCGGGATCGAGAAGCGGCGGGTATGGGCGATGATATCGGCCAGTTCCGGCGTTTCGCCGGAATTGGACAGGACCAGCGCCACATCCGCGGGCGTGACCATGCCCAGATCGCCATGGCTCGCCTCGGCCGGATGCACGAACTGCGCCGGGGTGCCGGTGCTGGCGAAAGTCGCGGCGATCTTGCGCCCGACATGGCCGGACTTGCCCATGCCCGACACGATCACCCGCCCGCGGGCCTTCAGGATGATCTCCACCGCCGCGGCGAATGTGTCATCCAGCGAGGCGGTCAGCAGATCCAGCGCCCGCGCCTCGATCTCGATGACGCGGCGGCCGGTCTCCAGCAGGGTGGCGCGATCGGGTGTCATGAGTGGTTGAAGATGTCGACGGTTTCATCCCAGCCCAGCAGGTCGAGATATGCCCGTGTCGGCAGGAAGTCGAAGCAGGCCTGCGCCAGTTCGGTGCGCCCCTCGCGCTCCAGCCGCGCCGAAAGCTCCTCCATCAGGCGGTGCAGGTACAGGACGTCGGAGGCCGCATATTCCTTCTGCGCATCGGTCAGTTCGGCCGCGCCCCAGTCGGAGGTTTGCTGCTGCTTGGACACATCGATGCCGACCAGCTCCTGCAGCAGGTATTTCAGCCCGTGCCGGTCGGTGAAGGTGCGGATCATCCGCGAGGCGATCTTGGTGCACCAGACCGGCGCGGTGACGGTGCCGAAGGCCTGTTGCAGCGCCGCAATGTCGAAACGGCCGAAGTGGAACAGCTTCAGCACCGCCGGATCGGCCAGCATCCGCTGCAGATTGGGCGCGCTGGTCTGGCCGCGGGCGATCTGCACCAGATGCGCATCGCCATCCCCCGAGGACATCTGCACCAGGCAGAGCCGGTCACGCCGGGGATCGAGGCCCATGGTTTCGGTGTCGATGGCCACCACGGGGCCAAGGTCCAGCCCGTCGGGCAGGTCGTTCTTGTAGAAATGGATTGCCAATTGCCGGTCCGCCTTTTGGTTCGGCGTTGATATAGTCCTTTGGCGGAGCCGATGCTACTGTGGCTTGACGCCGGCGGCGGAAACGCAAAACGCCCCGAAGCGCGAGGCTTCGGGGCGTTTTGAACGATGGTGCCCAGGAGAGGACTCGAACCTCCACGCCTTGCGGCACACGGACCTGAACCGTGCGCGTCTACCAATTCCGCCACCTGGGCCGGTGTCGTGGAGCGGGGATTTACAGAGGGGCACCGGCACTGTCAACGGCCCATTTTGCGATTTCTTCCGGGGGCTTCGTCCGGGCCTTGCGGGGCAGGGTCCGGCGGCGGGTGGGCTGCGCTGCATTGCGCCTTGTCCGGTGCCGGTCTTGGCGCTAATCAGGGGCCATTCAAGGAACAAAAGGGTTTCGCCCATGTCCAGGCTGGTCACGATCTATGGCGGTTCGGGGTTTGTGGGGCGCTACATCGCCCGCAGGATGGCCAAGGAGGGCTGGCTGGTGCGCGTTGCCGTGCGCCGCCCGAACGAGGCGATGTTCGTGCGGACCTATGGCGCTGTCGGGCAGGTGGAGCCGGTGCTGTGCAACGTGCGCGACGATGCGTCGGTGCGCGCGGCGATGGCGGGGGCGGAGGCGGTGGTGAACTGCGTCGGCATCCTGGGGCGCCGCGGCAAGAACACCTTCGATGCGGTGCAGGCCGAGGGCGCGGCGCGGATTGCGCGGATCGCGGCTGAAACGGGCGTGGCGCGGCTGGTGCAGATCTCTGCCATCGGCGCGGATGCCGGGTCGGGCAGCGATTATGCCCGCACCAAGGCGGCCGGCGAGGCTGCCGTGCTTGAGGCGTTTCCGGGCGCGGTGATCCTGCGCCCCTCGATCATCTTCGGGACCGAGGATCAGTTCTTCAACCGCTTTGCCGGCATGACCCGCATGGGCCCGATCCTGCCGGTGGTGGGCGCGGAGACGAAATTCCAGCCGGTGTTCGTCGACGATGTGGCCCAGGCCGCGGTCAAGGGCGTGCTGGGCCAGGCCGCGCCGGGGATCTACGAGCTGGGCGGGCCGGATGTCTGCAGCTTCCGCGAGTTGATGGCGGCGATGCTGAAGGTGATCCATCGCCGGCGGCTGGTGCTCAACGTGCCGTTCTTCGCGGCGCGGATGATGGGCTGGGGCTTTGACATGATGCAGACCCTGACAGGGGGCCTCGTGTCGAACACGTTGCTGACCCGCGATCAGGTGCGCAACCTCGCGGCCGACAATGTGGTGGCGCCGGGGGCCAAGGGGCTGGCGGATCTGGGGATTGCAGCGACGCCGTTCAGCGCGGTGCTGCCCGATTACCTGTGGCGCTTCCGTCCCTCGGGGCAATACGACGCGATCAAGGCTTCGGCCAAGAACCTGCGGGCGTGATCTTGCCGTCCTGCGCCCGCCTGGGTGCAGGAGCGGGTCGACAAGCGGCCGGGCCTGCGCCATGCTGCGCCGCGGCGTAAAGCCACGGGACAGGACAGCAAGAGGCGGGACGGATGGACGGCAATACAACGCTGGTAGCGGCTTTTCTTGGGCTGCTTGAAGGGCTGACCGAGTTTATCCCGGTGTCCTCGACGGGCCATCTGCTGCTGGCGGGGCACTTTCTGGGCTTCGAAAGCGCGGGCAAATCCTTCGAGGTGGTGATTCAACTGGGCGCCGTTCTGGCGGTGCTTGGGGTCTATTCGGCGCGGCTTTGGGCGGTCTTTTCCACTGCAGGGCATGATCCGGACTCGCGGCGGTTCATCCTTGCGATCCTGCTGGCGTTCTTGCCGGCGGTGTTCATTGGCGTCATGGCGCATGGCTTCATCAAGGAGGTCTTGTTCGAGACGCCGAAGCTGATCGCCATCATGCTGATTCTGGGCGGGATCATCCTGCTGGTGGTGGACCGCTTGCCGCTGGTGGCGAAGCATCATGAGGCGGAGCAGTTCCCGCTGGGCATGGCTGTGGCCATCGGGTTCATCCAGTGTCTTGCGATGATTCCCGGCGTCTCCCGGTCGGGCGCGACGATCGTGGGGGCGCTGGCGCTGGGCGCGTCGAAGCGGGCGGCGGCGGAGTTCTCCTTCTTCCTGTCGATGCCGACGATGGCGGGCGCCTTTGCCTATGATTTGTTCCAGAACCGAGATGTGCTTGATTCTTCGGCAATGGGTGTGATTGCGGTGGGATTCGTCATGGCGTTCCTGTCGGCGATCCTCGTGGTGCGCTGGCTGCTGGGCTATGTCTCCAAGCACGGGTTTGCGCTGTTCGGGTGGTGGCGAATCATCGTCGGCGCGGTGGCTTTGACCGCTTTGCAGATGGGTTTCTGACCGATAGGTAAAAGATGCTGACCCATTTTTGGGTCGGCGACACCTTCGACTGGCCCCTGCACCCAAAAAATCGACATATTAGGTAAACCGTACTGACTTTTATTTTGGTTTGACCCATTGTAGCAATGCGCGACCCGCAGAAACCAGGGAGGCGCAGCCAGTGGCCAAGCAACGCATGCTCCAGTTCGTGACCGTCGCGCGCGAGACGCCCGAGAAGCGTGACGCCAGTGTCCGCGCACAGGATTTCAACGAGATTTACCGCGAGTTCGCGATTCCGAAGGCGGAAGAGCAGGCCGGGCGCTGCAGCCAGTGCGGCGTGCCCTATTGCCAGAGCCATTGCCCGCTGCACAACAACATCCCCGACTGGCTGCGGCTGACCGCCGAGGGCCGGTTGCAGGAAGCCTATGAGATTGCCCAATCCACCAACACCTTCCCCGAGATCTGCGGCCGCATCTGCCCGCAGGACCGGCTGTGCGAAGGCAATTGCGTGATCGAGCAATCGGGCCATGGCACCGTGACCATCGGGTCGGTCGAGAAGTTCGTGACCGACACCGCCTGGGACATGGGCTGGGTCAAGCCGATCCGCCCGCATGCCGAGCGCACCGAAAGCGTCGGCATCATTGGCGCGGGGCCGGGGGGGCTGGCGGCCGCCGACTTCCTGCGCCGCAAGGGGGTGCAGGTCACGGTCTATGACCGCTATGACCGCGCCGGCGGGCTGATGACCTATGGCATCCCCGGCTTCAAGCTGGAGAAGGATGTGGTGATGAACCGCATCAAGCAGCTGGAAGATGGCGGCGTGCAGTTCGTGCTGAACTGCACCGTGGGCGAGGATCTGAGCTTTGACGCGATCCGCGGCAAACATGATGCGGTGGTCATTGCCACCGGCGTCTACAAGACCCGCGATCTGATGGGGCCGGGGTCCGGCGCCGAGGGCATCGTGCGCGCCATCGACTATCTGACCGTATCGAACCGCAAGAGCTTTGGCGACGAGGTGCCGGAGTATGACAGCGGCGAGCTGAATGCCGAGGGCAAGCGCGTCGTGGTGATCGGCGGCGGCGATACCGCGATGGACTGCGTGCGCACCGCCATTCGGCAGGGCGCGGTGTCGGTCAAGTGCCTCTATCGGCGCGACCGGGCCAACATGCCGGGCAGCCAGCGCGAGGTGGCCAATGCCGAAGAAGAGGGCGTGGAGTTCGTCTGGCTGGCGGCGCCGAAGGGCTTTTCCGGCAGCACGGCCGTCGAGGGCGTGATGGTGCAACGGATGCGGCTGGGCGCGCCGGATGCGACCGGGCGGCAGAGCCCCGAGCTGATCGAGGGCGCCGATTACGTCGAGGATGCCGATCTGGTCATCAAGGCGCTGGGGTTCGAGCCCGAGGATATTCCGGGCCTGTGGAACGTGCCGGAGCTGGAAGTGACCCGCTGGGGCACGATCAAGGCCGATTTCCGCACCCATGCGACCAGCCTGCCGGGGGTCTATGCGGTGGGCGACATCGTGCGCGGCGCCAGCCTTGTGGTCTGGGCGATCCGCGACGGGCGCGAGGCGGCGGAAGCGATCCTGACCTATCTGGGCCAGCCGGCAACGGCGGTGGCGGCCGAGTAGGCCGCCTTAACGGACGTTACCGGGCCGCAGGGCCGGCCCGGTGGGACCAGCCGGAAGTCATACAGAACCCATGCATATGTCATATGTATAGCGGAACTGTCGGGAATAGGCCGGCCGGAATTCACCTGGGTTAATGGGGCAGCAGGGCTGACCCGCAGCAAGGGGCGCGAGATGGCACGCAAATGGACCGCAAGCCGGACTACCCTGACCGCCGCGGTGGCGGGGCTGATGCTGTGCGGCCCCGCCGCCGCGGCCACCTTCACCCCGCCGCAGGGCTGCACGCCGTCGATGACGGTGCAGATGCGCGGTTGCCTTGTGGCGCATTACTTCACCTGCGAGGGCGACGCGCCGGGGGATCAGTGGGACACGCTCTATGATGCCGACGGGCCGTTCTTCAGCGCCAAGGTGGATAGCGAGTTCCAGTGGATCGAAAGCTGGGAGTTTTCCCCGCCGCAGCGCACCGTGCTGGAGGAGCCGTCGCGGGACGCGGCCTCCTTCTCGGGCCTGCTGGAAACGGGCGAGGATACCTATGACTTCTCCACCCTGTCCGAGGACGGCTATCGCCGCAGCTATGTGGGCGTGGACCGGCTGACAGGCGAGAGTGCGGTCATCGACGGGATCGAGCTGGAAGTGACCGAGTTCGAGATCGAGGAAAAGACCGACACCGGCGAGGTGGTCGCACGCCGCTGGGGCAACCAGTATGTGCACCGCGACTGGCGGCTGTTCTTCTCTGGCCGCGAGACCTTCGAGAACCCGGAGGGCCGGTTGCCGACCGACAACACGCCGGTGGATTTCATCTTTCCGGGGGAGCCGGGATACCTGTCTACCGTGCCGCTGTTCGGCTGTGACGAGCTGATGTCGCAGACGGCCCCTGCGCTGGAGATGGATCATGGCTGATATCCGCAGCGGACATTGCCTGTGCGGCGCGGTTGCCTTCGAGGTGACCGACCCGGCGCAGGAACTGGGCGCCTGCCATTGCGGCATGTGCCGGCGCTGGACCGGGCTTGCGACGCTGTCGCTGGGGGTGCCGGCCGAGGCGCTGAAGATCATCAGCGGCAGGGAGGCGATCCGCGCCTACCGGTCCTCGGACTGGGCCGAGCGGGCGTTCTGCGGCACCTGCGGCTCGCCGCTGTGGTACCGGCTGACCACAGAGGGCGATGCGGCGGAATACTACCTTGCCGCCGGATTGCTGGACGATCTGTCCGGGATGCGGCTGGAGCATGAGATCTATATCGACCGCAAGCCCGACGCCTATGCCTTCGTCGGCCCGACCCATCAGATGACCGAGGCAGAGTTTCTGGCCTCGCTTCCGCCCAACCCAGAGGAGTGAAAAATGACCGAGTACAATGAAGCCTGGGTGCGCGAAGAAGAGACCAAGCGCAAATGGATGGCCGAGAACAGCCTGTACCGCGAGGAGGACGAGCATGCCTCCTGCGGGGTGGGTCTGGTCGTGTCCATCGACGGGGTTCCCAGCCGCAAGGTGGTGCAGAACGGCATCGACGCGCTGAGGGCGGTCTGGCACCGGGGCGCGGTGGATGCCGATGGCAAGACCGGCGACGGGGCGGGCATCCATGTGCAGATCCCGGTGCGGTTCTTCTATGACCAGGTGCGGCGCACCGGGCATGAGCCCGACATGGGCAAGCTGATCGCGGTGGGGCAGGTGTTCCTGCCGCGCACGGATTTTGGCGCGCAGGAGCGGTGCCGGACCATCGTGGAAACCGAAGTGCTGCGGATGGGCCACTACATCTATGGCTGGCGGCATGTGCCGGTGAACACCGATGTCCTGGGCGAGAAGGCGAACGCGACGCGGCCCGAGATCGAGCAGATCCTGATCCGCTGCGAGAAGGACATCGACGACGAGACCTTCGAGCGCGAGCTGTATGTGATCCGCCGGCGGATCGAGAAGGCGGCGGTGGCGGCGCAGATTGCGGGGCTGTACCTGTGCAGCCTGTCGTGCCGCAGCATCATCTACAAGGGCATGATGCTGGCCGAGGCGGTGAGCGTCTTCTACCCCGACCTGCAGGACGAGCGGTTCGAGAGCGCCTTTGCGATCTATCATCAGCGCTATTCGACCAACACCTTCCCGCAATGGTGGCTGGCGCAGCCGTTCCGGATGCTGGCCCATAACGGCGAGATCAACACGCTGAAGGGCAACCTCAACTGGATGCGCAGCCATGAGATCCGCATGGCCAGCAGCGCGTTCGGCGAGGCGGCCGAGGATATCAAGCCGATCGTGCCGGCCGGGTCTTCGGATTCGGCGGCGCTGGATGCGGTGTTCGAGGTGATGGTGCGCTCGGGCCGGTCGGCGCCGATGACCAAGACGATGCTGGTGCCCGAGGCGTGGAGCAAGACCACCGGCGAGATGCCGAAGGCCTGGCAGGACATGTATGCCTATTGCAACGCGGTGATGGAGCCCTGGGACGGGCCGGCCGCGCTGGCGATGACCGATGGCCGCTGGGTCTGCGGCGGGCTGGACCGGAACGGGCTGCGGCCGCTGCGCTATGTGGTGACGGGCGACGGGCTGCTGATCGCCGGGTCCGAGGCCGGGATGGTGCCGGTCGACGAGACGCGGGTGAAGGAAAAGGGCGCGCTGGGGCCGGGGCAGATGATTGCCGTCGATATGAAGGGCGGCAGGCTCTACCACGACCGCGAGATCAAGGACCGGCTTGCCGGCAGCCAGCCCTTCGGCGAGTGGATCGAGAAGGTCGTGGACCTGAACGCCCATCTGCGCCACATCCCCGAGACGCATCTGTTCGAGGGGGCCGAACTGCGCAAGCGCCAGATCGCCGCCGGCTATACGCTGGAGGAGCTGGAGCAGGTGCTGGCCCCGATGGCCGAGGACGGCAAGGAGATGATCGCCAGCATGGGCGACGATACGCCGGCAGCCGTGCTGTCGAGCGTCTATCGGCCGCTGTCGCATTTCTTCCGGCAGAACTTCAGCCAGGTGACGAACCCGCCCATCGACAGCCTGCGCGAAAGCCGGGTGATGAGCCTGAAGACGCGCTTTGGCAACCTGAAGAACGTGCTGGATGAGAACTCCAGCCAGACCGAGATCCTGGTGCTGGAAAGCCCGTTCATCGCCAATGCCGAGTTTGACGAGATGGTGCGCCAGTTCGCGGCCGGCGTCGCGTTCATCGACTGCACCTTTGCCAAGGGCGAGGGGCAGGAGGCGCTGCGCAACGGGCTGGAGCGGATCCGGGCCGAGGCCGAGGATGCCGTGCGGTCCGGCGCGGGCCACCTGGTGCTGACCGATCAGCATCAGAGCGAGACCCGCGTGGCGATGCCGATGATCCTGGCGACCAGCGCGGTGCATAGCTGGCTGACGCGCAAGGGGCTGCGGACGTTCTGCAGCGTCAACGTGCGCTCGGCCGAGTGCATCGACCCGCATTACTTTGCGGTGCTGATCGGCTGCGGCGCGACCACGGTGAACGCCTACCTTGCGCAGGACAGCATCGCCGACCGGCTGAGCCGCGGGCTGCTGGAGGGCAGCCTTGTCGATGCGACGCGCCGGTTCCGCGATGCGGTGGATGCCGGGCTGCTGAAGATCATGGCGAAGATGGGCATTTCCGTCATCTCGTCCTATCGCGGCGGGCTGAACTTCGAGGCGGTGGGGCTGAGCCGCGCCATCGTGGCAGAGTATTTCCCCGGGATGCACAGCCGCATTTCCGGCATCGGGTTGCACGGCATCCAGCACAAGGCCGAGGAGGTCCATGCCAAGGGCTGGCTGGGCGGCGCCGATGTGATGCCGGTGGGCGGCTTCTACAAGGCGCGCCGGTCGGGCGAGAAGCACGCCTGGGAAGCGCAGACGATGCACATGCTGCAGGCGGCCTGCGATCGGGCCAGCTATGACCTGTGGAAGCAGTATTCGGCCGCGATGCGGGCGAACCCGCCGATCCATCTGCGCGACCTGCTGGACATCAAGCCGCTGGCGAAGGCGGTGCCGATCGAGGAGGTGGAAAGCATCACCTCGATCCGCAAGCGCTTCGTGACGCCGGGGATGAGCCTTGGCGCCCTGGGGCCGGAGGCGCACAAGACGCTGAACGTGGCGATGAACCGGATCGGGGCGAAGTCCGACAGCGGCGAGGGCGGCGAGGATCCGGCGCATTTCGTGCCGGAGCCGAACGGCGACAACCCGAGCGCCAAGATCAAGCAGGTTGCCTCGGGGCGCTTCGGCGTGACGGCGGAATACCTGAACGCCTGCGAAGAGCTGGAAATCAAGGTGGCGCAGGGGGCCAAGCCCGGCGAGGGTGGCCAGTTGCCGGGGATGAAGGTCACGGCGCTGATCGCGCGGCTGCGCCATTCGACGCCGGGGGTGACGCTGATCAGCCCGCCCCCGCACCATGACATCTACTCCATCGAAGACCTTGCGCAGCTGATCTATGACCTCAAGCAGATCAACCCGCGGGCCAAGGTGACGGTGAAGCTGGTGTCGTCTTCGGGCGTCGGCACCATCGCGGCGGGGGTGGCGAAGGCCAAGGCCGATGTGATCCTGATCTCGGGCCACAATGGCGGCACCGGGGCCTCTCCGGGCACCAGCATCAAATATGCGGGGCTGCCGTGGGAAATGGGCCTGACCGAGGCGCATCAGGTTCTGGCGATGAACAAGCTGCGCGAGCGGATCACCCTGCGCACCGATGGCGGGCTGCGCACCGGGCGCGACATTGTCATCGCGGCGATGATGGGAGCCGAGGAATACGGCATCGGCACCGCGGCGCTGATCGCCATGGGCTGCATCATGGTGCGCCAGTGCCAGAGCAACACCTGCCCGGTGGGCGTGTGTACGCAGGACGAGGCGCTGCGCGCCAAGTTCACCGGCACCGCCGACAAGGTGGTGAACCTGATCACCTTCTATGCGCAGGAAGTGCGCGAGATCCTGGCAAGCATCGGGGCGCGCAGCCTTGACGAGGTGATCGGGCGGGCGGATCTGCTGACGCAGGTCAGCCGCGGCGCCGCGCATCTGGATGACCTCGACCTCAACCCGCTGCTGATCACCGTCGATGGCTGGGACAAGATCGTCTATGACCGCACCAAGCCGCGCACCTTCGTGCCCGATACGCTGGACGCGGAAATCGTCAAGGATGGTGCGCGGTTCTTCGAGGATGGCGAGAAGATGCAGCTGTCCTATGCGGTGCGCAACACGCACCGGACCATCGGCACCCGCGCGTCGAGCCACATCGTGCAGAACTTCGGGATGCGCAATGCGCTGCAGCCCGATCATCTGACGGTGAAGCTGTCGGGCAGCTGCGGGCAGTCGCTGGGGGCCTTTGCGGCACCGGGGCTGAAGATCGAGGTGATGGGCGATGCCAACGACTATGTCGGCAAGGGCCTGTCGGGCGGCACCATCGTGGTGCGTCCGCAGATGTCCTCGCCGCTGGTGGCGTCGGAAAACACCATCATCGGCAACACCGTGCTCTATGGTGCGACGGATGGCTACCTCTTCGCCGCGGGGCGGGCCGGGGAGCGGTTCGCGGTGCGCAACTCGGGCGCGAAGGTGGTGATCGAGGGCTGCGGCACCAACGGTTGTGAATACATGACCGGCGGGGTTGCGGTGATCCTGGGGACCGTCGGCGCGAACTTCGGCGCGGGGATGACCGGGGGCATGGCCTATGTCCACGATCCGCACGGGGTGGCCGAGGACATGATGAACCTTGAAAGCCTGGTGACCTGCGCCGTCAGCCACCCGCATTGGGAGGCGCAGCTGCGGGGGCTGGTGGAGCGGCACGCCAAGGAAACCGGCAGCCTGAAGGCGCTGGCGATCCTGACCAACTGGGCCGAGGAGCGGGCGAATTTCGTGCAGATCTGCCCGAGGGAGATGCTGAACCGGCTGTCACACCCGCTGTCGGACGAGCTGCAGGCGATGCCGGCGGAGTGAGGCGGTTGGTGTGACCGAAGGGGCCCTGCCGGGGACGGCGGGGCCTTTGCCTCGGCATCCGTCGACTTGGCGAAGGCCATCGCCTTCGCCACTCCCCGCCCTCTCCACCCACACCGGACGGGCCCCCAAAGGGCCCGGCCAGCGCCCGCCCTCCCGGCCCGGCCCGGCCACGGGCCGGGCGTTCTTCGCGGAAATCTTCCACTGGAAGATTTCTTTTCGCTCATCACCCCTTGGCGGGCGCTTCTCGCCCGCCAGGTCGGGCGCTGTCCTCAGCCGGTTTGGTGTTGCCAGCGGCTCCGGGAGGCATGTTCCGCACGGGCGGGGCGAGTCAGTGCCTCGCCTTATCCCGCCCGAACCGGGCGGTGCGAGGTTTACGGGGGGGGCCGCGGTCAGCGGCGACTTGACCCTCCGCAGCCGCCTGTGACTTATGCGAAGGATGGCAATGGCACCCGGATCCAGATCAGCGAAGCCCGGCACCGGGCGCGGCAAGCGGCGCGCGGCTCCGCAGCCGCTGCGTGCGCGTGCGCTGCGCTTCGCGCTGCAGTGGGTGGCGCGCGCGGCGATGGCGGTGCTTGCGCTGGTGGTGGCCTTCACCGTCATCAACCCGATCTGGACGCCCTACATGATCTCGGAACGCCTCCGGCTGGGAAGCCTGCAGCGTGACTGGGTCAGCATGGAGGAGATCGCGCCGGTGATGGCGCGGGCGGCGGTTGCGGCGGAGGATGCGAATTTCTGCCTGCACTGGGGCTTTGACATGGCGGCGATCCGCAAGGCGCTGGACGAAGGGCGCCAGCGCGGCGCCTCGACCATCAGCCAGCAGACCACCAAGAACGTCTTCCTGTGGCAGGGCCGCAGCTGGCCGCGCAAGGCGGCAGAGGCCGTGCTGACCCCGGTGGTGGAGCTGGTGTGGTCGAAGCGGCGGATCCTCGAGGTCTATCTGAACGTCGCCGAGATGGGTGAGGGCATCTTTGGGGTGGAAGCCGCGGCGCAGGCGTATTTCGGCGTGTCGGCCGCAAATCTGACGGCGGTGCAGGCGGCGCGGCTGGCGGCGGTGCTGCCGAACCCCAAGGCGCGCGATGCCTCGGCCCTGCCGCAAGGGCTGCGGCAGCGGGCGGCGGGAATCGCCGATGGGGCGGCAACGATCGGCGCGGACGGGCGCGCGCGCTGTTTCGAGGATTGAACCCAAGGCCCCCGGGGTCTATCACCCGGGGATCCACAACCCAGAGTATGCTTATGGTCCGCCTCTATCATGTTGCGCTGTCGCCCTTTTGCCGCAAGGTCCGCCTGACGCTTGCCGAGAAGAAGATCGAGGTGGAGCTGGTCGAGGAACGTTATTGGGAGCAGGGGCCGGATTTCCTGCGCCGCAACCCGGCGGGCAAGGTGCCGGTGATGAAATGGGACAACCGCACCATGTCGGAAAGCCAGGCGATTTGCGAATGGCTGGACGAGACCATTCCGCAGCCAGCCCTGGTGCCGCGCGACCCCGATGCGCGCTACGAGGTGCGGCGGCTGTGCGCCTGGTTCGACGACAAGTTCCACGGCGAGGTGACGTCGAAGCTGCTGTATGAGCGGGTGAACAAGAAGATCATGGGTCTGGGCTACCCGGATTCCAAGGCCGTGAAGGCCGGCTCGGTGCGGATCAAGTATCACCTCGACTACATGGGCTGGCTGCTGGAGCAGCGGCGCTGGCTGGCCGGGGATGCGATGACGCTGGCCGATTTCGCGGCGGCGGCGCATCTGAGCTGCCTCGACTACAACTCCGACGTGGACTGGAACCGCTCGGCCCCGGTGAAGGAGTGGTACGCCAAGATCAAGTCGCGCCCCTCGTTCCGGTCGCTGCTGGCCGATCAGGTGCCCGGCTTCCCGCCGCCGGCGCATTATGCCGATCTCGACTTCTGACCGCCCCGGCGCTGCGCTGAAAGCGCGGCTGGAGGCGCAGGCCTTGGCCGAGGGTTTTGCCAAGATGGGCGTCTGCGCGCCGGATGCGGTGCCCGAGGCGGCGGGGCGGCTGGCGGCCTTCGTGGCCGAGGGGCGGCACGGGCAGATGGGCTGGATGGCCGAGCGGATGGGCTGGCGCGGTGACCCGGCCGCGCTGTGGCCCGAGGCGCGGTCGGTGGTGATGCTGGCCGAGGTCTATACGCCGGGGCACGATCCGCTGGCGGTGCTGGAGCGGCCGGAGCGCGGGGCGGTCAGCGTCTATGCGCAGGGCAAGGATTACCATGATCTGGTGAAGCGGCGGCTGAAGCGGGTCGGGCGCTGGCTGCTGGATCAGGCGGTGGACGGCGAGGCGATCAAGGTCTTCGTCGATACCGCGCCGGTGATGGAAAAGCCGCTGGCGCAGGCGGCGGGGCTGGGCTGGCAGGGCAAGCACACCAATGTTCTGGGCCGCGATCTGGGCAGTTGGTTCTTTCTTGGCGCGATCTTCACGACGGTCGACCTGCCCAAGGACGCGGCGGAGCCGGAGCGCTGCGGCAGTTGCACCGCCTGCCTTGATATCTGCCCGACGCGGGCGTTTCCGGCGCCCTTCCAGCTCGACGCGCGGCGCTGCATCTCCTACCTGACCATCGAGCACAAGGGCCCGGTGGACCCCGAGCTGCGGGCGCTGATGGGCAACCGGATCTATGGCTGCGACGATTGCCTGGCCGTCTGCCCCTGGAACAAGTTCGCCCAAGACGCGACCGAGATGGGCTATACCCCGCGCGAGGCAGAGCCGCCGTTGCTGGCCGATCTGGCGATGCTGGATGACGCGGGGTTCCGCGCGCGCTTTGCCGGCAGCCCGATCAAGCGGATCGGGCGGGACCGGATGGTGCGCAACGTGCTCTATGCGATTGGCAATTCGGGGGATGTGGGTCTGAGGCCGGTGGCCGCGGGGCTGACCGGGGATGCCGATGAGGCGGTGGCCGATGCGGCGCGGTGGGCGCTGGGGCGGTTGGCGTAGGGGCGGTGGCTAGCCGCGCTTGGTATGGCGAAGGCCATCGCCTTCGCCACGCGGTGACTTTTCAGCTTGCACCGGACGGGCCCCCAAAGGGCCCGGACAGCGCCCGCCCCGCCCTCGGCGGGCGCTGTCCTCATACGGTCTCGTGCGGCTGATGGGACAGGGAGACATGCCGCGCACGGGCGGGGCGAGGCAGTGCCTCGCCTTGTCCCGCCCGAACCGGGCGGTGGGAAGTCCGTAAAAGGCTCGGAACAGATATCAGCCGAAACACGACCTTCGGGCCATAAGGGCTAGGCGCTGCGGGGATTCGGCCCCATGTTCGAAGGGTGGCCGACATGGCCGCGTGACGACCAAAGGAGGAGATCATGACCCGTCATATCGCCGATCGCCGCAGCCCGCCCGAAGCGGGCCGGACGAAACAATTCATCGAGCTTGCGCGCCGCGAGGGCAGCGAAGGCTCGCATCCGGCCACCCAGGCCCTGCTGCGCCGCCCGCGGCTTGGCGGCGAGACGGCCCGGCGCATGAAGGAATTCCTGCGCATCGAGCGCGGCCATCAGGCCTGATCGTTCTCGCGCAGGATATCGCGCAGGGTGACGATGCTGGCGCGCAGGGCATCCAGCGCCTCGCCGGTCATGCGGGTTTTATCGCCGATGGCGCGGGAAAACCCGGCCGTTTCCTGCTGTAGCGCGCGGCCAGCTTCG
The DNA here is from genome assembly GCF_009908165.1 of Frigidibacter albus. Classification (GTDB taxonomy): domain Bacteria; phylum Pseudomonadota; class Alphaproteobacteria; order Rhodobacterales; family Rhodobacteraceae; genus Frigidibacter; species Frigidibacter albus. The sequence continues at coordinate 159,243 of NZ_JAAAUC010000006.1, forward strand.
GTGAGCGTCAGGCGCACCTGACGCTCATCCTCCGGATCGCGGGTGCGCACCACGAGCCCGGCGGCCTCCATCCGTTTGAGCATGGGGGTCAGTGTGTTGCTTTCCAGATGCAGCGCGGCGCCGATCCTGCTCATCGTCTGATCGTCCTCGGCCCAGAGCAGGGTCAGGACCAAGAACTGCGGATAGGTCAGGCCCGCCGAGTCCAGCATCGGCTTGTAGGCCGCCTGCATGGCGTGATTGGCCGAGTAGAGCGCAAAGCACAGCATCTGCGGCAGGGGCGGGCTTTCTGTCATGCCTCAAGAATAGATCGCCTGCGATTCTTTCGCAAGGGATTGACTCTTGGCCGGCTACCTATATCGTGCGCGATACAATCGCAGGCGATAAGGGGAACGCACATGGTCAAGGACGTGGTTTACCGCACGGTGGCGGAAGCGAAGGGCGGCGGGCGCAACGGCACATCGGCGACGCTGGACGGCGCGCTGGCCGTCACGCTGAGCGTGCCGGTGGAGATGGGCGGCGACGGGAAGGGCAACAACCCTGAGCAGCTGTTCGCAGTGGGCTATGCCGCCTGCTACATGGGCGCGATGCGCTTTGCCGCCAGCAGCGAGAAGATCGGCGAGGTTCCGGCCGATGCCACGGTGCAGGCGCAGGTCGGCATCGGCCCGCGCGCCGAGGGCGGCTTTGGCATTGCGGTGACGCTGAAGGTCAGCCTGCCGGGTGTGGACCGGGCGGTGGCCGAGCGCATGGTGGAGCGCGGGCATTTCATCTGCCCCTATTCCAACGCCATCCGCGGCAATGTGCATGTGGTGACGATTCTGGAATGACCGAAACGACAAGGGCCCGGCTCCATGCGGAGCCGGACCCTTGTTTCCCACGCCATTGCCTCAGGCGCGGACCAGCTTCTCGTAGCTTGCCGCCACGTCCAGCGTCAGCGCCCCGACCTCGAAGCTGTAATCGCCGATCTGGCCGACGGGGGTGACTTCGGCGGCGGTGCCGGTCAGCCAGCACTGTTCGAACCCTTCCAGCTCTGCCGGCATGATATGCCGTTCGTGGACGGTGACGCCCTTCTCTTTCAGCATCCCGATCACGGTCTGGCGGGTCAGGCCGTTCAGGAAGCAATCGGCCAGCGGGGTATGGACCTCGCCATCCTTGACGAAGAAGATGTTGGCGCCCGTCGCCTCGGCCACATAGCCGCGATAGTCGAACATCATCGCATCCGAGCAGCCCTTGGCCTCGGCCGCGTGCTTGGACATGGTGCAGATCATGTAAAGCCCGGCGGCCTTGGCGGCACTGGGGATGGTTTCGGGCGAGGGACGCTTCCACTTGGCGATGTCGAGCCTGGCGCCCTTGGTCTTGGCGTCGCCATAGTAGTTGCCCCATTCCCAGCCGGCGATGGCCAGGCGAACCGGGTTGCGCTTGGCCGAGACCCCCATATCCTCGCCCGAGCCGCGCCAGGCAACGGCGCGGACATAGGCATCGGTCCAGCCATTGGCCTTCAGCATCGCGTATTTCGCGGCTTCGATTTCCTCGACCGAGAAGGGGATCTCCATGTCGAGAAGTTCTGCCGAGCGGCGCAGGCGTTTGCTGTGCTCCACCCCCTTGAAGATGCGGCCATTGTAGCAGCGCTCGCCCTCGAATACCGAGGAGGCGTAGTGCAGCGCGTGGGTCAGGACGTGGACGGTGGCGTCGCGCCACTCGACCATCTTGCCGTCCATCCAGATCTTGCCGTCGCGGTCATCATAGGCCCCGGCCATGTCGAACCCTCCTTGCGGCACCGGCCGCTTTGTCGCCTGCGGCATCTGCCGCATTATCGAATGTTGCGTGCGCAAGGTCCGCATCGGACATAAAGTTGCGCAAATTGCCGGGTTGAGCTACCAATTGATTCTTGGAAAGTCAACAAGGCTGACTTAAAACAGAGGCAATCAGAAAAAACGTGAACCGGAGGAGCGTGATGGCGGAAGGTGGAGGCGCGGCCAGCCCGGGCGGCGAGAGCCTGCTGTTCCTGACCGACGAGCAGCTGCGCAAGGGCATCGAGGCGATGTTCTTCGCCTATCGCGGCTTCACGGCCGATCCGGACCGGATTCTGGAAACCCGCGGCTATGGGCGCGCGCATCACCGCGCCATCCATTTCATCAACCGCCAGCAGGGCCAGACCGTGAACACGCTGCTGGCGATGCTGGGGGTGACGAAGCAGAGCCTGAACCGGGTGCTGCGTACGCTGATCGAGGACGGGCTGGTGGAAAGCCGGGTCGGGCGCAAGGACAAGCGCGAGCGGCATCTGTTCCTGACCGAGGATGGGAAGGCGCTGGAACGCTCGCTGTCCGAGGCGCAGCGGGTGCGGATGCGGGCCGCCTACCGCTCGGCCGGGCCGGCGGCGGTGGCGGGGTTCCGGCAGGTGCTGGAGGCGATGATGGACCCGGACCTGCGCCGGCATTATCAGGCGATGAAGGATAGCGGGACATGAATGGCGTGAATGCCCCCGACGCGCATCTGCTGATCGTCGATGATGATGAGCGGATCCGCGGGCTGTTGCAGAAGTTCTTGGCGCGGAACGGCTTTCTGGTGACCGCGGCGCGGGATGCCGCCCATGCGCGGCGGCTGCTGTCGGGGCTCGACTTCGACATGATCGTTCTGGACGTGATGATGCCGGGCGAGGACGGGATCAGCCTGACCCGCGACCTGCGCCGCAAGATGACCGTGCCGATCCTGCTGTTGACCGCCAAGGGCGAGACGGCCGAGCGGATCGAGGGGCTGGAGGCAGGGGCGGATGACTACCTTGCCAAGCCGTTCGAGCCCAAGGAGCTGCTGCTGCGGATCAACGCGATCCTGCGCCGCGCGCCGCAGGCTGCCGCCAAGGGGCCGAAGTTCATCCATCTGGGCCCCGTGCGCTATGACCTTGACCGGGGCGAGCTGTGGCAGGGCGATGCGCTGGTGCGGCTGACCGCGACCGAGGCGGCGTTGATGCGGATCTTTGCGGGCAAGGCCGGCGAGCCGATCTCGCGGCAGACGCTGGTCGAGGAGCTGGGGCGCGACAAGGGCGGCGCGGCCGAGCAGGCGCAGGAACGGGCGGTGGATGTGCAGATCACCCGGCTGCGGCGCAAGATCGAGGGCGACCCGAAGGAGCCGCGCTATCTGCAGACGGTGCGGGGCGCGGGCTATATGCTGATGCCGGAGTAAGGGGGGCGCTGCCCCCGTCCGCCGTTGGCGGACTCCCCCGGGATATTTGGAAAAGGCAAAGGGGCAGGTGGCCCTGCGGGGGCCGGGGCGCTATATCGGGGCGGCATGAGAGAAGGAGCGGCGGCATGGGCGAGATTGCAGCGATGAGCTTCGAGGAAGCGATGAAAGAGCTTGAGGCGGTGGTCGGCAAGCTGGAGCGGGGCGATGTGCCGCTGGAGGATTCGATCAAGCTGTATGAACGCGGCGCCGCGCTGAAGGCGCATTGCGATGCGCGGCTGAAGGCGGCCGAGGAGAAGGTGGCACGGATCACCCTGGGCGCCGATGGCCAGCCTGCGGGGCTGACGCCGGTCGAAGGGCTGTAAGTGTTTCCGGAGCGGCTGGCACAGGCGGCGGAAGAGATCGGCGGTGCGCTGGAGGCTGCGCTGGCGGGCAAGGCCGACCAGCCGGTGGTGGAGGCAATGCGCTATGCCCTGCGGGGCGGCAAGCGGCTGCGCGGGTTCCTGGTGCTGGAAAGCGCGGCGCTGCACGGGATCAGCCGCGCGGCGGCCCTGCCGGCGGCGGCGGCGGTCGAGGCGCTGCATGCCTATAGCCTGGTGCATGACGACCTGCCCTGCATGGATGATGACGACCTGCGCCGCGGCCAGCCCACCGTGCATGTGCGGTGGGACGAGGCGACGGCGGTGCTGGCCGGGGATGCGTTGCAGACGCTTGCCTTCGAGCTGTGCTGTGACCCGGTGCTTGGCCCGGCCGAGCGGCGGGTGGCGCTGGTGGCGGCGCTGGCGAAAGCGTCCGGGGCCGAGGGCATGGTGCTGGGGCAGGCGCTGGACATTGCCGCCGAAAGCGCCGCTGCGCCGCTGACGCTGGAGGAGATCACCGCCCTGCAGGCTGGCAAGACCGGCGCGCTGATCGGCTTTGCCGCCGAGGCAGGGGCGATCCTGGCAGGGGCAGACCGCTTGCCGCTGCGGGCTTATGCGGAGGCGTTCGGGCTTGCCTTTCAGATTGCCGACGACATCTTGGATGTGGAGGGCGACCCCGAGGCGGCGGGCAAGCGGCTTGGCAAGGATGCCGGCGCGGGCAAGGCCACCTTCGTGTCGCTGCTGGGGCTGGAGAGGGCGAAGGCCCGCGCTAAGGACCTGGTAACCATGGCCGAGCTAGCCTTGGCCCCCTATGGTGCGGCAGCGGAGACCTTGCGGGACGCGGCGCGCTTCGCTATCGCCCGGCAAAGCTGAGACCGCCAGCGCAGGCTGGCGAGGGAAAGGGCCGTGATGACCGACCGACCGAAGACCCCGATGCTGGACCGCGTGCATGTGCCCGCGGATCTCAAGGCGCTGTCCGACCGCGAACTGCGGCACCTGGCTGATGAGCTGCGGGCCGAGACCATCTCGGCGGTATCGGTGACGGGCGGGCATCTGGGCGCGGGGCTGGGGGTGGTGGAGCTGACCGTGGCGATCCATGCCGTCTTCGACACGCCGCGCGACAAGCTGATCTGGGATGTGGGCCATCAGTGCTATCCCCACAAGATCTTGACCGGGCGGCGCGAGCGCATCCGCACCTTGCGGATGAAGGACGGGCTGTCGGGCTTTACCAAGCGATCTGAATCGCCATTCGATCCGTTCGGGGCGGCGCATTCCTCGACCTCGATCAGCGCGGCGCTTGGCTTTGCGGCGGCGCGCGACCTTGGCGGCGATGCCGGCGATGCCATCGCGGTGATCGGCGATGGCGCGATGAGCGCGGGCATGGCCTATGAGGCGATGAACAATGCCGGGCACCTGAAGAAGCGGCTGTTCGTGGTGCTGAACGACAATGAGATGTCGATTGCGCCCCCCGTCGGGGCGATGTCGGCTTACCTCACGCGGCTTTACTCCGGGGCGCCGTTCCAGGAGCTGAAGGCGGTGGCCAAGGGCGCCGTCAGCCTGCTGCCCGAGCCTTTGCAGGAAGGGGCGCGGCGCGCCAAGGAGATGCTGAAGGGCATCGCCGTCGGCGGCACATTGTTCGAGGAGCTGGGCTTCAGCTATGTCGGCCCGATCGACGGGCATGACCTGGACCAGCTGCTGCCGCTGCTGCGCGCGGTGAAGGCGCGGGCGACGGGGCCGATGCTGATCCACGTGATCACCCGCAAGGGCAAGGGCTATGCCCCGGCCGAGCGCGCTGCCGACAAGGGCCATGCGACCGCCAAGTTCGATGTGGTAACCGGCGCGCAGGTGAAGGCGGCGTCGAATGCGCCGGGCTATACCAAGGTCTTCGCGCAATCGCTGATCCGCGAGGCCGAGGCCGACAACCGTATCGTGGCGGTGACGGCGGCGATGCCGGATGGCACCGGGCTGAATCTGTTTGCGGAACGCTTCCCGCGCCGCTGCTTCGACGTGGGGATCGCCGAGCAGCACGCGGTGACCTTTGCCGCCGGGATGGCCGCGGGCGGGATGAAGCCGTTCTGCGCGCTTTATTCCACCTTCCTGCAGCGCGGCTATGACCAGGTCGTGCATGACGTGGCGATCCAGCGGCTGCCGGTGCGCTTTGCCATCGACAGGGCGGGGCTGGTGGGCGCGGATGGCGCCACCCATGCCGGGGCCTTCGACGTGGCCTTTCTGGCCAACCTGCCCGGCTTCGTGGTGATGGCCGCGGCGGATGAGGCGGAACTGGTGCATATGGTGGCGACGGCGGCGGCGCATGACGCCGGCCCCATCGCCTTCCGCTATCCGCGCGGCGATGGCACCGGGGTCGAGATGCCGGAGCGGGGCGTGCCGCTGGAGATCGGCCGCGGCCGGATCATCGCCGAGGGCGGGCGCGTGGCGATCCTGTCCTTTGGCACGCGGCTGGCCGAGGTGATGATGGCGCGCGAGGCGCTGGCGGCGCGGGGGCTGGCGCCCACGGTGGCCGATGCCCGCTTTGCGAAGCCCTTGGACCGGGAGCTGATCCTGCGGCTGGCGGCAGAGCATGAGGCGCTGATCTGCGTCGAGGAAGGCGCGGTGGGCGGTTTTGGCAGCCATGTCGCGCAGCTTCTGGCCGAGGAAGGCGTGTTCGACCGCGGGCTGAAATTCCGCTCGATGGTGCTGCCGGACACATTCATCGACCAGATGAGCCCCGAAGACATGTATGCCGTGGCCGGCATGAACGCCCCGCTGATCGAAGCCAAGGTGCTCGAAGTGCTGGGGGTTGCGGTGGCGGGCGCGCGCAGCCGCGCCTGAACCCGCATCCGGGATGTTGCAATCCGCGCCGCGGCAGGCCACATCTGCCGCGGGGAGGAACCGGGTGCGCCGCGCGCGCATCCGCTTCAAGGAGCATCCGACTTGGCCGATCCGACCTACCCGCCCCTGCAAGAGGCGCTGAGTGCCGCGCCGACGGTAGACCCCCGCATCGTGCTGTTCGCGCTCGCCATGGGCGGCTTCACCATCGGCACCACCGAGTTTGCGGCGATGGCGCTGGTCCCCTATTTCTCAGCCGGGCTTGGCATTGACGAGCCGACCGCCAGCCATGTGATCAGCGCCTATGCGCTTGGCGTCGTGGTCGGCGCGCCGCTGATCGCGGTGTTCGGGGCACGGGTGGCGCGTCGCAGCCTGCTGATCGGGCTGATGGTGATCTTTGGCCTCTTCAACCTGATGGCGGCGATGGCGCCGACCTATGGCACGATGCTGGCGGCGCGGTTCCTGGCCGGGCTGCCGCATGGCGCCTATTTCGGGGTGGCGGCGCTGGTCGCGGCCTCTGTCGTGCGGCCGAACCAGCGGGCGCAGGCGGTGGCGCGGATCATGGTCGGGCTGACGGTGGCGACGGTGATCGGGGTGCCCTTCGCAAGTTTCCTTGGCCAGACGGTGGGTTGGCGCTGGGGCTTTGCGCTGGTGGGGGTGCTTGCGGCCACGACCGCGGCGCTGATCTGGGCCTATGCGCCGCGCGATGCCGGCGATCCCGGCGCGCGGCCGATGCGCGAGCTGTCGGCGATTGGCAATCGGCAGGTCTGGCTGATGCTGGCGGTGGGGGCGGTCGGGTTCGGCGGCTTCTTTGCGATCTACACCTATACCGCCTCGACCATCCTCGAGGTGACGCAGGCCCGGCCGGTGATGGTGCCGGTGGCGCTGGCGGTGTTCGGCGTGGGGATGACGCTGGGGACACTGGCGGCCGGTTGGGCCGCCGACCGCGCCCCGGTCAGGACCGGGTTCTTCCTGCTGCTGTCGAGCGCGGCGCTGGCGGCGATCTATCCGATGACGACGGGCTCGCTGGCGACCTTGCTGCCGATGCTGTTCCTGATCGGGATGACCGGCAGCCTTGGCACGGTGATCCAGACCCGGCTGATGGATGTCGCGGGCGATGCGCAGACGCTGGCCGCCGCGCTGAACCATTCGGCCTTCAACGTGGCGAATGCGCTTGGCCCCTGGCTCGCGGCGCAGGTGCTGCTGGCGGGGTACGGGCTGCCCGCCACCGGCTATGTCGGCGTGGTGCTGTCGTTGGCCGGCGCCGTGATCTTCGCCGCCGCGGTACTGGACGCGCGGCGTGGCAAGGGCTGGGGCTAACCCCTTTCCCCTTTGCCTTTTCCAAATATCCTCGGGGGTGCGGGGGCAGACGGCCCCCGCTCAGCCCTCGGCCGCCAGCAATGCCGCCAGCCCTTCGCGGTAGCCCGGATAGAGCAGCTTCACCCCCAGACCCTGCTTGATGCGGTCGTTCCTGACCCGCTTCGACTCGGCATAGAAGCTGCGGGCCATCGGCGACATCTCGGCCTCGTCATAGCGCAGGGCGGGGGGCAGCGGCAGGTCAAGCAGGGTTGCTGCGTGGGCGATCACATCCTCGGGCGGGGCGGGTTCGTCGTCGCAGACGTTGTAGACGGTGCCGGGCGCGGGGTGGACGATGGAGGCGGCGAGGACCTGCGCGATGTCGTCGACATGGATGCGGCTGAACACCTGACCGGGCTTGATGATGCGGCGGGCGGTGCCGTCGCGGACCTTGGCGAAGGGGCCGCGGCCGGGGCCGTAGATGCCGGCGAGGCGGAAGATGTGCAGCGGCAGGCCGGAGGCGGCAGCGAGGGATTGCCATTCGGCCTCGGCCAGGACGCGCGCCTTGCCGCGGCGGGTGGCGGGGGCGAGCACGCACTCCTCATCGACCCAGCCGCCGGCATGATCGCCGTAAACCCCTGTTGTGGAAAGATAACCTGCCCAGGCGATGTGCGGGGCAGCGGCGATTTCATCGCGGTGGGCGGCCAGAACCGGGTCGCCATCTTCCTCGGGGGCGATGGAGGTCAGGAGGTGGGTCGCCTCGGCCAGCGCGGGGGCGATGGGGGTGCCGGGCCAGATCAGCGGCTCGATCCCGGTGGCGCGCAGCGCCTCGGCCTTGGCGGCAGAACGGGTGGTGCCGATGATCCGCCAGCCTTGCGGTAGCAGCAGGCGGGCGAGGGCCTGCGCCGAATAGCCGTGGCCGAGGGAGAGGAGGGTGCCGGGGCTGCTGGAAATATCTGGGTTCGTCAAGGTCATGCCCCCTATGTTGCGGGCAGTTTACGCGCTTGGGGACGTGCGGTCGAGATGGCCAAGATCGCGGTCCGGTGCGATGACGTCGCGGACCCTTTGTTTCAGCGCGCGGGCATCGGGGAAGCCGCCGTCGCGCTTGCGCTCCCAGATCACGGTGCCGTTCACCTGCACCTCGAACACGCCGCCGGTGCCGGGGATCAGGGCAACGGAGCCAAGGTCATGGCCGAAGGTCTGCAGCAGTTCCTGCGCCATCCAGGCGGCGCGGAGCAGCCAGTTGCATTGGGTGCAATAGGCGATGGTGACGGCGGGGGCATCAGGCATGGCGGGCTCCTTTGCGGCAGGATGGGCGCGCGGGCGGAGCTGCGCAAGCCTATCCATCCAGCAGGCGAAGCAGGGCGCGTTCGGGGAGGCGGAGGCCCTGGGAAGGGGGGAGGTCTGCGGCCAGTGCTGCGCGTTTGTCCAGTGAATGTGATGAAAAGTCAATGACTTGCGGGTGGATGTAGCTGCCGCGCGCGACGGTGGGGGTGTTGTGCAGGCGCGATGCCGCGGCCTGCGAGAGGCTGCGTATGGTGGGTTTCTCTTCGGAGAGGGCAGCCTCCAGCGCCGCGACGGAGCCGTTCCAGGTGCGGAAGGTCTTGGCCGTGGCGCCCGCATCGCCGACCAGATCCGCCAGACGGGCGTTGACCTGATCCGAGGTGACGGGGCGGGTGGTGCCGTCGTCATCCACCCATTTCGCGAGGCTCTGGCCGGGAAGATCGTCCAAAGCGGTTAACACCCGGTTGAGGGTGCGGTCCGCGACGGCGGCGCGGACGCGCTGGCCGCCCTTGGCGGTGTAGTCGAGGCTGAGACCGGAGGCGCTGAGCTTCAGGTGCTTGCGGCGCAGGGTAGTGGCGCCGAAACTGCCGTTCAGGCTGGCATAGGCGGGGTTGCCGACGCGGATCGACAGGCGGTCGATCAGCAGCAGCACGGCGGCGATGGCGAAGGCCTGGTCGCCCGCCTCGCCCTGCAGGTCGCGCAGGATGGCGCGGCGGATGCGGGGCAGGGCGGCGCCGAAAGCGGGCAGGCCGGCATACTTCTTCTCGGCCTGAAATGCAGTCCAATCAGGGTGATAGCGGTATTGCTTGCGCAGTCGGGCATCGCGGCCGGTGGCTTGAAGATGGCCATCGGGGCGCGGGCAGATCCACACATCCTCATAGGCGGGGGGCACGGCAAGGGCGGCGATCCGGGCGCGCTCGGCGGTGGCTGAGATGGTGGTGCCGTCGGGGGCCAGGTAGGAAAAACCGCGGCCGCGGCGCAGGCGGCGGATGCCGGGTTCGGTGTCGGGATAGTAGATCAGGGTGGGGCGGGGGGACATCGGCAGCGGCTCCTGCAGGGGCCACGGCGAAACCCGCGAGGTGCGTGGCGGGTTCCGAGCGGCCTGCGGGGGCGATGTGGAAACCATGCAGAACCCATACATATGTCATATGTAAAGGAAATCTGTCGGGCATTCGGTCCCGGTCCCTAGGCCGCACGCCGCCACGTCGTCAGATCGTCACTTGCAAGCCTTGCCGCGGTGAGAGAAGTTTCGGCATGGAACAGTCGAATTTCCCGCTGAAAAGCTGGGCGGACGCCGCCCCCCGCCTGATCGCCATTGCTGCCGGACGCGAGGCCGCCGATCTGGTGGTGCGCGGCGGGCAATGGGTCAACGTCCACAGCCGCGAGGTGCTGCCCGGCCATGACATCGCGGTGGCCGACGGGCGCATCGCCTATGTCGGCCCGGATGCGAGCCATTGCATCGGGCCCGAAACCGAGGTGATCGAGGCGGAAGGGCGCTTCATGATCCCCGGCCTCTGCGACGGGCACATGCATATCGAAAGCGGTATGCTGACGCCGGCGGAGTTTGCGGCGGCGGTGATCCCGCATGGCACCACGACCATGTTCACCGACCCGCATGAGATTGCGAATGTGCTGGGGCTGGCCGGCGTGCGGATGATGCATGACGAGGCGCAGATGCAGCCGGTGAACATCTTCACCCAGATGCCAAGCTGTGCGCCCTCGGCCCCCGGGCTGGAGACGACGGGATACGAGATCACCGCCGATGACGTGGCCGAGGCGATGCAGTGGCCGGGCATCATCGGTCTGGGCGAGATGATGAACTTTCCGGGCGTGATCGCCGGCGACCGCAAGATGCTGTCGGAGCTGAGCGTGACCCAGCGGGCGGGCAAGACCATTGGCGGGCATTATGCCAGCCCCGATCTGGGCAATGCCTTCTCGGCCTATGTTGCGGGCGGTGCGGCGGATGACCATGAGGGCACGTCCGAGGCCGATGCGATTGCGCGGGTGCGGCAGGGGATGCGGGCGATGCTGCGGCTGGGCTCGGCCTGGTATGACGTGGAAAGCCAGATCACGGCGATCACGCAGAAGGGGCTCGATCCGCGGAACTTCATCCTGTGTACCGATGATTGCCATTCGGGCACGCTGGTGAACGAGGGGCACATGAACCGGGTGGTGCGCCATGCCATCGCCTGCGGCTGTGACCCGCTGATCGCGTTGCAGATGGCCACGATCAACACCGCGACGCATTTCGGGCTGGAGCGGGATCTTGGCAGCCTGACGCCGGGGCGGCGGGCGGATATCATCCTGACCTCGGACCTGGCCAAGTTGCCCATCGAGCGGGTGATCGCGCGCGGGCGCACCGTGGCGATGGACGGCAAGCTGCTGGTGGAGTGCCCGCATTACGACTGGCCCGAGGAGGCGCGGGCCACGGTGCGGCTTGGCAAGGCGCTGGAGGCGGCGGATTTTGCGATTGCGGCGCCGGAGGGGGCGAACACCGTGACGGCCAAGGTGATCGGCGTGGTGGAGAACCAGGCGCCGACCAGGGCGCTGACCGCGGAACTGGCGGTGGTGGACGGGTTCGCGCAGCCCGATGAGGGCAAGGGCGTGGCGCAGATCGCGCTGGTGGAGCGGCACCGGGGCACCGGCAAGGTGGTGAACGGCTTCGTGTCGGGCTTTGGCTATACGGGGCGGATGGCGATTGGGTCCACCGTGGCGCATGACAGCCACCACATGATCGTGGTTGGGACCGACCCTGAGATGATGGCGGCGGCGGCGAACCGGCTGGGCGAGATCGGCGGCGGGATCACCGTCTGGAAGGACGGGGAGGAGATCGCGCAGGTGCCGCTGCCGATTGCGGGCCTGATGAGCGACAGCCCCGCGGTGGAAGTGGCGGCGAAGGCGGACCAGATGGTGGCGGCGATGGCGACGTGCGGCTGCACCCTGAACAACGCCTATATGCAGCATTCGCTGCTGGCGCTGGTTGTGATCCCCGAACTGCGGATTTCCGACCTCGGGCTGGTGGATGTGACGAAATTCGAACTGACGGGGCTGTTTGAATGAGCGGGCTGGACCATACGTTGCCGGTGGAAACGGCGCCGGTGCGCGCGGCCGAGAGCTTTACCGACCCCGAGGCGGCGGTGGCCCGGCTGGAAGAGCTGTATACCGAGGCGACGGAGTTCCTGCTGGACGGGTTCAACCGCACCCTGACCGGGGGGCGGCCGGGGGCGCGGATGCGGGCCTTCTACCCGGAGGTGCGGATCACCACGTCGAGCCACATGAAGGCCGACAGCCGGCTGAGCTTTGGCCATGTGGCGGTGCCGGGGACCTATTCGGCGACGATCACGCGGCCGGATCTGTTCCGCAACTATCTGGTGCAGCAGCTTGGGCTGCTGATCCGCAATCACGGGGTGCCGGTCAGCATCGGCCCCTCGACCACGGCGATCCCGGTGCATTTTGCGGTGGCGGGCAATCCGTCCGTCGCGGTGCCGCAGGAGGGGGTGCTGAGCTTCTCGCTGCGCGATGTGTTCGACGTGCCGGATCTGGCGACGATGGATGATGATATCGTCAATGGCACCAACCTGTCGCATCCTGACGGGTCTGGCCATCTGGCGCCGTTCACGGCGCAGCGGGTGGACTACTCGCTGGCGCGGCTGTCGCATTACACGGCGACCACGCCCGAGCATTTCCAGAACCACGTGCTGTTCACCAACTACCAGTTCTATGTCGATGAGTTCGAGGCCTTTGCCCGCTCGGTGCTGGCGGACCCTGACAGCGGGTATGAGGCGTTCGTGGGGCCCGGCAACATTTCGGTCACCACGGCCGACGGGGCGCTGCCGCTGCTGCCGAAGATGCCACAGATGCCGGCCTATCACCTGAAGCGCAAGGATGGGCAGGGGATCACGCTGGTGAACATCGGCGTCGGCCCGTCGAATGCCAAGACTGCGACCGACCATATCGCGGTGCTGCGGCCCCATGCCTGGCTGATGGTGGGCCACTGTGCCGGGCTGCGCAACAGCCAGAGCCTTGGGGACTTCGTGCTGGCCCATGCCTATCTGCGCGAGGACCATGTGCTCGATGCCGACTTGCCGGTCTGGGTGCCGATCCCGGCGCTGGCCGAGATCCAGATCGCGCTGCAGGAGGCGGTGGCCGAGGTGACCGAGCTGGAGGGGTATGAGCTGAAGCGGATCATGCGCACCGGCACCGTCGCCACCATCGACAACCGCAACTGGGAGCTGCGCGACCAGTCGGGCCCGGTGCAGCGGCTGTCGCAGTCCCGCGCCATCGCGCTGGACATGGAAAGCGCCACCATTGCCGCCAACGGGTTCCGGTTCCGGGTGCCCTATGGCACCTTGCTATGCGTCAGTGACAAGCCGTTGCATGGCGAGCTGAAGCTGCCGGGGATGGCGACGGAGTTCTACCGCACCCAAGTCAGCCGCCACCTGCTGATCGGGGTGCGGGCGATGGAGCGGCTGCGCGAAATGCCGCTGGAACGCATCCATAGCCGCAAGTTGCGTAGTTTCGAGGAAACAGCCTTCCTCTGAAGCCGGGAAAACTGGGCAAAACATGAGAAAAACGCTTGCCTTGCTGGCCGAAAACTTGTGTAGCAGCCGAATATGCCGAATAAGGCGCAGATGACCCTGAAATCGGGGCGCATGTGAGGAGATTCAAATGTCGAAACCGATGACGAAAGCGCAGCTGGTTGCCGCTGTGGCCGAGGCTATGGGCTCGGACAAGAAAACCGCCACCGCCGCGCTGGACGCGATCGGAACGGTTGTTGCCGCTGAAGTGACCAATGGCGGCGCCGTGACCATTCCGGGCATTGGCAAAGTGGTCTGCAAGGCCCGCCCCGAGCGCCAGGTGCGCAACCCGGCCACCGGCGAGACCATGACCAAGCCGGCCGACAAGGTCGTCAAGGTGACGATCGCCAAGTCGCTGAAAGACATCGTGAACGGCTAAGCCATCCGAGGCTGACGGTTTACGGCGGGGCTTGCGGCCCCGCACGCAATGGATAGGGTCGCGTTCCGGTCGGATACGCGGCCTTTTCCGTTTGAGGTGCAGGCATGGATATCCGCGCGATCCTGATGGGGCTGGCCTTTGCCTTCATGTGGTCCTCGGCCTTTACCTCGGCCCGGATGATCGTGGCGGATGCGCCGCCGCTGACGGCGCTGGCGGCGCGGTTCGCGCTGTCGGGGGTGATCGCCTGTGCCATCGCGCTGGCGATGGGGCAAAGCTGGCGGTTGACCCGGGCGCAGTGGCGGGCGGTGGTGATTTTCGGAATCTGCCAGAATGCCCTCTATCTGGGCCTCAACTTCGTGGCGATGCAATGGGTGGAGGCGTCGCTGGCGGCGATCATCGCATCCTCGATGCCGCTGCTGGTGGCGGGGTTCGGCTGGGCGCTGTTTGGCGACAAGGTGCGCCCGCTGGGGATTGCCGGGCTGGTCGCTGGCATGGCGGGCGTGGCGCTGATCATGGGGTCGCGCCTGTCGGGCGGCACCGATCTGGGCGGCGTGGCGCTGTGCCTGCTGGGATCGCTGGCGCTGACGGTGGCGACGCTGTCGATGCGCGGGGCGACGGGCGGCGGCGGCAATGTGATGATGGTGGTGGGTCTGCAGATGTTCGTGGGCGCCGCCGCGCTGGCGGTGGTGGCGGTTGCGACGGAGCCCTTCGTGGTCAACTGGACGCCGCGGCTGGCGGGGGCGTTCCTCTATACCACGCTGGTGCCGGGCGTGCTGGCGACCTGGGTATGGTTCCTGCTGGTGGGGCGGATCGGGACCATCCGCGCCTCGACCTTCCATTTCCTCAACCCGTTCTTCGGCGTCGCCGTGGCGGCGGTGCTGCTGGGAGAGCGGCTTGGCTGGGCCGATGTGGTCGGCGTGCTGGTGATCGCGGGGGGCATCCTGGCGGTGCAGCTGTCGCGGCAGGCGGACAGGCCGGCATAGCGCCGGCCCCCATGCGCCCCTGTCAGGCGGGCTGCCCCAGCCACGCCGCTTCGTCGGCCTCCCTCGTCCGCGCCGCTGCCGGGCGGGCCTCGCAGCGGGCCACCCAGTCGCGGATCGCCGGGTCATCGGGCGTGACGCCCGTCCACCAGGCATAGGGCGAATGGCAGAGCAGGTCTGCCGCGGTGAAGCTGTCCCCCAGCAGCCAAGGGCCCCGGTCCAGTGCCGCGCGCAGGCGGGCGTCGATCTCGGGATGGCCGCGCAGGGTGGCGTGCACATAGGGGTGGCTGATTCCCGCAGCCTCCAGAAGAAGCACCGGCTCCACCACGTTGCCATACCAGAACAGCCAGGTGAGGTAGGCGCCATGGCGCGGATCGCCCGGCTGCGGCGCGAGGCCTGTCTCGGGAAAAAGGCCCGTCAGATAGAGGATGACGGCGGCGGTTTCGGTGACCAGCGTGCCATCATGCAGCAGGGCGGGCACCTTGCGTTCGGGATGGGGGTTGGCGGCGTCGGGCTGGCCGGTGCCATCCACCCGCGGGATGGTGACGGTCTGGATCTTCACCCGGTCCTGCAGACCCATCTCGTCGATCAGCGTGACAAGGCGGGAGGAGCGGGACTGGGGCGCGTGGAACAGGGTGAGCATCTGGGTTCTCCATGGTTGAGGCCCATGGTATGGCTTGGTCCTCCTGTCAGAAGCTGTCAGCATCATGGCCCGATCCGACCGCCTGTTCCGCCTGCTCGATGCCCTGCGTCGGCTGCCCGCGCCGGTGACGGCCGCGCGGCTGGCCGAGGAGACCGAGGTGTCGCCCCGTACGCTGTACCGTGACATCGCGGCGCTGCGGGCGGGCGGGGCGCTGATCGACGGGGCGGCGGGGGTTGGCTATACGCTGACCGAGGACCCGGCCTTGCCGCCGCAGATGTTCACGCGGCTGGAGGTCGAGGCGCTGGTGCTGGGGCTGGCCGAGGTGCGGATGGCGGGCGACCCGGCGCTGGTGCGGGCGGCGGAACTGGCGCAGGCCAAGATCATCGCCACGCTGCCGGAACGGGTGCAGCGGCAGGCTCTGCATGCGGTGCAGCAGAGCTACCGCTTTGAGCGGCGCCCCGCCCCGCCGCCGCATCTGCCGTTGATCCGCGAGGCCTGCTGGGAGGAGCGCGCGCTGGACATCCGCTATACCGATCTGGAGGGGCGCAGCACCGTCCGCCGGGTGCTGCCGCTGTCGGTGGTGTTCCTCGACCGGGCGCTGATGCTGCTGGCCTGGTGCTGCCTGCGCAAGGATTTCCGCCGCTTCCATATCGGCATGATGGCCGGGGTGACCGCCACTGAGGAGAGCTTTCGCCCGCGCAGGGTGCCGATGCTGCGCGAGTTTCACGCGCAGATGCGGCGGCGGGTCTAGCCGATCTGGCCGCGGATGCCGCCGGTCTGGCCACGGTCGAGCAGCAGGTGGTCGAGCAGCACGCAGGCCATCATCGCCTCGCCCACCGGCACGGCGCGGATGCCGACGCAGGGGTCGTGGCGGCCCTTGGTGATGAGGTCGGTTTCCTTCCCCTCGACCGTGATGGTGCGGCGCGGGGTGAGGATCGACGAGGTCGGCTTGACCGCGAAGCGCACCACGACATCCTGCCCGGTGGAGATGCCGCCAAGGATGCCGCCCGCGTGGTTCGACAGGAACAGCGGCTTGCCATCATTGCCCATGCGGATCTCGTCGGCATTGTCGACGCCGGTCAATTCGGCGGCGGCCATGCCGTCGCCGATCTCGACCCCCTTCACCGCGTTGATCGACATCATCGCGGCGGCAAGGTCGGTGTCGAGCTTGCCATAGACCGGCGCGCCGAGGCCCGCGGGAACGCCGCTGGCGACCACCTCAATCACCGCGCCGACAGAGTTGCCGGATTTGCGCACGCCGTCGAGATAGGTGGCCCATTCGGTCGCGGCTTGCGCGTCGGGCACCCAGAACGGGTTCTGGTCGATCTGGGTGGCGTCAAAGCGGGCGCGGTCGATCCGGTGCGGGCCGATCTGCACCATGTAGCCGGTGATCGACAGGCCGGGCACCAGCGCTGCCAGCGCTGCCCGCGCCACGCCGCCCGCCGCCACCCGCGCCGCGGTTTCCCGCGCGCTGGAGCGGCCGCCGCCGCGATAGTCGCGCAACCCGTATTTCTGGTGATAGGTGATGTCGGCATGGCCCGGGCGGAAGGCCTGCGCGATCTCGCCGTAGTCCTTGGACCGCTGGTCGGTATTCTCGATCATCAGCTGGATCGGGGTGCCGGTGGTCAGCCCGCCGAAGGCGCCCGACAGGATGCGCACCTGATCGGGCTCCTGCCGCTGGGTGGTGTACTTGTTCTGGCCGGGTTTGCGCCGGTCGAGCCAGTGCTGGAGCATCGCCTCATCCACCGCGACGCCCGGGGGGCAGCCATCGACCGTGGCGCCAAGCGCGGGCCCGTGGCTTTCGCCCCAGGTGGTGACGCGGAACAGGTGGCCGAAGGTGTTGAGGCTCATGATGCGGGCTCCCTTTGCCCGGGGCATAGCGGGGCGGGGGAGGTCGCTCAAGACATTTCGGCTTGCGCGGGGGGCGGGGGTGGCTATGGTTGCCCCTACCTCGGGGTGCCCTGCGTTGCAGGGCTGAGATGCGCAAGCGAACCCGTCGAACCTGAACCGGTTAAGACCGGCGGAGGGAAGGTGGATGTGCAATCTCCTGTCCTTGCTCCGCCCGTCGCCGAATGGCTGGAGGTGTTGAGCCGATGAGACCGATCCCGTTGATGGCGCTGGCGCTGGTTGCCGCCCCCGTTGCACTGCCGGCCGCCGCGCAGGACCTGCCGGTGCTGACCGTCTACACCTATGACAGCTTCACCGCCGAATGGGGCCCGGGCCCGCTGGTGGAGACCGCCTTCGAGGCGACCTGCGGCTGCGACCTGCAGTTCGTGGCCGCCGGGGATGGCGCCGAGCTGCTGTCGCGGCTGCGGTTGGAGGGGGAGCAGACCGAGGCGGATATCGTCCTTGGCCTCGACACCAACCTGATGGCGGCCGCGGCGGAAACCGGGCTGTTCACCAACCATGCCCTGGGCGAGCGTGACTATGACCTGCCGGTGGTCTGGGACGATCCGATGTTCGTGCCCTATGACTGGGGCTATTTCGCCTTCGTCTACGACAAGACCCGCCTGCCGGAACCGCCCGCCAGCTTCGAGGCGCTGGCGGCGAGCGACATCAGCATCGTCATCCAGGACCCCCGCGCCTCGACCCCCGGCCTCGGGCTGTTGCTGTGGGTCAAGGCCGCCTACCCCGACCGTGCGGCCGAGATATGGGAGGCGCTGGCGGACAATATCCTGACCGTCACCCCCGGCTGGACCGAGGCCTATGCGCTGTTCACCGAGGGGGAGGCGGACATGGTGCTGTCCTACACCACCTCGCCGGCCTATCACCTGATCGCGGAGGGCGATGACAGCAAGGCCGCCGCCTCCTTCACCGAAGGCCATTACCTGCAGGTGGAGGTGGCCGCCCGGCTTGCCTCGACCGATGAGCCGGATCTGGCGGACAGGTTCCTGGCCTTCATGGTCAGCGAGGAGTTCCAGAAGGTGATCCCCGAAACCAACTGGATGTATCCGGCGGTGACGCCGCCCGGCGGGCTGCCCGCGGGGTTCGACACGCTGATCACGCCCGAGCGGGCGCTGATCTACCCGGCGGGCGAGGCGGCGCTGATCCGCGATGAGGCGCTGGCCGAATGGCAGACCGCGCTGTCGCGCTGAGCGGGCGTTTGGGGACGGCGTTTGGCCTCGCGGTGGCGGGGCTGGTGCTGTGCCTGACGCTGGGAACGCTGGCGGCCGTGGCCTGGCGGGCCGAGGCGGCGAGCGGGCTTGGCCCGGCCGACTGGGCGGCGGTGCGCTTCACCCTGCTGCAGGCGGCGCTGTCGGCGACGATATCCCTGCTGCTGGCGGTGCCGGTGGCGCGGGCCTTTGCGCGGCGGCGGTTCCGGGGGCGCAGCGTGCTGATCGCGCTGCTGGGGGCGCCGTTCATCCTGCCGGTGATCGTGGCGGTGCTGGGGCTGCTGGCCGTGTTCGGCCGGTCGGGCCTGCTCAATGATGCCCTGCGCGCGGTGGGGTTGCCGGAGGTCAGCATCTACGGGCTGCAGGGCGTGCTGGTGGCGCATGTGTTCTTCAACCTGCCGCTGGCGACGCGGCTGATCCTGCAAGGCTGGGCGGCGATCCCGGCGGAACGGTTCCGGCTGGCCGCCAGCCTTGGGCTCGGCGCGGCAGAGGTGGGGCGGTTCCTCGAACGCCCGATGCTGCGCGCGGTGCTGCCGGGGGCCTGGGTCGCGGTGTTCGTGGTGTGCCTGACCAGCTTTGCCGTGGCGCTGACGCTGGGGGGCGGGCCGGCGGCGACCACGGTGGAGCTGGCGATCTATCAGGCGTTCCGGTTTGACTTCGACCTGTCGCGTGCGGCGCTGCTGGCGGCGGTGCAATTCGCGCTGTGCCTTGCCGCGGGCGGGCTGGCGGGATGGGTGGCGCGCCCGGCGGGGTTTGGCGCGGGGCTGGACCGACCGGCGGATCGTTGGGACGCGCGCAGCGGCTGGCTGCGGGCGCAGGATGCCGGGGTGATCGCGCTGGTGTCACTGTTCCTGCTGCTGCCGCTGGCGCTGGTGCTGCTCCGCGGGGTGCCGCAGCTGGCGGCGCTGCCGGGGTCGGTCTGGGCGGCGGCAGTGCGGTCTGTCGTGGTGGCGCTGACCTCCACCGCGCTGTGCCTGGCGCTGGCCTTGCCGCTGGCGATTGCGGCCACCGGGCGCGGCGGGCGCTGGATCGAGGCGGCGGGGATGCTGGGCCTTGCCACCTCGTCGCTGGTGCTGGCGACCGGGCTGTTCCTGCTGCTGCGGCCCTTCGTGCGGCCCGGCGATCTGGCATTGCCGGTGACGGTGCTGGTCAATGCGGTGATGGCGCTGCCCTTCGTGCTGCGCGCCCTGCTGCCGGCGCTGCGCGACCTGCAGGCGGGCTATGGCCGGCTGGCGGCCTCGCTGGGGCTGCGGGGGCTGGCGCGGCTGCGGCTGCTGACCCTGCCGCGGCTGCGCGCGCCGCTGGGCTTTGGCGCCGGGCTGGCGGCGGCGCTGTCGATGGGCGACCTGGGGGTGATTGCGCTCTTTGCCGATCAGGGGACCGAGACGCTGCCCTTGCAGCTCTACCGGCTGATGGGCGCCTACCGGATGGATGATGCGGCGGGGGCGGCGGTGCTGCTGCTGGGGCTGAGCCTTGGGCTGTTCTGGGCATTTGACAGGGGAGGGCGCGGCCATGCTGGTCTTTGAGCGCGCACGGATCGTGCAGGGCGATTTCACGATGGCGGCCGATTTCGCGGTGCCGGAAGGTGCGCGGGTGGCGGTGATCGGCCCCTCGGGGGCTGGCAAATCGACGCTGCTGGCGGCGGTGGCGGGGTTCATCCCGCTGGCCGAGGGGCGGATCCTCTGGGCCGGGCAGGATCTGGCGCCACTGGCCCCGGGGGCGCGGCCGCTGTCGATCCTGTTTCAGGACCAGAACCTGTTCCCGCATCTGACCGTGCTGCAGAACGTGGGCCTCGGCCTGCGCCCCGATCTGCGGCTGGACCGCGGCCAGCAGGCGCAGGTCGCGGCCGCGCTGGAGCGAGTGGGCCTCGCCGGCCTTGGCGCGCGCCGCCCGGCGCAGTTGTCGGGCGGCCAGCAGGGCCGCGTGGCACTAGCGCGGGCGCTGCTGCGCGCCCGGCCCCTGCTGCTGCTGGACGAGCCCTTTGCCGCGCTTGGCCCGGCGCTGAAGGCCGAGATGCTGGACCTCGTCGCCGAGATTGCCGCCGAGACCGGCTCCACCGTGCTGATGGTCAGCCATGAGCCCGCCGATGCCCGCCGCTTCGCGCCGCTGTCGGTGCTGGTGGCCGAGGGGCGGGCAGAGCCGCCCTTGCCGACCGCCACGCTGCTGGACAGTCCGCCCCCGGCGCTGGCGGCCTATCTGGGCCATTGAAAAGCCGCCCGGCGGTCTCCCGCGGGCGGCTTTCCCATTCTTGCTGGCCTAAGTATCCCGGGGGTCCGGGGGCGGCGCCCCCGGCCTCTCCCCCGGCGCTCAGGCCAGTTTCTTGCCCTTGACGTTCGCCCAGATCCGCTTGTTCGTCAGATACAGCAGCACCGACAGCATCCCCAGGAACAGCACGGCGACGAAGCCGACCTGCTTGCGCGCCATCATCTTCGGCTCTGCCGTCCACATCATGAACGCCGCGAGGTCTTCGGCCATGTGCTCCACCGTGGCGGGATGCCCGTCTGCATAGGTCACAAGGTCTTCCGACAGCGGCGGCGGCATCGAGATCCAGCCGCCCGGGAAGGCGGTGTTGGCGTAGAACAGCGTGCCCGCTTCCTCTTTCTCCTCGCCGGTATAGCCGGTGAGCAGCGAGACCAGGTATTCCGGGCCGCCGGTGCCGTTCAGCAGCTGGCTGATGCCGGTGCCGTAGGGACCGTGAAAGCCGGCACGCGCCTTGGCCATCAGCGACAGGTCCGGGCCCATGCCCATCCCGGTCACGGTGGGGAAGTGGTCGGTCGGCACGCGGGGGCGGGTGTCATCCAGCTCGGCATCGTAGATGTCGAACTGGGCGGCATAGGCGCGGACCTGATCGGCGGGCAGATGCGGCCCGCCTTCGTCGGCCAGGCTGCGGATCGGCACGAACTTCATCCCGTGGCAGGCGGCGCAGACCTCGGTATAGACCTGAAGCCCACGCTGCAGCTGGAACTCGTCGAAGGTGCCGAACGGCCCCTCGAAGCTGAACGAGGTGTCGTGGATATGGCCTTCGGCGCCGGCGGCAAGGGCCGCGCTGCCGAACAAGGTGCCCGAGAGCGCCAGGGCCGAGAGGGCGGAGAGTGCGAGTTTCCTCATCATCTGTGCTGTCCTTTCGCTCATTCGGCCGCGACGGTCTTGGTGCCGCCGGTGTTCGGAGAGTAGTGGGCGTTGAAGTCTTCCTCGATCGTCGCCGGCGGCGTGAGCGGCTTTTCGATCACCCCCAGCAGCGGCAGAAGCACGAGGAAATAGGCGAACCAGTAGGTGGAGCCGATCAGCGAGATCCAGGGATAGATCCCCTCGGTCGGCATCGCGCCGACCCAGGTCAGCACCACGAAGTCGATCACCAGCAGCGCGAACCACCACTTGAACATCGGGCGGTAGCGGCCCGAACGCACCGAGGAGGTATCGAGCCAGGGCGCCAGCGCCATGACCGCGATGGCGCCGAACATGGCGACCACGCCGAAGAACTTGGCGTCGACGATGCCGAAGGTCACGAGCTGCACCAACTGCACCACCCAGACATCGGCGGTGAAGGCGCGCAGGATCGCGTAGAAGGGCAGGAAGTACCATTCGGGCACGATATGCGCCGGGGTCGAGAGCGGGTTCGCCTCGATGTAGTTGTCGGGGTGGCCAAGGTAGTTGGGCATGAAGCCGACGATGGCGAAGAACACCATCAGGATCACAGCCAGCGCGAACAGGTCCTTCATCACGAAATAGGGCCAGAACGGAACGGTGTCCTTGGCGGCCTCTTCCTTCGAGGTGCGGCGGACGTCCACCCCGGTCGGGTTGTTGTTGCCGGTGGTGTGGAAGGCCCAGATGTGGATGGCGACCAGCGCCGCGATCACGAAGGGCAGCAGGTAATGCAGCGAGAAGAAGCGGTTGAGCGTGGCGTTGTCGACCGCCGGGCCGCCAAGCAGCCAGGTCTGCAGCGACCCGCCGATGCCGGGGATGGCGCCGAACAGGCCGGTGATCACCGTGGCACCCCAGAACGACATCTGGCCCCAGGGAAGCACGTAGCCCATGAAGGCGGTGGCCATCATCAGCAGGTAGATGATCATGCCGATGATCCAGGTCACCTCGCGCGGGGCCTTGTAGGAACCGTAGTACAGGCCGCGGAAGATGTGCAGGTAGACGGCGATGAAGAACAGCGAGGCGCCGTTGGCATGCATGTAGCGCAGCATGTAGCCGCCGTTGACGTTGCGCATGATGTGCTCGACCGAGGCAAAGGCCATGTCGACATGCGGGGTGTAATGCATCACCAGCACGATGCCGGTCACGATCTGCAGGACGAGGCAGAAGGTCAGCACGATGCCCCAGATCCACATCCAGTTCAGGTTCTTGGGCGTGGGGATCATGATGGTGTCATAGAGCAGCCCGACGATCGGCAGGCGCTTGTGAAGCCATTTTTCGGCGCCCGACTTGGGCTCGTAGTGGTCGTGCGGGATACCAGCCATGGGTGCGCTCCTCAGCCCAGCAGAATAGTGGTTTCGTCGGAAAACTGCGCGGTCGGGACCGGCAGGTTCTCTGGCGCGGGACCTTTGCGGATACGGCCGGAGGTGTCGTAATGCGAGCCGTGGCAGGGGCAGAACCAGCCGCCGAAGTCACCGGCGCCATTGCCGATCGGCACGCAGCCAAGGTGGGTACACACGCCCATCATCACCAGCCATTCGCCGGCTTCGTCCATCGAGCGGTTCACGTCCGAGGCATCGGCATCGGCGGGCGCGTTGGCGTTGCGGGCGAAGCGGTCGATCATGTCGGCTGCGGTGTCTTCCGACCGGGCGCGCTCGATTTCCTCGGGCGTGCGGCGGCGGATGAACACCGGCTTGCCGCGCCATTTCACGGTCAGCTGGGTGCCGGTCTCGACACCGCTGATATCGACGAAGATCGAGGACAGGGCCTGAACGTCGGCAGAGGGGTTCATCTGGTTCACCAGCGTGAAGCCTGCCGCGCCCGCGGCGATGGCTCCGGCGCCGGCCGTGGCGTAGTAGAGGAAATCTCTGCGGGTGCCTGCGTGGTCTTCTGCGTGGGACACGTGTGTTCTCCCTTCCCTGGCCGCGGACAGGGCCAAATACGGTGATTGGGCCACGGTTTGCGCAGCCTTATGGGCCGGTGTTTAGCGGCCAATCCGGGGCCAGTCCAGCGGACAATCGGGCGCAGGCGGGCAGGGCGGCGCGGTTGTTGCAAGGCGATGACTCAGTGAACCTTGGAACCGAACGGGGTGGTGGTGCGTTTAGCCGCGTTACGCGGACCGTTGCATTTTGTCTGGCGGACCAGGGGTGGGCAAGGGGCTGCAGATGAGACATCAGGGGAGACGGGGCGCTGTCTTTGCGGCCGCGATCTGGGCGGCGGTGACCGGGACGGCGGTGAGCGGGACGGCGGCAGGGGCGGGACAGCTTGAGATCAGCGTGTATGGCGGCGTGCAATCTGCGCCGCCCAGCCGGATCGACAGCCCGGCGGCAGGCGGGGACCGCGTCACCTGGAAGGGGCGCTCGTTCGAGGAGCCGCCCTACTACGGGGTCCGGGCGACATGGTGGCAAAATGACCGCTGGGGTTGGGGCGTCGAGGTGAACCATGCCAAGGTCTATGCCGATGACCCCGAGGATTATGGCTACAACCGGCTGGAATTCACCGACGGGATAAACTTCGTCACCGCGAACGTCTTCCGCCGCTGGCAGCAGCCGGACAGGCGCATCACCCCATATGTTGGGGCGGGTTTCGGCGTCGCCATACCGCATGTGGATGTGCAGCCCATCGGTGGCGCGCAGACCTTCGGCTTTCAGGTCACCGGGCCGGTGGTGCAGCTGGTCGCAGGCGCCAGCTATGCGCTGGATGACCGCTGGTCGGTGTTCGGCGAGTACAAGGGCACCTGGTCGCGCCACAAGGCCGATCTCGACTCGGGCGGAAGCCTGAAGACCGAGCTTCAGACCAACGCGCTGAACATCGGGATCAGCCGCAAGTTCTGAGCCGTCAGGCGGGCGGCCGGGTTGCCTGCATCGAGGCGCGTTCCGCGAATCCGGCATACCAGCCGGCGAGGGTTTCGCGGCCCGCGCGCCAGTCGCGGGGGGCGTGGCGGAAGTCGAGATAGGACAGCGCGCAGGCGACGGAGATCTGGCCCATGTCCAGCGCCGGGTCTTCGAGATGGGCCATCCAGCGGTCCTGCAGCGTGTCGAGCGAGCGGGCGATCTTGGTCCATTGCCCGTCTTCCCAAGGGGCGAAGCGCTTGTCTTCAGGGCGAATTTTCTCTTCATACACCATCAGGATCGCCGCATCGAGGATGCCGTCGGCGGTGGCTTCCAGCACCAGCGTGTCCCACAGCCGCTCGCTATCGGGGTAGAGACCGGCGCCGGCGCGGGTATCTAGATACCGGCAGATCACCCGGCTGTCATAGAGGGCGCGGCCATCGGCCAGCTCCAGCGCCGGGATCTTGCCAAGCGGGTTGTGCATCACCGGCATGGAGCCGGGATCGACCGGGTTGCCGGTGGCGGGGATCAGCATCACATCGGCGGCCTGGCCGGTTTCCAGCAGGAGGACCATGACCTTGCGGACATAGGGAGAGGTGGGGGAGTGGAAGAGGCGCATGGGGGATCCGTTCGCGGGAGGGGATTGCGGACGGATGCTAGGGGCGCGGGGCGGGCGTGTCCATCGCCGGTGGGGTGGTTATGCAGAACCCGGTGCAAGCCCTTGGGAACATGAGATTTCAGTATATGGAACCCATATGGAAACCGTATGGGAGTCATACATACGAATTGCCGCAACCCTGCCGCCTCAGACCTTGCTCCCTTGAACGCTCGATGCGCGTTGAAGCAATCGCCAAAGATGTGGCGAACGAATGCTTGCAATGGCAAGGTGCGTAGGCGGGATTTTTCATTGGGGCTGTTAGGGAAGGGAATTTAGTTTGGGGAAGAAAGCAACGGTTCAATACCGGGAATTGAAGGCCGAGGGCCCGCTTGAGGGTGTCGAGCTCAAGGCGATGTTGGTCGGTATTTTACGACGTAGTAGAGAGCACCACACGATCGGAGAAAACGCCCGCCTGAGGGTCATCGATCTGGAGCAAGACGGGACGTTCGTGATCCTAAACAAGGTTTCATCTCCTGATACATGGGACGGTGCGATATTCTGCGGGCAACTGATCCATCTTCACACAGGTGCCGATGTGCAGGCCGTTCTTCAGTCACTCGACGAGGATACCGATGAGTTCATCCTGCAGAACGTCCAGCTTGGAGACGGCGCGCGGGTGGTTAAGGGGGTCTTGTACTTTGCGGTGCACAAGAACCACGTCGGGCTCATCGAGGGGCATTCCGTGAGGGGCCAGTTGCTGGAGAGATACTTCACCGCCCTGTTCCAGCAGGCCGGCGAACTTGAACCTGGACAGCAGGTGATTTTGAGAGGGCAGTTCTCGGCAGAAGGCCAGAAAGGGCTTACGGAATTTAGCGACCTGACGATCAATGCGCGACCAAAGCTCGCGTCCACTGCAGATGCTCTGCCTCAGATGATCGAAGAAGAACGCGCGGCCGGCCTAGCTAGGGATGAGGGACATAACGTCTTTGACATCCTGCGCTTGATGGGCTGGCCGGAGCAGGCGCTGGAGCGGCTTGAAGCTCAGATTCCGGTAGGTGGGCGGATCGAAGGGCTCTTCAAGGTGTTCATCAAGATCAAGCGGTCGAAGCTACGGATTCCTAGGGCCGCGGTCGATGAGGCCTTGCGGAACTTCGAACCTTCGGAGCTTGGCCTTCAAGGGGACGGGCGCGAGAAAGGTGGACTGGTGAAGCTATCTGTGGTGAAGGACGTCCGCACCGATGGCTCCCTTCTCGACCCCGAAGATGCTATGGCTAAGATCATCGAGGCCCTTCATGAGTGGGCCGCAGCAGGAAAAATCGATTGTCGCTTCGACAGCTGAAATGGCTTGCACTGATCGCGGCAGCGCTTAGCGGCGCGCTGCTGTCGCCGGACATTCTGTCCGGCGACCCTGCCCGCATGCTCGTCACTTTCTTAGGGCTCGTTTCTGCGAGCATCCTTCCGACCGCTTCCCTCGTCATCGGAAGTATGGCTGGGACCGGGCGATCAGTTAAGCAGATCGTGGGGCTCTTCGAAGAGCTGCAGGGAGCGATTCGCGCGCTTTTTTCGACGTTTGGCCTGGTAGCTTTGGCGTTTGGGATGCTGCTAGTTTTCACAATGGTGCCAAGATGGGACCTCCGGGTGACGGTGCAAGGCATTGAAGTGGTGGTATTGGATCTGCCGCGCAGGTGCGTGCAGGTGCTAGTTGCGATCAGTTCAGTCGTAGCAGCGATCAGGGCGATCAAGGTGCCAGATCTCCTGCTTCGGGTCTTAGAGATCAAAGCCGAAATCGCTGTTTTCGAGGCGCGAAAGTCCCTCCGCGAGCAAGCCCCGACCGAGGCGGACGTAAAGCAGATGTTCAAGAAAAAAGAAGGCTTCGGGGTGTCAGTGGTGCTTGAGCGCTCCGAGCACTAGCTTCCTTCCGGCCAGCATGCCATTCATGTGCCCCGCATCGCCCGCCTCAGGCCAGAAGCTGCGTCCCGTTCTGGCCGGTGATGGCGGCGGTCAGGATGGTGCCTTCGGGCTGATCGACGCTGAAGGCGACCTCGGTAAACTGCTCGGTGCGGCCCATGCGGGGGCCCTCGGTCAGGATCAGGTGGCGGCGGCCTTGCTGTGCTTGCAGGTGCCCGGCCAGCCGCGCCTGGCCGGCGGCGCGCAGACGGGCGGCGCGGTCCTTGATCGCCGGGCCGCGGACCTGCGGCATCCGGGCGGCGGGGGTGCCGTTCCGGGGGCTGAACGGAAAGACGTGCAGGAAGGTCAGCCCGCAATCTTCGACCAGTTTCAGCGAGTTTTCGAACATCGCCTCGGTCTCGGTCGGGAAGCCGGCGATGATGTCGGCGCCGAAGACCATGTCGGGGCGCAGGCGCCGGGCGTCTTCGCAGAATCGGATTGCGTCGTCGCGCAGGTGGCGGCGCTTCATCCGCTTCAGGATCATGTCATCCCCGGCCTGCAGCGACAGGTGCAGGTGCGGCATCAGCCGGGATTCGGTGGCGACGGCCAGCATCAGGTTGTCATCGGCCTCGATCGAGTCGATCGAGCTGATCCGCAGGCGGGGCAGGTCGGGCACGAGGCGCAGGATGCGCATCACCAGATCGCCGAGGCGCGGCGTGCCGGGCAGGTCGGCGCCCCAGCTGGTGAGATCGACGCCGGTCAGCACCACCTCGTTGAAGCCGCGCCCCACAAGGCGCTTGATCTGCTCGATCACCACGCCGGCGGGGACGGAGCGGGAATTGCCGCGGCCGAAGGGGATGATGCAGAAGGTGCAGCGATGATCGCAGCCGTTCTGGACCTGCACATAGGCGCGGTGGCGGCCGAAGCCGTCGATCAGGTGGCCGGCGGTTTCGGTGACCGACATGATGTCATCGACGAGGATCTTCTCGGTCGCGCCGATCAGGTCGGGCACGCGCGAGGCGAGGCCCTCCCAGGTGCCGGCCTGCATCTTCTCGGTATTGCCGATGACGCGGGCAACCTCGGGCATGGCGGCGAAGGTTTCGGGCTCTGTCTGCGCGGCGCAGCCGGTGACGATGATGGTGGCGCCGGGATGGGCGCGGGACAGGCGGCGGATTTCCTGCTTGGCCTTGCGCACCGCCTCGGCCGTCACGGCGCAGGTGTTGACGACCACGGCGTTTTCCACGCCTGCGGCCGCCGAAAGCTCTTTCATCGCTTCGGTTTCATAGGCGTTGAGGCGGCAGCCCAGGGTGGCGAAAACAGGGGCGGTCATGCGTGGCGGGCCAGGAAGTCGGGCGTCAGCCAGCCGTCGAAGACATGGGCCGTGGGGCCGGTCATCCAGACGCCGTCTTCGCGCCAGTCGATCTGCAGCGTGCCGCCATCGACATGCACGGTGACGCAGCGGCCGGTGAGGCCGCGGCGGGCGGCGGCGACCGCGGCGGCGCAGGAGCAGGAGCCGGAGGCGAGGGTGATGCCGGTGCCACGTTCCCAGATGCGCAGGCGGATCGAGTCGTGCGAGAGGACCTGCACGAACTCCACATTGGTGCGCTGGGGGAACAGCGGGTGATGCTCGAAGGCAGGGCCGTCGGCGGCAAGGTTCACGGCTTCGGCATCCTTCACGAAGAAGGTGCAATGCGGGTTGCCCATGCCGGTGCCGACCGGATCGCCCGGGACCGGCAGGTGCAGGGTGTCTGTGGGTTCGGCCAGCGGGATCTGGTCCCAGTCCAGCATCGGCGCGCCCATGTTGATGCGGGTCAGGCCATCCCCGGCATCCTCGGCCGCGAGCAGGCCGCGTTCGGTGCGCAGGGTCAGGGAGGGCAGGGCGGATTCGTCCATCAGGTAGCGGGCGATGCAGCGGGTGGCATTGCCGCAGGCGGCGGACAGCGAGCCATCGGCGTTGTAGAAGGTCAGGCGCGCCTCGGCGCCGGGATCTTCCTCGATCACCGCAAGCTGGTCGAAACCGACGCCCATGTGACGGTCGCCGAGCGCACGCGCCAGCGCCGCCGTCACCGGCAAAGTGCGGCGGCGGGCGTCGATCACCACAAAATCGTTGCCTAACCCGTGCATCTTCATGAACGGCAGGCCCTGCGGGGCGGATGAGTCCTTCATGGCGCGCGATATACGCGGGCGCCGGGGTTTTTGCCAGTGCCGCGATGTTTGCGCGGATTTTCCGCTTGACCGCACCGGAGGACGTTTCTAAGTAGGCGCCCTGTCGGGCCTGTCGCCCGGCCGGGGGTTCCGGCCGTGCTGCAGGGGTTTTTGCCAAGGGTCAAGTGATTGGCCCGGCTGGGGAAACGCCCGTATCGGGACGGTGAGGGCGGGTAGCTCAGTTGGTTAGAGCACGTGACTTTTAATCATGGGGTCGAGGGTTCGAATCCCTCCCCGCTCACCAGTCTCGGATAAGATCAATCAGATCATAGCGGTGGACGCGTCAGCAGCCCTGGAAGCGGCGCCGGGCCTCTTGCTCGATGGCGAGTCGCAGCTGCAGGTCGGCGAGTTTGGCCAGTTCCGGGGCGCGGGCGTCGCCGGTGATGCCTTGCAGGATGCGGGTCTGCTCCTCGATGGCCTTGCGCAGCTGGATCTCGCGCGGGAGGGCGCCTGCCTCGGCCATGATGCGGAAACCCACGGCTTCGGTGCTGGCATCTGCGCTGGCCAGCGGCTTGCCGGCGCCCTTGAGATTGTCCAGCTGCCCCTCGGCCTGAGCCTTCAGGATCTGCCGTTCTGCGAGGCTTGAGAAGCGCATTTTCCTGTCCTTCAGCGGCGGAAGGGCCTTCCCACCAATGTAATCGCGCGCCGGTCCCGCGCAAGGGATATGCCTGCCTGCCCCTTTTCGGCGAGGGGCACGGCGGGTCTAAAACCGTTGCATGTGAGATGCAAATATATTAGCACATCACTGTGGGAGAGCCCCATCCGGATTTTCTTGGGAGGAGAGACCAATGAAAACGCAGGTATTGCTTGCACTGACCGCCGCCGCCGCCCTGACGGCCACCAGCAGCCTTGCGCAGACGGCCTGGCCCGAGCGCACCATCAACGTCATCATCGGCGCCAGCCCGGGGGGCGACACCGATTTCAACGCCCGCACCATGGCGCGGTATTTCGAAGAGATCACCGGCACCGGCATGGTTATCACCAACATGCCGGGCGGCGGCGCGACCATCGCCACCTCGGCGGTGCGCGATGCCGAGGCGGATGGCTACACCATGCTGTTCGGCCATACCGGCCACCTGATCGTGACCGAGGTGTCGGGGCTGGCCGATTACGGCATCGACGACTTCGAGATCTGCTGCATTCCGGCGATCGACCAGGGAGCGGTGTTCGTGGCCAGCAAGGATTCGGGCCTGTTGACGGCGGCGGATGTCGCGGCGCGCGAGCCGGGCAGCGTGACATTTGGCACCGAGTTCGGCGGCTATTCGCATCTGCAGGGGCTGGTTTTCCAGCAGGCGACCGGGGCCGAGATGACCATCGTCGATACCGGGTCGGCGTCGGAGAAGATCGCGGCGCTGCTGGGCGGGCGGATCGACGTGGCCGGCATCGCCTATGGCGCGGTGCAGGACTATCACGCCGGCGGGCAGATGGTGGTGCTGGGGCAACCCAACCCCGAGCGTAACGCACTGCTGGGCGACATCCCGACCTTCACCGAGCAGGGCGTCGATTTCGTGATGAACAACCCCTACATCATCGCCTTCCCCAAGGGCACCGATCCCGAGATCGTGGCGAAGATGGGCGAGGTGATGCAGCAGATCACCGAGATCCCGGAATATGCCGCCGATCTGGAAGCGGGCTTCAAGCAGCCCGTCGCCTTCCTGCCGCAGGATGAGGCGATGACCCGGCTGAACGAGATCCGGGACGCCTACATGCCCTCGCGCGAGGCGCTGCAGGCCGCGCGCTGATCCATTGGCGCGGGCCGCAGGGCCTGCGCCGAACACCCCCACCTAGCAAAGGGAGGGCTGCGGCATGCGGCTCAAGGACGTGATCGTGGGCGGCGTGATGACCGCCGCGGGCATCCTCTATCTGCGCATGGGCAATGCGTTGCCGGAGAAGGAAGGCGTCGATGCCGCGACCGTGCCGGGGATCCTTGCGTGGATGATGATCGCGCTGGGGCTGATCGAGCTGGTGGGCGCGCTGCGCCGGCCGGCGGTTGCGGGCGAAGGGGCGGAGGCCACGGGCGCCATGGGCGGGCTGCTGACCGTCGGGCTGACACTGGCGCTGATCGCCGGGTTCATCGCGGCGCTGCGCCCGCTGGGATTTCCCATTGCCGCCGCGCTCTACCTCTTCTTGCAATTCCTGGTGCTGACGCCGCGCGGCGGCCGCCCGCCGGTGCCGCTCTATGCCGGGCTGGCCGTCGGTGCCGCCGTCTTCATCTTCGTCACCTTCCGCTATGGTTTCGACCTTTTGCTGCCCGCCGGCCCGCTGGTCGCCTGGCTGAACTGAGAGCTGATCCATGTTCGATCTTCTGATCCAGGGCTTCGCGGCGGTGCTGTCGCCGCAGATCTTCATCCTGATGGTGGCGGGGGTTGCCGTCGGCATCGTGTTCGGCGCCGTGCCGGGGCTGACGGCGGTGATGGCCGTTGCGCTGTGCCTGCCGATGACCTATGGCCTCGGCCCCGCCGCCGGCATCTCCTTGCTGATCGCGCTGTTCGTGGGGGCGACCTCGGGCGGGCTGATCTCGGCCATCTTGCTGAAGATCCCCGGCACGCCCGCCTCTATCGCCACCACCTTCGATGGCGGCCCGATGATGGAAAAGGGCGAAGGCGCCAAGGCGCTTGGGGTGGGGATCGTGTTCTCGTTCCTGGGCACCATCGCCTCTGTCGCGGCGCTGGCCTTCATCGCGCCCTCGCTTGCCAAGGTGGCACTGTCCTTCGGTCCGCATGAGTATTTCGCCATTGCGGTGTTCTCGCTGACGCTGATCGCCACGCTGTCCTCTGGCTCGATGGCCAAGGGCATCTTCGCGGGCGTGCTGGGCTTTGCGGTGTCCACTGTCGGCATCGCGCCGGTCGATGCGACCACGCGCTTCACCTTCGGGCAGGTGGAGCTGAACGCGGGCTTTTCGATCCTGACGGTGCTGGTGGGCATGTTCGCGGTGGCCGAGATCATCAAGGTCGCCGAAACCTCGCGCAACCCGGTCATCGGCGCGCCGCCGATCCTCATCAAGATCAAGGGTTTCGGCTTCAGCATGGCCGAGTTCATCGGCCAGATTCCCAATGCGACACGCTCGGCGGTGATCGGCATCGTGATCGGCATCTTGCCGGGAATCGGGGCGGGGACGTCCAACATCATCGCCTATATCGCGGCCAAGAAACGCTCGAAGACCCCCGAGAAATTCGGCAAGGGCACCATCGAGGGCGTGGTGGCCAGCGAGACGGCGAACAATGCCGGCATCGGCAGTGCGATGATCCCGTTGCTGACGCTGGGGATTCCGGGCGATGCGGTGACGGCGATCATGCTGGGCGGGCTGATGATCCACGGCATCCAGCCGGGGCCGATGCTGTTCCTGACGCAGGCGCCGCTGGTCTACACCATCTTCGCCGCGCTGATCGTGTCGGCCTTCCTGATGCTGCTGCTGGAGTTCTGGGGGCTGCGGATCTTCATCAAGCTGCTGGCGATCCCCAAGCACATCTTGCTGCCGGTGATCCTGGTGCTGTGTGCGGTGGGGGCCTTCGGGCTGGCGAGCCGGGTGTTCGACATCTGGACGATCCTGGCCTTCGGGGTGCTTGGCTATGGCTTCGTGAAGGCGGGGATCCCGACGGCGCCGTTCATCATCGGCTTTATCCTGGGGCCGATGGCCGAGACCAGCTTCCGCCGCGGGCTGCAGCTGTCGCGGGGGGATTACACGGGGTTCCTGACCAACCCGATCTCGGGCACGTTCCTGGTGCTGGCTGTCGTGTCGATCCTGTGGCAGGCCTATAGCGAATACCGGAGCACGCGGCGGCCGGCGGCGGTGAACCTGCTGAAGATGGGCGGCGAGGAGTGAGGGGCTGAGCCAGCCCTGCGGCAGCAGGGGGCGGCGCGCCCGGGGCCGGCGCCGGGGGTTTTCCACCCCCGGACCCCCGGAGGATATTTTTGCCAGCAAGAAGCCGAAAGCAGGGGCAATGCCATCGACTTGACGCCGCCCCGCGCGCTGCCATTGTCGGCGCGTGACATGCGGAGGAGGATGCCATGCCGACAGTCAGCCCGCCCGCCGAGCCCGAGGCCGACCCGCGCGTCAAGGCGGTGTTCGACGACATCCGGGCGACGCGGGACAGCGACTTCATCAACAACTTCTGGCTGTACCTGGCGTTCGATGCCGATCTGCTGGCGGCGACATGGGCCGAGGTGAAGGGGATCATGGCCGCGCCCTCGGCGCTGGATCCGAAGGTGAAGGAGATGATCTATGCCGCGGTGTCGGCGGCGAATGCCTGCGACTATTGCGTGCATTCACATCTGGCGGCGGCGCGGGCCAGGGGGATGACCATGGCGGAGCAGGCCGATCTGTTCCGGGTGGTGGCGCTGGCCGGGAAGACCAACCATCTTGCCAATGCAATCCGCCCGCCGGTGGACGCCGTATTCGTGCAAGGCATTGAGACCAAGAGGGAGAGAGACGAATGACAGACGCCTATGCGATGGCGGCGCGTGCGCCCGGGGGCAGCGACATGTTCCACAAGGTGGCGATCACCCTGCCGGAACCGGGGCCGGGGCAGGTGCGCATCCGCCATACGGCGGTGGGGGTGAACTTCCTCGACGTCTATTACCGGGGCGGCAGCTATCCTTGGCCGGTGGAGGCGGATCTGGTGACCGGGTCCGAAGGCGCGGGCGTGGTCGAGGCGGTGGGCGCGGGTGTGACCGAGTTCGCGGTGGGCCAGCGCGTGGCCTATACCACGCCGAACGGCGCCTATGCGACGCACCGGCTGCTGGAGGCCGCGCTGCTGGTGCCGCTGCCGGATGACATTGCCGACGAGATCGCGGCGGCGGTGATGCTGAAGGGCCTGACGGCGCAGTATCTGCTGCACCATTCCTTCCCGGTGCAGGCTGGGCAGACCGTGCTGTTCCATGCGGCGGCGGGGGGCGTGGGCCTGATCGCCGGGCAGTGGCTGGCGGCGAAGGGTGTGCGCGCCATCGGCACCGCGGGCGGGCCCGAGAAATGCGCGCTGGCGCTGCAGAACGGCTATGACGCGGTGATCGACTACCGCGCGCAGGACTTCGTGACCGAGGTGGGCACGCTGACCGATGGCAAGGGCGTGGCGGTGGCCTATGACAGCGTCGGCCGCGACACGATCATGGGCTCGCTCGATGCGCTGGAGCGGTTTGGCACGCTGGTGAGCTTTGGCCAGTCGTCGGGCGCGCCGGACCAGTTGAAGATCAAGGACCTGACCAAGGGATCGTACCGGCTGACGCGGCCGACGCTGTTCCACCATGTCGCGCGGCGCGACTGGCTGCTGCGGGCGGCGGAGGATCTGTTCGGGATGATCCGGTCGGGCAAGATCGTGATCCGCATCGACCGCACCTTGCCGCTGGCCGAGGTGGCCGAGGCCCATGACGGGCTGGAGGGGCGGCGCACGACCGGATCGACGGTGCTGATTCCCTAAGGGCAGCCCGCCTGATCGCCGGTCAGCAGCGCGGCCAGATCGCGCAGAACAGTGTCATTGCCCTCTTCGGGGCGATGTGCGTCTGTCAGCTTTTCATGCATCAGCCCCTCGCAGGCCAGGAACACGATGGCGGCCCGGCGCGGATCGGGACAGCGGGCGAAGAGGGCGCGCAGATCGTCGCGGAAGGTCAGAACCGGCTCCATGAAGGCCGGATCCTCGAGCATGGCGGCAAAGGCGCCGCTGGCGCCCGCGGGGGTGCTGCACATTTCTTCCCGCAATACATCAAGATAGCACAGCGCGGCGGTCAGCGCGGGCGCGGTGCCGGACAGGGCGCCGGGGGCGCGCGCCTCCAGCTCGGCCCGGACGCGGCTGACATGATCGGCGACCATGGCGCGCAGCAGCGCGTTCTTCGACGGGAAGTGATAGAGCAGGCCGCCCTTGGACACGCCGGCCTTTGCTGCGACAGCATCGAGCGACAGGCTGGAAGCCCCTTCCTCGCAGGCCAGTTCTCCGGCAGCATCCAGAAGACGCTGCCGTGTGGCCGCCGGGTTGCGTGTGCGCGGTTTTGTCACTGAAGTCTTTCCTCCCCGATTGACTTTACCGTCCGGACGGTACAGTTGTTGCCTCGAAAATGAAAGACTCAACTGCGAAGTACCTTTTCACGCCGGGGTCTCAGGAGACAAGAATGGTAAAGCGCCTTTTCATCGCCGTGATCCTGCTGGGCCTGGTCGTCGGCGGCATCGTCGGGTTCAACCTGTTCCGCGACAAGATGATCGGCGAGTTCTTCGCCGGGATGACACCGGCCCCCGTGGCCGTGTCGGTGACGGTGGCAGAGCCGATCACCTGGACCCCGGGGCTGGAGGCGGTGGGCACCGCGCTGGCCGCGCAGGGGGTGGACCTGTCGGTGGAGGCCGCGGGCGTGGTGCGCGAGGTGCTGTTTGCGCCGAACCAGCAGGTCAGCGCCGGCGACCAGCTGGTTCAGATCGACGACCGGATCGAGCAGGCCGACCTTGCTGCGGCGATTGCCGGGCAAGAGCTGGCCGAGACCGAGCTGACCCGCAGCCGCACCCTGCAGCAGCGGGGCGTGAGCACGGCCAACACGCTGGACACCGCCGAGGCGACGGCGACCGAGGCCCGCAGCCGGGTGCAAAGCCTGCGCGCGGTGCTGGAGCAGAAGCAGTCGGTCGCGCCCTTTGACGGGGTGATCGGGATCCCGCGGATCGAGGCGGGCGAATATGTGACCCCGGGCACCATCTATGCGACGCTTCAGGATCTGGACAGCATGCGGGTCGACTTCTCGCTGCCCGAACAGGAAGCCGGGATCGTGAAGATCGGGATGCCGGTGACGGTGTCGTCCGAAGTCGGCGGCGTGACCGCCACGGGCAAGGTGACGGGCATCGAGCCGAAGATCGACCCCAACTCGCGGCTGGTGACGGTGCGGGCCGAGGTCGAGAATCCCGAGACCGCGATCACCCCGGGCCAGTTCCTGCGGGTGCGGGTGGAATTGCCGGTCGAGGAGGGCGTCATCGCCCTGCCGCAGACCGCCGTCAGCTCCAACCTCTACGGCGATTCCGTTTACATCGTGCGGGCGCCCGAGGCCGAGGATGAGCCCGAACGGGTGGAGCAGGTGTTCGTGACGCTTGGCCGCCGGACGGGCAGCGTGATCGAGATCCGCGACGGCGTGGCGGCGGGCGACCGCGTGGTCAATGCCGGGCAGAACCGGCTGAGCGGCAATGCGGCGGTGACCATCGACAATACCGTGGCGCCGGTGGCTGCTGCGGTTCCGGCACCGGGCGAAGCTGCCGCCGCCGAAAGCGATGCGGCGGCCGATCCCGGTGCGGCCGACGCCGCACCTGCGGCACCCGATGCGGGCGACGCCGCGCCTGCGGCACCCGGTGCGGGCGACGCCCCACCTGCGGCAAACGAGTGAGGGCAGAGCGGTGAACTTTTCCGAAATCTTCATCCGGCGGCCCGTGCTGTCGACGGTGCTGGCCGCCTTCATCCTGCTGCTTGGCGCCCAAGGGCTGCTGAACCTGCCGGTGCGGCAATATCCCGAGGTCGAGGAGACGGTGGTGACCATCACCACGGTCTATCCCGGTGCCTCATCCGACCTGATCCAGGGCTTCGTGACGGCGCCGATCGCGGCCGCCGTGGCGACGACCGAGAACATCGACTATGTCAGCAGCCAGTCCACCCCCTCGGCCTCGGTCGTGTCGGTGAGCATGCAGCTGGGGGCGGACCCGGATGTGGCGCTGACCGACGTGCTGTCGAAGGTGCAATCGGTGCGCGGGCAGCTGCCTGCGGATGCCGAGGACCCGATCATCGTGAAGGGCACCGGCGATCAGTTCGCGCTGATGTATCTGGCGGCGATCAACCCCAACATGACCGCCGAGCAACTGACCGAGTATCTGGAACGGGTGATCCGGCCGCGGATGTCCACTATCGAGGGCGTGGCCGAGATCCAGGTGATCGGCGCGGCGAACTATGCGATGCGGGTCTGGATCGATCCCTTGAAGCTGGCCGCGCGGGGCGTGACGGCGGCGGAGGTGGCGCAGGCGATCCAGGCGTCGAACTTCCTGGCGGCGCCGGGCAAGACCGAGAATGAATTCTTCGCCCATGCGATCACGTTGCGGTCCACGCTGCAGACGCCCGAAGCCTTTGGCGCGCTGCCGCTGTCGGGCAGCGGCGACAATGTGGTGCGGCTGCGCGATGTGGCCGAGATCGAGCTGGCATCCGAGGACGGGGCCGAGATCGTCACCTTCAACGGCCAGTCGGGCACCTTCATCGGCCTGTTCCCGACTCCTGCCGCCAACCCGCTGGACACCGCCGCGGCCGTGATCGACGAGCTGCCGGCGATCAACGATGCGCTGCCCGAGGGCATGACCATCGAGCTGGTCTATGATTCCACCGAGACGATCAGCGCCTCGATCAAGGAAGTATTCAAGACCATCGCCGAGGCGGTTGCCATCGTGGTGGTGGTGATCTTGCTGTTCCTGGGCTCGTTCCGGTCGGTGCTGATGCCGATTGTCACCATCCCGCTGTCGCTGATCGGGGTGGGTATGGTGCTGCTGGCGCTTGGCTACTCGATCAACCTTCTGTCGCTGCTGGCGATGGTGCTGGCCATCGGCCTGGTGGTGGATGACGCCATCGTCGTGGTGGAGAACATCCACCGGCATATCGAGGATGGCATGACTCCGAAGCGCGCCGCCATCAAGGGTATGGAGGAGATCACCGGCCCGGTCATCGCCATGACGATCACGCTGGCCGCCGTTCTGGCACCGCTGGCCTTTACCGGCGGCTTGACCGGGGCGCTGTTCACCGAGTTTGCCTTCACGCTGGCCGGGTCGGTGATCCTGTCGGGGATCATCGCGCTGACGATCACGCCGATGATGGCGGCGCGGCTGCTGAAGCACGGGCAGACCAGCAAGTTCCAGCGGATCGTGGACGGGTCTTCGGACCGGCTGGCGAACTGGTATGAGCGGCGGGTGTCGTCCTCGCTCAATTACCGGCCGGTGACGATGCTGATGGTGCTGGCGCTGGTAGGCGTGACCGGGTTCATGTTCACCAAGACCTCGAGCGAGCTGGCGCCCGAAGAGGATCAGGGTGCGATGTTCGCCTTCCTCAGCGGGCCGCGCTACGCGACCAAGGACTACACCTCGCTCTATACCGATCAGATTTCCGGGCTGACATCGGAGATCCCCGAGGTGAACACCGAGTTCTCGATTGCGGGCTTCGGCGGGCAGACCAATTCGGGCATCTACATCTGGGTGCTGGATGACTGGGCCGACCGTGACCGCAGCCAGGCCGAGGTGCAGGCCGAGATCCAGGGCAAGCTTGACGGGGTTGCCGGGATCCAGGGCTTCGTCTTTGCGCCGCCGACGCTGCCGGGCACCGGAGGCGGGCTGCCGATCTCGATGGTGATCCAGTCGATCCATGCGCCCGAGCGGGTGGTTGAAGTTGCCGAAGAGATCAAGAACAAGGCGCAGGCCAGCGGCAAGTTCATCGTCGTGCAGAACTCGCTGGCCTTCGATGCGCCGCAGGTGACGGTGACGATCGACCGTGAGCGGGCGGCGAGCCTGAATGTGCCGGTGTCGGAAATCGGCTCGACGCTGGGGCTGCTGGTCGGGGGCGGCGCGATCTCGCAGTTCGACCGCGATTCCAACAGCTATGACATCATCACGCAGGTGCCGCGCGAATACCGCGAGAACCCGGACAGCCTTGGCAAGTTCTTCGTGCGGGCGGCCGATGGCGCGATGGTGCCGCTGTCCTCGGTGGTGACGATCTCGACCGGGGTGACGGCTGCATCCATCGAACAGTTCAACCAGCTCAACTCTGCCACGATCACCGCATTGCCGCTGCCGGGGATCTCGACCGGCGAGGGGCTGGCCGAGGTGGTGGCGGCGGCCGAGGAGCTGATGCCGGACGGGTTCTTCATCGACTATTCCGGCCAGTCGCGGCTGGAGGTTTCGCAGGGCAACACCATCGTCATCGCCTTCGCGGCGGCGCTGGTGGTGATCTATCTGGTGCTGGCGGCGCAGTTCGAAAGCTTCCGCGACCCGTTCATCATCCTGATGTCGGTGCCGCTGTCGATCTTTGGCGCGATCCTGCCGCTGAACCTCGGGCTTGGCACGCTGAACATCTACACGCAGGTGGGTCTGATCACGCTGATCGGCTTGATCACCAAACACGGGATCTTGCTGGTGGAGTTCGCCAACCAGCAGCGCGAGCAGCACGGGCTGACCAAGCGGCAGGCGATCATCGCTGCGGCCAAGGTGCGTCTGCGCCCGATCCTGATGACGACGGCCGCCATGGCGCTGGCTGTGGTGCCGCTGATCATCGCCGAGGGCGCCGGGGCTGCGGCGCGGCAGGCGATGGGGATCGTGATCTTCTCGGGCCTGATCCTTGGCACGATGTTCACGCTGTTCGTGGTGCCGATGTTCTACACGCTGATCTCGCGCTCTGACGGGGCCTTCGCGCTGGAGAAGCTGCAGCACGAGGCCGAAGCGCAAGGCCGCGCCTGAGCCGGACTATCTGCGGAACCGCCGCGTGCCCTGCCGGGTGCGCGGCGGTTTTGCGTTTCGGGCCAGCCGAATAGGCGCAATTGCGGCGGTTAAGGCGCGGGTAAGCGGGCGCTGCTATCCCTTACCACGGGTGAATATGTGGGTGGTGGGATGGGCGCGGTTAAAAACGCGGCACCAGTCATCATCAAACGGAAGAAGGTCGTGGTTGGCGGGGGCCACCACGGCGGCGCGTGGAAGGTGGCTTACGCCGACTTCGTGACCGCGATGATGGCGTTCTTCCTGTTGATGTGGCTGCTGAATGCGACGACGGAAAAGCAACGCAAGGGCATCGCGGATTACTTCAATCCGACGATTCCGATCAACCGGATTTCTGGCGGCGGCGAGGGTGCCTTTGGCGGCGATAGCGTGTTCTCGGAAGAGGAGATCGCGCAGAACGGCACTGGCGCGTCGGGCTTCAAGCCCACCGAGGAGCGGCAGGCGGTGGGCCGGACCGGCACCACGGTGCAGGACGAGCGGGCGGCGGAGGCCGAGGCGCGCGACATGGCGCGCATGGAGTCGATGCTGAAGGGCTTTGGCGGCGAAAGCATGGTGACAGAAAACCTTGCGCGCCACATCGTGACCCGCCTGACCGACGAGGGCCTGATCGTGGAGTTTTTCGATCTGGAGGACGCGCCGCTGTTCGCGGAAGGCACCGCCGATCCGATGCCTGTGACGCGCGAGCTTGCCGGGATGATCTCGCGGGTGTTCGGGCTGGTCGACAACGAGGTGGCGGCGCAGGGCCATATCAGCGCGCCGCCCGAGGTTTTGCGCAAGGACCCGTCCTGGGACCTGTCCACCGCCCGGGCGCAGGCGCTGCGCATCCTGATCGAGGAGGCGGGATTCGAGCCGCGGCGGGTGCAGCGGGTGACGGGCTTTGCCGACCGGATTCCGGCGGTGCGCAACCCGATGGCGGTGCGCAACAACCGGGTGGAGGTGATCTTGCTGCGCTCGAACCGGGTCTAGGGCGGCGTTAGCGGGATGTTAAGCGCCAGTGCGGCAGGGTGTGTCCGATCGAGGGACGCAGCAGCAGAAAGGCGCTAACCCGCATGTCCATCTCCTCCTCGCTGAATTCCGGCGTGGCCGGCCTTGCGGCCAATGCCACCCGGCTTGCGACCATTTCCGACAACATCGCCAATTCCAGCACCTTCGGCTACAAGCGCGCCGAGGCCGATTTCGAAAGCCTGGTGATCACCAGCACCTCCGGCTCTGGCACCTATTCGGCGGGCGGGGTGCGGGCGACCACCTCGCGCCTGATCGACCAGCAGGGCGCGCTCGTCTCGACCTCCAACGCGCTTGATATCGCCATTTCGGGCCGCGGGATGCTGCCGGTGACCACCGAAGTGTCGCTGAACGCCACCACGGGCGACAAGCCGATGATGATGACCTCGACAGGGTCATTCCACACCGACGCGGACGGGGTGCTGAAGACCAATTCCGGACTGGTCCTTCTGGGCTGGCCGGCCAATGCCGATGGCACGATCTCGACCTTTCCGCGCGATACGCTGGCGGGGTTGCAGCCGGTGGTGATCAACGCCAACCAGACCGCGGGCGACCCGACGACCGAGATGAACCTGGGCGTCAACCTGCCCGCGACCGAAACCGAAACCGGATCCAGCGGCGATGCGCTGCCGCTGTCGGTGGAGTATTTCGGCAACCTCGGCACCTCGGAGACGCTGGATATCTCCTTCACGCCGACGGTTCCAGCCACGGGCTCCTCGAACGAATGGACGATGGTGATCCGCGATTCGGCGCAGGCCGGGGCGGTGATCGGGGAATATACCCTGACCTTCGATGACAGCCGCGGATCGGGCGGCACGCTGGCCTCTGTGGCGGTGGTGTCGGGCGGCGCCTATGACAGCGTGGAGGGCACCCTGGCGCTGACGGTGGCGGGCGGCCCGCTGGTGATGACCATCGGCAAGATCGGTGATGTCAACGGGCTGACCCAG
The DNA here is from genome assembly GCF_009908165.1 of Frigidibacter albus. Taxonomy (GTDB): domain Bacteria; phylum Pseudomonadota; class Alphaproteobacteria; order Rhodobacterales; family Rhodobacteraceae; genus Frigidibacter; species Frigidibacter albus. The sequence goes on from NZ_JAAAUC010000006.1 coordinate 200,956, forward strand.
CTCTCTGACAGTTTCGCCCCGACCTCGATCACCAAGGATGGCTCGCCAGTGGGCAACCTCACCGCGGTCGAGATCGACGAGAACGGCTATATCACCGCCACCTATGACACCGGATTCACCAGGCGGATCTATCAGATCCCGCTGGTCGATGTGCCCAATCCGAACGGGCTGACGGTGATGAACAACCAGACCTTCCAGGTCTCGCCCGATTCGGGGTCGTTCTTCTTGTGGGATGCGGGGGACGGGCCCACCGGCGCCGTGGTCGGCTATGCGCGCGAGGGATCGACCACCGATGTGGCCGGGGAGCTGACCTCGCTGATCCAGACCCAGCGGGCCTATTCCTCGAACGCCAAGGTGATCCAGACGGTGGACGAGATGCTGCAGGAGACGACGAACATCAAACGCTGATCGTGAACACTGAGCCGCGCCAGAAGGCCGCGGTGGACACTTGCAGGCGGAACGCGGCGGGCACCCGGAACGCGGGCGGAGGACGGGCATGAGCATTTCCAGCGCGCTGTCGAACGCCCTGTCTGGGCTGACCGCCAGCGCCCGCGCGGCCGAGGTCGTGTCGAACAACGTGGCGAACGCGCTGACCGAAGGCTATGCACGGCGCGAGCTTGGCCTGTCGACCCGCAGCCTTGGCGGTGAAGGTGCGGGGGTGAAAGTCGACGGTGTGGCGCGGGTGCAGAACCGCACCATCCTTGCCGACCGCCGGCTGGCCGATGCCGCCGCGGGCAATGCCGCGCTGCGCCAGAAGTTCCATACGGATCTTGAGCAGTCGATCGGCACCTCGGACCAGCCGGGATCGCTCACGGCGCGGATGAACGATCTGGAATCGGCGCTGATCGCCGCCGCCAGCCGGCCGGACAGCGAGGCGCGGCTGCAGGACGTTCTGGCCAGCGCCAAGGGTCTTGCCGGGCATCTCCACGCCGTCTCGGACGATGTGCAGGCGATGCGGATGGCGGCCGATCAGGAGATCGCGGCGCAGGTCACCGCGCTGAATGACGCGCTGGTGCGGATCGACAGGCTGAATGCCACCATCCTCGCGCAGCGCAGTTCCGGCAGCGACGCGACCGCGCTGATGGACCAGCGCCAGCTTCTGGTGGACCGGGTGTCTGCCATCGTGCCGGTGCGCGAGGTGATGCGCGACAATGACCAGATCTCGCTCTACTCCACCGGCGGCGCGGTGCTGCTGGAGGGCAATCCGGTCACGATCGGCTTCACCGCGGTGGGGATCATCACGCCGGACATGACCCAAGCCTCGGGCGCGCTGTCGGGGCTGACGCTGAATGACCAGCCGATCCGCAGCGCCGAGAATGGCATCCTGGGCGGCGGCACGCTGACGGCGCTGTTCGCGGTGCGGGACGAGCTGGCGGTCTCTGCGCAATCGCAGCTGGATGCGGTGGCCCGCGACCTGATCGGCCGCTTTGCGGCGCCGGGAGTGGATCCGACGCTGGCGCCGGGTGCGCCGGGCCTGTTCACCGATGCCGGCGCCGCCCTCGATCCACTCAACGAGGAAGGGTTGGCGGCACGCCTCTCTGTGAACGCGCTGACCGATCCGGGCCAGGGCGGCGCGCTGTGGCGGCTGCGCGCCGGCCTGGGGGCCACCTCCCCCGGCGATGTCGGCAGCGCCGCGATCTTGCAGGCGTTGGCAGACGCCCTGGCCGCACCGCAGGTTCCGGCCTCGGGCAGCTTTCTGGGCGCGGCGCGCTCTGCCTCGGGTCTGGCGGCGGACCTGCTGTCGCAGGTCTCGGGCGCAAGGCAAAGCGCCGATGACAGCAGCGCCTTTGCCGGCGCCAAGCAGCAGACGCTGGCCATCGCGCTGGCCTCGGACGGGGTCGATACCGATGCGGAGCTGCAGAACCTGCTGATGGTCGAGCAATCCTACGCCGCCAACGCGCGGGTAATCTCGGCGCTCGACGAGATGATCCAGCAGATCATAGGGATGTAGGCGATGAACTTTACCTCGATCGGAGATCTCGCCATGGGCCTGCAGATGCGCCAGCAGAACCAGCAGCTCAAGGAGCATCTGACCCGGCTGTCCTCCGAGGTGATCTCGGGTGTGAGGCAGGATGTGGGCGCGGCGGTCTCGGGCGATTTCGCGGCGCTGTCGGGGATCGAACGCGGGCTGCGCACGCTGGAGGCCTACAAGCTCTCGACGGGCGAGGCGGCGCTGTTCACCGGCACCTTGCAGACGGCGCTTGGCCAGGTGGCCGAGATGGGCGCGGGGCTTGGCGTGCCGCTGCTGGCGGCGGCGACCACGGCCAATCCGGTGCAGGTGGATACGCTGGCCTACACCGCGCGGCAGAAACTGGGTGCGATGGTCGGCGCCCTGAACCTGCGGGTGGCGGATCGCTATGCGCTGTCGGGGGCTGCGACCGACACGCCGCCGCTGGCGGGGGCCGGGACGATCCTGTCGGCACTGCAGGGGGCGGTGGCGGGTGCGAGCACGGTCAGTGACATCGCCGATGCGGTAGCCGACTGGTTTGACGCGCCGGCGGGGGGCGGCGGGTTTCTGGACGTGGCCTATCAGGGTGCGGCTGCCGGGCTGTCGCCGTTCCTGCTGGGGGAGGGGGACAGCGCCGAACTGGCGTTGACCGCGGCCGATCCGCGGCTGCGGGCTGCGCTGGCGGGTGTGGCGCTGGCGGCGCTGCTGGATGATGGTTTGCTGGGCGGCGATACGCTGGCGCGGGGCCAGATCGCGGAGCGCGCCGGCACCTGGATCCTGAATGCCGAACCGGGGCTGACTGCCCTGCGGGCCGAGCTTGGCACCACCGAGGCGCGGATCGACGAGGCCGCGACCCGCAACTCGGCCGAGGTGGCGGCGCTGAAGATCGCCCGCAACACGCTGATCGGCGCCGACCCCTATGAGTCGGCCGCCGAGCTGGAGGCGGTGCAGAGCCAGCTGGAAACGCTCTACACCCTGACTGCGCGGGTCGCGCAGCTGTCATTGGCGGATTACCTGTGATGCTGAGGTTGACCTTGCTGCTCTTGTGCCTGCTGCCCTCGGCCTTGGGGGCGGCGCCGATCCGCATCAAGGATCTGGTCGAGTTCGACGGGGTGCGCGGCAACGATCTGGTGGGCTACGGGCTGGTCGTGGGCCTCAACGGCAGCGGCGACGGGATCCGCAACGCGCCTTTCACCGAAGAGATCATGGCCAATATCCTTGAGCGGCTGGGGGTCAATGTCTCGGGCGAGGAGTTCCGGCCCAAGAACGTGGCCGCAGTGCTGGTGACGGCGGCACTGCCGCCCTTCGCACGGGCCGGCGGGCGGATCGACGTGACGGTGTCGGCCATCGGCGATGCCAAAAGCCTGCTGGGCGGCACGCTGGTGATGACCCCGCTGAACGCCGCCGACGGGCAGATCTATGCGGTGGCGCAGGGCACGATCATTGCCGGCGGCGCCGCCGCCGGAGGGGCGGGGGCGCAGGTGGTGCAGGGGGTGCCGACCTCTGGCTCCATTCCTTCCGGCGCGCGGGTGGAGCGGGAGCTGGACTTCGACTTTGCCGGGCTCAACGCGCTGCGGCTGGCGCTGCGCAGCCCGGATTTTACCACTGCCGCCCGGATCGAGACCGTGATCAACCGCGAATTCGGGCGCAACGTGGCGGTGATGACCGATTCGGGGACGGTAGCGCTGGATATTGCGGCGACGCGGATGGCCTCGCCCGCCCATGTGCTCTCGCGCGTGGAGAACCTGACGGTGGAGCCGGAGGGGCGGGCGCGGGTGGTCGTCGACCAGCGATCGGGCACCATCGTGATGGGCGCCGATGTGCGGATCAGCCGGGTTGCCGTCAGCCAGGGCAACCTGACGCTGCGGATCGAGGAGGCGCCGCTGGTGGTGCAGCCGAACCCCTTCTCGGAAGGCGAGACGGTGGTGGTGCCGCGGACCGAGGCCGAGATCATCGAAGAGCCGGGGATCGGCATGGCCGAGGTGACGGGCGGCAGCAACCTGTCGGAGGTGGTGGCGGGGCTGAACGCGCTTGGCGTCAGCCCGCGTGACATGATCGACATCCTCAAGAGCATCAACGCGGCGGGCGCGCTGCATGCGGAGTTTCTGGTGCATTGAGGGGACTGTGAAGGCGGGCCGGACTGTCAGGCTGAGTTCCGCCCAGACGCGCCAGCGGAGGTCCGGGTCAGCCGCCGCTTGGGCGCGGGCGGGAGGTTCAGCGCCTGTCGTTCGGGGCCGGTGTTTCTGGGGCGGGGGGCAAGGCAAGGAAACAAGTTTCCGCAGACCCGCCCGTCAATGCGGTGTAGCGCGGCCGGGTGGTCGCGGGAGGCTCTGCGCAAGCCGGTGTGACGCGATGCGCCCAGGCAGTGCAGCGGGGTGCGTGGCCGGCGCTCGGCGGCCGGTCGCTGGGGGAGTTGGCGGTGCAGCTTGTGCAGAGCGCGCGGTGCGGGGCAGAGGGGTTGCAGCGAAGCCGGTGCAGGCAGGCGCTCCTTCTTCTCCCCAGCTGGTAGCAAGGCTGGCTCGATCGGCGGGCGGTCTGGCCTGGCGTGCGGGCGCGTCTGCGCGTCTGTCGCGGCGGTGGCGCCCGGGCGAATCCTGCCAGTCTGGTGGCCATCGGATGCCATCTCAGCCTATCGCGCAAGACAGGTGCCTGAACCGCTTCCTCTGGCGCGGTTGCGGGCAGAACGGCATCCTTCGCAAACTGGCAGCGGCGATGGTCGGGTGCAGGCGCGAGCCAGTCCTTCCGCGTCGCGCCCCGCCGCACTGGTCTGCGCCCACTGCGGCGCTATCTGAGGGCAAGCAACAGCGGAGCCCTTCATGCAGATCGCCATTCTCTACCTCTCGACCGCCGCCATCTTCCTTGCGCTGGATGCGCTGATGCTGACCCGGGTGATCCGCCCGCTGTTCGAGCGGCATATCGGCGAGATGCTGCTCCCCGATCTGCGGCTGGGGGCGGCGGCGGCGTTCTACCTCGCCTATGTTGCGGGCGTGGTCTGGCTGGTGTCGCTGCCGGCGCTGCGGGCGGGCGCGCCGCTGCAGGCGCTTGGCACCGGCGCGCTGATCGGCGCAATGGCCTATGGCACCTACGAGTTCACCAACTATGCCACGCTGAAGGGTTGGCATCCGGTGATGGTGGCGACCGATCTGGCCTGGGGCACGGTGCTGACGGCGGTGTCGGCCTGGGGCGGGGTGATGATCGCCTCGGCGCTGCGCTGAGCGGTCCGGAGCATTGACCCGGGTGCCGAGACGGCGCCGCGCGCGTCCCCCTCAGCCGCGGTTCACCCGTTCGATGTAGCTGCGCAGTTCTTCGGCTTCCTGCCGTGCGTCGCGCAGGCCTTCCATGGCGGCGCGCAGTTCGGCCTCGGTCTGGTTCAGCTGGCTGACCAGTTCCTGTTCGCGCTGTTCAAGATAGGCCAGCGCCTGGTCGCGGGTTTCCTCTGCCTCGTGCAGGGCCTGGGCCATCTGGTCCAGCTCACCCATCTCGGCCTGGGTGACGCGGGTCAGGCGGTGCAGCAGCCAGGAGGCAAACCACCCCAGGCCGAAGGCGACAAAGAGAATGATCGCCGTGGCGATGATGAATTCGGTTCTGTTCATGTCATGTCCCCGTCGCCTGTCCCGTGTGTGTGTTCGTCTGGCGGGTTGGATCCCGTCCTAGTCTGCCGTGTCGCCCCCGGCCGCCTCGGCTGCGCGCGCTTCAATGGCCGCCGGTCGAACCGGAGGCTTGATGGTGTCGTCGCCGGGGGTCTGCACCTCGACAGGGGCGACCTCAGGGACCGCGTCCGCGGAGCCGACGGCCGCTGCGCCCTCGGCGCCAGCGGCAAGCTGCGCCTCGGCGGCGGGTTCAGGTGCGGCGTCAGCTGCCGTCTCTGCCGCGGGGGGGGCTGCCGGGGTCACTGGTTCCGAGACGACCTCTGCGGTTGCCGCCGCAGGCTCCTCATCGCCGCTGCCCTCGTCTCCACTTCCGGCCTCCTCCGCCACCGCGTCTTCGGGGCGAGGTTCCGGCCGGCCCGCCTCGGGGGCCGCAGCAAGCTCTGCGGCATCGGGGATTTCGGCACCCTCTGCCAGCGGCGCGTCGGCGGGCATTCCGGGGTCCGTGTCACCCCCCAGCAGGGTGAACTCGATCCGCCGGTTCGCCTCGCGGCCTTCCTCGGTGCCATTGTCGGCGACCGGACGGCTTTCGCCATAGCCGGTGGGGCGCAGGTTGCCGGTCAGGATCCGCCGTTCCATCAGCGAGGCGACGACGGCCTCTGCCCGGTCTTCAGAGAGGGCAAGGTTCATCTCGTCGCCGCCCTGGCTGTCGGTATGCCCGGCAACCTCGATCGGGTAGTCGGCGCAGTCCTTCAGCGCCTCGGCGATCTGGTCCAGCAGCGGCCGGGCGGAAGGCGAGAGCGTGGCCGAGCCGGGTTCGAAGGCGATTGCGCCCCCGTCGAGCACGGCGGCGATTTCGGCAATGCACTCCTCGGCAGTGGGCAGGGCCAGAACCGGGTCGAGCTTGGGCTCATAGCGCACGCGGATGTCGAATTCCTGCCCCTCGCCCAGCTTTGCCGAGAGCAGCCGCGCAATCTCGGCGGCGGTATTGGTATTGCCGGTCACGCCTTGCACGCGCACCAGATCGGGGCGCACCAGCACATTTCCCTCGGCCAGCGCGTCGAGCGCCTCCAGCGCGGCGAGGGCGCGCACCGGCCAGCCCTCGGGCAGGGCCGGGTCTATGCGGGTGGCGATATAGACATTGCCGATGCTGAACCGGGCGCGGGCGAAGTTTTCCACCGCGCTGCGGGTCAGCGCATCGGGCAGGCGGCCCCGGACCTGAACCCGGCCTTCGGCCGACAGGGTCGCGGTGAACTCGGGCGGGCCCTGGTTGGCGGTCGCCTCGGGCTTGGGGGTCAGCACCGCGGTCAGCGAGAACACCTCGGGCAGGGCGGTGTCGAGCTCGCCCACCACATGGTCGAAATCGGCCTGGCTCACGCTGTCGGCGGCGATCAGCGAGACATCGGCATCGGACAGCGTGACCGACCCGGCGCCGAGTTCGGCCATCGCGGCGATGGCGGCCTCCGAGGCTTCGGCCCAGGCAGGCGAGGGGACGCCCATGCCGATGGTGCAATCGCCGGCGGCGGCCCCGGCGGCGCGGGCCGCGGCAAGGATCCGGCCACGGGCCTTCTCGGTATCGGCAGAGCACGCATCGAAGCGCGGGCCTTCCTCGTCGATCAGGAAGCGCAGGGTGAAGGGGGTGATCACGGGGCGCGGGGCGGATATATCCAGCGTCAGGATAAGGCCGGCGGGCACGTCGCGGCGCAGCGCAGCCTCCAGCCTTGCCTTCTGGTCGGCGCTGTCGGTGATGGCGGTGATCGCCACCCGCGCCGCGCCGATGGAGATCTTCGAGCGCGGCAGGTCGGCCAGCGCATCGAGGCCGAAGTCCAGCGCATCGTCCCAGCCGTCGGGCGCGGGGTGGCTGGCGGTTTCCAGCATGTCGGTGACGGTGCCGCCGCGGGCGAGCGAGGTGATGCGGGTGACGATGTCGTCACGGCCTTCCGAGGCGGGGACGAGCCCGATCAGCGAGATGCCGTCATCGTTGCGCAGCACCTCGACCGAAAAGTCGGGCGCCTTGATCGCGGCGGGGTCGGGCACCGTCATCGCGTCGATCACCCTTCCGGCATCGACCACCGAGCCTGCGGCACCAAGGGCGCGGAAGCGCGTCGCCTCGGTCGGGGCCTCGCCGGTCAGGGTGATGCTGAGCCCGTCGGCATGGACCCCGGCCCAGGAATGGCCCTCCTCGGTCAGGGCGCGGCGGACGGTGGTGGCCGAAACATCCTCGATGGCCGAGGCCGCCCAGGTGGCGGCCATGAAGGACAACAGCGCAGCCAGGCCGAAGGCGATGAGGCCGATGGACTGGATGCCGAGGAGTTTCGGGGCAAGACGCATTCGGGCGGCCTTTGTCTGTTGCAGGATGGGCCTTGCATAAGGGCAGGCCGGGGGGAGTCAATCAGACCAGGGCGGCAGCGGCAAGAAACAGCGTAGTGATCAGCCCGGCATCACGGTTCGATCGGAAGAGATGCAGGCAGCGGGCGGGGTCGTCGATATCCAGCCGCCGCATCTGCCACAGCAGGTGCCAGCCCATTGCCCAGGCGGCGGCCAGCCCCAGCAGCAGCGCCAGCGGCCCGGCCTGTGGCAGCAGGGCGATCAGCACCGCCAGCCCGATCAGCGATACCGTCAGCACCATGAACAGCGCCAGCCAGCGCGGGGTATGGGTGCCGAACAGGCGCGCGGTGGATTTCACGCCGATCAGCGCGTCATCCTCCTTGTCCTGATGGGCATAGATGGTGTCGTAGAACAGCGTCCAGGCGATGCCTGCGACGTATAGAAGCACCGGCGGCCAGGACAGGCTGCCGGCATGCGCCGCCCATCCCAGCAGTGCGCCCCAGTTGAAGGCGAGGCCCAGGAAGACCTGCGGCCACCATGTGAAGCGCTTGGCGAAGGGGTAGATCGCCACCGGGATCAGCGCGGCGATGCCAAGGGCGATGGCGAAACCGTTGAAGGTGAAGAGGATGGCGGCGGCGACCAGCGCCTGCGCCGCCATCCAGACGGCGGCCCCCTTGGCGGTGACCTGACCGGAGGGGATCGGGCGGGACCGGGTGCGCGCCACCGCCGCGTCGATATGCCGGTCGGTGATGTCGTTCCAGGTGCAGCCCGCGCCGCGCATCAGGAAGGCCCCCATGGCGCAGGCCAGCGCGATCCACAGGTCGGACCAGCGCGGCGCGTCGGCGGCGGCAGCCAGCGCAAGGCCCCACCAGCAGGGGATCAGCAGCAGCCAGGTGCCCACCGGGCGGTCGGCGCGCGACAGCCGCAACCAGGGGCGCGACCAGGCGGGCGCGGTATGGTCCACCCAGTTGCCGCGCACGGCGTCGGCGACCTGCCCTGTCGGCGGGGCAGTTTCTGGCTCTGGCATTCCGGGGGGCGCGGTCATAGGTTCGGCCTCATGGCAGCAGCGAAGATCAGGCTTTGTGTAGACCACCCGCTTGGTCAGGGGCAATCGCTTCCCCTGACCGAGGCGCAGGCGCATTACCTGTTCGGGGTGATGCGGCTGGCCGTTGGCGCGCCTCTGCTGCTGTTCAACGGGCGCGATGGCGAGTGGCTGGCGCGCGTGGCCGAGGCCGGCAAGCGGGGCGGCACCCTGACGTGCGAGGCGCAGACGGCGCCGCAGCGGATGCCGCCCGACCTGTGGCTGCTGTTCGCGCCGATCAAGAAGGCCCGCACCGATTTCATCGTGGAGAAGGCGGCAGAGCTGGGTGCCGCGCGGATCCTTCCAGTGCAGACAGACTTCACCAATGCCGACCGCATACGTCAGGACCGCCTGCAGGCCCATGCGCTGGAGGCGGCAGAGCAATGCGGCGGCACCTTCGTGCCCGAGGTGGCCGAGCTGGCGCCGCTGGCGCGGGTGCTGGCGGGATGGGATGCGGGGCGCCGTATCCTGTGGGCGGATGAATCGCTGCTGGGCGCGGCGGAGACTCTGGCCGGGGAAGCCCCCGGCCCCTGGGCGGTGCTGATCGGGCCGGAGGGCGGGTTTTCCGAAGCCGAGCGGGCGCGGCTGCGGGCGCTGCCCTTCGTGCGGCCGGTGTCGCTTGGCCCGCGCATCCTGCGCGCCGATACCGCGGCGGTGGCGGCGATCACGCTGTGGCAGGCCGCCCTGGGGGATTGGCGATGATCCGCGTTGCGGTCGCCGCCGATGCCCCGGCGCTGGAGGCATTTCTGGCGCGGCATCCCGAAACCTCGATGTTCCTGCGCCAGAATCTTGCCGCGCATGGCCCCGAGGGCGGCAGCCATGCCCATGCGGCGCGGTTCTGGTGGCTGGAGGATATGGGCGAAGTGGCCGGCGTGGTGGCGCTGACCCGGCAGGGGATGCTGCTGATGCAGGTGCCGGGCGTAGAGGCGCTGGCACCGGTCCGGCAAGCCTTGGCGGGCGAGCGCATTTCGGGCATGAACGGCGAGGCGGCGCAGGTGGCGCGGCTGCGTGCGGCGCTTGGGTTGGCGACTGAGCCGTGCAGTCTGGACCGGACCGAACCGCTGTATCGGATGGCGCTGGCGGATCTGCTTGTGCCGGGAGCGACGGACCTGCAGTTGCGCCCGGCAACGCCCGCCGATGCCGGGCTGCTGACCGGCTGGCGCGCGGACTATCTGGTGGAGACGCTGGGGGCCGTTCAGGGCCCGCGGACCGAGGCGGATGCGGCGGCGCAGGTTTCGGCCCTGACTGCGCAGGACCGGCTGCGGGTGTTGGAGCAGGCGGGCACGCCGGTGGCGATGACCAGCTTCAACGCGGTGCTGCCGGGGATCGTGCAGGTCGGCGGGGTGTTCACGCCCCCCGCCCGGCGCGGGCGCGGCCATGCCCGCGACGCGGTGGCGCTGCATCTGGCCGAGGCGCGGGCGGCGGGGGCAGGCGAGGCGATCCTTTTTGCCTCCGGCCCGCCGGCGATGCGCGCCTATGAAGGGATCGGGTTCCAGCGCATCGGGGGCTATCAATTGGTGTTTTTCGCAGCCCCCGCCGAGGTGCCCGCGCCATGATCCGCCCCGAGCTTGCAGCCGTCCTGCACCGCTGGCGCGAACCGCTGATCGCCGCCGCTGTGGCGCTGGCGGGGATCTGGGTGGCCACGCGCGGCGGCTGGCTGCTGGGGCCGATCGGCCTGATCTTCGCGGCACTTGGCACGGGGCTTGGCCTATCCGCCTTCCGCCGGGTGCGCTTTGCCCGGCAGGTCGGCGCGCCGGGCATTGTGGAGCTGGACGAGGGGCAGGTGGCCTATCTCGGCCCGGCCTCTGGCGGGTTCCTGTCGCTGCGCGAGCTGGCCGAGATCCGGCTGATCGCCGTGCAGGGCCAGCGGCACTGGCGGCTGAAGCAGGCCGACGGGCAGGCCCTCATCATTCCGGTGGATGCCGCGGGGGCGGAGGCGCTGTATGATGCCTTCGCCGCGCTGCCGGGCGTTGATATGGGCCGGTTTTTGGCGGCGATGGAGGCGGATGCCGTTCCGCCGGACCTGGCGCCGCCGCTGTGGCGCAGCATGACCCCGCTCGCGCGGCCTTGACTTGGCGCGCGCCGCGCTCCACCTCTGGCTCCGCGAAAAGAACGAACGAGGGGCCCATGTCCATTCCACAAAGCGGCGGCGGCCCGATCGAGCATTTCGACGAGCTGGCGGCCTATATCGCCAGCGGCGAGAAGCCGAAGGCGGATTGGCGCATCGGCACCGAGCATGAAAAATTCGGCTTCACCACCGGCGATCTGCTGCCGCTGCCCTATGAGGGTGCCGCCTCGATCCGCGCGATGCTGGAGGGGTTGCAGGCCCGCTTTGGCTGGACGCCCATCTTCGAGCAGGACAAGATCATCGGCCTGACCCGTGATGGCGCCAATGTCAGCCTGGAGCCGGGCGGGCAGTTCGAGCTGTCGGGCGCGCCGCTGGAAACGCTGCACCAGACCGCGGCAGAGCTGGATGACCATCTGCGCGAGGTGGCCGAGATTGCCGGGCCGATGGGCGCGGGTTTTGCCGGGCTTGGCGCCGCGCCGGTGTGGACCCATGCGCAGATGCCGATGATGCCCAAGGGCCGCTACCGGCTGATGACCGATTACATGGGCCGGGTCGGCACGCTGGGAACCCAGATGATGTACCGGACCTGCACCGTGCAGGTGAACCTCGATTTCAGCTCCGAAGCCGACATGGTGCAGAAGATGCGCGTCGCGCTGTCCCTGCAGCCGGTGGCGACGGCGCTATGTGCTTCCTCGCCGTTCCTCGAGGGCAAGCCGAACGGGCATAAAAGCTGGCGCAGCCGGATCTGGCGGGACCTTGACGCCGCGCGCACCGGGATGCTGCCCTTCATGTTCGAGGATGGCGCGGGATATGAACGGTGGGTGGATTACGTGCTCGATGTGCCGATGTATTTCGTCTACCGCGACGGGCAATATATCAACGCCCTTGGCCAGTCGTTCCGCGACTTCCTGAACGGCAAGCTGCCGGCGCTGCCCGGTGAGGTGCCGACGCTGTCGGACTGGGCCGATCACATGACGACGGTGTTCCCCGAGGCGCGGGTGAAGAAATACATCGAGATGCGCGGCGCCGATGCAGGCTCGCGCGACCAGATGGTGGCGCTGCCCGCGCTGTGGGTGGGGCTGACCTATGACCAGGGCGCGCTGGATGCGGCGACCGATCTGGTGAAGGGCTGGACCCATGAGACCCGCGAGGGGCTGCGCAAGGCGGCCTCCATCGACGGACTGCAGGGCGAGGCGGGCGGGGTGCGGCTGCAGGAACTGGCGGGCCGGGTGCTGGAGATTTCGGCGGCCGGGCTGGCGGCGCGGGGGCTTGGTGAAGAAGTCCTGCTCGACCCGTTCCGCGAGAGCGTGGCCAGCGGCAAGGTGCCGGCGGATCGGCTGCTGGACGCCTTCCATGGCGAATGGCAGGGCGATCTGGGCAATGTCTATGAGGCGACGCGGCTGTAACGCCGCGCGCCGCTAGCCCTTCTTGCCGATCTTCGGCTCGGTTCCGGCGCGCAGGCGCTGGATGTTGGCCCAGTGGCGCAGATAGACCAGCGCGGTCAGGATCATCCCCAGCAGGATCATGCTGTGGTTGCCGGTAAGCTGCATCCATAGCACCGAGGTTGCCGCCGCCACCAGCGCCGACAGCGAGGAATAGCGGCTGGCGATCGCCACGACCAGCCAGGTGGCGCAGCACAGCGCGCCCACCGGCCAGGCCAGTGCCAGCATGGTGCCAAGGAAGGTCGCCACCCCCTTGCCGCCCTTGAAGCCCAGCCAGACCGGGTAGAGGTGGCCCAGGAAGGCCGCGAGCCCCGCCAGTTGCGCCGCATCCGGCCCGACCAGCCAGCGCGCCAGCAACACCGCCGCCGCGCCCTTGCCGCCATCGAGCACCAGCGTCGCCGCCGCCGCGCCCTTGTTGCCGGTGCGCAGAACGTTGGTGGCGCCGATATTGCCCGAGCCGATGGCGCGCAGGTCGCCAAGGCCCATCATCCGGGTGATCAGCACGCCGAAGGGGATGGAGCCCAGAAGATAGGCGAGCAGCGCCGTTGCCAGCAGCATCCCGGCTCCGGTTTCGATGATCGGCATCATGCGGCTTCTCCCTGATCCGGCCCGAAGACCTGCTGCCCGCCGACGAAGGTTGCCAGCACCTTGCCCTCCATCCGCTGCCCGTCAAAGGGGGTGTTCTTGGATTTCGACCGCAGGGTGAAACGGTCCAGCACGAAGGGCGCATCGGGATCGAACAGTACCAGATCGGCCGGTGCCCCTTCGGCCAGACGGCCCTGCGGCAGGCCGAGCCGTTTGGCCGGGTTCAGCGACAGCGCGCGGAACAGCTGCGGCAGGTCGATATGGCCGGACTGATAAAGGCGCATCGCCGCGGGCAGCAGCGTCTGCAGCGCCACCGCGCCACTGGCGGCATCCTCATAGGGCAGGCGCTTGCTTTCCTCATCCTGCGGGGTGTGCATCGAGCTGATGATGTCGATCAGCCCGCTCGCCACCGCCTCCACCACCGCCAGCCGGTCCTGCTCATCGCGCAGCGGCGGCTTGACTTTGAAGAACGTGCGGTAGTCGCCGACATCGAGGTCATTCAGCGTCAGGTGATGGATGGAAACGCCTGCGGTCACATCCAGCCCGTTTGCCTTGGCCCGTTCCAGCGCCGGCAGGCTGCGGGCGCAGGTGATCTGGTCGGCATGCCAGCGCACCCCCGTCATCTCGACCAGCGCCAGATCCCGGTCGAGGCACATGGGTTCCGCCATCGGCGACACACCCGGCAACCCGCGCAGGCTGGCGAACTTGCCGGTGGTGACGGCGGCACCCGCCGAGAGGCCGGGGTCTTGCGGATGGCCGATCACCAGCGCCCCAAGGCTGCGGGCATAGGTCAGGGCGCGGGACAGCACCTTGGTATCGGTGACGACATGGTCGCAATCGGTGAAGGCGACGGCGCCCGCGTCGAGCAGGAAGCCGATCTCGGTCATCTCGCGGCCCGCGCGGCCCTTGGTCAGCGCGGCCATGTGGCGGATGCGCACCGGGCTGGCGCTGGCGGCGCGGCGGGTGACGAATTCCAGCATCTCGGGCGTGTCGAGCGCAGGCGTCGTATCGGGCCGCACGATCATGGTGGTGACGCCGCCCGCGGCCGCGGCAAGGCCGGCAGAGCGGAAGCTTTCCTTGTGCCGCTCGCCCGGTTCGCCGACCTTCACGCCGATATCGACGATGCCGGGGGCAAGGCACTTGCCGCCGCAGTCGATGATCCGCGCGCCCTTGGGGGCCGAGAGTGCGTCCACCAGTGCGATCACCCCGCCATCGAGGATCAGGTTGCCGTGGCGTTCCGTGCCCGCCTCGGGGTCGATCAGGCGGGCGTTTTCAAGGTAGATCGTCATGTTGCCAGCCCTATACCATTGTTCCAAGCGCCGCGCGGCCGCGTTCGGCGCGCAGGTTGCGGGCCAGAAGGTCCATGCAGGCCATGCGGACGGCCACGCCCATCTCTACCTGCTCCTGAATGACGCTGCGGTTGATGTCGTCGGCGATGGTGCCGTCGATTTCCACGCCGCGGTTCATCGGGCCCGGATGCATGACGATGGCATCGGGCTTGGCATGGGCGAGCTTTTCGGCATCCAGCCCGAAGCGGTGGAAATATTCGCGCTCGGACGGGATGAAGCCGCCATCCATCCGCTCTTTCTGAAGGCGCAGCATCATCACTACATCGGCATCCTTCAGCCCGGCGGCCATGTCGTCATAGACCTCGCAGCCGAACTCGGCGACGCCGGCGGGCATCAGCGTGGGCGGGCCGATCAGGCGGACGCGGTTTTCCATTTTTCCCAGCAGGATCAGGTTGCTGCGGGCGACGCGGCTATGGGCGATGTCGCCGCAGATCGCCACAGTCAGCCGATGGATCCGGCCCTTGGCGCGGCGGATGGTGAGCGCGTCGAGCAGCGCCTGCGTGGGGTGCTCGTGCCGCCCGTCACCGGCGTTCAGCACCGCGCAGTTTACCTTGGAGGCCAGCAGGTTGACCGCTCCACTCGCGCCGTGCCGCACCACCAGCAGGTCGGGGTGCATGGCGTTGAGGGTCAGGGCGGTGTCGATCAGCGTCTCGCCCTTCTTCACGCTGGACTGGGCCATGGTCATGTTCATGACGTCGGCGCCAAGGCGCTTGCCGGCAAGTTCGAAGCTGGATTGGGTGCGGGTGGAATTCTCGAAGAACATGTTGATCTGCGTCATCCCCGCCAGCGCATCGGTGCGCTTGATGGTGCGGCGGTTCAGGTCAACATATTGATCTGCAAGGTCAAGGATGGTGCGGATCTCGTCGGGGGCGAGATGTTCGATGCCCAGAAGGTGACGCGCGCGAAAGGACATGGGCGGGTTCCTGTGGCTGGATCGGTTGGGCGCTTATCGCAAAAGCCTCGGCGCGCGGCAAGGTCGCGGGCGCTTTACCTGAGGGGCCGGGACGCCTAGCTTGCGGCCATGTTGATGCCAGACCTTTCCCACCTCGATTCCCTGACGCTTCGGGCCATGCTGGAATGGCAGATGGAACTTGGCGCGACCGAGGCGATTGGCGATGTGCCGGTGGATCGCTATGCCGAGGTAGTGGCGCCGAAGCCTGTGGCGGCGCCCGTGGTGGCGCGGGCGGCGTTTCCTGATCCGGTGGGCGAGGTGGATTGCGTGGCCGAGGCGCGCAGCGCGGTTCAGGGGGTGCAGAGCCTTGCGGAGCTGGCGGCGGCGCAGGCGGCGTTCGAGCATTGCGAGATCCGGAAGGGTGCCCGCAACTTCGTGTTTTCAGACGGAAATCCTGCCGCGCGGGTGATGGTGATCGGCGAGGCGCCGGGGCGGGATGAGGATATCGAGGGCAAGCCGTTCGTGGGGCGGGCGGGGCAGCTTCTGGACCGGATGTTTGCGGCGATCGGGCTGGCGCGGGGAGCCGACGATCCGGCTAAGTCCTTGTATATCACGAACGTTATGCCGTGGCGGCCGCCGGCGAACCGCACCCCGGATGCCGACGAGATAGCGATGATGCTGCCGTTCCTGGAGCGACATGTGGCGTTGGCGGAGCCGGAGATCATCGTGCTGATGGGGAACACGCCCTGCAGCGCGGCGCTGGGGCGGGCGGGGATTTTGAAGCTGCGTGGCCAATGGGTTAGCGCCTTCGGCAAGGCGGCTATGCCTATGACGCACCCGGCCTATCTGCTGCGCAACACGGCGGCGAAACGCGAGGCCTGGGCGGATTTGCTGGCGGTGCAGGCAAGGTTGAGGAGCGGGGCATGAGAGAGTTCATTCCGGTGCGGATTGCGGTGCTGACGGTGTCGGATACGCGGGGGCTGGCCGAGGACCGGTCGGGCGATACCCTGGTCCAACGCATTGAAGATGCAGGACATATTCTGGCGGCGCGGCACATCTTGCCCGATGAGCGCGACCAGATCGCGGGGCAGCTGCGGGAATGGATCGCCGATCCGGGGATCGACGTGATCCTGAGCACGGGGGGCACCGGGCTGACCGGGCGCGACGTGACGGTAGAGGCGCACCGGGATGTCTATGAGAAGGAGATCGAGGCGTTCGGAACCGTCTTCACCCTTGTTTCCATGAAGAAAATCGGCACCAGCGCCGTGCAGAGCCGGGCTTGTGGCGGGGTGGCCGGGGGCACCTATCTGTTCGCGCTGCCGGGCAGCCCGGGGGCGTGCAAGGATGCCTGGGACGAGATCCTGAGCCTGCAGCTGGACTACCGGCACATGCCCTGCAACTTCGTCGAGATCCTGCCGCGGCTGGAGGAGCACCGGCGGCGGAAGTAGGGTCCGGCCGCTATGCGGAAACCATGCAGAACCCATACATATACCGTATGTAAACCGGAACTGTCGGGAATTGCCCCTAGCTGGGGCAGCCGCGCAGTTCCACGGCGCGGCCGTCGCCCAGAACGGTGATGGTCACGCGCGAGCGATCCAGCGCCACCGGGCCGCCCCGGGCCGGGATCAGGTCAGAGGTGCTGACCAGCCGTCCGCCCTCGCGCCGGGTTTCGGATTCGGAGACCCAGAGCTCGGGATCGGCGGTTTCGAACACCGCCACATCCTCGGCGCCGCCGGGAAGGTCGATCTGGGCGGTCAGCCGCAACCCGTCGCGGATCGGTTCGACCTGACAGCGGATCCCGTTGAAGCCGGCAGCCTTGGCGCCCATCGGTTGATCGGCCAGCGCGGCGCGGATCGAGGCATCGGGGGCACCGCCGCGGGGGATGTCTGCGCCGAGTTGCAGCGAGACCGGGACGCAGATGTCGCTGCACACCCCCATGTCGATGCTGGCCTGCAGGCGGATCGGTTGGGCCGGATCGCGCGGGGTGATTTCCAGCGGCAGCACCAGTTGATGCGTGTAGCCGATGGTGCGCATGCCGTTCAGGTAGAATACCTCGGGCGTCGGCCAGTGGAAACGGACCGAGGCGACGTTCTGGGACCCCGACCAGTCGAATTGCGGGGGGATGCCGGCATCGCCGGGCGCGCGCCAATAGGTCTTCCACCCGTCCGCCAGATCGAGGCGCAGGGCGGCCATCTGGGTGCCGCTGTCCGTGGTCCAGCCGCCGAGGAAGCCGGCGCGGATCAGGTCATGCGGCACCGCCTCGGCCGTGGCCGGGAGCGCGCCCGACAGGCACAGCGCAAGGGCTGCAGCGAAACCGCGAAGGGCCGCGGCGGGGCGGCGGGGGGTGCTGGACGACGGTTTTGCAATCATGGCGCGAGGTTTATCCCCCGCTGGCCCAGAGGGAAGTCACATTTCCGCCAATGGACGGGGACTGTGGCCGGTGCGCCACCTCAGATCCCTTGCGCAGGTGCGCGCCCGGCGCGATGGTCGGGGCATGGAAGAGCACATGGACCTGACCGGAAAACTGCTGATCGCCATGCCCGGCATGGGCGATACGCGCTTTGACAAGAGCGTCATCTACCTTTGCGCGCATTCGCCCGAGGGGGCGATGGGGCTGATCGTCAACAAGCCGGCGCATGACCTGTCGTTCTCGCATCTGCTGGCCCAGCTGGGGGTACAGAAGGGGCCGGGCAGGGCGGATATCCGGGTGCATTTCGGCGGGCCGGTGGAGCATGGGCGGGGCTTCGTGCTGCATACGGCGGACTATCCGGGCGGGGATGCGACGCTGAACGTGGATGCGCGGTTCTCGATGACGGCGACGATGGATATTTTGCAGGCGATTGCCGAGGGGCAGGGGCCGGAGCGGTTCATCATGGCGCTGGGCTATGCGGGCTGGGGGCCGGGGCAGCTGGAGCAGGAGATCTTGCGCAACGGCTGGCTGACGGCCGAGGCGGGGCCGGAGCTGGTGTTTTCGGTGCAGAACTCGGCCAAGTGGGAGCAGGCGCTGCGGACGCTGGGGGTGGACCCGGTGGGGCTGTCGGGGGCTGCGGGGCGGGCTTAGGGCAAGTCGCAACGGAGGGCGGGGCCCGTCCGCCGGGTGGGCGTGCGACGCCTGTTCTAGGCACTTTATGGTGCGGCTTACCTCCACCGAATTTCTAGGCGGAACCGTGAGGAGCGCCCGCCCGGGGGGCGGACGGGCGCTGCCCGGCGGCGCCAAGGCGCCTTGATCCCGGGCAAGAGGGAAGTGGGTCGCTGAACGGCCCCAAGCTTGACCCTGCGAGAGCCATTGGCTACCCCGGTGCCCAACGCTTTTCGCAGTTTGGCCGGGCGGCGCTGCGCTGCTGGCCCTTGGAGGACATATGGCAAATCCCTCGATCCTTATCCTGGCCGGCGACGGCATCGGCCCCGAGGTCATGGCCGAGGTCAAGAAGATCATCGGCTGGTTCGGCGACAAGCGCGGCATCGCGTTCGATGTCACCGAAGATCTGGTCGGCGGGTCGGCCTATGATGTGCATGGCACGCCGCTGACCGATGAAACGATGGCCAAGGCGCAGGCCGCGGATGCGGTGCTGCTGGGCGCTGTCGGCGGGCCGAAATATGACGTGCTGGATTTCAGCGTGAAGCCGGAGCGGGGCCTGCTGCGCCTGCGCAAGGAGATGGACCTGTTTTCCAACCTGCGCCCGGCGCAGTGCTTTGACGCGCTGGCGGATTTCTCGTCGCTGAAGAAGGAGGTCGTCGCGGGCCTCGACATCATGATCGTGCGCGAGCTGACCTCGGGCGTGTATTTCGGCGAGCCGCGGGGGATTTTCCCCGACAACGAGGGCGGGCGCGTGGGGGTGAACACGCAGCGCTATACGACGGATGAGATCCGCCGGGTGGCGCGGTCGGCCTTCGAACTGGCGCGGCGGCGGGGCAACAAGGTCTGCTCGATGGAGAAGGCCAATGTCATGGAATCGGGCATCCTGTGGCGCGAGGAAGTGCAGTGGGTGCATGACAACGAATACCCGGATGTCGAGCTGTCGCACATGTACGCCGATGCAGGGGCGATGCAGCTGGTGCGCTGGCCCAAGCAGTTCGACGTGATCGTGACCGACAACCTGTTCGGGGACCTGCTGTCCGACTGCGCGGCGATGCTGACGGGCAGCCTGGGGATGCTGCCCTCGGCCAGCCTGGGCGCGCCGACGGAAAGCGGGCGGCCGAAGGCATTGTACGAACCCGTGCATGGCTCGGCGCCCGATATTGCCGGGCAGGGCAAGGCCAACCCGATCGCCTGCATCCTCAGCTTTGCGATGGCGCTGCGCTATTCCTTCGATCTGGGCGAAGAGGCGAGCCGGGTCGAGCGGGCAGTGGAAGCGGTGCTGGCGGATGGCGCGCGCACGGCGGACCTGATGGGGCCCGAGGGCGGCGTGCCGGTGAGCACGGCCGGGATGGGCGACCTGATCGTGCAGGCGCTGGACGCGAGCCTCTAACTACAGCGCGTAATGGGCGATCCGCTCGGCATGATGCGCCGAGCGGGTCAGCCAGCGCGAGGCGTCGGTCAGGTCGAAGACGCCCTCGGGGCTGACGAGGCCGGCATGTTCGCGCAAGAGCGCCGAGCGGCGCAGGCGATGGGCGCGGTGCAGGAGGGTGGCTTCGAGTCGGGCCAACTGGCGGGCGGTGGCGGGGTCACGCGGGGCCTGCGCCGCGCGGGTCAGGGCGGCGCCGAAGGCATAGGCGGGGCGGCGCAGCACCGGGTCTCGGGCCAGAAGCGCGATGCGGTCCGTCTGCGCGGCGCGATGGGCGAGGCGCTGCAGGTGGTCGAAGCGGTGCAGCGCGGCGGACCTGCGGGCGAGGGTGGCGGCATCGCCCTCGGCCACGCGGATGCGGGTCAGGAAGGATTCCAGATCGTCGAGGGCGGGCTGGAGGAGGGGCGCCAGTTCGTCCAGCGGGGCGGTGTCGCCGGTGGGGCCGAGCCGGGTGCCGAGGGCGGTACAGAGGGCCGAAGCAATGGCGTCGGTCGCGGCCCCGGCGGCATCGAGCGCGGCGCCGGGATCGGCCAGCAACGCCGGGTCCAGCTTCTGGGTCAGGCTGGGGCTGCGGCCGGGAACAAGGCGCTCTATCAGCCGGGCGAACGGCGCGGTGAGCGGCAGCATCAGCATAACACCCAAGAGGTTGAAGGCGGTGTGGAAGGCGACCAGCGCGGCGGGCGCGTCGCCCCCGGTCAGCATCGCCAGCGCCGGCGCGGCCCAGCCGACCACGGCAAAGGCGGCAAGCCCGGTCACCACGTTATAGGCCACATGCGCCATCGCGGTGCGGCGCATGTCGCGCGAGCCGCCGATGGTGGCGATCAGCGACTTGAAGGTGGTGCCGATATCCATGCCGATCACCATCGCCGCCGCCTGCGGCAGGCTGATCGCGCCAGAGGTCAGCAGCACCAGCGCCATTGCCACCCCGGCGCTGGAGGACTGGATCACCAGTGTCACGCCGATGCCGATGCCCAGGAGGGCCAGCCGCCCGGCCAGCGTGTCGCCGGGCAGGCGGTCGAAGACCAGCCAGGTCTCGAAGGCGCCGGTGCCCTGCTGCATCAGGTCGAAGCCGAGGAAGATCAGGCTGAACCCGGCCAAGAGCGTGCCCGCCCGCGCCCAGGCGCCCCCGGCCAGCGCCCGGAGCAGGGCCGCCGCCAGCAGCATCGGCAGCGCGGCCATGCCGAGCTGCAGCTTGACCCCCAGCAGCACGACCATCCATCCGGTGATCGTGGTGCCGACATTGGCGCCATAGATGATGCCGATGGCCTGTGGGAAGGTCAGCAGCCCGGCGCCGACAAAGCCGATGGTGGTGACAAGGACCGCGCTGGAGGATTGCACCACGGCCGTGGCGGCGGCCCCGGTCACCGCGCCGGAGAGGGGCGAGGTGGTGAAGCGGCGCAGCGCCTCGCGCAGCTGGCGGCTGGCGAGTTGGCGCAGCGCGTCGGTCATCATCTGCATCCCGAGGATGTAGAGGCCGATGCCGCCGGCCAGCAGCAGAAGGTTCTGGGTCATCGGTGTCGTCCCCCGCGCAGGCGGGATCCCGCGCTGGGCGCAGGATCGCAGAGCCGGGAACCCGGGGCAAGAATGCTGCGTTTGCGAAAGGCCGGCCGCGGCGGCAAAGGTGCGTTGAGTTGCCGCGGCAAATCTGGCAGCACGGGCGCAGAGGGTGCCCGGACCCGGCACGGTTCCCGGCGCGCAGCGAAGGAAGGCAATCACCATGGCCATCGGCAATTCAAGCCTGCGCGGCGCGGTGCTGGCGCTGGCGGCGATGGGGATCTTTGCCACCCATGACGTGGTGGTGAAGCAGTTGGGGACAAGCTATTCCGCCATCCAGATCGTGTTCTTCGCCGCGCTGATGAGCTTTCCGGTGGTGTCGGTGATCCTGCTCAGCGACCGGACCTCGGGCACGCTCAGGCCGGTGCATCCCTGGTGGATCTTGCTGCGCAGCGTCTGCACGGTGACCTGCGGGGTGACGGCGTTCTATGCGTTTTCCAAGCTGCCGCTGGCGCAGACCTATGCGATCCTGTTTGCCACGCCGCTGCTGATCACGGTGATCGCCATCCCGCTGCTGGGCGAGACGGTGCGGCTGCGGCGCTGGGCGGCGGTGATCTGCGGGCTGGTGGGGGTGATGGTGGTGCTGCGGCCGGGATCGACCGACCTAGGCAGCGGCCATCTGGCGGCGCTGGTGTCCGCCATGACCGGGGCGCTGGCATCCGTCATCGTGCGCAAGATCGGCAGCGAGGAACGGTCGGTCGTGCTGCTGCTGTTCCCGATGGTGGGCAACTTCCTGGCGATGGGGGCGCTGCTGCCTTTCGTCTATCAGCCGATGCCGATCGAGCATCTGGGGCTGATCTGCATCATCGCTTTGTTCGGGATTGCCGGGTCGCTGCTGGTGATTGCCGCCTACCGGTCCGGCGAGGCGGTGATCGTGGCGCCGATGCAGTATTCGCAGATCCTGTGGGCGACCGGCTATGGCTGGTTCCTGTTCGATGAGCGGCTGGACGGCGGCACCGTGCTGGGCGCGTCGATCATCATCGGGTCGGGCCTGTACATCCTGTTCCGCGAGAGCCGGTCGGACGCGTCGCAGAACCAGCCGGTGCTGCAGACGCGGCTGCGGCAGGAGACGGTGACCACCCCGCGCGCCGGGCTGCTGCAGCGCATCCTGCGTCTGGGCGGCGACCGCACGATGACCGGGCAGGGTCGCTGAGGGCTGTGCTTGCGATGCCCCTTGCAAATGCGCGCGAGACCCGGTAACTCGCCGCTCACGGTCGGAGCGTAGCGCAGCCTGGTAGCGCACCTGCTTCGGGAGCAGGGGGTCGGAGGTTCGAATCCTCTCGCTCCGACCAATGAAATCCCGAGGCTTCCGGTGGGATTTCGAGTGAGGGACGGTGGCTGCCTTGCGGGGTGGCGGGACGTCCGGGTTGATCTGATACAGACATTGATGGTTCGGACTGCGCGGGTTGGTTCGTTGCGGGGGATGCGGGATGAAATTCGCCTATCTGATAGAGCCGCCGTTCAATGACCGGGATGCCTCGGGCGCGGTGCTTGGCCATGACGTCGAGATCGCCCGGCATGTGTTTGCCGAGTTGGGGGCGCCGTTCGAGCCGGTGGAGGCGGAGTTCGCGCAGCTTCTGCCGGGGCTTGCGGAGGGGCACTGGCAGATGACGACCGGCCTCTTCGCGACACCGGAGCGCGGACGGATTGCGGCATTCACGCATCCGATCTGGGCACTGCCGGACGGGTTGCTGGTGCGCGCGGGCAACCCGCTGGGGCTTGCCGGCTATCGCTCGGTGGCCGCGCATGGGTCGGCGGTGCTGGCGGTGATCCAGGACCAGTTGCAGCACCGATCCGCCGTGGCGTTCGGGATGCCGGACGCGCGGCTGCGGATCTTCGAGACCTATAGCGAGGCTGCCGAGGCGGTGCGGGACGGGCGCGCGGATGGCTATGCCAGCGTTGCGCGCGCACATGCGGGGTTTTTGGCGCAGAGGCCGGGGTTGGGGCTGGAGTCCGTGGATGTGCCCCATGCGGAGAAGCCGCCGGCGTTCGGGGCCTTCGCCGTTGCGCTGGACGACCGGGAGCTTCTGGGGCGCGTCAATGCGGTGCTGGCGGGGTTCCTTGGTTCGGTGGAGCATCGGGATGTTGCCGGACGGTATGGGTTCTCGGACGGCGAGGTCGATCTGGTGACGAGAGAGTGATGCCGAGCCTGGACTACCGGGCCGCCGCCAAGCGCTAAGGTTAGCGGCGGCCTTCGGCGTCACGCAATCCCATACCGCGTCCGGGCCTCGGCGAAGGACAGCAGCCGGCCCTGCGCCTCGTCCCACAGGTGCAGCTTCACGGTGGCGAGGCTGTCGCGGATGGTCATCCGCTGCGCATCGGCCAGTTCGCGGTGGTCGCGGATCACCTCGGGCAGCCGGTAGAACGGGATGCGCGAATAGAGGTGATGCACGTGGTGGATGCCGATATTGCCCGAGAGCCAGCGCAGCGGGGGCGGCAGGACATAGTGCGAGCTGCCCTCGAGCGCGGCATCGTGCAGCTGCCAATCCTCTTCCTTCGACCAGTGGGTGTCTTCGAACTGGTGCTGGACGTAGAACAGCCACATGCCGATGGTTGCCGCCATGACCGAGGTGGGCAGGAAGACCAGCAGCACCGGCCAGAGACCGCCGAACCAGATGATCAGCCCCACGGCGATGCCGATCATCGCATTGGTGCCCATCGCCGAGGTCCAGTGCCGCCAGCCGGAGTTCATCAGGCCGAAGGGCAGCCGGTTCTGCAGGATGAACAGGTAGCTGGGCCCCAGCAGGAACAGCACGACCGGGTGACGATAGAGCCGGTAGAGCAGGCGCCCGGAGGGGGAGCGCGCGCGGTATTCCTCGATCGTCAGGGTCATCACATCGCCGATGCCGCGACGGCCGAGATTGCCGTGATGGGCGTGATGGATGGAATGGGTGCGCCGCCAGACGGCATAGGGCGTGAGGGTGAGGACGCCGAGCACGCGCCCGACCCAGTCCTGCGCGCGGCGGTTCTTGAGGAACGCGCCGTGGCCGCAATCATGCTGGATGATGAAGATCCGCACCAGGAAGGCGCCGTTGGCGACGGCAAGCGCAAGCGCAAGCCAGGGGCTGACCGAGAGCGCCATCCAGGCCAGCGCCCAGAGTGCAAACAGCGGGATCAGCGTCACCGCCAGCTCGAACAGGCTGCGCCGGGTCGAAGGTTCGCGGTAGCGCGCCAGAATGCTGAGCCATTCGCGGGCGGTTCGGGGGGATTGGCTGGGTTCGGACATCAACGCCTGCGGTTTCGTGCCGGGTGTGTCCCGGCAGGTTCCTGTCGAGCCTTGGCAGAAAACCATCGAGCAAGCGGTCCGTTCAGGCACGTATGAGCTAAGGCCTGTTGCCCGCATTTTCAACTGGTTTGATTGTCTCAGGCCGATCACTGCCGATCACGATCGGAGGTTGGGACCATGCCCCCGACGGCATGATCGCCGCGCCTTTGCCAACCCTCCGCCGCGCTGCTATGCCAAGACAAACCCCTTCGGCGGAGGCCCCATGCTGCGATTGTTCGGGCGCAAGCGCGCCATCACCCGGATCGGGCTGACCCCGCCGCCGGCGGAGCCGGGGCGGGCGGGGCTGGCGATCGTGCTGATCGTGCGCAACGAGGCGCGGCATATCGGGGAATGGGCGCGGTTCCATGCGGCGGCGGGGGTGCGGCGCTTCATCGTCTATGACAATGGCTGCACGGACGGGACGCTGGAGGCGCTGGAGGCGGCGGTGCCGGGGATGGCGGTGGTGATCCCCTGGGACCAGAAGTTGACGGCGGGGACGGCCGAGATCCACAATCAGGTGCTGGCCTATGCCCATGCCACGCGCAACTTTGGCGGGGCGTTCCGCTGGATGAGCTATCTGGATGTCGACGAGTTTCTGGTGCCGAAGCGGGCGGCCAGCCTGACGGAGGCGCTGGCGCATCTGGAAAAGTGGCGGAACATCAGCCTGCCCTGGCACATGTTCGGGCGGAACGGGCATGGGGAGGCTCCGGCAGGCGGGGTGGTACAGAACTACACCCGGCGCAATCCGGGTCCGATGAGCGCGGCGAAGGGGCTGCGGAACTTCAAGATGATCGTGGACCCGTGCCATGTGACGGCGATCCGGGTGCATACGATCTGGACGGATGGCAGCGATGCGACCTGCAATGACCGGGGGCAGCAGTTCAGCGCGGCGGGGCGCGAGGCGCCAGGGTTCTATTCGGCGGATCACATCCAGCTGAACCATTACTACACCCGGTCAGACAGCGAATTGCGCGCCAAGATCGCGCGGGGGCCGAACCTGACCACGCCCGATGCCGACCATCTGCGCCGGGTGATGCGCAAGGTGGCGCATATCGAGGCGGGGGAGATCGAGGACCGCAGTGCGCCGGAGTTTCTGGCACGGATCGGGGGCTGAGGGTGGTTGTTCGCGTTTCGGGCGCGGCGCGCGGAAACTTGTCCTTTTGCAGGGTGCGACGACGCGGGGGCTGAAATCCTGTTCCGGTTCGCCTATCTGGGAGGGGACCGCGAATCTTTACAGGAGAGCCGAACATGGGCCTGCGCATCAACGATATCGCCCCCGATTTCACCGCCGAGTCGACCTCCGGCACCATCAGGTTCCACGACTGGATCGGCGACAGCTATGCGATCATCTTCTCGCATCCCAAGGATTTCACCCCGGTCTGCACCACCGAGTTCGGCGCGGTGGCCCAGCTGGCCGGCGAGTTCGAGGCGCGCAAGACCAAGGTGATCGGCGTGTCGGTGGACAGCGTCGAGGAACACCACAAGTGGATGGCGGATATCGAGAAATTCGCAGGCGCACCGGCGAACTTCCCGATCATCGACGACACCTCGCTGACCGTGGCCAAGGCCTATGACATGCTGCCGGCCGATGCCTACCTGCCCGATGGCCGCACCCCGGCGCATTCGGCGACGGTGCGCACCGTGTTCATCATCGGGCCGGACAAGAAGGTGCGGCTGACGATGACCTATCCGATGTCGGTGGGCCGCAACTTCGCCGAAGTGCTGCGCGCGCTGGATGCGGTGCGGGCGACCGATGGCGTGCCGTTTGCCACCCCGGCCAACTGGGTGCCCGGGCAGGACGTGATCGTGGCGCTGTCGGTTCCGACCGACGAGGCGACGGCGAAATACGGCGAGCTGGACATCAAGCTGCCCTATCTGCGCTTTGCCAAGGCGCCGGTCTGAACAATTCCTGAAGTTTCAGGATTGCGTGAAAGCCCCCGCTAGCGGGGGCTTTTGCATGTTCAGGGTGGCGGGGTGGCCCGGCCCCCAGATGCGCGCGGCATCGCGGGCCAGCAGCCGCGCCTCGGCCGCGTCGAGCCGGGCGCGGGCACGTGCCTCGCATCCGGTCTCGCGCAGCGCCTGCCGCCAGAGCCGCAGCAAGGACGCCGCGCTCCACGGCAGGGCGGCCGTCGCTGCCCAGTCCCGCAGCGCCGGGGGCAGGCGGTCATGCGCGTCCATCGGTGCCAGCCGGGACCGGGCGCGCAGGGTCGTTGCCAGGTTGCGGCGCATGTCAGGCGGCGCCCTTCTTCCACACCGGGAACGGATCGGCCATGCGCTTCCAGTCGCGCGGCCGGAAGTCGTTGGCGGGGACCAGCGCGGCATCCAGCGCGGCGGTGATCGCCGCCTTGTCCATGCCCGAGCCGATGAAGACCAGCTCTTGCCGGCGGTCGCCCCACGGGTCTAGCCATTTCGCTTCCAGTTCGGCCATCGCCTCGGGGTGCTTCGGCCAGCGCGCCTTCGGGACGCTTGCCCACCAGCCGCCAAGCGGGGTGATGGAGGAGACGGCGCCGGCCAGCGAGTATTCCACCGCCCAGTCTGGCCGCGTCGCCAGCCAGAAATGGCCCTTGGCGCGGATCACGCCGGGCAGGTCGCCGGTCAGCACCGCATGGACGCGGGCGGGGTCGAAGGGCTGGCGGGCGCGGTAGACGAAGGAGGAGATACCGTATTCCTCGGTTTCCGGCACATGATTGGCAAAGCCGTAAAGCTCCTTCGCCCAGAGCGGATGTTCATGGGCGCGGTCGAAATCGAAGCGGCCAGTGTCGAAGATCTGGGCGGGGTCGACCGAGGAATTGTCGGTCTCGATCAGCAGCGCATCGGGGTTGAGGGCGCGGACGATGCGGCGGGCGGCCTCTGCCCGTTCCGGCCCGGCATCGGTGATCTTGTTGAGGATCACCACATCGGCAAATTCCATCTGGTCGGTCAGCAGGTTCACCAGCGTGCGGGTGTCGGCATCGCCCAGGCTCTCACCTCGGTCGGTCAGAAAGTCGTGGCTGGCGAAGTCCTTCAGCAGGTTGATCGCGTCGACGACCGTCACCATCGTATCCAGCCGGGCGACATCGGACAGGCTGTCGCCCGCCTCGTCGCGGAAGTCGAAGGTGGCGGCGACGGGCAGCGGCTCGGCGATGCCGGTGGATTCGATCAGCAGGTAATCGAAGCGACCCTCGGCGGCGAGGCGGCGCACCTCGACCAGCAGGTCATCGCGCAGGGTGCAGCAGATGCAGCCATTGGTCATCTCGACCAGCTTCTCCTCGGTCCGCGACAAGTCGGCACCATCACGGACCAGATCGGCGTCGATGTTCACCTCGGACATGTCGTTGACGATCACGGCGACGCGGCGGCCCGAGCGGTTGTTGAGGATGTGGTTGAGCAGCGTGGTCTTGCCGGCGCCGAGGAAGCCGGACAGGACGGTCACGGGCAGGCGGGGATCGGTGCGGGTGTCGGTGGCTGAGGATATGGACATGGAAGGCTCCCGGAGATGTATCCGGGAGCTTCTAGCATGTTATGTTATAACGTAGCAAGGCGACAGCTCAGCCTGTGATCAGCCGCGCAATCTCTGCAATGCTCAGGACGATGAACAGCAGGGCCGCCCCCCCGAGCAGGGTGTTGGAGAGCCAGCCGTTGCGCCACTCTTTCGGCACGCGCGAGGAATTCAGCAGCCAGATCAGCGTGATGGCGAGGAACGGCATGAAGAAAGCCCCAAGCGCGCCATAGACCACCACAAGCCCGAAGGGGCGCCCGAACGCGAGCAGCGCCATCGGCGGGATCGTCAGCCAGAACAGGTAGAAGCGGAAGGCGGGGCTGGTCGTCAGCTCCTCCCGGCTTTCGGTGCCGCCGCGAATGTTGCGCACGAAATCGGCAAACAGCAGCGACACGCCCTGCCAGACGCCGAGGATCGAGGACATGGCGGTGGCGAAGAAGCCGACAAGGAAGATGGTGGCGACGGTGGGGCCGAAGCGGTCCGCGAGCACTTCGCGCAGGTCCAGCAGGCCGCGGTCGCCCTCGGTCAGCGCGATCTGCGCGGTGTAGAGCAGTTCGGCGCCGATGATCAGCATCGCCACCACGAAGATGCCGGTCACGGCATAGGCAACGCGGTTGTCGAGCCGCATGATCCCCATCCAGGCGGGGCTGCGCCAGCCCTTGGCATTCACCCAATAGCCATAGGCGGCCATGGTGATGGTGCCGCCGACGCCGCCGATCAGGCCAAGCGTGTAGATGGCCGAGCCTGCGGGGACGGTGGGGATCAGCCCCCTCAGCGCCGCGCCGACATTGGGCAGCACCATGATCGCCACCGCGACCACGATCACGAACATGACGCCGATCAGCAGCTTCATCACCGTCTCGAACACCTCGTAGCGGTTCAGGGCGACGAAGGCGGCGCTGACAAGGCCGGCGATCATCGCCCATGCCCAGAGCGGCAGGAAGGGGAACAGCGCGGCGAGGGGCAGGGCGGTCGCGCTCATCGCCGTGGCGCCATAGACGAAGCCCCAGATCAGGATGTAGATGCCGAAATACCAGCTGGTCCAGCGGCCGAGCGAGCGCCAGCCGTCAAGGATGGTCGAGCCGGTGGCGAGGTGGTAGCGCGCGGACCCCTCGGCCAGCGCGATCTTGACGATGCAGCCGACGACCGCCGCCCAGAGCAGCGCATAGCCAAAGCGCGAGCCGGCGATGAGGGTGGCGACAAGATCGCCCGCGCCGACGCCGGTGGCCGCCGCGACGATGCCGGGGCCGATCAGCTTCCAGTGGCCCGTGCGAGGGGGGGCGCCCGCATCAGGCGGCGCGGCTTGCGCGGTATCGGACATGACTTTCCCCTTCTGCCGGCCGGTGTGGAAAGGGAAAGCCGCGGCGGGTGGGGCGGGTTCCGCAGCGCTGACGTTTTCCAAGACACGGGAACCAGCAGCGGGCGGGGCGGTTGTGATGGCAGGTAAACTGAGGAGAAACGCAATGCCTATCCTTCTTTGGCTGCTGGGCGTTCCCGGCGTGGTGATCATCATTCTGCTGCTTATGGGCGTTTTTTGAGCCGATTCTGACGCAGTCCGTCGGCACTTAGCGTGCCGACGTGAAAAGGCCCCGGCAATCGCTGCCGGGGCCTTTCTTGTTGGGGCGGAAGCCCAAGACCCTACGAGTCTTCGGCTTATGCGTCTTCGGAATCGCTGATCTCGGCGCCGGTGGTCTGGTCGACCATCCGCATCCCGAGGCGAACCTTGCCGCGATCGTCAAAGCCCAGCAGCTTGACCTTCACTTCCTGGCCTTCGGTCAGGATTTCATTCGGGTGCTTCAGCCGCTGCTTGGCGATCTGCGAGACGTGCACGAGGCCGTCACGCTTGCCGAAGAAGTTCACGAAGGCGCCGAAATCGACCAGCTTCACGACCTTGCCGGTGTAGACCTTGCCTTCTTCCGGCTCTGCCACGATCGACCAGATCATGTCATAGGCCTTCTTGATCGAGTCGGCATTGGCCGAGGCGATCTTGATGACGCCGTCATCGTTGATGTCGACCTTGGCGCCCGACACTTCCACGATCTCGCGGATGACCTTGCCGCCGGAGCCAATGACTTCCCGGATCTTGTCGGTCGGGATGGTCATGGTCTCGATGCGCGGGGCATGGGCCGAGAATTCCTGCCGGCCGGCAGCGAGCGCCTTGGACATCTCGCCCAGGATGTGCAGTCGGCCGTCCTTGGCCTGTGCCAGCGCCTGTTCCATGATGGCGGGGGTGATGCCCGCAACCTTGATGTCCATTTGCAGCGAGGTGATGCCGGCTTCGGTGCCCGCGACCTTGAAGTCCATGTCGCCGAGGTGATCCTCGTCGCCAAGAATGTCGGTCAGCACCGCATAGCGGCCGTCATCTTCCAGGATCAGGCCCATCGCCACGCCGGCAACCGGAGCCTTCAGCGGAACGCCGGCATCCATCATCGACAGTGAACCGCCGCAGACAGAAGCCATCGAGGACGAGCCGTTGGACTCGGTGATCTCGGACACGACGCGGACGGTATAGGGGAAGTCGGTCGCGGCGGGCAGGACGGCCTGCAGCGCACGCCATGCCAGCTTGCCATGGCCGATTTCGCGGCGGCCCGGGCCAGAGACGCGGCCAACTTCGCCAACCGAGTAGGGCGGGAAGTTGTAGTGCAGCAGGAAGTTCGACCGGCTGTTGCCGTGCAGCGCGTCGATGATCTGCTCATCGTCGCCAGTGCCGAGCGTGGTGACCACGAGGCCCTGGGTTTCACCGCGGGTGAACAGCGCCGAACCGTGGGTGCGCGGCAGGATGCCAACTTCGGCCACGATCGGGCGGACAGTCTTGTTGTCGCGTCCGTCGATACGGGCGCCACCGTTGATGATGTCACCGCGCAGGATCGAGGATTCGAGCTTCTTGAACGCCGAACCGAGGTTGGCGTTGGCAAGCTCTTCTTCCGACAGCGCGGCCTTGGCGGCAGTGCGGGCGGCGTCGATGGCGGTGGTCCGCTCTTGCTTGTCCTTGATCGCGAAGGCGGCGCGCATCTGGGTTTCGGCCGCAGCCTTCACCTTGGCATAAAGCGCCGAATAGTCCGGAGCCTGGAAGTCGAAGGGCTCTTTCGCGCTGTCTTCGGCGAAGTCGATGATCAGGTCGATCACCGGCTGCATCGCGTCATGGCCGAACTTGACCGCGCCCAGCATTTCCTCTTCCGACAGCTCGTAGGCTTCGGATTCGACCATCATCACGGCGTCCTTGGTGCCGGCGACAACCAGATCGAGCCGCTGCTCGGGGTTGCCCCGCAGCTTGTCCATGTCCTGCACTTCAGGGTTCAGGACATAGGCGCCATGGGCGAAGCCGACGCGCGCAGCGCCGATCGGGCCCATGAACGGCACGCCGGAAATGGTCAGCGCCGCTGAGGTGGCGATCATCGCGACCATGTCGGGATCGTTGACCAGATCGTGCGACAGCACGGTGCACATCACCAGCACTTCATGCTTGAAGCCGGGGACGAACAGCGGGCGGATCGGACGGTCGATCAGGCGCGCGGTGAGGGTTTCCTTTTCGGAAGGACGCGCCTCGCGCTTGAAGAAGCCGCCCGGGATCTTGCCGGCGGCGTAGTATTTTTCCTGGTAGTGAACCGTGAGCGGGAAGAAGTCCTGGCCCGGCTTCGGTTCCTTGGCAAAGGTCACGTTCGCCATGACGCTGGTTTCGCCCAGCGTGGCGACGACCGAACCGTCAGCCTGACGCGCGATCTTGCCGGTTTCCAGCGTGAGCGTTTCATTGCCCCACTGGATGGATTTCCTGATAACGTTGAACATTCAATTTCCTCTTGGGAGCGCTGCCGGCCCCTGCCGGGTCTCCCGATGTCTGGCGGCCCCATTGCCGCCGCCCCTATCCTTTGCATGTGCCCGGGGCCAAGGGCGTCACGTCGCAGATAGCGCGGGCCCTACAGGAAAATGGCCCGGATTGGAAGCGGGGAGTTTGCGCGGCCCGCCGGCGATGGCCAATGTCCGCAGGGCCGGAGCTGCGCGGGCCCAAACGCAAAACGCCCGCACCTTCCGGCGCGGGCGTCGTGTCGTACCTCTGGGATCGCGGTTAGCGACGCAGGCCCAGACGCTCGATCAGCGACTGGTAGCGGGCTTGGTCCTTGCCCTTGACGTAGTCCAGCAGCTTGCGGCGCTGAGCCACCATCATCAGAAGGCCACGACGCGAGTGGTTGTCCTTCTTGTGGGTCTTGAAATGCTCGGTCAGCGTGGCGATGCGTGAGGTCAGGATCGCGACCTGAACTTCGGGCGAGCCGGTATCGCCGGGCTTGGTGGCGAATTCGCTGACAAGGCGGTTCTTTTCTTCGACGGTGATCGACATCGGGATCTCCTGTTACGGAAGGGTTATGGCGCAGGCCGGGATGTCGTCCAGCAAGGCCCTTGGAGGCTGACCGCCAAGCGTGGCGGATGCGCGCGTATAGGGGAATTGCGCCCGAAAGGGAAGCGGGTTCTGCAGGGGGGCGGTTGGCGATCAGGCCGCCAGCGCGCCGCCACCCGGAAGGCCGTTTTGCAGAATCTCGGGCGTGCCGATCAGCAGGATGTCATCTGCGGTCAAGCCCGCGGCGCCGGTCACCTCGGCGATGCGGATGCCGTCGATCAGCACATGGGCGGTGCCACCTTCGGTTTCCACCGTTACATCGGGGTCGGGATGGGCCCCCGGGTCGTAGGCCAGCACGATCTGGTCTTCGGCCGGGTCATAATCGGCGATCACCGCCACTGCCTCGCCGCCCATCAGCCAGTCGCCCAGAACGAAGGTGTCGGCATCCTCGCCGCCCGAACCGATATCGCCCGCGCCAAGGATCAGCGTGTCCTCGCCGCGCCCGCCGTTGAGGTAGTCGGCATCCTCGGCGGAATCGTCGGCCGGGTTGGCGGGGATGCCGACCAGCGTATCGTTGCC
The DNA here is from genome assembly GCF_009908165.1 of Frigidibacter albus. Taxonomy (GTDB): domain Bacteria; phylum Pseudomonadota; class Alphaproteobacteria; order Rhodobacterales; family Rhodobacteraceae; genus Frigidibacter; species Frigidibacter albus. The sequence goes on from NZ_JAAAUC010000006.1 coordinate 233,947, forward strand.
GTCATTGCCATAGAGCGTGTCGCGCCCGGCGCCGCCGTCAAGCCAGTCATCGCCGAGGCCGCCTTCGAGGCTGTCATCGCCGGCCTCACCGCGCAGGATGTCATCGCCCTCGCCGCCGATCAGATGGTCATCGCCCTCGCCGCCCAGCAGGATGTCGTCACCCTCATGGCCGGCAAGCAGATCATCGCCCGCCTCGCCCAGCAGAAGGTCATCGCCTGCCTGGCCGTGCAGGCTGTCATCGCCCTCGCCGCCCAGCAGGGTATCGTCGCCCTCGGCGCCGTGCAGATCGTCGTCACCCCTGCCGCCGACCAGCAGGTCATCGCCCGCGCCGCCGTGCATCTGGTCGTCGCCGTCCAGCCCTTGCAGCGTGTCATCGCCCGCGCCGCCCGCGATGATGTCATCCTCCGGACCGCCGGAAAGGTCCTGCCGGGGGGCGGCGCCGGTGACTTCTGGTTCGGCGTCGTCCGTGTCTGGCGTGTCGTGGTCGCCGGTTTCCGGCTCCACCTCTGGCTCAGTCCCCGGCTCGGCCTCATCCGGCAGGTCGTCTTCCCAACCGGTTTCCTCGCCGGCCTCTGGCGCGTCGTCCCACTCATCCCACAGATCGCCGAGGCTCTCGTCCTCGTCATCCCCGCTACCCTCCGGCTCGGGGGTCTGTTCGTCGTCGTCTTCATCGTTCCGCGAGAGAAACGAAAAATCCATCATCGACCCGGCCACCATCAGGCCGAGCAGTCCCGTCAGCATAAGCATGACGCCCACCCCGTTCCTTGCGCCCCGAGGCACTGCCCCGAGGCCCCACTTCACCCGGGACCAGCGAACGCGATTCGGCTTTCCGAAAGGACAACGCCGTTAACCATTGGGCGCGATTCCCGGGAGGATCAGAGGTTGAACACGCGGCTGGGATGCAGCTCGCCGGCCTTGTAGATGCCCACAGCGACCGGCTGGCCCTCATGGCTGGCCCAGGCTTCGTCGCCATAATCCACGCCCGACGCAATCACCATGCCGGGGTTGCCGTTCCGCAGCCGCACGGCGCCCTCGTCGGTGGCGCGCAGTTCGGGCAGATCGGCCAACCCGATCTGCAGCGGCAGCAGATGCGCGTCGAGCTCCGGCGTCTGCGCCAGTTCCTCGATCCGCTCGAGGCTCAGGCCATCCTCGGCATCGAACGGGCCCGACCAGGTGCGCCGCAGCACCAGCACATGGCCAAGGCAGCCCAAAGCCTGTCCCAGATCGCGGGCGATGGAGCGGACATAGCCGCCCTTGCCGCAGACCATTTCCAGCTCGACATGGTCGGCATCGGGGCGAGAGATGAACTCGAGGCTCTCCACCCACAGCGGGCGGGCGGCAAGCTCCATTTCCTCGCCGTCACGGGCCAGCGCATAGGCGCGCATCCCATCGACCTTCACGGCGGAAAACTGCGGCGGCACCTGCATCGTCTCGCCCACGAAGGCGGGCAGGGCGGCGCGGATATGGTCATCCGTGGGGCGGAGGTCCGAAGTGGCGATGACCTCGCCCTCGGCATCGTCGGTGTTGGTGGCAGCGCCCAGCCGCACGGTGAAGCGGTAGCATTTCAGCGCGTCGGTGATGTAGGGCACGGTCTTGGTCGCCTCGCCCAAGGCCACCGCCAGAACGCCGGTCGCGGCCGGGTCGAGCGTGCCGGCATGGCCGGCCTTCGCGGCGCCAAAGGCCCAGCGGACCTTGTTCACGACGGAGGTCGAGGTGATGCCGGCGGGCTTGTCCACCACCAGCCAGCCATTGACGGCCCGGCCTTTCCTGCGTCCCATGATCAGATCCCCTTTGCGGCAAGCCGCGACTGCTAGCGGCGCGGGCCGCTTTCGTCAATCGGCCAGCAGCCCGACGATCGGCCCCATCGGGCGGCCGCCCTGATCGCGGCCAAGTTCCGGCGCGTAGATCCGCGAGATGCTGCCATCGAGATAGAGCGCCTCAGGCGTGTCCAGCACATCGCGGAAGAAGCGGCCGAAGCTGTGAAAGGTCACCGGGCCTTGCGAGAGGGCGAAGCGCGCGGTCTGGCCATCGGCGCTGACGCCGACGCCGTTGCGGATGTAGGTCGAGTCGGAATCCACCAGGAACCGAGGATGCAACTCGCCGTCGATCACCAGCATCGGGCCGGATTGGGTGGCGTGGGTGCAGGCGGGCGGAGCGGCGAGGAAGGTCTTGGTTTCCAGCACCGCGAAGCGGCCGGGCAGGATGCAGAAGATGCCGTTCGGCAGCAGCCCGAAATTGCCGCCGCCGCCGGCGGTGACGGCGTCGGAGAGCGTCTCGCCATTCTCGATATGCAGGCCCACCGCGCTGCGGTCGGCATGATACATCCCGGCGTTCATCGCAAAGACGACGTCGCGGCCCTCGGCGGCAGCAAGGTCGCGCAGCCGTTCGAAGCTGCCGACGGGGCGGCCATCGGGCGCGGTCAGCCACAGCCGCAGATCGGCGCCGGCGGGCACGTCGCAGACTGTGTAGCCCACGCCCTCGAAGGTGGTGTCCGTGCAGGTCTGGGCGGCAGATTGGGCTGGGGCCATGCCGCCGCCCGTCAGCAGCAGCGCAAGGGCCAGCGCCTTACGCTTCCGCGTCATCGTCCGGTTGCGCGATGTCGCGCTGCACGGTTTCATCGGCGAACAGGCGGCGGGTTTCGTCCATGCGGTCGAAGGTTTCGTCCAGCACGAAGCGCAGCTGGGGCGTGAACTTCAGTGTCATGTTCTTGGAAATCAGGTGCCGCAGCTCGCCGGTATTGCGACGCAGCGCCGCCAGCGCCTCATCGGCGAACTTGCCGCCAAGGGGCAGCACATAGGCGGTGGCAACCTTCAGGTCCGTGGACATCCGCACCTCGCCCACGGTGATCGAGATCCGCTCCAGGTCCGGGTCATGCACGTCGCGGCGTGCCAGAACGTCCGACAGGTTGCGGCGGATCAGCTCGCCGACGCGAAGCTGGCGCTGCTTGGGGCCTGCGCCCTGGGAAGTGCTCTTGGATGCCATTCCCCGCATGTAGGGCATGAATGCCGCCCCCGCAACGGGGTTTGGGCGCAACGGGCTTTGCCAAGCAGGCGCGCGCGCGGTAACTGGGGGGCGAAAGACAAGGAGAGTGCCATGACATATCTGCCGGGTATCGTCGTCACCGGAGCCTCGGGCCGGATGGGCCGGATGCTGATCGCCGCGGTGGCCGCGTCCGGCAAGGCCCGGCTGGTCGGCGCGCTGGAGCGCGAGGCGCACCCCTGGGTCGGGCAGGATGCCGGCGTGGCGATGGGCGGCGCGCCTTTGGGGGTGCTGGTGACGGATGATCCGCTGGAGGTGTTCGCCAAGGCGCAGGCGGTGATCGACTTCACCGCGCCCGACGCGACGGTGGCATTCTCGGTGCTGGCCGCGCAGGCCCGCGCCGTGCATGTGATCGGCACCACCGGGCTGGAGCCGGCGCATCTGGCGAAGATCGCGGCAGCCGCGCGCCATGCGGTGATCGTGCGGGCGGGGAACATGAGCCTTGGGGTCAACCTGCTGACGCAGCTGACGCAGCGGGTGGCGGCGGCGCTGGATGCGGACTGGGATATCGAGATCGTCGAGGCGCATCACAACCGCAAGGTGGATGCCCCCTCGGGCACGGCGCTGATGCTGGGCGAGGCGGCGGCGGCGGGGCGCGGCGTCGATCTGGCCGCCGTGTCGGACCGGGGCCGCGACGGCATCACCGGGGCGCGCGAGCGCGGCCATATCGGCTTTGCCGCGATCCGGGGCGGCGATGTCGTTGGCGAGCATGACGTGATCTTTGCCGCGGCGGGCGAGCGGATCGTGCTGCGCCACATCGCCACCGACCGCGCCATCTTTGCCCGCGGCGCGCTGACGGCGGCGCTGTGGGGCCAGGATCGCATCCCCGGCGAATATGACATGCTCGACGTGCTGGGGATCTGATCCGCTTCAGAAGTCGATGGCGATGCCCTTCTTCTCCCAGTCGCCATAGCGCACCGGCTCTGGCCCGTCCCGCCCGCCAAGCTCGGGGGGAAGGGCGGGGCCGGTGGCGGCACGGCGGCGCTCCTCGGCCTCGGCCAGGGCACGAAGGGCGGCGGGCGGCAGTTGGGGTGCGTCGGTCATGGCGGGTTCCTTGTATCGTCGCACCCTGTGATATACGCGGGCCGACGATGGGAACAAGGTTCCCGCAGATTTCAGGGGGCGCAGCGCGCATGAGCAAGGACGCACATTCGGCCCGCATGGCCGCGGCGGATCTGGTGGCGGCAGTCACGGGCGAGGGGCAGCTGTTGTCCGACGCGCTGGGGCAGGGCGCGCTGACGGCGCTGGCCCCGGCCGACCGCGCCCGTGCGCAACGGCTGGCGACCGAGACGCTGCGGCAGATGCCGCGCGCCGATGCGGTGCTGAAACCCTTCCTGCGCCGGTCTCCCCCGGCCCCGGTGCTGGCCGTGCTGCGCATCGCCACGGTCGAGATGCTGGCGCTTGGCGCCGCGCCGCATGGCGTGGTGGGCGCGGCTGTGGATACACTGCGCGCCGGCGGGATAAGGACCGACAGCTTCGCCAGCCTTGGCAATGCCGTGCTGCGCAAGGTCGCGGCGACCGATCCGGCGGTGTGGGCCACGCTGCCGGTGCCGGAGCTGCCAAGCTGGCTGCGCGGGCGGCTGATGTCGGCCTGGGGCAAACCCGCCACCCGCGCGATGGAGGCGGCGCATCTGGCCGGCGCCCCGCTGGACCTGACGCCGAAGGATGGCGATGCAGAAGCTCTGGCGACGCAGCTGGGGGGCGAGGCCTTGCCGGGCGGTTCCGTGCGGCTGACGGTGCCGGGGCAGGTCAGCGAACTGGGCGGCTATGCCAGCGGCGACTGGTGGGTGCAGGATGCGGCGGCGGCAATGCCGGCGCGGCTGCTGGCGGCGCAGCCGGGCGAGCGGGTGGCCGACCTCTGCGCCGCGCCGGGCGGCAAGACGCTGCAGCTGGCGGCGGCGGGGGCCGAGGTTACCGCGCTGGATATCTCGCAAGGCCGCATGGACCGGGTGGCCGAGAACCTAGGCCGCTGCGGGCTGGCGGCAAACCTTGTGGTCGCCGACGCGCTCGACTGGCAGCCAGAGGCGCTGCTGGATGCGGTGCTGCTCGACGCGCCCTGTTCGGCGACCGGCACCATCCGCCGCCACCCCGACCTGCCCCATGCCAAGGGCGGCTACGGGCTGCGCGAGCTGTTCGCGTTGCAGGCGCAGATGCTGGACCATGCGCTGACGCTGCTGCGGCCCGGCGGGAGGCTGGTGTTCTGCACCTGCTCGCTGCTGCCCGAGGAAGGCGAGCAACAGATCGCCCATCTGCGCGACCGGCACCCCGATCTGCTGGCCGACGTTGCGGCAACCGACCTGCCCTGGATCGCGCCGGAATGGCGGGCCGGGGACGGGATGCTGCGCCTGCGCCCCGATTTCTGGGCAGATCGGGGCGGGATCGACGGGTTCTTCATCGCCTGCCTGCGCCTGCCGGGCTGAGTTCGGAAGCCTCCGGCGGGGATATTTTGACCAGCAAGAAATCCCTGCTTCTTGCTGGAAAAATATCCTCGGGGGGTCCGGGGGGCAGACGGCCCCCCGGCTTCGGGCTCCGCGGCAATCCCGGGCTTTAGGCGGTGACAGCGGCGCTCGCCGTGGCTATGGTTCCCCCCGAGCAGTCCCCGAAAAAACCCGCGGAACCCCACGCGAATCCCCATGACCCAAGGCACGGCAGGCGCGATCCAACCCGAAGGCTGGACTGCCCGGCGCATCGCCCTGATGCACCGGTTGGCGGCGCGCCTTGCCACGCAGGCGCGCCCTGCGACCGGCTTTGTCAGCCAGCCCGAGCCCAAGACCATCGGCTCCTTCGCCCGTGGCAAGCAGCTTTGCGCCGGCAACTTCCTGTTCGCGGGCTATCTGGTCGAGGCGAAAGATCGCCCACTGTGGGACCTGCCGATGCCCGCCCCGGCCTTCGAGGAGGCGCTGCACGGCTTCGCCTGGCTCGATGATCTGGCCGCCGTGGCCGATGGTCCGGCCCGCGCCCGGGCGCAGGCCTGGACCTGGGACTGGATCACCCGTTTCGGCCGTGGCCGCGGGCCGGGCTGGACACCGGACCTGACCGGGCGGCGGCTGATCCGCTGGATCAACCATGCGCTCTTCCTGCTGAACGGGCGTGAGAGGGCCGAGGCGGATGCCTATTTCCGCAGCCTTGGCCAGCAGACCATCTTCCTGGCCCGCCGCTGGCACACGGCCCGCCCGGGCCTGCCCCGGTTCGAGGCGCTGACCGGGCTGATCTATGCCGGCCTGTCGCTGACGGGGATGGAGCGGCATGTGGGGCCCGCGGCCAATGCGCTCGCCAAGGAATGCGCGCACCAGATCGATGCACAGGGCGGCATCCCGACACGAAACCCCGAGGAACTGCTCGAGGTCTTCACCCTGCTGACCTGGGCGGCGGCGGCGCTGGCCGAGGCGGGGCGCAGCCCGCAGCCCGCGCATCTGCAGGCCATTGAGCGGATCGCGCCGACGCTGCGGGCGCTGCGCCATTCCGATGGCGGGCTGGCGCGCTTCCACGGCGGCGGGCGCGGCACCGAAGGGCGGCTCGATCAGGCGCTGGCCTCGGCGGGGGTGCGGGCGGTTCCGGCGACGGGTCCGTCGATGGGCTATATCCGACTGGCGGCTGGCCGCAGCACGGTGATCGTCGATGCCGCGCGGCCTCCGGTGGGGGCGGCGTCCTCCAATGCCCATGCCTCGACCCTGGCCTTCGAGCTGACCTCGGGCCGCCGTCCGCTGGTGGTGAATTGCGGATCTGGCGCGGGTTTTGGCCCCGACTGGCACCGCGCCGGGCGGGCGACGCCCAGCCATTCGACTTTGGGGATCGAGGGCTTCTCCTCGGCTCGGCTGGGGACGGACGGTCTGGTGCTGAAGGGCGGCCGCCGCCTGCTGGGCGATGCGCCGGGCGAGGTGCGGGTGGATCTGGAGCATGGCGAGGATGGCATCCGCCTGATCGCCGGCCATGACGGTTATGCCCCGACCCACGGCATGACCCATGTGCGGGAACTGCTGCTGGACACCAGTGGCCGGGTTCTGCGCGGCGAGGATACGCTGGGGGCGCTGACCTCGGCGCATCGGCGGCGGTTCGATGTGCTGATGGACCGCACCGGGCTGCAGGGCATCCCCTTCGACATCCGCTTCCATCTGCATCCCGATGTGGATGCGGCGCTGGACATGGGCGGCACCGCGGTGTCGATGGCGCTGAAAAGTGGTGAGATCTGGGTGTTCCGTCACGACGGCACCGGTGCGCTGCGACTGGAGCCTTCGGTCTATCTGGAGCGGGGGCGGCTGAAGCCGCGCGCCACCCGGCAGATCGTTCTGTCTGCGCGGGTTATGGACTATGCCTGCCAGATCGGCTGGACCTTGGCGAAGGCACAAGATACCCCCGCCGCCATCCGCGATCTGGAACGCGACGACACGACCCATTTCTGACCATTTCTGAAGGACGCTTGCCTTGACCGATCTTGTTGCCCTGCGCCGTGCGCTGATTTCCGTTTCCGACAAGACCTGCGTGGTGGAGTTTGCCCGGGCGCTGGCGGCGCGGGGGGTGGAACTGCTGTCCACGGGGGGCACCTCGGCGCTGCTGCGCGAGGCGGGGCTGACCGTGCGCGACGTGGCCGATGTGACAGGCTTCCCCGAGATGATGGATGGCCGGGTCAAGACGCTGCATCCAGCGGTGCATGGCGGGCTGCTGGCGCTGCGGGGCAATGCCGAACATCAGGCGGCGATGGCCGATCACGGGATCGACCCGATCGACCTGCTGGTGGTCAACCTCTATCCGTTCGAGGCGACGGTGGCCAAGGGCGCCGACTATGACACCTGCATCGAGAATATCGACATCGGCGGCCCGGCGATGATCCGGGCGGCGGCGAAGAACCATCTGTTCGTGAACGTGGTGGTGGATGTCGAGGATTACGCCGCGCTGCTGGCCGAGCTGGACGCCCACGACGACCGCACCAGCCTGGCCTTCCGGCAGCGGCTGGCGCAGGCGGCCTATGCCCGCACCGCGGCCTATGACGCAGCGGTCAGCACGTGGATGGCGGCGGCGATTGGCGAGGGCGCTCCGCGCCGCCGCGCCTTTGCCGGAACGCTGGCGCAGACGCTGCGCTATGGCGAGAACCCGCATCAGTCCGCCGCCTTCTACACCGATGGCAGCGGCCGGGCCGGGGTGGCGACCGCCAAGCAGTGGCAGGGCAAGGAGCTGTCCTACAACAACATCAATGACACCGATGCCGCGTTCGAACTGGTGGCGGAGTTTGGTGGCGAGGCGCCCGCCTGCGCGATCATCAAGCATGCCAATCCCTGCGGCGTGGCGACCGGCGCGACGCTGCTGGAAGCCTATACCCGCGCCTATGATTGCGACCGCACCTCGGCCTTTGGCGGGATCGTCGCACTGAACCGGCCGCTGGATGCGGCGACGGCGGAAGAGATTGCCAAGATCTTCACCGAGGTGGTGATCGCCCCCGGCGCGGATGCGGCGGCGATGCAGGTGTTTGCCGCCAAGAAGAACCTGCGGCTGCTGACGACGGACGCGTTGCCCGATCCGGCGGCGCCGATCCTGACCTTCCGGCAGGTGGGCGGCGGGTTCCTGGTGCAGGGCAAGGACAATGGCCGGATTGCGATGCCCGACCTGAAGGTGGTGACCAAGCGCGCGCCGACCGAGGCGGAACTGGCCGACATGCTGTTCGCCTGGCGGGTGGCCAAGCACGTGAAGTCGAACGCCATCGTCTATGTGAAGGACGGGGCCACGGTCGGCGTGGGCGCAGGGCAGATGAGCCGCGTCGATTCGACCCGCATCGCTGCCCGCAAGGCCGAGGACATGGCCGAGGCGCTTGGGCTGGCGGAACCGCTGACCCGCGGTTGCGTGGCGGCCTCGGATGCGTTCTTCCCCTTCGCCGATGGCGTGGAAGTGCTGGCCGACGTCGGCGCCACGGCAGTGATCCAGCCCGGCGGGTCGATGCGCGATGCCGAGGTGATCGCCGCCGCCGATGCCGCGGGGCTGGCGATGGTGTTCACCTCCATGCGCCATTTCCGGCACTGAGGGGCAAGGGCATGACACAGGCCAAGACCAAGTCGATGCGGGCGGTGATCTGGACGGCGGCGGTGATCTTCGTGCTGGACCAGCTGTCGAAATACATCGTCGTCCACATGATGCAGCTGGACCGCAAGATGCAGATCGACGTGCTGCCGCCCTGGCTGCAGTTCCGGATGGCGTGGAATCAGGGCATCAACTTCGGCCTGTTCTCCAACTCGGCCGAGACGATGCGATGGGTGCTGATCGCGCTTGCGCTCGCGATCTCCACCTGGGTCTGGCTGTGGATGCGGCGCGAGGCGCAACCTATCCGCGCCCGCATCGCCTCGGGCCTGCTGATCGGCGGCGCGCTTGGCAATGTGCTGGACCGGGTGCTGTATGGCGCGGTGGCCGACTTCCTGAACATGAGCGTGCCGGGCATCGCCAACCCGTTCTCGTTCAACGTGGCCGATATTGCGATCTTTGCCGGCGCGATCGGGCTTGTGCTCTTTGCCGGCGACGGCAAGGATACGGCAAAGGCGGGCCGCACGCAGGGCTGAAGCGGGGCGCAAGATGCCCCCGTGACGCGGGCCATGACATGCGCTAAGACGGGCGCGGCGCTAAGTGGGGCCGGGAACTGCAAGGGGGAAGGCCGATGCGGGCGAAATTTGGCATCATCGTGATTGCGGGCGCGACCCTCATGTCGCTGGCCGCCTGCGGTGACCGCAATGGCGTCCCCGAGCTGATGAACCTGCGCCAGACAGGTGAGGGCGCCGATGAGTTCGGCATCCTTCCCACCAAGCCGCTGGAAGTGCCCGTCGACGTGGCCGCCTTGCCCGAGCCGACGCCGGGCGGCAGCAACCGCACCGATCCGACGCCTGAGGGTGATGCCGTCGCCGCGCTTGGCGGCAATCCCGCCGCGCTTGGCCGCACCGGCGTGCCGGCGGGCGATGGCGGGCTGGTCGGCCATGCCGCGCGCTTTGGCACCACCCCCGCGATCCGCGCCCAGCTTGCGGCCGAGGATCTGGACTATCGCCGCAGCAATGACGGCCGTCTGCTGGAGCGGGTGTTCAACGTGAACATCTACTACAAGGCCTACGAGCCGCTGTCGCTAGACCAGTATGCCGAGCTGGAGCGCTGGCGGGCTGCCGGCGCGCGCACCGTGGGTGCCCCGCCCGAGGCCGTCGAAACCCCCCGCTAAACCGCCCCGGCCGCTCACTTCCGCGTCACCCGTCTTGCGCCGTCCCGCCTTAGGGCTAGGGTGCGGATCAGACGCGGTATCCGGCCGTGGGCATCTTGGGAGAGCGCAATGTGGATCAGGCATATTTGGGCTGTGGCGCTGGCCTTGCTGGTGGCGGCACCCGCCGCGGCTGAGGATGTGACCACCTTCACGCTGGAGAACGGTCTCGAGGTCGTGGTGATCGAGGATCACCGCGCCCCTGCCGTTACCCATATGGTCTGGTATCGGGTCGGCGCCGCGGATGAGAAGCCCGGCGTGTCGGGCGTGGCGCATTACCTGGAACACCTGATGTTCAAGGGCACCGAAGAGATCGCGCCCAAGGAATTCTCGCGCATCGTCGAGGCGAATGGCGGGTCCGACAATGCCTTCACCTCGCAGGATTATACCGCCTATTTCCAGCGCATCGCCGCCGACCGGCTTGGCCTGGTGATGGGGATGGAGGCGGACCGGATGCGCAATCTGGTGCTGTCCGAGGCGGATGCCGCAACCGAACGCGCGGTGATCCTCGAGGAGCGCAGCCAGCGCACCGACAGTGACCCCGCCGCCCTCTTTTCCGAACAGCGGATGGCGGCGCAGTTCCTGAACCATCCTTACGGTATCCCGATCATCGGCTGGCGGCATGAGATGGAGCAGCTGAGCCTTCAGGACGCGCTGGACTGGTATCGCCTGTATTACGCGCCGAACAACGCGATCCTGATCGTCGCGGGTGATGTGGAGCCTGCCGAGGTGCGGCGACTGGCCGAAGAGCATTACGGCCCGCTGGAGCCCTCGGCCAATCTTCCCGAACGCCGCCGCACCAGCGAGCCGCCGCAGCTGGCGGAGCGGCGGATCGAATTCTCGGATCCGCGGGTGGCGCAGCCCTATGTGGTGCGCAGCTACCTTGCGCCCGAGCGCAACGCCGGCGCGCAGGAAGAGGCCGCCGCGTTGACGATGCTGGCCGATCTTCTGGGCGGGAACCAGCAGACCTCGGTTCTGGGCCGCAAGCTGAGCTTCGAGACGCAGGTCGCGCTCTACACCTCGGCCTTCTACGATGCGGTGTCGCTGGACGCCTCCACTTTCGGGCTTGCCATCGTGCCGGCGCCGGGCGTGAGCCTTGCCGAGGCCGAGGCGGCGCTGGATGCGGCCATTGCCGAGTTTCTCGCCGAGGGCGTCGATGCCGCGCAGTTCGAGCGGATCAAGACCCAGATCCGCGCCGATGAGATCTATGCCCGCGACAGCGTCGATGGCCTCGCCCGCCGCTATGGCGCCGCGCTGACCTCTGGCCTGACCGTGGCCGATGTGCAGGCCTGGCCGGATGTGCTGGAGGGGGTGACGGAGGCCGACGTGATGGCTGCCGCCGCCGAAGTGTTCGACAAACGCCGGGCCGTGACCGGCTGGCTGATGCAGGCCGAGGCCGGGGGCAGTCCGGAGCCAGAGGCCACGCCCGACCCTGCTGCGGCCGACCCTGTGGAGGTGATGCAATGATCCGCGCCCTGTTTGCGGCCTGCGCCGCCCTGCTGCTGGCCTTTCCCGCCAATGCGGTGGACATTCAGGAAGTCACCTCCCCCGGTGGGATCAAGGCCTGGCTGGTCGAGGATCACTCGATCCCCTTCACCGCGCTGGAGCTTCGATTCCGCGGCGGTGCCAGCCTGGATGCCCCCGGCAAGCGCGGCGCCATCAACCTGATGACCGCGATCATCGAGGAAGGCGCCGGCGATCTCGACGCACAGGGCTTTGCCGAAGCGCGCGAGGCGCTGGCGGCCAGCTATCGCTTCAGCGTCGGCGATGACACGCTGTCGGTCTCGGCCCGGATGCTGACCGAGAACCGCGATGCGGCGGTCGATCTGCTGAAGCTGGCACTGACCGAGCCGCGGTTCGATGTGGACGCGGTGGAGCGGGTGCGCGGGCAGGTGCTGTCGGGCCTGCAATCGGATGAGCAGGACCCGGGCACGCTGGCCGGGCGTGCCTTCAACGCGCTGGCCTTTGGCGCGCATCCCTATGCCACGCCCGCCGATGGCACGCTGGAAAGCGTCGCGGCCCTGACGCGCGAGGACATGCTGGACGCCAAGGCCCGCACCATTGCCCGCGACCGGGTGGTGGTGGCGGCGGTGGGCGACATCACCGCCGAGGATCTGGGCGCGATGCTGGATCACTTGCTGGGGGATCTGCCCGAAACCGGCGCACCGCTGCCCGACCGGGCCGAGATGGGCCTGACTGGCGGCGTGACCGTCGTCGATTTCGACACCCCGCAATCGGTGGTGGTGTTCGGCCATGAAGGGCTGAAGCGCGACGATCCCGACTTCTTCCCGGCCTATATCCTCAACCAGATCCTCGGCGGCGGCGGCTTCTCCTCGCGGCTGATGCAGGAGGTGCGCGAGGCGCGGGGGCTGACCTATGGCGTCTATTCCTACATCGTGCCGCGCGACCATGCCGAGACATGGCAGGGCAGTTTCGCCTCGTCGAACGACCGGGTGGCCGAGGCCATCGAGGTGGTGCGCGCCGAATGGGTGAAGGCGGCAGAGGGCGGCGTGACGGAGGCGGAGCTGGAGGCGGCGAAGACCTATCTGACCGGATCGTATCCGCTACGCTTTGATGGCAACGGCCAGATCGCCGACATTCTGGTGGGGATGCAGCTGGATGATCTGCCAGCGGATTACGTCAACACCCGCAATGCCGAGGTGGAGGCAGTGACGCTGGAGGATATCGCCCGGGTTGCGGCAGAGCGGCTGCATCCGGATGGGTTGCGCTTTGTGGTGGCGGGGCGCCCGGTGGCGCTTGAGGCGTCGAACTGAGGCGGCCTAACGCCAAGTCGAGCACCCTTTCTTGCCCGGAATCAAGGCGCTTCAGCGCCGCCGGGCAGCGCCCGTCCGCCCCCCGGGCGGGCGCTACTCTACCGCTCCGCCTAGAACTGCGGTGGAGGTAGGCCGCACCATAAAGTGCCTAGAACGAGCGTTGCAGCGCCCACCCGCGGACGGGCGCTTCCCTCTGACTGTGCAGGCTCCTCGTTTCCGAAGGCATGGCCGAATCTCCAGCCCCATGCTAATTCTGGTGGCATGAACGCCCCCACCCCCCATATGTCCCTCCCGCGCCCGGTGATCCGCCAACTGGATGAGGGCGCCGTGAACCGCATCGCCGCCGGCGAGGTGGTCGAGCGCCCCGCCTCGGCGGTCAAGGAGCTGGTGGAAAACGCGCTTGATGCCGGGGCGCGGCGGATCGAGATTGCCTATGCCGATGGCGGCAAGACCCTGATCCGGGTGACGGATGATGGCTGCGGGATGACTGCCGCGGACCTGCCGCTGGCGCTGTCGCGCCATGCCACGTCGAAGATCGACGGGTCCGACCTGCTGGCGATCCACAGCTTCGGCTTTCGCGGTGAGGCGCTGCCCTCGCTGGGGGCCGTCGGACGACTGACCATCACCTCGCGGGTTCAGGGCCTCGAGGCGGCGCGGATCGCGGTCGCAGGCGGGCGCGAGGAAGCCGTGCGCCCTGCGGCGCTGAGCTGCGGCACGGTGGTGGAGCTGCGCGACCTGTTCTATGCCACCCCCGCGCGGCTGAAATTCCTGCGCGGTGACCGGGCCGAGGCGCAGGCGATTGCCGATGTGGTGCGGCGGCTGGCAATGGCGGAGCCCTATGTGGGCTTCACCCTGCGGGATGAGAGCGGTGGTGATTCCCGGGTGATCCTGCGCGCCGATGCGGAACAGGGAGAGCTGTTCGGGGCCTTGCAGGCAAGGCTTTCCCGCATTCTGGGGCGCGAGTTTGCCGATAACGCGCTGCCGATCGATGCCGAACGCGAGGGGCTGCGGCTGAGCGGCTATGCCGCGCTGCCGACCTATTCGCGCGGCGCGGCGGTGGAGCAGTTCCTGTTCGTCAACGGTCGTCCGGTGCGGGACAAGCTGCTGATCGGGGCGCTGCGGGCGGCCTATATGGATTTCCTGTCGCGCGACCGGCACCCGGCGGCGGCTTTGTTCCTGACCTGCGACCCGCAGGCGGTGGATGTGAACGTGCACCCGGCCAAGGCCGAGGTGCGGTTCCGCGAGCCGGGGATTGCGCGGGGGCTGATCGTTTCGGCGCTGCGCCATGCGCTGGCGGGGGCGGGGCATCGGGCATCTTCCACCGTCGCGGGCGAGACGCTGGGGGCGATGCGGCCGGAAATGACCGGCGCGCCAAGGGTTTACCAGATGGACCGGCCCTCGCTTGGCGCGGTGCGGACGGCGTGGGAGTTCCAGGCGCCGCTGGCGCCGGAGCTGGCCGAGGCCTCGGCGCGGTATGAGGTGCCAGCGGCGGCGCCGACCGGCCTGCCGCTGGGGGCGGCGCGGGCGCAGGTGCATGAGAACTACATCATCGCCCAGACAGAGACCGGGATCGTGATCGTCGATCAGCATGCGGCGCATGAACGGCTGGTCTATGAGCGGCTGAAGGCGCAGCGGGCGAGCAGTGGCGTGCCTTCGCAGGCGCTGCTGATCCCGGAGATTGTCGAGCTGTCGCAAGGCGATGCATCGCGGCTGCTGGAGCTTGCGCCCGAACTGTCCAAGCTGGGGCTGGTGCTGGAGCCGTTCGGGGGCGGGGCGGTCGCGGTGCGCGAAACGCCGGCGATTCTGGGCGTGATCGATGCCGCGGCGCTGATCCGCGATATTCTGGATGAGCTGGCTGATCTGGGCGACAGCCAGCAGGTGCAGGCCCGGATCGATGCGGTGCTGAGCAAGATGGCCTGCCACGGCTCGGTGCGCTCGGGCCGGCAGATGCGGCCCGAGGAAATGAACGCCCTGCTGCGCGAGATGGAAGCGACGCCGCATTCGGGCCAGTGCAACCACGGGCGGCCCACCTATGTGGAACTGAAGCTGGCCGACATCGAACGGCTGTTCGGACGTCGATGATTTCCGTGTCCGGACAACAGCTTGACCTGACGGACCCGGCTGTGCTGGTCGGCGGCGGATTGGCGGTGACCTTGCTTTTGGTGCTGCTGATGCTGCGCTCTGCCGGGCGGTCCGCTCAGCGGCTGGAGCCGCTGTTGATGGCGCTTGGCAACCGGGTGCAGGGGCTTTCCGACGGCCAGCACCAGCTGGCGGGCGGGCTGCATCATGTGTCCGAGGCGCAGGCGGCCAGTCAGGCGCGGATGTTGGCGCTGATGGAGGCGCGGCTGGCAGAGGTGAGCCGGGGCATGACCGACAGCCTGCACGGGTCGGCAACGCGGACCGCGCGGAGCCTGGGCGATCTGCAGCAGCGGCTGGAGACGATCGACCGGGCGCAGGCGAAGATCGAGAAGCTGTCCGGGGATGTTCTGGGGCTGCAGGACATCTTGTCGAACAAGCAGACGCGGGGGGCGTTTGGCGAGATCCAGCTGCATGACATCGTGCAGAAGGCTTTGCCGTCAGACAGTTACACGATGCAGGCGACGCTTTCCAACGGGCGGCGGGCCGACTGCCTGATCCATCTGCCGAAACCGCCGGGGCCGATTGTCGTCGATTCGAAATTCCCGCTGGAATCCTATGAGGCGCTGCGGCGGGCCGAGAACCAGAGCCAGACCATCGAGGCGCAGCGGATGCTGCGGATTGCGGTGCGCAGCCACATAAGGGCGATTTCCGAGCGGTACATCATCGAGGGCGAGACCGCGGATGGCGCGCTGATGTTCCTGCCATCCGAGGCTATCTATGCGGAACTGCACGGGAATTTTCCGGAACTCGTGCGCGAGGGATTCGCGGTGAAGGTTTGGATCGTGTCGCCCACCACATGTATGGCGACTTTGAATACCATGCGTGCGGTGCTCAAGGATGCGCGGATGCGCGAGCAGGCGGGGGCGATCCGCAAGGAGCTGGCGCTGCTTTATACCGATGTGGAACGGCTGGGTGAGAGGGTCGGGAACCTTGACCGGCATTTCGGGCAGGCGGCCAAGGACCTGGAAGATATCAAGATTTCCGCCGACAAGGCCGGGCGGCGGGCGCGGCGGCTGGATAATTTCGACTTCGAGGAAATCGCCCCCGAGGCGGCGGCGAAGGTTGTGCCGCTCAAACCCTGAAAAACCGCGCAAGCCTTTGGGGTGGCGCGGTTTTCGGGATACAGAACCTATGCAGAAATCATGCGGATGTTATGCAGCCGCCACTCACCCCGCTCAGATCCTGAAGAACGGCTGCGCGAGGCGCGGGATCAGGCTGCGGAAGCGCAGCGGCGCGTCGGTGGCCGCCAGGCAGATGCAGGGCAGGCCGGCTTCGGCGGTGGGCGTGTGTTGCACCGCTTCATCCGCAATCTCGATATCGCCGGGGCCGAAGCGGCCATCCTCATCGCGGAAGGCACCCTGCAGCACCAGCGTCAGCTCGCGCCCGCGGTGGCTGTGGTCGGGCACCGCGGCGCCTGCGGGGATATACAGCAGCCGCGCCGTGGCATTCCTGTCGGTGCGCAGAATCGCCTGACGCACGCCCATGCCCACCGGGCGCCAGCGCACCGCGGCCAGATCGCCGCCGACATAATCCTGCAGCGGCGCCGGGAACAGGGCGCCGGACTTGCGCGGACGCTCGGACGGCGGACCGGCGGCGATGCGGCGCAGGGTGGCTTGCAGGCTGTCTTCGGCAAGCTCTGCCGTCTCCAGCGCACCGAGCAGCGAGCCGCCAAGCGCGTCATAGGCTTCGGACCGGGCGCGGCAGTCGTCACAGAGCGAGAGATGGGTGGCGACGACAAGGCTGAACGCCTCGGGCAGGGTGCCGGCGGCATAGCCCATCAGAAGATCGTCGGTCAGGTGATGTTGAATGGTCATGTTGGTCATTTCAGTTCATGGCGCAGGCGATCCAGCGCGAGGCGGATCCGGGATTTGATGGTGCCGAGCGGCAGGCCGGTGGCTGCCGCAATCTCTGTATGCGTGCGGTCGCCGAAATAGGCCTGCTCGATCAGCTCGCGTTGCTTGGGCGGAAGCTGGGTCAGCGCGGCGCCAAGGCGGGCGCTGTCCTGTCGCTGGGCCAGGATGTCGGCTTGGTCGGGCTCGTGATCCGGGCCCCATGTCAGGTCTTCGGGTTCCGGCCGCCTCGCGCGGCGCAGCGCGTCGATGCGGCGGTTGCGGGCGATGGTGAAGATCCATGTCGCCACGCTGGCGCGGGCCGGATCGTAGAGATGCGCCTTGTGCCACAGCGTCGCCATCACGTCCTGCGCGCATTCCTCGGCCAGGGTGGCATCGGCGCCGGATTTCATCAGGAACGCCTTCACACGCGGCGCGAAATGCCGGAACAACGCGGCAAAGGCGGCGTTGTCGCGGGTGTCGCGCACCTGCAGCAGCACGGCGCTCCAGTCGATGTCATCAGTTGCAGGCTGCACGGTCGGCTTTGTCTCCGAGATCGGGGCAGTCATCGGTGGCGCCCGGCGCAGGGCAGCCCTTACCCTGCCACTGTAGGCAGGGCGCGGCGGGGATGCATCCGCAAAGTCGAGGGTGAGGGCATCGGTCAACATGAGGCTGTTACGCGGCGGCGCGCTGGGCGGATCACTGGCGCCGCAGAAATGCTGCGATGCAGGAGCGGCGAGTGATCCGCAGGGGGCAAACCCGCGTAGCCGTAGGATGAATATGACCGGAGTGCCGAATGCCGTTTGAACACTTGCCCGCCCCGCCCCGCCGCATCGCCGTGATCGGTGGCGGCATTTCCGGGATGGCGGCGGCGCATCGGCTGGCAGCCGATCACCGGGTGACGCTGATCGAGGCGGCGCCGCGGCTGGGCGGCCACGCCCGCACCGTGCTGGCCGGCAAGCGCGGCGATCAGCCGGTGGATACCGGGTTCATTGTCTTCAACAAGGTGAACTATCCGCATCTGTGCGCGCTGTTTGCCGAACTGGATGTGCCGATTGCGCAAAGCGACATGAGCTTTGGCGCGTCCATCGACGGGGGCCGGTTCGAATACGGGCTGAAATCGCTGGGGGCGGTCTTCGCGCAGAAGCGTCGGGCGGCGGACCCGCGGTTCTGGCGGATGCTGCGCGACATCCTGCGCTTCAACAGCCAGGCTCTGGCGGCGGCGGATGATCCGGCGATGACCATTGGCGGGCTGCTGGACAAGCTGGGCACCGGCCCGTGGTTCCGCGATTACTACATCACCCCGCTGTCGGGGGCGATCTGGTCCACGCCGACGCGGGGGATCCTGGAGTTTCCGGCGCAGGCGATGCTGCAATTCTTCCGCAACCATGCGCTGCTGAGCCATACCGGCCAGCACCAGTGGTTCACGGTGCGGGGCGGGTCCGTCGAATATGTGCGGCGGCTGGAGGCCAGCTTGCGCAGCCGTGGGGTGGAGATCCGCACCGGCGCTGTGGTGTCGGGCGTGCGGCGGCCGGGCTATGGCGCGGAAGTTCGGATGGCGGGCGGTGAGTGGGAGCTGTTCGACGAGGTGGTGATGGCGGTGCATTCGGATGATGCGCTGGCACTGCTGTCGGATGGATCGGGGCCTGAGCGTGCGGCGCTGTCGGCGATCCGCTATCAGCCGAACGAGATGGTGCTGCATTCGGATAGCTCGGTGATGCCCAAGCGGCGGGCGGCCTGGGCCAGCTGGGTCTATACCGAGGAGGCGGGGCAGGCGGCGGATCGGATCGACCTTACCTACTGGATGAATTCCTTGCAGCCGATCCCGATGGAGGACCCGCTGTTCGTCACGCTGAACGGGCGGCGCAAGATCGACGAGCGGCTGATCCATGACACGGCGACCTTCCGGCACCCGGTCTACGATCTGGCGGCGCTGCAGGGGCAGGCGCGCGTTCGGGCGCTGAATGGCACGAACCACAGCTGGTTCTGCGGGGCCTGGATGAAGAACGGCTTTCACGAGGACGGGATCGCAAGCGCGGTCGAGGTGGTGGACGGGATCGCGGCGCAGGCGCTGAGGGCGGTGGCATGAGGGTCGAGCACATCCGCGGCCAGACCTACCATGCACGGCATGGCGGGCCAGTGAACGCCTTCCGCTATGGCATCGACTATGTGCTGCTGGAGGATGCCGAGGCGCCGGTTGCCGGGCCGCGGCTGTTCTCGCGGGGCCGGGGCAATGTGGCCTCTGTGCAGGACCGCGACCACGGCGGCGCGCCGGGGCGGGGGCGGGGCGCGATGTGGGTCCGCGAGGTGCTGATGGCCGAGGGTGTCCTGGTGCCCGGCCTGCGCATCGGGCTGCTGGCGCAGCCGCGGCTGCTGGGCCATGTGTTCAATCCGGTATCGTTCTGGCTGTGCCGGGATGGCGGCGGCGCGTTGCGCGCTGTGGTGGCCGAGGTGACGAACACCTTTGGCGACCGGCACTCCTATCTGTGCGTGCGCCCGGGGCTGGAGCCGATCCGGCCCGAGGATGAGATCGTGGCGACGAAAGTGTTCCACGTCTCGCCGTTTCAGGATGTGGCGGGGGAGTACCGGTTCCGCTTCGACATCGGCGCCAGGCGGGTCGGGATCTGGATCGACTACCACAATGGCAAGGGCGGGGTGCTGGCGACGCTGACCGGTCGCCGGGCGCCGCTGACCAATGCCGGGCTGCTGGGCGCGCTGCTGCGGCGGCCGTTTGGCAGCCGGCGGGTGCTGGCGCTGATCCATTGGCAGGCGCTGAAGCTGTTCGTGAAGGGCGCGCGGTACCGGGACCGGCCGCTGCCTCCGGTAGAAGAGGTGACGCGGTGATGGGGTTTGTGCTGGGGGCGGCAGCGGCGCTGCTGCTGGTCTGGCTGCGCGGGCGGCTGGCGGGGTTCGGGGCGCAAGCCAGCGGCGATTATGCAGGCGGGCCGGCGCTGGACATCCGCAGCGCGCTGAACGGGCCGCTGCTGTGCGAGGGCGTGATCTATGGACCGACGGGGCGGGCGAAGTCGCGCTTTGTCGGTGAGTTCGATGCGCAGTGGCAGGGCGCGACGTGCCGCATGGCGGAGGTGTTCCGCTATGAGGGCGGCGCGGTGGACCGGCGCGACTGGGTGCTGCAGCTGGGCAATGACGGCGCGATCAGCGCGACGGCGCCGGATGTGCTGGGCCGCGGTGTGGGGCGGCAACAGGGCAGCGCGGTCGTGCTGCGCTACAAGATCAGGCTGCCGCAGGATGCCGGGGGGCATGTGCTGTCGGTCACCGACTGGATGTATGCGACCCCGGGCGGCAGCATCGTCAACCGCAGCCAGTTCCGCAAATGGGGGGTACTGGTGGCCGAACTGGTGGCGACGATCCGCAAGGCGCCAGTTGAGGTGCAAGCATGAGCGTGAAGGGCCAGCGCTGGTGGCTGGTCGGCGCCAGCGAGGGGCTGGGCCGGGCGCTGGCGCAGCAGATGAGCGCGGCGGGGGCCGAGTTGGTGTTGTCGGCGCGCAGCGAGGTGCGGCTGGAGGCGCTGGTGGCCGAACTGCCGGGCCCGGCGCGGGCCGTGCCGATGGATGTGGCGGATATGGGGTCCGTCCGGGCGGCGGCGGCGCAGGTCGGTGAGATCGACGGCCTGGTCTGGCTCGCCGCGACCTATTGGCCGATGGCCGCGCAGGACTGGGACGCGGACCGCGTGGCGCAGATGTGCGACGTGAACCTGACCGGCTGCGCGCGGGTGCTGGGGCAGGTGGTGCCGGGCTTTGCGGCACGCGGGCGCGGGCATGTGGTGCTCACCGGCTCGCTGGCGGGCTATCGCGGGCTGCCCGGCGCCATCGGCTATGGCGCGTCCAAGGCCGGGGTGATGGCACTGGCCGAGGCGATGCACGCCGATCTGCGCGGGTCTGGCGTGAAGGTGCAGCTGGTCAACCCCGGCTTCATCCGCACCCGGCTGACCGAGCTGAACGATTTCGACATGCCATTCCTGATGGAGCCCGAAGACGCCGCGGCGCGGATCCTGAGGCATATGGGCACCCGGCGCTTTGCGCTGAGCTTCCCGCGGCGGTTTGCGGCGATGTTCCGGCTGGGGCAGTTCCTGCCCGATGCGCTGTGGTATCGGATCATGGGGTAGGGGCACGAGGTTGTCCCGGGCTCTGCACCCAGCGGACTTCCAAGAGCCCACCTGTCACCTTTGCTTGTGATGTCGCACGCGGGACTTTAGGCAGGCGCCAACCGATGTCGCAGCGCGCCGCGCTTGCGGGCTGCTTGAGGAACCAAAATCAATGGCCAAGACTCCCACCTCGCGCGTCGACAGGCTGTTGTCCTCCATGGGCTATGGCTCGCGCACCGAAATGGCGCGGATGGCCAAGGCTGGCGGGATCCTTCTGGACGGTGCCGATCTTCTGGACGTCACCAAGCGCATCCCTGTCACCAGGGATCTGCCGAGCCGGATGCAGATCGACGGCGAGCCGCTCGATCCGGTGGTGGGGATGGTCATCTTGCTCAACAAGCCCCTGGGAATGACCTGTTCGCACAAGGAAGACGGCCCGCTTGTCCATGACATCCTGCCCAGACGCTGGAAATTGCGGGATCCGGCGATCTCGACCATCGGGCGCCTCGACAAGCAGACCACCGGCCTTTTGCTGCTGACCGATGACGGTGACCTCTTGCACCGGGTCATCAGCCCTAAACGCCACGTCAAGAAGACCTACCGCGCCAGGCTGGCCCGCCCGCTGGCGGGCAGCGAGGGCGCGCTGTTCGCCTCGGGCACCCTGATGCTGGAGGGCGAGCACAAGCCGCTGGCGCCTGCCGAGTTGGAGGTGGTGTCGGACACCGAAGCCCTGCTGAGCGTGACCGAGGGCCGGTACCATCAGGTGCGCCGCATGTTCGCGGCCACCGGCAACCATGTCGACGACCTGCACCGCGAACGTCTGGGCGGGCTGTCGCTGCCTGAAGATCTGGCGCCCGGTCAGTGGAAGCTGCTGAGCGAGGATGAGCTCGCCCTGATCTTTCAGTAGGCGCGCGGCGGACCGCCGCCACCGCCCACCCTTGCACCCGCCGTCGCTTTGCCCGAGGGTCGCCCCTAACAAGGGAGGCCCCAATGCTGCAGATCAGCCCCGACAAGATTGCCCATGTGATCGTGCGCGCGCGCGAACTGGATGCCAAGGTCGGCACCTGGGACAGCCCCGGCGACAGCGTCGATTCCGACTCCATTCTGGAGGCCCGGTCGGGCGATGCGACCGAGCAAGAGCTGCGCGCCTTCATCGGCGCGCTGAATGTCGATGAGCAGGCCAGCCTTGTCGCGGTGATGTGGATCGGCCGCGAGACCTATGGCGCCGATGAGCTGGACGAGGCGATCGAGACCGCCCGCGCCGAGGCGACGGCGCCCACCGCCGATTACCTGCTGGGGGTGCCGCAGCTGTCGGATTACCTCGAGGACGGGCTCGATGCCTTGGGAATTTCGGTGGAGGATGCCGAGGACGGGGTGCTTTAACGCCCCTGCCAGGCGGCGAGGATGTATTTCGCCGTCATCAGGTCCAGATGCGCGCCGCCGCCGTTTTTGGACAGGGTGATCTCGTCCTCGGTCCCGCGGGCATAGGTTCCGGCGGGCAGGTCATAGAAATCGGCGATCACGTCCTCGGGGGTGATGACGCCTGTCGCCAGCGGCTGCTTCAGCTCTCCGATATGGCCCATCGTGGTGGCGCGGGCATCGACGAAGATGCGGGCGCGGCGCAGCACGTCGTCATCCGCCTCGCGCATGTCGGGGCGGTAGGCGCCGATCAGGTCGAGATGGGTGCCGGGCGAGAGCCACGCGCCCTGGATCACCGGAGTTGAGGACATGGTCGTGGTGGCGATGATCTCGGCCCGCGCCACGGCTTCGGGCAGGTCAGTGACGGCAACCACCGGGGCGCGGCCGGCGAGGGCCTCGGCCAGCGCATCGGCGGCGGTGGCGGTGCGGTTCCAGACCTCGAAGCTCGCATCGGGGAAGGCAGCGCCGTAGGCCTCGATCATCGAGCGGGCGACATTGCCGGCGCCGACGATCAGGATGCGGCGCGCGCCCGGGCGGGCGAGGCGGCGGGCGGCCAGCAGCGAATCGCCGGCGGTCTTCCACTTGGTCACCAGATGGAAATCGACGATCGCCTCCAGCCTTCCATGCGCGTCATCGAACAGGTTCACCGCGCCGTTGACCATCGGGATGCCGGCGCCCGGATTACCCGGCATCACCGTCGCGCCCTTGATCGCCAGCCCCAGCCCGTCGATCCAGGCAGAGCGGGTCAGGAGTGTGTCCTTGCCGCGGTAAAGGAAGGTATCGGCCACCTCGGCGCGCGGCAGGGCGTGGCCCGCCGCCAGCGCGTCGGTGAGGGCGATCCAGTCCAGATGGGCTTCGGCCTCGGGTCCGATGATCGGGGTGGTCATGCTGCCTCCTCGGCGGTCAGGAAGCCCTCGGCGACCAGACGCGCGGCCCAGCCTTCGGGGCCGGTGAAATGGTGGGTCTGCCAGCCGCGGGCATCGGCGGCGGCGATATTGTCGGCGCGGTCGTCGGTGAAGAGCAGCGCGGCGGGGGGCAGGCCGCAATCGGCCTCGACCGCGGCATAGATCGCGGGGTCGGGCTTGATCAGGCCCATGTGGCCCGAGACATAGGCGCGGTCGAATTCGGACAGGAAGTCATATTGCGTCTGCGCATAGGCAAAGCTGTCGATGCCGAAATTGGTCAGCGCAAACACCGGCACGCCCTTGCCGCGCAGCTTGCGCAGCAGGCGGACGGAGTGGGGGGTCGCGGGGCTGGCCATGTGGATCCAGTCGTCATGCCAGCGGCGGATGTGCTCGCGCCATTCCGGGTAAAGCTCGGCATGGGCATAGATCGTGGCCTGGAACGGGGCGCCGCGGTCCACCTCGTCGTTCATCGCGTGCAGATCGACGGCGGCGAACATCCGGGCCCGCTCGGCCGGGTCCATCACCCTGTCGTAATGCCGCTCGGGGTTCCATTCGATCAGCACATTGCCGATGTCGAAGACCACTGCCTCAGCTGTCATCCGTGCTCTCCTTGATCGCCGCCCGCAGCATCCGGTCCAGCGCGTCGAGAAAGCGCGAGCGGTCGGCCTTTGTAAAGCCCTTGCCCCCGCCCTGCCGGAACGGATCGGCGGCGCGCAGATCGGCCATCAGGTCGCGCGTCGCCAGCACGTTGCCGATATTGGCCGGCGTCAGCGCCTCACCATTGTGCTTCAGCACCCGGGCGCCCGCGGCCACGCATTTGGCGGCCAGCGGAATGTCCCCGGTCACCACCACATCGCCGCGGCCCGCCCGCTCGGCGATCCAGATGTCCGCCAGATCGGGGCCATCGGGCACGAAGACCATCTCCACCAGCGGATGCGGCGAGATGCGCAGGCCCCCGTTGGAGACAAGCAGCATCCGCACGCCAAGGCGTTCGGCCACGCGCAGCGCCTCGTCCTTCACCGGGCAGGCATCGGCGTCGATATAGAGCGCAGTCATCAGCGCGCGTAGAGGTTTTCGGCGTGGAAGGCGACGTGGTCGGCCATGAAGGTCGAGACGAAGTAATAGCTGTGGTCATAGCCGGGCTGCATCCGCATCTGCCCGGGCTGGCGGCGGGCCATCATCGCCTCGGCCAGCACCTCGGGTTTCAGCAGGTGCAGGAACTGGTCCTTGGCGCCCTGGTCGATCAGCACCGGGCCGTCGAAGCCCACGGCGCGCATCCGCAGGCTGGCGTCATGGTCGGCCCAGGTGGATTCGTCGGGGCCAAGATAGGCCGCGAACTGCTTGCGGCCCCAGTCCGATGTGGTGGGGCTGGCAATCGGCGCGAAGGCGGAAACCGAGCGGAAGCGGCCCTGCAGCCGCATCGCCAGCGTCAGCGCGCCATGGCCGCCCATCGAATGGCCGGTGATCGACTGGCGTTCGTCATCCACCTCGAAATTCGCGGTCACGATCCGCGGCAGCTCCTCGGAGATGTAATCCCACATCTTGTAATGCTTGGCCCAGGGGTCTTGGGTCGCATTCACGTAGAACCCCGCGCCCTGGCCCAGATCGAAGGCTTCGTCATCGGCCACGCCCTTGCCGCGGGGCGAGGTGTCGGGGAACACCACCGCCACCCCGTATTCCGCCGCCCATTGCTGCGCGCCGGCCTTCACCATCGCATTCTCATGCGTGCAGGTCAGGCCCGACAGATACCACAGCATCGGCACCGGATGCTCCTCTGCCTCCTCGGGCAGGAACAGGCCAAAGGTCATCTCGCAGCCGCAGGTATCCGACTCATGCGCATAGACGCCCTGCACGCCGCCAAAGCTCTTGTTTTCCGAAATCGTCCGCATTGCAGTCTCCTATGGGTTCAGACGCCTGTGACCCAGGCGATGACCGCGGGCACCGTGAGGATGCTGGCCGCGGTCGAGATCAGGATCGCCGCGGACACCCGTGCCTGCGCGACCCCGTAATGATGGGCAAGGATATAGACATTGCCGGCAACCGGAAGGGCGGCCGCGGCGATCATCACGCCGGCGGCGTAGGGATCGACGTTGAAGATCCAGAGCGCGGCGATGGCGACAGCGCCCGGATGCAGCACCAGCTTGGCGAAGGACAGCCAGACGGCCGGCGCCACCCGTTCCGCCGCGCGCCGCGCCGCCAAGGATGCGCCGATGGCAAACAGCGCGCCGGGCGTGGCGGCGGCGCCGAGGATCTGCGTGAACTCGTCCAGCGGCGCGGGCATCGGCAACTGCAGGCCCGACCAGGCCAGCCCCGCCAGCATCGACATGATCATCGGGTTGCGCAGCAGCCCCATCGCCAGCGCGCCGAGCAGGGCTATCGACACCCGCCCCTGACGCGCCCCGGTGATCAGCAGGGTGACGAGGGTCGAGAACACGATCATGTCGATGGTCAGCACCATCAGCACCGGCCCCGCCGCCTGCACCCCCAGCAGCACCACCAGCATCGGCACACCCAGAAAGCCGGTATTGCCGGTCATGGCCGTGTGCGCCTCCATCGCCGAGGCCGCCAGATCCTGTCCGCGGAACCGGGCCACGGCCATTCCCAGCACCCAGATCACGGCCGACCCGCTAAGGTAGGCCAGCACGAATCCGGTATCGAAGATCTCGGCTAGCGACAGGTTGGCAGCAAAGCGGAACAGCATCGCCGACAGCGCGAAGTAGAACACGAACTTCGTCAGCCAGGCCGTTGCCTCCTCGGGGAAAAAGCGGGTTCGGCCAGCCAGCCAGCCAAGGCCGATCAGCGCGAAGAAGGGCAGGGTCTTCAGGAATATCGCCAGCATTGGGCAAGGCGTATCACGCCGCGCTGCCGCGTGCCATATGCGGAGCCCGTCTGCGAGCGTGAACTCCCTCTGTTTCCGGCGCGAAAAGGGGACTTGCCTGTGGCAAGTCACCCGTGCCGGTTGCCTGGAGGCGCAAGCCGGAAGGCAAGGGGGGTGCGGCCAAGCCGGACGGTGCCAAATTCTGAGGTGACCGCCCGGAGCGCACGTTATGTGCCCGCCAAGGGGGGGCGGGCACATCAGAATTTCGTCGACGGCCGAAATTCTGAAAAAGGCCGACGTTGGGCCAAGTTTCCGGTGCTCTACCCTGCCCCGATCAACGCCCCCGCGGCGAACACCAGCGCGCCGCCCAGAACCACCTGGAAGGTCGCCCGCAGGAAGGGGGTTTCCATGAAGCGGTTCTGGATCCAGACGATGGCCCACAGCTCCACGAACACCACGATGATGGCGATGACCGTCGCCGTCCAGAAATCGGCGATCAGGTAGGGCAGCGCGTGCCCCAGCCCGCCCAGCGTCGTCATCACGCCCGAGGCGAGGCCCCGCTTCCACGGCGCGCCGCGGCCCGACAGCACCCCGTCATCATGCGCGGCCTCGGTGAAGCCCATGCTGATCCCGGCACCGATCGACGCCGCAAGCCCGACCAGCAGCGTGGTATGCGGATCGCGGGTGGCGAAGGCGGTGGCGAAGATCGGCGCGAGCGTGGAAACCGACCCGTCCATCAGCCCCGCCAGTCCCGGCTGCACCCAGGTCAGCAGGAATTGCCGGTGCCTCACCCGGTCCTCGGTCTCACGCGCCTCGGGCTCCAGATGCTCGGCGGTCAGCGCATCGGCGCGGATCTTGTGGCCCGCCTCTGCCGCCGCGAGGTCCCCCAGCAGCTTGCGGGTAGCGGCATCGGTGCTGGCCTGCGCCGCGGCCGTGTAGAAGCGCGCCGCATCCTGCTCCATCGCCGAGGCTTCGGCGCGGATCCGGTCCAGCCCCAGCCCCTCGATCAGCCAGACCGGGCGGCGGGCGTAATAGCCCGCCACATGTTCGCGCCGGATCAGCGGGATCACCTCGCCAAAACGGGCGCGGAACGCCTCGATCAGCCGCTGGCGATGCCCGTTCTCCTCATCTGCCATGCCGTCGAAGACCGCTGCCGAAGACGGATAGTCTGCGCGCAGGCCTTCGGCATAACTGCGATAGATGCGCGCGTCGTCCTCTTCCGAGAAGATCGCCAGCGCCAGGATCTCGCGCTCGGACAGGTCACTGAACTTTCGCCGCGAGGCAAGGCCGGGGATCATGGGGGAAACTCCTAGTTTAGAATGGTTCCAATCTATTCCTCCGACGGGCTGTGGGCAAGGCCGCAAGGTGCCGCAGTCAGAAAAATGAACTCATCGGTTCATTTTCTTCTTGAGGATCTGAACCGATGAGTTTAGATGATCCGTATCTGAACCGATCAGTTCAGCTCTAACCCGGAGCATTCCCATGAAACGCCTTGTCCTCGCTGCGAGCCTTGCCCTGATCCCGCTTTCGGCCCTGCCCGTGGCCGCTGGTTCCTTCGGCATCGACCTGCCGCGGCTCGACTTCCCCGCCCCGACCACGGACGGGCAGACCACCCGCGCCGACCAATCGCCCGCGACCGAGGCGACCCGCTGACCCATCGCTCCCCGGCCGGTCCGCCTTGCTGTTCACCGCGCGCTGCGTCTATGATCGCCAGCGCAGCAAAGGGTGGCGGCATGGCCGACGGGCAGGAAATCAAGAAGGGCCGCAAGTTCGACCAGGTGCTGGATGGCGCCCGGACGGTCTTTCTGCGCGACGGGTTCGAAGGCGCCAGCGTCGATGACATCGCGCGCGAGGCGGGCGTGTCGAAAGCCACCCTCTACAGCTACTTCCCCGACAAGCGCCTGCTGTTCATGGAAGTGGCCAAATGCGAATGCGCCCGCCAGGCCGATGAAGCGATGGAGGTGCTGGACCTGACCGCCGCGCCCGAGACGGTGCTGCGCGGCGCGGCCGAACGCATCGTGGCCTTCATCTCGTCGGAATTCGGGCAGCGCGTGTTCCGCATCTGCGTGGCAGAGGGCGACCGCTTCCCGCAGATCGGCCCGCAATTCTACTGTTCGGGCCCGCAGCTGGTCCGCGACCGGCTGGCCAGCTACCTGCGGCAGGCGACAGAGCGGGGCCAGCTTCGTATCGACGATATCGAGCTGGCGGCGGAGCAGTTCGCCGAGCTGTGCAAGGCCGGGATCCATGACCGGATGATCTATGGCATCGGCGAGGCCGGAACCCCCGCCGACGCCCGCCGCACCATCGACGGCGCGGTCGAGATGTTCATGGCGCGGTATGGGGCCCGCTACGGGGTGAAGCCCTAGGCGAGGTCGCGGGCCAGCAGCGTGTTGCCGGGGCCCTGCTTCACCTCGAAGCGGCCGGTCTTCTTCACCAGATCGCTGAACTTCGACGCGCCATAGCTGCGCACGTCGAAATCCGGGTTCGCCTGTGTGATGAACTGCCCGATCGGCCCCAGCGAATACCATTCGCCATCCGGGTCGATCGCCCGCATCGCCGCGATGATCAGCGGGATCGCCATCGCCGGCGCTTCCTTGCCGCGCCGCGCCGGCTCGCCCTGCCGCACCGGGCCGGGGGCGGTGTCGCCGCTCTGCGGCTCTGCCGGCTCCGCGGGGCTGTCATCCGCCCCGAGGTTTTCCACATAGATGAAGCGCTTGCAGGCCATGCGGAAGGCCTCGGGCGTCTTCTTCTCGCCGATGCCATAGACATCCAGCCCCTGCTCGCGGATCCGCGCCGCCAGCCGGGTGAAGTCGCTGTCGGAGCTGACCAGCACAAAGCCGTCGAACAGCCGCGAATGCAAGAAATCCATCGCGGCGATCACCAGCCCGATGTCGGAGGCGTTCTTGCCCTTGGTGTTGGAGAACTGCTGATCGGCCACCAGCCCCAGGGCCGCGACCTTCTCGGCCCAACGGTTCAGCCGCACTGCCGACCAGTCCCCATAGATCCGCCGGACCGAGGCTTCGCCAAGGCTCGCCACCTCGTCAAAGATCGCGCCGGCATAATGCGCGGGCACGTTGTCGGCATCGATCAGCACACAAAGGCGGGGGGCGCGGTGGTCAGCCATCATTCGGTCTCCTGACATCGGATCATGTCGTAAGGGGCCGCTGCGGCCCGCGTCCTGTCATCCTTCAACCCGGGCGGAAGGACAAGTCCCCCTCCGCCCGGGGCTTGGCTCAATACACCACCACGCTGCGGATGCTTTCCCCCGAATGCATCAGGTCGAAGCCCTTGTTGATGTCTTCCAGCTTCAGCGTATGGGTGATCATCGGGTCGATCTCGATCTTGCCGTCCATGTACC
>NZ_JAAAUC010000007.1 GCF_009908165.1 Frigidibacter albus
GCCGCCGCGCCGCCAGCAGCAACATCAGCGCCGTATCGGCCACGTCATCGGTCAGCACATCAGGCGTGTTCGTCAGCCGAACCCCGGCACGCGTCAGCGCGGGGACGTCGATCGTGTCGTAGCCGACCGACCCGCAAGCGATGATCTTCAGCGCGGGGAGCTGCGCCAGCAGCGCCTCGCCCACAGTCACATGGCCGAAGGTGACCATCCCTTCGCAGCGCGGCCCCACCTCGGCCAGCATCGCGGCCTTGTCCTCGGCAAGATCGAGCCGGTGGAGCGTGTAGGCGTCCTCCAGCAGCGCCATCTGACGGGGACGGGTCGGGTGGGTCACAAGAACGTCGGGCTTCATGCGGGGGCGGTCCTTCGGAGGCGGGCCGCAGGTCAGCGCGGCGGTCGGTCGATGCCCCAGCATACCAGCTTGCCGCGCTGGCGAAACCCCGCCCCGGCCCGGGACCAGGACGCGGCGAAAGCGTCCGCGCCCGGCCTCAGATCGGGAGGAGCAGCGGATAGAGCGATGCGACCAGCAGGCCGGCCATCGTGAAGTTGAACACCCGAAGCCGCGCCCGGTTCGACAGCCACTGCCGGATCACCGTGCCAAGCCACGCCCAGACCGAGATCGCCGGGAAAGCGACGACCGCGAAGGCCCCCGCCACGATCGCAACCGACAGCAAGCCGCGGTCGGGCGCGTAGAGGGTGATGGCAGACAGGCACATGGCCCAAGCCTTGGGATTGACCCACTGGAACGCCGCCGCCTGCAGCAGGGTCATCGGGCGTGCATTCGCGGCGCGCTCTTCGGGCGGGGCGGATGTGGCGATCTTGAAGGCCAGCCACAGCAGATAGGCCACCGAAAGCCCCTTGAGCAGCAGGTTCAACGCCGGAACGGCTTCGAACGCCGCCATCAGCCCCACCCCCACCAGCAGCGCCATGGCCGACACGCCGCCGACGATGCCAAGCATATGCGGCAGCGTCCTGCGGAAGCCGAAATTCGCACCAGACGCCATGAGCATCAGGTTGTTCGGCCCCGGTGTCACCGTGGTGATGAAGGCGAAGCCCAGAAGGGCGGTCAGGACGGTGAGGCTCATGGGTCTTGCCTGTGCATGTGTTCCGCCGCAATGTTAGGGCTTCCACTGCGCAATTCTGCGTCGAAGATTGATCTGATCCCGGGAATGCCGCAACAAATGTCAAAGATCGACGCCATCGACCAGACTATATTGCGCATCCTTGCCCGCGAGGGGCGGATCAGCAATGTCGATCTGGCCGAAAGAGTTAACCTGTCGCCCTCCGCCTGCCTGCGCCGCGTGCAAGAGCTGGAGCGGGCCGGCGTCATCCGTGGCTACCGGGTCGTCACCGATGCCGAAAGGATGGGGCGCGGCTTCGTGGCCTATGTGATGGTGGGCCTTTCCCTGCACACCAAGGCCGCCCAGGAAGGCTTCGAGCGCGCCATGATGCTGGCGCCGGAGGTGGTTGAATGCCACAATATCGCCGGCGCGTTCGAATACCTGCTGCGCGTCGAATGCGCCAGCCTCGCCGACTACAAGCGCTTCCATACCGAGGTTCTGGGCACGCGCTCGCATGTCAGCGCGATCACATCCTATATCGTCATGGGCTCGCCCCGGGACGAGCGTGCCACCTGAGCCGGTCGGGCGGCCCGCCCCTCACCACGCCGCGCGGTAGATCGCCAGCGCATCCGCCTCGGCCACCGGGCGCGGGTTGTTCACCAGCAGCCGCTGCTGCTTCATCGCGTCAGCCGCCATCCGCGGCAGCGCGTCCTCGGGGATGCCGACATCGCGCAGCCGGGTCGGCATGTTCAGCCGCAGCGCCAGCTGCTCCAGCGCCTCGATGAAGGCGGCGCAGCGGCCCTGCGCGCCGACTTCGGCCAGCGCCGGGAAGGCATCGGCGGCAATCTCGGCATAGATCCCGCCCGCCACCGGCGCGTTGAAGCGCAGCACATGCGGCAGCACCAGCGCGTTCGACAGGCCATGCGGCACATGGAAGATCCCGCCGATCGGATAGGCCAGCGCATGGACCGCCGCCACCGGGCTGTTGGCGAAGGCCTGCCCGGCCAGCATCGACCCCAGCAGCATCGCCCCCCGCGCCGCGCGGTTGCCGCCCTCCGCCACCGCCGTCTCGATATGGGCCCCCAGCAGCCGCAGCGCCTCGCGCGCCAGCATCTTGCTCAGCGGGTTGTTGTTGGGGCTGGCCGAGGCATAGGCCTCGATGGCATGGACCATCGCATCCACCCCCGTGGCAGCGGTGATCGCTGGCGGCAGCCCCAGCGTCAGGTCGGCATCCAGCACCGCGATGTCCGGCAGGATCACCGGCGAGGACACGCCCCGCTTCTCCTCGGCCCCGACGGTGATGATCGACACCGGCGTCACCTCGGACCCGGTGCCGGCGGTCGTCGGCACCAGCACCAGCGGCAGGCGCGGGCCGCGGGCATTGCCGACGCCCCAGGCGCCTTCCAGATCCTCGCCCGACCCCAGCAGCAGCGCGGCGAGCTTGGCCACATCCAGCGAGGAGCCGCCGCCGAAGCCGACAACCCCGGTCGCGCCCAGGGCCTGCCCCGCCGCCACCGCCGCCATCAGCGTGGCCTGCGAGGGGTCGGCCTCCACCGCGTCGAACACCGCGACCTCGGCCGCCACCGAC
Organism: Frigidibacter albus; assembly: GCF_009908165.1. Taxonomy (GTDB): domain Bacteria; phylum Pseudomonadota; class Alphaproteobacteria; order Rhodobacterales; family Rhodobacteraceae; genus Frigidibacter; species Frigidibacter albus. The sequence goes on from NZ_JAAAUC010000007.1 coordinate 2,647, forward strand.
AGCGAGGCAATCGCCGGATCGCAGAGCCCCAGCTTGCGCAGCCCCGGATCGGTGACCAGCAGCACCCGCGGCCCCAGCAGCGCGCCGGCGACAGAGCCAAGCTCCGCCGCGGCCCCCGGGCGGAAGACCAGTGCCCTGGTGGTGGCAAAACCGAATGGGTCCATGTCGCGCTCCTCCTCTTGCTGTCGGCGCAGCTTGCCGTCTGTTCGGTGGCAACGCCAGAGCTGGCAGTTGGTGAGGTTAGGAGGTGAAGTTAATGTGCTTTATGAAGATCGTCCCGCAAAGCCATGTAGTCGCTTGCTAAATTCCACTCTCCACCCGCAGGACCGTCACCCCCGCCCGCCCCCTGTGCTTGGAGGCGTAAAGCGCGCGGTCGGCGTCGGCCAGCATCCGTTCGGGCGCGGGAACCGGGTAGTCCACCGACAGCACCACGCCGAGGCTGCCGGAGATGGTGGCGATGCCGCTGCCGACCGGCATCGGCGCTTCCAGACGGGCGATGATCCGCCGGCCGAGGGCTTCGATGGCGGCGGGGTCGGTCATGCCGCGCAGCACCAGCACGAATTCGTCGCCGCCGACGCGGGCGACCAGATCGTGCTTGCGCGTCTCCGCCTGCAGGATCCGCGCCACCTCGGTCAGCACCGCGTCACCGGCGGCATGGCCATGGGTGTCATTGACCTGCTTGAAGAAATCGAGGTCGAGATGCACCAGCGCGAAGGGCGCCGCCTCGTCGCGCCCGCCGCTTTGCACCGCGGACTCCAGCGCCAGTTCCAGCGCGCGGCGGTTGGCGAGGCCGGTCAACGGGTCAGTCAGCGCCTCGGCCACGGCGCTGCGATGCGCGCGTTCCAGCCGCAGGTTCAGGCCCCGCAACTCTCCCATCACCGCGCTTTTCGCCTCGATCAGGTAGAGCATTTCCACCGTCAGGTCGGTCGGCGCGAAATCGCTGTCGGTCAGGGCATGGTCGCGCACCGCCTCGGCCACGGTCAGGCCAAAGGACAGGTTCAGCAGAACCCCTCCCTCCTGCTCTGGCCCCACATCCGGCCCCACCTCTGGCCCGAGCGGCACCGCGATGCCGCGCAGGCCCGTGCGGGGCCGCGCGCGCAGGGCCAGATGCAGACGGCGCAGGCCATGGGCGCGCAGGTCGGCCATGCCGGTCATCCGCTGCGGGCGGGTGATCTCGATCAGGTCGAACAGCGACACGCCGGGGCGCAGGGCCCGGCCACAGACCTTGCGCAGCGTCGGCCCCGCGGCCTGGACCCGGCCGCTTGCGTCGAGCCACAGGAACATCGGCATCAGCACACCCAGCAGCTCGGGCAAGAGCCGCGAGGGATCGGGCAGCGCCGCCGGAGCCATGGCAGGCGCCGGAGCAAGGGCGGGGCCAAGGGCGGGGGTCGGCCGGGGCGCGGTCATGGCGCCACCCCGGCCGCCGGCAGGCCAAGCTGGAAGCGCCGCCCCTTGGCGAAGCGCGCCTGCAGCAGGTCGATATGGATGGCGCCCGATGCGTCCTGCCGCACATCCGGCAGCTCGATCAGCGCCAGCGCGCCGTAATCATCGGCCATGGCGCGCAGCACCCCGGCCAGCACCGGCGGCGCCAGCCGGGCCATCGCCGCGCCGGCAAGGCCGCCGCCCAGATGCAGCACGAACCGCCCGCCGGGTTCCGCCACCAGCCGCAGCGCCGGCAGGCCAAGGTCCGGCAGCGCCAGTTGCGCGCGGCCCTGCAGATCGTCGAGCGACTGCAGGAAGTCGGCATAGCCGACCCCGCCAAAGCGCAGAAGCCGCCGCAGGGGTTCGAGCGACACCAGATAGGTGCCCAGATCCTCCAGCAGCGCCTCGGGCGGTTTGACCAGCTGCTGCGCCGCCGCCGCCAGCACCGCCTCGGTCAGCGCGTCGTCGTATATCTGCATCGCCTCGAACCCGTCTGGCCCGATGCCCGCCCGCCGTGCCACCGCGTCCCACAGGTCCGGCCCATAGGTATCGCGCAAGAAACACTGGAGCGAACGGTTGACTAGACCGTGCATTCCGAAACCCCTTTTCCCACTGGCAGCAGGTTAGGCGCAGGGCGGTTTACAAAGCGCAAATCCGCGCCGGCCGTATCGGAACAGTTTGACCGGTCCGCTCAGGGCCAGGGCAGCAGCAGGACCTCGGCCGCGCCGATATGCAAAGCGGACACCGAGGCCGGGCCGATGCGGATATCGCCCGCGTGCAGGGCGGCGAACAGCGCCTCGGCCCCCGGATCTACCGCCGGGGCCACGAAGATCGCCGAGGCGCGATACTCGGTGCCGCGGGAGGAGACGAAGCCTTGCCGGATCACGCTGTCGCCACCGCCGTTGAGGAACAGCAGCGCCTCCTCACCGGGCGCGGCGGGCAGGAACTCGCCGATCACCAGCACGCAGCCGGGGAGGCCGGCGCCATCGGTGCGCGCGCAGGCCTCCATCCAGCCGTCGGTCTCCCATTGCTGCAGGCCGTCCAGCATCCAGTCCGGCAGCTCGCGGCCCTCGGGCAGGATGGTCAGGCTGCTGCGAAGTGCGTCCAGCGCCGGGGCGCCTGCGGGTTCGGAACTGGCGGCGTAGCGGCCCGTGGCCGCGTTCACCTCTGCCAGCCGCGCGTCCAGCGCCGCCTGATCGGGGTGGCCGGTGACGGCCCCAAGCTCGGCCAGCGCCGCGGCGCCAGGGCGTCCCCAGTCCCACCGCATCTCGTGCAGCGGCAGTTGCACCACCGGGATGCGGCCGTCCTGAAAGCGCGCGAGCTGGCTGCGGGCCGACAGTGCCTCGGCATTCAGGACCGGGGTCTGCCAGAGCGCCGCGGCCGCCATCACCACCAGAGCCATGGCGATGTTGGCCTGGCGGATGCGGTCCATCCAGGCCGCGCCAGAGAGGACCGAGGCCGCGTAGAGCAGCGCGTAGCCCATCACCACCAGCGCCGCGAGGCCGCCCGCCACCCGATCAGGCGTCAGCCCGTGCTGGCCGATGCGCAGCAGCACCGCCCAGACGGCGAGGCCCGCCAGCACCGGCAGCAGCAGGGCCATGGCGCGGGCAGCGCCGCGCATCAGCGGGGTATGCGCCGCCTCGGCCTCGGTCTGATCGACAACGATGGAGATCAGCGAGACCCCGCCCAGGGCGATGGCCATCAGCGTGGCGGCGGCAGAGAAGGTGCCGAAAAGCCCGCTGAGGCCGCGGAACGGCAGCGCCAGGGCGAAGATCACCATCACCACCAGCAAGGGCGGCAGCAGCAGGCGCAGGAGGCGCAGCACGAGGTAAGGCGAGACCAGCTCGGCCAGTTCGGACACGACCGCGAGGCCAAGGCCAAGCGCGGCCCCGGTGAGGAGCCACGGCACCAGTTCCACCTCCGAGATCAGCCAGTCGATGGCGGTGATCCCGACCAGCGAGAGCAGCGTGTCCGACAGGAACACCACCGCCCAGACCACGCCCGCGAACAGCCAGGCGGCGGCGTAGCGCACGACGATGTTCCAGGCGGCAAGGAACAGCGCCGGGTAGTCGCGCGAGCCGGCACCGATGCCGCGGGCGATCAGGAAGGGGACCGGGAGGGCGGCGAGCAGCAGCACGGCCAGCATCTGATGCGGGCTGCGTAGCATGTCCTCGACGCTGGCAAAGCGCAGGCTGGCCCAGAGCGCGAGGCCGGCGACAGGCAGCGCCACCAGCGCCGCCCCGGCCACGGCGGCCCGGGCGCGCATCTGCCCGGCCATCGCCAGCGCATCGGCAAAGAAGACCCCGGCCAGCACGGTCAGGACCAGATGCAGACGGGTGCCGCCCAGGTCCTCGGCCAGCACATCGGTCAGCAGCCAGCCGCAGAGGCCCGCCAGCGCGCCGAACCCTGCCAGCCGCAGCCGCTCGGGCGTGAAGCTGGTGCCGTTGATGGTGCTGTCACTCATGCTGGTCGCTCCTGCCTTGCGGGGGGCAGGCTATCCCCTTCGCCGGGCGGGGGCCAGTGGGCGTCTGGTTCGGCCCGGCATGGAAGGCCGACAGGTGCTTGGCCGCGAGCGGCCGAGGCAGTGTCTGCGATGTTCCAGGCCCCTTTTCCTTGCCCGGAACAAGGCGCTTCAGTGCCGCCGGGCAGCGCCAGTCCGCCCCCTCGGGCGGGCGCTACTCAACCGTTGCGCCTAGAACGCCGGTGGAAGTAGGCCGCGCCATAAAGTGCCTAGAACTGCGGTGGCTCGCCCACCCGGCGGACGGGCCCGGCCCTCTGACTGTGCAAGCCATGCAGCAGCTTTGCGTCCTGGAACCACATTCAACCCATCCCCCAAGCCTGCTCGCGTCTTTGGGCAGCCCCCCGGGTTGCCTCCTGTCCCACGCCCCCCTCAGAAATCCGTCGGCGCGCCGCCCTCGGCCTTCCGCCGGGCCACGAACTCCTTCAGCTCCTCATGCACGCCTGCATCCATCGGCGGCGGTTCGAACTCGGCGAGGATCGCCTTGAAGATCCGGTGCGCGCGCTCGGGTGTCTGCAGCGCGCCATCCTGCTGCCAGGCCTCGAAGTTGCGCCAGTCGCTGGCGATGGGGGCGTAGAAGGCGGTCGTGTAGCGTTCCTGCGTGTGCTGGCAGCCGAAGTAATGGCCCTCGGGGCCGACCTCGGCGATGGCCTCGATGGCGATATCCTCGGGCGTGGTTGCCCAGGTCGCGGGCTCCATGTAGCGCTGGATCATCTGCAGCACTTCGCAATCCATCACGAATTTCTCGGGGCTGGCGATCAGCCCGCCCTCCAGCCAGCCGGCCGCGTGATAGACCATGTGGGTGCCCGATTGCACCGCGGCCCAGAGGCTGTTCGACGTCTCCCACATCGCCTGCCCGTCGGGCACGTTGGCGGCGCAGACGCCCGAGGAGCGCAGCGGCAGCTTGTAGAAGCGCGCCATCTGCCCGGTCATCTGGGTGGCGCGCATGTATTCGGGGGTGCCGAAGGCCGGCGCGCCGGACTTCATGTCGACATTGGAGGTGAAGGTGCCGATCACGCAGGGCGCGCCCGGTGCTGCATACTGGATCAGCGCGATGGCCGACAGCGCCTCGGCAATCGACAGCGTCACCGCGCCCGACAGCGTCACCGGCGCCATCGCGCCTGCCAGCGTGAAGGGCGTCACGATCACCGCCTGCCCGGCGCGGGCGCAGCGCAGGGCGCCGTCGATCATCGGATGATCGTGCTTCAGCGGCGAGACCGAGTTGATGTTGGTGTACATATGCGGGCGGGCGCGGAACTCCTCCTCGGTCATCCCCCCGGCGATGCGCACCATCTGCATCGCATCCTCGATCCGTTCGGCCCCCAGCGAATAGGCGTGGACGACCTTGTCGGTCAGCACCAGCTTTTCATAGAGGCAGTCCAGATGCCGGACCGAGGCATGCACGTCCACCGGCTCCACCGGGTAGCCGCCCGCGAAATGGATGCAGTTGAAATACTGGGTCAGCTTCATGAAGCTGCGAAAGCCCTCCATGAAGCCCGGCACCTTGCCGGTTTCCAGATCCCAGTAGTTGGGCGGCGAGGAGACATTGCCGAACAGCAGCGCCTTGCCGCCGATGGGCAGGGCGCGGGCGGGGTTGCGCGGGGTGAGGGTGAACTGCTCGGGGCAGCGGCCCAGCATCTCCATCACGAAGGCCTCGTCCATGAAGACGGTGTTGCCCTCGACCTTGCAGCCCGCCTGCCGGAAGATCGCCAAGGCCTCGTCGTTCAGGAAGCGGATGCCGATGTCGCGCAGGATGCGCATGGCGCCGTTGTGGATCGCCAGCACGCCGTCCGGCCCCATCGGCTCGGTCGGGCGGTCATGGTTCTGCGGGATGCGCCAGGACATCTGCTCGATGGCATGGGTGCCCGCACGGCGGGCATGGCCGGCGCGCCCGCCTGCCCGTTTCCGCCTGCCCTCGTCTTCCGCTGCGACTGCCATGGCCCGCCCCTTTTGCTGCTGCGCCAGAATTGGGCGCGCGGGCGGGTCAGTTCGCGGCTTTGCGCGACATGGAGGTGTCGTTTTCGGGGTGCGGCCAGTGCCGGAGTGTCAGGCGGCGGTTTCCGCCACCCGGCCCAAGCCGCCGCGGGTGCTGAGCCAGCCCGGCAGATGGCCGATATCGGGCAGCACCACATCGGCATAGGGCTGCAGTTCCGCAGAGCCCGCGATGCCCGAGAGCACGGCGACCGCGGCCATGCCCGCCGCCCGCGCCGCATGCAGATCATGACGGCTGTCGCCGACCATCGCCACTTCGGCGGGGCGCAGGCCCATCTGTTCGGCAAAGGCCAGCAGCTGCCCCGGGCTCGGTTTCGCGCCATGGCCACTGTCGAAGCCGGCGATGAAATCGAACATCCCGAGCACGCCCGCGGTATCCAGATGCGCCCGCGCCGGGCCTTCGGCATCATTGGTGGCAACCCCCAGCCGCAGCCCCTGCCCGCGCAGCGCACCCAGCAGCGGCGCCAGCGGCACCGCCTCGGCCTGCGGGGCAACCGCCGCCAGCGCGTTCATCCGCGCGACCAGCGTCAGCGGGCTGGCGCCCGGCACATGCGGCAGCAGCGCCTCGGCAATCTCTCCCGGGGTTCCCGCGATGACGAGGCTGCTCTCCGCGAACCGGCTGCCGGCGAAATCGAAACCGATCGCCTCGCCCAGCCTCTCGGCCCGGGCGGTATCGCCCGCCGCCAGATCCAGCAGCAGGCTACGCGCCCAGGCGCTCCACGTCGCCTCGAAATCGAACAAGGTGCCATCCTTGTCGAAGATGATCGCTCGGATATCGGCCATGCGCTCTCCTGCTCCCGGAGTCCAAGACTGGCCGATCCGGGGCGCGATTGCAACGCAAAGGCGACGGGGACGGAGGCCGCTTCAAGAGACTTCCTTTGCCCGGAACAAGGCGCTTCAGCGCCGCCGGGCAGCGCCCGTCCGCCCCCTCGGGCGGGCGCTCCCCACGCTCGCCGCCTAGAACCACTGTGGGAGATGCCGCACCATAAGGTGCCTAGAACCGCCGTCGCTCGCCCACCCGGCGGACGGGCGCAGCCCTATGACTGTCTGCACATAAGCGATGACAGCCACACGGAAAAACCGCCCGCTCGCAGTCGCCCCCTCACGTCCAGTGCATCGCATCCCCGCCCGGCAGCGCCGCCCGCGCCCGCATCGGCGCGTCATAGCGCAGCCCGGCGGCATCGCAGAACCCGGTGATCCAGGCGTCGTCCATCAGCAGGAAGTCCAGCACCGATCCCAGGAAGTCCGGGTCCGCCGCCCGCGCGCGGACCTCATCGACGCCCGCCCCGGTGCTGCCCAGAAAGCTGCCGAACAGCTCGTCATCCGCCGCCAGCCAGCCAAGCGCCTGCACCGCCAGAACCTCGGCCGCGCCGCGTGTCATCATGCCTTCGGCCATGCCGTCCCTCCTGTCCTCACGGCCCCGTGTGATGGCCGGAAAGGAAATCTTAACCTTTGGAAACGAAGTATGGACATATCGGGGCGCAGGAAAGCGGAGACTGCGATGGCAGGCAAGATCCTGATCGTGGATGACGTAGCGACGAATCGTATCGTGCTGAAGGTGAAACTCGCCTCGGCCTGCTATGACACGCTGCAGGCGGCCACGGGGACCGAGGGGCTGCGGCTGGCCCGGTCCGAGCGGCCCGACCTGATCTTGCTCGACGTGCAACTGCCCGACATGGACGGCATCGCCGTCTGCACCGCGCTGAAGGCCGATCCGGCCACCCGCGCGATCCCTGTGGTGATGGTCTCCACCTTCCGCGATGCCGCCAGCAAGCTGCGCGCCCTGCAGGCCGGGGCCGAGGAGTTCCTGTCCAAGCCGCTGGACGAGGTGGTGCTGCTGGCCCGGATGCGCAGCCTGCTGCGGGCCCGCGAGACCGAGGAAGAGCTGCGCCTGCGCGACACCACCAGCCGCGAGCTTGGCTTTGCCGAGGTGGCCGATGGCTTCGACGCCCCCGCCACCATCGCGCTGGTCGCGGCGCGGCGGGAGACGGCGCTGGCCTGGAAGCACGACCTCATCCCGCATCTGCAGGACCGCCTGCTGGTGCTGGGGCGCGAGGATGTGCTGGCCGAAACCCAGCCCGGCGCCGGCCAGCCCAGCCCCGACCTGTTCCTGCTTGCGGCCGATCTTGCCCAACCCGGCGAGGGGCTGCGGCTGATGTCGGAACTGCGCTCGCGCAGCGCCACGCGCCATGCCGCGATCTGCATCGCGCTGCCACCGCTGGCGCCCGAGACCGCGGCGATGGCGCTGGATCTTGGCGCTTCGGACGTGATCGCCGCAACCGCCTGCCCGGCCGAGATCGCGCTGCGCCTGCGCAGCCAGATCCGCCGCAAGCGCCAGGCCGACCGGCTGCGCGCACAAGTGGCCGACGGGCTGCGCATGGCGGTGATCGACCCGCTGACCAGCCTTTACAACCGCCGCTACGCGCTGCCGCATCTGGCCCGCATCGCCGAGCGGGCCCGCCAGACCGGGCGGCATTTCGCGCTGATGCTGCTCGATCTCGACCGTTTCAAGCTGGTGAATGACGGCTGGGGCCATGCCGCCGGGGATGCGGTGCTGGTCGAGGTTGCCGAGCGGCTGCGCGGCAACCTGCGCCCCGTCGATCTGGTGGCGCGGCTCGGGGGCGAGGAGTTTCTGGTGGCCCTGCCCGACACACGGCTCGAGGATGCGCGCGAGGCCGCCGAACGCCTGCGCCGGGTGATCGAGGAACGCCCGATCACGCTGCCCTTCGGCCAGGGCGCAGTGCCGGTCACCGTCTCGATCGGCCTGGCCATCGGCGGCGGCCCGCGCAGCGCCCCCGCCCCGGTCGACGAGCTGATGTGCCGCGCCGACCACGCGCTGCTGGGGTCCAAGGCCGAGGGCCGCAACCTGGTGACGATCAGCCGCCCCGCGGCATAAGGGGCTGCGCCAACAGAACAGCCCCGCCCGCCCAGCGCGCCGCGCGTCCGGCGGGGGACGAGGGTACAGGGCTTGGAGGCGGGTCCCGCGCCCGTCCAGCACACCACAGCCGCGGCAGTGACCACTGCCAAGCTGCTCCGCCCTACGGGGTAAGGGGCCGCCCAGCGAGAGCAGTCCGCATGGCGTCGTCGCGCCGCCCCCAACCTCGAAGATGCCAAAGCGCGACGCAACCGATGCGTCCCGCCGGCGCCCGAGACGCACCGCAGGCCCGACAGGCAGGCCCCTCGCAACGACACTGCAGCGGTGACGGCCCAGTCACAGCGCCAGCCGGTGCCCTTGCACCGCCCCTGAACCGGCCCGATGCCAGAGAAGCGGCGCGCCGCGCGCGACCGCGCCTGCCTCTGAACACATGCCGCCCCCCAACGGCCCGCCGGCCTTTGCCTTGTCCAAGTATCCTGCGGCGAAGCCCGAAGGGCTTGGGGGCGCAAAGTCCCCCGGCGCACCGGCTATCTCGAGAGCAGTCGACAGCGCGAAGGGCTCTGGCCGTCGCCCTCAAGGTCGGCTCGCGCAACCCTATGCGCCCCCGGCCCGGCGCAAACCTGCAAGGCCGCGCGCCGCCCTGCCCAGCTGGACGGGTGCGTGGATGTGACAACCGCGCAGAGGCCTGCCTACCGCCCCCACCCCTCTCCTTGTGCAAATATCCTGCGGGGGGAGCCCGCAGGGCGTGGGGGGCGCAAAGCCCCCCTGCGCGGCCAGACGCGCGGCGCCGCGCGTCAGTCCTCGCGCTTCTCCGCGTCCGGCCGCCGCCCCCCATGCCCGGGCGGGCGGGACAGCACCCGTTCCAGCCGGTCCGCAAAGGCGGCGCGTTCGGCCGCAGTCATCGCCCCCAGCCGCTCCACCAGCAGATCCTGCCCCAGCTCGAACCCCTGCCGCGCCCGGTCGCGTTGCGCAGCGATCACCGCGGCGGCGGCGGCGGCGTCATAGGGTTCGGTGCGCAGGATCGCCAGCAGCCGGTCGAAATCGCCGCGCATCACCCGGCGCAGGTCGCGGAAATCCGGCGCCCGCTCGACAAAGGCGCTGCGCAGGGCGCGGCGGTCCTCGGCGCTCAGCGCGTCGGTATAGGGCCCAAAGCCAAGGTCGCTGACCATCGGCGGGCGCGGCGGTTTCTTGGAGTGCCCCAGCACAGCGCCCGCGACCATGCCCACCCCGGCAAGGTTCAGCGCCAGCGACAGCACCAGCACGATGCGCATCCAGCGCGGGCTGCGCGGAGCAGCGGCGGGTTGGCTCGGTGTGGTCATCTCAGCCCTCCGTTTCCAGCGCCGCCAGCGCGAAGCTGTCGAAATCCGGGATCAGTTCCAATGTGATGGCCGCCTCGTCCGAAGCGGCCAGAAACGCGGTCAGCGTGCCAGAGCCCTGCACCCCGGCGAAGCCCAGCCAGACCCCGGCAATGGTTGCGGTAGCCAGTCCGCCGGCGCCGCCCCAGCCGCCCAGGGCGGACAGAACCCCGGCCCAGATCCCCTGCCGCGGCGGCGGCGCTGGCGCAATCCGCCCGGCCTGCACCGCTTCGGCCTCGGCAAGAACCCGCGCCAGAAACGCTGCCGAAGGCTCGGCCGCAGCGGCTCGGCCGGCGCTGAAGAAGGCCTCCAGTTCCATGTCGGTCTCGGTCATCTTGTGCGGATCAGCCATTGTCATACCCCAATTCCTCGCGCCGCCCCCCCAGGGCCGCGGTCAAGGCGCGTTTGCCCCGCGCCGTCAGGCTTTCGACCGCTTCGACGCCGATCTCCATGATCTCGGCGATCTCGGGGTTGGTCAGCCCCTCGAGGTGCCGCAGCACCACCGCCTGCCTTTGCCGGTCCGGCAGCGCGGCCAGTGCCGCCTCCAGCGCAGTGGCCCGGTCCGCCTCGATCAGCCCGGCCACCGCGCCCGGCCGCCCGTCCTCGGGCTCGGCCACCGCATCGAGCGCGACAGACCGCCCGCGGCGGCGCAGACGGTCGGTGCAGAGGTTCGACGTGACCCGGTAGAGCCAGGTGGAGACCTTCGCCTCGCCCTGCCGCCAGTCAGGCGCCACCCGCCACAACCGCAGCATCGCCTCTTGCGCCACATCCTCGGCCTCGGTCCGCTCGCCCAGCATCCGCGCCGCAAGCCGCAGCGCCATCGGCGCCAGCCGCAGGGTCAGCGCCCGCGCGGCCTCGGGATCCCCGTTGGCATAGAGCACCAACAGGGCCTCGTCGGGAACGTCGCTGCGCAGATCGAGGGCCATGTTCATGGGTCCGGGGTATACTCAGGTCGCGTCCGGTGCAATCGCTGCCCCGTCCGCACGGCGCTGCGGGTCGGGGGAACGGGGCGCCGAAGCGCCCCGCCCTCTGTCAGGCGCGGATCAGTTCGCCGGAGCCGGGGCCAGTGCAGCGTCGGGGGCGACCGGAGGCACTACACCCGGCGCTGCGCCGGGACCACCTTGGCCGCCCATGCCGTGCGGGCCACGATGCTCGCGCTCGCCACCGCGCTCGCCGCGACGCTCGTCACGGTCCTTGCCGCGCTCACCGCCCCGCTTCATCCGGTCAGCCATGCGCGCCTTGGCGGCCTCGAACTCCTCGGCGCTCACCGCGCCGTCGCCATTGGTATCGGCCCGGGCGAACATCTGCATCGGCATCGGCGGCGCCATCAGCTCGGCCGCCGACAGCGCGCCGTCGCCGTCCAGATCCTGCGCCGCGATCTGCCGCGCCACCCGTGCCTCGGCCCGGACCTGCGCCTGCGCCATCTCATGCGCGACCAGTTCCTCGGCGCTCAGCAGCCCGTCGCCATTGGCGTCGAGGCCTTCGACCTTGCCCTGGCGCCAGGCCAGGATCTCGGCCTCGGTCACGGAGCCATCGCCATCGGCATCGAGCGTGGCAAAGTCCGGCATCATGCCTTGCGGGCCGTCTTGCCCCATCATGCCGCCCATCATGCCATGCATGCGGCCCTGCATCATGCCGCGATCGGCAAAGGCCGGGACCGCAATCGCGGTGGTGCCAAGCGCCACGGCCAGGACGGCCATCACTGTTCTGGATTTCATATCGTGCTCTCCTCGGGTGGGGGGCGCGTCTTGCCCTTCGATACCCTGTGAAACGGAGGAGGCGTGCGGTTCCGTCGTCACGGCTGCGTGAGGGGCGCCGTCTGCGGGACCGGACCCGCCCGAAAGGCCTCTGCGCGGGCCAAAACCGGCAAGAAAAGGCACATTCTTGCGACATCTTCGCACAAGCCCTCTGTTCCCGCTTCCGCGCCCCCATGTTTCTTGGGATAAACGCGAGCGCCAACAGGAATGCCCCTCCCATGCCCCAGACTGCACAACAGACCGCCAGACAGACTGCCCCACAGAAGTCTCTAGAAATCGACCCGGCCCTGACCCCACACGCCGAGGATGAAGCCGATCGCCCGCTTGGCCCGGCGCTCAAGCGGGGCTGGAAGCAGCGTTGCCCCAATTGCGGGTCAGGCCCGCTGATGTCGGGCTACCTCAAGGTGCGCGACACCTGCCCGGTCTGCAGCGAGCCCTTGCACCACCAGCGCGCCGATGACGGGCCGGCCTACCTGACCATCCTGATCGTCGGGCACATCATGGCGCCGGTGATCCTCTGGGCCTTCGTTGCCTTCCGGCCCGATCCGCTGGTGATGGCCTCGGTGTTCTCGGTCGGAACGGTGGCGCTGTCGCTGTTCCTGCTGCCGCGGCTGAAGGGCGCGATGGTCGGCTTCCAATGGGCCAAGCGGATGCATGGCTTCGGCGCCCCGGCGAGCGGCTGAGACGATGAGCACGCCCCGCCCCGCAGCACCCCACCCCGACCTGGCGAAACGCGACCTGCCGATCCGCGATGCCGCGACCGTGCTGCTGCTGCGGCAGGGCGCGGCCGGGCCGGCGGTGCTGATGGGCCAGCGCGGGGCGGCGGCGGCGTTCATGCCGTCGAAATTCGTGTTCCCGGGCGGCGCGGTCGATGCCGGCGACGGCGACCTGCCCTTTGCAGCACCGCTGAACGAGAGCTGCGCCGCACGGCTGGCGGAGGGCACCTGCCCGCCCGCGGCCCTCGCCGGTGCCGCGATCCGCGAGCTGTGGGAGGAGACGGGCCTGCGCCTTGGCCGTCCCGGCACCTGGCCCGCCAGCACCGGCGCAGACCCGGCCGACTGGGCGGGCTTTGCCGAGACGGGGCTCGTGCCCGACGCCTCGCCCCTGCATTTCGTGTTCCGCGCCATCACCCCGCCGGGCCGCCCGCGCCGCTTCGATGCGCGGTTCTTTCTGGCCAGCGCAGATGCAGTCTGCGGCGATCCCGACGATTTCGGCCGCGCCACTGATGAGCTGTCGTTCCTGCATTGGGTGCCGCTGGCCGAGGCGCGCAAGCTCGACCTGCCCTTCATCACCGAGGTGGTGCTGGCCGAGGTCGCCGCGCTTTGCGCCGAGGGGCTGCATCAGCCGGAAACCGTGCCGTTCTTCGACAATTCCGGCCCCGTTTCCACCTTCCGGCGGATCGGCGCGGCGGCTTAACGCAGCAGCAGCACCAGCGCGATCACGCTGCCGATGACCAGCGCGATGCCCGCGCCCTCGCGCAGGGTCAGCTTCTCGCGGAACACCAGCACCGAGACCAGCAGCGTGAACACGATCTCCACCTGCCCCACCGCCCGCACATAGGCGGCGTTCTGCAGCGAGAAGGCGGTGAACCAGCCGAGCGAACCCAGCATCCCCGTCACCCCCACCCAGACCGTGCGCCGCCAGGCGGCAACGACGCGGGGCAGCTCGCCGGGCTCGCGCCAGATCAGCCAGGCGGCCATGCCGAGGCTTTGGGCAAAGGTCACGCAGGCCAGCGTCACCACCGCGCGGGTGAAGAAGGCGGCCGGCGCCAGCTCCAGCGTCGCGCCGCGGTAGCCGATGGCCGACAGGCCGAACAGGCCCCCCGCCGCCACGCCGTAGAGCGTGGCGCGCGACAGCATCCCGCCCTTGGCCACGCCGCTCTGCCAGCTCAGCAGCAGCACGCCCCCCAGCCCGGCAAGGATCGCGCCCCAGCCCGGCAGGCTGACCGCCTCGCCCAGCAGCAACGCCGAGAAGGCGGCGACCTGCACGGTTTCCGTCTTGGTGAACACCACCCCCACGGCGAAATTCCGCAACCCGAACAGCGCCACGGTCATGTAGGTCGCCGCCACCTGCGCTGCGCCGCCCGCCAGCGCGAAGGCCCAGAACTTGCCCGTCAGCGGCGGAATCGCCGCGCCGGTCGCCAGCAGCGTCACCGCTGCCGCCAGCGCCGCCAGCGGCGCGCCGAACAGGAAGCGGCTGAAAGTCGCGCCGCCCACCGACAGCCCGGCGCCCTGCAGGCGCTTTTGCAACATGAAGCGCAGCGTCTGCACCGCGGCAGCCGCGAGCGTGATCGGAATCCAGAGGGTCATGGTCTACTTGCGCGGCATCATCTGCGGATGCGGCACCGGGTCTTTCGCCCGCCAGAAATGCTTGGCGAACACCTCGGCGTAGGAGGCATAGCGGTAGCCGTCATTCTTGGTCAGGTAGAAGTCGCGCCGCGCGGCATAGACGGCGGGCAGTCGATACCACGTCACCTTGGGATGGGTGTGGTGGACGACATGCAGGTTGTTGTTCAGGAACAGGAAGGCCAGCGGCCCCCTGTCCTCGACAATCACCGTGCGGCCGCGGGCGCGTTCATGCGCCCGATGCTCCAGAAAGGTGCGGATCTTCAACACCGACAGCGCGGCGTAGACGGCCAGCAGATAGGCCCAGACCGGCATCGCGGCCACGGCCAGCAGCCAGAGCAGCACCAGCGCCACGCCGCCCAGATGCAGCAGCCAGTCGGTGCGGACCCTGCTGTCGCCCGCCATGATCGCGCGCCAGTCCCCCCGCAGGAACACCCACGCGCCGATGGCCGGGCCAAGAGCCATCCGACCCAGCAGCGAATTGTTCAGCCGCAGCAGCTTTTGCGCGGGCCGCGGCAGCCGCTCCCACACTGCCGGGTCGAGGTAGTTGGATTCGGGGTCGTCATAGGGGTCGGTCAGCCGCTCGTCCTGATGATGCGCAAGGTGGGTGTCGCGGAAGCGGCGGTAGGGGTAGAGGATGCCCAAGGCCGGGAACACCGTCGCATCGCTGGCGGCGGCATTGGCGAAGGGGTGGCCATGCAGCACCTCATGCTGCAGCGAGGAATGCAGCACGATCGCCAGCACCGTCAGCGCAAAGCCGAGCGGCCCCCACAGATCCCAGGCGAGGGTGGTGCCCGCCGCCCATGTGGCATAGCAGCCCGCCATCAGCGCCAGCGTCGGCCATTCGATCCCCGTCCTGTCGTCCCGCACCTTTTGTCCCCATTGCCAAGGGGCGTTGCCGCGCCCCGCTGTCCTGCGCGAGTAGAAGCACCCCTTTTGGCGATCTGGCAAGTCCAGTGAACGGGCGCGGCCCGGCCGACCCCAGCCTGGCCGGCGAATTGCCCGCATCGGTGGCACTCAGCGCGGGCGCAGGCGCTCCAGCGCATAGCCGTTGAAATCCAGCACCTCGCGGGCAGCGGTGTAGAGATCGCCCCGCGCGGCCGGTTCGCGCGACAGCATCATCCCGAACCGGCCCGAGGGCGTGCCGAGGGCCGCCACCCGGTAATCGGCGTCGATCCACAGCACCCAGAGCGGCTCACCGCCCAGATCGGGCCGGGTGTTTCCGGCCGACAGGTCGATGCGCCCCGGCCCGACCACGGCGGCGGTTCCGGCAAAGCCCGTGCGCCCGCGTGGCCCGCAGGCGGCGCCCGAGACCGCAAACCGGCCCGGCGCGGTCAGCCGCCAATCCTCGCGGGTGATGCCGCAGCCGGATGCGCCCGGGGCCGGGAAATCCGCCACCACGTGCCAGGGCCCGGCAAAGCGCGCCGGGTCGAACAGTGCCGCCGAGGCGATCATCGCGCCGGGGTCGCGGCTGCCGGGGCCCGGCCCCGGGGCGGCGCAACCGGCCAGCAGCAGGGCCAGCGCGGCGCGCAGGATCACTCGATGCATTGCGTCACCCTTTGCCCCCGGTCGGTCAGCACCTCATGGCAGCCGAACAGCGGCTGCAGCGGCGCGCAACTGAGCGAGCGGGCAAGGCAGGCACTGCTGCAATCGCCGGACTTGTTGCAGGACTTCCCGGCATCGCGGGGGGTGGTGAAGCAGGCATAGATGTTGCGGCCGGTGCCGCGCGAGGCATAGCGCCCGCCGATCTTGGCGCAGGCGGCAGCCGCCGCACTCAGCGCGGGCGGGATGACAGGCGCAGGCTCGGGCATGGCGATCTGTGCGGCGGGGTCGGCCGCTGCAGTGTCCGCGGCGGGCTCAATCGTCACCGGCTGTGCGACCTCGGCCGCCGCTTCCGCCGCTTCCGCCGCGGGCGCAAGAGCAATGCCCGCCTCTGGCAATACAGAGGTCTCGATCACCTCCCCGGCAATCGCGCTGGCCGGCGGTGCAGAGCCGGCGCCCCCCCGCCCCGGCAGCGACAGCCCGCAGCCGGCCAAGGCCAGAAGCAGCAGCCCGGCAGCAAGCCCTTTGGCGGCAGAGGCAATCGGCACCGGCACTCCTCTCTGACCCCACGGGGCCCGCTATCTTCTGCGCCGAGGCAAGCGCATCCCATGCCCCGGCGCAAGGGCTCATCCGCGCCCCCGGCGCAAGCGCTCAATACGGCATCGGGTGGGCCTTGTGGATCCGGTCGATGGCGGTCAGCAGTTCCGGCGCGAGTTTCAGATCGGCCGCACCGAGCACGCGTTCCAGCTGCGCCTCGGTCGTGGCGCCGATGATCGGCACCACCGGGAACGGCCGGCCCATCACCCAGGCCACCGCCATCTGCACCGGGTCCAGCCCCTGCACCGCCGCCAGATCGACATAGGCCGCCACCGCCTCCCAGACCCGCGGCGTGATCCGCCCGCCCAGATCGCCATTGCGCGCGCGGCGCGAGCCTTCGGGGGTGACGTCGGGCGCGTATTTTCCGCTCAGCAGGCCGGTCGCCAGCGGCGAATAGGCCAGCAGCGTCACCGCCTCGTTCACCCCCAGTTCGGCCATGTCGCCATCATAGAGCCGGCACAGCAGCGAGTATTCGTTCTGCACCGCCAGCGCCCGGGGGCCGCCGCCAGCCTCCGCCAGCCGCAGCCATTCCGCCATGCCCCACGCGCTCTCGTTCGACAGGCCAAAGGCGCGGATCTTGCCCTCGGCCTTCAGCTCGGCCAGCGTGCCGAGGCAATCCTGCATGTGCTGGCGCGTTGCCCCGCGGTCCTGCTTGCTGGCATCAAAGCCCCAGATCTGGCGGAAGTGATAGCTGCCGCGGTTCGGCCAGTGGAACTGGTAGAGGTCGACATAATCGGTGCGCAGCCGGGCCAGCGAAGCCTCCAGCGCGCGGCGGATCGAGTCCGGCGTGATCGCCTCCCCCTCCCGCGCCTTGCCGCCCTTGCCCGAGATCTTGGTGGCCAGCACCACATCGCTGCGCCGCCCGCGCGCGGCGAACCAGCTGCCGATGATCGCCTCGGTATCGCCGATGGTCTCCACCGAGACAGGGTTCACCGGATACATCTCGGCCGTGTCCCAGAAATCCACCCCGTGATCCAGCGCCATGTCCATCTGCGCCTGGCCGCCGGCTTCATCGGTCTGGGTGCCGAAGGTCATCGTGCCAAGGCAGAGGGCCGAAACGGAAATGTCACTGTCGCCAAGTTTCATGCGCTTCATGGGAGTCTCCGGGGATCGGGGCAAGGGATTCGGGGCGGCCAGGGTCGCGCTCCGGCACTGGGGGATCGGTAAACCGCCGGGCGTGGACAGGCAAGGCGGGGGGAGCGGCGGCAAGGCACCTTCAGAGGGCGGCGCCCGTCCGCGGGTGGGCGCCGTTACGCAAGTTCCAGGCGCTTTATGGTCCAGCACCTCCCACCGGATTTCCAGGCGATGAGGGTGCAGAAGCGCCCGCCCGAGGGGGGTGATGAGCGACAAGAAATCCTCCAGTGGAGGATTTGCGCAAAGAACGCCCGGCCCGTGGCCGGGCCGGGAGGCGGGCGCTGCCCGGCGGCGCTGAAGCGCCCCTTCCGGGCAAGACGGGGTAGGCCCCGGTGGTCGCAATGGCTCGGCGCCCGCCGTCGACTGGGACACCGCCGCTGTGGCCCAGCCACGACCCCGCCGATGCCGTTTTCGGGATACCCCCCGCCGCGGCGCCCCGCTAGGTTGCCCCCACCATGCGTATGCTGATCACCTTCGCCGCCCTGTTCCTGTCGGTCGTCTTCGTCCAGCTTGGCTCGGGCGGAGTGGCGCCGCTGGATGCCATCTCAGGGCTGGACCTCGGCTTTTCGGCCGCCGCCGTCGGCACACTTGGCTCCGCGCATTTCCTCGGCTTCTTCGCGGGCTGCTGGTGGGCACCGCGGCTGATGGGGTCGGTCGGCCATGCCCGCGCCTTTTCCGCCTTCACCGCCATGGGCACCATCGGCATCGCCGCGCACATGATGCTGGTCGATCCCTGGGCTTGGGCGGGCCTTCGGATGCTCACCGGGCTGTCGGTCGCGGGCTGCTACACCATCGTCGAGGCCTGGCTGCAGGCATCCGTCACCAACGAGACCCGGGGCCGGGCGATGGGGGTCTACCGCGTCGTCGATATCGGCGCCTCGCTGGTCAGCCAGCTGATGATCGGCTGGCTGACGCCCTCGGCCTATGCGTCCTACAACCTGCTGGCGATCCTGTGCTGCGCGGCGCTGCTGCCGATGGCGCTGACCCGCACCGCGCAGCCTGAAACGCCCGCCGCCCCCCGCCTGCGCCCGATGCTGGCCTGGCGGCTGTCGCCGCTGGCGGCGGTGGCGGTGGTGGTCAGCGGCATCACCGGCGCCGCCTTCCGCTTCGTCGGGCCGGTCTATGGCTCCAAGGTCGGCCTCGCGCTGGACGAGATCGCGTATTTCCTCGCCATCTACGTGGCCGGGGGTTGGCTGGCGCAGCTGCCGGTCGGCTGGCTCGCCGACAGGTATGACCGGCGCGCGGTGCTGATCGGCCTGTCGGTCGCGGCAACGGCGGCCTGCGGGCTGACCATCGCCGCGCCCGTCGCCGGGCCGGGCGCGGTCTACATCGCCGCCGCCGTCTTCGGCTTTGCCACCTTGCCGATCTATTCCGTGGCCGCCGCCCATGCCAACGACTTCGCCGAGAATGCACAGCGGGTCGAGCTGTCTGCCGCGCTGATGTTCCTCTACGCGCTTGGTGCCATCGCCTCGCCGCTGGCCGCCTCGGCGCTGATCGGCGGCTATGGGCCGGCGTCGATGTTCGTGATGCTGGCGGCCAGCCATGTGGCGCTGGTGCTGTTCGGCCTCGCCCGCCGCCGCGCCCGCCCGGCGCCCGGGCCGCGCACTGCCTATGCCTGGGTGCCGCGCACCTCGTTCCTGATCGGCCGCCTGCTGGGCCGCCCGCCGCGGGATGACGGGTAGGCCGCCTGCGGCACCCTGTCCCTTCCGCCCCGGCGCCGACCTTCCCATCTGTTCAGAAGCATTGAACCGACAGGAGCATCCGATGGATATTCGTTTCGACGGCAAGACGGCGCTGGTCACCGGCGCCGGATCGGGCATCGGCGCAGCCATTGCCGAAACGCTGGCCCGGGCCGGCGCGGTGGTGGTGGCGGCAGACATCAACCTTGCCCATGCCCAGGCGGTGGCGGATGGCATCACCGCGGCGGGCGGGAAGGCCCATGCCACCGGCGGCAATGTCGCCGACCCGGCGGCGGTGAAGGCGATGGTCGAGTTCGCGGTGGCGCAAACCGGCGGCCTGCATCTGCTGGTCAACAATGCCGGCATCGGCGGGCCCCAGGCGCCGGTGGGCGAAACCCCGCTGGAGGGCTGGAAGCAGGTGATCGACGTCAACCTCAACGGCGTCTTCTACGGCCTGCTCTACGGTCTGCCGGCCATCGAGGCCTCGGGCGGCGGGGCGGTGGTCAACATGGCCTCCATCCTTGGCTCGGTGGGCTTTGCCCATGCCGGCGGCTATGTCGCGGCCAAGCATGGCGTGGTCGGGCTGACCAAGGTCGCGGCAATGGAATATGCGCCCCGCGGCATCCGCATCAACGCCGTCGGCCCGGCCTTCATCGACACGCCGCTGCTGGACAATCTGCCCGCAGAAGCCAAGGCCGGCCTTGTCGCCCTGCACCCGATCGGCCGGCTGGGCCGCAGCGAAGAGGTGGCGACGCTGACCGCCTTCCTGCTGTCGGATCAGGCCAGCTTCATCACCGGGTCGTATCATCTGGTCGATGGCGGCTACACGGCGCAATGACCGCGCGGGGCGGGGCACCGACTGCCCCGCCCCGGACGCCCACCCGAACGCCCACCCGAAACGCCTTGCACCGGCGGCGCCTACCGCCTAGATAGGCGCGTCATCGAAAGAACGGCCCGGGGTCCATGGAAAACGTCATTCTTACCGTCCACCTTATCCTCGCGCTCCTGCTGATCGGCGTGGTGCTTTTGCAGCGGTCCGAAGGCGGTGGCCTCGGCATGGGCGGCGGTGGCGGCGGCGGGTCTGGCGTGATGTCCGGCCGGCAGGCGGCCAACGCGCTGTCGAAGCTGACCTGGGTCTTCGCGGTGGCCTTCATTGCCACCTCGATCACCCTCACCGTGCTGGCGGCGCGTGATGCCTCCTCGGGTTCGGTGGTCGACCAGTTCAATTCCAGCTCGCAACCTGCGGATGCTCCGGCAGTCCCGGCCCTGCCGGAAATCGAGCTGCCCCCGCCGGCCTCCGACGCGCCGGCCGCCCCGCCCGCAGCCGACTGACGGCGCGGCTCCTCCCCTCCCGGATCGCGGCCCTTGCGGCGGCGATCCCGAAACCATCGCAAATCTTGGGACGTTCCGCCGCTGCCTTACAGCATCTAGCGGTGCGGTTGCGGTTTTCCGCGAATCTGTTATATGTGGATTCCCGTGATGCCTGTTCTGCGGAACCGGCTTTCGACTGGAATTTGAGCTTCACGGGAGCATCCCACCATGGCGCGATATATCTTCATCACCGGCGGCGTCGTGTCGTCGCTGGGCAAGGGCTTGGCCTCGGCAGCCCTCGGCGCGCTGTTGCAGGCCCGCGGCTTTTCGGTTCGCCTGCGCAAGCTCGATCCCTACCTCAACGTCGATCCCGGCACGATGTCGCCCTTCGAGCATGGCGAGGTTTTCGTCACCGATGACGGTGCCGAAACCGATCTCGACCTTGGCCATTACGAACGCTTCACCGGCGTCTCGGCCCGCAAGACCGATAGCGTCTCTTCGGGCCGCATCTATTCCAACGTGCTGGAGAAGGAACGCCGCGGCGAGTACCTCGGCAAGACCATCCAGGTGATCCCGCATGTCACCAATGAGATCAAGGACTTCCTCTCGGTCGGCGAGGAGGAGGTCGATTTCATGCTGTGCGAGATCGGCGGCACCGTCGGCGATATCGAGGGCCTGCCCTTCTTCGAGGCGATCCGCCAGTTCTCGCAGGACAAGCCCCGCGGCCAGTGCATCTTTGTCCACCTGACGCTGCTGCCCTATGTCACCGCGTCCGGGGAACTCAAGACCAAGCCCACCCAGCACTCGGTCAAGGAACTGCGCGCCATCGGCATCGCCCCCGATGTGCTGCTGCTGCGCTCGGAACACCCGATCCCGGCCAAGGAGCGCGAGAAGATCTCGCTGTTCTGCAACGTGCGGAAAGAGGCGGTCATCGCCGCCCCCGACCTCGCCACCATCTATGAAGCCCCGCTGGCCTATCACCGCGAGGGTTTCGACCAGGCGGTGCTCGATGCCTTCGGCATCTCCCCCGCCCCGCGCCCCAACCTTGACCGCTGGGAAGACGTGATGGACCGGCTGGTCAATGCCGAAGGCGAGGTCCGCGTTGCCATCGTCGGCAAATACACCCAGCTTGGCGACGCCTACAAATCCATCGCCGAGGCGCTGACCCATGGCGGCATGGCCAACCGGGTCCGCGTGCGCGCCGAATGGATCGATGCCGAGATCTTCGAGCGCGAGGATCCGGGCCCCTGGCTGGAAGGCTTCCACGCCATCCTGGTTCCCGGCGGCTTTGGCGAGCGCGGCACCGAAGGCAAGATCCGCGCCGCGCAATTCGCGCGCACCCGCAAGATCCCCTATCTGGGCATCTGCCTCGGGATGCAGATGGCGGTGATCGAGGCCGCCCGCAACCTCGCCGGCGTCGCCAATGCCGGATCGGAGGAGTTCGACCATGAGGCCGGCGTCAAGCGCTTCACCCCCGTGGTCTATCATCTGAAGGAATGGGTGCAGGGCAACCACCGGGTCGAGCGCAAGCTGACCGACGACAAGGGCGGCACCATGCGCCTTGGCGCCTACACCGCCGTGCTCGCCGAAGGATCGAACGTCGCGCGCATCTATGGCGGCACCACCATCGAGGAACGCCACCGCCACCGCTATGAGGTGGACATCGAATACCGCGACAAGCTGGAGGAATGCGGCCTCTGGTTCTCGGGCATGAGCCCCGACAACCGCCTGCCGGAAATCGTCGAGGTCAAGGACCACCCCTGGTTCATCGGCGTGCAGTTCCACCCCGAGCTGAAGTCGAAACCCTTTGCCCCGCATCCGCTGTTTGCGGACTTTGTGCGCGCGGCGGTGGAAGTGTCGCGGCTGGTCTGAGGGGCGTCCCGGCCCGGGCAACGCCTTGGCCGGGCTAACCCCCTAGGCAGGGCCGGTATTTCCGGGCACAGTCCGGCCATCCATTGCGCGGGAAGCCGAATGACCTGGGACGTCGTTGCCACCATCCGGGCGCCAGAGCCCTATGTGCGCCGGTTCATCGACTGCTACCGCCAGCTTGGCGCGGCCAGGATCCACATCTTCTATGACGATCCGGACTTCGCCTATGCCATCCCGGGCGACGATCTGGCGCTGACCCTCTGCGATGACGGCTACTGGAACGGCCTGCGCCCCCGCGCCATCGAGATGCGCCAGACCCACAACGCCACCCGCGCGGCGGCGCAATCGACAGCCGAGTGGCTGATCCACTGCGATGTCGACGAGCATCTGCACGCCCCCCGCCCGGTCAGCGACATCCTCGCCGAGGCCCCCGCCAGCTGCGCCTGCCTCGTCGCCCTGCCCTATGAGGCGATCTACGCGGCCCGCCCCGCCTCGGTCCCCGAGATCTTCGCCACACCCTGGTTCAAGTCGACCTCGGGCGGCTGGGGCACGGCATCGGAGTTCTGGGCCGGGGTCTACGGCGATCTGCACCAGTTCAGCGCGGCGGGCTTCTGGGGCCACCGCGTCGGCAAATCCTTCATCCGGCTCAGCGGCCTGCCGCCCGGCCACCCGATGCCGATCCACATGCCCTCGGGCGAGGCGTTCCGCAGCATGGGCACAGCCAAGTCCAAGGCGCTGCGCCTCTTGCATTTCGACGCGCTGCTGCCCGCGGACTGGCTGCAAAAGCACGGCGACCGGGCGACCCGGAAGGTCCGCACCAAGTGGCTGGGCGAAAAGCGCAAGCTCTTTGCGCAACATGTCCACGACACCTTCACCGCCGGCGGCGAACCCGCGGCGCTGGAGCTCTACGACCGCCTGTTCGTGGTGCCCGGGCCGATGCTGGAGAAGGGGTTGGCGAAGGGGGTTGTGGCGCGGGTGGGTGCCTGAAACGAAACGCTCCTGCCCACACCACCAGAGGGCAGCGCCCGTCCGCCGGGTGGGCGAGCAACGGCAGGTCTAGAACGCCCGGCGCG
Source organism: Frigidibacter albus (assembly GCF_009908165.1). GTDB lineage: Bacteria > Pseudomonadota > Alphaproteobacteria > Rhodobacterales > Rhodobacteraceae > Frigidibacter > Frigidibacter albus. The sequence continues at coordinate 26,116 of NZ_JAAAUC010000007.1, forward strand.
TGGCCGGGCCGGGAAGCGGGCGCTGCCCGGCGGCGCTGAAGCGCCTTGTCCCGGGCAAGGAAGGTGAGGCGTGAATGGTCGCCCCACCACATCCCGGTCGAGCCGGATCGACATCGCCACCTTCGGTTTTCGGCCATGGCGAAGGCCATCGCCTTCGCCAAGCGCCGCCCTCTCATTCCTCACGGACGGGCCCCCAAAGGGCCCGGCCAGCGCCCGCCCCGCCCCTGGCGGGCGCTTCTCGCCCGCCAGGTCGGGCGCTGTCCTCACCCGGTCTCGTCCTGCCAGCGGCTCTGGGTCAGCGGTCGCGTACGGGCGGGGCGAGGCAGTGCCTCGCCTTTTTCCGCCCGGACAGGCCGGATCGAGAGGCTCCCTCACCCCCCAAACACCTCCTCGAACCCTCCCCACATCATCCGCTTGCCATCGAACGGCATCGTCATGTCCTGCCAGCGCGGGTCGGTCTCCATGGTGGCAAAGCAGGCATCGGCCGTCGCCTTGTCGGGCCATTCGATCCACGAGAACACCACCACCTCGCCCGGCTCCAGCTTCACCGCCATCGGGAAGGAGGTGACCTTGCCGTCCGGCACATCGACGCCCCAGCATTCGCGCGTCGACAGCGCCCCGTAATCCTTGAAGATCGGCCAGGCGATGCGGGCCGACTCGATATACTCCTCTTTCCGGCTCTCGGAGACCGGGGTCAGAAATCCGCTGATGAATGCCATGATGCACCTCCTTGCAAGTTGGCGATCGGGCCGCCCGGGGACGGCTTCCGAATCTGTCTTGATGCCGGCATCGTGCCAGCGTATTAGGTTGATATCAACCTGAATGAGGATCATGCGCACAGACCTGCCGATCGAGACCACGCTGGAGGTGCGGGACCGTTGCCTGTGCCTGAAGGTGCAGCGCGCCGCCCGCGCCCTCGCCCGCCGCTTCGATGACGCCCTGCGCCCCTTCGGCCTGACCAATGGCCAGTTCTCGATCCTGATGTCGCTGAACCGCCCGGCCCCGCCGCGGATCTCGGATCTGGCAGAGTTCCTGGCGATGGACCGCACCACCCTCACCGCGGCGCTGAAACCGCTGCAGCGCCGCGGGCTGATCACGGTCACGGCCGACCCTGAAGACCTGCGCGGCCGCCTGCCGGTGCTGACCGATGCCGGCCGCGACCTGCTGGTCGCCGCGGTCCCGGTCTGGCGCGACACGCATGACGATGTGGATGGGCTGCTCTGGGCCAGCAAGGGCGAGCTGCGCGGCGATCTCGATGCGCTCAGCGGCCAAGCCCCCCCATAAAATCGTATGTATAACATCTGCATGGTTTCTGCATGGGGTCCGCATCGCCCTTGCCGCCGTTACATCTCCGTCACATCCGCCTGCTACGCCCGCAGCACCCGCGCGAAGGAGCCCCTGCGATGACCGAACCGACCCAACTTCCCGGCCGCGACTGGCTTGCCGCCGAACTCGCCGATGCGATGGACGAGGAGTACGAGCTGGAGCTGGAAGACAGCACGCTTAGCCTCGAGATCTCGAAGATCTACAAGCGCAGCCACCCCGACACCATTGATCGCGCAACATATTTTCATGCCCTGATGCATCTGCAGTCCGAGCTGATCAAGCTGCAGGACTGGGTCCAGAACACCGGCGAGAAGGTCGTGGTGCTGTTCGAGGGCCGCGATTCCGCCGGCAAGGGCGGCGTGATCAAGCGCATCACCCAGCGGCTGAACCCGCGCGTGGTGCGCACCGTCGCCCTGCCCGCGCCCTCGGACCGCGAGAAATCGCAATGGTACTTCCAGCGCTACGTCCCCCACCTGCCCGCAGGCGGTGAAATCGTGCTGTTCGACCGCAGCTGGTACAACCGCGCCGGCGTGGAACGGGTGATGGGATTTGCCTCGGACGATCAGGTCGAGGAGTTCTTCAACGACGTGCCGGAATTCGAACGGATGCTGGTAAGGTCCGGGATTCGCGTGGTAAAATACTGGTTCTCGATCACCGATGAAGAACAGCAGATGCGCTTCCTGATGCGGATCCACGATCCGATGAAGCAGTGGAAACTGTCGCCGATGGACCTGCAAAGCCGCGTGCGGTGGGAGCAGTACACCAAGGCCAAGGAAGAGATGATGGACCGTACCAACATCCCCGAGGCGCCCTGGTATATCGTCGAGGGCAACGACAAGAAGCGCGCCCGCCTCAACTGCATCGCCCACCTCCTCAGCCTGATCCCCTACCAGCCGGTCGAGCATGACGAGGTCACGCTGCCCGACCGGGTGTTCAACCCCGATTACGAGCGGGCAGTGCTGCCGCCGGAGCTTTACGTGCCGTCGAAATACTGAACGGTTGCGGGGGCTTGACGGCCCCCGCCACTGCGGGCACCTAGGATGCGTAACCTGCGGAGGACATCATGCCCAAGGCCTATTGGGTCGCCCATGCGACCGTGAACGACCCCGCCGCCTATGAGGCCTACCGCGCCGCCAATGCCGAGGCCTTCGCCAAATACGGTGCGAAGTTCCTCGTGCGGGGCGGCCCGCAGGACGTGGTCGAGGGCAGCCTCGCGCCCCGCTGCGTGGTGATCGAATTCGCCGACATCGCCACCGCCCGCGCCTGCTATGACAGCCCGGAATACCAGGCCGCCAAGGCCCTGCGCCTGCCGGTCAGCCAGGTGGATCTGTGCATCGTCGAGGGCTGGGAGGGCTAGGCCGGGCTTTCCCTGCCCGCGCCCGCGCCCTATATCCGCATCATGTTTGCAGATCTGCTCAACCGCCTGCTGGCGCCCGCCCCCGCCGCCCTGCCCGCCGCCGAGGCGGACCTGTCGCTTGCCTCCCTGCTGGTGCGGCTCGCGCGGGCCGATGACCATTATGGCGATGACGAGCGGGTGCGCATCGACCGCGTGCTGTCGGCGCGCAAGGGCCTGACCATGCCCGAGGCCGCCGCCCTGCGCGCCGAGGCCGAGATACTGGAATCCGAGGCCCCGGACACAGTGCGCTTCACCCGCTCGCTCAAGGACGCAGTTCCATACGAGGACCGCACCGAACTGCTGGAGGCGATGTGGGACGTCGCGCTGGCCGATGGCAGCCGCGATGCCGTGGAGGATGCGCTGATCCGGATGGTGGCGAACCTGCTCGGCGTCAGCGACCGCGATTCCGCGCTTGCGCGGCAGCGGATCGAGGCGAAGCGCCTTTGATCCTTGCCAGCCTGCCGATGTATGACCGGCCCGAGACCGCGGCGGCGCAGGACGCGCTGTGGTCTTCCCTTCGCGCGGCACTGGCGGACGAGGGCATCGCCGCGCCGGATGCCCTCGATCGCGGGATCGGCCTCTGGGACGGGTGGGAGCATCCCGGGCTCGTTCTGGGCCAGACCTGCAGCCTGCCCTACCGCACGCGTCTGCACGGGCGCGTCACGCTGATCGGCACCTTCGACTACGGCCTGCCGGGCTTGCAGCCGGGCCAGTATTGCAGCGTGATCCTCGCCCGCCGCGATGATGCGTCGCAGGACGCGGACGCCCTGACCACGGGCCGCTTTGCCATCAACCAGCTGCACAGCCAGTCGGGTTGGGCCGCGCCGTATTTCTGGGCGCAGGCGCAGGGGATCATGCTGCGCCCGGCGCTGGAGACCGGCGCGCACCGCGCCTCGGCGCTGGCCGTGGCGGAGGGCCGCGCCGACCGCGCCGCGCTCGATGCCGTCACCTGGCGCGGAATTGTGCAATGGGAGCCGGAGCTTGCGGCGCGGCTGCGCGTCACCGCCGAGACTCCGCCCACCCCCGCGCTGCCGCTGATCGCCGCGGCGGGCACCGATCCCCTGCGCCACGGCCGCGCCATCACGGCGGGCCTCGCTGCGCTGCCCGCGGACATACGGGCCGCGCTCGGCATCTCCGGCTTCGTGCCGATGCCTGCCGAGGCCTATCTTGCGCTGCCCAACCCGCCCGCAGCCGCCCCCTAACTGCCCGTTATCCGGGCATATCCCAAGGTCACCCTGCACGAACCCGTTGCATTCGGCCCGGAATCGCCCCCTACTTGCCCGAACAAATAGCAGCGATAGCAAAATTGACCCCAGACGCCCCCGTATCAGACGCCCCGGTTTCAGGTTCCCCCGAGGCTTCGGGCCTGCGCGCCGACGGGCCTGCCCCGGTCATAGAGATCCGCGACCTTTTCAAGAGCTATGGCCATCTTGACGTGCTCAAGGGCGTGTCGATCTCCGCCAAACGGGGCCAGGTGGTGTCGCTGATCGGCTCCTCTGGCTCGGGCAAATCCACGCTGCTGCGCTGCTGCAACCTGCTGGAAGACAGCCAGAAGGGCGAAGTGCTGTTCGAGGGCGAGGCGGTCACCTGGCGCGGAGAGGGGCTGGCCCGCCGCCCTGCCGACCGCGCGCAGGTGACGCGGATCCGCACCAACCTTGCGATGGTGTTCCAGCAATTCAACCTCTGGTCGCACATGACGGTGCTGCAAAACGTGATGGAGGCGCCGGTGACGGTGCTTGGCCGTCCGCGCGCCGATGTCGAGGCGGCGGCGCGGCGCTATCTCGACAAGGTCGGCATCGGCGACAAGGCCGAGGCCTGGCCGGCGCAGCTTTCGGGCGGCCAGCAGCAACGCGCCGCCATCGCCCGCGCGCTGTGCATGGAGCCGCGGGCGCTGCTGTTCGACGAGCCGACCTCGGCGCTCGACCCCGAGTTGCAGCAAGAGGTGGTCCGCGTCATCAAGGACCTTGCCGGCGAGCATCGCACGATGATGCTGGTCACCCATGACATGAAGCTGGCCGCCGACCTCTCCGACCATGTGGTGTTCCTGCACCTCGGCCGGATCGAGGAACAGGGGCCACCCGACCAGGTGTTCGGCAATCCACAGACCGACCGACTGCGGCAGTTCCTACGGGCAGGCGCCGCAGCATGACCAACCAAGCTCAACCGGGAGAACTCCAATGAAAAAACTGCTTCTTGCCACCACCGTGATGGCACTGACCTCGGGCGCCGCGCTGGCGCAGCAAACCGTGCGCATGGGCACCGAGGGCGCCTACCCTCCCTTCAACTTCATCAACGACTCGGGTGAAGTCGACGGGTTCGAGCGCGAGATGGGCGACGAGCTGTGCAAGCGCGCCGAGCTGACCTGCGAATGGGTCGTCACCGACTGGGACAGCATCATCCCCAACCTGCAATCGGGCAACTATGACACGATCATCGCCGGGATGAGCATCACCGACGAGCGCGACGAGGTGATCGACTTCACCCAGAACTACATCCCGCCGGCCACCTCGGCCTATGCGGCACTCAGCGCCGATGCGGATGTAGTGGGCGGCGTCGTTGCGGCGCAGGTCGGCACCATCCAGGCGGGCCATGTCGCCGAATCCGGCGCAACCCTGCTGGAATTCGCCACCCCCGATGAAACCGTCGCCGCCGTGCGCAACGGCGAGGCGGACGCGGTCTTTGCCGACAAGGACTATCTGGTGCCGGTGGTGGCCGAGTCTGGCGGCGAGTTCAGCTGGGCCGGCGAGGAAGTGCAGCTTGGCGGCGGCGTCGGCATGGGCCTGCGCGAGAGCGATACCGAGCTGAAGGAAAAGTTCAACGTGGCGATCCAGTCGATGAAGGATGACGGCACGCTGAACGAGATGATCACCAAGTGGTTCGGCGCCGAAGCGCTCGTTTTCTGATCGACATGGCGGGCGGGAGTGATCCCGCCCGCTGATTCCAGATGCTCGCATCCTGCGCTGATCCCTCTGTCCTCGAAGGCCTTGGCTGGCTGCTGTGCTACCTGACCTCAGGCACGCACATCGCCTTCTATTGGTCCTTCGTCACCGTGCTGGTGCTGCTGGCCGTCACCGCGCCGGTGGCGCTTGCCTTCGGCTTTGGCGGCGCCGTCGCAGCGCGGTCCTCGATCTGGCCGATCAGCCTGCTGGGCCGCGGCTACATGGCGATGGTGCGGGGCGTGCCCGACATCGTGTTCTTCCTGTTCTTCGTGATCGCGCTCGATCAGGGCATCGAATGGCTGACCCATCAGGTCCGCTGCCCCGACTGGACCGATCCTGTGCGCCAGGGCCTCGAATTCCGCGTCTGCCCGCAGGCCAAGGTGCCGCCCGGCAATGCGCCGCAAGTCTGGCACCAGATCTACGGCTTCGGCCTTGCCGTCATCACCTTCGCGCTGGTCTTCGGCGCCTTTGCCGCCAATGTGCTGCTTGGCGGGATGCAGGCCGTGCCGCGCGCACAGCTGGAAACCGCCGAGGCTTATGGCATGACCCAGCGGCAGGTGTTCCGCCGGGTACTGGTGCCGCAGATGTGGATCTACGCCCTGCCCGGCCTGTCGAACCTGTGGCTGATCCTGATCAAGGCGACGCCGCTGCTGTTCTTGCTGGGCGTGCGCGACATCGTCTACTGGGCGCGCGAACTCGGCAGCACCAAGACCTCGGTCTATGCCTATCCGCACCCGGACTGGCGGCTTTACTACTTCCTGGCCCTTCTGGTCTTCTACCTGTGCATGACCCGCGTGTCCGAGATCCTGCTTGGCCGGCTGACGCGCAACCTCAGCCGCGGTCAGGCCACCGCGGCCGGCGAGGCGCAGCGCAAGGCCGCAGGGGGCGTCGCATGAGCTGTTGGGAAACAATCGGCGATTACGCCTTCCGCTCGCTGGGGTTTGGCGAACGGCTGCTGCCGCGCAGCGGGTTCACGCTCTGCCAGCAGGTCACCCTGATCGGATCGGGCATGATCTGGAACGTCTATTTCGGGATCGTGGCGCTGGTGACGGGCTTCTTTCTGGCCACCGGCCTTGCCATGGCCAAGGCGGCGCGCAGCCGCTGGCTGCGCAAGCCCGCGGAATGGTTCATCTTCATCTTCCGCGGCTCGCCGCTGTTCATCCAGTTCTTCATCGCCTACCAGATCTTCGTGATGCTGCCCCGCAGCGGGATCGAGGTCTTCGGGATGACCGTCGCCACCAGCTGGATGACCAAGGCCTGGGCGGGGGCGCTGTTCGTGCTGTTCCTGAACACCGCCGCCTATTCGGCCGAGATCTTCTATGGCGCGCTGCAATCGGTGCCCAAGGGCGATACCGAGGCCGCCGATGCCTATGGCATGACCGGCTGGGTCAAGTTCCGCAAGGTGCTGTGGCCGACGATGCTGCGCCTGGCCTGGCCCGCCTATACCAACGAGGCGATTTTCCTGTTCCACGCAACGACATTGGTATACTTCTCCGGCTTCCCGGCCTTTCAGCAGAAGGGCGACGCGCTCTACTATGCGCAATATTTCGTGGACAAGACCTTCAACCCCTTCATCCCCTATCCGATCGTGGCAGGCTATTTCATCCTGCTGACCTTGGCTCTGATCCTGCTCTTCGGGGCGATGAACCGGCGGCTGAACCGGCATCTTGCCCCAAACCAACGGCCCAAGCTGAAGCTGAGGCCGCAACTCGTCAGGTGAGGACATGGACTGGCTACGAGACCACCCGCAGGTGCGCACGATCCGCGTGGCAGCAGCGGATCTGAACGGAATTGCCCGCGGCAAGCGGGTTCCGGCGCGCTTTGCCGGCAAGCTGATTTCCGAGGGCACCCGCTTTCCGTTCTCGGTGATGAACCTCGACATCTGGGGCGAGGATATCGAGGACAGCCCGCTGGTCTTTGAAAGCGGCGATGTGGATGGCATGCTGCTGCCCACCGACCGCGGCTTCATGCCGATGCCCTGGCTCGAGGCGCCGACCGCGCTGCTGCCGATCTGGATGTTCCACACCGACGGGCGCCCCTATGACGGCGATCCGCGGCAGGCGCTGGCCGCCGTGGTGGCGCGCTACAAGGCCGCCGGGCTGACGCCGGTGGTGGCGACGGAGCTGGAATTCTACCTGATCGACGACAGCGGCCGCACCCTGCGCGTGCCGCCAAGCCCCCGCTCGGGCAAGCGCCGCACCGGGGGCGAGATCCTGTCCCTGCGCGCGCTCGATGCGTTCGACCAGTTCTTCTCGGCGCTCTATGACGCCTGCGAAGAGATGGACATCCCCGCCGATACCGCCATATCCGAGGCCGGGCCGGGGCAGTTCGAGATCAACCTGATGCACCAGGGCGATGCGCTGAAGGCGGCGGATGACACCTGGCTGTTCAAGATGCTGGTCAAGGGGCTGGCGCGGAACCACGGCTTTGCGGCCAGCTTCATGGCCAAGCCCTATGACCAATGGTCCGGCAACGGGATGCACACCCATTTCTCGGTGCTCGACGCCGCGGGACACAACATCTTCGACAATGGCGGGCCCGACGGGTCCGACCGGCTGCGCCATGCGGTCGGGGGCTGCCTTGCGGCGCTGACCGGCTCGACGCTGATCTTCGCCCCGCATGAAAACAGCTTCGACCGGCTGGTGCCCGACGCCCATGCCCCCACCGGCATCGGCTGGGCCTATGAGAACCGCACCGCGGCGCTGCGCATCCCGGCATCCGGCCCGGTCGCGCGGCGGATCGAGCACCGGGTGGCAGGGGGCGACGTGAACCCCTACCTGATGATCGCCGCCATCCTCGGCGCCGCGCTGATCGGCATCGAGGACAGGATCGAACCGCCGCCGCCCATCGTCGGCAATGCCTATGCGCAGGGGCTGGAGCAGCTGCCGCTGACCTGGGACGCGGCGTTGGATGCCTTTGCCAGCTGCCCGATGGCCAAGCGCATCTTCCCGGCCGAGCTGATCGAGAACTTCGTGATGACCAAACGGCAAGAGCTGCGCTACATGGCCGAGCTGTCGCCCGAGGAGCAGACGGAAATCTACCTCGACACGGTGTGACGGCTCGACAGATGGTGTCTTGCTTCCTTGCCCGGAATAAAGGCGCCTTTGCGCCGCCGGGCAGCGCCCGTCCGCCCCCTCGGGCGGGCGCTTTCAACGCCAGACCCTAGAAATTCGGGGGGGGTATGTTGAACCATAAAGCGCCTAGAACCACCGTTGCTCGCCCACCCGGCGGACAGGCCCTGCCCTCTGACTGTGCCCGACCTGGCATTAACCCCCCGCCCCGGCCTCCCCCTTGCGCAGCAACCCTGCGCGGGGTTAGGCTGGGGCTGACCAACAAAGAGCATTCCATGCTGATCGGTATCTTGCAGACCGGCCAGTCCCCCGACGTCCTGCGGGATGAGCTGGGTGACTATCCGGACATGTTCCACGCACTTCTGGCTGACCATGACCTGAGCTTCCGCACCTTCCATGTGGAGGCGATGGAGTTTCCGCAGGGCGTGCATGACTGTGACGGCTGGCTCATCACCGGCTCTCGCCACGGCGCCTATGAGGATCACCCGTTCATCGCCCCGCTGGAGGCATTCATCCGGGACGCCTTTGCCGAACGGGTGCCGCTGGTCGGCATCTGCTTCGGCCATCAGATCATCGCGCAGGCGCTTGGCGGCAAGGTGGAACGGCACGAAGGAGGCTGGGCCGTCGGCCCGCAGGACTATGACTTCGGCGGCGAAAAGCTGACGCTGAACGCCTGGCACCGCGATCAGGTGACGGAACGCCCCGACTGCGCCGAAGTCGCCGGCACCAACGGCTTTTGCGAAAACGCGGCGCTGGTTTACGGCGACCGCGCCTTTACCGTGCAGGCCCACCCCGAGTTCACGGGCGGCTTCGTGCGCGGCCTGATGCAGACCCGCGGCAAGGGCCTGGTGCCGGACCCGCTGATGGAGGCCGCCGAGGCGCGGCTGGACGAGGCCAATTCGGCAAGCGTGATCGCCCGGCAGATCGCGGAATTCTTCAAGCAACCGAGAGTGTGATCCAAATGGCCATGCAGCCTTCGACCACCGACTGGATGGACAAGATCCCCGAAGCCGCCCGCAGCTACATCGCCGGCCGCCGGCTGGATGAGGTGGAGTGCATCGTCTCGGACATTGCCGGCGTCGCCCGCGGCAAGGCGATGCCCGCGTCGAAATTCGCCAAGCAGGCCAGCTTCTTCCTGCCCAACTCGATCTTCCTGCAGACCATCACCGGCGATTGGGCCGACAACCCCTCGGGCGCCTTCACCGAACCCGACATGATCCTGACGCCCGATTACAGCACCGCCAGCGCCGCGCCCTGGACGGCGGATGTGACGTTGCAGGTGATCCATGACGTGAAGGACCAGCAGGGCAAGCCGGTGGAAGCCGCGCCGCGCAACGTGCTCAAGCGGATCGTGGAGCTGTATAACGCGCAGGGCTGGTCGCCTATCGTCGCGCCCGAGATGGAATTCTTCCTGGTGGCGCGCAACATCGACCCCAACCAGCCGATCATCCCGCCGATGGGCCGCTCTGGCCGCCGCGCTGCCGCCAAGCAAGCCTATTCGATGAGCGCGGTGGACGAATACGGCAAGGTCATCGACGACATCTATGACTTCGCCGAGGCGCAGGGCTTCGAGATCGACGGCATCTTGCAGGAAGGCGGCGCCGGGCAGGTCGAGATCAACCTGCATCACGGCGACCCGATCGAACTGGCCGACGAGATCTTCTACTTCAAGCGGCTGATCCGCGAGGCCGCCCTGCGCCACGACTGCTTTGCCACCTTCATGGCCAAGCCGATCGAGGGCGAGCCGGGCAGTGCCATGCATATCCACCACTCGGTCGTCAGCACAAAGACCGGCGAGAACATCTTCTCGGCCCCGAACGGCAACGAGACGGAAACCTTCCTGCATTTCATCGCCGGGATGCAGACTTACCTGCCCGCGGTGATCGCTTTGCTGGCGCCTTACGTGAACAGCTATCGCCGCTACGTCCCCGATTTCGCCGCGCCCATCAACCTCGAATGGGGCCGTGACAACCGCACCACCGGGCTGCGCGTGCCGATCTCGGACCCGGCGGGGCGGCGGCTGGAAAACCGGCTGGCGGGGATGGATTGCAACCCCTATCTCGGCTTCGCGGCCTCGCTCGCCTGCGGCTATCTGGGGCTGATGGAGAAGAAGCTGCCCCGCTCGGAATGCCTGGGCGACGCCTATATGTCCGAGGATGACCTGCCCACCAACCTAGGCGACGCACTGGATATCCTGGCCGAGTGCGTGCCGGTGCGCGAGGTGCTGGGGGTGGAGTTCTGCAACATCTATGAGTCGGTGAAGCGCAACGAATACAAGGAGTTCCTGCAGGTCATCAGCCCTTGGGAGCGTGAGCATCTGTTGCTGAACGTCTGACCATGAACCTGCTGTTCGCCAATGACCGGGCGGGGGAATATCCCGCCAGCTTCTATGCCGCCACCGCCGCACCGCTGGAGCGCTTCGCCCCGCTGCAAGGCGCCACCCGCGCCGATGTCTGCATCGTCGGCGGCGGCTACACCGGCCTCTCGGCAGCGCTGCATCTGGCGCAGCGCGGGCTGTCGGTGGTGCTGCTCGAAGCGCACCGCATCGGCTTTGGCGCCTCGGGCCGCAATGGTGGGCAGGTCGGCAGCGGCCAGCGGCTGGAACAGGACGAACTGGAACAGATCGCCGGGCGCGAGGCGGCGCGGCGGCTGTGGGACCTCGGCGAAGAGGCGAAGGCGCTGGTGCAGGGGTTGATCGCCGACCACGCGATGCCCTGCAAGTTCGCCCCCGGCATTGTCCATGCCTGCCGCAAGCCCTCGGAAGTCGCCCATGCCCGCGCCTATGCCGAAAAGCTGCAGCGCGAGTATGGCTATGACAAGGTTCAGCCGCTGGACCGGGAGGCGCTCCACGCCATCCTGCCCTCGGACGCCTATTGCGGCGGCGACATCGACCGCGGCGCCGGGCACCTGCACCCGCTGAACTTCGCCATAGGGCTTGCGCAAGCCGCCGCAGCAGCAGGGGCTGTCCTCCATGAGGGCAGCACCGTCACCGCCATCGAACAGGGCCCCCGTCCCCGCGTGATCACGCAAGGTGGCCATGTCGAGGCCGACCACGTCATCCTCGCCGCCAACGGCTATCTCGGCGGGCTGATGCCGCAGGTGGCCGCCCGGGTGATGCCGATCAACAACTTCATCGTGGCGACGCAGCCGCTTGGCCCCCGGGTGGCAGACGTGCTGCGCGAGAATGTCGCCGTCGCCGATACGCGCTTCGTGGTAAACTACTGGCGCCTCAGCGAGGACAACCGCCTGCTGTTCGGGGGGGGCGAAAGCTATGGCTACCGCTTCCCCGACATCGCGCGAACCGTGCGCGGGCCGATGCTGGAGGTCTATCCGCAGCTGTCGGATGCGAAGATCGACTATGCCTGGGGCGGCACGCTGGCGATCACCATGAGCCGCCTTCCCTGTTTCCTGCGCGTCGCGCCGAACATCCTCTCCGCCTCCGGCTATTCCGGCCACGGGGTGGCGCTGGCGACGCTCGCCGGCAAGGTCATGGCCGAGGCCGTGGCGGGTCAGGCCGAGCGTTTCGACCTGCTCGCCGGTCTGCCGACCCCGCGCTTTCCGGGCGGCGTGGCACTGCGCTGGCCGATGCTGGTGCTGGCGATGACCTGGTATGGCATGCGCGACCGGCTGGGCGTCTAACCGCCGCTGCGACAAGTTTTCAGTGGCAAGTTTTGCCGCTTCCGCTTACAGCTTTCCTGAATACCCTTTTCAGGAAAGCCGAACATGGCCCATGACGGACAGGCACTGCCGGTGCTTGAGACCCCCGCCCGCCCTTCAGCCGCTGTCCTCGCCTCCGCAGCCCTTGCCCCCAATGTCTATGATGCGGAACCGATCCCCGAGGCGGCGCGCGCCGAGATCGACCGGCTGCTGCAATCGGGCGACCTCTTCCGCTACACCGCCCCCGAAGGCGCCCCGGTTGCGCTGCTGGAGGCGGAGTTCGCCGCGATGCTCGGCAGCCGATATGCGCTCGCCGTCGCCTCCTGCTCCGCCGCGCTGTTCCTGACGCTGAAGGCGCTGGACCTGCCCCGCGGCGCCCGGGTGCTGATCCCGGCCTTCACCTTCGCCGCCGTACCTTCCGCCGTGGTCCATGCCGATTGCGTGCCGGTGCTGGTCGAGGTCGGGCAGAACTACCGCATCGACATGGCCGATTTCGAGGCCAAGCTGGACGGCAGCATCGCCGCCGTCCTCATTAGCCATATGCGCGGCCATACTTCCGACATGGACGGCATCATGGCGCTCTGCAATGCGCGCGGCATCCCGGTGATCGAGGATGCGGCGCATTCGCTCGGCACCCTGTGGAACGGCCGCCCGATCGGCACCATCGGCAAGGTCGGCTGCTTCAGCTTCCAGTCCTACAAGATGATCAATGCCGGCGAAGGCGGGATCATGGTCACGGATGACCCGGAAATCGCCGCCCGCGCGGTGATCATGTCGGGCGCCTATGAGGCGAACTGGAAGAAGCATCCCGGCCTGCAGAACAGCTACCACCTCTGGCAGAATCGCCTGCCGCTCTACAACACAAGGATGCAGAACCTGTCCGCCGCCGTCATCCGTCCGCAACTGGGCGAGCTGGACCGGCGGGTGCGCGACGGGCGCGCAGGCCATGACCATGTGGCAGAGCGGCTGAACACCTCGCCCTGGCTCTCGGTGCCCCCGGCGCTGCCGCAGGAAACCCGCGCCCCCGACTCCATCCAATTCAACCTCGTGGGCTTCGATACCGACGCCAAGGCGCTGGCCTTCCAGGACGCCGCCAAGGCCCGCGGCATCTCGGTCCAGGTCTTCGGCCTCAGCGAAAACAACGCCCGCGCCTTCTGGAACTGGCAGTTCCTCGATGACCTGCCCGAACTGCCGAAGACCCGCGCCATGCTGATGCGCGCCTGCGACGTGCGCCTGCCCGCCCGGCTGACGCGGGCCGAGTTGGACTTTATCGCAGATGCGCTGATCGACGCCGCCGCCGCGGTCCGCGCCGACTGAAAAGACACGCGGCCCGCCCCCCTTTGCCTTTTCCAAATATCCTCGGGGGGCGCGGGGGGCAGAAGGCCCCCCGCCTCTTTCGTTTCATGTGGGGCAGAAGGCCCCCCGCTTCTCCATCACCCCGCCGCCTCAGCCCGGCAGCACCCGCAGGTCGGCGGCGAGCCAGGGGTAGCGCTCCACCGCCGGCGCCACGATCATCTCGGCCAGCAAGGGCCGCAGCCGGCCTGCCACCCGGGCCGGCATGTCCTGCAGCACACCCCGGCGGGCCGACAGCGAGATGGTGCGGGTCAGCGGCTCGAAGGGCAGCGGCAGCATCTCGGCCTCGGTGCGGAAGCGCTTGGCGTGCAGGAACCCCAGCGGTGTCAGGATCGTCCAGCCCGCGCCCTCGGCCACCATCGCCATGATCGCGTGATAGCTGTCCAGCTCGAACCTGTGCGACAAGCGCAGGTTCTGCCGCGCCAGATGCGCCGCGATCTGCCGGCCCATGTGGTGGCGCGCGGTATACTGGATCAGCGGCAGCGCCGAGAGCTCTGGCAGCCCCGCCCCCGCCATATGCTTGGGCACCGCCGCAACGAAGGGCTCCACCAGCAGCGGATGCAGCTCCATCCACTCGGCCGAGGCGCCCATGTCGGCCGCTACCACCACATCCAGCGCGCGGGCGTCGAGCTGGTCCAGCAGCCAATGGCTCGCGCCGGTTTCCAGCAGGAATTGCCAGCCGCGCAACTCCTCGGCCATGCCCGACAGCAGCCGCGGCGTCACCTCGGCGTCGAAATCCTCGATCACCCCCAGCCGGAACGAGGCCAGCCGCGACAGGTCGGCAAGGCCGAGGCTGGTGCGGGCCTGAGCGAGTTCATTGAGGATGGCCTGCGCATGGCGGCGGAAGATCTCGCCCGCCGGGGTCAGCGCGACGGGCCGGGTGGAGCGGACCAGCAGCTCCGCCCCCAGCGCCGCCTCGAGGCCCGTCAGCTGCTGGCTGATGCTGGAGGGACTGGCGCCGAGCCGCCGCGCGGCCGCGGAAATGGCGCCTTCCTCGGCCGTGACAAGGAAGACCTCGATGGCCCAGAGCGTGACGCGACCTTGCGTTTCGACCATGCGCGCGTCCTTTGCCGGTGGCCCGAGAGGGCGGGTGCCGCGACGCTAGGGGGAAATGCCGGCGCGTGCAATCGTGGGTGGGTGGGACGAGTGGGATCTCAATATCCCGTCAGTACCATGGCGAAGGCCGTCGCCTTCGCCACGCGCCGCAATATCCACTTGCACCGGCCGGGCCTCAAAGGCCCGGCCAGCGCCCGCCCTCCCGGCCCGGCCACGGGCCGGGCGTTCTTCGCGGAAATCATTCACTGGATGATTTCTGATCGCTCATCACCCCTCGGCGGGCGCTTCTCGCCCGCCAGGTCGGGCGCTGGCCTCAATCGGTCTCGTGCGGCCAGCGGCTCCTGGCGACAAGTCCCGCACGGGCGGGGCGAGGCAGTGCCTCGCCTGTTCCCGCCCGATCCGAAGCTTGGCGAAATGTCAGGCGGCAAGCACGGCCAACCGCCACTTCGCCCACCCGCCCGGCCATTCCGCGCAACTCCTGCTGGCTGGGTGTTGAACGCCGCCCGCGGGCCGGATAGCGTGGCGGCCAAATCGACCTGCATACAAAGGATAACATCATGCGCGACGATACGCCGAACAGCTGGGAATCCCGCGCCGACAATTCCTCGCTCTACGGGTTCACCGACCTGCCTTCCGTCCACGAACGCGGCGCGGTGGTGCTGACCCATGGCGAGGGCCCCTATGTCATCGACGTGCATGGCCGCCGCTATCTCGATGCCAATTCGGGCCTGTGGAACATGGTCGCCGGTTTCGACCATCCCGGCCTGACCGCCGCCGCCAAGGCACAATATGACCGCTTCCCCGGCTATCACGCCTTCTTTGGCCGGATGTCGGACCAGACGGTGATGCTGTCGGAAAAGCTGGTCGAGGTCTCGCCCTTCGAGAAGGGCCGGGTGTTCTACACCAACTCCGGCTCCGAGGCGAATGACACGATGGTCAAGATGCTGTGGTTCCTGGCCGGAGCCGAGGGCAAGCCGCAGCGCCGCAAGATCATCACCCGCGTCAACAGCTATCACGGCGTCACCGCGGTGTCGGCCAGCATGACCGGCAAGCCCTACAACTCGGTCTTCGGGCTGCCCCTGCCCGGCTTCATCCATGTCGGCTGCCCCCACTACTGGCGCTTTGGCCGCGATGGCGAGACCGAGGAGCAGTTCACCGCCCGCATGGCGGCAGAGCTGGAGGCGCGGATCATCATGGAAGGACCCGACACCATCGCCGGCTTCTTCGCCGAGCCGGTGATGGGCGCGGGCGGGGTGATCCCGCCCTCCAAGGGCTACTTCCAGGCGGTGCAGGCGGTGCTGAAGCGCTACGGCATCCCGCTGATCTCCGACGAGGTGATCACCGGATTTGGCCGCACCGGCAACACTTGGGGCTGCGAGACCTATGACTTCATGCCCGACGCCATCATCAGCTCCAAGAACATCACCGCGGGCTTCTTCCCGATGGGCGCGGTGATCCTTGGCCCGGATCTCGCGGACCGGATGCAGGCGGCGGCGGAGGCGATCGAGGAGTTCCCGCATGGCTTCACCGCCTCGGGCCACCCGGTCGGCTGCGCCATCGCGCTGAAGGCCATCGACGTGGTGATGAACGAGGGGCTGGCCGAGAATGTCCGCGCCCTGACGCCGAAGTTCGAGGCGGGGATGGCCTATCTGGCCGAGAACCCCAATATCGGCGAATGGCGCGGCAAGGGCCTGATGGGCGCGCTGGAGGCGGTGAAGGACAAGGCCACCAAGACGCCCTTCGACGGCTCGCTGTCGGTGTCGGAGCGCATCGCCAATACCTGCACCGATCACGGGCTGATCTGCCGTCCGCTGGGGCAGGCCATCGTGCTCTGCCCGCCCTTCATCATGACCGAGCCGCAGATGGACGAGATGTTCGACAAGCTGGGCGCGGCGCTGAAGAAGGTCTTCGCCGAAGTCGCCTGATCCATCCAGCAGACACAGGAAAGGGGGCCGCAACCGGCCCCCTTTCCCATGTCCCGCCTTTCCTCCCTGAACGGCGGGACGAAAGCGTCAGAGCTTGGACAGCTTGGATTGCAGATCGGCCAGCTGCTTCTTGATCTGCGCCAGCTCTTCCTTCTCGCCGGTGCGGGTCGGGGCATCGGTCTCGGGCTCGGGGCCCGAGGTCCCGCCGCTCCAGCCACCCATCATCGTCTTCAGGAAGGCCTGCTGCTGGCGGGTCAGCGCGTCGAAGCCCGGCATCGTCGCCATCGGGCTGGGAAAGTTCGACAGGTTTTCCATCATCTTCGACTGGCTCTCGCGCAGCATCTCGAACGACATCGCCAGGAACTGCGGCACCACGCTTTGCGCCTGCGTGGTGTAGCTGCGCACGAGGTCGGTCAGCACATCCACCGGCAGCACGCTTTCGCCGCGGCTTTCATGTTCGGCCACGATCTGCAGCAGATACTGGCGGGTCAGGTCGTCACCGGATTTCAGATCGATGATCTGAACCTCGCGCCCGTCCCGGATGAACGACGCGATATCCTCCAGGGTGACGTAATCGCTGGTCTCGGTGTTGTAGAGCCTGCGGCTGGCATAGCGCTTGATCAGCAGCGGCTTTTTCGCTTCTTCGGCCACGTCCACCTCCCCGGTTGTCATTTTTGCACTGCGGAAAGATTACGCAAGCAGCGCAGCAAAATACAAACGAAAAGAACGCCCCGGCCCCGCTCATCTGCAGGGCGGCCCCGCGAAATGCGGGCGCGCACAACGAAAAAGCGGCAGACCGAAGTCTGCCGCCCAAGACGAAAAGGGGGCAGACCGAAGTCTGCCCCAGGGCCCCGCGCCAGCAGGGAGGAGGTCGCTGGCGCCGGGTCTTCTTGCCTGATTACTTCGCAGCGGTCGAAGTGGCCTTCTTCGCGGCGGTCGTCGCCTCGGCGGTGGCCTTCTTCACGGCGGCGCTTGCGTCCTCGGAGAAGTCCTTGCCAGCGGCCATCATCAGTTCGACGGTTTCCATCTGAACCTTCTTCGCCACTTCAGCGAAGGCGGCCATGTGCTCGGCGGCCATCTCGGCAGCCGACGAGGCGAAATCGGTCATCGCCTTGGTGTATTCGGTCGGCTCGTCCTTGGCTTTGGCCAGGGCACCGATCTTGGCGATGGTGTCCTTGGTCCAGCGCGAGGAAATCTCGGTCGACTTCTCGGCGGCTTCCAGGGCGACCTTGGCCATTTTCTCGGTCATGGCAGCCTGGGTCTTGAAAGCGTCCTGCATGGCCGAACCGTCCACCGGGAAGGACGACATCATGTCTTGGATGGCTTTGGTGAAATCTTGGGGTTTTTGCATTTGAAGTGCTCCTCACTCGGGCGGTTACTTATTCAGCGACACGCATAACATAGATGCTGCACTGCAGCATTGCAACCCCAAATGCTGCAGTGCAGAAGAAATTTTTGCGACGGTTTTACGGCGCGCGCGCAACATTGGGACAGAGTGCCGCAGTCGCCTCCGCCTGCGGCCCCTGCCCTGCCCTCAGGCATCGACCACCTCGGACACATAGGTGCCGGGCGCTGGTGCCAGAACCGGATGATCCGGACTACCCGGCTGGCGCGCCGCAACCATCGTGCCCGACTTGCCCGCGAGCCATTCCCCCCAATGCGGCCACCAGCTGCCCCGCGTGAACTCTGCCGCGGCCTTCCAGTCGGTCGGCACGCCGTCCACCGGCGCGCTGCTGGTATAGTGCCCGTACTTGTCGCGGCCCGGCGGGTTGATGATCCCGGCGATATGGCCCGACTCGCTGAGGATGAAGGTCTTGTCCTTCGACGCCATCTGCCGGATGCCGGCAAAGCTGGCCTGCCAAGCCGCGATATGGTCGGTCTCGCAGGCGATGGCACAGAGCGGCACCTTCATGTCCGAAAGCCGCACCACCTCTCCCAGCACCGGGAAGCCCTCGGTCGCCAGCCGGTCCTGCTGGCACAGCAGCCGCAGATACTGCACCGCCATCTTTGCCGGCAGGTTGGTGCCATCGCCGTTCCAGAACAGCAGGTCGAACGCGGGCGGCGCCTCGCCCATCATGTAGCTGCGGATCGCCGGCTGATAGATCAGGTCGTTCGAGCGCAGGAACGAGAAGGTGCGGTTCATGAAGTATTTCGACAGCACCCCGTCATGCGCTACCTGCGCCTCGATCCCGTCGAGGAAGTCGTCATCGAGGAAGGGGATGAACTCGCCCTGATCGGAAAAGTCGGTCAGCGTGGTGAAGAAGGTGGCCGCGTTCACCGACTTGTCGCCGCGCTTGTCCATCAGCCCCAGCGTCAGCGTCAGCGTGGTGCCGGCGATGCAATAGCCGACGGCATTGACCTTCTTCTGCCCGGTGATCGCCTTCACCTGCTCGATGGCGGCAAGGTAGCCGTCCTGAACATAGTCATCCATGCCCTTGTCGGCATAGCTGGCATCGGGGTTCTTCCAGCTGACCACGAACAGCGTGAACCCCTGATCGACGATCCATTTCACCATGCTGTTCGACGGCTTCATGTCGAGGATGTAGAACTTGTTGATCCAGGGCGGGAAGATGATCAGCGGGATCTTGTGAACCTTCTCGGTGCTCGGCGCATACTGGATCAGCTCGAACAACTCATTGCGCCAGACGACCGACCCCGGGCTGGTGCCGATATTCTCGCCGACGCGGAAGGCCTTGGGATCGGCCAGCGTGATCAGAAGGTCACCGTGGCTCGCCTCGATATCGCGCACGAGGTTTTCCATCCCGTCCACAAGGCTCTGCCCGTCGGTCGCCACCGCCCGCTCCAGCGCATCGGGGTTGGTCGCCAGGAAGTTGGTCGGCGCCATCATGTCGACGATCTGCTTGGTGAAATACTCGATCCGCCGGCGGTCGCGCTCGTCAAGATGGTCGAGGCCCGCCACCGCGGTCTGCACCGCCTCGGCCGAGATCAGGTATTGCTGCTTGAGGAAGTTGAACCAGGGATGCGTGTCCCACAGCGGATTGGCAAAGCGGCGGTCCTTCGGCCCCGGATCCGCGGGTGCGGCCAGCTTGCCCTTGGCAAGCGTCGCTTGGGCATCGACGTAATGCTTCAGCGCCTTGCCCCAATAGGACACCTGATGCTCGAGGATCCGCTCGGGATGCTCCATCACCTCGGCCATGTAGGCGGCGCCGGCCTTCATGAACAGCTCTTGCCCCGGGCCTTCCAGCGCCGGGTTGGCCGGCCGTTTCTGGGTCAGCGCCTTGGTCAGACGCTGGGTCAGCGCCTCGACCTTGTGCAGGTTTTCTTCCAGTTTCTCGCGCTGTCGGGTCTCCGCCTCGCGGACCCGCAGGGCAGCCTCCTCCGCTGTTGTCATGTTAGTCTTTCCTCCCTATCCTCCGCCTTCGTACCATAACGTCGCGGCACTGGGGGGGAAAGCGACGAATCTGTTCGAGTAGTAGTCCGGGGTCCCCGGCAAGGAGACGCGATGAAGGGCATGCTGACTTACGATCTGATGGAGACTGCGAGGAACACCAACGAGTGGCTTGGTGCTACTGCGCGCGCGATGGCTTCCTACCCCGCCTTTGGCCTGGCGCCGCACCCGTTTTTCAATGTGGTCGCCGCCTGGGGCGAAGTGACCGAGCGCAGCTTCGCCCGGATGGTCGCCAAGCCGGACTGGGGCATCCGCAGCGTGGTGGGCGATGACGGGCGTGATCACATCATCACCGTCGAGACGCTGGTCACCAAACCCTTTGGCAACCTGATCCATTTCAAGGCCGCGGGGCGCCCGCCCAAACCGCGCCGCGTGTTCCTGGTAGCGCCGATGTCGGGACACTATGCCACACTGCTGCGCTCGACCGTCGCCAGCCTTCTGCCCGATTGCGAAGTCTATGTGACCGACTGGCACAATGCGCGTGACATCCCGGTCAGCGAAGGCAAGTTCGATATCGAGGATTACACGCTCTACCTCGTGGACTTCATGAAGTTCCTCGGGCCCGACATCAACGTGATCGCGATCTGCCAGCCGGCCCCCCTGACCCTCGCCGCGACCGCCTATCTGGCCGAGCAGGAGCCCGAGGCGCAGCCCCGCACCCTGACCCTGATCGGCGGGCCGATCGACCCTGATGCTGCCGCCACCGATGTGACCGACTTTGGCCGCCGGGTGACGATGGGCCAGCTGGAACGCTCGATGATCCAGCGCGTTGGCTTCAAGTATCGCGGCGCCGGGCGGCTGGTCTATCCGGGCCTGCTGCAGCTGCAATCCTTCATCTCGATGAATGGCGAGCGGCATGGCAAGGCCTTCACCGACCAGATCCTGCGCGCCGCCAAGGGCGAGGCGGGCGACCATGACCAGCACAACCGCTTCTATGACGAATATCTTGCCGTCATGGACATGACCGCCGAGTTCTACCTGACCACGGTGGAGCGGCTGTTCAAGCGCCGCGTGGTCGCGCGCAACGTCTTCACCGTCGGCGACAAGCAGGTGGATATCGGCAAGATCACCCAGGTGGCGGTGAAGACCGTCGAGGGCGAGAAGGACGACATCTCTGCCCCCGGCCAGTGCCTTGCCGCGCTTGCCCTCTGCACCGGGCTGCCGGACAGCAAGAAGGCCAGCCATCTGGAGCCGGGCGCCGGCCATTACGGCATCTTCGCCGGCAAGTCCTGGCGCGACAATATCCGGCCGCTGGTGCTGCGCTTCATCGACGACAATGCCGAGAATGGCGCGCCGATGAAGGCCAAGCCGGCGATCCGCGCCGTCTGATCTGCGCCGTCTGATCTGCGGGAATTGCAAAAGGGCCGTCCTTCGGGGCGGCCCTATTGCCTAGCGCAGCAGCAGCGGCGCCGACAGCCAGCCCAGCAAGGCCGCCGTCACCGCCTCGGGCTGCTCCAGCATCGGCAGATGGCCGGCATTGCGGATCAGCTCGAACCGCGCATGCGGCATCAGCTCCGCCAGAAATTCGTGGCGGCGGACGGGGCACAGCGTGTCATGCTCGCCGCACAGCACCAGCGCCGGCAGCCGCGCGGTGCGCAGGGTGCGCTGATGGTCGGGCCGCCGCACCAGCGCACGCGACTGCGCCAGATAGGCGTCCACCCCCAACGCATCGGCCATGTCGAGCAAGATCGCCTGCACCTCGTCCAGCCCCGGCCCCGGCGCCAGCGTGCTGGCTGGCACCTCTTGCAGCATCATCTCGGCCAACCGCCCGGCGCGGGCCCCCACCAGCCGCGGCTCGCGCGCGGCGGCGACCTGCGGGTTTTCCGGCAAGGGGTTCACATCCATCAGCGCGATCCGCGTCACCCGTTCCGGCGCGCGCTTCAGGATCTCCATTGCCACCAGCGCGCCCAGCCAGTGCCCGGCGACCGCAAAGCGCGGCGGCGCATGCTCCAGCACCGCGCGCGCCATCTCCTCGACGGAAGGCAGCGTGCCAAGGCAGGCCACCTGCACGGGGCGCAGCGCCGAGACGGTGATAATCTGGTGCCAGAAGGCGCGGGCATCCATCATCAACCCGGGGATCAGCAGCAGCGGCTCGGGACCGGTGGCGGGCGGGGTCGGACCGATCATCGCATTCCGCCCATCATCGCAACAGGCGCGAGACGCACCGAAGGTCCGGCGAAGATGCCGCAAAACCGACAGCCCATCAATGCGCCCCGATCCAGTCGGCGATGATCCGCGCGGTGGCTTCCGTCTGCCCCGGGCTCAGCACATCCCCGGCGATGACATGCCCATAGGGATCATCCCCCGCGCCCATCTGCCGCTCCACCGCCACCATCGGCCCGCCCCACTGGCCCGAAATCGCACGGATTGCCGGGACCGAGACCACCGCATCGTCCGGCGAGAAGATGAACAACGATGGCGTCGCCACGGTGAAGTAATCCAGCGCCGCGGCCGCCCTTGTCAGCGCCGCCATCGGCAAGATCGCCTGCACCGGGTAGCGCGCGGTCCAGAACACCCCATGCGCCTCGTTCAGCGGGGTGAACCCGCCCTCCGACCCCAGCACCAGCGGCAGCCAATAGCGCGCCAGCGGCCAGGTCAGCAGCCCGGCAAAGCGATGGTTCAGCCCGAAGTTCGGCGAGATCAGCACCACCCCCGCGATCCGCTGCGACAGCTTGCGGTCATTGGCCGCCACCGCCGCCAGCGTGCCGCCGGTCGAGGTGCCGATCAGATAGACCCGCTCTCCCAGCACGCCGCCGACCGCCACCGCCTCGGCCAGATCGTCGACCCAGTCCTGCACGGCGGGCTCCGCCATCGCGGCCCCGCCCCGCCCGTGGCCAGAGAGCCGGGTGTAGAACAGGTTCGCCCCCAACTGCTCGGCCACCAGGTCGGGCAGCGGACGGATCTCCTCGGAACTGGCCGAGAACCCGTGCAGATAGACCAGCGACACCGGCGTCGTCTTCCCGGCCTGCCCGGCCCAGACCACCCGCTTCTGCAGCCCCGGCACGATATCGGCAAAGCCCGCCTCGCGCGCCGCCAGCCAGGCCTCGATCTGCATGGTCCCCGGCACCTCGGCCGCATCGAAGCGCGGCGCCAGCGGCGCCGGCTCGCGGGGCGCGAACAGGGCCACCGCCGCGACGGCCGCCCCGCCGAACAGCAGCGTCCGCCCCAGCCATTTGCCGACCTGCCGCACATCCATCACGCGGCCCCCCGCGCCAGCACATCCGCCACCGCAGCCTCGATCAGTGCCAGGCAGTCAGGGCTGGAGAAGCGGTGATCGGCACCCTTCACCAGCGTCAGCCGGATATCGGGGCCCTGCGTATGGTCCAGCAGCCGCAAGGCCGTCGCGGGCGGCACATCCACATCCGCCGTGCCTTGCAAGAACCGCACCGGAAACGGCAGCTGCAGCGGGCTGCGCAGCACCAGCTGGTCCCGCCCCTCCTCGATCAGCCTGCGGGTGATGACATAGGGCCCGTCCGAATACTCCGACGGCAGCTCCACCCGCCCCGCCCGGGTCAGCTGCACCCGCTGCGCCGGATCAAACCCGGCCCACATCGCATCCTCGGTGAAATCCGGCGCGGCGGCGATGGTGACGAGGCCGGCCACACGGCCGCCAAGCGCCTTGCAGCACAGCAGCGAGATCCAGCCGCCCATCGACGAGCCGACCAGAACCTGCGGCCCCTCGGTCAGCGCGGTGATCGCAACCAGCGCATCGGCGGCCCAATCGCCAATCGCCCCGTCCAGAAAGTCGCCCGAAGACTGCCCGTGCCCCGAATAGTCGAAGCGCAGGAAGGCCCGGCCCTGCGCCAGCGCCCATGCCTCCAGCGCCTGCGCCTTGGTGCCGGTCATGTCGGACCGGAACCCGCCCAGAAACACCACGCCCGGGCCGCTGCCGGGCTTGCGCTCATAGGCGATGCGCCGCCCCTCGGGGGTGACCAAAAATTCCGGCATGGGTCCTGCTCCGCTCTTTTTTGTCATCCTACCCTGCCGCGGCACAGGCGCAACAGGGGCCATGACCCGCGTTGACAGCACCGGCGGAAACGGGAATAGAAGGCCGCAACATAACCCGCAATCGGGCGTTCCGTGGGCGCCAAACCGACGAGGAGTGCCTTAGATGGCCCAGATTTCCCTGACCTTTCCCGATGGCAACGTGCGTGACTACCCCGCGGGCGTGACGCCCGCCGAGGTTGCCGCCTCCATCGCGCCCAGCCTTGCCAAGGCCTCGATTTCCGCCAGCGTCGATGGCGCGCATTGGGATCTGGCCTGGCCGATCACCTCCGATGCCGCCATTGCCCTGCACACGCTGAAGGACGAGGCCCCGGCGCTGGAGCTGATCCGCCATGACCTCGCCCATGTCATGGCCCGCGCCGTGCAGGAGATCTGGCCCGAGGTGAAGGTCACCATCGGCCCGGTCACCGAACATGGTTGGTTCTACGATTTCGACCGCGCCGAGCCCTTCACGCCCGAAGACCTTGGCGCCATCGAGAAGAAGATGCGCGAGATCATCAACCTGCGCGATCCGATCCGCACCGAGATCTGGGACCGCGCCCGCGCCATCGCCTATTACGAACAGCGCGGCGAGCCCTACAAGCTGGAGCTGATCGACCGCATTCCAGAGGATGCGCCGATCCGCATGTATTGGCATGGCGACTGGCAGGACCTCTGCCGCGGCCCGCATCTTCAGCATACCGGGCAGCTGCCCCCCGACGCCTTCA
The DNA here is from genome assembly GCF_009908165.1 of Frigidibacter albus. GTDB lineage: Bacteria > Pseudomonadota > Alphaproteobacteria > Rhodobacterales > Rhodobacteraceae > Frigidibacter > Frigidibacter albus. The sequence continues at coordinate 50,960 of NZ_JAAAUC010000007.1, forward strand.
AGCTGATGGCCGTCGCCGGTGCCTATTGGTTCGGCGATGCCAGCCGCCCGATGCTGCAGCGCATCTCGGGCGTGGCCTTCCGCAACCGCGAGGATCTGAAGGCTTACCTCACCCTGCTGGAAGAGGCCGCCAAGCGCGACCACCGCAAGCTGGGCCGCGAGATGGAGCTGTTCCACCTGCAGGAAGAAGCCCCCGGCATGGTGTTCTGGCACCCGAATGGCTGGTCGATCTATCGCACGCTGGAAGATTACATGCGCCGCCGCCAGCGGTCGGCCGGCTACCGCGAGATCCGCACGCCGCAGGTGGTGGACCGGATCTTGTGGGAGAAATCGGGCCATTGGGAAGCCTACCGCGAGAACATGTTCATCGTCGAGGTGGACGAGGAAGGCGCGCGTGAAAAGCGCATCAACGCGCTGAAGCCGATGAACTGCCCCTGCCATGTGCAGATCTACAATCAGGGCCTGAAATCCTACCGCGACCTGCCGCTGCGGCTGGCCGAATTCGGCTCGTGCCACCGCTACGAATCCTCGGGCTCGATGCACGGGTTGATGCGGGTGCGCGGCTTCACGCAGGACGATGCGCATATCTTCTGCACCGAAGACCAGATCGAGGCGGAATGCGCCGATTTCATCAAGCTGCTGTCCTCGGTCTATAAAGACCTCGGCTTCGAGGGGTTCGAGATCAAGTTCTCGACCCGCCCCGATGTGCGCATCGGCTCGGACGAGGCTTGGGACAAGGTCGAAGGCGCGCTGGAAAACGCCATCCGCAAGGCCGGCGCCGAGTATGAACTGGACCCCGGCGAAGGCGCCTTCTACGGGCCCAAGCTCGACTTCAAGCTGACCGATGCCATTGGCCGCAAATGGCAATGTGGCACCTTCCAGGTGGACCCGAACCTGCCGACCCGCCTGGGCGCCGAATATGTCGGCGAGGATGGCGCGCGGCACCGGCCCTACATGCTGCACCGGGCGATCCTGGGTAGCTTCGAGCGGTTCATCGGGATTCTCATCGAGAACTATGCCGGCAAGCTGCCGCTGTGGCTGGCGCCGCGGCAAATCGTCGTCGCCTCGATCGTGTCCGACGCCGATGCCTATGTGAAGGAAGTCGCCGCCGCCCTCACCGCCCGCGGCCTGCGCGCCGAGGCCGATACCCGCAACGAGAAGATCAACTACAAGGTGCGCGAGCACAGCCTTGGCAAGGTGCCGGTCATCCTCGCCATCGGCATGAAGGAGGTCGAAGAGCGCAGCGTGTCGATGCGCCGTCTGGGCGACACCCGCAGCGAAACGCTGTCGCTCGACGCCGTGTTGGGACAGATGGTCATCGAGGCGACGCCGCCCGACCTGCGCTGATCCGCCCAAAAGCCCTGGCCTACAGGCCCGCCCCCTCCTGGGCGGGCCTTATTCCATCTTGATTTTTCGCGCGAATCTCGCATGAATTTTCGGGCGTGACCGCAGCCTTTCTACCGCCTCCCTGCAACGGGGCAGCCGGACGACCTGAAAGACCTGACTGCACGGCCCGGGCAATACCGCCTCGGGAATTACGATCGAAGGAGAGACGGGATGGCCACCGGCACCGTGAAATGGTTCAACGCGACAAAAGGCTTCGGCTTCATCGCCCCCGATGGCGGCGGCCAGGATGTCTTCGTCCACATCTCGGCGGTGGAACGCGCCGGGCTGCAGGGGCTGAACGACAACCAGAAGATCGCCTATGAACTGCAATCCGGCCGCGACGGCCGGGCCTCGGCGAGCGACCTCAAGCTGCTCTGACAGAGCCCCCAGCCAAGACCTTGCACGGCCCGCCCGCGCGGGCCGTTCTGCATTCAGCGGCAGCGCACCGAATAGGACAGCGCCGTCATCGCCGTGCCGCCTGATCCGCCGATCACCACCGTGGCGGGCCTGTAGCCGACCACCGCCTTGGTCCGTGCGGCACACAGCGGCTGGATCGCCCGCGCCGCCTCGGCCGGGCCGACGAAGCCGGTCTTGACCTGCACGGCATAGTGATCCTCGGTATAGGACAGCACCCGGTAGACATAGGGCATCAACTGGGGCGGGAAGGACACCCGCTTGGGCTGCCCGGTCTCGGCGAGGGCCGGGGCCACAAGGGCAAGCGCCGCGACGGCGGACAGGACGGTGGCACGGATCATGGCGGGACTCCTGCAAGGGGCGTTGCGGGCACGATAGCACCCCTGCCCCCGCCTGCAACCCGCCTCCGGTCACCCCTTTGGCAGCAGCGCCGCCTGCACATCCGCGTCCCAGCCCAGGAACCAGCGCCCGTCACGCTCGATCACCGGGCGCTTCATCACCGTGGGCTGCGCCGCCATCTGCGCCTCGGGCTCCGACTCGCGCAAGAAGGCGTTGAAGCTGCGGAAGGTCGGCGAGGTGCGGTTGATGGCGCGGGTGCCGAACTCATCGACGATCTTCGCAATCTCGGCCTGGCTCAGCGGCTCGGCCCGCACATCGCGGAACACCGGCTCCAGCCCCGCCGCGCGCAGGGCGGCCAGCGCCTTGCGGCAGGTGTCGCAGGTGGGAATGCCGTAGAGGGTCATGCGCGCCGTCCTTTTGTTGCGGCGAGGGCCATGGGGCCCCCGCCCGCAGTCGTTCAGCTACAGCCGCTGGTGCCGCCGCAGGTGTTGCACTTCATGCAGGTGCCGTTGCGCACCAGCGTGTAGTTGCCGCACTCGCCGCAAGCCTCGCCCTCATAGCCCTGCAGCCGGGCGCGGGTGCGCGCGTCGATGCTGACGGTCCCCGAGGAGATGGCCGTGGCCCCGCCCCCCGCAGCGCGCGCAATCTCCGGCACCAGCGCCGTCAGCGCCTCCATCGCATCGACGCCGCCGGCAAAGGCTGTCGCGCCGCTGATCCCGCCCTGCAGCACCACCAGCTCTTGCGGAAGCCGCTTGCGCAGATAGCCGGTCGAGGAGATCTGCCGCAGCACCTCCAGCGATTTCGACGCAGCGCTTTCCGACACCGGCGCCACGTTGACCGCGCCCTCATAGCTGCCGCCGCCCAGATCGTCGAAGCTCGCCCCCTTCGGCGCCACATGCGCCAGATCGGTGCGGTCGAGGTAGGACACCGCCAGCTCGCGGAACACATAATCCAGGATCGAGGTCGCCGACTTGATCGCCTCGTTGCCCTGCACCATGCCCGCGGGTTCGAACTTGGTGAAGGTGAAGGCATCGACAAACTCTTCCAGCGGCACCCCATATTGCAGGCCCACCGACACCGCGATGGCGAAATTGTTCATCATCGCGCGGAAGCCCGCGCCTTCCTTGTGCATGTCGATGAAGATCTCGCCAAGCTGGCCGTCCTTGTACTCGCCGGTGCGCAGATAGACCTTGTGGCCGCCGACCACCGCCTTCTGGGTATAGCCCTTGCGCCGGTCGGGCAACTTTTCGCGGTGGCTGCGGATGATCTCCTTGACGATGATCTTCTCGACGATCTTCTCGGCGATCACCTGCGCCTTTTCGGTGGGCGTGCCGGTGGCCATGATCTCTTCGGCCTCCTCGTCATCCTCGACCAAAGCCGAGGCCAGCGGCTGCGACAGCTTCGATCCGTCACGGTAGAGCGCGTTGGCCTTGATCCCCAGCGACCACGACAGCTCATAGGCCTTCTGGCAATCCTCGATGGTCGCGGTGTTGGCCATGTTGATGGTCTTGGAAATCGCGCCCGAGATGAAGGACTGCGCCGCCGCCATCATGTAGATATGGCTGTCCACGCCCAGATAGCGCTTGCCCTTCTTGCCGCAGGGATTGGCGCAGTCGAAGACAGACTGGTGCTGCGGCTTCAGGAACGGCGCGCCTTCCAGGGTCATGGTGCCGCAGACATGATCGTTCGCCGCGTCGATCTGCGCCTTGGTGAAGCCAAGGTGGCGCAGCAGGTCGAAGGTGGGATCGTTCAGCTTGTCGGCCGGGATGCCGAGGGTTTTCGTACAGAAATCCTCCCCCAGCGTCCACTGGTTGAAGACAAAGCGGATGTCGAAGGCCGAGGGCAGCGCCGCCTCGATCTTCTGCAGCTCTGCCGCGCCGAAGCCGTGGCCGATCAGCGAGGTGTGGTTGATGCCGGGGCAGTTGCCAAGGCTGGCATGGCCGACAGCATAGGCGATCATCTCTTCGATCTGGGCCGAGGAATAGCCCATCGTGTCCAGCGCGGCCGGGACAGAGCGGTTGATGATCTTGAAATAGCCCCCGCCCGCCAGCTTCTTGAACTTCACCAGCGCGAAGTCCGGCTCGATGCCCGTCGTGTCGCAATCCATCACCAGACCGATGGTGCCGGTCGGCGCGATCACGGTGGATTGGGCGTTGCGGTAGCCATGCGCCTCGCCAAGCGCCAGCGCCTCGTCCCAGGCGGATTTCGCAAGCGCGACAAGCCCTTGGTCGGGACAGTTCGCGTGATCCAGCGGCACCGGGTTGACGTTGACGCCCTCATAGCCCGTCACCTTCGCATAGGCCGCCGCGCGGTGGTTGCGGATCACCCGCAGCATGTGGGCGCTATTGCGGGCATAGCCCGGGAACGGCCCCAGCTCTGCCGCCATCTCGGCCGAGGTGGCATAGGCAACGCCGGTCATCACCGCCGTCAGCGCGCCGCACAGGGCCCGGCCCTCGGCGCTGTCATAGCCAAGGCCCATGGTCATCAAGAGGCCGCCGATGTTCGCGTATCCCAGCCCCAGGGTGCGGTAATCATAGCTGCGCTGCGCGATTTCCTTCGACGGGAACTGCGCCATCGCGACAGAGATTTCCAGCGTCACGGTCCAGAGCCGCGAGGCATGGACATAGGCTTCGGCGTCGAACTTGCCCGCCTTCTGGAAAGTCAGCAGGTTCATCGACGCCAGGTTGCAGGCGGTATCGTCCAGGAACATGTATTCCGAGCACGGGTTCGACCCGCGGATCGCCCCGTCTTCCGGGCAGGTGTGCCAGGCGTTGACCGTGTCGTGGAACTGGATGCCGGGATCGGCGCAGGCCCAGGCGGCATGGCCGATCTGGTCCCACAGCTCGCGTGCGCCCACCGTCTTGGCGACCTTGCCATCGGTGCGGCGGATCAGCTCCCACGGGGCATCATCGCGCACCGCTTTCAGGAAGCTGTCGGTGACGCGAACGGAGTTGTTGGAGTTCTGGCCCGAGACAGAGATATAGGCCTCGGAATCCCAGTCGGTGTCATAGGTCGGGAACTCGATCGAGGTGAAACCCTGCCGCGCATATTGCAGCACCCGGTTCACATAGGTCTCGGGGATCGACACCTTCTTGGCGGCGCGGATCGCGGCCTTCAGCGCGGCGTTCTTCGCCGGATCGACGGCATCCTCGCTGGACCCGTCCCAGGTACGGATCGCGCCGAAGATCTCGTTCAGCTGGCGCTCGTGCATCTTCGATCCGGCGACGAGGCTGGCCACCTTCTGCTCTTCGATCACCTTCCAGTTGATGAAGGCCTCGATATCGGGGTGATCCATGTCGCAGATCACCATCTTGGCCGCCCGCCGCGTGGTCCCGCCCGACTTGATCGCGCCCGCCGCCCGGTCGCCGATCTTCAGGAAGCCCATCAGGCCCGAGGACTTGCCACCGCCCGACAGCTTCTCGCCCTCGCCGCGCAGGCTGGAGAAGTTGGTGCCGGTGCCCGAGCCATACTTGAACAGCCGCGCCTCGCGCACCCACAGGTCCATGATGCCGCCATCGCCGACCAGATCGTCGCGCACCGACTGGATGAAGCAGGCATGGGGCTGCGGGTGTTCATAGGCGGATTCCGACCGCGTCAGCTTCCCGGTCTTGAAGTCCACATAGTAGTGCCCCTGGCTCGGCCCGTCGATGCCGTAGGCCCAGTGCAGCCCGGTGTTGAACCATTGCGGGCTGTTGGGCGCACCCATCTGCGCGGCCAGCATGAAGCGCATCTCGTCGAAATAGGCGCGGGCGTCATCTTCACTACTGAAGTAGCCACCCTTCCAGCCCCAATAGGCCCAGGCACCGGCGAGGCGGTCGAAGACCTGTTTACCTGAAGTTTCGCCCGCAAACCGCTGATCCTGCGGCAGTTTCGCCAAGGCGTCCTCGTCCGGGACCGACCGCCACAGAAACTCGGGGACGTTCTTCTCGCGCACCTTCTTCAGCACCGCCGGAACGCCGGCCTTGCGGAAATACTTCTGCGCCAGCACGTCCGAGGCGACCTGGCTCCATCCGGCCGGCACCTCGACGCTGTCATTGCGGAAAACGACCGTGCCATCCGGATTGCGGATTTCGGACACGGTGGTGGTAAAGCCAAGCGCCGCATAGGCATCGGCGCCCGCAGCGGTGAATTTGCGTTCGATCTTCATGTCTGCCCCGTCGTTTTTTCGTTTCACGTTCACGCGGCTTGCAGGCGCCGCTTGCCTCGTGACCGGGGCCCCTGAATGCTCGGGCAAGCACAAGCCGACCGCTGCCCGCGCTGTGCCGCGCAGGCCTGGCCGTATCCCCCGATCGGCCGCGTCTTCGGTTTGTTTTGCCGTCCCACACCACCACTACATCTGGTGGGCTCTTGGTCAGTCAACACAACCTGACCCCAAAACGCCAGCCTCGCAACCGGTTTTTTCACCATGATGCGGGGGTTTTTGGATTGACCGGCGGGGGGGGCTGTGGGCGGGCCAGGGCGAGGCGATTCACGCACAAGGCCCGCGAAACTGCCCTGTGGACGAAAACCCAAGCAGTCCCGCACCTTTGGCAGGGGAAGCTGAGACTTTGCATGAAAAGCATCCACAGCCCGCTGTGGACAGTCCGGGCGCCGCGACGGGGGGTGGCCGGAATGGCACAGCGGCGCGACAAAACTGCGCGGCGACCGCCTCGCGGGCCGGGCTGTCACATGCGAGGTGCCGAACGGCTGGAATCGGTCACGGCAGCTTCAGCCCTTGGGGCCACGCGGGCCGTCACCCGGGCCGGGCACATCGACATCGCCCTCGGGGCCCGCGTCCGGCTTCGGGGTCTTGCCGGGCTGGTCCAGACGTTCGTAATCGGGGGTCTGCATCCCGCCGGGGTGGGGCGAGTCGGGCTTCGGAGGTTCTGGGCGGGACATGGGCATCACCTTGGTTGCTGCCCGGATCAACCCGCAAGCCCGACCGGCGTTCCGTCAGGGGATGTCGGCAAGCCGCGCCTCGGCCGTCAGGTGACCCCGCAGCGACCAGTAGCAATCGTCCGTGGTCGGCGCGCGGCAGATCACGCGCTGGCCCTTGCTCTGCAGCTGCCAGCCATAGGCCGTGGCCTCGATCGGATAGACCACGCCCAGATGCGAGACCGAGGCCCCCGCCGGATCGGGGGGCGGGGTGGAGGGCATGCAAGCCGCCAGCAGAAGGGCAGGAATGAGAATGCGGATCATCGGGGTCTCCAATGCAGGGCGCCGGGGATGTGTGGTGTAAAAGCCCGCAAGCGGCGCCGCGGTTCCCGGCGGCAGATGCCGAGCGTGCCCCATCGGCAGGACGGGGGAAAGCCGGATTTTCAGGTGCTGGCGCCGGGGTCGGGCACGGCAGGTCGTCATTGGGGGGAATGGGGGGATATGGTCGGAGTGGAGGGATTCGAACCCCCGGCCCTCTGGTCCCAAACCAGATGCGCTACCAGGCTGCGCTACACTCCGACTGACGCCCTCCTAGCGCGAGAGCGCGGCGAGGGGAAGCCCCCCGATGCCCCTACTCGCAGGGCCAGACCGGGTTGGGCAGCCGCGGATGCTGCAGCTCGACCGCGCCCGACAGGCCAAGCTCTCGCGCCCGCCCGCCCGGGATCTCCAGCACCATCGCCACGGCATCGCCGCCGGGCAGCGGGGTTTCGTCGTGCGGAACCGCGTTTTCGTGGACGGCGGTCAGCCGCCCGGACGCATCGAAGAACAGGATGTCCAGCGGGATCAGGGTGTTCTTCATCCAGAACGCGGCAGGCTGCGGGCGTTCATAGATGAACAGCATCCCGGCCGAGGGATCGAGGCTTTCGCGGAACATCAGCCCCTGCGCGCGTTCGGCAGCATCGTCGGCAATCTCGACGGTAAAGCTGGCGCTTCCATCCGGCCAGCGCAGGCCCGCCACCCCCTCGGAACAGGCGGCCGCGGCCCCCTGCGACAGAAGGCACAGCGCCGTTGCCAGAAGTCCCGCCCGGATCATTGCAGCCTTGCACCTTCCGCCTGCGCGCGTGTCGCGCTTTCCCAGGACAGCACCTGCGCGGCCATCAGGCCCCGCTTGCCATCGACCACCCGCAGGCAGACTGCCTCGCCCGGAGCCAGATCGGCAAAGCCGGACCGGCGCAGCACCTCGACATGGATGAACACATCCTCGGGCTTGCCGAAGATGTTTGCAAACCCGAATCCCTTGGCCTTGTCGAACCATTTCACCCGCGCGGGCAGCATCGGCAGCGTTGCCAGCTCGGCCAGATCGCCTTCGACCATCTCTTCGAGCGGGGTGGAGGTCTCGTGGACGGGTGGAACGATCTCGACCACTTCGACGGCCTGCGCGCCCCGCTGGGTCAGTTGCATCAGCACCGTGATCCGGGCGCCATCGGCGACAGAGCTTTGGCCGAAATTCCGCAGCACATTGGCATGAAGCAGGATGTCGGGACCGCCGGCATCAGAGACAATGAATCCAAACCCTTTACTGGCGTCGAACCACTTGACGCGTCCCTCGACCCGGGCTTGGCTCTCGTCGCTGTCCGTCATAATTCCTGCTTCCCAATGCTCGCTCCCACGACGGGAGTTGTCACAAGCGGCAATCAGGTTGCAAGCCCCCAAAGCACGGAATTCCATACCTGTGCCATTCACGAAGCGTGAATTTCATGGGTTAAGGCGAACAATTTCCCATGCCGCGCCGGGTGTGGTGCGCGACCATCGGAATCTGTCATGCAACCGAAATGCCCCATCTGCCCAGAATTCGATCTCCAACGGCACGATCCGGATCCCGCCCCAAAAGGGCGGACGCCTGGGCATCGGCCCTTCCCGCAACGTCACCTTTGCAACTTCGGCCATCAGCGTGCCACGGCTGTCCAGCGGCTGAGATTGCGCCGAGGCCCAGGCCCCCAGCCGCGACTTCAGCGAGCGCGAGGCATAATAGGCATCCGCCAGCGGCCCCTCCTCGCGGCTGGTCAGGCCCCGCACCCGGATCTGCCGGCGCAGCGACTTCCAGTGCATCACGAAGGCGGCCTTGCCGCTGGCCTCGATCTCTTGCCCCTTGGCGCTGGTGTAGTTGGTATAGAAGACGAAGGCCCCGCCAAGCGGCCCTGCCGTTTCGATCTCTTTGAGCAGGACCATCCGCACATTGGGCAGGCCGGCCGCATCGACCGTTGCCAGCGCAATCGCGTTGGGATCGTTCGGCTCTGCCGGTTCCGCTTCGGCCAGCCAGTCCTGCGCGATGCGGAACGGATCGTCCCCCGCGAAAATCCCTGTCCTGTCTGTCATGGCGCTGGCCCCTTCATCGTGCGGCGCCCGAACCGCGCTTGATGCAGGCCCGCCAATCGCCTAAAGCTCTCGAACTGCAAGATGCGCGGGAGATAAGAAATGTCAAACGGCCTGATGGCGGGCAAGCGCGGGCTGATCATGGGCCTGGCGAACGACAAGTCGATTGCCTGGGGAATCGCCAAGGCACTCGCGGCCCAGGGCGCGGAGATGGCCTTCTCCTTCCAGGGCGATGCCTTCCGCAAACGGGTGGAGCCGCTGGCCGCCGGGATCGGCGTGACCGAGCTGGTCGATTGCGACGTGTCGGACGGCGCCTCTCTGGATGCGGTCTTCGACCGGCTGAAAGAGGTCTGGGGCACGCTGGACTTCGTCGTCCATGCCATCGGCTTTTCCGACAAGAACGAGCTGCGCGGCCGCTATGTCGACACCAGCGCTGCGAATTTCCAGATGACCATGGATATCTCGGTCTATTCCTTCACCGCCGTGTGCCAGCGCGCCGCCGCGATGATGGGCCCCGGCGGCAGCCTGCTGACGCTGACCTATTACGGCGCCGAGAAGGTGATGCCGCATTACAATGTGATGGGCGTCGCCAAGGCCGCGCTGGAGGCGAGCGTCAAGTATCTGGCCGAAGACCTCGGCAAGGACGGGATCCGCGTCAACGCGATCTCGGCCGGGCCGATCAAGACGCTGGCGGCCAGCGGCATCGGCGATTTCCGCTATATCCTGAAGTGGAACGAACTGAACTCGCCGCTGCGGCGCAACGTGACGCAGGACGAGGTCGGGAAATCGGCGCTGTACCTGCTGTCGGACCTTGGCAGCGGCGTGACCGGCGAGACCCATCATGTCGACGCCGGCTACCATGTCGTTGGCATGAAATCGGTCGATGCGCCGGATATCGACGTGGTGACGGGGCGCAAGGAGTCCTGAGCCATGACCCTCGCCGGCTTCATCGCCTTCTACATGCTGTCGCTGCTGGCCGCGGTGTCGCCTGGCCCTGCGGTGCTGATGGCGGCGCGCACCGGGCTTAGCGAGGGGTTCCGCACCGGCGCGCTGCTGGCGGCCGGGATCGGCGCCGGCGCGGCGATTTGGGCCGGGGTGGCGATGTTCGGGCTGAACCTGGTGTTCGCCGCGGCCCCTGCCCTGCTCTGGGCGCTGAAGATCATCGGCGGCGGCTATCTGATCTGGCTGGGCCTGCAGCTGTGGCGCAAGGCGGACAAGCCGTTCATCACCGCCGATGCCCGCCCGGTGCCGCGCTCGGCGTTGTCGGCCTTCCGGCTGGGCCTGTTCACGCAGCTGGCCAACCCCAAGGCCCCGGTGGTGTTCTCGGCCATCTTCCTTGGCACCGTGCCGCAGGGCACACCGGCCGCCGTTTATGCCGCGCTGCTGGCCGTCGTGTTCGTCAACGAATTCGTCTGGAATATCGGCGTCGCGCGCATCTTCTCGCTGGACCGCAGCCGCGCTGCCTATATCAGCCTCAAGACCATCATCGACCGCAGCTTTGGCGGGCTTCTGGCCCTGCTGGGGCTGAAGATCGCCGCCACCTGAGGAGGGGCCCATGTCCGACCGGCTGCCGCATGAAAAGGGCTTTCACGTCAGCTGGGACCAGCTGCACCGCGACGCGCGGGCGCTGGCCTGGCGGCTGCAGGGCCACGGACCCGATGACGGCGGCTGGCGCGCGGTGGTGGGCATCACCCGCGGTGGCCTCGTGCCGGCGATGATCGTCAGCCGCGAGCTGGACATCCGGGTCGTCGATACGATCAGCGTGAAAAGCTACAGCCATCAGGCGCAGAAGGATGCGGTGGTGACGAAAAGCCCGCAGGCCGAGCTGATGGGCGATGGCACCGGCATCCTGGTCGTCGATGATCTGGTCGATACCGGCAAGACGCTGGAGCTGGTTCGCAGCCTCTATCCCAAGGCGCATTTCGCCACGGTCTATTCCAAGCCGCAGGGTCGCAAGCAGGTGGATACCTTCGTGACCGAGGTCAGCCAGGATACCTGGATCTTCTTCCCCTGGGACATGGCGCTGCAATATGTGCAGCCGTTCCGCGGGGCGGACTGACAGCAGCGGGGGCCAGAAGCGGAGGGCATTCCCCGCACAGGCCAAGGCAGCGGGGGCCAGCCCCCGCACAGGTCAAGGCAGCGGGGGCCAGCCCCCGCACCCCCGGGATATTTCACCCAGCAAGAAACACAGGTGCGCCCCGATGATCCACCCGCTGAACCCCGCGATGGAAGCGACGTTCCTGCCTCCGGTGATGGAGGCGCGGCGCTGGCTCGATGGGATGGTGTTTCCCGAAGGGCGGCCGCTGATCAATGTCAGCCAGGCGGCACCGGTCGATCCGCCCCCCCTGGCGCTGCGGCAGGAGATTGCGCGGGCGGCGCTCGAGGATCCGGCGGCGCATCTTTATGGGCCGGTGCTGGGGCTGCCGGCGTTGCGGGCCGAGGTGGCGGCGCAGTGGTCAGCGGCCTATGGCGGCGTGGTGGCGCCGGATCAGGTGGCGATCACCCAGGGCTGCAATCAGGCGTTCTGCGCGGTGATGTCCACGCTCGCCGGCGCCGGGGATGAGGTGATCCTGCCGACCCCGTGGTATTTCAACCACAAGATGTGGCTGGACATGCAGGGCGTCGGGGCGGTGCCGCTGGCGACGGGGGACGGGCTGATCCCAGACCCCGAGGCGGCGGCGCAGCTGATCGGGCCGCGGACCCGGGCCATCGTGCTGGTCAGCCCCAACAATCCGGGCGGCGTGGAATATCCGGCGGAGGTACTGCGCGCCTTCCACGATCTGGCGCAGTCCCGCGGGATCGCGCTGGTTGTGGACGAGACCTACCGCGATTTCGACAGCCGCAGCGGCGCGCCGCATGACCTGTTCACCGATCCGGATTGGGCGGGCACGCTGATCCAGCTTTACAGCTTCTCCAAGGCCTACCGGCTGACCGGGCACCGGGTGGGGGCGATCACCGCCAGTGCCGCGCGGCTGGCGCAGGTGGAGAAGTTCCTCGACACCGTCGCCATCTGCCCCGGCCAGCTTGGCCAGATCGCGGCCTTGTGGGGGATGCGCAATCTGCGCGGCTGGGTGGCAGGCGAGCGGCTGGAGATTCTGGCGCGGCGCGCGGCGATGGTGCAGGGCTTTGCCCGGCTGGAGGGCTGGCGGCTGCTGGGCTGCGGCGCCTATTTCGCCTATGTCGAGCATCCGCACCCGCTGCCCTCGCCCGCCTTCGCACGGGCGCTGGTGCGTGAGGCGGGCGTGCTGCTGCTGCCGGGCACCATGTTCATGCCTGCCGAGGACCCGGCGGGCGCGCGGCAGTTGCGTATCGCTTTTGCCAATGTCGATGCTGCCGGGATCGGCGCGCTGTTCGACCGGCTGGAGCGGCTGGCCTTCTGAGCCTTCGCGCCGCGCGGAGCCTTGCCCCGGAACGGCCGAACCCGTAAACAGCCCGGAACGGTTGGATAATGTGCAGGGGATGGGCATGGCAAAGGGACTTCGGCGCAAGGGTGCCAACACCGTCGTCTGGCTGCTGATGGCCATGCTGATCCTGGGCCTTGGCGGCTTTGGGGTGACGAGCTTCGGCGGCGCGACGCAGAGCGTGGCCACGGTCGGGGACCGCGAGGTGGACGTCAACGATTACGCCCGCGCCCTGCGCGCTGAGGTGGATGCGCTGTCGGCACAGTTCGGCCAGCCGATCAGCCTTGCGCAGGCCCAGGCCTTCGGCCTTGACCAGGGCGTGCGCGCCCGGCTGATCGCCGGGGCGGCGATGGATGTCGAAGCGGACCGGATCGGGCTGTCGGCCGGCGACGGGCAGGTGCGCGACCAGATCATCGGCGCCAGCACCTTCCGCGGCATCGACGGCCAGTTCGACCGCGAGCTGTATACGCTGGCGCTGCGCCAGCAGGGCCTGACCGAAACCGAATTCGAAGCCGAATTGCGCGACGAGGCGGCGCGGGTGCTGCTGCAGGGCGCGGTGGCGGGCGGGATCGCCGCGCCGGCGGCCTATGTCGAGGCGATTGCCACCTGGGCCGGCGAGGCGCGCGGCTTTGACCATGTGGTGCTGACGGCGGATCTGCTGACCGAGCCGGTCCCGGAGCCGACCGATGACCAGCTTGTCGCCTTCCACGCCGGGAACCCTGCCCCCTTCACCGCGCCCGAGACCCGCGTGCTGTCCTATGCCTGGCTCTCGCCCGAGGCGATGCTGGACGAGGTGCCCATGGACGAGGCGGCACTGCGCGCGGAATACGACGCACGGATTGCGGAATTCGTGCAGCCGGAGCGGCGGATGGTGGAGCAGCTGGTGTTCGGGACCGAGGAAGAGGCGGCGACCGCCAAGGCGCGGATCGATGCGGGCGATGTCAGCTTTGAACAGCTGGTCAACGAACGCGGCCTGGCCCTGCAGGATGTAGACCTGGGCGAGGTGACGCAAGCCGAGCTTGGCGCTGCGGGCGAAGGTGTGTTCGCGCTGGAGGCCACCGGCGTTGTCGGGCCGCTGCCATCCGATCTGGGCCCGGCGCTTTATGCGATGAACGCGATCCTGCTGGCGCAGGAGGTCAGCTTCGAGGAGGCGCAGGACAGCCTGTCCGAAGAGGTGGCGCTGGACCGCGCCCGCCGGATGATCGCCGACCGCGCGCAGGAGCTTGATGACCTCTTGGCTGGCGGTGCCACGCTGCAGGAGCTGGCAGCCGAGGCGGGGATGGAGTTTGGCACGGTCGAGGTGACCGCCGAGGGCGGCGAGGGACTTGCCGCCTATATCGAGGTCCGCGAGGTCGCGCTGGCCGCAACCCCGGATGACTTCCCCGAACTGCATGAGATGGAAGATGGCGGCGTCTTCGCGCTGCAGCTTGACGAGGTGCGCGAGCCGACGCTGCGGCCACTGGCCGAGGTGCGTGAGCAGGCGACGGCGCTGTGGATCGAGGCCGAAACCTCCAGCCGCCTGCTGACCGAGGCCGAGGCGCTCGCCGCCGCGCCCGACCTTGCCGCCGCGGCCGCCGACCGCGGGCTGGAGGTGACGGACGTTGCCCCGATCACCCGCGACGGCTTTGTCGAGGGGCTGCCCGAGGGCGGCGTCGAGGCGGTGTTCGAGATGGCCGAGGGCGAGACCCGCGCCTTGGCGGGCGACGGCACCGACGGTGCCTCGGCCCATGTGGTGCGGCTGACTTCCGTCGCACTGCCGGCCGCCGAGGACGAGGCCGCAGCGCAGATGCGCACCGCGCTCGACACCCAGGCGCGCCAGGGCATCGCGCAGGACGCGCTGGAGCTGTTCACCCGCGCCATCGAGGACGAGGCCGGCGTGACGCTGAACCAGTCCGCGATCAACGCCGTCCACGCCCAGATGCCGTAACGGCAGGGCCGGGCGCGCCCGGCCTGCTTCCCCAGACCCAAGGCCGTTCATCGGCAATCCAAGGACAAGTCCCGTGGCCCTGACCCCTTCCTTCGCCGAATTCGAAGCCGGATATGATGCGGGGAAGAACCAGCTGGTCTGGACACGTCTGGCCGCCGATCTCGATACGCCGGTCTCGCTGATGCTGAAACTGGCCGAGGCCGGGCCGCTGTCCTTCATGCTGGAAAGCGTGACCGGGGGCGAGGTGCGCGGGCGCTACTCCGTCGTGGGCATGAAGCCCGACCTGATCTGGGAATGCCGCGGCACGCAGGCCCGCATCAACCGGCAGGCGCGCTTCGATGCCGCCGGGTTCGAGGATCAGGAGGGCCACCCGCTCGACCTGCTGCGCGCGCTGCTGGCCGAGATCCATATCGACATGCCGGCCGGACTGCCGCCGATTGCCGCCGGCCTGTTCGGCTATCTCGGCTATGACATGATCCGTCTGGTCGAGCATCTGCCGAACATCAACCCCGACCCGATCGGCGTGCCCGATGCGATGCTGCTGCGCCCTTCGGTGGTGGCGGTGCTGGACGGGGTCAAGGGCGAGGTGACGGTGCTGGCGCCGGCCTGGGCCAGTTCGGGCCTTTCGGCCCGCGCCGCCTATGCGCAGGCGGCCGAGCGGGTGATGGACGCGGTGCGCGACCTCGACCGCCAGCCGGCCAGCGACAGCCGCAGCCTTGGCGAGGCGACGGTGGTGGGCGCGCCGGTGTCGAACTTCACCAAGGACGGCTACAAGGCCGCGGTCGAGAAGGCGAAGGACTACATCCGCGCCGGCGACATCTTTCAGGTGGTTCCCAGCCAGCGCTGGACCCAGGACTTTCCGCTGCCGCCCTTCGCGCTCTACCGGAGCCTGCGCCGCACCAACCCCTCGCCCTTCATGTTCTTCCTGAACATGGGCGGCTTCCAGATCATCGGCGCGAGCCCCGAGATCCTGGTGCGGCTGCGCGACGGCGAGGTGACGGTGCGCCCGATTGCTGGCACGCGGCCGCGCGGCGCGACGCCGGAAGAGGACCGCGCGCTGGAGGCGGATCTGCTGTCGGACCCGAAGGAACTGGCCGAGCATCTGATGCTGCTCGACCTCGGGCGCAACGATGTCGGCCGGGTGGCGAAGATCGGCACCGTGCATCCGACCGAGAAATTCGTGATCGAGCGCTATTCGCACGTGATGCACATCGTGTCGAACGTCGTCGGCCAGATCGCGGAGGGCGAGGACGCGCTGTCGGCGCTGCTGGCGGGCCTGCCGGCGGGCACCGTGTCGGGCGCGCCCAAGGTCCGGGCGATGGAGATCATCGACGAGCTGGAGCCGGAAAAGCGCGGCGTCTATGGCGGCGGCGCGGGCTATTTCTCGGCCAGTGGCGAGATGGACATGTGCATCGCCCTGCGCACCGCGGTGCTGAAGGACGGCAAGCTCTACGTGCAGTCGGGCGGCGGCGTCGTCTATGACAGCGCCCCCGAGGCGGAATGGCTGGAGACGGTGAACAAGAGCCGGGCGCTGATGCGTGCGGCCGAGGATGCCGGGGTGTTCGTGCGGCGCGGGAACGGCTGAGGAAGCGCCCTTGGCCGGCGCCGGGGGTTTCACACCCCCGGACCCCCGTGGGATATTTGCGCCAGCAAGAAGCCTGACAGGGCTTAGAAGTCCCGCATCAGCACCGCAGAGAGCGGGGCCAGGGTGACGGCGCGGCTTTGGCTGACGGCCCAGTCGAGGATCGCGGCCAACGTCTCGGGCCTTGTACTGGCGGTCACCACCACCGCGCCGCTGCGGGTCGCCTCGAAGGCGGCGCGGTCGAGGTAGCGGCCGATGACGGGGGCGGTTTCCTGTTCGGCATCGAGGCGGCGGAACACCTGCGCCTGCGGCACCGAGGCGGCCGCGGCCAGCTGCGCGGCGGGATTGAGGCCGATATCCCAGGTCAGCAGGCCATGCCCCTCCTCGCCCGCCAGCAGCATCAGCTGCTCGGCCAGACGGCGGTCGTTCTGCAGGCGCGCGGCGGGCGCGTCGAGCACCGCCACGGCCTCGGGCAGCGTCTGCATGAAGGCCTGCCAGGAGACTTCCAGATCCGACGGCGTTGCGCCGCGCGGCAGGCCAGCGAGGATCGCCACCTCCTGCCCCGCGGCGCGGTGGGCGCGGGCCGCCTCGGCGGCGCCGGGGGCGGCAGGGTCGAGCGCGATGGTCACCGGGAAGGGCAGATCGGCCAGCAGATCCGCGGCGATGGCGGGGCCAGCATTGGGGCCGGAGCGGTCGTCGATCAGCACGATGGCCAGCAGCGGCGCCTCGGGGGCGGCGGTGAAGGCAGCCGCATGGGCGGCGAGGGCCGGAAGCGCCTCGGGGGCAAGCTCGGCGGGCGGCTCGGCGCCCGGCAGCGGGCCGGGAAGCACGGCATCGCCGATCTTGGGCAGCTGGTTGACCCTGATGCCCGTCGCCTGGCGGAAACCGGGCTCCGGGGCGGGTCGAGGCAGGGTGCGGGCGGGTTCGGCCGGTTCAGGCTGGGGCGCCGGATCGGCTTCGGCAATGGCCTCGGGCGCCGGCTCTGTCGCAGCGGCGTCGGGAGCGGACTCACGCGCCGGCGTCACCGGCAGCGCAGGTTCGGCGCCGCGCTGCGGGAGCGGCTGGACGAGGCCGGGAGCGCTGGCCTCGGGGCGCGGTGCGGTCGGGGCCGCGGCGATGGCGCCGGAGGTTTCGGGCGGGCTCGCAGGCGCCATCGGCGCGGCCGGGGCGGCGCTGGCCGAGGGTTGCGGCGCGGACGCGGCATCGAGACCGGCGCTGGTGGGGACGTCCGGGGCCGCCGCGGCGGGGCGCGGTGCCGGGGTGGCGGACGGCGCGGCTTCCGTGGCGGGGAGCGCCGGGGAGACGTCGGGCGCCTCGCGGGCGAACTCGCTGCCATAGGGAGTGGGGATCAGGCTGGCGACGGGGGCGGAGGCTTCGGCGGCGGAGGGGCGGGCATCGTCGGCGGCTGCCGTGGACTCGCTTGCGACCTCGGCGCCAGGCTCGGATGCCGGCTCGCCCGAAGCAGCCACGTCATCGTCACCTGGGGCGGGCGGTGCGGCACCGACCACGGCCGGGACCTGCGGGGCATCACCCGCGGGATCGACCGGCGCGGCCTGCACAGGCGCCTCCCCCACCCCGCCCGGCGCCTGCGGCGCGGCGGCGAGGCCCGGCGGCAGGTCCGGCGCGGCGGGCATCGGTTCGGGCAGCGCAGGGCCGTCTTCGGCGGCCTGCGGCGCGGCAAGGGTCGGGGCGAGGTCGGGGGAGACCTCGGGCGCGGCGGGGGCCAGGGCAGCGGGCTCCGCCTCCGCCATCTCCCCCTGCGGCGCGGGCGCGGCGAGCGACAGCACCACCAGCAGCAGCGCCGAGGCGAGCATGCCCCAGATCGCCCCGAATATCACGCCCCTGCCCAGACCCATGCCTGCCCCCTTACCAGCCCCGCTGCACCACGCGGCGCCGGGATCTTGCCATTCCTGCGGCCCCGGGGGGCCGATTGTCTGCCGCATTCTGCGTCCGTCGCCGCAAGCTGCGCAAGCCCTCGCCGCGGCAGCCAGCAGCCAAGCGCCCTTGACCCCGGCGGCCCCGCGGGGGCATCTATAGCCGGACCCGCCGCAAGGTGCATCCCCCTTGCCCACCAGACCCCGACCCCAGACGAAAGCGCGCCCGATGCTTCTGCTCATCGACAACTATGACAGCTTTACCTACAACCTCGTGCATTATCTGGGCGAGCTTGGTGCCGAGGTTCTGGTGCGCCGCAATGACGCGCTCGACGTGCAGCAGGCGATGGCGCTGAACCCCTCGGCGATCGTGCTGAGCCCCGGCCCCTGCGATCCGGCGCAGGCGGGGATCTGCCTGGCGCTGACCGCCGCTGCCGCCGAAACCCGCACGCCGCTGCTGGGGGTCTGCCTCGGGCACCAGACCATTGGCGAGGCGTTCGGCGGCAAGGTGATCCGCGCCCCGCAGATCGTGCATGGCAAGATGGGCACCGTGATCCATGAGGGCAAAGGCGTGTTCCGCGGCCTGCCCTCGCCCTTCCAGGCCACGCGCTATCACTCGCTGATGGTGGAGCGGAGCAGCCTGCCGGGCTGCCTCGAGATCACCGCCGAGGTCGAGGATGGCACGATCATGGGCCTGCGCCACCGCGAACTGCCGATCGAGGGCGTGCAGTTCCACCCCGAGAGCATCGCCAGCGAGCATGGCCACCAGATCCTGCGCAACTTCCTTGACCTTGCGGCGGTGCCGGCATGAGCGACCGGCTGAAGCCGATGCTGGGGCCCGCCTGCGACCGCCCGCTGACCGAGGCCGAGGCGACGACGGCCTTCGAGGCGCTGTTCGAGGGTGAGGCGACCCCGGCGCAGATCGGCGGCTTCCTGCTGGCGCTGCGCAGCCGCGGCGAGACGGTGGCCGAGATCACCGCCGCCGCCCGCGTCATGCGCAGCAAATGCGTGGCGGTGACGGCGCCCGCGGGGGCAATGGACATCGTCGGCACGGGGGGCGATGGCAAGGGCACGCTGAACATCTCGACCGCGACCGCCTTCGTGGTGGCGGGGGCCGGGGTACCGGTGGCCAAGCATGGCAACCGGAACCTCTCGTCCAAATCGGGGGCGGCGGATGCGCTGTCGGCCATGGGCATCAATGTGATGGTCGGGCCGGAGGTGGTGGAACGGGCGCTGACCGAATGCGGCATCGGCTTCATGATGGCGCCGATGCACCATCCCGCGATGCGCCATGTGATGGGTCCGCGCACCGAGATCGGCACCCGCACCGTGTTCAACCTGCTGGGGCCCCTGACCAATCCGGCGGGGGTGAAGCGCCAGCTGACCGGCGCCTTCTCGCGCGATTGGATCCGGCCGATGGCCGAGGTTCTGGGCGCGCTTGGCTCCGACCGGGCCTGGCTGGTGCATGGCGGCGATGGCACCGATGAGCTGTCGATCTGCGGCGTCAGCTGGGTCGCGGCGCTGGAGGACGGCGCGGTGAGCGAGTTCGAGCTGCACCCCGAGGAGGCCGGCCTGCCGGTGCATCCGTTCGAGGCGATCCTCGGCGGGATGCCGGCAGAGAATGCGGTGGCGTTCCGGGCGCTGCTTGCGGGCGCGCCGGGGGCTTACCGCGATGCCGTGCTGCTGAACGCCGCCGCGGCGCTGGTGGTGGCAGAGCGGGCTGTGAGCCTCAAGGAGGGCGTGGAGCTGGCGGTGGAGAGCATCGACAGCGGTGCCGCTGCCGCACGCGTGGCGGCGCTGGCGGCCTTGTCGCCGCTGGCATGAGCGCTCCGGCAGAGGTGGTCGCGGCGGGCTGGGGCCATCTGCCGTTCTTCGCGCGGGACTGGCCGGGGATTGCCGCACGGCTGGCCTCTGAGCCGGGGCCGGTGCTGCCGCCCGAGGCGCAGCGGTTTGCCGCGCTGGCGCTGACGCCGGTGGAGGCGGTGCGGGTGGTGATCCTCGGGCAAGACCCCTACCCCACGCCCGGCCATGCCAACGGCCTCGCCTTCTCGGTTGCACCGGGGGTGGCGCTGCCGCGCTCGCTGGCGAATATCTACCGCGAGATGGAAGGCGATATCGGCGCGCGCCCGGCGGATGGCGACCTGTCGCATTGGGCGCGGCAAGGGGTGCTGCTGCTGAACACGGCCCTGAGCGTGCCCGCCGGGGCGGCCGGGGCCCATGCGAAGTGGGGCTGGGACCGGCTGGCGGCCGAGGTACTGGCGGAGGTGTCGGCGCGGCGGCGGGCGGCCTTCCTGCTCTGGGGGGCCCATGCGCAGAAGGTGGGGGCGGCGATTGTGGCTCCGCCTGCGGGCGCGCATCTGCGGATCGAGACGGCGCATCCCTCGCCCCTCTCTGCGCGGCGGGGGTTCTTCGGGTCGCGCCCGTTCAGCCGCGTGAATGCTTGGCTGGCGGCGCAGGGGGAGGTGCCGGTGGACTGGGCGGGGTGAAAGGCCGCGCCGAGTTCCGTGGCGTTCCTTCCGTTCCTTCCCTTGCCTTCCTTCCCTTGCCCGGAATCAAGGCGCCTTGGCGCCGCCGGGCAGCGCCCGCCTCCCGGCCCGGCCACGGGCCGGGCGTTCTTCGCGGAAATCCTCCACTGGAGGATTTCTTGTCGCTCATCACCCCCCTCGGGCGGGCGCTTTGCAACGTCAGCCCCTAGAAATCCTGGGGGGTATGTTGAACCATAAAGCGCCTAGGATTAGCGTTGCTCGCCCACCCGGCGGACAGGCGCAGCCCTCTGACAGTGGCTTGGCAAGCGCGACTTCCCAAGCCCTCCCCACCCGGCTATGAAAGCCCCATGGATATTCTCGACAAGATCAAGCGCTACAAGCTGGATGAAATCGCCGCCGCCAAGGCGGCCCGTCCCCTTGCCGGAGTCGAGGAGGCCGCCCGCGCCGCGGACCCGCCGCGCGGCTTCGCGGCGGCGCTCGCTGCAGCCTCGGTCACCGGCTATGGCCTGATCGCCGAGATCAAGAAGGCCAGCCCCTCCAAGGGCCTGATCCGCGCCGATTTCGACCCGGCCTCGCTGGCGCGTGCCTATGCGGCGGGCGGGGCGACCTGCCTTTCGGTGCTGACCGACAGCCCCTCCTTCCAGGGCGCGCCGGAGTTCCTGACCGCCGCCCGCACCGCCTGCGAGCTGCCCTGCCTGCGCAAGGATTTCCTCTATGACACCTATCAGGTCGTCGAGGCTCGGGCCTGGGGCGGCGATTGCATCTTGATCATCATGGCCAGCGTGTCCGACATGCAGGCCGCCGAGCTGGAAGCCGCCGCGCAGGGCTGGGGCATGGATGTGCTGATCGAGGTGCATGACGAGGCAGAGCTGGACCGCGCGCTGGCGCTGCAATCCCCGCTGATCGGCGTCAACAACCGCAACCTCAAGACCTTCGAGGTGACGCTCGACACCACCCGCCGCCTTGCGCCGCGCCTGCCTGCCGACCGGCGGCTGGTCTGCGAAAGCGGGCTCTTCACCCCCGCCGATCTGGCGGAAATGGCCGAGGTCGGGGCGCGCAGCTTCCTCATCGGCGAAAGCCTGATGCGGCAGGCGGATGTGACGGCGGCAACCCGCGCGATCCTTGCCGCGCCGGTCCCGACACTGGCAGAGCCGCGGCCATGACCCTCACGCATTTCGATGCCGAGGGCCGGGCGCATATGGTCGATGTCTCGGACAAGGCGGTGACGGACCGGGTCGCGGTGGCAACCGGCTGCGTGGTGATGGCGCCCGAGACGCTGGCGCTGGTGACCGCAGGCACTGCCAAGAAGGGCGACGTGCTGGGGGTCGCACGGCTGGCGGGGATCATGGCCGCCAAGAAGACCGCCGACCTGATCCCGCTCTGCCATCCGTTGCCGATCACGAAGGTCGCGGTGGAGTTGGAGGCGGACGAGGCCCTCCCCGGCATCCGCATAACCGCCACCGTCAAGACCACCGGCCAGACCGGGGTGGAGATGGAGGCGCTGACGGCAGTGTCGGTCGCGGCGCTGACGGTCTACGACATGCTCAAGGCCGCCGAAAAATCCATGCGGATCGAAGGGTTGCGGGTCGTCCTTAAAGCAGGCGGCAAGTCCGGCACCTACGAGGCCGCCCCGTGATCACCCCCATGATCTCTGTCGCCGAAGCGCTCGCCCGGGTGCTGGCACTCGCGCCGCAGGCGGTGCCAGAGCAGGTCGCCCTGCGCGCCGCGGCCGGCCGGGTGCTGCTGTATCCGGCGCTGGCGCAGCGCGACCAGCCGCCCTTTGCCGCCTCGGCGATGGACGGCTACGCGATCCGCGAGGCCGACCATGTCCCCGGCGCGGTGCTGGCCGTGGCCGGCGAGGCCGGCGCGGGGCATGGCTTTGCGGGCAGCCTCGCACCCGGCACTGCCGTGCGGATCTTCACCGGCGCGCCGGTGCCTGCGGGCGCGGAACGCGTGGTGCTGCAGGAGGACGTCAGCCGCGATGGGGGCCGCATCACCCTCGGCGACAAGCTGGAAGCGCAGACCCATATCCGCCCGCAGGGCGCCGATTTCCGGGCGGGCGACGCCCTCGAAGCCCCGCGCCGCCTGCGTCCGGTGGAGCTGGCGCTGCTGGCCAGCATGAACCTGCCCGAAGTCTCGGTGGCGCGGCGGCCCGAGGTGGCGATCCTCGCCACCGGGGATGAGCTGGTGATGCCGGGCGAAGACCCCGGCCCCGACCAGATCATCGCCTCGAACAGCTTCGCGCTGGCAGCGATGGCCGAGGCCGCGGGCGCCAGGGTGCGGATGCTGCCCATCGCGCGCGACAGCGAGGCGAGCCTGCAGCAGGGATTCGCGCTGGCGGAGGGGGCGGATGTGATCGTCACCATTGGCGGCGCCTCGGTCGGGGACCATGATCTGGTGGGCAAGGTCGCGGCCGACCTGGGGATGGAGCGGGCCTTCTGGAAGATCGCCATGCGCCCCGGCAAGCCGCTGATGGCGGGCCGCTTGGGCGGCGCGGTGATGCTGGGGCTGCCGGGGAACCCGGTGTCGTCAATCGTCTGCGCGCATCTGTTCCTGCTGCCGCTGCTGGCGGCGATGCAGGGGCTGCCGGGGGTGGTGGCGACGCGGCGCGCGGTGCTGGCCGAGGATCTGCCGGCCAACGGCCCCCGCGCCCATTACATGCGGTCGCGGCTGGAGGCGGGCGATGGCCTGCCCCGGATCACGCCCTTTGCCAGCCAGGACAGCTCGCGCCTGCGGCTGCTGACCGAGGCCGTGGCGCTGCTGGTGCGGCCCGCCGAGGACGGGCCGCGAAAGGCGGGCGACGTGGCCCAGTACATCACGCTCTGATCCGCCGAAACCGTTGACACAAAACGGGAACGCGGTTAGAACATTCGGGAAACGGGCCTGGCCCGGAACCGCGGGGGATAGGCGATGCTGACGCGCAAGCAACTGGAACTGCTGGATTTCATCCAGAAACGGATGGACCATGACGGCGTTCCGCCCTCGTTCGACGAAATGAAGGAAGCGCTGGACCTGCGCTCCAAATCCGGCATCCACCGGCTGATCACGGCGCTGGAGGAGCGGGGCTTCATCCGCCGCCTTGCCCATCGCGCCCGCGCCATCGAGATCGTGAAACTGCCCGAGGCGATGGAGCGCAGCCGCGCCGCCGCCGCGGCGGAGCCCCCCGCCTTCACCCCCCGCGTGATCGACGGCGACCGCGTGGACGCGCCCGCCGGGGCGATGGCGGTTGCGGTATTGCATTCGATAGAAGTGCCGGTGATGGGCCGCATCGCCGCCGGTGTGCCAATTGAAGCCATCTCCGAGGTGTCGCACCATATCGCCGTTCCGGGCTCGATGCTCTCGGGCCGCGGCCAGCATTACGCGCTCGAGGTGAAGGGCGATTCGATGATCGAGGCCGGGATCAACGACGGCGACATCGTGGTGATCCGCGAACAGTCCACCGCCGAGAATGGCGATATCGTGGTGGCGCTGGTCGAGGGCGCCGAGGCGACGCTGAAGCGCTTCCGCCGCAAGGGTGGGATGATCGCGCTGGAAGCGGCGAACCCCGCCTATGAAACGCGGATGCTGCCCGACCATGCGGTGAAGGTGCAGGGCCGTCTGGTCGGGCTGATCCGCAGCTATTAAGCGAGTTTAGCCGATCAGCGGCGAGGCCCCGCCATAGGTCTCGTCATAATGCCGCTTCAGCCGCATCAGCGCGATCCGCAGGACGATCTTGCCTGACCGGGCCGACCAGCCCATCCGGCGCTCTGCCGTCTCCAGCCCCTCCAGATAGCAGCAGCAGCGCAGCGCCATGTCACCAAGGCCGGGGCCGAGGTCGCGCAGCGCCGCCGCCACCCGGTCGCGCGCCCGTCGCGGGCCCTCGGCCGGGCCACCCTCGGGCTGAAAGCTGCCGCGGTCGCCGCTGGTCAGGAAGCGGTCCCAGTTCTGCGCCACACGCGGCCCCATCTGCGCCAGTTCGAAATCCTCGCGCAGCCGCTCGGCAGCCGCCACCAGATCCGGCGTCAGGAACGGCTGGCCATCCTTCTCTCGCCGCCGGGCCAGCACCGCCAGCGGGCTTTCGGCAAGGTTGACCCGCAGCCGCCGCGGCTCGCCTCCCGACTCCGTCACCGAGCGTTCAGCCCAGACCCGGTGCTGGTCGGCAAAGGGCTGCGGATCGAACCCCGCCTGCGCCTCGGCGAACCCGCCCGCCTCCTCCGCCAGCATCCGCTTCAGCGCCGCCCGCCCCGCCGCCGTGATCTCATAGATCGCGACGCGGCCCTGCTGGCGGGCGCAGGCGATCCAGTCCTTCAGCGCAAAAGCCTGCGCCGCGGTGCGGTCGGTCACAGCGATGCGCACTGCACCCTTCAGCACCGCCGCCTTCTCCATGTCGGGCGCGACCGCCAGGATCGCCCCCGGCTCGCACAGCCGGCGCAGCACCCGCCGCGCCTCGCGCAGAACGGTCTGCTCTTCGGATGCGGCGAGGGGGGAACGGATCGGGGCGCTCATCGGCGGGGTCTCCTTGACTGGGACAGGTTGGTGCGGGATGGGATGGCCGAGCCGCGACAGCGCCTCGTCCACCAAGGGGTCATCGCGGCGGTTCTCGATGCGCCGCACCCGGCGCAGGATCGTCGAGGCATGGCAGCCCTCGGCCCGCGCGATCTCGCGGATCGACTGGCCGCACTCGATATGCCGCAGATAGAGCCGCGCGCCATTTGGCAGCCAGGCGGGCATCGCCGAAGCGAGCTCCACGGTCATGGTCATGGTTTTCCCCCGTATCTGCTGCGGCTGCAACGCCGCAGGTCGTGAACGATTTCAACCGTGGGTTGCAATGGTTACCGGTTCGTTAATCTCCACAGGTCACAGCCATAATTGTTTCCAAAACATGAACACCAACCAAAACCAGCGAACGGGGACAGTGCAATTTCCGCAACGCCCCAGCAGGCTGCTGCATGGTCCCCCATCACCTTCAGAAAGGGACCAGACATGACCGGTGCAGCCATCCCCCCCGCCACTGACGCGACCACCCCCACCGCCCACCCGCTCGCCCTGCTGGTCACCGGGCTGCGCCGCCCGGCCCTGCTGATTCGCGCGGCGCGCGCAGGACTGGTGGAATACAACCGCAACCGCGACCTCAAGCGCTTGATGCGGCTGCCGCATCCGCCCGCGCCGGAACGGGCGCTGGATGCGCTGCTGACCGAGGAGGCGCTGCTGGAGGAGACGCGGAAGGCTGGCGATGGCCGCTATTCGGTGGCGCGGCATATCGAGGTGCTGATCGCGATGATGGCCGAGGTGCGGCTGCTGCCGCGCCCTGCCATCCCCGCCGCCTGAGCCAACTTCAGAACAGAATGCGAAAGGGCGCCCGCTGCGGCGCCCCTTCCATCGTTTCTTATTGTGCAACAAATCTACAGGAAAGCGTCGGCCATCCCGGCCTTCTTCTGCGCGACATACGCGGCCAGCGCCTCTTCCACGGCCGGATCAATCGCCGGCTTCTGGTAATCCGCCAGCAGCTTCTTCACCCGCTCGGACGCCAGCGCCACGGTATCGCGCGCGCCCTCCTCCTCCCAGGTCTCGAAGGGTTTGTAGTCCAGCAGGTCGGTGCGCCAGAACGCGTCCTTGAAGTTCGCCTGCGTGTGTTCGCAGCCAAGATAATGCCCGCTCGGCCCCACCTCGCGGATCGCGTCCATCGCCTGTGCTTCCTCATCCATGCGCACCCCGGCGGCAAGGCGATGCAGGATCCCCAGCTGATCGGCATCCATCACGAACTTCTCGTAGCTGGACACCAGCCCCCCCTCCAGCCAGCCGCAGGCATGCAGCATGAAGTTCACGCCCGACAGCAGGCCCATGTTCAGGCTATTGGCCGATTCGTAGGCCGCCTGCGCGTCGGGCAGCTTCGATCCGCAGAACGCCCCGGCGCTGCGATAGGGCAGCCCCAGCCGCCGCGCCAATTGCCCGGCGCCATAGGTGATGTGGCTGGCCTCGGGGGTTCCGAAGGTCGGCGCGCCCGAGTTCATGTCGATGGAAGTCACGAACGCCCCGAAGATCACCGGCGCGCCCTTGCGCACCAGCTGGCTGTAGGCGACCCCGGCCAGCACCTCGGCCAGAACCTGCGTCAGCGTCCCCGCCACCGACACCGGCGCCATCGCCCCGCCGACGATGAAGGGCGAGATGATGCAGGCCTGATTTGCCTTCGCATAGACCTCCAGCGCGCCCATCATGATCCCGTCGAAGGTCATTGGCGAGTTGATGTTGATCAGGCTGGTCATCACCGTGTTCTGGTCGACGAACTCGGCGCCAAACAGGATCTTCGACATCTCGACCGAATCCGCCGCCCGGCTGGGCTCGGTGACAGAGCCCATGTAGGGCTTGTCGCTGAGCGTCATATGCGCGAACAGCATGTCCAGATGGCGCTTGTTCACCGGCACGTCGGTCGGCTCGCAGACGGTGCCGCCGGAATGGTGCAGCCATTTCGACATGTAGCCGAGTTTCACGAAGTTGTTGAAATCGGCCATCGTCGCATAGCGGCGACCGCCAGCCGCATCGCGCACGAAGGGCGGGCCATAGACCGGGGCCAGCACGAGGGACCGTCCGCCGATCTCCACCGTCCGCTCCGGGTTGCGCGCGTGCTGCACGATCCGGCCCGGCGCGGTGGCGCAGAGCTGCCGCGCGAGGCCCCGCGGGATCCGCACCCGTTCGCCCTGCACATCCGCGCCCGCCGCGCGCCACAGTTCCAGCGCGCCGGGATTCTCGACGAAATTCACCCCGATCTCGGCCAGCACCGTCTCGGCATTGCGCTCGATGATCTCCAGCGCCTCCTCGTTCAGGATCTCGAGATTAGGAATGTTGCGTTCGATGAACCGCGCGGTCTCGAAATGCACCGCGCTGCGCTCTGCCCGCCGCGCCGCGCCGCCACCGCCCCGCGCCCGCCGTCCTGCCTGTTCATTCATCGCACCAGTCCTCCATCACGGGCTTTGCCAACGGTTCTACTCCGATCCCGCGCCCTCCGGTGTCGGTTTCCGGCATCCGGCACCAAAAAACGACATGCCTGCTCCGCCCGCTTCCCCTTTGCCTTTTCCAAATATCCCCGGGGGGAGGCCGAAGGCCCGGGGGGCAGGCAGCCCCCGTCCGCGGCTGGCCAAAACACCGCGCGGGCCTCTTGCACGCCAGCGGGGAAGGCAATATTGCCCATCCATGACCCAGCATGATCGCCTCCTCATCATCGACTTCGGATCGCAAGTCACGCAGCTGATCGCCCGGCGCCTGCGCGAACTGAATGTCTATTGCGAAATCCATCCCTTCCAGAAGGTCACGGATGCCTTCCTGGCAGAGTTCGCGCCGCGCGCGGTGATCCTGTCGGGCGGGCCGGCCTCGGTCTTCGCGGAAGGCGCGCCGATGCCGCCTGCGGGCGTGTTCACCCTTGGCGTGCCGGTGCTTGGCATCTGCTACGGCCAGCAGGTGATGATGCATTGCCTAGGCGGCAAGGTGGAGCGTGGCCACAAGACCGCCGAATTCGGCCGCGCCTATGTGACGCCCGAGCCAGAGTCGCTGCCGCTGCTGGCGGGCTGGTTCGCGGAGGGGCGCGAGCAGGTGTGGATGAGCCATGGCGACCATGTCTCTGCCATCGCGCCGGGCTTCCGGGTGTTCGGCACCTCGCCCAACGCCCCCTTCGCCATCACCGCCGACCCGGACCGGCATTTCTACGCCGTGCAGTTCCACCCCGAGGTGCATCACACCCCCAAGGGCGCGAAACTCTACGAGAATTTCGTGCGTCTGGCCGGCTTCAAGGGCGACTGGACGATGGACGCCTACCGCGATGAGGCGATCCGCAAGATCCGGGAGCAGGTCGGCGACGCCAAGGTGATCTGCGGGTTGTCGGGCGGCGTCGATTCCTCGGTCGCGGCCGTGCTGATCCATGAGGCGATCGGCGACCAGCTGACCTGCGTCTTCGTCGACCATGGGCTGTTGCGGCTTGGCGAGGCGGAGCAGGTGCTTACCATGTTCCGCGACACCTACAACATCCCGCTGATCCATGCCGACGAGTCGGAGCTGTTCCTGGGCGAGCTAGAGGGGGTCAGCGACCCCGAGGTCAAGCGCAAGACCATCGGACGCCTCTTCATCGACGTGTTCCAGAAGCACGCGCATGAGGTGGGCGGGGCCAGGTTCCTGGCCCAGGGCACCCTTTACCCCGACGTGATCGAATCGGTCAGCTTCTCGGGCGGGCCCTCGGTCACCATCAAGTCGCACCACAATGTCGGCGGCCTGCCGGAAAAGATGGGGCTGAAGCTGGTCGAGCCGCTGCGCGAGCTGTTCAAGGACGAGGTCCGCGCTTTGGGCCGCGAGCTTGGCCTGCCCGAAAGCTTCATCGGCCGCCACCCCTTCCCCGGCCCCGGCCTTGCGATCCGCTGCCCCGGCGAGATCACCCGCGAAAAGCTGGAGATCCTGCGCCAGGCCGACGCGGTCTATATCGACCAGATCCGAAAGCATGGCCTCTACGATGAGATCTGGCAGGCTTTCGTTGCGATCCTGCCGGTCAAGACCGTCGGCGTGATGGGCGACGGGCGCACCTATGAATTTGCCTGCTCCTTGCGCGCCGTGACCTCGGTCGATGGCATGACGGCGGATTACTACCCTTTCACCCATGATTTCCTGGGCGAGACGGCAACGCGGATCATCAACGAGGTCCGCGGCATCAACCGGGTGATGTATGACATCACTTCGAAACCGCCGGGCACCATCGAAATGGAATGACCGCCCGCCGCTGCCCCCCGGGGCGGCGGTTGCCTGCGTAAATAATGTTGACTCAGTCATCATTTTACGATCTTGATTGTGTCAACATTCAGGAGCGGCAGCATGATCCCGGCAGACGACATCGACGCCCTGCGCGCCTTCAACCGCGTCTATACCAACCGGCTGGGGCTGCTCGACACCAAGCTCGACAACAGCCCCTTCACGCTCAGCGAGGCGCGGGTGCTGTATGAGCTTGCGAACCGGACCGACCTGACCGGGGCAGAGCTTGCGCGCACGCTGCGCATGGACCCGGGCCAGATCAGCCGCACGATCAAGCGTTTCGTTGCCCGCGATCTGGTCGCCGCGCGCGATGATCCTGCGCATGGCCGGCATCAGCTGCTGTCGCTGACCGATCAGGGGCGCAGCACCTATGCCGCGCTGGAGCAAAGCACCTGCACCGCCATGGGCGCGCTGCTGGAGACGCTGCCGCCCGTGCGCCGCGACAGCCTGCGCCACGCGGCCGAGACATTGACGCGAATTTTCACGGACACCGCGCCGCCGCAGCCGGTGCTGCGCGGGCTGCGGCCCGGGGATCTCGGCCTCGTCGCCTCGCGGCAGGCCATGCTCTATGCGCAGGAGTATGGCTGGACTGCCGAGTTCGAGGCACTGGCGGCGCGCATCCTGGCCGACTTCCACACCAATTTCGATCCGGCCTGCGAGGATGGGTGGATCGCCGAGATCGACGGGCAGATGGTCGGCTCCGTCTTCCTGGTGCGCGGCGAGGCGGGGGCGGGCAAGCTGCGGCTGCTCTATGTGGAGCCTGCCGCCCGCGGGCAGGGCATCGGCGATCTGCTGGTACGGACCTGCATCGAGCGGGCACGGGCGGCGGGCTACACAAGGCTCGACCTCTGGACCAACTCTGTGCTTGGCGCCGCGCGGCGGATCTATCAGCGCGCGGGCTTCGTGCTGCTGGAAGAGGTGCCGCATCACTCCTTCGGCCATGACCTGATCGGTGAAAGCTGGTCGCTGGCCCTCTAGACCTCAGGTATCGCCGGGCAGCAGCCCCAGCCCGCGCAGATAGATGCCGATGCCGGTTTCCAGCAGGTCCTCGGGCGGGAACGGGCCGCGGGCGCCGGGGGCGCCGCGGGCGTAAAGTTCCACCACGCCGTGGCTCATCGCCCAGATATGGGCCGAGACCATGCTGGCGGGCGGGCGCCGCCCCTCGGGCAGATGCTGGCTGAGCGCGGCGGCGGCCCGCGTCAACACTGCCTGCGCGCGGGCAGAGGCAGCCGCAAGTTCCGGCGTGGTACCGGGGGCGATACCGCTTTCGAACATCGCCATGTAATGCCCCGGAAACCGCCGCGCGAAGGCCAGATAGGCCCGCCCCGTCGCCTCGAAGGCGGCCAGCGACGAGGGTTTGCCGCCATTCCAGGCATGGTCCATCAGGTCGGCGAAGATGCCAAAACCCTGCCGCGCGCATTCGGCGATCAGGTCCTCGCGCCCGGCGAAGTGGCGATAGACCGCGGCGGGCGTCACCCCGGCCGTCTTTGCCGCCTCGGACAGGGTAAAGCCCTGCGGCCCCTGCGTCTCGATCAGAGTCAGCGCCGCCTCGACCAGGGCCTGCCGCAGATTGCCGTGATGGTAGCCCTGCTTGCCCATCAGCCGGCTTTGCCCTCGCGCCCCGAGGTACTGGTCGCCATGACCTCCGCCGGCATGATCTCGGGCCCGCCGCAGACCTTGCCATCGATGCTGCCGATGGCCTCCAGGTCCTTGCCCGGATAGTCCACCGCCAGCAGCAGCGTCTGGATCGCGGCGATGCGGGCGCGGTCCTTGTCGTCGGACAGCACCACCGTCCAGGGCGCGCCGGCCAGATGGCTCAGCGCCAGGGTCTCGGCGATGGCGGCGCAATAGGCGTCCCATTTCTTCAGGCCTTCCACGTCGATCCAGCTGAGCTTCCACTGCTTCAGCGGATCCTTGGCCCGGTCGAGGAAGCGGCGCAGCTGTTCGGCGCGGCTGACCTCCAGCCAGATCTTCACAAGGGTGATGCCCTCATCGACCAGCATCCGTTCGAAATGCGGCAGCTGCTGGAAGAACTGGCCGCGCTGGATCGGGGTGCAGAAGCCGAAGACCTGCTCGACCACGCCGCGGTTGTACCAGCTGCGGTCGAACAGCGCGATTTCCCCCGCGGCGGGCAGCCAGTCGACATAGCGCTGGAAATACCACTGCGTCGCCTCGCGCTCGTTCGGCTTCGGCAGGGCGACGATATAGGCGTTGCGGGGATTCAGGTTCTCACGCATCCGCTCGATGGTGCCGCCCTTGCCGGCGGCATCACGGCCCTCGAACAGCACGCAGACACGCCCGCCGCTGGCCTTGACCCCCGCCAGCATCTTCACCAGCTCGATCTGCAGCTTCTCCATCTGCGCGTCGTAATCCTTGCCGGACATCTCTTCAGCATAGGGATAGCTGCCGGACAGGATATCCTTCTTGCCCGCCTTCTCGATGGCGTGGCGCAGCTCCTTGGGCGCCTCATCACTGTAGAAGCTGAGGATATCGGCAACGAACGGGATCTCGGGGGTCTTGTCAGACGGCATCGGGCACCTCGAAGTTTCGCACCAGTATGGCGATTGGGGCGCGCGCCGCAATGGAAGGCGGACGGGCGGGTGTCCGTGGGCTTTCAGGATCAGCGCAGCCCGGCGCGGGCAGCGGCGCGGTCGATGACGGCCACCACCGCCTCGGGGTCGGCATGGTGCGGCATGTGGCCGACGCCCGGCAGCACCGTCAGCCGCGCCCCCGGCACCTCGCGCGACAGCGGGCGGGCGTGGATTTCAAGCCCCACGGTCGTGTCGGCATCGCCGTGCAGCACCTCGACCGGCAGGTCGATCACGGGGTATTGCCGGGATTGCACCGCAAGCTCATCGCTCAGCGTTGCCCTTTGCTGCGCGTTGGCCGCCAGCGTCTTGCGCGAGGCGGACATCAGCGGGCCGAAATACTCGGCATAACCCTCGGGCTCGGTTTGCGGGGCAAAGACGCTCTCGACCATGCCGCTGACGGTGCCCTCCGGCACCAGCGCGGTAATCGCGGGCACCGCGACGGCGCGGCCCACGGCGGAGGAGGTGACGCGGTAGAACAGCGACAGATCGCCGTCCCACGGATGCGAGGCGCCCGCCAGCGTCACGAGGCCCGCGGCATTCTGCGGCCGATGCACCGCCCAGGCCAACGCCACCGATCCGCCATAGCTGTGCCCCACCACCAGCGGCCGGTCGGCCCCCAGTTCCACCGCCAGATCGGCCAGCAGGTCCGCCTGCTGCCTGAGCGTGCCTCCGCCCGGCAGCGCGTCGGAATAGCCAAAGCCGGGACGGTCGGGCACGATCACGCGGTAGCGGTCGCTGAGCCGGCCCAGCAGGTCGAAGGTCATGTCCCGGCCAGAGCCGGAGGCGCCGTGGATCAGCACCAGATCCGGCCCCTGCCCCGCCACGACCACATGCAGCCGGGTGCCGCCCACGGTCACGAACTGCCCCTGCGGCGGGTTGGCGGCGCGCGTCGCCGCCTCACGCGAGGCGGCGCAGGCGGTCAGCCCGAAGCTGGCCAGCAATGCAAGGGCAGCGGCGACACGGCTCATCCTACGCGGAAACCGGCGTGCCGATATCCTCGATCCGGAACGGGGTGGTCTGGTAGATTTCGTTGATCCAGTTTCCATAAAGCAGATGTGCGTGGCTGCGCCACCGGTTCAAGGGTGGGCGCGCGGGATCGTTACCGGGATAGTAGTTCATCGGCACATTGATCGGCTTGTCCGCCGCGATGTCGCGGTCGTATTCCTCTTTCAGGGTGCCGGTGTCGTATTCGAAGTGGTTGAAGATATAGAGCGCGCGGTGACCCTCGTCCTGCACGAGGCAAGGGCCCACCTCATCCGACCCCAGCAGCGTCACCAGTCCCGGCGCAGCGTCGATCTCGGCCTGGCGCATCTCGGTCCAGCGGCTGACCGGGATCACGAAGTCATCGGAAAAGCCGCGCAGCAGCGGCGAGGCGGGCGCGAGGTTCTGGTGGCGGAAGCAGCCGAAGGCCTTGGCCGGCAGGATATGTTTCTTGACGCCGTGGAAATGCCAGATCATCGCCATCCCGCCCCAGCACACGCCAAAGGTGGAATGCACATGGGTCTGGGTCCAGGCAAAGACCCGGGCCAGCTCGTCCCAATAGGTGACGTCCTCGAACTCCAGATGCTCGATCGGCGCGCCGGTGATGATCAGCCCGTCGAACTTGTCGCCGCTGGCTTCCACCTCGGCAAAGGGGCGGTAGAACTCTTCCATATGCTCGGCGGCGGTGTTGCGCGTCTCGTGGTCGGTCATGCGGATCAGCGACAGGTCGATCTGCAACGGCGTCGCGCCGATCAGCCGGGCGAACTGGTTCTCGGTCTGGATCTTCTTGGGCATCAGGTTCAGCAGGCCGATGCGCAGCGGCCGGATATCCTGCATCGCCGCCCTGCCCGGCGACATGACCATGACGCCCTCTGCCGACAGGATGTCGAAGGCGGGAAGCGTCTCGGGCAGGGTGATGGGCATCATGCTCTCCTTCAGAGCTGGCGGAACAGGCAGAGGAGGTCAGATAAGCCGTGCGGGCCGCGCACTCAAGCCCTGCGATCCAGCGCCGTGGCCACCAGATCGGTGAAGTCCTCGGCGCTGCGCAGGCGGGCGACGTCTTCGGCGCGGACCTTCAGGCCCCAGTTCGTGGCCATCGCGGCATAGCGCGGCTGGCGATGGGCCAGCGCGCGGGCATAGGTCCAGCGCACGAAGGCATCGGGATCGACCGCACCCTCCTCGGCGCCGGTCTCGGCCAGATAGTCCGCCCAGGCGGCGTGCAGGAAGGCGGGCTGGTAATACATCGGCTTCGGCGCGCGGTCGAAACGGCGGACGAGTTCGGCGGTATGCGCGTCCGACCCCTCGATCCAGATCATCAGCGTGTCTTGCGCCAGCGCGGTCAGCACCGGGTCGGCGGGGTCATGCGGGTTCACCACCTCGCAGATGCTGCCGCCGGAATCGCAGACGAAATTCGGGTAACCGTAGATCCCTTGCGCGCGGCGGGCGAAATGGCCGGTGTCGAGCAAGGCCGCGATCTCGGCCAGTCGGTGCTGTTCCTGCCGCTGCATGTACTCGGCGAAGGGCAAGCCGCCCTTGGCCGGGTCGCCCGGCTTGCCGAGGTAGGTCGACAGCGGCGCCAGATTGTCGAAGGTGATGTTGGACGCGATATAGACGCTGTCGGTCATCAGCAGTTCGCGCAGCAGCGGAACCTTCATCGCCTCGCGCTTGAAGTTGTCGGCGATATGCTCGCCCATGTAGCGGGTGCCGATGCGGTAATCGACCGAGTAGTGGAACCAGTCGCCGCCCTCGCGCAGGAGGTTCGCAAGGTGGGTCTTGCCAAGGCCGGACATGCCGAACAGCAGCACCCGCTTGTCCGGGGCCGCCCGCCACTGTGCCGCATCCGCATAGATCATTGCCGCCCCCTGCCGCTTCGTCAGGGGGATTTAACCCTGCCCCGCCGCAGGGTCACGGCTTTTCTGCAGGGCCCGCCCGTCGATCACGATCAGCCCCAGGGCCAGCAGCGCGAAGCCCAGATAGGCGCGCAGCGGCAACGCCTCGTCGAACATCACCGCGCCAAGGACGATGGCGACGGGGGCGACCAGCAGCGTCACCAGGCTCAGGTTGCCCGCCCCCGCCATCTGCATCACCCGGTAATAGAGCACATAGGCCCCCGCCGTGGCGATCACCGCCAGATAGGCCAGCGCCCCCCAGGTGGCCGGCGCAAGGTCCAGCGGCGGCGCCCCCTCGACCAGCAGCGCGGCGGGCACCATCACCAGCGCGGCGGCGGTGAGCATCCCGGCGGCGGCAAGTTCCGGCGCCATGCCGCGGGTGGTGACGCGGCCGAAGGCGCCGGCAAAGGCATAGCTCAGCGCCGCCCCCAGCACCGCCAGCTGGCCCAGAGAGCCGGGATCGAACCGCGCCAGCGCGCCGATGCCGATGGCGACGGCCACCCCGGTGAAGCCCAGCAGAACCCCCGCGCCCTTGCGCAGCCCCAGCCGTTCATCCCGGAACACCGCCGCGGCGACCGCCACCCCCAGGATCGCGGTGGCGGCGTTGAGGATTCCCGCCAGACCCGAGTCGATGCGGGTCTGCCCCCAGACGATCAGCGTGAAGGGGATGGCGTTGTTCAGCAGGCCCATGCCCAGGAAGCCCGCCCAGACCCGTGCGCCCCGCGGCCGGGCGATGCCGCGCAGCGCCACCACGCCCCACATCAGCAGGGCGCCCACGCCGACGCGGAAGGCGACGGTGGTGAGCACCCCGACCTCGGCCAGCGCCAGCCGGTTCGACGGGAACGACCCGCCCCAGATCAGGGCAAGCGCGGCCATCAGCGCCCAGGCGAGCGGGGAGATCGTTGTCTGTTTCATGATGGGCGGACGCTAGGCCCCCACAGGCCGCTCCGCCACCCGGATCTTGTGCCAAATACAGTCGCGCAAATCCAAAAGGCCCCGCCGGGGCGGGGCCTTTCGTGATCTGCGCGGAATACCGCGTCAGAAGCTGTAGCCGACCCGCAGACCCAGGGCGACGCCCTCGTTGTCCTTGAACTTGGCGAAGGTGGTGCCCGGCGGAACCGGCGAGGGTGCCTCGGTTTCGGTATCGCCCAGCCAGATATAGCGCACGCCCCCGGTTATCTTCATCGGGCCGCGCGTATAGGTCGTGGCAAGCCCGACAGAGGTGGCGCCGTCGGTCGGGCCGAGGTTGCCCGAGAAGCCGCCGATCGCGTCCTCGTAGCTTGCGGTGACCGCCGCCGACCAGGTCTCGTTGAAGCGCCGGCCAAGGCCGATGCTGTAGGTGATCGTGTCGCCGTCATAGTCCACAAGATTGTCGCCCGCGCCCAGAACATAGAGCGGCGGCGCAATCTTGAACTCCGACCAGTCCACCCAGCGAACCGAGCCGAACAGCAGCGTATCGGCCGCGATCCCGGTCTGCGCCTCAAGGTGCAGCGATTGCGGGATGGTGGTGGTGAATTCGTTCTGCTGCGAGACCGGGATCACGACTCCCGGGGCGACCGTCACCAGCGCGGATTCGTTCGCGGTGAAGTCGTGGTCGATCGCCGAGTTGTAGGTCAGCGACACGCGCGCGGCGATCTCTGGCTTCTCCCAGGCGGCGCCGACGACATAGCCCCAGTCGGTCTCTTTCTTGGCTTCCATCTGGTAGCCGTTGAACAGCCCCACCTCACCCTCGGTCTGCACGGCCCGCACGCCGCCGATCACCGAGAAGGCTGGCGTCGCCTTGTAGCGCAACAGGGCCGTCAGGGCATGGCTGTCGATGGTCGCTGTGGACCCGGCATAGAAATAGCCCGTGCCCGTCCCATACTCGACATCGGCGCCGACCGGTTCATCCAGGATCAGCGCGAAGTCCAGCTTGTCGGTCAGGGCGGTCTTCACCGCCAGCGCCCAGGTTGTGTAATCCCCTGCCATGTCGCCGGACGAGCTGCCCGGAGGCGTCGTCAGCGCGATCTGCTGAACGCCGCTGACATTGGGCGACACCTCGCCGAGGCTGAACTCGATGTAATTACCCTGTTCGAACAGGATTGCGACAGATTGGGTCGAACGCTCGATACCACCGGCATAGGCGCCACCCGCAGTCAGAGCCGTGGCGCTGACCGTCATCAAGACACGTCTCATATTAGAACCTCATCCCTACGAGTTCAGTTGTAACGTTCACGTAACCGGCCCTTGCGTCAATCAATGACGTCACGTCGCGACATAGCTGCATTGCGATTTTTGCAACGCAGCAAGTTTCCCATATCTTTGCGGCGCCGCAGCATCTCAACCCACCACCGGCGGCACCGGCCGTCGCCCGGCCCGGGCATCGGCCGCAAGGTTGATCCAGTTCGCCCCGAAGATGATCGCGCCGCCGGCAAAGACCCAGATGTCCAGCGGTTCGCCATAGAGCGCCATGCCCACCACTCCGATCAGCGGCAGCCGCAGGAAGTCGATGGGCGTAACGATGGAGGCAGGCGCCAGTGACAGCGCCGTGGTCAGGCACCAATGCGCGCCAAGCCCCGACAGCCCGATCACCACCAGCGGCAGCCAGCTGGCCGGGGTGGGCCAGGTCATCTGCCCGTCCCACAGCGCAAAGACCAGCGCCAGCGCCAGCTGGATTGCGCACAGCCAGTGCAGGATGCCGAGCGTCGTCACCTTGCGCGTCAGCTGCTTTGTCACGATGGCCGAGCCCGCAAAGCCAAGCGCCGCGCCAAAGGCCGCAAGGATGCCGGGGCTGATCCCGCCCACGCCCCAGGGCCGCGCCACCAGCAAGATACCGGCAAAGCCGATGGCGGCGGTCAGCAGCTTGACCGGCATCAGCCGCTCTCCCAGCAGCAGCGGCGCGGCCAGCGCCACCATGATCGGATACGAGAACTCCACCGCGAACAGCTGCGCCAGCGGGATCAGCGTCAGCGCGTAAAGCCACAGGTTCTGCCCGGCGAAATGCGCGGTGTTGCGCAGAAGGTGCTGGCCCATGAAGCGCGGCGCCAGCTCATCCCGCCGCCGCAGCGCCAGCGCTATGGCATCGACGATGATCAGCCCCAGAAGCGAGCGCCACAGCATGATCTCGAAGGTATCAAGCTGCCCCTGCACCTCGCGCCCCGCAACGGCCATGGCCGAGAAGCCGAAGATCGCGCCCATCATCCACAGCGCCGCCAGCAGCGGGCGGTGCTGCGTTCCGCGCGCGGGCGCGGGGTGATTCACGTTTGTGGATGTCATTGCGCGTCTCCCCGGGCAGCCGAGTTGTCGGGCCGCCCTTGGGGAATGTCCAGCCTAGCCGCTGCGCTGGAACTCGCGCTGTATCCCGTTGGTCGCACGGAACCAGTCCGAGCCGCGGGTGCGGGCCTG
This sequence comes from Frigidibacter albus, assembly GCF_009908165.1. Classification (GTDB taxonomy): domain Bacteria; phylum Pseudomonadota; class Alphaproteobacteria; order Rhodobacterales; family Rhodobacteraceae; genus Frigidibacter; species Frigidibacter albus. The sequence continues at coordinate 89,203 of NZ_JAAAUC010000007.1, forward strand.
ATGCGCGTCAAAGGCCGCAGCATCGGTGAAGGTTTCGGCCACGCGCCAGACCAGTGGGTCTTCGGTCTGCTCAACGTGAAATGTGAGGCAGCCGGGCTCCTCCAGCGTCAGCCGCACATGCTCGGGCAGATAGCGCAGCACCGTCGCCAGCTCCGCCTCATCCTTGCAGCGCAGCCAGCCTGTCAACCGGACCGTCACCGGAACAGCACCAGCGCCCCCGCGCTCCAGGCCACGCGGGTGCGGGTGCCGATGTCGAGCACCGGGCGCCCGAAGACGTTGCGCATGGAAATCCGCACCGGGCTGTCGACCCCGTCGAGCCGGACGTCGTAATAGGTCATGTCGCCGTAATAGACGACCTCCTCGATGGTGCCGGGGGTCTCGCGTTCGGTGGTGGTCTGGCCTTCGTAGAGCATCGTCAGCGTCTCGGGCCGGAAGCCGACGCTGATCTCGCCGCCGGTGACGGCGCCGGGGGCTTGCGTCGCGTCGATCTCGGTCTGGCCAAGGCCCTGCACGTCGATGGCGATGCGGCCCGCGGCCTCGGTCAGCACCTTCGCGGGAAGGAAGTTCATCACCCCGATGAAGTTCGCCACCTGGCGGGAGTTCGGGCGGCGATACAGCGTCTCCGGGTCGGCCAATTGCGCGATCTGCCCCTCGAACATCACCGCGATGCGGTCCGACATCACCAGCGCCTCTTCCTGGTCATGGGTGACCAGAATGAAGGTGATGCCCACCTGCCGCTGCAGGCGGATCAGCTCCACCTGCATCTGCTCGCGCATCTTCTTGTCGAGCGCCGACAGCGGCTCATCCAGCAGCAGCACCTTGGGTTTCAGGATCAGCGCCCGCGCCAGCGCCACCCGCTGCCGCTGCCCGCCGGACAGGGCATGGGCGGCGCGCTTGCCAAAGCCCTTCAGCCCCACCATCTCCAGCGCCTCTTCGACCCGGCGTGCCTTTTCGGCGGGCGTGCCGCCCTCGCGGCGCAGGCCGAAGCCGACATTCTGCTCTACCGTCAGATGCGGGAAGATCGCGTAGGACTGGAACACCATGTTGGTCGGCCGCACGTTCGCCGGCACATCCACCATATGCTTGCCGTCGATCAGCACCGCGCCCGAGGAGATATCCTCGAACCCCGCAATCGTGCGCAGCAGCGTGGTCTTGCCGCAGCCCGACGGCCCCAGCAGCGAGAAGAACTCGCCGGCCTTGATGGTGGCGTTGATCCCGCGCAGCGCGTGGTAATCGCCGTAGTATTTATGCACGTCCCGGAACTCGATCATCGTCGGGCGCGAGGCGATGGGCGCAGGGGCAGCAGCTTGGGGGACGTTGTTCACAGGAAGCCTCCGGTATCCTTGGCGCCGGTCTTCTTCAGCCCGCGGCGGCGGAAATATTCAGCGATGGTCAGCAGCAGCACCGACAGCGCGACAAGAATGGTGCCAAGCGCCATGATCGCCGGGATCTGCTTGGGGAAGCGCAGCTGCGAATAGATATAGACCGGCAGCGTGGGTTCGGATCCGGCAAGGAAGAACGCGATGATGAATTCATCAAGCGAGATGGTGAACGAGATCAGCAGCGACGAAATGATCCCCGGCATCACCAGCGGCAGCGTGATCAGCCGGAAGGTCGACAGCTTGCTTTCGCCCAGATCATAGGCCGCTTCCTCCAGCGACTTGTCGAGGCTCTGGAACGCCGCCGACAGGATGGCGATTGCGAAGGGCGTGCAGATCAGCGTATGGCCCAGGATCACCGTCCAGATCGCCAGGTTCACCCCGATCCCCAGCAGCACCATCAAGAGCGACATCGCCACGATAACCTCGGGCAGCACCAGCGGCAGCATGATCAGGCCCATCAGCCCGCCCTTGCCCGGAAACTCGTAGCGGGTGGAGGCGCGGGCGGCGAAGATCCCCAGCGAAGTCGCCAGCACCGAGGACGACACCGCGATGATCAGCGAGTTCTTCAGCGCCAGATGCAGCGTCGGCAGATCGGCCAGCGCCGCGAACCATTCGGTGGTGAAGCCGCGCAGCGGGAAAGAGATGATGGTGGCATCGTTGAAGGCGAAGATCGGCAGCAGCGCGATCGGCGCATAGAGGAACACCAGATAGAGGATGGCATAGAGGCGAAGACCCTGACCCTTCATCCGCGGCTCTCCTTCCGGCGCATGGCTCGGCCCATCGGGGCGCCCCTCATTTCTTCACCCGCAGGAACCGGGCGTTCAGCAGCACGAAGGCCAGCGCCACCACCGTCACGATCAGCATCGCCGACACCGCCAGCGCCGAGCCAAGCGGCCGGTTGTCCTGATCGAGCATCTGGCTCTGGATCAGGTTGGCGATCATCGGGATCTTGCCGCCGCCGATCAGCTGCGGGGTGACATAGTCGCCGATGGTCGGGATCAGCACGATCAGCACCGCCGCCACCACGCCCGGCATCGCCAGCGGCAGCGTCACCCGCCAGAAGGTCATCAGCCGCGATTCGCCCAGGTCCTGCCCGGCCTCCAGCAGAGATCGGTCGATCTTCTCCAGCGCCACGAAGATCGGCAGGATTGCGAAGGGTGCATAGGCATGGGCCAGCGTCAGCACGATGGAATTGACGTTGTAGAGGATGAAGGTCAGCGGCTCGTCGATCAGCCCCAGCGAGGTCAGGCCCGAGTTGATCACGCCGTTATAGCCAAGGATCACCTTCCACAGGAACACCCGGATCAGGTAGCTGGTCCAGAACGGGATGGTGATCAGGAACAGCCACAGCGCCTTGCGGCCCGGGGCGACGTGGAAGGAGACGTAATAGGCCACCGGAAAGGCCAGGATCACCGTCACCGCAGTAACCATCATCGACACGCTCAGCGAGCGCATCATCACCGCCCGGTAGATCGGCTGGGTCCAGGTGGTGATGTAATTCTCGAAGGTGAACTCCCAGACGATCCTGGTCACCGTGTCGCCATCGGTCAGAAAGGAATAGACAAGGATCGTCGCCAGCGGCGCGACCAGCAGCAGCAGCGCGTAAAGCGCGGTGGGGCTGATCAGCGTCAACCCGGCAAAAGCCTCGCTCCGCCGGAAGCGGTGCCACCGTGATTTCTCTTCCATGCCGCCCCGGTCCCCCGCGCCCGCCTGCCGCGCCGTATCGGGTTCAGTTTGCACAGGATCGGGCGCGTGAAAAGGCCCCAATCGCCGGGACTTGGCCTCGCGGCGCATGATGCTTTGGCAGACGCCTAGGTTTTGGGCTTTGCCAGGGGACTCATTTGCTGGGCCGGGGCGCTTGCCGTCTGCGCCAAGTCGGCGGCATGGCCGTTCAGCAGGTTCAGCACCCCCGGCGGCAGCCCGGCGCTGCGCAACGCCTCGATCAGCCCCAGCATCGCCCGCGGCGTCGCGCGCGGGCTCACCAGCACCAGCACCCGGCCCGAGGCCAGCAGCACGCCCAGCTTTGCAGGCTGAGGCAGGGTGAAGCGCAGCAGCGGCGCAGTAGCAGGGAACGCCGGTGTCTCGGCCACCGCCAGCCCCGCCTCTGCCAGCAGCCCCGCGCGGATGCCCGGCGGCAGCGCATGCCATTCCGGCGCCGCAGCGTCGGCCACCGCCAGCGCCCGCGCCAGATCCTCGGGCCCCGCCAGCACCCGGCGCCCGCGCCGCCCGCCGGCCATGCGCTGCGACAGCGGCGCGCGCCAGGCGCCGCCCACGAAATGCGTCAGCCGCCGTTCGGAAAGATCCCCGTCCATCCCCGTCAGACCGGCAGGTCGCCGGGCGGCCGCGCCAGCAGACGCGCCAGCGTCGCCAGCGCCGCGGCATAGCGCTCTTCACTCACCCCCGCCGCGACCGCGATCCGCACCGCATTGGGCGCGTGGCCATCTTGCAGCGCATATTCATCGGCAGAGCGGATCAGCACCCCCGCCCCCTCGGCCTCGCGCGCAAAGGTCGAGGCGCGCCAGCCGATCGGCAGCCGCAGCCACAAGAAGGACAGCCCCGGCTGCCAGGACAGGTCATAGCGGCCAAGCGCGTTCACCGCCGTGGTCAGCCGCCGCGCATAGACGGCATTCACCCGGTCACGCAGTTCTGCCGCCCGGCCTGACACCAGCAGGTCGGTCACGATATCGGTCAGCGGGCGCGCAAGGCCGAAGAAGCTGTGCTGCGCCGTCAGCCGCCCCGCCTCGCCCATGCCGCGCGGGGTGACGATGAAGCCCATGCGCAGTCCGGCTGAAACGGATTTCGACAGGCTGGTCACATGCCACACCCGTTCCGGCGCCAGCGCGCGCAAGGAAGGCTCGGCGCCGCCCGGCACCGAATAGCAATCATCCTCGATGATCTGCAGGTCATGGGCGCGGGCGACGGCCACGATCTCCTCGCGCCGGGCCAGCGGCATCCGCACCGTGGTTGGGTTCTGCGCCTCGGGCGTCAGGAACAGGATCCGCCCGCCATGGCGGCGGCAGGCCGCGTCCAGCGCATCGGCGCGCATGCCGTGCTCGTCCATCGCCACCGGCACCATCTCGGCCCGGTTCAGCCGCGCGGCATGGCGAAAGCCCGGATAGGCCAGTTCCTCGGCAAACACGATGGGCCGGTCGCCGCGCAGGCAGCATTGCAGCACCAGGTTCATCGCCGATTGTCCGCCATGTGCGGGTACAATCTCATCGGCATCGAAGGCGCCAAGCACCCTTCCCTGCAGCCACGCCGCCAGCGCCTCGCGCAGCGGCTTGTCCCGCCGGAGCGAGGGATATTCCAGCCAATCCGACCCGATCTGCGTGGACACCCGCACCATCGCCTCGGCCAGCGCCGCGCTTTGGCCGACGTCGGGCAGTTGCGGCGAGCGCAGGTCCACCGGCCCCCGGCCCTGCGCGTCGGGCTCGGGGCGTTCGATATGCAGCGGCTGGCTCGGCCCCAGCCGGGGCGCGCGGGCGGCGACGAAGGTGCCGCGCCCCACCGCCGCCTCCAGCAGTCCCTCATCGGTGCCGATGGTATAGGCGCGGGCCACAGTGCCGGGGGTCACGCCGATCCGCCAGGCCAGTTCGCGCACCGGCGGCAGCTTGACGCCTTCATTAAGCCGGCCCTCGCGCACCGCGTCGCGCAGCGCATGGGCGAGCGCGAGATATTTTGGACCGGCGAATTGTGCCAGATCGGGACACCAAGTTGTATCAGTCACAATGTTTCTCTGGAAGGTGCGTCTGCGGCTTTGTATTCACATGCCTACCAAACACCGATCATTGTATCAACACAAAAGGCCATCCGATGTCGTCCCTGCTGCTCAACGCCTCGCAATCCGCCTCCAATGGCGTGACGCTGCCGCGCCGCGCCGGGATCCTGCGTCAGGCCACCCGTGCCATTTCCACCTATACGACCCGCCGCGCCACCCGCCGGGCGCTGGCGCGTCTCGATAGCCATCTGCTGCGCGATGTCGGGCTTGAACCGCAGCACGCGCGGCAAGAGGTCGCCAAGCCGTTCTGGCTGAGCTGACCCACCGAGTTTGGGTTCCGCCAACCCCTGACGGATACCCTCTTCCTGGCCGGGCCAAGTGCCCGGCCATTTTTTTGCCCGGCCATATTTTCCGGCCGCCAGAAGCGATCAGCTGCCCAGGATGACCTTCACGTAATTGGTGGTCTCGGCATAGGGCGGGATGCCGCCGTGCTTCTGCACCGCTTCCGGCCCGGCATTGTAGGCGGCCAGCGCCAGCCGCCAGTTGCCGAAACGGTCATACATCATCCGCAGATATTTCGCCCCGCCTTCGAGGTTCTGTGCCGGATCGGCCGAATCCACTCCCAGCAGGGCGGCGGTGCCGGGCATCAGCTGCGCCAGCCCGGCTGCGCCCTTGGGCGAGACCGCGCCGTGGTTCCAGCCGGACTCCTGCTGCACGAGGCGCAAGAACAGGTCTTCGGGAATGCCGTGGCGCCGGGCGGCGGCCTTCGCCACCTCCAGATACTCGCCCTTGTACTTGCCGGTATAGCGCGGCACCGCGCCGGTCACGCTGCGGCTCGCGGCATCGAAATTCGGCTGGTAGCGCACCGAGTTCTCATATTGCTGCGCGCCGCGGGTATCGAGCAGGCGGGTCTGGTTCTGGAACAGGATCGCGCGGTTCTTGGCGGATCCTGATGCAGACAGCCCCTCGGCAAAGGCCGGCCCGGCGATCAACAAGGCCACCAGCGCAAGGCCAACCGGCAAGGATACTGACGAAGACACGGACCGGGGCGCACCGGCTCCAACTCGCACCATGGCTCTCGTCACGTTTCGCCCACCCGTTTTGCCCCTGGTCCCGGGGGCGGACTATAGCGGTTTTTCTCGTCTACGCGAGTCTTCAGGCGTGGTGCCCGCGGCGCGGGGGAGAATTAGGCTTTCCTTAACCCTGATCGGATGGTCTAACCGGAAGCCAATTTTCGGGATTCGCGGGGCCGCCCCACGGGCGCGCACCGGCACAAGCTCAGGGGAGGCACGCAATGGCGGGCTCGGTCAACAAGGTCATTCTGGTCGGCAATCTGGGGCGCGACCCCGAGGTGCGCAACTTCCCCAATGGCGGCAAGGTCTGCAACCTGCGCATCGCCACCTCGGAAACCTGGCGCGACAAGCAAAGCGGCGAGCGGAAAGAGCGCACCGAATGGCATTCGGTGGCGATCTTCAACGAGAACCTCGCCAAGATCGCCGAGCAATACCTGCGCAAGGGCTCGACCGTGTACATCGAGGGCCAGCTGGAAACCCGCAAATGGCAGGACCAGTCGGGGGCCGACAAATACACGACGGAAATCGTGCTGCGCCAGTTCCGCGGCGAGCTGACCCTGCTCGGCGGCCGCGGCGATGCCTCGGGCGGCGGCGGCGGTGGCTCCAGCGACCGCGATGAGGGCTATGGCGGCGGCGAGAGCTATGGCGGCGGGTCGTCGGGCGGCTATGGCGGCGGTTCGGGCGGCTCCTCGGGCAGCCGGTCGGGCGGCGGCGGTGGCGGCGCTGCGCGGCAGGATCTGGACGACGACATTCCGTTCTGAGGAGCGAAAGCGGCCGAGTCAGCTTCGGCTTGATACGGCCCTCCGTATGAAGACCTTGACGGCCTGCTGCGCAGGCAGATGCGGGCGTTAGTCAGTCAGCTCGCGCCGCTTGCCTTGGCGAAGGCCATCGCCTTCGCCACTTCCCGCCATATCAACCCACCCGGACGGGCCCCCAAAGGGCCCGGCCAGCGCCCGCCCCGCCCCTGGCGGGCGCTTCTCGCCCGCCAGGTCGGGCGCTGTCCTCACACAGTCTCTTGCTGCCGATGGCTCCGGGGGACAGGTCCCGCACGGGCGGGGCGAGGCAGTGCCTCGCCTTTTCCCGCCCGAACTGCGCGATCCGAATTACGCGACTGGCTCGAAGCTGCCATTCCGCGCCAATCCCCCCACACATGCCAAGGGCCGCGCGGCACAGCCGGCGGCCCCCATCCTCGCGCTGATCCCCGGATCAGAAGCTCATCACCTGCGTATCTTCCGCAACGATCGCCGCGCCCATCGCATCGGGGGCCGCAGCGGTCACGCCGTCCATCAGCACCGAGGCATCGGCCCCCTTGCCCGGCAGGTAGATCGCACAGACCTCGACCTGCACGCCGTTCTTCTCCATCAGCATCTTCATCAGCCCCTGCGGGCTTGCGCCCTTCGGCGGCTGGCCGGCGGTGGCGGTGTCCGGCGCCTCTTTCAACGCGATATCGCCAGCCGGACCGCAGAGCAGGATCCGCGCCTCGGCCCCCGCGGCGACGGCATTCATCGTCAGCACCATCGCCATCAGCTGGGTCTGCGGCTCGGGCGCGGTCAGGATGGTGATCAGCTTTTGCGCCTCGTCGGCGGCGGCAGGCTGGGCGATCATCAGTGCGGCAATCGCGGCGGGCAGAAAGCGGGTAAGGGTCATTGGGTCGTCCTTTTCAGGTGAGGGAAAAACAGGGTCATTCGGGCCGGCAGATCTCGCCCCGGGCGATGGCCAGCGCGGTGCGCCCGACCAGCCCGGCGATCACCACGGCCAGCAGCGCCAGCAGCGCAAAGCCGATGCGCTGATGCGCCGCCGAGCCTGCCGCGGCGCCATGGGCAAAGCTGGCAATGGTCAGCGCCGCCAGCGGGAAGGACAGCGCCCAGAACGACATCGCAAAGGGCAGCCGCAGGATGCGCGGCGCCTGCAGCGCGACGATGGCGGCAAAGACGTAGCCAAGGCTCAGCAGGATATGGCCGAACGCATCCACGCCCGTGGCAGGCGCCATCAACCGCAGCCAGGCGACATAGGCCACCGCCGGCGGCGCGATCAGGATCACCAGCGTCGGCTGCAGCCGCCCCGGCAGCGGGTCGTGGAACACCAGCCGGTTGAACACCAGCGTCAGCAGCACCAGCCAGAACAAAAGCCCGCCCGAGAAGAACAACCACGAGAGGTCCATGTATCCCAGCGGCGCCCCCGCCACCGGCACGATCACATTGCCCACCGCCGGAATGAACCAGGCCGGGCTCAGATGCCCGTGCTGGAAGGCCCGGGTGCCGATCCAGCCCGAAATCACCGCCAGCGTCAGCGCACCCTGCAGCAGCGTCCCCAAAGCCCAGACCCCTAGCGCCAGCCGCCGCCAGTCCCCCAGCAAGGCCGTGGCCAGCAGCAGCATCGACACCGACACGGTGGGAAAGAAGGCCAGCCGCACCGGATGCTGCCACTCCGCCCGCACCGCCGCCGGATGGCGCAGCGCCTTGGCGGCATAGAGCGCGATCAGCGAGGCGAACACCGCCACCGTCACCGCCAGCAGCAGATGCGACAGGCCGGGGCCACGGCCAAGCGCCCGCTCTGCCGCGTGAACCGCCAGCGTGAAGCCGCCAAGGCCCATGGTCGTGGCAAAGAAGGTGATCGGGAAATGCTCCAGCCTTGCGTGTGGCACGGCGGGGGCAGAGGCGGTGGGACTGGACGAGATCATCGGGACAACTCCGGCAAAGGGGGGCCAGCGCGCGGCGACAGCTGCGCGGGCAAGGGCAGGTTTCGGTCGCCCGGACCTGCGTCAGCCGCGCTGCGGCCCGCCGATCAGCGCCTGCGCGACATAGGCAAAGATCGTCAGCCCGACCGCGCCCGCCGCGCCGATGCCGATCAGCACGATCACGTCGATCGGGCCGCCGATGTCGCGGAAGCCCGAGGAGGTCATCGCCTGCACGAACCAGATCGCGGCAAAGGCGCCGATGGGGGCCAGCAGTTCGGCCCGCACCAGGCGGCGGCTGACAAGGTTGCGGTCGCGGATCAGCACAAAGACGAAGGCGGCCGTCCCCAGTGCCGCCGCCACGACCATCGCCCAGAACAGGCCAAAGCCGAAGATTTCCTCGAACACGGCCAGAAGCGTCTCGAATGTCAGGTCTTTCATTCCCGTCTCTCCTCAGGCCAAGCCACGCAGCATGGCGTTATAGGTGGGTTTCAGCGCGATTTCCTTCATCAGCCAGGAGATCCACAACTCCTCCAGCGGCGCGATCACGCCGGGGAAAGACGGGGTCAGGTTGTCGTTGTAATCGAACTCCACCAGCATCGCCTTGCCGATCCGGGTGATCAGCGGGCACGAGGTATAGCCGTTGTAAATCTGCGTGCCCTCGCGGCCCTCGATCTGCGCGACCAGATGATCCTCGACCACCGGCACCATCCATTTGACGCTGGCCGCGGTCTTGCCCTTGGGCACGCCGCAGATGTCGCCAAGCCCGAACACCTCGGGGAAGCGGGCATGGCGCAGGGTGCCCTTGTCCACCTCGATCCAGCCCTGATCGGTCCATTTGTCCGCCCAGGACAGGCCGGAGGCCCGCACCACATCGGGCGCCCGCATCGGCGGGATCACGTTGATGAAGTCATAGCCCTCTTCCCTGGTGCCCTCGGGCGTCTGGAAGGTGGCGATGCGTTTGCCCGGGTCCAGCGCGATCAGGACATGCTCGAACGCGGTCTGGATATCCCGCTCGCCAAACAGCATCCGCACCTTTTCCGACACGATCGGGACTGAGAAGAAGGCCTTGTTATGGGCGAAATACTTGATTTCCACCTTGTCACGGGTGCCTTTGCGCACCGCATAGTCATCGGTGATGAAGGTGTATTTCAGCGGCGCGCCGGCGCATTTCATCTCGGTCGCGGGGCGCGAGAACAGGCCGACGCCGCCCTCCGAGGTGAATGTGTCCATCGCCTCCCAGGTCTTGGCCGCATAGTCCGGCCCGGCATAGACTGACCCGATCCCGTTGCTGCCGATCAGGTCCAGCGACATGCCGGGAATTGAATCGTAGTCCAGCGTCAGCCCGGTCGCCACCACCAGGAAGTCATAGGCCAGCACCGTGCCGCCGGTCGAGGTGACGGTTCGCGCCACCGGGTCGATCTCGGCCGCGGCCTCCTCGATCAGGGTCACGCCCTGTGGCAGCCAGTCCTTCGTGGCCGACACCGAATAGCCCGCCGGCTTCAGCCCCGCCGCGATCAGCGTGAAGCCCGGTTGATAAAGGTGCTGCTTGCGCGCATCCAGCAGCGTGATCTCGGCCCCCTCCAGCCGGTCCACCAGCCGGTTTGCCAGCGCCGTGCCGGCGGCCCCCGCGCCCAGAATAATGATCCTGGCCGCGGTCTTCACCCGCGCTGCCTGCACCGGGGCAGAGCCCAAGGCCAGCAGCGCCGCGGATCCGCCCGCAAGCCCCAAAAATCCCCGGCGGGACGAAACCACCCCGTCAAATCCGTTCATCAAAGCCGTCTCCCTGCTACACATGCAAAAGCTAGCATGTATTTGCGGGGAGCTACTTGATGCAGATCAAAACATACATCCCGAATATGTGATCTGCGTCAATTCGCCGGGTGCAGGACGCGCCTAAGGTCATCTACAACCGCAGCCCCTCCGAGGACATTCCGCAATGAGATTGACCATCCGCACCAACCTCGCCATGCGCGCGCTGATGTTCTGTGCGGTGAACGAGGGGCGCTATGTCCGCAAGCACGAGATTGCCAGCGCCTGCAACGCCTCGGAAAACCATCTGGCGCAGGTGGTGAACACGCTGGCGCAACTGGGCTTCGTCGACACGCAGCGCGGCCGCGCCGGGGGTCTGCGCCTTGCGCGGACGATGGACACCATCACCGTCGGCCAGGTCTGCCGCGCGTTCGAGACCGGGGTGCCCTTCACGGAATGTTTCGATCCCGAAGTGAACACCTGCCCGCTGGCCGCCTGCTGCCGCCTGCGCAAAGGCCTCGTCGATGCGCTGGAGGCCTTCTATTCCTCGCTCGACAGGCTCAGCCTCGCCGATCTGGTCGAGGATAACGTGCCTCTCGAACATCTGCTGTTCCTGGTCACCCCGCGGCGGGCGCCCGCCTGCACCCCGGTGCTGGCCGCGCAGACCCATTGACGCAGCCATGATCCCGTCATATCTGCGCCTCGCTTCAGACAGGCACGCTTGTCACGCTGGGGCAGAGGCAGCAGAAAGACCCCGAATCATCGGGGCAACAGGATCAACGCGCATGACCATTTCCCAGATGTCTTCCAGCAGCGCCCCGGCGCAGCAACAGGGCGCAGAGCCCACCCCGAAGCCCGAGGCCAAGCGCGAGGCCAATGCCCCGCAGCAGATGCAGGCCGCGGCGCCCGCCCCGCGCTTCACCGACTGGGCCTCGATCTGATCGCTTGACGCCGCCTCGGGCGCCGCGGCAGCATCGCCGCAAGCCTGAGGAGCGTTGCGATGCCAGCCGAGCCCAAGCCCGCTGTGCCCAAAACCAGCCGGCCCCGCGCCGCAAGCCCCGCCGAACGGCTGAGCCCGCACGGCGCGCGCCCCGTCTCCGCCATCCCCAACCTCGGCCCCGCGGCCGAGGCCGATTTCGCCCGCATCGGCATCACCTCCGCCGAGGCGCTGATCGCCCTTGGCGCCGATGCCGCCTATGCGCGGCTGCTGGCGGGCGGCACCCGCCCGCATTTCATCATGTATTACGCGCTGGTCATGGGGCTGCAGGGACGCCCCTGGAACGATTGCCGCGGGACCGAGAAGGACGCTCTGCGCGCCCGCTTCGACAAGATCAAAGCCGCGGCCGCTCCAAACGACAAAGGCCGCTCCCAACTGGAAGCGGCCCTCGATGCGCTTGGGGTGCGGTCAGCGCGCTGACCGACTGTGCGGCTTAGCCGACCAGCTCAAGACCCGAGAAGAAATACGCGATCTCTTCGGCAGCCGTTTCCGGCGCGTCCGAGCCGTGGACCGAGTTCTCGCCGACCGACAGCGCGAATTCCTTGCGGATCGTGCCATCCTCGGCATTGGCCGGGTTGGTCGCGCCCATCACTTCACGGTTCTTGGCAATGGCGCCCTCGCCTTCCAGAACCTGCACGACGACCGGTTCCGACGCCATGAACTCGGTCAACTCGCCGAAGAAGGGCCGGTCCTTGTGGACCTCGTAGAATTTCTGCGCCTGCGCCAGGCTCAGGAAGATCCGCTTCTGCGCGATGATGCGCAGACCGGCTTCCTCGAATTTCGCGTTGATCTTGCCGGTCAGGTTGCGCCGGGTCGCGTCGGGCTTGATGATCGAAAGGGTGCGTTCGATGGCCATGTGCCTTGCCTTTTTCCGTTCGGCTGCGAGCCCCTGCCCGCAGCGGTCATTGCCCGCGCCTGCTACCACGCCCGCCCCGCGTTGAAAACCCGCCTTTCCGGCAGGCCCGCCCTGCGCCCCTCCCCCCTTCTTGCTGGTCCAAGTATCCCGGGGGGTCCGGGGGGCTGGCCCCCCGGCCTCGGCCAGGCAAACAACCGCAACCATGCTGCCAAGCAGCAATTGACCTTCGCGCGCGCCTCAGGCAGGGAGACGCCATGCTCAAGATATCCGACATCACCTATTCCGTGGAAGGCCGCCCGCTGTTCGAAGGCGGCACGGCCACGATTCCCACCGGCCACAAGGTCGGCCTCGTCGGGCGCAACGGCGCCGGCAAGACCACGCTGTTCCGCCTGATCCGGGGCGAGCTGGCGCTGGAGGGGGGCACCATCACCCTGCCCAACCGCGCCCGCATCGGCGGCGTCGCGCAGGAAGTCCCCTCCTCCGGCACCTCGCTGATCGACACGGTGCTCGCCGCCGATGTCGAACGCGCGAGCCTGATGGCCGAGGCCGACACCGCCACCGACGCCCACCGCATCGCCGAGATCCAGACCCGCCTTACCGATATCGACGCCTGGTCCGCCGAGGGCCGCGCCTCTGCCATCCTCAAGGGCCTCGGCTTCGATGCCGAAGCGCAGCTGCGCCCCTGTTCCGACTATTCGGGCGGCTGGCGGATGCGGGTGGCACTGGCCGGCGTTCTCTTCGCGCAGCCCGACTATCTGCTGCTGGACGAGCCGACCAACTATCTCGACCTTGAAGGCGCGCTCTGGCTCGAAGCCTATCTGGCGAAATACCCCCATACAGTCCTCATCATCAGCCATGACCGTGGCCTGCTGAACCGCGCCGTCGGCGCCATCCTGCATCTCGACAACCGCAAGCTGACGCTCTGGACCGGCAATTACGACACCTTCGCCAAGAACCGCGCCGCCTCGCTCGCCGTGCAGGCCGCCGAGGCGCGCAAGCAGGACGCCCGCCGCCAGCACCTGCAGGCCTTCGTCGACCGCTTCAAGGCCAAGGCCAGCAAGGCCAAGCAGGCGCAAAGCCGCGTCAAGATGCTGGAAAAGATGACGACGATCACGGCCCCCGAAGAGGCCGCCAAGCACGTCTTCACCTTCCCCGCGCCCGAAGAGCTGCCGCCGCCGATCATCAACATGGAAGATGCCTCGGTGGGCTATGGCGGCCCGCCCGTGCTGCGCAACCTGTCGCTGCGCATCGACCAGGATGACCGCATCGCGCTTCTGGGCCGCAATGGCGAGGGCAAGTCGACGCTGTCCAAGCTGCTCGCCGGCAAGCTGACCGCCAGCACCGGCAAGGTCACCCGCTCGAACAAGCTGCGCATCGGCTATTTCGCCCAGCATCAGGTCGATGAGCTGCATCTGGAGGAAACACCGCTCCAGCACATCATGCGCATCCGCCCGGCGGAAGGCCAGCCGCGCCTGCGCGCCCGCCTCGCCGGCTTCGGCCTGGGCGCCGATCAGGCCGAAACGCCGGTGGCCCGCCTCTCGGGCGGCCAGAAGGCCCGCCTGTCGCTGCTGCTCGCCACCATCGAGGCGCCGCACCTCCTGATCCTCGACGAGCCCACCAACCACCTCGACATCGAATCGCGCGAGGCGCTGGTCGAGGCGCTGACCGACTATTCCGGCGCCGTGATCCTCGTCAGCCACGACATGCACCTCCTCAGCCTCGTCGCCGACCGGCTCTGGCTGGTCAAGGGCGGCGCCGTGGCCCCCTATGAGGATGACCTCGAGGCCTACCGCGCCCTCTTGCTGCAATCCGACGACCCCAAACCCGAAAAGCCGAAGGCCGAGAAGAAACGCGCCAGCCGCGACGAGATCCTGGCGCTGAAGGCCGAGTTGCGCAAATGCGAGGAGCGCCTCGCCAAGATCAACGAGATGCGCGACCGGCTGGCGAAAAAGCTGGCCGACCCCGAGCTCTACGAGAAGGGCCGCGGCGGCGAGGTCGAGACCTGGCAGAAGAAATATTCCGAAGTCATGGACGGCCTCGACCGCGCCGAGGCGATGTGGATGAAGGCCCAGGAACGGCTGGAGGCTGCCGAGGCGGCGTGAGGGGGACGGGCGGCCAGCGGCCTGTGCCGCCACCCGCGCCACCTGCGGCCAGATCGTCTAGACGTTGATCCCCTCGACTGCGGCAGCGAGAGGCGCGAGGGCTTCCATTTCCGGCACGGTCAGGATCATGGACGCCGCCGCGACGTTTTCCTGCAGACGGCTGCGCTTCCGCGTTCCCGGGATCGGCACCGTTTTGACCTTGAGCTTGCGGCTTTGCGCATAGAGCCAGGCAAGCGCGATCTGCGCTGCCGAAACGCCGCGCGCCGACGCGATGTCCTCGATCCTTGCGACCAGCCGCATGTTCGCCGCCCGGTTCTCGGCGGAAAACCGCGGGAACTGCTGGCGCGCATCGGTATCGGCCAAGGATGTTGCAAAAGCTTGGCTGGTCAGCATCCCGCGCCCAAGCGGGGAGTAGGGCACCACCGTCACCCCGAGTTCGGCCGCGGCCGGGACCACGTCCCGTTCGATATCGCGGGTGAAGATCGACCATTCCGACTGCAGGGCCGCGATGGGATGAATAGCATGGGCCGCGCGCAGCTCGGGCGCGCTGACAGCGGACAAGCCGAGCCACTTCACCTTTCCCGCATCGACCAGTTCGGCCATTGCGCCGACCGACTCCTCCAGCGGAACGCTGTCGATCCGGCGATGCATGTAATAGAGGTCGATCACCTCGACCCCGAGCCGCTGGAGCGACCTGTCAACGGCCGCCCGGATGAAGTCCGGACGATTGTCGATGCTCCAGTCGTCGGGGCTTTCCGGCGTGCGACGATAGCCGAATTTCGTAGCGATGATGACGCGCTCGCGGTTGGCCGCGACGAAGGGGGCCAGGAACTCCTCGTTGGCACCGACGCCGTACATGTCGGCGGTATCAAACATGCTGATCCCGAGCTCTATCGCCCGCTCCAGCGTCAAACGCGACTCGGCTTGGTCGGTCTCTCCGTAGAATTCGCTCATGCCCATGCAACCAAGGCCCTGAACGCCGATCATGGGGCCATCCTGGCCAAGTTGAACCTGAGGCATGGACGTGTTTTCGCTTGTCATGTTGGGTCTCCACATTTCGACAAGCCCTGTCTATAAGCGTGGAGTGCGCTCCATGGTCAATGGTTTAGAATGCTCATCTCGGAATTTGCAAGAAAGGCGGGGCTCCCCGTCGATACGATCCGGTTCTATATCGCCAAGGGTCTGCTGAAGCCTGACCGCGCCCTCAAGGGCGGCTCAAATCCGTATCAGCTGTTCAAGCCCGAGGATGTGACCGCCGCTCGGATGATCAAGCTTCAGCAGAAGCTCGGCTACACGCTTGGAGAAATCCTTGCTCTCAACGAGGAATACCGCGCAGGAGAGCACTCCTCGGAACGCACCATCGAAGTCATCCAGTTGCAGATCGAAAGACTCCAGCACCGCAAGGAGGCGATGGATGCCGCTCTGGCCTTTCTTCTCGGCAAGCTCGACTGGATAAGGTCCGGCAAGCCGGGCCCCGCGCCGCGCCTGGAAGACTACGAGCGCTGAACCAGCCTTCCCGCAATCCCGCCGGGGATTGCCGAACAGCGACCCGCGCGCACCGGGCTTGTTGCCTCATGGTGCGATGACCGCTTTTGGCAGCGCCCAGCTGCCGGTCTCGCAACCTGCGGCGGGCGTCCGGCGTCTCCGCGATCCTGACTTTTTTGCTATACATATGACATCCATATAGCTTCTGTATGGTTTCCACATACGAGTTTTTGGCAAATCCAACGGCTTCTGCCGCACTCCGGACACCCTACCTCCCTCCCCCACAACCCCGCTTGCACCCCGCCCGCCGCCGCCGCACACTCCCCCCATGGCCGACCTCTCGCTCTACATCACCGCCTTCGTCACCCTGTTCATCGTGGTCGATCCCATCGGCCTCGCCCCCCTGTTCATCGCCCTGACCCAAGGCATGAACCCCCGCCAGCGCCGCGCCGTCGGCCTGCGCGCCTGCGGTGTCGCGGCCGTGCTGCTCACCCTTTTCGGCCTGCTCGGTGAACAGCTTCTGGGCGGCATCGGCATCTCCATGCCCGCCTTCCGCATCGCCGGGGGCCTGCTCCTCTTCCTCACCGCGCTCGACATGCTCTTCGAACGCCGCACCCAAAGGCGAGAGGGGCAATCGGCAGAATCCGCGGCAGATCAAGCAGATGACCCCTCGATCTTCCCGCTGGCGACCCCGCTGATCGCCGGCCCCGGCGCCATGGCGACGATGATCCTGCTGGTCGGCAGCCCCGGCGCCGGCTGGGGCCATGTCGCCGCCATCCATGGGGTGATGCTCTCGGTGCTCGCCTGCGTGATGGCCCTGTTCCTCATCGCCGGCCCCATCGAGCGCGCGCTTGGCCGCACCGGCACGCTGGTCGTCACCCGGCTGCTGGGGATGCTGCTCGCCGCCCTCGCCGTGCAATTCGTGCTCGACGGAATG
The DNA here is from genome assembly GCF_009908165.1 of Frigidibacter albus. GTDB lineage: Bacteria > Pseudomonadota > Alphaproteobacteria > Rhodobacterales > Rhodobacteraceae > Frigidibacter > Frigidibacter albus. The sequence continues at coordinate 106,179 of NZ_JAAAUC010000007.1, forward strand.
CGCGGCGCCGGGATGATCGGCATGATCCCCACAGGACGGTGACCTTTCGGCCCCTGACATTTGCCCCCCGGCACCCTACATTCCACCGGGGAGGCGCGCGATGACCGGCGACGATTATGCAAGGCTGATCTACCTGGGGCTGCTGGCGCTGGTCGTCGGCGGATCGGTGTTCCTCGCCGCCCGCCGCAACGGCGCCCGCATGGCCAGCCAGGCCGCGATCTGGGTGCTGATCTTCCTCGGCGTCATCGCCGCGCGCGGCCTGTGGAACGACATCAGCCATGAGGTGATCCCCCGCCAATCCGCCTTCGAGGAAGGCGCCCGCGTCCAGGTGCCGGTCAGCCGCGATGGCCATTACCACCTGACGCTGGAGTTGAACGCAAAGCCGGTGCGCTTCGTCGTCGACACCGGTGCGACCGACATGGTGCTCAGCCGGGCCGACGCCGCCCGCATCGGCATCAACCCCGAAACGCTGGCCTATGTCGGCTCGGCGATGACCGCCAATGGCCGCGTCGCCACCGCGCCGATCCGCATCGACAGCGTGGTCCTGGGCGGGGTCGAGGACCGCAATGTCCGCGCCACCGTTACCGATGGCGGGCTGGAGGAATCGCTTCTGGGCATGGGCTATCTCTCGCGCTTCTCCAGCATCGAGATCCGCCGCGACACGCTGGTCCTGACAAGGTGAACCGCCCATGCTGAAATTCCTGCCGATCCTCTTGATGCTCGGCTATGGCCTGCTGATGTGGCAGTTCTCCTCGTGGAAACTGCGCAAGGAGCTGGACCAGAAATCCGCCCGCCTCGTCGATCCCACCCTGCGCCCGGTGCTGGACAGGTTGGCGGCAGCGGCGGGGGTACAGTCGATCCCGGTGCAGATCTACGAGATGGAGGCGGTGAACGGCCTCGCCGCCCCCGACGGCCGCATCTTCCTGACCCGCGGTTTCTACCAGAAATTCCGCGAGGGCGCAGTCAGCGCCGATGAACTGGCTTCTGTGGTGGCGCATGAGCTTGGCCATGTGGCGCTTGGCCATTCCCGCCGGCGGATGATCGACTTCACCGGGCAGAACGCGGTGCGGATGCTGCTGATGGCCGTCATCGGCCGCGTCATCCCCGGCCTCGGCGCCGTCATCGCCAATTTCGTTGCCGGCCTGCTCGCCGCCCGCCTGTCGCGCGGCGATGAGTATGAGGCGGATGCCTGGGCCTCGGCGCTGCTGGTCAAGGCCGGCATCGGCACCGCCCCGCAAAAGACCCTTTTCACCAAGCTGAACGCCCTCACCGGCAACCGCGGCAGCGCCCCCGCCTGGCTGCTGAGCCACCCGGCGACAGCCGACCGCATCGCCGCCATCGAGGCAAACGAGGCCCGCTGGGGCCTGCGCTGATCCCTCTTCCCATTCTTGCTGGTCCAAGTATCCCGGGGGGAGTCTCCGCCAGGAGACGGGGGGCAGCGCCCCCCTTAGCCCGCCAACGCCTTGCCCAGCCTCGGCAATCGCGCCCGCTTCATCAGCGCCCGCAGCGGCTGCGGCTCCGCCGAGAGCCGCTCCGCCTCAGCCCGCACCGCCTCGACCACAGCGGCAACCGCGGCAGGATGCGCCCGCCACAGGTCCAGCAAAAACTCATCGGGATGCACGGCGCGGAGGCCCTTCGGCGCCAGCGCCCAGCTTGGAAAGTCGCGCAAATTCAAGGTGATGATCGCATCGGCATCCGCCGCAATCGCGGCCGCCAGAACATGCCGGTCATCCGCATCGGGCAGGTCCAGCGCTAGGTCCGCGCCCGGGGCAAACTCCACGCTCGCCCCCGGAAACCGCAGCGCCGCCGCCACCGCCTCGCCGCGCGCCACGACCTCCTGCCCCGGCCCCAGCCGGGCCGCCGCCCGCGCCCATTCCTCCAGCAGCCGCGGCGACCAGAGCGGGGTGTAAAGCCCCCGCCCCGCCAGCCCCAGCATCACCTCGCGCAGCACGGTCGGGTAAAGGACGCAGGCGTCCAGAACCGCCCGCATCAGCCATCCAGCCGGAAGAACACCGTCTTGAGGTAGCCAGACTCCGCCAGCTGCGGCAGCACCGGATGATCCGGCCCGGCCGACCCGGTATAGAGGATCTGGCTGCGCCGTCCGCCCCGCCCGATGCCGCGGGCGCTGGCGTTGCGGAAGCTGGCGAGGTCGGCGGCATGCGAACAAGAGCAGAGGCACAGATAGCCGCCGGGCGCCACCAGCGCCGCGGCCTTCATCGCCACTCGCTCATAGGCGCGAAGGCCCGCCTCCAGTGCCGGTTTCGCGGGCGCAAAGGCCGGCGGATCGCAGACGACGAGGTCGAAGACCTCGCCCTCGGCCGCCAGCGCGTCCATCACCTCGAAGGCATCGCCCTGCCGCGTGGCGAAGCGATCTGCCATCCCGCCCGCCTCGGCGCCCTTCTCGGCCAGCGCCAAGGCCGGGACCGAGCCATCAACCGCCAGCGCAGAAGCAGCGCCACCCGCCAGCGCCGCAAGGGCAAAGCCGCCGACATGGGCGAAGACGTCCAGAACCCTCGCATCCTTGGCAAGCAAGGCGGCAAAGGCATGGTTCGGGCGCTGGTCGAAGAACAGGCCGGTCTTCTGCCCGCCCAGAACGTCCGCCATATAGGTCGCGCCATTCATCCGCACCGGCACCGGGCCCTCCACCGCGCCCTGCAGCAGCAGCGTCTCCTCCGGCAGCCCTTCCAGGGTACGCGAGCGTCCCTGGCCGTTCTTGACGATGGCGGTCACCCCCGTCACCTCGGCCAGCGCAGCCGCGATCTCGGGCAGCAGCGCCTCGGCCCAGGCCGCATTGGGCTGGATCACCGCGACATCGCCGAAGCGGTCGATCACCACGCCGGGCAACCCGTCCGCCTCGGCATGGACCAGCCGGTAGAACGGCTCGGGATACAGCCGCGCCCGCAGCGCCAGCGCGCGGGTCAGCCGCGCCGCGATCCAGGCGCGGTCGATCACCGCCTCGGGGTCGCGGTCCAGCATCCGGGCGATGATCTTGGAATTGCCATTGACGGTGACGGTGCCCATGGCGCGCCGCTCGCTGTCTTCCAGCCGGGCGATGGTGCCGGGGGCGAGTCCTTGCGTGCGTCGGTCGGTCACCAGCTCGTCGGCATAGATCCAGGGAAAGCCGTGGCGGATCGCCCGGGCCTCGGCCTTGGGGCGCAGGCGCACGGTGGGACGGGAGGCAGGATCGAGGGCGGAGGGGGTGAGGGGATCGGTCATCCCCTTCCTCTAGTCGTTTCTGGCGCGCCGCGGAAGGGGGTCCGAGGCGGGAGGCCCCCGGATCCCCTTCGCAGGCTCAGTTCTGCAGCATCACATCCGCCGGGCGCAGCGGGGCCTGCGAGACCAGCGCCGGGGCGCCGCTTCCCACCGGAGCCGACAGCTCGCGCAGGATCACCGATTTCAGCTGCTCGCTGATCAGCACCTTGTCGGTCAGCCCGCGGGCCTCGGCTTCAAAGGCGCGCTTGCCGCCCCAGGCCTTGAAATCGGCATTCACCATCCGCGGCCCGTCCAGCACCGCGCCGGTCTGCGCATCGCGCACCGTCAGCACGAAGCGGATCGCATGCACCCCGCCGGTGGTGAACTTCGCCTTCTCGGTCAGCGAGTGGAAGCGGCGTAGATCGACCTCGACCACCACCGCCGGGCCGACGCGCATGGTGCGCGTGCCCTCGGTCAGCGCCGCGGTCATCAGCGCCTCGACCTGCGCATGACGGTCGCCGCGCGGATCGCCGCGCCAGACGATGTCGGCGATGGGGTAGAACATATTGGCCTCGGACACCTTCAGCGTCCGCGGCACCGTCACCCGCACCGCCTGCACGGTGTAGAGCGGCTGCGCGATCACCAGGCTGCGCGCCGGCTCGGCCGGGCCCGCCAGCGGCGTCGCGGCACTGCGCGAGGAAACATCGCTGCCGACACAGGCACTCAAGGCCAGCGCGGCGGCAAGGGCAACAAGGCTCGGAAACTTGGTCATCTCACTCACTCCGAAACGCGGCGGCCTGTCTGCTCGGTTCTTGTCCCGCCGGTGAGGGAAATTTGCCCTTGAATTGCGGCGGAACTTGGGAAAATCTGGTGCATCTGCGTGATTGATCACAGTGCGGCAACAGTGTCGCAGCCGCGATGCAAGTGCCGACAACGCTTGCGAAGAACCGCCTGCCGCCCTCCCGCGCTTGCACTGTTAGCGCTAGCGGTGTATCCCCGGGCCGTGGCCCGCGTTAGGCTGGGCCCAGCCCCCGAATGCTGCCGGCACCGCAGGCGCGCCCTGCGCCGCCCGCCGCCTGCGCACCGGCCACACAGGACCGCAACGCCCCGCCCGCAACAGCCAGGACGCCAGACCCACCATGCCGCTGAACCCCGCCATTGCCGCCGTCACCGACCGTATCCGCGCCCGCTCGGCGACCAGCCGCGCCGCCTATCTGGACCGGATCGCCCGCGCGGCCGAGGCGGGACCGGCCCGCGCGCATCTCGCCTGCGGCAACCAGGCCCATGCCTATGCCGCGATGGCCGAGGACAAGGACGCACTGGCCGCCGGCCGCGCCCCCAATATCGGCGTCGTCACCGCCTATAATGACATGCTCTCGGCCCATCAGCCCTATGAGCGCTACCCCGAGGTGATCCGCGCCGCCGCCCGCGCCGTCGGCGCCACCGCCCAGGTGGCGGGCGGCGTGCCCGCGATGTGCGATGGCGTGACCCAAGGCCAGACCGGGATGGAGCTGTCGCTGTTCTCGCGCGACGTCATCGCGCTGGCCGCCGGGGTGGCGCTCTCGCACAACACCTATGACGCCGCGATCTACCTGGGCGTCTGCGACAAGATCGTCCCCGGCCTGATCATCGCCGCCGCCACCTTCGGCCATGTCCCGGCGGTGTTCCTGCCGGCGGGGCCGATGACCTCGGGCCTTCCCAATGACGAGAAGTCCAAGATCCGCCAGCAATTCGCCACCGGCGAGATCGGCCGCGAAGAGCTGATGAAGGCCGAGATGGCCTCCTATCACGGGCCGGGCACCTGCACCTTCTACGGCACCGCCAATACCAACCAGATGCTGATGGAATTCATGGGGCTGCACCTGCCCGGCTCCAGCTTCGTCAACCCCAACACGCCGCTGCGCGAGGCGCTGACCGTCGCCGGCGTCGAACGTGCCGCCGCCATCACCGCCCTTGGCAACGACTTCCGCCCCGCAGGCCATGTGCTGGACGAGAAGGCCTTCGTGAACGGCCTTGTCGGGCTGATGGCGACGGGCGGGTCCACCAACCTGGTGCTGCACCTGCCGGCGATGGCGCGCGCGGCGGGGATCGTGCTGGACCTAGAGGATTTCGCGGCCATTTCCGATGTGGTGCCGCTGATGGCCAAGGTCTATCCCAATGGCCTCGCCGACGTGAACCACTTCCACGCCGCGGGCGGGCTTGGATTCATGATCGGCGAGTTGCTGAGCGCTGGCCTCTTGCATGATGACGTGGTCACCATCGCTGGCGACGGCCTTTCCCGCTATGCCGCCGAGCCCAAGCTGAAGGACGGCGCCCTGGTCTGGGAAGACGGCCCGGCCACCACGCTGAACGACAGGATCCTGCGGCCCGTCGCCGCAGCCTTCCAGCCGACCGGCGGGCTCAAGCAGCTGGCCGGCAACCTCGGCCGCGGGGTGATGAAAGCCTCGGCCGTAGCCCCGGAACGGCTGGTGATCGAGGCCCCGGCCCGGATCTTCGAGGATCAGGAACAGGTCAAGGCCGCCTTCCGCGCCGGCGAGTTCACCTCCGACACCGTGGTCGTCGTGCGCTTCCAGGGCCCGCAGGCCAATGGGATGCCGGAACTGCACTCGCTGACCCCTGTACTGGCGGTGCTCCAGGATCGCGGGCTGCGGGTGGCGCTGGTCACCGACGGGCGCATGTCGGGCGCCAGCGGCAAGGTGCCCTCGGCAATCCATGTCTCGCCCGAGGCGGCGGTGGGCGGCCCCCTCGCCCGGTTGCAGGACGGCGATGTACTGCGCGTCGATGCGGTGGCCGGCACACTGTCGGTGATCGGCGTCGATCTTGAGGCGCGCCCCGTCTTTGCCCCAGACCTCACCGCCAACCGCAGCGGCATCGGGCGTGAGCTGTTCGAGGCCTTCCGCCGCAACGTGGGCGCCGCCACCGATGGCGCCGCCGTGGTGGTGTAGGCCCGCCGCAGCGACTACCCTGATCCCAACGCCGACTGACCCTAGGAACCGACCATGACCCCTTCCGACAACAACACCGCCGACCGCAGCACCCGCGCCCGCGAGATCTGCCTGCTGGCCCCGGTGATCCCGGTGCTGGTGATCGACGACCTGGCCCATGCCGTGCCGCTGGCGCGCGCCCTGATCGCCGGCGGCCTGCCGGCGCTGGAGGTGACGCTGCGCACCCCGCAGGCGCTGGACGCGATCCGCGCCATGGCCGAGGTGCCGGGCGGCGTCGTCGGCGCCGGCACCCTGCTGACCCCCGCCGATGTCCGCGCCGCCAAGGCCGCCGGCGCGCAGTTCGGCGTCTCGCCCGGCGCCACCGACCGGCTGATCGCGGCCTGCGAGGATGAGGGCCTGCCGCTGCTGCCGGGCGCCGCCACCGCGACCGAGGTGATGGCGCTGCTGGAATGGGGCTTCACTGTGCAGAAGTTCTTCCCCGCCGAAGCCTCGGGCGGTGCCCCGGCCCTCAAGGCCATTGGCGCCCCGATCCCGCAGGTCAGCTTCTGCCCCACCGGCGGCGTCAGCCTGGCCAATGCCGGCGATTACCTGAGCCTTCCGAACGTGCTCTGCGCCGGCGGCAGCTGGGTCGCGCCCAAGGCGGCGCTGATGGCGGGCGACTGGGACAAGGTCGAAGCGCTGGCCCGCGAAGCTGCGGCCCTGCCGCGCTGACCGAAGCCGGGGGGCCTTCTGCCCCGCCCCGATGACGGAAGCCGGGGGGCCTTCTGCCCCCCGGACCCCCCGAGGATATTTGCAAAAGGCAAAGCAGCAACTTGCCCTTCTTGCTGGCGGAAATATCCCGGGGGTGAATTGCGCCAAAGGCGCAAGAGGGGGCAGCGCCCCCCCCTGTTTCACCGGCCCCGCATGAACTCCACCAGCATCCTTGTGGAACCGTCCTTGCCCGCGCCGTCCGCCTGCCCCTCCAGCACCGGCTGCAAGGCCAGCGCCAGTTCCTTGCCAAGCTCCACCCCCCATTGGTCATAGGAGTTGATGCCGAGGATCACGCCCTCGACGAACACCCGGTGTTCATAGAGCGCGATGATCTGCCCCAGCACGAAGGGCGTCAGCTTGCGGTAGGCCAGCGTGGTCGAGGGGCGGTTGCCGGGGAACACCCGGTGGCGCGCCTGCCGGTCCTGCTCGGGCCCGGTCAGGCCCTTCGCCGCCATCATCTCACGCGCCACCTCCAGCGAGCGGCCGCGCAACAGCGCCTCGGATTGCGCGAGGCAGTTGGCGATCAGCAGGCGGTGCTGGTGGGCGAGGTCGGGCTCATGGCCTTCCGCGGCCAGCAGGAACTCGCAAGGCACGACCCGGGTGCCCTGATGGATCAGCTGGTAGAAGGCGTGCTGGCCATTGGTGCCGGGCTCGCCCCAGACCACGGGGCCGGAGTCGAGGATCAGGTCCGACCCGTCCATCGCCACGCGCTTGCCATTCGATTCCATTTCCAGCTGCTGCAGATAGGCCGGCAGCCGCGACAGGCGCTGATCATAGGGCAGCACCGCGCGGGTGGTGTAGCCGCAGACCTGCGCGTGCCAGATGCCGACCAGCGCCAGCAGCACCGGCAGGTTCTGCGCCAGGGGTGCGGTGCGGAAATGCGCGTCCATGTCGGCACCGCCGGCAAGGAAGGCGTCGAACTCCTCGGGCCCCACCGCCAGCATCACGGCGAGCCCGATCGGCCCCCACATCGAATAGCGCCCGCCGACCCAATCCTCGAAGCCGAACACCCGTTCCGGCGCGATGCCGAAGGCGGCGGTCTTCTCGGCGGCGGTAGAGACGGCGGCGAACTGCGCCGCGGGGTCGGTGACCTTTTCCGCCATCCAGCGGCGGGCGGTCTCGGCATTGGTCATCGTCTCGATGGTGGTGAAGGTCTTCGACGCGATGAGAACCAGCGTCGTTTCGCGGTTCAGCCCCTTCAAAACGTCATGGATATGCGCGCCATCGACGTTCGAGACGTAATGCACCCGCGGCCCGTCATGGTATGGGGCCAGCGCCAGCGTCGCCATCACCGGGCCAAGGTCGGACCCGCCGATGCCGATATTCACCACATCGGTGATCGCCCCGCCCTGCCCGGTGAAGCGGCCCCCGCGCACATCGCGGGCGAAGTCCTGCATCCGCGCATGGGTGGCGCGCAGGGCCGGCATCACGTCCTGCCCGTCCACGCTCACGCTGCCAGACAAGTTCCGCAGCGCCGTGTGCAGCACCGCCCGCCCCTCGGTCTCGTTGATCTTCGCGCCCGAGAACATCGCGTCCCGCCGCGCCTCGACGCCGCCCGCCAGCGACAGCAGCAGCGCCAGCGCCTCGGCGTCGATATTGGTCTTCGAGAAATCCAACAGCATCTCGCCGCCGTCCGAGGCGGTGCGGGCGGAAAACTCCGTGGCGCGGGCATCGTCGAACAGCGAAAGGATCGCGCGATCCTTCACTGCCTCCTGGTGGCGTTTCAGCTCGTCCCAGATGGTCATGCTCTCTCCGATCGGCAGATTTTCAGGCGGCTCAGGCGGCCCAGTGAACGGTCGCGTTGGCAAGGACCGCCCGGACGGGCGCTTCCTCGGGCGGCAATGCACGCGCAGAATCAAGCGCCGCGCGCTTCTCGTCTCCGGTGATCAGGATATGGATGCGCATCGCGCCTGCAAGCACCCTTGCCGACAGGGTCACCCGCGGCTCGCACGCGGCATCCGCCCGCATCGGCAGCAGGATTGGCGCATCGGCGGCCAGCGCCTCGGCCAGACGGTCGGCGCCGGGGAAGAGGCTGGCGATATGGCGGTCGGCGCCCATCCCCAGCAGCAACACGGAAATCGGCAGATGTGGCTCGATGGCCGCAGCCAGATCCGGGATTGCCTCTTCCGGCGTCTCGGTCGGCGCATAAAGTGGCAGATAGCGCGCCGCCGCCGCCCGCTCCACCAGCAGCCGACGGCGCAGCAGCCCGGCGTTGGACCGCTCGGAGCTTTCCGGCACCCAACGCTCGTCGTTCAGCAGCACCGTCACCCGCTCCCAGTCCAGCCGCGAGGCCGACATGAGGTCGAAGACCGGTCCCGGCGTGGTGCCGCCCGGCACGCAGAGTGTGGCGCCGTCCTCCATGCGCAGCGTCTCGCCCAGTTCCGAGGACAGGCGGTCGGCCAATCCCATGAACATGGCCTCGCGGTCGGGGTATTCGACGAATTTCATTCCTTGATCTCCCTCCAGCGCCGGCTGTCGCGGTGCAGCAGCATCAGCGCATCCTCGGGCCCCGAGGAGCCCGGATCATAGCCTTGCGGGCGGTCGCCCCGCGCCTCCCATCCGGCGATGATCGGGTCGGTCCAGGCCCAGGCGGCCTCCACCTCATCGCCGCGCATGAACAGGGTCTGGTTGCCGCGGATCACATCCATGATCAGCCGCTCATAGGCATCGGGGATATCGGCCCCATTCTCGCCGAGGGCCTCGGCAAAGCTCATGTCCAGCGGCACCTGAACCAGACGCATCCCGCCCGGCCCGGGTTCCTTGATCATCACCTTGAGGTTCATGCCCTCGTTGGGTTGCAGGCGGATCACCAGCTGGTTCTCGCGCCAGTCGCCTCCCGCCTCGTCAAAGATCGAATGCGGCGGTTCCTTGAAGGTGATGGCGATTTCCGACGCGCGGGCCCGAAGCCGCTTGCCGGTGCGCAGGTAGAAAGGCGTGCCTTTCCAGCGCCAGTTCGCCACATGCACGCGCAGCGCGATATAGCTTTCGGTGCGGCTGGCGGGGTTCTCGGCATCTTCCAGATAGCCCGGCTCGCCCTGATGGGCCCGGTACTGGCCGCGCACCAGATCATCGGGGCCGATCGGGTCCAGCGCGCGGATCACCTTCAGCTTTTCATCGCGCACCGCGTCGGGGTCGAAGTGATAGGGCGGCTCCATCGCGATCAGGCACAGCAGCTGCATCAGGTGATTCTGCACCATGTCGCGCATCGCGCCCGACTTGTCATAATAGCTGCCACGCCCGCCGACGCCGACGGTTTCGGCGACGGTGATCTGCACGTGATCGACGTATTGCGAATTCCACAGCGGCTCGAACAGGATATTGGCAAAGCGCACCGCCATCAGGTTCTGCACGGTTTCCTTGCCGAGGTAATGGTCGATCCGATAGATCTGGCTTTCGTGAAAATGCGCGGCCAGCGTTGCGTTCAGCGCGCGGGCCGAGGCCAGATCGCGGCCGAAGGGTTTTTCCAGCACGATGCGGCTGGTCGCGTCGGCGATGCCATGCTGGTGCAGGCGTTCGGCCAGATCGCCGAACAGCGCGGGCGCCACCGACAGGTAGAAGGCGCGGATGCGCCCTGGCTCCATCTTCTCCGCCAGTTGCTGCCAGCCATCGGTGCCACGGGCATCGACGGGCACATAGCTGAGCCGTTGCAGGAAGGCCTCGATTATCTTGGGATCAGAGCGCTTGCCGCCTACAAATTCCGCAATCGCCTCGGCCACCAGCGCGCGAAAGCTCTCGTCGTTCAGATCGGACCGGGCGGCGCCGATGATCCGCGCCTCCTCGGGCATCTGCCCGTCATGAAAGCGGCGATAGAGCCCCGGCAGGATCTTGCGCCGGGCAAGATCGCCCGTCGCCCCGAACAGGACGAGGTCGAAGGGATCGACCGGAATGACGCGAGAAACCATGCTGCCCTGCCTGTGCTTGCCGTCTGTGCTTGCCGTGTCGGCCGCGCCGTGCGGCCCGGGCCTGCCGCCCTGATAGCGCTAACGGCGCCTGTTTACCGGGCCGCGCAGGCCAAGTCTAGCATCGCTTGGCGCTGCCGCCTACTGCGACGCAGCAATCCGATTGCGGGTTTCCGCCGTATCTGCACAGGGTTACCCTTGCCCCAAAGCCACAGGAGACAGCGATGGACCTCGCCGCGCGCCCCGCAGCCAATATCGGCAAGTTCCGCGACCCTGCCGTGACAGCAGGCGGAGAGCCGCGCGCCACCGTGGCGCTGACCCGGGCCGAGACGCTGTGGTTCAACACCGGCACCCTGTGCAACATCGCCTGCAGCCATTGCTACATCGAAAGCTCGCCCGCCAATGACCGGCTGGTCTATCTGACGGTTCCCGAGGTGGAGCGGTTTCTGGACGAGGCAGAGGGCCTAGGCTGGCCACTGCTGGAGGCGGGATTTACAGGGGGCGAGCCGTTCCTGAACCCCGAGATGCCGGGAATGGCGCGCGCGGCGCTGGCGCGCGGGCTGCGGGTGCTGATCCTGACCAATGCCATGCTGCCGATGCAGCGCCCGGGAGTGAAGGCGGCGCTGCTGGACCTGCAGCGCGCCTATCCCGGCCAGATGACCCTGCGCATCTCGCTCGACCATTTCGACGCCGCCCGCCATGACGAGGAACGCGGGGCGGGCAGCTTTGCGCGGTCCCTGGCCGGGATGGACTGGCTGTCGGCGGAGGGATTTGCCATGTCCGTCGCGGGCCGGCAGCTGTGGGGCGAGCCGGAGCCCGAGCTGCGGGCGGGCTTCGCCGCCCTCTTCGCCGCGCGGGGCTATCCGATTCTGGCCGCGGACCCCGCCCAACTGGTGATCTTCCCCGAAATGGACGCCGCCGCCGAGGTGCCGGAAATCACCACCGCCTGCTGGGGCATCCTGAACAAGCGCCCGGACAGCGTGATGTGCGCCTCCTCGCGCATGGTGGTGCGCCGCCGCGGCTCTGACGCGGCCACCGTCACCGCCTGCACCCTGCTGCCCTATGAGGCCGAGTTCGACCTTGGGCCGACGCTGGCGGGGGCGGCGGGCCCCGTGGCGCTGAACCATCCCCATTGCGCGAAGTTCTGCGTGCTTGGCGGGGCGAGCTGCTCGGGCTGAGGGCGCAAGAGGGGGCGCTGCCCCCGCCCTGCGGGCTCCCCCGGGATATTTGGAAAAGGCAAAGGCGGGCGGGGTTCAGCCCGCCACCCCCCGCAGCAGCCGCGCCCGCGCCGGCGGGATCGCGCGGATTTCCAGCCCGGTGAACACATGCAGGGTGTTCAGGTCACGGTCCACCACCGCGTGATCGCTGACCCAGCCGCCCATCATCAGATAGGTGCGCAGCAGGGGCGGCATCCCCAGCATGGCGCGCTTGGCATCTGGCTTGCGGCGGCGCAGGCGCTGCGCGAAGCGGAAGACGTTGGGCGCCTTCACCCGCGGCAGCCAGCGCTTGGGGGCCAGGTGGCGATCCTTGAGCATGGCGAGCGCATCCAGATGCGCTTCGGTCTCGGCGCCCATGAAGGACGAGCAGCCGAACAGCATCTCCACCCCCTCCTCATCGACATAGCGGGTCATCGCGCCCCAGGCGACGCGCAGGATGTCGGGGTCGTGCCAGGCGGGGTGGATGCAGAAGCGGCCCATCTCGACCATCGGACCGTCGAAAGCGCGCAGGGCCGACAGCTCGTAGAACTGCGCCGAATAGCTGCGCCCGATCTCGTCGCCGCGCGCCAGCGGCAGCAGGCGGAAGCAGCAGACCAGCGTACCGGAGCGGACCTCCTCGACCAGCACATGACGGCAGACCGCATCGAAGGCGTCGGCATCGCGGCCCATCGGCGCCTCGCCGGCCAGCCCTCGATTGGCGACGAAGGCCAGCCAGCGCAATCCTTGCGCGCGGGCCAGATCCTCGGGCGTTTCGGCGAAGCGGGCCTGGTAGCGGCCCCGGCGCAGCGACAACATCTGGTGCGTCCTTCACAACTGCGGCCATCACGGCTTCTGGCGCGGCAGCGCCCCGGCCTGTGGGATCTGCCCTTGAATCCCCATATACACCATCTGACCCAACCGCGCGAAGAAAGGCAGCCTATGGCCCCCAAAATCCAGAAATCCGATGCAGAATGGCGCGAGCAGCTGTCCGAGAGTGCCTACCGCGTGACCCGGCTGGCCGGGACCGAACGCCCGTTCAGCCATCCGGGCTTTGCGCCCGGGCCCGGCACCTTCCTGTGTACCTGCTGCGGCGAGCCGCTGTTCACCAAGGACACGAAGTTCGATTCGGGCTGCGGCTGGCCGTCCTTCACCGCGCCGCTGAAGGGCGAGGCGGTCGAGGAGCATGTCGATACCACACACGGGATGCGCCGGACCGAGGTGACCTGTTCCAGCTGCGGCGCGCATCTGGGGCATGTGTTCCCCGATGGCCCGCCCGAAGCAGGGGGCCTGCGCTATTGCATCAACGGCGTGGCGCTGGACTTCGAACAGGAAGAGGGCTGAGCCCTCCCGGCACCGGGACGCGGGATCAGTTGAGGAACTGGCCCGCGTTCACGTTGCCGATGCTGCCCAGAAGCTGGCCAAGGAAGGTCACGCCCTTGATGTTGCTGTCGGTGACGCGGCGCGACAGCGTGACGACGCGGCCATCCTCCAGCCCGAAGCGCTCGATATTCTGCACGACGCCGCCTTCGTTGAAGCTGATGGCGACAACCTCGCGGCTGATCTCCTGCGGCTTTCTCAAGCCAAGCTCGCGCCAGCGGCTGCCGACGTAATACCAGCCGCCATCCTCCAGCACCCCGGCCGAAGACGGGCGGCCGATGAAATCGCCCACCGTGTCGCGGGTGTCCTGACCCACGACCAGCATGGCCAGATCGCTGTCCGAGGGCACATAGCCGTGGCTGCGATAGATCGGCTGGCAGGCGGCAAGCGCGCCGATTGCCAGCACGAGCCACAGATTGCGCGCCATCCGCCTGACGATCCGTCCGATACCGACCATGTCGCTCCTGCCCCTCGCCTTCCGGCCCAGTTCCCGGCCCGTTCGTAGCAACTGCGCGGCGCACCCGGTCCTGCCGCCGGGTTTGCACCCCGCATCAGGTCCGGCCCTTGCCATGCCGGCACTTGCCTCCTAAGCGGCTTACAACAAGGATGGCCCTGTCTTCAAGCCGTCCCGCGACTTGGGGGGACCTTGGCCCCCGCTGCGGGGTGCGGCACGGCAGCCACAGACTGATGAGGAGACCCGACGATGCAAGACCGATCCCCGATGACACCCCCCGCGAACATGCCCTGGTCGCACGCCTTCCGCGTGGCAGACCTCGCCTCGCGCAAGCCGACCCGCTTTGCGCTGGCGCTGGACGCGGAGGCGCTGGCGGCCTTGGCGGCGGATCTGGGCCTGCTGGAGGTACGCAAGCTGACCTTCAAGGGCGAGCTGGTGCCCAAGGGCCGCCATGACTGGGAGCTGACTGCGAGACTGGGCGCCAGCGTGGTGCAGGCCTGCATCGTGACGCTGGCCCCGGTGCAGACCCGCATCGACGAGGATGTGAAGCGCCGCTACCTCGCCGACATGCCGCAGATCGAAGCCGATGAGGTCGAGATGTCCGAAGATGACACCGTCGAGCCCCTGCCCCAGGTGATCGACGCCGGCGCGGTGATGGCCGAGGCGCTGACCCTGGCGTTGCCGCTCTACCCCCGCGCGCCGGGGGCCGATCTGGGCGCGGTGCAGGGCACCCCGCCGGGGGCCGAGCCGATCGTGGAGGAGAAGCTGCGGCCCTTCGCCGGGCTGGCGGATCTTCTGAAGCAGCGCGGCGAGGGCGAGAAGAAAGACGACGAGTGACCTGACTAGCAGCGCCTCAGGCCGGGATATTGCCGCCCTGATGTCTGGCGAAGGCCATCGCCTTCGCCACGCACCGCAATATGCCATTGCACCCGACGAGCCCCCAAAGGGCCCGGCCAGCGCCCGCCCCGCCCTTGGCGGGCGCTTCCTGCCCACCAGGTCGGGCGCTGCCCCCCCCCGGGTCTGGTGTTGCCAGCGGCACCGGGTGAGCCGGCCGCACGGGCGGGGCGAGGCAGTGCCTCGCCTGTTTCCGCCCGAACCCAAGGCCCGCAATTTGTGCGGGACAGGACTTCCACCCCCTTCAACCGGGCTCTGGACGCGCCCTGCGCAGCGCGGTAACACCCACCCAGAAAAGACTTGCGCAGGCAGGGAATCCGAGTATGTTCCCGGCCTCATTCACGAAACGGGTTCACCCCCCGTGCCAGTTGGCATGACGGTGCGAAACCCAAGCAAAAACGGGGGCTTGCCCCCTCGAACCTGAGGTCGAGATATGGCTGTCCCCCAGAACCGAGTCACGCGGTCCCGCCGCAACATGCGCCGCGCCCACGATGCCCTGGTCGCCGCGAACCCTGCCGAATGCCCGAGCTGCGGCGAGCTGAAGCGCCCGCACCACGTTTGCGCCTCCTGTGGCACCTATGACAGCCGCGAAGTCGTGGCGCAGGCTGCCGAGGTCGATCTGGACGAAGACGCGGCGTAAGCCGGTCTTTTGGCGCGCTGGCCGCGGATGATGTCGCAACCCACAGGAACGACCAGCGTCCGCGCCGCCGAAGCCGAGGCAGGCTCCGCCAGCGGAGCCGCATCCGGGCGCGTCCCGGGACGGATCGTGATCTCTGTCGATGCAATGGGCGGGGACCGCGGCGCTGCTGCCGTGGTCGCCGGCATCGTGCGCTCTGCCGAGAAGAACCCCGACATCGCTTTCATCGTGCATGGCCCGGAACCGGAGCTGAGCAAGCTTCTGGCGCGCCACCGCCATCTGCAGGATCGCTGCGAGATTCGTCATGCCGAGGGCGTGGTGAAGATGTCCGACAAGCCCAGCCAGGTGATGCGCCACGGCGAGGGCACCTCGATGTGGTCCACCGTCGAAAGCGTCAAGCGCGGCGAGGCGACGGTTGCGGTGTCCTGCGGCAATACCGGCGCGCTGATGGCGCTGTCGATGATCCGCCTGCGCAAGCTGCCCGGCGTCAACCGCCCCGCAATCGCCTGCCTCTGGCCCTCGCGCAATCCCCAAGGCTTCAACGTGATGCTGGACGTCGGCGCCGACATCAAGGCCGATGCCGAGGACCTGCTGCAATATGCGCTGATGGGCGCCTCCTATGCCCGCAACGGGCTGGGGCTGGTGCGGCCCCGCGTCGGGCTGCTGAATGTCGGCACCGAAGAGCACAAGGGCCGGGCGGAACTGAAGCTGGCCCATGACCTGATCGGCGCGGCGACCGAGGCCGGTGCCTTCGACTATGTCGGCTTCGTCGAGGGCGGCGACCTGCCCTCGGACCGGGTTGACGTGATCGTGACCGATGGCTTCACCGGCAACATCGCCCTGAAAACCGGCGAGGGCACCGCCAAGCTGATCTCGGATTTCCTGAAGGAGGCGTTCAACGCCACCTTCCTGTCCAAGATCGCGGCGCTGCTGGCGCTGACCTCGCTCAAGCGCCTGCAAAAGCGCATAGATCCGCGCCGCGTGAATGGCGGCGTGTTCCTCGGCCTCAACGGCACCGTCGTCAAATCGCATGGCTCTGCCGATGCGCTTGGCGTGTCGGCGGCAATCAAGCTGGCCTTCCTTCTGGCGCAATCGGGCTTTCAGGACCGGCTTGCGGCGCGGGTTGCCTCTGCCGGGCAGGCGCGGCAGGATGCCGCCGCGCCGGGCAGCGGCGGCAGCGCCGTGGCTCCGGGGGGAAGCATCTTGAACGGAACAACCGAATGACACAGACGCGCGCCGTGGTCCGGGGCGTCGGGCATTATCTGCCCGACCGCATCATGCCCAACGCCGAGTTTGAACAGCGGCTGGAAACCTCGGACGAGTGGATCCGCAGCCGCACCGGGATCGAGCGGCGGCATATCGCGGCCGAAGGCCAGCTGACCTCGGATCTGGCGATCCGCGCCGCGCAGGCGGCCCTCGCCGATGCCGGGATGGATGCAGACCGCATCGACGCGATCGTGCTGGCCACCTCCACCCCCGACTACACCTTCCCCTCGGTGGCGACGATGGTGCAGGCCGGGCTTGGCATCACCCGCGGTTTTGCCTTCGACGTGCAGGCGGTCTGCGCCGGCTTCGTCTTCGCGCTGGCCAATGCCAATGGCATGATCCTGTCGGGGCAGGCCAAATGCGTGCTGGTGATCGGGGCCGAGACCTTCAGCCGGATCATGGACTGGGATGACCGCGGCACCTGCGTGCTGTTCGGCGACGGCGCCGGCGCGCTGGTGCTGGAGGCCGAAGAAGGCGCGGGCACCTCCGCCGACCGCGGGATCCTGTCGTCGGACCTCAACTCCGACGGGCGCTACAAGGACCTGCTGCATGTCGATGGCGGCGTGTCCAGCACCGGCACCGCCGGCCATCTGCGGATGCAGGGCAATGCCGTCTTCCGCCATGCGGTCGAGAAGCTGGCCTCGACCGCGCATCTCGCGCTGGAAAAGGCCGGGCTGACCGCGGGCGATGTCGACTGGATCGTCCCGCATCAGGCCAACCTGCGCATCATCAGCGCCACCGCGCAGCGCATGCAGGTGCCGATGGAACGCGTGGTGGTCACCGTGCAGGACCATGGCAACACCTCGGCCGCCTCGATCCCTCTGGCGCTGTCGGTCGGCAAGCAGCGCGGCCAGATCCACGAAGGCGACCTGATCGTGACCGAGGCCATCGGCGGCGGCCTCACCTGGGGATCTGTCGTCCTGCGCTGGTGAGCCGACTGCTTCCGGCGCAAGGGGGGCTTTGCGCCCCCCACGCCCTTCGGGCTCCCCCGCAGGATATTTCCGAAAGGCAAAGCAGAGCGGGCCCGCCCCTCTTTGCCTTTTGCAAGTATCCTCGGGGGGTGAATTGGCGCGGCACGCGCCAAGAGGGGGGCAGACGGCCCCCCTTCCTCCCACCGGCGAAACCCCGCCGGCCCGCGCCCGTTCCTCCCCCGATCCCGGGCCTTGCGGGCCTGTTCTGGGCTGGTTGAAGACCCTGCCCCAAGTCATTGATATTGACTCGGAAATCCATCGCCCCCATCCTTGCCGCAAAATATCGGAGGGACTGGCATGGGTGAGAAGACACTGACGCGCATGGATCTGAGCGAGGCGGTGTTCCGCGAGGTGGGGCTGTCGCGCAACGAATCCGCGCAATTGGTGGAATCGGTGCTGCAGCACATGTCCGATGCGCTGGCGCGGGGCGAGCAGGTGAAGATCTCGTCCTTCGGCACCTTCTCGGTGCGCGACAAGGCCGCGCGGGTCGGGCGCAACCCCAAGACCGGGGATGAAGTGCCGATCAGCCCGCGCCGTGTGTTGACCTTCCGGCCGTCGCATCTGATGAAGGATCGCGTGGCGGCGGGCAACCGTAACTGACCGGCCTCGCCCGGGCCGAAGGGGGCGTGATGGAAAACTCCGCCGACACCACGCAAGCCGGGCCTCCTGCCGCGGGCCAAGGCGGAACTTCGACGGACAGGTCCGCGGGCCCCAAATCCGTGACCGCCTTCCGCACGATCAGCGAAGTCTCCGAGATGCTGGAAACCCCTGCCCATGTGCTGCGGTTCTGGGAAAGCCGCTTCCCGCAGGTGCGCCCGGTCAAGCGCGCCGGCGGGCGGCGCTATTACCGCCCCGCCGACGTCGCGCTGCTGGCCGGCATCCGCAAGCTGTTGCACGATGACGGGCTGGCGATCCGCGGCGTGCAGAAGATGCTGCGCGACCACGGGGTGAAGTCGGTAGCCGCGCCGGCAGAGCCGGTTGCTAAAATCCCGGATGCGGAGGAGCTGCTGGACGCCGCCGCCCCGAACGAGGCGGCATCCGGCACCGACGATCTCGGCGGTCTGGCCGATCTGGCCCCCTCGCCCGAAGAACAGGGCGCGTTTGCAAAGGCGGACAAGGCCCTGCAGGCCGATCCGGCGACAGTGGCAACTCCCTCCCCGGATCATCTCGCCGCGGAGGCCGAGGCGCCCGCCTCCATCCAGCCTTCCGGGGCGGCACCCAAAGCGCCGGACGCCGAGGACGCTCTGGAGCCGCCCCTCACCGAGGCAGAGCCGAGGGAAGAACCCGCGCCCGCACCCGACACCTCCCCCGACGATCCCCCCCGCCCCCGGGTGCTGGTGCGGCGTCGGGCTGCGGGGGACCCGCCGGGCCTCTTCTCGCTGATGGACGCACCCGAGCATCCAAGGCCCGCCCCGCCCGCTGCCCATCCCGTGCCAGAGCCGGAGCCGCCCCCAGAGGACGAGGGCCGCCCGCTGGCCGCCCTCCTGCGCGCCGCCGACCCTGCCCGGCTTGCCCCCCATGCCAAGGCCCTGGCCGCGCTCCACGCTCGGCTGGAGGCGATCCGCGCCCGGCGGGACTGCGCTGGCCGGGGCCGCTGAGCCCCGGCAATGCCACAGGCGCACCGTCCCGCCGACATTTCCCGTGACACTGCCGCGATTTGCCGCTTGCGCCCGGCCCAAGCCTCGCACTATATCACCGCCGTCGGGCCGTGGCGCAGCCTGGTTAGCGCGTCCGTCTGGGGGGCGGAAGGTCGTGAGTTCGAATCTCACCGGCCCGACCAACATCGAAACGCCCGTTCCCGCATGGGGGCGGGCGTTCGTGCACCTAGAGGGGGCAGTGATGACCGCGACCGGAGTGCTTCCCGATACCGCCTTGCAGGCGCTGATCGACCAGGGCGCCATCGCGGCAGACCCGGCCGTGATCCCGGCGCAGCTGCAACCCGCCAGCCTTGACCTGCGCCTCGGGGCGACCGCCTACCGCGTCCGCGCCTCGTTTCTTGCGGGGAAAGACCGCCCGGTCGCGGGCCGCATCGCCGAATTCGAGATGCACCGGATGGACCTGTCGGATGGTGCCGTGCTGGAAAAGGGCTGCGTCTATGTCGTGCCGCTGATGGAGCGGCTGGCGCTGCCCGCCGGCATCACCGCCGTCGCCAATGCCAAAAGCTCCACCGGCCGCCTTGACCTGCTGACCCGTGTCATCACCGATGGCGGCGTGGAGTTCGACCGCATTCCCGCCGGCTATACCGGCCCGCTCTACGCCGAGATCTGCCCGCGCTCCTTCTCGGTGCTGGTGCGGCCCGGGATGCGGCTGAACCAGATCCGGTTCCGCGCAGGCCAGGCGCTGCTGGCCGATGCCGAGCTGCGCGCCCTGCATGCCGCCGACCCGCTGGTCAGCGGCACGGCGGTGATCTCCGAAGGGCTCGGCTTCTCGGTTGACCTGCGCCCCGAAGGCACCGACCTCGTCGGCTACCGGGCCAAGCCGCATACCGGCGTCATCGACCTTGACCGTATCGGCCATTACACCCCCCGCGACTTCTGGGAGGAGGTGCGCACCGAGGATGGCAGCATCATCCTCGACCCCGGCGCCTTCTACATCCTCGTCAGCCGCGAGGCGGTGACGATCCCCCCCGCATGCGCCGCCGAGATGGCGCCCTATCTGGCGATGGTCGGCGAATTCCGGGTGCATTACGCCGGCTTCTTCGACCCCGGCTTCGGCCATGCCGCCGCCGGCGGTGTCGGCAGCCGCGGCGTGCTGGAGGTGCGCTGCCACGAGGCGCCCTTCGTGCTGGAACATGGGCAGGTGGTGGGGCGGCTGGTCTATGAGCGCATGGCCTCGGTGCCGGACCGGCTTTATGGGGCCGACCTTGCGTCGAACTATCAGGGCCAGGGGCTGAAGCTCTCCAAGCACTTCCGCCCCGCCTGAAGCCCCCTGTTGCCGCAACCCGCCCCTGCCCTGCCGCGAACAGGCATGGCGCCCCAGCCCGCGCGCCTTAGAACAGGCAGGCGGCAGCCAGCGGAGACATCCATGACCGAGGCCACAGAGGCGCTTGTGATCTTCACCCCCTCGGGCAAGCGCGGGCGCTTTGCCCCGGGCACCACTGTGCTCGCTGCGGCCCGGCAACTGGGGGTGGATCTCGATTCGGTCTGCGGCGGCCGCGGCATCTGCTCCAAATGCCAGATCACGCCCGGCACCGGCGCCTTCCCCAAGCACGGGCTGACCGTCGCGGCGGATGCGCTGAGCGGGTGGAACGCCGTCGAGGAACGCTATCGCCAGAAGCGCGGGCTGATCGAAGGCCGCCGCCTTGGCTGCCAGGCGCATATCCAAAGCGACGTGGTCATCGACGTGCCACCCGAAAGCCAGCTGCACCGGCAGGTGATCCGCAAGTCCGCCTCGGACCGGGTGATGGTGATGGACCCCGCCACCCGCAGCTATTTCGTCGAGGTGGCCGAGCCGAGCATGGATGAGCCGACGGGCGACTTCCAACGCCTCTGCACCGCGCTGTCGGATCAATGGCAGGTGACCGGCCTGGCCCCCGACCTGCATATCCTGCGCAAGCTGCAACCGGCGCTGCGCAAGGGGGACTGGAAGGTCACGGTCGCGGTCAACCGCGGCGCCGATGGCTCGGTGCGCCTTGTGGACATCTGGCCCGGCTTCCGCGAGGCGCCGCTCTGCGGGCTCGCCATCGACCTCGGCTCCACCACCATCGCCGCGCATCTGTGCGACCTGTCGGACGGCCGCGTGCTGGCCTCTTCAGGCGTGATGAACCCTCAGATCCGCTTTGGCGAGGATCTGATGAGCCGCGTCAGCTATGCGATGATGAACCCCGGCGGCGACGTGGAGATGACCCGCGTGGTGCGCGAGGCCATCGACGGGCTGGCGGCGGCGCTGGCCATCGAGGCGGGGCTGACCGGCGCCGATATTGTCGAGGCCGTGGTGGTCTGCAATCCGGTGATGCACCACCTGCTGCTGGGGATCGACCCGGTGGAGCTGGGACAGGCACCCTTCGCGCTCGCCTCCTCCAGCAGCCTGACGCTAGGGGCGGCGGATCTGGGGCTGGCCGCGCTGAACCCCGGCGCGCGGGTGTATCTGCTGCCGCTGATTGCGGGGCATGTCGGCGCCGATGCCGCGGCGGTGGCGCTGGCCGAGGCGCCGGAAACCTCGGACGATCTGGTGCTGATCGTCGATGTCGGCACCAATGCCGAAATCCTTCTGGGCGACCGACGGCAGGTGCTGGCCTGTTCCTCGCCCACCGGCCCGGCCTTCGAGGGCGCGCAGATCAGCGCCGGCCAGCGCGCCGCACCCGGCGCCATCGAGCGGGTGGAGATTGATCTCGTGACGAAAGAGCCGCGCTTCCGCGTCATCGGCTCCGACCTGTGGTCCACCGACGCAGGCTTCGCCGAGGCCACGGCGCAGACCGCCATCACCGGCATCTGCGGATCGGGCATCATCGAGGCGGTGGCCGAGATGCGCATGGCGGGCATCGTCGATGGCTCCGGCCTGATCGGATCCGCCGAACAGACCGGCACCGACCGTTGCGAACCGACCGGGCGCACGCACGCCTATCTGTTGCACGACGCCAGTGCGACGGGCGGCCCCCGGATCAGCGTGACGCAAGGCGACATCCGCGCCATCCAGCTGGCGAAATCCGCGCTCTATGCCGGGGCGCGGCTGCTGATGGACGAGATCGGGGTGGACAAGGTCGACCGCATCGTGCTGGCCGGGGCCTTTGGCGCCCATATCAGCCCCAAGCACGCGATGGTGCTGGGGATGATCCCCGATGCGCCGCTGGACAGGGTCTCCTCCGCCGGAAATGCAGCAGGCACCGGCGCGCGCATCGCGCTGTGTTCCCTCGCCGCCCGTGCCGCCATCGAGGCCACCGTGCAGCGCATCCACAAGGTGGAAACCGCCATCGAGCCGCGCTTCCAGGAGCATTTCGTGGCCGCAAACGCCATCCCGCACGCCACCGCCCCCTTCCCGGAACTGGCGCAGGTCGTCACCCTGCCCGATGTCAGCTTCAACAGCGGCGGCTCCGGTGGCGAGGGCGGGCGGCGGCGGCGGCGGAGCTGAGCAGGCGCCTCCGACGCAGGTGGAGGGCAGCGCCCGTCCGCCGGGTGGGCGAACAACGCTCGTTCTAGGCGCTTTATGGTTCAGCATCTCCCCCAGAATTTCTAGGGGCTGACGTTGCAAAGCGCCCGCCCGGGGGGGCGGACGGGCGCTGCCCGGCGGCGCTGAAGCGCCTTGTTCCGGGCAAGAAGACGGTTTCGACGCGAAGCCCCCCCTTCGGCACATCCCGTTCCCCACCGCTTCCGACCTTGCACCGGCCCGCCCTTCCGCTACCTTGTCCGCAGCCGCGCCCGCGGCGAGGGAGGACTGCATGAGCGAGCTGCGGCCGCAATCCGGCGACCGGCAGGGCCCCTCGGGGGCTGGCGCAGCCGAGCCCGACCCCCTCGCGCCGCTTCTGTCGCGCGTGGCCTCGGGCGACCGCGAGGCATTCCGCCAGCTCTATTCCGCCTCATCCGCGAAACTCTTTGGCACCGCCCTTCGTATGTTGGGGAACAGGGCCGAATCCGAAGAGGCGCTGCAGGAGGTTTTCGTGCGGATCTGGACCCGCGCCCACCGCTATGATGCCGGCCGTGCCCGTGGCATGACCTGGATGATCGCGGTGACGCGCAACCACTGCATCGACCGCCTGCGCGCCCGGCCCGCCCGGACCGAGGATGCCTCGGCGCTGGAGACGCTTGCCGCCCCGGGCCTCTCGCCCGAGGCAAGCGCCATCGCCAGCAGCGAGGCGCGGCGGATTGCCGACTGCTTTGGCCAGTTGGAACCAGACCGGGCGCAGGCGGTGCGCGGCGCCTATCTGGATGGGCTGTCCTACGAGGCGCTGTCGGCCCGTTTCGCGGTGCCGGTGAACACGATGCGGTCCTGGCTGCGGCGGGGCCTGATGAAACTGAAGGACTGCCTGGAGGCATGATCGGGCGATGAACGGCGAGGCGGAGATTCACGAGGGCGATGACGGGCTGGCGGCGGAATACGTCCTTGGCACGCTGCCGCGCGTTGACCGGGCCGCAGCGGCGGCCCGGGCGCGCAGCGATGCCCGCTTTGCCGCCCGCATCGCCGACTGGGAAATCCGCCTCGCCCCGCTCAATGACGGCTTCGCGCCGGTCCGCGCCCCCCGCACGCTCTGGCCGCAGATCGAGGCGCGGATCTTCGGCGCCCCTGCCCCCCGCTCGCGCCTTGGCCGCTGGTCGCTGTTCGCCGGGCTCGGCCTCGGCGCCGGCCTTGCCGCCGCCGTGGTGCTGACCGTGCTGCCGGTGCTGCGCCCGATCCCCGATGCCGTGATCGCCGAGCTGGTGGCCGAGGGCACCGACCTGCGCGTCGCCGCAAGGTTCGAGCCGCGCTTCGGCGTGATCCATGTCACCCGCACCGCCGGCCCCGCCGCCCCCGAGGGCCAGGACTACCAGTTCTGGGTGATCGCCGAGGGCGGCGCCCCGGTCCCGCTTGGCCTGCTGCGCGAGGGCGAGTTGGCGGCGCCCACCGAAGTCCCGCCGGGCACGGTTCTGGCCGTCAGCCTCGAGCCCCTCGGCGGCTCGCCCACCGGGCAGCCGACCGGCCCGATCCTGGTGACGGCGACGATCACGGGCTCGTGATCTCAACACCTGCAACTCCGCCCACGGCCCTCCCGTAACTGCAAGGGTCAGGGCGGGGACGACCTCCGCCCAACACCTCGGAGGACTAGTGATGATTTCCACCCGTATCCTGGCTGCCACCCTTGCTCTGGTCGCTGCCCCCGCCTTTGCCGAAAACCCGATGGTCGGCGGCGCCGCGATGTTCGCGGACAAGAACATCGTCGAGAACGCCGTGAACTCGGCCGACCACACCACGCTGGTCGCCGCCGTGCAGGCCGCGGGCCTGGTGGAAACGCTGCAAGGCGAGGGCCCGTTCACTGTCTTCGCCCCGACCAACGCCGCCTTTGAAAAGCTTCCCGCAGGCACCGTCGAAACCCTGCTGATGCCGGAAAACAAGGATCAGCTGACCAAGATCCTGACCTGCCACGTCGTCGCTGCCAATGCGACCGCCGAGGCGATCATGGGCATGGTCCAGGCTGATGGCGGCTCGCACACCGTCAGCACCGTCGGTGGCTGTGACTTCACCGTCACCACCATGGGCAGCGCTGTCATGATCGAAGACGGTCAGGGCAATGTCGCCAACGTCACCATCGCCGATGTCATGCAGTCGAACGGCGTGATCCATGTGATCGACACCGTCCTGCTGCCCGCGATGTAAAGCCCGCCGCCCCTTGCGCCGCAAGGCGCAGGGGGAGCCGGCTGCGGTCGGTGGCAGGGGCCTGCGCAGGGTGGGATGTCTCTCCCGTGCCAGGCGACGGCGCCGGCGCCGGCCGCACGCGGGCCACAGGATCTGGCGGGCCAGTTTCATCGGTTCCCTTCCAGCGTTCCGGCCCACCCCGGGCCCGCGGTCCGGCAGCGGATCGCGGGCATTTGGCGCTGCAAGGCCCCCCGCGCCTTGCCGCGCGCCGAACCGGCTTGACGCGCAAGGGCGCTTTGGCTACCTACGGCGCTGTCGCGGGTGTAGCTCAATGGTAGAGCAGAAGCTTCCCAAGCTTACGACGAGGGTTCGATTCCCTTCACCCGCTCCATCTCTTCTTCCGCAGATTTCCCCCTTCGCGCGTCCTGATTGCGGGACGGGCCGGCGCGCTTCGCCGCGATCGCCTCTGCCCCATCGCAGGGCCGGAACGGCAGGGCCAGGTGGCGGCCAGCTTACCTAGCGTAACTCTGGCGCTGACCCCGAAAAACCTTGCGCCACAAGGATAATTCTGCGATGCAGAATGCCATTCCGTACCAAGTTATTCCTTTTGCGTCACGTGCTTACGAGTGCCGTATTTTGGACACATTCGTCGGGACAGGGGACCTCCCATGACAGAAACCAACTCCTCCGCACCGCGGAGGATCTACGCATGCCGGCGTTGCGGATACATGCTGCGCTACAATGCTCCGCGCTGCGGAGACTGCTACACCAAGGCGCCGATCTACAATCACTCGACATTCTGGTGGACCTTGCTGGTGGGGGCCATGCTCGCGCTGTTGGTGGCGGTTGTGACCACCGCGATCTGAAGAATGCGGCGACCCAGGCAGCCATCGCCACCCAAGTCGCCGCAGTCTCGTCCTCGCCTTCTCGTCGTCGTCGCGCTCAGCCGCCCGGAACCTGGTCCTGCACCGCGGGCCGCGTCGGCTCTCCCTCCCCGGCCTGACCATCGGGCGCTGCAAGACCTTCGGTCGTGACCTCCGGGGCGTCGGTGCCTTCGCCCTTCCAGGAACAGGCGTACAGAATGACGGCCGCCGCCAGCAGGCAGGCAATCAACGCCAGCGGGATCTTGCGGCGGGCTTCCTTGCTCGGATCGGTCATTTCGGGTGCCTTTCAGTTCGCTTTCCGTCCAACCCCGCTGCCCCGCCGCAGGTTCCGGGCACAGCGCGCCGCGGCAAAACCATCTGGCCGAGGCCCCGCGACCGGGCTATGAACCCCCGGTATCCCGAACGCAGGAGAGTTCCCCATGTCCGACATCACCCGCCTCGAATCCGGCCCGCGCATGAGCCAGGCCGTCATCCACAATGGCCTCGTCTATCTGGCCGGTCAGGTCGGCAACCCGGGCGAGAGCGTCACCGACCAGACCCGCACCGTCCTGTCCGAGATCGACCGCCTGCTGGCCGCCGCAGGGTCCGACAAGACCCGCATCCTCAGCGCCCAGATCTGGCTGGCCGACATGGCCACCTTCGCCGAGATGAACGCGGTCTGGGACGATTGGGCCCCCGCCGGCGCCACCCCGGCCCGCGCCACCGGCGAGTCGAAGCTCGCCACGCCCGACTACAAGGTCGAGATCATCGTGGTCGCCGCGCAGGCCTGACATCTGCCGCGGGGGCGCGCTCCGTGCCCCCGCGCTGCAGAGCGACCCCGCGCCCGGCAGCAGTCCGCGCCTGGCATCAGCCCCCGCCCGCACTGCGCCGTGCTGACGCAGGCCGGAATCGCCTTTGACGGCTCACCGATTCCGCCGTAATGCTGCGCTGCAACAAGGCAGGATGCGGGTGCAATGGAACGACTTTTCGAACGCGGGCTCTTCGCCAGCCGCTGGCTGATGGCGCCGATGTATCTGGGGCTGGTCGGCGCCCTCATCATCCTGCTCTACGCCTTCCTGATGGAGCTGGTCCGCTTCGCCCTGTCGATCCCGGTGATCACCGTCGATGATGCGGTGTTGGGAGCGCTGGCGCTGATCGACCTCAGCCTCGCCGCCAACCTGCTTCTGATCGTGATCTTCTCGGGCTACGAGAATTTCGTCAGCCGGATGGACCTGGCCGACCATGTGGACAGGCCCGACTGGCAGGGCGAGGTCGATTTCTCGACCCTGAAGCTCAAGCTCGTCGCCTCGATCGTCGCCATTTCCGGGATCCACCTGCTGAAGGTGTTCATGGATGTCGGCGCCTACAGCGCCGACAAGATCCGCTGGATGGTGATCATCCATCTGGTCTTCGTGATCTCGGGCGTGCTGCTGGCGCTGATGGACTGGATCTCGAACCACGCCAAGACGCTGAAGAAGGCCGCCAAGGCCGGTTGAGGCGGCGACAGGCGGCCGGGGACCCGGTCGCGCGCGCAGCAGCTTGTCCGCCCAGAGGCAACCCGGCCGGATCGCCCCCGGCGCCGGCCCGCTCCTACGCTGGCCCGCCTCTCACTCCGCATCCCTCTCACTCCGCACCCCTCTCACTCCGCACCCCTCTCACTCCGCCGCAAAACGCGCGCCCAAGGAGTGCTGCGCCGGCCCGAAATGGAAGCGCTGCACCGTCTGGATCAGCTCGCCCCCTTCCGCCGCCAGCGCCCGGCCCGCGGCGGCCGACTGGTCCGACATTTCCGCGGTGCGCTGCGTGGTCTGGTCCAGCTGGCTGACGACGCCGTTGATCTCGGCGATGCCATTGGCCTGCTCGCCCGCCGAAGCCGCGATCTCGCCCATCCGGTCATAGATGTCGCGCACCGAGGCCACGATCTGCGCCAGCGCCTCGCCGGTCTGGCCCACCAGCTTCACCCCGCTTTGCACCTGCGTGCTCGAGGTGGAGATCAGCCCCGAAATCTCGCGCGCCGCCTCGGAGGAGCGCTGCGCCAGCGCCCGCACTTCCGAAGCGACAACGGCAAAGCCGCGGCCCGCCTCGCCGGCCCGGGCTGCCTCGACCCCGGCATTCAGAGCCAGCAGGTTGGTCTGGAAGGCGATGTCGTCGATCACCCCGGTGATGCGCGAGATCGCCTGCGAAGAGCCCTCGATCTGCGCCATCGCGCCGACCGCATCGCGCACCACCTGCGCGCCGCTTTCCGCCTTGCCGCGCGCCACCGCCGCCATGTCGCGCGCCGCCACCGCGCCCTCGGCCGCGGACGAGACCGAGGCGGTCAGCTCGGTCAGCGCCGCCGCGGTTTCCTCCAGCGCCGCCGCATTGCGCTCGGTGCTCTGGGCCAGCGTGGTGCCGATCTGGGCGAGCTTGCCGGCCTCGCTGTCGATCCGCCCGGCGCTGGTGCCGATCTGTTGCAGCGCCAGCGCCAGCTGCTCCACGGCAGAGTTGAAATGCGCCCGCAGCCTGTCGTATTCGCCCGGCAAGGCCGCCTCGAGCGTGCAGCCCAGATCGCCGCGCGACAGGGCTTCAAGCCCCGCGGCGAGCGCCGACACGACCCGCTCCTGCTCCTCCAGCTGCGCGCGGGCCCGCTCGGCGCGCCGCCGCGCCGCCTCGCGCTCTTCCGCCTCCAGATGCTGCCGCTGCTGCGCTGCGGCCGCCTCGACCTGCGCCTGCGCCGCAAGTGCTGCGCGCTCCTGCGCCGCGCGGGCTGCCTCGGACCTGCGCGCCGCCTCTTCCTCGGCGCGCAACGCCGCGCTCATCCTTGCCGTCTCGGCCAGGTTCTCGCGGAACACCTGCAGCGCGCGGGCCATGTCGCCGATCTCGTCGCGCCGCTCGGCGCCCTCGATGGCTGTATCGGCCCGCCCCTCGGCGACCTCCCGCGTGGCCCGGCTCAGCCGCGCCATGGTGGCGATCAGCCGGTTGGAGAACAGCCAGGCGATGCCGCCAGACAGCGTCAACGAAGCGATCAGCGCCAGCGCCGTCACCGTGATCTCCAGCGTCGCCAGCTCTGTCGCCAGCATGCTGGGCGACACCGTCACCACCACACCCACCGCATCGCCGGAAAAGTCCCGCATCACATAGGCGCTGCCCACTTGGGTGACGCCGTCCAGATCCATCCTGAACGCATGGTCCTTGCCCGACAGGGCGGTCATCACCACCTCGGGGGTCAGGAATTCCGGGCCGCCATGGCTGCTGGCCACCCGCTTGACGCCGCTCGGATCGGCATCGCCGGCCGCTGCCGCCGCCGCATTGGGGACCAGGTAGAACTCGTAATTGTTGGCAGTCATCGCCGACAGGTTCTTCAGGAAGACGTCGTCCATGTCGAAGCCGATCTCGACCGTGCCGACATGCTTGCCCTCATGGCTGACCGGCGCAACGCCGCGCAGCCCGACGCCGAAGGCCCCGCGCTCGACCCCGGTGAGCACGCGCGCGCTGCGGTTCGCCTCGACAATGATATGGCGATACTCCGACAGGTCATCGCCGCGCTTGTCCAGCTGGTGCAGGCGAATCAGCGAGGTCGCCGGGGGAATGTGGAACTGCAGCTGCTTCACCCCCGCCTGCTCGCGCAGCTCGCTGAAACTCTCCTTGAAGCGCGATTCGAGGTCCATGTCATCGCGCGCCGCCACCGCCTTGCGGATCGAGGGCATGTTCGAGATGAACACGGCCAGCGAGGCCGCCTCGGTCAGCTTGGCATCCAGCGCGCTGCGCAACACCTCCTGGGCATCGACGCGCGCCTGCCGGTAGGTCAGCGACAGGCTGTGCTGGCCGACATACACCATGCCGCCGATCATCAGGGCAAGCACGATGGCAACGGGCAGCAGCGGCAACAGCAGGATCTGGCGGCGCAGGGTCATCGGCCTCTCCGGTCATGGTCGTCCGGCGGGGTTTGTGGATGCCCGGCCGTGCTCCCCGTGCCTACGACGGGTTTCCTAACATCCCCTTCACGCGGGCCGGCAATCCGGGCCGCCGGGGCCGGTCTTGCTGGCACTGGCGAAACCCGGCAGGATCGCGGCCGGGCACAGGGCAACGGGACCGCGATGACAGAGCAGATGACCGCCGCGCCGCGTGGCACCCGATGACGGCGCCCATCCGCCCCATTGCCGCCGTCATTGCGGTGGTCCGGCGCGGGCCCGAGGTGCTGCTGGTGCGCCGGATCAACCCGCCCGATGCCGGGCTCTGGGGCTTTCCGGGCGGCAAGATCGACCCGGGCGAGAGCCTTGCCGAGGCCGCCCTGCGCGAGCTTGGCGAGGAAACCGGCGTAACCGCCAGCGCCGGGGCCGTGATCGACGCGCTCGACGTGCTGGACCGGGACGCGGCGGGCGCCCTGCGCCACCACTTCATCCTGATCGCGGTGGCCTGCTCCTGGCTGGCTGGCGAACCCGTCGCCGCGGATGATGCAAGCGATGCGGGCTGGTTCCGGGTAGCGGAGCTCGACCCGGACGATCCGGCCTTCAGCCGCGATGTCGTCGCCCTCGCCCGCCGCGCCGCCGGTCTGGCCTGAACGCCCCACCCCGAACATGAACAGACCGGGCAGCAACGCCGCCCGGCCTGTCGCCCGAACCGGGCCTAACCTGATACGCGCCCGAAGTGGGCGACCCTCACACCGCCCGAACCGGGCGCCCTCGTACCGCCCGAAACCCGGGCGTCACTCGATCGTGTAGCTGCCCATCTCGCACAGATCGGCACTGTCCTCGATGACATCGCCATCGGCGAAGACGAAGCGCAGGTCATAGCTGCACTGGCTGCGGCCATCGGCGATCGTCACATCGACGGAATTGCCCGAGGGCAGCACGCCGGTGCCGAACACGTCTTCCTCCCACTCCCCGACATCGACGGGCGAGGTGTAGAATTCCACCAGGTCATAGCCGCTGACATTGACCAGCTCGAAGGTCAGATCCTGCGCAAGCGCCGGACCGGCAGCCAGCGTCGCAAGGGCGCCCCAAAGCACAAGGCGCGAAACGGATGTCATCATCAATCACTCCAACGGGGATTGCCGCCCCCGGCACGGCGCAAGATCGCGCCAGCTGCACCTTGCCACGCTGCCAAGCCTTTACAAACATTTCGTTAATGCGCGCCTGAGTCCAAGCGCCCGCCCACGGCCGGCGCGGCGCGTCAGGCCGACATGTCCAGCACGATGCGCCCGTCGATCTTGCCGGCCTGCATCCGCGCGAAGACATCGTTGATCTCTTCGATCCGCGCCGTTGCGGTATGCGCCCGCACCAGCCCGCGCCCGGCAAATTCAAGGCTTTCCTTCAGGTCGAGCCGGGTGCCGACGATGGACCCGCGCACCGTGATACCCTCCAGCACCATGTCGAAGATCGGCAGCGGGAAATCCCCCGGCGGCAGGCCGTTGAGCACGATGGTGCCGCCGCGCCGCGCCATCTTCAGCGCCTGCGCAAAGGCCGAGCGCGACACCGCCGTGACCAGCACGCCCTGCGCGCCGCCGATCTCCTTGCGCAGGAAGGTGCCCGGATCGGTGTTCATCGCGTTGATGGTGATCTCGGCGCCCAGTTCCTCGGCCAGCCGCAGCTTGGCCGGGTCGATATCCACCGCCGCCACATGCAGCCCCATCGCGCGGGCATATTGCACCGCCATATGGCCGAGCCCGCCGATGCCCGAAATCGCCACCCAGTCGCCGGGCTTCGTCTCTGTCATCTTCAGGCCCTTGTAGACCGTGACCCCGGCGCAGAGCACCGGCGCCAGCTCGACAAAGCCAAGGTTGTCCGGCAGATGCCCGACAAAGGCCGGATCGGCGATGGCATAATCGGCAAAGCCGCCATTCACCGAATAGCCGGTATTGGACTGCTTCTCGCAGAGCGTCTCCCAGCCGCCCAGGCAATGCTCGCAAAAGCCGCAGGCGGTATAGAGCCAGGGCACCCCCACCCGGTCGCCCTCTTTCACCGAGGTCACGCCGCGGCCCACGGCCGAGACATAGCCAACACCCTCATGCCCCGGAATGAACGGCGGATTGGGTTTCACCGGCCAGTCGCCATGGGCGGCGTGCAGATCGGTATGGCAGACGCCGCAGGCCTCGATCTTGACCTGGATCTCCCCGGCGCCGGGCTCGGGGACCGGGGCGTCCTCGATTACAAGCGGCGCGCCGAATTCGCGGACAACCGCGGCTTTCATCATCTTTGTCATGGTGATCTCCGTTGAAGGGTCTGGCCCCTGCCTCTTGGCAAACTGCGGGCGGGGGATGGCCCCCGCCCACCGATGCTCAGAAGAACCCGAGCTTGTTCGGGCTGTAGCTGACCAGCATGTTCTTGGTCTGCTGGTAATGGTCGAGCATCATCTTGTGCGTCTCGCGCCCGATGCCCGACTGCTTGTAGCCGCCAAAGGCCGCATGGGCCGGATAGGCATGGTAGTTGTTCACCCAGACGCGCCCGGCCTGGATATGCCGGCCAAAGCGGTAGCAGGTGTTGATGTCGCGGCTCCACACGCCGGCGCCAAGGCCATACATCGTGTCATTGGCAAGGTGCAGCGCCTCGGCCTCGTCCTTGAAGGTCGTCACCGACACCACCGGGCCGAAGATCTCCTCCTGGAAGACCCGCATCTTGTTGTGGCCCTTCAGGATCGTCGGCTGGATGTAGAAGCCGTTCGCCAGGTCGCCGCCAAAGGCCGCCGCCTGACCGCCGACCAGAACCTCGGCGCCCTCTTCGCGGCCGATGGTGAAGTAGCTCAGGATCTTGTCCTGCTGCTCCTGGCTCGCCTGCGCGCCGACCATCGTCTCCATCAGACGCGGGTCGCCGTGCTTGATCGCCTTCACCCGTGCGATGCAGCGCGCGATGAACTCCTCATAGATGTCTTCCTGAATCAGCGCCCGGCTCGGGCAGGTGCAGACCTCGCCCTGGTTGAAGGCGAAGAGCACGAAGCCTTCGACCGCCTTGTCGAGGAAGGCATCGTCCTTGGCCATCACGTCGCTGAAGAAGATGTTGGGCGACTTGCCCCCCAGCTCCAGCGTCACCGGGATCAGGTTCTCGGTCGCGTATTGCATGATCTTGCGGCCGGTCTCGGTCGACCCGGTGAAGGCGATCTTGGCGATGCGCTTCGACCGTGCCAGCGGCGCGCCCACATCCGGGCCCATGCCGTTGACGACGTTCAGCACGCCGTCGGGCAGCAGATGCGCGATCAGGTCCACCAGCACCAGAATCGCCACCGGGGTCTGTTCCGCCGGCTTCAGGATCACGCAGTTGCCCGCCGCCAGCGCCGGCGCCAGCTTCCACGCCGCCATCAGGATCGAGAAGTTCCACGGGATGATCTGCCCGACCACGCCAAGCGGCTCGTGATAGTGATAGGCGATGGTGTCATTGTCGATCTCGCTCATCGAGCCTTCCTGGCTGCGCAGGACGCCGGCGAAATAGCGGAAATGGTCCACCGTCAGCGGGATATCGGCAAAGGTCGTCTCGCGGATCGGCTTGCCGTTGTCCCAGGTCTCGGCGGCGGCCAGCAGGTCCAGATTGGCCTCCAGCACATCGGCGATCTTCAGCAGCAGGTTCGAACGGTGCGCAGCCGAGGTCGCGCCCCAGGCTTCGCGCGCGGCATGGGCGGCGTCCAGCGCCAGTTCCACATCCGCCGCGTCCGATTGCGCCACGTCACAGATCTTCTCGCCGGTGATCGGGGTGACGTTGGCGAAATACTTGCCGTTGACCGGGGCGACCCATTTGCCGCCGATGAAGTTGTCGTAGCGCGCCTTGAACGGCGAGACCTGCACGCCCTTGAATGCGCCGGGCATATCGTTTGCCATGGTAGTTCCTCCCAGGTGAAGCCCCTCCTCCGGGGCGATGGGGGAAGCATGGCGGCTGGGGTCTCTGCTGCATAGCCGGTCTGCACCGGGCGCATGGCACAGGTGTCTCAGCGGTGAGACAGGTGCAGGTGCAGAATGCGGCCCTTGCGGCAGGCAGGCGTCAGTCGCCGAGCCCGAGCGTCTTCATCTTCCGGTAGAACGTCGCCCGTCCGATCCCCAGCTCGCGCGCCGCAGCGGACACATTGCCCCCGCTGCGCGCCAGCGCCCGGTGCAGTTCGCCTCGCATCGCCTCATCCAGCCCCGAGGCCCCCTCGCGCAGCAGGTCGCGCGCCGGCAGCCGGCCAAGCAGCGCCGGATCGACGCCGAGGCTCCGCCGCGCCGCGCGGGTGGCCCCGACGATCAGGTCATCCCGGTCGATGGCCAGCAGCGACGGCCCGCCCGCATCCTCCGCCACATCGGGCGCCAGGATCCGCATCCCGGCAAAGGCCGCGCGGAACAGCTCCGCCTCGATCCGCTGCGCCGCATCCTGCACCGTCAGCGCGATCAGCCGCGCATAGCCCTCGGCCAGATCCTCGCGCACGGATGACACGTCGATCACCCCCGCCAGTTCCGCCCCCGCGCCAAAGACCGGCGCGCCCATGCAGGTCAGCGCGGTGTTGCGGGCGCGGAAATGCTGGTCGCGCAGCACCAGCACCGGGCGGCGCTCGGCCAGGCAGGTGCCGATGCCATTGGTGCCTTCCGCCGATTCGCTCCAGTTGCTGCCGGGGGCCAGGCCAGAGGCGTGGAAATGTTCAGCATCGGCGTCGCGGATGCGCTCATCGAGGATCAGCCCCTCGGGATCGGACAGCATCACCGCGCAGCCCGCCTCCCCTGCCGCCCGCGCCAGCCGGTCGAGGATCGGCCCGGCGATGGAGACAAGCAGCCCCGAAGCCTCTGTCCGCGCCCGCAATTCCGCTTCCGTCAGCCGGGCAGGCTCGGTCCCCGTGGCCGGGTCGATATGGTGATGCAGCAAGGACCGCCGCCACGAGGCCGCAAAGGCCGACCGCCCCGCCGCAGCCGAAGACAGCGCCACTTCGCGCACGATCTGGGCATGGTCACGCCGTGGATCTGGGTTAAGCCTTGCCACCGGAACGCCTCCCCGCGTTGTCGGTTCTCTGGCGATCAAGGATAGGGCAAAGCGGATATCTTGCAACGGGGGCGTGTGGGGTGTTTCCGTAAGCCCATTGCTACCATCCACCCGGTCTGTTTGGGCGGGAATAGGTGAGGCACTGCCACGCCCCGCCCGCATCGCTCTCCTTGGCGAAGGCCATCGCCTTCGCCACGCGGCGCCATATCATCTGCATCGGACGGGCCCCCAAAGGGCCCGGCCAGCGCCCGCCCCGCCCCCGGCGGGCGCTTCTCGCCCGCCAGGTCGGGCGCTGTCCTCAATCGGTCTCGCGTCGTCAGCGGCT
This sequence comes from Frigidibacter albus, assembly GCF_009908165.1. Classification (GTDB taxonomy): domain Bacteria; phylum Pseudomonadota; class Alphaproteobacteria; order Rhodobacterales; family Rhodobacteraceae; genus Frigidibacter; species Frigidibacter albus. Next base: position 141,117 of record NZ_JAAAUC010000007.1, read on the forward strand.
CCGGGGGCATTCGTCCCGCACGGGCGGGGCGAGAAGAACGCCTCGCGCCCATGCTGTCCTACGAAAGGAGAGGTCAGAACGGCCCCGCATAAGCCACCGAAACCTCCCCGCCCGCCCCCGTCAGCACCAGCTTCTCCCCAGCCACCCGCACATCCGTCACCAAAGTCCACCCCGCCGGCCGAGGCACTGCCCCCAGCAGATGCCGCACCACATGCACCCGCCCCGGAGCCAGCGCCAGACAACTCGCCGCCCCCTCCGCCGCCACCCGGTTCACCCCCGCCGCCGCGCGGTTGCCCTCATCGCCCGCGGTGATGCCATCCTCGATCCCCAGCACCCCCCGATGCCGCCCGTCCCAGGGCGCGGCATCCCGCCCGCCATTGGACAGCCACAGCATCGTCACCGGCAGCTCGGCCGGATCCTTCAGCACCAGCACCAGATCATCCTCCGCCTCGCGCAGCGCCGCCGTCCAGCCGAGCCCGGATCCCGCCGCCTCCACCAGAGTCAGAAAATCCTCATGCCCCAAGGGCCCCGCCGGGCCCAATTCCCGACCATTCTGCTTTACATATGACATATGTATGGGTTCTGCATGGGTTCCACATGCCGCCCAATCGCCCTGCGGATACTCAAACAGCGACACCGCCCCGCCCACCCCCGGCAGCGCGCCCAGATCCTCGGACCGCGCCCCCGGCACCAGCCGATGCCGCCCCGGCTCCACATGCAGCCCCGTCAAAGCCGCCCGCTTGGGCGAAAACGACAGCCATCCCCGCCCCGCAAACCGGATCATCGGGTGATGCGCCAGCGTCAGGCTTCCGCTGCCGCCCTCGATCCGGTGCGTCTGCCGCAGGAACGGTACTCCGCCAACCAGTTGCAAATGCTTGACAATCCGCGCACCGCGCACCGGAGCGACCAGCTCCAGCACCGCCTCCGCCGCGCCCGGCGCCTCGCTTACCGAAAGAACCCGCCAGGCAGTATTGGCGCTCGGCCCATGGATCGGCCCGCCCGGCTCCACGTCATCCCGCCCGAACGGCGCCGACAGGAAATCCCCCTCCAGCCCCGCCTCCACCGGCGCAAGCCCCGCAGGCACCGCCTGCCCGACCCAATGCGCCCGGTGCAACGGCCGTATCACCCGCCCCGCATGAGAAAACCAAAGATCCGTCAACACCCCGCGCGCAAGGTCGATCTCCAGCCCCGCATCCGCGCAGTCCAGCCGCAGCCGGTCACTCTTCGGGGTCGGCATCGCCCTCGTCCTGCGCCGCATTGCGCCCCTTAAACCCCTGCGCCACAACGAACTTCTCGGAACTGTCCGCCCGGCTCGCGGGCGGCTTCACATTCGCCACCTTGCGGAAATTCTTCTTCAGCAGCGCCTGCAGCTCCTGCTCGGCGCCCCCGGCCAGCACTTTGGCAACAAAAGTGCCCCCCTCCTCCAAGACGTCAAAGGCAAACTGCGCCGCCGCCTCGCACAGCGCGATGATCCGCAAGTGATCGGTGCCCTTGTGCCCCGAACTCGCCGCCGCCATGTCCGACATCACCACATCCGCCGGCCCGCCCAGCCAGCCCTTGACCAGCGCATCGGCATCCTCGTCGAGGAAATCCAGCTGGTGGATCTCGGCCCCGGCAATTGCCTCCATCTCCTGCAGATCGACGCCCAGAACCGTGCCGACCTTCTTGCCCGACCTGTCGCCAAGCGCATTGACCCGGGTCACCGCCACCTGGCACCAGCCGCCCGGCGCACAGCCAAGGTCGACCACCCGCGCCCCCGGCACCAGGAAGCGGAATTTATCGTCCAGTTCCAGGATCTTGTAGGCTGCCCGGCCGCGGTAGCCTTCCTTGCGGGCGCGCACCACATAAGGGTCATTCAGCTGTCGCTCCAGCCACAGCGTCGAGGACAGCTTGCGCCCCTTGGCGGACTTGACCCGCACCCTCAGCTCGCGCTGACCACGGCCCGAGGCACTGCCGCCCGCGCCGCTCGCCCCGCCCGATTTACCCGGTGTCTTGACCATTCCCGCCATCCTCTCGCCGCCCGCAAACCCCTGCTTGCGGCATCATCGGCCCAGATACGCATCCAAGGCCCCGCCTGCAACCTTCAGTAGGGCCCTTCCTCCAGCACCCCGTCCGCCGACATCTGCGCATAAAGCAGCCCCTCGCGCAGCCCCCGGTCCGCCACCGACAGCTTGTCGGTCGGCCAGATCCGCATCAGCGCCTGCAAGATCGCCGCGCCCGACATGATCAGCGTATGCCGGTCGCGCCCGATCCGCGGGTCGGTCCGGCGCCCCTCGGGGCCCAGCGCCAGATAATCCCGGATCACCCGGTCGATCTGGTCCGAGGACATGCGCAGCCCGTCCACCTTGGTGCGGTCATAGCGGCGCAGGCCCAGATGGCTGGCCGCGACGGTCGTCACCGTGCCCGAGGTGCCGATGATCTGGAACCCCTCGCGCGCCTGGGCGGAATTGTAGGGCGAGAAATCTGCCAGCTTTTCCTCGAAATACCAGCTCATCAGCGCAAACCGCGCCGCGTCGTCCTCGACATCCTGGAACTGGTCTTTCAGCGTCGCCACCCCCAGCGGCACGGATATCCAGTCCACCACCTTCGCCGCCGGCTCCAGCGCCGCGGGGTCGCTGCGGAACCCGCCCGACAGCCGCATGATCGCCCGCGGCCGGTCGGGCCCCGGCACCCCGGAAATGTCGATCCAGACCAGTTCCGTCGACCCGCCGCCGATATCCACGACCAGCAGCTGCTCGGTCTTCTTGCTGACCAGCGGCGCGCAGGAGATCACCGCCAGCCGCGCCTCTTCCTCGGGTTCGATGATCTCCAGCGGCAACCCGGTCTCGCGCCGCACATAGCGGATGAAGTCTCGGGCATTGCGGGCGCGCCGGCAGGCCTCGGTCGCCACGAGGCGCATGTGAAGCACCTTGTGCTGCTCGATCTTGCGCCGGCAGATCTGCAGCGCCTGCACCGTGCGCGCCATCGAGGCACGCGACAGCTTGCCCGAGGCCTCCAGCCCCTGGCCCAGCTGGACCGTCTTGGAAAAGCTGTCCACGACATGGAATTGCGCACCCTTCGGGCGGGCAATCAACATGCGACAACTGTTGGTCCCGAGATCCAGCGCCGCATAAAGCTGCGCCGGGTCGGGGATATGGGTAGCGTGGGGCTCGACCGTATGAGCCGGGAGCGCCCCCGCACCCGTGGGACGCTTGGGCGCCATCGTCACGCCCTCCGATTTCAAGTTATCCCCAAGGTAAGGCCAGCCAAGCCCGGGCGCAAGCGCAGCTATGCAGAGCCCCATGTGCGCGCGGCGAGCCCCGGCTCCGCGCCCGCCGCTTCTTGCTGGCGCAAATATCCGCAGAGGGGCGCCGGGGAGGGGCGCGCCCCTCCCCGGCCGGGGGGCGCGGGGGGCTGGCCCCCCGCTGCTGTCGCTAGCCCCCCGCGGAATGTCGAAATCCGGCACTGAAAGCCGCCTTTTGCAGCCTATTGAGGACAGAACGAGGAATCATCCCATGCCCGATATCACCATCCTCTACTGGCGCGACATCCCGGCCCAGATCATCGTCGGCAAGGGCCGGCGCGGGGTGAAACGGGCGCTGCCGGAACGCTTCGAGCAGGCCATCGACCGCTGCGCCATGAAGATCGGCGCCCGCGACAGCGACGCCTATCTGGCCGAATGGCGCAAGGCAGAGCCCTACACGCTCGAGGCCGAAACCGACGAGGCCGCGGCCGAGGCCGAACTGGCGCGGATCACCACCGAGTATGACGACGCGCGGCTGCGCGTGCTGATCGCCAATGATGGCCGGGCCTGACGCCCCGCCATCCTCCCCGAACCCCGGCCGCTGGAGGGCCTTGCGCATGGCTTTGCTGAACTTCCGCCGCGAGGAAAAGCCCGCTCCCTCGGGTCTCGAGGCCTTCCTCGCCGGCTACTCGCTCGAGGTGATGCCGCGCACCGCCGCCGGGGTGGACGATTTCCGCGCCCTGCTGCCCGCCGGCACCCGCGTCTATATCGCCCATATCGAGGGCACGCCCATCGACGAGATGGTCGCCACCGCCCGCCGCCTGCGGCTTGAGGGCTATGAGCCGATGCCGCATTTCCCGGCCCGGATCATCCCCGATGCCGCCACGCTGGCGGATTGGGTCGCACGCTACAAGGGCGAGGCCGATGTGCGGCAGGCGCTGCTTCTGGGCGGCGGCGTCAACACGCCTGCGGGGGAGTTCGACAGCTCCATGCAGCTCTTGGAGAGCGGCGCCTTCGACGGCTTCGACCGCCTCCATGTCGCCGGCCACCCCGAGGGCAACCGCGAAATCGACCCCGATGGCTCCGACCGGATGGTGATGCAGGCGCTGCGCTGGAAGCAGGAGTTTGCCAACCGCACCGATGCGCAAATGGCCATCGTCACCCAGTTCTGCTTTGAATCCGCCCCGGTCATCGCCTGGGCCGACCGTCTGGCTGCCGAGGGCATCGCCCTGCCGATCCATATCGGCATCGCCGGCCCCGCCAAGCTCCAGACCCTGCTGAAATTCGCCATCGCCTGCGGCGTCGGCCCCAGCCTGCGCGTCCTGCAACGCCGCGCCCGCGACGTGACCAAGCTGCTGCTGCCCTTCGAGCCGACCGAGATCCTGTCGGACCTCGCCGCGCATAAGGCCGCGCATCCGGGCTTCGGGATCGAGGCGGTGCATTTCTTCCCGCTTGGCGGGATCAGGGCGAACGCGAACTGGGCGACCCAGAATGGTGGCGCGGCCACGGCGCCCGCTCTTCACAAAGAGGTTTAAGAATGACCCGTACCACCATTGAATCAAAGACAAAAACCGTCACCATCGGCTTTGACGAACCCTTCTGCGTGATCGGTGAGCGCATCAACCCCACCGGCCGCAAGAAACTCGCCGCCGAGCTGGAGGCCGGCGACTTTTCCACCGTCGAACGCGACGCGCTGGAGCAGGTGGCCTGCGGGGCGATGGTGCTCGATGTGAATGCGGGCGTCGTCTACAACTCCAACCCCAACCCGAACGAGACCGAACCGCCGCTGATGGAGGCGATGATTCGGCTGGTGCAGGGGCTGGTGGACGTGCCGCTCTGCATCGACAGCTCTGTCCCCGGCGCGCTGGAGGCTGGCCTCGCCGCCGCCGAGGGCCGGCCGTTGCTGAACTCCGTCACCGGCGAGGAAGACCGGCTGGAACTGGTGCTGCCGCTGGTCAAGAAATACAATGTGCCGGTGGTGGCGATCTCCAACGATGACACCGGCATTTCGATGGACCCCGAGGTGCGCTTTGCGGTGGCCCGCAAGATCGTCCAGCGCGCCGCGGATTTCGGCATCCCGGCGCATGACATCGTGGTCGATCCGCTGGTGATGCCGGTCGGCGCGCTTGGCGATGCCGGGCGGCAGGTGTTCACGCTGGTGCGGCGGCTGCGCGACGAGCTGGGGGTGAACACCACCTGCGGCGCGTCCAACATCAGCTTCGGCCTGCCCAACCGCCACGGCATCAACGCCGCCTTCCTGCCGATGGCGATTGGCGCGGGGATGACCTCGGCGATCATGAACCCGGTGCGGTCGGTGGAAATGGAGGCGATCCGCGCCGCCAACTTCCTGATGAACCACGACCCGAACGGCACCGAATGGATCCGCTTCGCGCGGGTGCTGGAGGCGGTGAAGGCCGGGCAGGATTTTGCCACCGCCTCGGCGGAGGTCGCCGCCGCAGGCCGCGCCGGGCGTCGGCGCAGCCGGGGGTAAGCTGTCGGGGCGCCGCACCGGCGCCACCTCACGATTCCGGTCGCTGCGCGCCATGTTTCGGGCTATGCGGGCGAAATGACCGAAGATACCCCCACCCCCGCAGATTTCGAGATCTTCCTTGTCGCCCCGCCGGGGCTGGAGGCGCTGCTCTGCGACGAGGTGCGCGAGGCGGGCTTTGCCGACCCGCAGGCCGTGCCGGGCGGCGTGACGATCATGGGCGGCTGGCCCGAGGTCTGGCGCGCCAACCTGCAAATCCGCGGCGCCAGCCGGGTTCTGGCGCGGATCGGCGCATTCCGGGCGATGCATCTGGCACAGCTCGACAAGCGCGCCCGCAAGTTCCCGTGGGCCGACATCCTGCGCCCTGATGTGCCGCTGAAGGTGGAAGTCACCTGCAAGGCCTCGCGCATCTATCACGCCGGCGCCGCCGCGCAGCGGATCGAGACCGCGCTGCGCGAGGAGCTGGGGGTGGCGATCTCCCCCGAGGCGGAGTTCAAGCTGAAGGTGCGGATCGACGATGACCTTTGCACGATCAGCGTCGATACCTCGGGCGAGTCCCTGCACAAGCGCGGCCACAAGGAGGCGGTGAACAAGGCCCCGATGCGCGAGACGCTGGCGGCGCTGTTCCTGCGCCAATGCGGGTATGACGGGACCGAGCCGGTGGTCGATCCGATGTGCGGGTCCGGCACCTTCGTGATCGAGGCGGCCGAGATTGCGGCGGGGCTGCTCCCGGGCCGCACCCGGCATTTTGCGTTCGAGCAGCTGGCGAGCTTCGATCCGGCGGCGTGGGACCGGATGCGCAATCCCGCCGCCCGCCCCCACCCCGCCCTGCGCTTCTACGGCGCCGACCGCGATGCCGGCGCGATCAAGATGAGCCGCGCCAATGCGGAACGGGCGGGCGTGACCGACCTCGTGCAATTCGCCACCCATGCGATCAGCGACCTGATGCCGCCCGAGGGCAAGCCCGGCCTCGTGATCGTCAACCCCCCCTACGGCACGCGGATCGGCAACAAGAACCTGCTCTACGGCCTTTACGCCGCGCTTGGCCAGACGCTGCTGACCCGCTTCGGCGGCTGGCGGGTGGGGCTGGTGACCAGCGAGCCCTCGCTCGCCAAGGCAACCGGCCTGCCCTTCGCCCCGCCATCCGCCCCGGTGCCGCATGGCGGGCTGGGGGTGCAGCTGTTCCAGACGAAGGCGCTGCGGTAGGGAACCAGTCAGTTATTCTGCGCAGCCAAACCTTGCGGCAACATCGCAACAAGATGGTCCGCGATAAGTCGCGCCCCGCTCATACTGGGGTGATGGCCGTCGAACAGAATCGGCGCACCAGCCTCCGTCAGCAACCTGCAGGTTCCTGTGCTACACATGAAGTCAGAGGGCATAACGATCCGCACTCGCGGATCGAAATGCCGGGCGACCTCGGCCCGTTCAGGCCCCGCGAAATCGAAAATTGTTGCGCCGCCCGAGGCTAGGCGGGTTGGAACATCTTCTCCGGGCGAGGGCGTGGGGCCGACGACATAGACCGCCTTGCCGCCTGCCAGCAGCGCATCTGCAGCGCGCGATACGCCAGCATAGATCGCAGGGTTGTTGTAGTACGCCACCAGGATGACGCTCTCGACCTCTGGCTGATCGAGCACATAGTCCAGAACCTGATCATTGTGCTCGCGACAATTCGGACGATCATCACGCTCGCTCCCCAGAGCGGGCGGGCATGAGGAGTAGGTGATGGTCCTCGTACGGACACCCTGCTCAGCTAAGGCCTGAGATATCTCCACCCCGTGACTATCGCCCCAAAGCAGAACGCTTTCGGCCCCGGCCCCATCGCCCAACACGCAGGCGGCAGCAGGATCGGGTGACCCTGATGAGATGTGACAGCGGTCGCGGTGCGGACTGATATCCTCACGGGCCAGGTCGAACCCTCGCAAGTCAGCCGGGAGGCGCGCAGGCCAGCCGTCAAGCTGGCTATACACGAGGTTGACCGCAATGACCGCTGCCGCCGTAATGCCTACACCGCGCAAGAGGCGTGGCGTCGGCAGCACCAGTCTGTCGCGGGTCTGCCCCTCGACGAAACGCCATGAAAGCCAGGCTGCGGTGAATGACGCTGTCAGCACCCCTACCTGCCCCACGGGGCCCTCCATCCAGCCCCAGTCCTGCGCGAATACGACCAGCGGCCAATGCCAAAGGTACAGCGAATATGAAAGCTTGCCGACGAACACCACTGGCGTGCGCGAGAGCACCGCGCCTACGGCAGTCCCCTCTGCCGAATGGATCAGCAGCACGGCCCCCAGTACCGGCGCGATTGCCAGCATACCAGGGAACGCCATGGCGTCGGAAAAGGTGAATACAGAGACGGCCAAAAGCGCCACACCCACCAGCGCGGCGGCCTCACGGACGCGGGGGTGGGCAAACCGTCCGGGCATGCCAAGTGCCAGCAACGTCCCAGCAAGAAGCTCCCATGCCCTGGTGGGCAACATATAGAATGCAGAATTTTGGCTGATAGGTGTCACCACGACACAAAGAGCCAGCGATGCCACAAGGGTCAAAAGCACAATCGCCCGGGCATATCGCGGCACGTAGAACAGTATCGCCCATAGGACGAGTGGCGCGAAAATGTAGAACTGCTCTTCAACGCCCAAGGACCAAGTGTGCAGCAATGGCTTCTCATGCGAATCTGCTGAAAAGTAGCCAGCCTGAGACCAGAACACGATATTCGCTACGAACAGTATCGCACCGAGCCCCTCCTGCCACAGCGACTCGAACTGGCTCGGCAGCAACGCGAGCGGAGAGGCGATGAGAACAAAGGCGACCATCGCCAGCAATGCGGGGAAGATGCGGCGGATCCGGCGTTCGTAGAAGCGGGAGAGACTGAACTTTCCGGCCGATATCTCCGAGATCAGGATCGTCGAGATCAGATATCCGCTGATCACGAAGAACACGTCAACCCCGACAAACCCGCCTGGAAAGCCCGGCACTCCGACGTGAAACAGCACAACGGGTAGCACCGCGAGCGTTCTAAGGCCGTCAATATCCGGGCGGTACTTCATCTGGTCCTACCTTGAGTTCATGAGGTCGCGCTGCAGCCTGAAGGTCCTCGGGCCACTAACGGGTAGAGGGAGAAAGTGCCATAGCCGTGACAGCACCCTAAAGGAAAAACGTTCTTCCCTTAATGAGTTGGCGGCAGGTTGCGTATTGTTTGTGCTACCGGAGCCTTGGGTTTCCTTGGCGGCAGCACTGCGTGGCGTCAGCGCCCGCGCAGCCCCTCGGCCAGCACGCCCCGCACCACGCCCAGATCGACGCCGTCCGCCACAAAGGCCTCACCGATGCCGCGGGCGAGGATGAAGCGAAGCTTGCCGTCCTGCACCTTCTTGTCCTGCGCCATCAGCGCCAGCAGGCCATCGGCATCCGGCAGATCGCCCCCAATATCGGCAAGGTCGGTCTTCATGCCCATGGCGCGCAGATGGGCGCGCACCCGGCTCGGCGCCTCTTGCGAGCACAGGCCAAGCCGCTGGCTGACCTCGAAGGCCAGCGCGCAGCCGATGGCCACGCCCTCGCCATGCAGCAGCCGCGGGCCATAGCCGGTGGCGGATTCGAGGGCGTGGCAGAAGGTGTGGCCGAGGTTCAGCAATGCGCGCTCGCCCTCCTCCGTCTCGTCCCGGCTGACGATGGCTGCCTTCATCTCCACCGACCGATGCACGGCGTATTGGCGCAGCGCGGCGTCCCCCGCCGCCAGCGCCGGCCCGTTCGCCTCCAGCCAGTCGAAGAATCGAGCATCCCCCAGCAGCCCGTATTTCACCACCTCGCCATAGCCGGCGAGGAAGTCGCGCGGCGGCAGAGTCGCCAGCAGGCCGATGTCGGCCAGCACCAGTGAGGGTTGGTGAAACGCGCCGATCAGGTTCTTGCCGTGGGGCGAGTTGATGCCGGTCTTGCCGCCGACCGAGCTGTCCACCTGCGCCAGCAGCGAGGTCGGGATCTGCACGAAGCGCACACCCCGGCGCAGTACGGCAGCGGCGAACCCGGCCAGATCGCCGATCACCCCGCCGCCAAGCGCAATGACGATATCCCGACGCTCTACCTTCTCGGCCAGCAGCCATTCGACGGCGCGCGAAAACTCCGGCCAGCCCTTGGTCCCCTCGCCCGGCGGCAGTGCCAGCGCGGTCATCTGGATGTCGCCAAGCCCCTCGCGCAGCGCGTCCAGATGCAGCGCGGCGACATTCTCATCGGTCAGCACGGCCACTCGGGGCCGGCGCAGCAGCGGCGCGATCTCGGCCCCCACGCGCGCCAAGAGGCCGGCACCGATGCGCACCTCATAGCTGCGCGCGCCCAGATCGACGGCCACGGTTTGGATCGGCATCGGCATCGGCATCGGCATCATCCCCATCGGCATCATCCCTTGTCCAGCAGCCCCGGATGCGCCGCCAAAGCGTCGATCACCCGCGCCGTCATCTCGTCGATGGAATACTCGGCCCGCGCCTCGACCGTCATATCGGCCAGCGCATAGATCGGCGCCCGCGCCTCCAGCAGCGCCGCCAGCGTGCCCTTCGGGTCCGGCGTGCGCAGCAAGGGGCGCGAGGGTTTGTGCCGCACCCGCTGCCACAGCAGCTCCAGATCCGCCTTCAGCCAGACGGACACGCCCTTTTCCGCAATCGCCTTGCGGTTGGTCTCCGCGAGAAACGCCCCGCCGCCGGTGGACAGCACGCAGGGCTTGCCGGTCAGCAGCCGGCGGATCACTTGCGATTCCTTATCGCGGAAGAACGATTCGCCGTCGCGGGCGAAAATCTCGGCCACCGAGCGGTTGGCGGCACGCTCGATCTCTTCGTCCGAGTCGAGAAAAGGCAGCGACAGGGCCCGCGCGAGGGCATTGCCCACCGCCGTCTTGCCCGCGCCCATCATGCCCACCAGCACCACCGTCTTGCGCAACCGTGCCTTCACCGCGAGTGTTTTCCCCGTTTTGTCCCGTTTGTCCGCGGCGCGCCCGCGCTTTCCCGCCGGCCCTGCAGCTATTTCGCGGCCCCGGCAACTTTCCGCCCTGAATGGCGTGAACAGGGCGGAAAAGCCATATATAAAACCAATGGTGCCCCTGCGCCGCCCCGCCTTATGGCGCGGAGGACAGACTCGGGGCGAACAAGAAAAGGGCAGATCGGTATGGGGCGAATTCTGAAGGCGGTGGCGGTGCTGGCGGTGCTTGGGGCCATCGGGCTGATCGGCTTTGCCTATCTGGGCGATCTGACGCCCGCGCCGAGTGAAACCCGCAAGCCGGTGGAGCTGAATGCAGGCAGCTAAGCACATCATCGCAGCCGGGCTCGCCGCACTTCTGGGCAGCGCCGCCGCCGCGCAGGACGCGCCGATGTCGGCGATCGACTGGCTGTCGCAATCGGTGGCGGCCACGCCTGTCGCCCTGCCCGCCCCACGGCCACCAGAGCCCGCGGTCTCGACCGGGGCGGCGCCCGAATCCATCACCGTGACCCCGCTTGGCGGCACCACGCTCGATGCGCTTGGCCTGACGCCGGCGCAGCGGGCGGGGCTGCCTAAGGCACTCTGGGGGGAAACGCCGACGCTGGATCTTGCCCGCATCATCCGGGCCGAACGGGCGGATACGCTGCCGGCGATCCAGTCGCTGCTCTATGCGCTGCTGCTTGCGGAACTCGACCCGCCGCTCGATGCCGATGGCAGCGGCCAGTTGTTCCTGGCGCGCGTCGACAAGCTTCTGGACCTCGGCGCGCTCGACCCGGCGCTGGCGCTGCTGGAACTGCCCGATGACCCCACGCCGGAACCCTTCCGCCGCTGGTTCGACGTGGCCCTGCTGATCGGCGAGGAGGACCGCGCCTGCGAGACGATGCGCGCAACCCCGCAGGTGGCCCCGACCTTCCCGGCGCGGATCTTCTGCCTTGCCCGCGGCGGCGACTGGAACGCCGCGGCGCTGACCCTGTCCACCGGCGAGGCGCTTGGCCATATCGACGCGGAAACCGGCACCCTGCTGGCCCGCTTCCTCGACCCGGAACTCGCCGACGGCGCCGAGGATCTGCCGCTGCCCGCCCGCCCCTCGCCGCTGGTGCTGCGGCTGATGGAGGCGGTGGGCCAGCCGATGTCCACCACCACCCTGCCGCTGGCCTTCGCGCAATCCGACCTGCGCTCCAACTCTGGCTGGAAGACAAGGATCGAGGCGGGCGAGCGGCTGGCACGGTCGGGCGCCATCGGCCCGAACCAACTCTTGGGGCTCTACACCGAGCGCGGTCCCGCCGCCTCGGGCGGGGTCTGGGACCGGGTGGCGGCGGTGCAGGCGCTGGAAGCGGCGATGGCAGAGGGCGGTGCCGATGCCATCGCCAAAGCGCTGCGCCCCGCCTGGGAGCAGATGGTGCAGGCCGAACTCGAGGTGCCCTTCGCCGAGCTTTATGGCGAGCGGCTGGCGGCGCTGCCGCTGAAGGGCCGCGACGGCCAGCTTGCCTTCCGTATCGGCCTGCTGTCGCCGGCCTATGAAACGGTCGCCGCCGCGCGTGCCCCGCAGGACGGGGTGGAGGCGTTCCTGATCGGGCTGGCAAAGGGCGACGTGACGCGCCTCGTGCAGCCAGACCAGATGGGCGCCGCGATCCGGGCCGGATTTTCCGAAGACGCCCCGTTGAGCGACGAATATGCGCCGCTGTTCGAGGGCAACCGTCTGGGCGAAGCGCTGCTGATGGCGATCGACGATGTGACCGAAGGCGCGCGCGGCGATCTGCGCCGCGTCACCTCGGGCCTGACCGCTCTGCGCAAGGCCGGGCTCGAAACCCCTGCCCGCCGCGCCGCGCTGGAACTGATGCTGCTGGAGCGGCGGGGGTGACGCATCCCTCCGCCAACCGGCCGATGGAGATGTGGATCTCGGCCTTCCTCGAGGCACAGGCGGCCGAACATGATGCCGCCATCAACACAAGGCTGGCCTATGGCCGCGACCTGAAGGATTTCGCCGCCTTCCTTGCGCATCGCGGCCTGCACTTCGCCGCCGCGCCCCGCGAGGCGGTGGAGGACTATCTGGTGCGCTGCGAGGCGGAGGGCCTGTCCAAGTCAACCCGCGCCCGCCGTCTGGCCTCGATCCGGCAGATGTACCGATTCGCGCATGAGGAAGGCTGGCGCGAGGACAACCCCGCCATCCGCCTCTCCGGCCCCGGCAAGGACCGGCGGTTGCCGGCGACTCTCACCCAGGCCGAGGTCGGCGCCCTGCTGACCGCCGCGCGCGAGACCGGCAAGAGCCCCGAGGACCGCCTGCGCAGCACCTGCCTGATGGAACTGCTCTACGCCACCGGCATGCGGGTGACGGAGCTGGTCACGCTGCCCGTCTCTGCCGCGCGCGGCGATCCGAAGATGCTGCTGGTGCGCGGCAAGGGCGGCAAGGAACGGCTGGTGCCACTGTCCGGCCCCGCCCGGGCGGCGCTGGCGGACTGGCTGAAGGCGCGCGATGCGGCCGAAGAGGCGGCGCGCGTGGCGAAACGCACCCCGCCCACGCGCCACCTGTTCCCGGCCCGCGGCAAGGACGGGCACCTGACGCGGCAGGGCTTCTTCACGCTCTTGAAGGATATCGCCCTGCGCGCCGGGCTCGACCCCTCCCGCGTCACCCCGCACGTGCTGCGCCACGCCTTCGCGACGCATCTGCTGGAAGGCGGCGCCGACCTGCGCGCGATCCAGCTGATGCTGGGCCATGCCGACCTCGCCACGACAGAGATCTACACCCATGTGCTCGACGAACGCCTGACCGCGCTGGTCATGGACCATCACCCGCTGGCCAAACGCTGACGGCACCCAAAACCCTGCCGGCTTCTTGCTGGCGAAAATATCCTCGGGGGTGAATTGGCCGAAGGCCAAGAGGGGGCAGAAGGCCCCCTCCCTTGCCTCAGAAGTGGATCGCGCGCCCGTAAGCGTCCAGCACCGATTCGTGCATCATCTCGCTCAGCGTCGGGTGCGGGAACACCGTCTGCATCAGTTCCGCCTCGGTCGTCTCCAGCGTGCGGCCGATCACATAGCCCTGGATCAGCTCGGTCACTTCGGCGCCGACCATGTGGGCCCCCAGCAGCTCGCCGGTCTTGGCGTCGAAGATGGTCTTGACCAGCCCTTCCGCCTCGCCCAGGGCAATCGCCTTGCCATTGCCGATGAAAGGGAAGCGGCCGACGCGGATGTCCAGCCCCGCCTCTTTCGCCTTGGCCTCGGTCATGCCGACGCTGGCGATCTGCGGCTGGCAATAGGTGCAGCCGGCGATGGAGCCCGGCTTGATCGGATGCGGATGGCCGCCGCCGATCAGCTCAGCCACCATCACGCCTTCATGGCTGGCCTTGTGCGCCAGCCAGGGCGCGCCGGCGATGTCGCCGATGGCATAGAGCCCGTCGACGCCGGTGCGGCAGAACTCGTCCGTCACCACATGGCTGCGGTCGATCTTCACGCCAAGCGTCTCCAGCCCCAGCCCTTCGACATTGCCGACGATGCCGACGGCAGAAATCACCGTGTCGAACTCGGCGGTCTCGGTCTTGCCGGCGCTTTCCAGATGCGCGATGACGCCCTTGCCGGGGGTGCGGTCCAGTTTCTTGACCGTGGTCTTTTCCAGGATCTTCATGCCCTGCTTCACGAACTGCTTCTTCGCAAAACCGGCAATCTCGGCATCCTCGACCGGCAGCAGGCGGTCCATCACCTCGACCACCGTGGTGTCGGCGCCAAGCGTGTTGAAGAAACTGGCGAATTCGATGCCGATGGCGCCCGAGCCGATCACCAGCAGCTTCTTCGGCATGCGTTTGGCCACCAGCGCATCGCGGTAGCCCCAGACGAGGTCGCCATCCGGCTCCAGCCCCGGCAGCTCGCGGCCGCGCGCGCCAGTGGCCAGCACGATGGATTTCGCCGCCAGATCCTCGGTGCCCTTGTCGGTCTTGACGCTGACCTTGCCCTTGGCCGGGATCGTCGCCGTGCCCATGAACACGGTGATCTTGTTCTTCTTCATCAGGTGCGCGATGCCCGAGGACAGCTGCTTCGCCACCCCGCGCGAGCGTTTCACCACCTCGGCAAGGTCGAACGAGATCCCCTCGGCCTTCAGCCCGAATTCCTTGGCGCGGTGCATCAGGTGGAACACCTCGGCCGAGCGCAGCAGCGCCTTGGTCGGAATGCAGCCCCAGTTGAGGCAGATGCCGCCGAGGCTCTCGCGCTCGACAATGGCGACCTTCATCCCCAGCTGCGCGCCGCGGATGGCGGCCACATAGCCGCCCGGGCCGGCGCCGATCACGATCATGTCGAATGTCTGGGCCGCCATGTCTTCCTCCTGCTGCGAAGATAGTTTGGCCTTAAACTATTTCTGGACTCGGTTCAACGCCGCTGCACATGCGGCTTATGCGCCATCCACGGCCTGCACCTCGCGCAGCGCCGCGCCATAGCCGCCCTCGGCCAGAAACGCCGCCTCGGCCTCGGTCGTCTCGCGCCCCAAAGCGCCGTTGCGATAGGGGAAGCGGCCGAAGCGTTCGATCACCAGCGCATGGGCGCGGGCGTGCTGCAGCGTGCTGGCGCCGGTTTCCGGCATCCGCGCGGCCACCAGCTCCTGGCAGCGGGCCTGATCGGCAAGCGCCTCGGAATGCATGAAGGGCAGGTAGAAGAACTGCCGCAGCGGTTCGGCAACGCCGCTGTCCCAGCCGGCATCGGTGGCAATGCGGGCCGCGGCCAGCGCCTGTCCATCGGTGGCAAAGCTGCGCCCGTCGCCGCGGAACATGTTGCGCGGGAACTGGTCGGTCAGGATCAGATAGGCAAGGCTGCCCTCGGTCCCGTCCGCCCAGTGCTCGCGCTCCCCGGCCAATGCCGCCTCCCAGTCGGGCAGGAAGGCCTCCCGGATCTGTGCGTCCTGCGCAGGGTCCACCGCATACCAGCCCGCCGGCCCGATGCCCGCCCAATAGGCGAGAATGTCCTGGGTGCTTGCCATGTCCGTCTCCGTCCTGTTGCGCAGAGCCAGCCTGACAGAGCGGGGCGGGGATGGCCAGAGCCGGAGCCGCGGTCAGCCGCGCTCCGGCTCCCCGGTCGGGCGCTCGGGATCAAACCCGGGATCGGAGGTAAGATCCGGCTCGGGCGCGCCCGACTCGGCCGCGATCTCGGCAGCAGCCTCTGCCTCCCCGCCCGGATCGGGGTTCTGCGGGCCACCCTCTTGCGCGGCGCCAAGCGCGGCCTCCACCGCCAGCGACGAGGCGGTGGGCGACAGCGCGGCAAAGGCGCCGGTCTGGTCGGACGCCAGCGCGGGGCGCCGCGTCATCCGGTAGCCGGCATAGGCCGCCAGCAGCAGCATCAGCGCGGCGATATACAGGAAGAACCCCGAGGGCCCCATCTGCGCCATGATCCAGCCGGTCAGCAGCGGGCCGCCGATGGCGCCAAGGCCGTTGATGAACAGAAGGCCCGCCGAGGCCGCCGCCATGTCGGAATTGTCCAGAAAGTCGTTCGTATAGGCGACCAGCAGCGAATAGAGCGGGTTGGACACGCCCCCTGCCACCATCGCCACCACCAGCAGCACGCTGAACGGCACGTCGACCAGCACCGGCACGATCATCACCGCCGCCGCCACCAGCGTCATCGCCACGATCAGCTTGCGCCGGTCCATCCGGTCCGAGGCCCAGCCGATGGGATATTGCAGCACCAGCCCGCCCAGATAGATCGCCGCGATGAACAGCGAGATCTGCGGCACCGTCATCCCCGCCTGCGTGCCGAAAACCGAGGCCATGCCCCAGAGCGCGGCGAAGATGCCGCCCACCAGGAACATGCCGACGCAGCCAAGCGGCGAGGCTTCATACAGCCGGCGGAAGCTCAGCGGCTTGGTCGACTCGAAAGCCGGGGCCTGCCCCGCGCTCAGCAGGATCGGGGTGAAGGCCAGCGACACCAGCACCGAGGGGATCACGAACAGGATGAACCCCGACGGATCGCCAAAGGCCATCAGCCCCTGCGCGGCGATGATGCCGATCATCTGCACGATCATGTAGGCCGACAGCGCCTGCCCGCGGTTCTCGTTGGTCGAGGCGTTGTTGAGCCAGCTTTCCGCAGTGATGTAGACACCGGAAAAACTGAACCCGATCACCACCCGCATCAGTGTCCAGGCGATCCAGTCGGGCGCCACGGCATACATCACCAGCACCGCCGAGATCAAAGATCCAAGCGCCGCGAACACCCGCACATGGCCGACACGGCGGATGAGCTCGGGCGTCATCCGGCTGCCGAACAGGAAGCCGGCGAAATAGGCCGACATGACGACCGACATCTGCAGGGTCGAGAATCCCTCGATGCCGCCGCGGATGCCCAGAAGCGTGCCCTGCATGCCGTTGCCCAGCATGAACAGCATCACGCCAAGCAGCAGCGCCCATGAATTTCGCAGAACCTCGAACATCGTCAGCCTCTGGCAAGAAGGCCCCCAGAGCTACGCGAGGGCGGGGTGAAAAGCAAATGCAGCGGCGGCGGGTCAGTCGGCGTCCCGCGGGCCGGGCATCAGCAGCGAGGCATCGCCATATGAGAAGAAGCGGTAGCCGCTGTTTGTGGCGTGCTCGTAAATGCGGCGGATGCGATCCTGTCCCATCAGCGCGGAAACCAGCATCAACAGCGTGCTCTTGGGCAGGTGGAAGTTGGTCATCAGCGCGTCCGTCACCCGGAAGCGGTAGCCCGGATAGATGAAGATGTCGGTGCTGCCCTGCCAGGGATGCAGCACGCCGCCCGCATCCGCCGCGCTTTCGATCAGCCGCAGCGCGGTGGTGCCGACGGGGATCACCCGGCCACCGGCCGCGCGGGTGGCGTTGATCGCGGCGGCGGCGGCAGGGGTGACCTCGCCCCATTCGGCATGCATCCTGTGCGTCGCCACATCGTCCACCTTCACCGGCAGGAAGGTGCCGGCGCCGACGTGCAGGGTGACTTCCGTGAACTCTACCCCGCGCGCCCGCAGCGCCTCCAGCAGCGGGGCATCGAAATGCAGGCTGGCGGTGGGGGCAGCAACGGCGCCGGAATGGCGGGCGAAGATGGGCTGGTAATCGTCGCGGTCCTGCGCATCGGGGGCGCGCAGCGCGGCGATATAGGGGGGCAGCGGCATGTCGCCGGTCTCGGCCAGCGCGGCGTCGAAATCCGGGCCGGCGCAGTTGAAGGCGAGCGTCAGGCGGCCCTCGGCAATCCCCGTCACTTCGGCGGCCAGCGCGTCCGAAAAACGTATAGTCTCCCCCGGCTTGAGCTTGCGCAGCGGCTTGGCCAGCGCCGACCAACCGCCGCCCGGCATGGGCTCGAGCAGCGTGACCTCGATCTTCGCCACGCCCTCGCCCTGCGCGCCCGGCCTAGTGCGGGTGCCGTTCAGCCGGGCCGGGATCACCTTCGTATTGTTCAGCACCAGCCGGTCGCCGGGGCGCAGGATATCGGGCAGGTCCGCCACGCTGCGGTCGGCGATGTCATCGCCCACCGCCAGCAACAGCCGCGCCGAGGAGCGCGGCTTGGCGGGCCGCGTGGCGATCAGCGCCTCGGGCAGGTGGAAGTCGAAATCCGATAGCTTCACGAATGCATCCTTACTGCGTGACCCGGGGCGGATCGCTGCGGAAGATCTCGCGGAAGATCCCCGGCGTCAGGATCGACAGCGGGTTGACCGAAACCGCCGGCGCCTTGGCCGTGCCCGAGATGGTGTAGTTGAAGCCGAACAGCCCCTCGCCCCGGCGCGAGACGATCTGGCCGAGGGCATTGACGAGATAGATCGGCGAGACAACCCCCCGCAGTTCCATCCGCCCCGTTTTCAGCCCGTAAACCCCCGACATCGACACACCAAGCGAGGCGCCCATGGCGGCGCTTTCCACGATCTCCACCCGGTCGGGCGACAGGGTGAAGCGGGCATCCACGGTGTTGAACAGCAGTCCCTCGCCGCCCAGTTGCTCCAGCAGGCCGATCACGCTGACCGCGCTGAGCAGTTCCGCCAGCACCGGCGCGTCCTGTACCCGAAGGTCGCGCACGGCGACCTGCCCATCATAGCTGCCCTTGCCGCTGCCCCGCGGCGTCAGCACCAGATCCATCACCCCGCCCCGGGCGCGCGAGAAGATGCCGGTGGCGCGGAAGACCGCGCCCGCATCTTGCGATTGCAGCCGCACGCCAGTGCGGCCCGAGCCGCGCGTCGGGGCCACGGTGCCCGACACCTCGGCCGCGCCATTGACCAGCCCGGTGAAGCGCCCGGAGAATCCGCCTTGGGTCGAGAACTCGCCGCGCAGCCGCTGCAGCGACAGGGTTTCCGACACGGTCAGCCGGTCCAGCGCGATCTGGATCGGCGGGCTGTCGCCAACCCCGCCCCCGCCCCCGCCGGTTCCGAACTCGGCCCGGCGCAGATCGGCGCTGCCGCCGGTGACGACCACGGCAGGCGCGCGCCCCGCCCCGCGCCCGCGCAGCTCCACCCCGCCGTCGAACCAGCCACCGACCTGCACCTGCGGCAGACGCACCGCCTCGAGCGCGCCGCCCGGTTGCAGCGAGACCGAACCGCTGGCCGACAGGCCCGCCGCCTCGATCCGCAGCGCCTCGACCGCGGGCGGGGAGCCGAGGCGGCCCGAAACGTCCAACGATCCGGTCTGCGCCGCGTCCTTCGCCCAGCCGATTTCCGGGATCGACAGCGCCACGCGGTTCAGGTCCGACCGCAGCCGGAACACCGGCGGCGTATCCGGCGCCAGATCGATGGTGATGTCCCCGATCCCCTCGCCCCGGACCATGCCCTCCGGCAGCCCGATGCCAAAGGCCGTCAGGAACCGCGGCGACAGCTCCACCGTGCCCTCCAGCCGCGAGCGGCCCTGCTGCGCGGGCCCGAACTCCTGCCGCCAGGACATGCGGAACGGCACGCCCGAAATCGTGCCCGGCCCCGACAGTGTCATGCCCTGCGGAGTCGCCCGCAGATCGAGCCCCTCCGACTGCACCTCGCGCCCCGGCACCACTTTGTCCGACCGCAGCTCGGTCAGCCTGGCGGTCACGTCATAGTCCACATCCTCGGGCCGCACCCGCTCTGCCAGTGTCAGCTTCAGCCTAGCGACAGCCTCGGCCTGCCCCTCGGCAATGTCGATGCCGCGCCCGGACCTTTGCATCAGGCGGAACGGCGGCTCGTCCAGCAGCGACAGCACGGCGCTGATGGTGGAGGCGGTGCGCAGCACGATCTCCACCGGGGCCGGCTTTTGCTCGATATCGGGCACCGTCATCACCGACCCGGCCATGTCCACCGGCTCGCCATTGGGAGCGACGACATGGCCGCGGTCTACCACCAGCGTATGCGCACTGCCCGCGATGGTGGCATAGCCGCTGCCATCCTGCACCGGCGGCAGGGTCTTCAGCACCCGCACCTCGGCGCCGCGGAAGGCATAGTCCAGCGACATCCGCGGCTCGGTCCCCGGCTTCAGGCGCACGGCGGCGCGCACGTCGAACAGCTCGCCCGTGGTCACATTCTCGGCGATCCAGCGGCGCGTCCCCGGCACGAGCGTGACGGGCCAGAGCGCGATCAGCCGGTCATGGGCCACCGCGTCCAGCGCCACATCCAGCGCCATCTCCCAGCCTGCGGCATCGGCACTGGCGGTGCCCTCGGCGGCGATGCGGCGGCCGCCCTCATCCACCAGCACGAACTGCCCGATGTTCAGCTGGAACGGATCCAGCGTCAGCTTCAGGTCCATCGCGCCGCTTTGAAAGGCGACCGGAGTCTCGAACAGCCCCAGCGGATCGGCGCGCAGATCCGACAGCGCCACCTGCGCCACCAGGCCGGTCGGGAAGCCGCTCTCCATCCCCTGCAGCCAGGCACGGGCGGTGCCGCGCATCCGCAGCGCGGCGCTTTCCACCGTCATGTCGCGGAACTCGATCACCGCCTCATCGGGGTCATAGCCGAAATACAGCTTCGCCCCCTCGAACTCCACCGGGCGGATGCCTTCCACCGGCCGCAGCGCCCCGGCGCCGATCTCCAGCGTGCCATCCATCTGGCCGACCCGGCCCTCGGCATCGACGCCCGACCGGAACGCGCCCGAAATCGGCGCATCCAGCACCGCGAGCCAGGCCAGTGCCGGGGCCTGCGCCGCCAGATCGGCGGCGGGAACGCGGGTGACGGTGGCCCCGAAACTCGCCTCGGGCCCGGTCTTGGAGCTGGTCAACGACAGCTGGGCCGAGGCCGGCTCCTCGCCCTCGCCCGCCACTTCGCCCGCCACTTCGAATGACAGGCCGATCGCCAACTCGGAAATGTCCTGCGTCAGGCTCAACCGGCCATTCGACACGATCCAGCGCTGGCCCGCGCGCTGGTCGTCCAGCACGATGCCAAGGTCAACCGCCTCGATCCGCGCGATCCCGGCCAGCACCGGCAGCGCAAAGACCTGCTCCAGCGCCTCCAGCCCCTCGGGCAGGGATCCGATATGCCGCGCGCCCGCCGCCGCCCCCTGCATGAACGCAAGGTCCAGCGCCCCGTCCGGCGCGCGCCGCAGCGTCACCTGCGCCCCCGAAATGCGCAGGCTGCGCGGCTCCAGCCGCCCGCGCAGCAGCGGTTTGGGCCAGAAGCTGGCGCGCAGTTCGGGCAGCAGCGCCACCGGCACCCCGCCCGAGCGGATCTCGACCCCGCGCAGCCGCACCCGCGGCACGAAGCGCTCGTCCACCAGCAGCTCCACGGCGCCAAGCTTCAGTGTTCCGGCGGCGGAGCCTTCTGGGGAGGAGATGGCAAGGTTGATCCGCGCCTCGATCCGCTCCACCGCCCAGACCGGCAGCAGGATCGGCCGCCCGGTCAGCGCCATCACCCCAAAGCCCGAGGCGGCCACGATCAGCGCCAGGCTCAGCAGCAGCCAAAGGCCGATGCGGCGGCGGCGGCGCGGCTCTGGCGGCAGCGCAGCCGTCTGCCGGTCCGCTCCCCCGTCCCGCAGCTCATCCTCGCCCGCTGTCATTCCGCCCCTGTCCGCCTCGCCCATAGCCTTCGAACGCGCAAACCCCGCGCCCCGGTCCGCTTGCCCTTTATCTTTGCCCCGCCTGCATTAAAACCCGAAGTCGAACAGACACGCAAAGGATCACGGCGAGATGATCGATACCGCTTCCCCCAAGCCCACACTGGAGCCCGGCACCCCGGCCCCGGATTTCACCCTGCCGCGCGATGGGACGGGCACCGTCACGCTGTCGGCCCTGCGCCCGCAAAAGGTGGTGCTCTACTTCTACCCCAAGGACGACACCCCCGGCTGCACCACCGAGGCGCTGGATTTCTCGCGCCTGCAGCAGGAGTTCGCGGCGGCGGGCACGCTGGTCATCGGCCTGTCCAAGGACAGCGTCAAGGCGCATGACAAGTTCTGCGCCAGGCACGGGCTGGGGGTGATCCTCGTCTCCGACGAAGGCGCCGACACGGCCGAGCGCTATGGGGTCTGGGCCGAGAAGAACATGTACGGCAAGACCTACATGGGCATCGAGCGCACCACCGTGCTGATCGACGGCGCCGGCAACATCGCCCGCATCTGGCGTAAGGTGAAGGTGCCGGGCCATGCGGCCGAGGTGCTGGACGCGGCCCGCGCGCTGTGAGCGCGCAGGATCCACAGACTGGCGCTGTGAGCGCGCAGAAAGCGCAGACTGGCGCTGTGAGCGCGCAGGATGGCGTGACGGCCGCCACATTGACCGAAATGGCGGTGGAGGTCCTCTCCACCGCCGAGGGCCGCGCCAAGACCGCGCTCAGCCATGCCCATGCCGCGCGCTGGTTTGCCGAGCGCGCCGCCGGCACCCCTATCCCCATCGGCGCCGCCAGCCCGCCGCCCCGCCCCGCCCGGCCGGTGAAGCCCGACCTGCTGCCGCCCCGCGACGTGCCCCGCCGCCGCACCGGCAGCCCGGAGGGCCGCATCGCGCTCCTCCACGCCGTCGCGCATATCGAGCTGAACGCGGTGGACCTGCACTGGGATATCATCGCCCGCTTCGGCCACCACCCGATGCCGATGGGCTTCTACGATGACTGGGTGAAGGCGGCGGATGAGGAGTCCAAGCACTTCAACCTGCTTTGCGACCGGCTGGAGGCGATGGGCAGCTTCTACGGCGCCCTGCCCGCCCATGCCGGCATGTGGCAAGCGGCCGAGGACACCGCCCTCGACCTGCAGGGCCGCCTCGCCGTGGTGCCGATGGTTCTGGAGGCGCGGGGCCTCGACGTGACCCCGGGGATGATCGACATCTTCACCAAGGCAGGCGAGGCGGAAACCGTCGCCGCCCTGCAAGTGATCTACGCCGAAGAGGTCGGCCATGTCGCCTATGGATCGAAGTGGTTCAACTGGCTCTGCGGGCGCGAGGGCAGCGATCCCAAGGAGGTGTTCCACACCCTCGTGCGCCGCTACTTCCACGGCACCCTGAAGCCCCCCTTTAACGAGGAAAAGCGGGCCGAGGCAGGCCTGCCGCCCGACTTCTACTGGCCCCTGACGGAGGACGCGGACTGACCGGCGAAGGGTGCCCTCCTTCCCCTTTGCCTTTTGGAAATATCCTCGGGGGGCCGCGGGGGGCAGAAGGCCCCCCGCTTCT
The DNA here is from genome assembly GCF_009908165.1 of Frigidibacter albus. GTDB lineage: Bacteria > Pseudomonadota > Alphaproteobacteria > Rhodobacterales > Rhodobacteraceae > Frigidibacter > Frigidibacter albus. Next base: position 164,285 of record NZ_JAAAUC010000007.1, read on the forward strand.
TCGCTTCACGGGGCGGGGCAGACAGCCCCCCGGCCTCGCCCCACGCCCCTCATCAACCGAATACTTACACGTTTCGGCGGCATTCCGCCCAAAACCGGCGGGAAGCTGCGACAATCCCGCCACGCCCGCGCAAAAAGATTGCCCTGCCGCCCCCCCGGTTGCTAAGCCCCGTCTCGGATGAGGGCAATAAAGGACAAGGGCGCGTGCCGAAACGGATACTGCACCGAGTCAACACGGCGCTTGGGCGCCACCTGCCGGAACAACGCCTGTTCCTGCGTTCCGACACCGAAACACGGTTCATCCGGCTGCGGCCGCTGACCCAGGCGCTGGTCCTGTCCTCGGGCGGGCTCGTGCTCGCCTGGACGATCATCGCCACCGCGATCCTGCTGATGGATTCGATCGGCTCGGGCAGTGCCCGCGATCAGGCCGCCCGCAAGCAATCGGTCTATGAAACCCGGCTCGACACCATCGCCCGCGAACGCGACGCCCGCGCCGAGGAAGCCCTCGCCGCGCAGGAACGCTTCGCGGTGGCGCTTCAGCAGGTCTCGACCATGCAATCGGCGCTGCTCGACTCGGAAGAGCGGCGGCGCGAGCTCGAAACCGGGATCGACGTGATCCAGACCACCCTGCGCCGCACCATGACCGAGCGCGACGCCGCCCGCACCGAGGCGAAGGTGGCCAGCGCCGCCCTTGCCGGCGAGGTCGAGGCGACGGGACTTGCCCGCACCGGCGATCTGGTGGCGACGCTCGACATCCTGTCCGACACGCTTGGCGAGACTGCAGCCGAACGCGACGCCAAGATCGCCGAGGCCGATGCCAGCCGCGCCGAGACCGAAACCATCGCCTATGAAAAACGGCTGATGGAAGAGCGCAATGACGAGATCTTCAATGCCCTCGAAGACGCGATCACCGTCTCGATGGACCCGCTCGACAAGGTGTTCAAATCGGCGGGCCTGAACCCCGACGATCTGATCAGCCAGGTGCAAAGCGGCTATTCGGGCCAGGGCGGTCCGTGGACGCCGATCGCCATGTCGGCCAAGAATGACCCCACCGCCAGCGCCGAAGAGGCCCGCGCCGCAAGGCTGCTGGAAGGCTTCGACCGGCTCAACGTCTACCGCATCGCCGCCGAGCGTGTGCCGCTGGCCATGCCGCTGCAATCGGCCTTCCGCTTCACCTCGCCCTTCGGCCAGCGTTGGGGCCGGCTCCATGCCGGGATCGACTTCGCCGGCGCCTATGGCTCCCCGATCTACGCCACCGCCGACGGCGTCGTCAGCCATGCCGGCTGGATGTCGGGCTACGGCCGCCTGGTGACCATCAAGCACCAGTTCGGCATCGAGACGCGCTATGGCCATATGGCCCAAATCCGCGTGAAGGCCGGGGATAGGGTCTCGCGCGGGGACCGGATCGGTGATATGGGCAACTCCGGACGCTCCACCGGCACCCATCTTCACTACGAGGTGCGCACCGGCGGCACACCAGTCAATCCCATGACGTTCATCAAGGCGGGAAGAGATGTTTTCTAAAAGCAGGATCAACGAACCCGGTCCCAAGACTGCCGGGACCGAGACCGACAAGCCCAAGGCCCCGGAAACCGCGTTGGCCCGCCCTTCGTCGGACTACACCCCTCCCAGCACGCCCAAGGTCAAGCCGGCCACGTCGGTCCTGTCTTCGGACCTGCTGATCACCGGCAACATCAAGACCAGCGGCGACATCCAGATCGAAGGCACGGTCGAGGGCGATATCCGCGCCCATCTGCTGACCGTCGGCGAAAGCGCCACCATCCGCGGCGAGATCGTTGCCGATGACATCGTGGTCAACGGCCGCGTCGTCGGCCGGGTGCGCGGGCTCAAGGTGCGGCTGACCTCCTCGGCGCGGGTCGAGGGTGACATCATCCACAAGACCATCGCCATCGAAAGCGGCGCGCATTTCGAAGGCTCGGTGCAGCGGCAGGACGATCCGCTGGCCAATGGCGTGACCCCGAAACTGGCCCCGCCGGTTCCGCAGGAATAAGCGCGACGGGCCCTTTGGGCCTCGGCCGAAAAGATCGAGGGCGGTGCCAATGGGCGCCGCCCTTTTCTGTTAAGTGCTTTCGGAGGCTCCCACCATGTTGAAGCTCGACCACCTCACCGTGATCGCCCCCACTTTGGCCGAAGGTGTAGCGCATGTCCGGGACTGCCTCGGCCTCGACCTGCCCTTCGGCAGCCGGCATCCCTACATGGGCACCCACAATCACCGTCTGCAACTTGGCGGGTCGGTCTATCTGGAGATCGTCGCCCTCGACCCCGAGGGCACGGCACCGGGCCGGGCGCGCTGGTTCGGGCTGGATGACCAGAGGCAGGTGCGGGCCGACTGGGAGGAAGGCCGCCGCCTGCGCGGCTGGGTCGCCAATACCGAGGCGCTTGGGGCCGTCGCCGCCGCGCAGGGAGCAATCTTCGGCGAGGTCGTCGCGTTGCCGCCCGAGGACCCAAGCTTCGCCTTCACCATCCCCAAGGGCGGCTCGCTGCCGCTGGACGGCGCCGCCCCCTCGATCATCGACCACCGGGGCGACGCCAGCTATATCGCCACCATCCCCGATCTGGGCGCGCGGCTGGCCTCGTTCACGCTGGAACACCCGGACCCGAACGCCGTCGAGGCGCTGCTGCGCGGATTGGCCATCGATCGCCCGCCGGTGATCGTCCAGGGCCCAAGGCTGCGATACCGGGCACTGATCGAAACGTCGGCGGGGATGCGGGATCTGACCTGACCCCTCACTCCCCCAGCAGTCGCCGATACATGTGCCAGGTCGCGTGCCCCAGCACCGGCAGCACCACGAACAGCCCCAGGAACATCGGCACCATCGCCGCGAACAGCAGCGCGGCGATCACCGCACCCCAGACCGCCATCACCGCCAGGTTCGCCGTCACCGCCTGCACGCTGCGGATCATCGCCGAGACGAAATCCACCTCACGCTCCAGCAGCATCGGCAGCCCGCCGGCCGTCACCGAAAACAGCACCGCCGCGAAACCCGCGCCGACGGCGCTGCCGACGGCCAGCATGATCAGGCCATTGCCCGTCCACAGCACCTCGAAGGAGGAGGACACATTGGTCATCGCCGATAGGCCCATGAACAGCGCAAAGATCGTGTGCGCCACGAACACCCAGAACATGAACATCAGAAGGATCAGCATCGCCATCGATGGCACCTGCCGCTGGCGCTGCGCGAAGACCACCCCCAGCACGCCAGGCCAGTCCAGCGCCTGCCCCGCCTCCAGCCGCCGGCTGACCTCATAGAGCCCGGTCGCGGCGAAGGGCGCCAGCAGCGGGAAGCCGACGAAGACCGGGATCAGCCACCACTCCGCCCCCGCCGCGGTGTAGACCTGCCACATCACCACGCCGCCAAGCACATAGACCGCCGAAAAGAACAGCCCGTACAGCGGCGCGCGGATGAAATCCCGCCAGCCCGCCGCCAGCACCGCGCCGATATCGGCCAGCGCTACCCGCTGCACCTCGGGCAGCGGCGAGGCCCCCACCGCCCCTGCCGTTCTCACGTCACCCTCGATCATCGTACGAACCTCCCCCTCGGTTTGGCCAAGGCTACGCACGCCGCCTGATTCCCCGCAAGCGCGGCGCCCCCTCCTTTGCCTTTTCCAAGTATCCTCGGGGGGCCGCGGGGGGCAGAAGGCCCCCCGCTTCTTGTTTCATGCGGGGCAGAAGGCCCCCGCTTCTTCGTTTCGGGCGGGGCAGAGGCCCCCGCTTCTTCGCGTCACGGCGGGGCAGACGGCCCGGCGGATTCCCCTGTCCCGGGCGCACGCCGTGGACAAGCCCCGCGCAACCGCATAGCGATACGGCCATGACCCGCGCGCGCTTCCTTGACCGGACCACTCCGCCCCATATCGCCACCCTCGTCCTGCTCTCGGGCCTTGGCGCGCTGAACATGAACATGTTCCTGCCCTCGCTGCCCGGAATGGCCCGCGATTTCGGGGTGGAGTACAGCGTGATGCAGCTGTCGGTGTCGGCCTATCTGGCGGTGTCGGCGGTGGTGCAACTGCTGATCGGCCCGATGTCGGACCGTTACGGCCGCCGCCCGGTGATCCTTTGCGCGCTGACGATCTTCGTGCTGGCGACGCTTGGCACGCTGCTGGCACCGACCGCCGGGGTCTTCCTCGGCTTCCGCATGATGCAGGCCTCGGTCGTCACCGGCCTCGTGCTCAGCCGCGCGGTGGTGCGCGACATGGTGCCGGGGCCGCAGGCCGCCTCGATGATCGGCTATGTCACTATGGGCATGTCGCTGGCACCGATGCTGGGCCCGATTGCGGGCGGCGCGCTGGACGAGGTGTTCGGCTGGCAGGCAACCTTCATCACCCTTGGTGCCTGCGGCCTGCTGGTGCTGGCGCTGGTCTGGGCCGATCTGGGCGAGACCGGGCGGCGCGGCAGCGGCAGCTTTGCCGATCAGGCGCGCCACTATCCCGAACTGCTGACCTCGCGCCGCTTCTGGGGCTATGCGCTGGCGGCCACCACTTCCTCGGGCGCCTTCTTCGCCTATATCGGCGGCGCGCCCTTTGTCGGGGCCGAGGTGTTCGGTCTCAGCCCGGCCGCCGTGGGGTATTACTTCGCCGCGCCCGCCATCGGCTATGCGCTTGGGAATTTCCTCTCCGGCCGTTACTCGGTGCGGCTGGGGATAGAGCGGATGGTGTTGGCCGGCGCCGTGGTCTCGACCCTGCCGCTGGGGGCGGCGCTGGCACTGGATCTGGCCGGACTCAGCCATCCGCTGACCTTCTTCCCCTTTGTCGGTCTCATGGCGCTTGGCAACGGGCTCCTGCTGCCCAATGCCAATGCCGGGATGATGTCGGTGCGGCCAGAGCTTGCCGGCACTGCCTCTGGCCTTGGCGGCACCATGACCATCGGCGGCGGTGCGGCGCTGGCGGCGCTGGCCGGCGCGCTGCTGAGCGTGCAAAGTGGCGCGACCCCGCTGCTGATGCTGATGCTGGTCTCTTCGGCCGCGTCGGTGCCCTCGATTCTCTGGGTCATGAAGCGCAAGAAGTCGCTCGGGATCTGACGCCCCCGCGCTGTCTTGCCGCTGGCCGGCAGGCTTGCCGGAGGGGGTTTGCAAAGGCTATGACTCGTTTCGCAAACTCCTGGGGGACACGGGATGGCGACGCAGAAACTCTACGCGGGGCTCAAGCTCCGCGAGACGCGCGGACGGATGGGCCTGACGCAGAAGATCTTTGCGGAACGCCTGGGCGTGTCGCTGCCCTACCTCAACCAGATGGAGAACAATCACCGCCCGGTTTCGGCCGGCGTGGTGCTGGCGCTGGCGGGCGAATTCGGGCTCGACGTGACCGAGCTGTCGACGGGGGATGCCGAGCGGCTGGTCAGCGACATGCGCGAGGCGCTGGCCGATCCGGTCTTCGCCGATGCAACGCCGCCGCTGGCCGATCTGCGGCTGGCGGCGTCGAATGCCCCGGCCTTGGCTCGGGCGTTTCTGGAGCTGCACCGGGCTTACCGACAGACCCATGAACGCCTCGCCTCGCTGGACGACGCTCTTGGGCGCGACGACGCGGCGACGCTGACCAGCCCATGGGAGGAGGTGCGCGACTTCTTTCACTATTGCGACAATTACCTTGATGCCGTGGACCGCGCCGCCGAACGGTTTTCCTGCCCGGATGGCAAGCGCTTGGACCCGATGGTTCACGCGGCGGAGCTGCTGCGCGCCCGGGGCATAGAATTGCAGTTTTGCGATGTCGATGCGCTTCGCTCGCAGGCCGGCCACCGGCTGTTGATCTCCACCCGCGCCGCCACCGCGACGCAGCGGTTCCAGGTGTTGCATCAGGTCGCGCTGACCACGCAGAATGATCTGTTGGAGGCGACGCTGGACCTTGGCCGCTTCCAGTCCGAAACCTCGCGCGCCATCGCCAAGATCGGCCTCGCCAACTATTTCGCCGGCGCCGCGCTGCTGCCCTACCGCGCCTTTCTGGAGGCGGCGCAAGAGGCGCGGCATGATCTGGAGCGGCTGGCCGACCAGTTCGGCGCCTCGATCGAGCAGGTGGCGCATCGCCTGTCCACCCTGCAACGTCCCGGCGCCAAGGGCATCCCCTTCTACTTTGTCCGCGTCGATCAGGCCGGCACCATCACCAAGCGCCATTCTGCAACACGTTTGCAATTTGCACGCTTTGGCGGCGCCTGCCCGCTGTGGAACGTGCATCAGGCGTTTGAAACGCCGGGACGATTCCTGCGCCAGCTGGCCGAAACGCCCGACGGCGTGCGCTATCTCAGCCTCGCGCGCGATGTGTCCAAGCCCGGCGGGTCGTTCCACGCGCCGATCCGCCGCTATGCCATCGGGCTGGGATGCGAGGTCAGCCATGCCGCGCAGGTGGTCTATGCCGACGATCTGGACCCTTCGAACCCGCGCGCCTATCAGCCCATCGGCATTTCGTGCCGGATCTGCGAGCGGAAAGACTGCCACCAACGCTCCGTGCCACCCCTGGAGCGCCGATTGCGGGTGGATCCGGACCGGCGCGGGCTGCTGCCCTATGAGATCGTCTGACCGGGTAGCCTGAAACGCAAAGGGCCCCCGGTTTGCACCCGGGGGCCCCTTCACGGCAACGGATCAGGCCTTTGCCAGCATCCGCGCCAGATCATCCTTCAGCGCCGCGCGCTTCTTGCGCATCTCGACCTCGACCAGTTGTTCCACCGGTTCGATCTTGGTTTCGGCGCGGTGAACGTCGCGGTTGATCTCGTGATATTCCTCGAGGATCCGCGCGAAATGCGCGTCCGAAGCCTTCAGGGCGTGGATCTTCTCGGCTTCACCCGGAAAATCCTCATAAACGTCATGGGGGGTGTTCGACATCGGTATCTCCCTTTTCCTGTCTGTCCAGAACAGGTTAGCCGCCGGATCGGGGCGCCACATTGACACGCATCAAGTTTGACGCCCTATCCGCCCGCCCGGCGCCATCCCGCCGCCTGCGCCTCCGCCTCGGTGCAGAACCAGCGCTCGCCCGCGCCGGTGTCGATGCGGGTGTCGGCCCAGCTTCGGCTGCCGGGGACGTGGTAGATGCGGCCGCGGGACGAAATGTTGCCCTTGATGGCACAGTCCCCGGGCACCGCTTGGGCAGGAGCCCGGCCTGCCGCGCGGAAGGCATCCGGCCGCTCCACCTCGCCCTCCCACAGCCCGATTCCGGCCACTGCCGCGCGCTTTTCGGCGTCGACATAGTCCAGCGAATACTGGCGGTACGCGAAGGCCGCGCCCTGCGCCACCATCTGCGCCGCCACGTCGCCGCCTGCTCCGGTGCAGGTGGCGACCAGCCGACCATAGCGGTCCTGCTCTCGGCCCTTGCAGCGCAGCCCGCCACGGGCGAGCTCCGCCAGCACATCGCGCGCCCAGGCCCCGCAGGCCCAGGCCCGGCCCTCGCGGGTGCAGCTTTGCGACATCTCCGGCGCGTCGATGCCGTAGAGGCGGACCGTGACACCTTCCACCTCCACCGTATCGCCATCGATGATCCGCGCCGAGCCCGCCACGGTTTGCGCCCCAGCGGGCCCCGCAAGCAAAGCCGTCAGCAGGGCGAGACCAAAGAGTGAACGAAGTGTTAACATGCCCCCTTCTGTCAGCCGCGCCCCCGCAGGGCAAGCGCTGACGGGCGCCATGGTGAACGCAGCCTCGACCGCCGGCCAAGACCCGCTTGCGCAGCCTCCGCGCATCGGGGATGGTCGGCCCCGCCGCGCCCGGTCGCGCGGATCCGAAGGCACCTGATGATCCTGCTCCAGAATGGTCCCGGCGGTCGCCCCGCCCTGTTCGATGCGCCTAGCGCCCTGATCCGCGCCGGCAGCGCGGCCGAGGTCGCGCCCGCCTTGCAGCAGGCCGAGGCGGCGCTGGCGGCGGGGCATTGGGTCGCGGGAATGCTGGCCTATGAGGCGGGCTTTGCGCTGGAACCGGCGCTGGCGGGGCTGCAAAGCCCGGGCGGCCCGCTGGTCCACCTTGGGGTCTATGACGCGCCGCGCGATGCCACGGGCACCCTTGCGCGCGCCGAGGCCGAGGCATCCGATGCGCGCCTGACCGCCCCCCTCCCCACGCTCTCCCGCGCCGACCATGCCGAGGCCATCGCCCGCGCGCTGGAGCTGATCCGGGCTGGCGATTGTTATCAGGTCAACCTGACCTTCCCGCTGGCTGCCGAGGCGCAAGGCACCCCCCTCGGCCTCTATGCCGCGCTGTCGCGGGTGCAGCCGGTGGGGCATGGCGCGGTGGTGGCGCTGCCCGAGGCGCCGGCGCTGGTCTCGCTCTCGCCGGAGTCGTTCTTCGCCACCGATGCTGCCGGCGGCATCACTGTGCGGCCGATGAAGGGCACAAGGCCGCGCCATCCCGATCCTGCGCAGGATGCCGCGCTGGCTGCCGAGTTGCGCAGCGCGGTGAAGGACCGGGCCGAGAACCTGATGATCGTCGATCTGATGCGCAATGACCTGTCGCGGATCTGCCGGGTCGGCTCGGTGCGGGTGCCGCAGCTGTTTGAGGTCGAAAGCTTCGCCACCGTGCATCAGATGGTGTCCGAGGTGCGGGGCCAGCTTCTCCCCGGCACCGGGCTCGCCGGCATCCTGCGCGCGATCTTCCCCTGCGGGTCGATCACCGGCGCGCCGAAGATCCGGGCGATGCGGATCATCCATGATCTGGAGCCTGCCCCCCGCGGCGCCTATTGCGGGGCGATCGGCTGGGCGGGGCCGGATGGCGCCTCAGCCTTCAACGTGGCGATCCGCACGCTGGTGCTGCATCCGGGCGGCGCGGTCACACTGAATGTCGGCGGCGGCGTGGTGGCCGACAGCACTGCGGACGGCGAATGGGAGGAGGCGCTGTGGAAAGCCCGTTTCGCCCGTCTGACCTGACCCCGGACCTGCGCCTGATCGAGACCCTGGGATGGGACGGGCAGCGCCTTGTGCGGTTGGAGCGGCACCTGGACCGCCTCGCCCGCAGCGCCGCACGGCTGGGGTTTGCCCATGACCCCGAGGCCATTGCCGAAGCCCTCGTCCCCATCACCGGCCCCGCCCCCCTGCGGGTGCGGCTGACGCTGGCGCAGGACGGGCGCGCCGAAGTCACCCACGCCCCGCTCGCGCCGAACCCCGCCCTCTGGCATGTCGCGCTGGCGCAGACGCGGCTGGACGCCGCCGACCCGTGGCTCGGCATCAAGACCACCCGCCGCCAGCTCTATGACCGGGACCGCGCCGCGCTGCCTGCAGGCGTGGACGAATGGATCTACGCCAACCAACACGGCGAGCTGTGCGAGGGCACCATCACCACCCTCTTCTTCGACCTCGGCACCGGCCTCTGCACCCCGCCGCTGCGCTGCGGCCTGCTCCCCGGCTGCCTGCGCGCGGAGCTGCTGGAGACGGGCGCCGCGCGGGAAGCGGTCCTCAAACTCACCGACCTCCCCCGCGCCCGGCTGTGGATGGGCAATTCGCTGCGCGGGCTGATCCCGGCGCAGCTGCGTTAGCGCTGTGCCACCTGCCAGGCCGGGCTCTGCCACGGCACCGCATTGGAGGGCGCCAGCATCCCCTTGCCAAGGATATGGTCCGCCGCCTTCTCGCCGGTCATGATCGAGGGCGCGTTGAGGTTGCCATTGGTGATGCTGGGGAAGATCGAGCTGTCGGCAACCCGCAGCCCCTCCACCCCGATCACCCGGCATTCGGGGTCCACCACCGCCATCGGGTCATTCGCCGCGCCGATCCGCGCCGTGCCGCAGGGGTGATAGGCGCTTTCGGCGTGCTCGCGGATGAAGCGGTCGATCTGGTCATCACTCTCCACCGCCGCGCCCGGCTGGATCTCATGCTTCACATAAGGCGCAAAGGCCGCCTGCCCGAAGATCTCGCGGGTCAGGCGCACGCAGCGGCGGAACTCCTCCCAATCCTCGGGCTGGCTCATGTAGTTGAAGCGGATCACCGGCGCGGCGCGCGGATCGGCCGAGCGCAGGGTGACGGAGCCGCGCGAGCGCGAGCGCATCGGGCCGACATGCACCTGAAAGCCGTGGCCTTCCGCCGCGACCTTGCCGTCATAGCGCACCGCGATGGGCAGGAAGTGGTACTGGATGTCGGGATACTCCACCCCGGGGGCCGAGCGGATGAAGGCGCAGCTTTCGAACTGGTTCGACGCGCCAAGCCCGCGCCCGGTGAACAGCCACTGCGCGCCGATGCCCGCCTTGCCGAGCAGGTTCCAGTATTTGTAAAGCGTGACAGGCAGTTTCGAGGCGAACTGCATGTAGACCTCCAGATGGTCCTGCAGGTTCGCGCCCACCCCCGGCCGGTCGGCGACCAGCTCGATGCCATGCTCCGCCAGATGCGCCGCCGGGCCGATGCCCGACAGCATCAGGAGTTTGGGCGTGTTGATGGAGGAGGCCGACAGGATCACCTCCGCCCGCGCGCCGATCACCTCTGTCTTGCCGCCGCGCTCCACCTCGACCCCCACCGCGCGGCCGTCCTTGATTACCACCCGCAGCGCCAAAGCGCGCACCAGAGTGCAGTTGCCGGTCTTCAGCGCCGGGCGCAGATAGGCGTTGGCGGCAGACCAGCGCCGGCCCTTCCAGATCGTCGCCTCCATCGGGCCGAAGCCTTCCTGCTTCTCGCCGTTGTAATCGCTGGTCAGCTCATACCCCGCCTGCTTGCCCGCCTCGATGAACGCGGAAAACAGCGGGTTCGACCGCGGGCCGCGGGTGATGTGCAGGGGGCCGCTGTCGCCGCGCCAGGTTGCATCGGCCCCGTTCTCGCCGCCGTGCCAGGTCTCCATCCGCTTGAAATAGGGCAGCACATCGGCATAGCCCCAACCCTGCGCGCCCATCTCGGCCCAGGTGTCGAAGTCGCGGGCATTGCCGCGCACGAACACCATGCCGTTGATCGAGGACGACCCGCCCACCACCTTGCCGCGCGGGGTGGCAAGGCTGCGGCCGCCCAGATGCGGCTCGGGTTCCGACTTCAGGCCCCAGTCATAGATGCCCATGTTCATCGGATAGCTCAGCGCCGCCGGCATCTGGATGAAGGGCCCGGCATCGGTGCCGCCATGCTCGATCACCAGCACCTTGTGCCCGGCCCCGGCCAGCCGGTAGGCCACCGCCGATCCGGCCGAGCCAGAGCCCACGATCACATAATCCGCTTCCATCCTGGTCGTCCCTCGTTCCGGCGGGCGCAGCCCGACCGGCAAAAACATCGTTCCTGTCCGGCGGCGCCGGGAATTGCGGCCGTCAGTAGGGCGCGTCCACCGGGCCCATGCCGACATAAACCGACTTCACTTGCGTATAATGCTCGATGGCGGCGCGGGAATTCTCGCGCCCGACCCCCGATTGCTTGACCCCGCCGAAGGGCGCCTCAACGGGCGTCAGGTTATAGGCGTTGATCCAGCAGGTGCCGGCTTCCAGCCCCGCCGCCATCCGGTGGCCGCGGGCGATGTCGCGGGTGAAGACGCCGGCTGCGAGGCCGAATTCGGTGGCATTGGCGCGGGCGAGAACCTCGTCCTCGGTGCCGAAATCCAGCACCGCCATCACCGGCCCGAAGATCTCCTCGCGCGCAATCGACATCCCATCCGTCACATCCGCGAAGACCGTCGGCTGGATGTAATAGCCCGAGTTCAGCAGCACCCGCGCCCCGCCCGTCACCAGCCGGGCGCCCTCCTCCTGCCCGGCGGCGATGTGGCCCGCGACCTTCTCCAGCTGCGCCGCGCTGACCAGCGGGCCCATCTGCGTCGCCTCCTCGCGCGGGTCTCCCAGCACGATCGCCTCGGTCCGCACCTTCAGCCGGTCCAGGAACCGCTCCTTGATGCCACCCTGCACGAACACCCGGGTGCCGTTGGAACAGACCTGCCCGGCCGAGTAGAAATTGCCCAGCATCGCCGCGCCGACCGCGTCTTCCAGATCGGCATCGTCGAAGATGACCAGCGGCGACTTGCCGCCAAGCTCCATCGTCACATGCCGCATCCCCTCGGCGGCAGCCGCATAGACGCGGCGCCCCGTGGGAACAGACCCGGTGAGTGAGACCTTGGCGACGCGCGGATCGGTGATCAGCCCCGCGCCCACCGCGCCGCGGCCCTGCACCACGTTGAAGAGGCCGGCGGGCAGCCCCGCCTCGATGTAGATCTCGGCCAGTTTCAGCGTGCACAGCGGCGTGGTTTCCGAGGGCTTGAACACCATCGCATTGCCGAAGGCGAGCGCGGGGGCAGACTTCCAGCAGGCGATCTGGGTGGGGTAGTTCCACGCGCCGATGCCGACGCAGACGCCCAGCGGCTCGCGGATCGTGTAGACGAAGTCGCGCCCCAGAGGGATGGTCTCGCCGGTCACCGTGGGGGCCAGCCCCGCGAAATATTCCAGCGCATCGGCGCCAGAGCTGGCATCGGCCACCAGCGTTTCCTGGATCGGCTTGCCGGTATCGAGCGTTTCCAGCGCCGAAAGCTCGGCATTCCGCTCGCGGATCAGGGCGGCGGCGCGGTGCAGGATGCGGGCCCGCTCCACCGGCTTACGGGCGGCCCAGTCCTTCTGCGCGCGGGTGGCCGAGGCGAGCGCCGCCTCGACGATCTCGGGTGTCGCCTCATGCAGCCGGGCGATCACCTCGCCGGTGCCGGGGAAGATCACGTCGATCACCGCGCCGGCGCTGTCCTCGACATAGGCGCCGTCGATGAAGTGGCTGGCCGTTGGTTGGGCGATCAGGGTCATGGGTCTCTCCGGCAATTCGTGAATGTGTGGCCGCGGCGACTACTCGCCGCGGGGAAAGCGTTTGCTGTCTTCGAGGATGTTAAGGTCCATGTGATTGCGCATGTACTGCTCGGAGGCCTTCTTCAGCGGCTGATAGTCCCAGGGGTAATAGCCGCCCTGCCGCAGCGCCTCGTACACCACCCAGCGGCGGGCCTGGCTGGCGCGGACATCGGCGTCGAAACGCTCCAGATCCCAGCGGGTCGCGGCCGCGAACTTCAGCTCCGCCAAGGTGGCAGCATGAGCCGGGTCTTCGGCGAGGTTGCTGAGCTCATGCGGGTCCGCCTCGAGGTCGAACAGCTGGTCAGGGTCCAGCTTGCACAGGTTCAGCTTCCAGCGGCCCTTGCGCAGCGACACCAGCGGCGCGTTGCTGGCCTCGGCGGCGTATTCCATCGCCACCGCTTCGGCACGCGGCGTGCCGCCCGCCAGCGGCAGCAGGCTTTGCCCGTCGGTCCAGGGCATCACCTCCGCCATCGAGATCCCCGCCAGATCGCAGAGCGTCGGCGTCACATCGAGGGTGGAGACGGGATCCATCACCAGCCCCGGCGCGATCCCCGGCGCCGCAATCATCAACGGTACGCGCGAGGAGCCGTCGAAGAAGTTCATCTTGAACCACAGCCCGCGCTCGCCCAGCATGTCACCGTGGTCGGAGACAAAGACCACGATGGCCTCTTGCCGCGTATCCTCCAGCGCCTGCAGGATCTCGCCGATCTTGTCGTCGCAATAGGAGATATTGGCGAAATAGGCGCGGCGCGAGCGTTGCACCATATCGTCCGTCAGATCGTATTTGTGCCAGTCCGAGGCGTCGAAGATGCGTTTGGAATGGGCATCCTGTTCGGAATAGGGAATCAGCCCCACCTCGGGCATCAGATGCTCGCAGCCGTCGTAAAGGTCCCAGTATTTCTTGCGGGCGACATAGGGATCATGCGGATGGGTGAAGCTGACCGTCAGCATCCACGGACGCGCATCCAGCCCCCGCGACAGATCGTAGATCTTCGCCCTGGCCTGATGGGCGACGTCATCGTCATATTCCAGCTGGTTGGTGATCTCGGCGACTCCGGCCCCGGTGACCGACCCCATGTTGTGGTACCACCAGTCGATCCGCTCACCGGGTTTGCGGTAATCCGGCGTCCAGCCGAAATCGGCGGGGTAGATGTCGGTGGTCAGCCGCTCCTCGAACCCGTGCAACTGGTCGGGGCCGACGAAATGCATCTTGCCTGACAGCGTGGTCAGATAGCCCGCGCGGCGCAGGTGATGGGCAAAGGTCGGGATGTCGGACCGGAATTCGGCGGCATTGTCATAGACCCCGGTGCGCGACGGCAGTTGGCCCGACATGAACGAGGCGCGGGCGGGCGCACAGAGCGGCGAGGCGGTGTAGGCGTTGGCGAATCGCACCGACCGCGCCGCCAGTTTCTTCAGGTTCGGCGCGTGGAGCCAGTCGGCCGGGCCATCGGGAAAGAACGTCCCGGCCAGCTGATCGACCATCACCACCAGGATGTTCGGACGGGTCATGCGGGCATTCCTTGTGCAAGTTCGGCCTCGAGGCAGCCCATCACCAGCTGCGCCGCGGCCTGCCGGTCGGGGGCCCTCTGGCGCAGCGCCTGGCGCAGGTAGACGCCGTCGATCAGCGCCCCCAGCCCCTCTGCCACCGCCCCGGCCCGCGCGCCGACCAGCGGGCGCAGGTCATGGGTCAGGTTCGAATGCAGGCGGCGGCGATAGATCTCCAGCAGGCGCCGCGCCTCTGGCATGGTCTGGGCCAGAACGTAGAAATTCAGCCATGCCGCAATGACTTCGCGGCGGAAGTTCGTGCTGGAAAAGGACACCCGCACGATCGCCTCGATCCGCGCCCGCGGCTCATGCGCGGTGGCCAGCGCGCCCCGCACCTCCGCGCCATAGATCGCCAGCACATGCCGCATCGCCGCCAGGAAGATCGCCTCCTTGGACCCGAAGTAATGGTGGGCCAGCGCCGCCGACACGCCGGCGCGCTTGGCGATCTGGGCCACGGTCACCTCGAGGGTTCCCGCCAGCCCGATCTCCTGTATTGTCGCCTGGACGATCTCTGCCCGGCGAAGAGGCTCTGCTGCGATGCGTGCCATGATTATCCCGGAAATTTGTTGCAATCCGATCCTAGGGGTGGATTAATTGACTCGTCAATCAAGAAACCGGGGCACACCCGAACCGAAGTCCATGACGCACAGGGAGCGCCAGATGAAGAAGACCGTTACCACCGCCCTCGCCGTTTCGGCCCTCGCCCTTGCTGCCGCCGGCCCGGCCGCGGCGGCGGGCTGCGATACCGTCACCTTCTCGGATGTCGGCTGGACCGACATCACCGTCACCACCTCGGCCGCCAAACAGGTGCTGACCGCGCTTGGCTATGGCGTGGACGTCAAGGTGCTGTCGGTGCCGGTGACTTTCGCCTCGCTGGAAGCCGGTGACATCGACGTGTTCCTCGGCAACTGGATGCCGGCGCAGGAAGGCGCGATCAAACCCTATCTCGACTCGGGTGCCATCGAAGTCGTCGGCACCAACCTTGAAGGCACCCAGTACACGCTGGCCGTGCCGACCTATCTGGCCGAGAAGGGCCTGAAGACCTATGCCGACGTCGCCACGTTCAAGGACGAGCTGGACGGCAAGATCTACGGGATTGAGCCCGGCAACGAGGGCAACACCTACCTGATCAGCCTCACCGAAGCCGGCGGCCCGTTCGAGGGCTTCGACATCGTCGAAAGCTCGGAGCAGGGGATGCTGGCGCAGGTCGCGCGGTTCTATCCCGATCAGGAGGGCGTCGTGTTCCTTGGCTGGGCCCCGCACCCGATGAATGCCAATTTCGACCTGACCTACCTGACCGGCGGCGAGGATTTCTTCGGCGGCGCGGGCATCGTGCAGACCGTGGCGCGCAAGGGCTATGTCGAGGAATGCCCGGCCATCGGCGCGCTGCTGAAGAACATGACCTTCTCGCTGGAAATGGAAAACCAGATCATGGGCGAGATCCTGGACGAGGGCGCAGAGCCGGACGCAGCCGTCGCCGAATGGATCAAGGCCAACCCGGCGGTTCTGGACGGCTGGCTCGCCGGCATCACCACCAAGGACGGCGCCGAGGGCCTTCCCGCCGTCAAGGCCGCGATGGGCCTGTAAGGGCAACGGGCGAGGGCGGCGCGCGCCGAATTTCCGGCCGCGCCGCCTGTCGTGCATATCTGCCTGATTCCGGGCCCACGGCCCCGGTTCCCCACCCGCCCGCAACGGAGACGCGCGCCCGATGGACTGGCTGACCCAGAAGATTCCCGTAGGCGCCTGGGCTAAAAGCGTCTTTGACTGGCTGAATGCCCATGGCGGCCCGCTGTTCGACGCGGTCGCCGCCGTGCTGGAAGCGGTGATCGACGGAATGCTGTTCGTGCTGCAGGGCACGCCGCCGCTGATCCTGATCGCGCTCTTCGTGGCGCTGACCTGGGTGCTGCAGCGCAACTGGAAGACCTGCCTGCTGGTGGGGCTCGGGTTCCTGTTCATCCTCAACCAGGATTACTGGGACGAGACGATGCAGAGCCTGACGCTGATCCTGTTTTCCTGCTTCGTGTGCATGAGTGTGGGGGTGCCCATCGGCATCGCCGCCGCCCACCGCCCGCGGCTCTATCAAAGCATGTCGCCGGTGCTGGACCTGATGCAGACCCTTCCGACCTTCGTCTACCTGATCCCGGCCATCGTATTCTTCGGCCTTGGCATGGTGCCGGGGCTGATCGCCACCGTGGTCTTCGTGCTGCCCGCGCCGATCCGGCTGACGCAGCTGGGGATCTCCTCGACCCCGCCCGCCCTGCTGGAAGCGGCCACCGCCTTCGGCGCCACGCCCACGCAGCGGCTGTGGAAGGTGGAACTGCCCTGGGCCCTGCCGCAGATCATGGCGGGCCTGACGCAGGCGATCATGCTGTCGCTGTCGATGGTGGTGATCGCGGCGATGGTAGGGGCCAACGGGCTTGGCGTGCCGGTGGTGCGGGCGCTGAACTCGGTCAACACCTCGCTGGGGTTTGAATCGGGGTTCATCATCGTGGTGGTGGCGATCATCCTCGACCGGATGCTGAAGATGGAGCGCAAGAGATGAGCGTTGCCGTAGAATTCGACAATGTTTCCATCGTGTTCGGGGACAAACCTGATGTAGCCCTGCCGCTGATGGATGAGGGCAAGACCCGCAGCGAAGTGCAGCGCGCCAGCGGTCAGGTGCTGGGGGTGCATAACTGCTCGCTGACCGTGGACGAGGGCGAGATCCTGGTGCTGATGGGCCTCTCCGGCTCTGGCAAGTCCACCCTGCTGCGCGCGGTGAACGGGCTGAACCCGGTCTGCCGCGGCCGCGTCATCATCCATGATGGCGACTGGAACTGCGATGTGGTCACGGCGCCCCCCGCCGATCTGCTGCGGGTGCGGCGCGAATGCGTGGCGATGGTGTTCCAGCAATTCGGCCTGCTGCCGTGGCGCAGCGTGCGCGACAATGTCGGGCTGGGGCTGGAGCTGGGGGGAATGAAGCCCGCCGAGCGGCGCGAGAAGGTGGATGAGCAACTGGCGCTGGTCGGCCTGTCGGACTGGGCCGACCGCCGGGTGGGCGAGCTGTCGGGCGGGATGCAGCAGCGCGTCGGCCTCGCCCGCGCCTTTGCCACCGACGCCCCGATCCTGCTGATGGACGAGCCGTTTTCCGCGCTCGACCCGCTGATCCGCGCCCGGTTGCAGGACGAGCTGCTGGAGCTGCAGGCCAAGCTGAAACGCACCATCATCTTCGTCAGCCATGATCTGGATGAGGCGTTCAAGCTCGGCAACCGCATCGCGCTGATGGAGGGCGGGCGCATCGTGCAGATCGGCACCGCCCGCGACATCATCGCCAACCCGGCCGATGATTACGTGGCCGATTTCGTGGCCCATATGAACCCGCTCGGCGTGCTCACCGCCGAGGATGTGCTGGAACCCGGCGAGGCCCCCGGCGCGCCGGTCGTGGCGCTGGACCTGCCGGTGCGGGACGTGATGGCCCATCTGCGCAGCCATGACGCGGTGGCGGTGGAAGGCGGCGGTCGCGTGACGCGGGAAGGCGTGATCGGGCGGCTGATCGCGGTGTAGGAGGCACGGTCAGAGGGCAGCGCCCGTCCGCCGGGTGGGCGTACCACGCTCGTTCTAGGCACTTGATGGTGCGGCCTACCTCCACCGGCGTTCTAGGCGGAACGGTGGCAGCGCCCGCCCGAGGGGGCGGACGGGCGCTGCCCGGCGGCGCTGAAGCGCCTTGTTCCGGGCAAAAGGCAGCTCAGCCCTTCGCCGCGTTCGCCGCCGGCGTCACCGCGGCGCGTTTCAACACCGCCTCGCGCCAGGTCATGTAGCTGATCGCGGCGATGATCAGGCCGCCGCCCAGCATCACGAACGGGTCCACCGGCTCGCCGAACACCGCCATGCCAAGGATCGCGGCCCAGAGCAGCTGCAGGAAGGTCACCGGCTGGGTCACGGTCAGCGGCGCCGCCTCGAAGGCGCGGGTCATGCAGTAATGGCCAGCGGTGGCGAAGGCCGCAGTCGTGGCCAGGATCGCCAGTTGCGCGCCGGTCGGCGGCACCCAGTGCAGCGCGGCGATGGGGGCAAGGCCGATGGTCACGGTCAGGGACATCATCGCCACCACGGCGGTGGCCGAGGCCAACCCGCTGAGCCGCTTGGCAAAGAGGTAGGAGACGGCGAAGCAGGCGGCGGCACCGAGTTGCGACAGATGCGCGGGCTCGATCTCTCGCAGCCCCGGGCGCAGGATCACCAGCGCGCCAAGGATCGCCACGCAGATCGCCAGGATCCGCCGCAGCGCCAGCTTCTCGCCGAAGACCAGCGCGGCGCCGATCGTCACGCCGATCGGATTGAGGTAACCGATGGCCGTGACTTCGGCGACGGGAAGCCGCGCCATGGCGTAAAACCACAAGATCACCGCGACGGTGTGCAGCGCACCGCGCGCCGCGAACAGGCGCCAGACCAGCGGCGAGAACCCGGCCTTCAGGGCTGGCAGCAGCACCGGGAGCAGGAAGAGCAGCCCGAAGGCAAAGCGCAGGAAGGCACTCTCGGCCGCGGGCAATGCGGTGCCAAGGTAGCGGACGGTGGCGTTGACGCCGACGAAGGCGAAGCCCGAGGCAAGCATCCACAGGACGCCGGCCAGCGGGCGGGAGGAAGGGGGCGCGGTCATTCCGGCAGCTGACAGGCTGCACCGGGCGGGTGCAAGCCCAAAGCCTCAGCCAAGGGCCAGCCCGGCGGCGATGGACCACATCACGCAGCCGATCACGGCGTCGAGTACCCGCCAGGCCACTGGCCGTGCAAACAGCGGCGCCAGCAGCCGCGCGCCATAGCCGAGCGAGAAGAAGAACAGCACAGATCCGGTCATGGCGCCCGCCGCGAATGTCGCCTCCCGCCCCGGGAACTGCGCCGAGATACCGCCGAGCAGGACCACGGTGTCGAGCCAGACATGTGGGTTGGCGAAGGTGATCAGCGCCAGCGCGCCAAGGGTCGCGCCGAGGGTGGCGCGCGTGGCCCGCCCCGCCTCCAGCGCCGCCCCGCCGCGCCAGGCCGACAGGAAGGCCCGCGCGCCGTACCACATGAGGAACGCGATCCCGCCCCAGCGCAGCGCGGGGGCGAGCCAGGGCATCCGGTCCGAGGCCAGCGCGAAGCCCCCAACCCCGAGCGCGATCAGCCCCGCATCGGCCAGCGCGCAGAAGGCGCAGGTCGCCAGCACATGCTCGCGCCGCAGCCCCTGCCGCAGCACGAAGGCATTCTGCGCGCCGATGGCGACGATCAGGCCGAGGCCGAGGCGCAGGCCGGCGAAATAGGCGACGAACATGGGGATCTCCTGTTGGGACAGGGATCGACTACCGGGCGCAGCGGGATTAGAACAGGTAATCCTTCTAACGTCAGATTAGGATTTCTTATGTTCGACCCCGCCCATCTCGCCACCCTCGCCGCCGTGCTGCGCCTTGGCAGTTTCGAGGCCGCGGCCGCGGCGCTGAACGTGACGCCCCCCGCCGTCTCGCAGCGCATCCGGGTGCTGGAGGAGCGGGCGGGCACGGTGCTGGTGGAGCGCAGCCAGCCCGCCCGCGCCACCCCGGCCGGGGCACGGATGGCGCGGCATCATGAGGAACTGCGGCTGCTGGAGCAGGGCCTCGCGCGCGATCTGGGCCGCGCGGCGGGGCCGGCGGCCAGCGTGCGGATTGCGGTCAATGCCGACAGCCTGGCGACCTGGTTCCTGCCGGCGCTGGCCGCGGTGGAGGGGATGCTGTTCGACCTGGTGATCGACGATCAGGACCATTCCGCCGACTGGCTGCGCCGGGGCGAAGTGATGGCGGCGGTGACGGGCCATCCCGGCCCGGTGCAGGGCTGCGAGGCGAAGCCGCTGGGATCCTTGCGCTACATCGCCACCGCGAGCCCGGGCTTCGTGGCGCGCTGGTTTGCGGGCGGCGTGACGGCGGCGGCGCTGGCGCAGGCCCCGGCGCTGATCTTCAACGCCAAGGACCGGCTGCAGGCGGATTGGGCAGCGGCGGCCACGGGCGCGCGCCCTGCCCTGCCCGGCCACCGGATCGGGTCGAGCGAGGGGTTCGTGACCGCGGCGTTGCTGGGGATCGGCTGGGGGCTGAACCCCGAGCCGCTGGTGGCGGAGCATCTGAGGGCCGGGCGGCTGGTGGCGCTGCGGCCGGACCTGCCGCTGGACGTTGGCTTGCATTGGCAGTGGATCCGGCTGGCGGGGGAGCCGCTGGTGCCGCTGACGGCGGCGGTGCGGGCGGCGGCGCGGCGGGGGCTGGCGTAGCGCCCTATATTCAAGGGCGGGGGCCCTCTGCCCCGCTCCATCTGTCAAAGGCGGGGGGCCGTCTGCCCCCCGTGCCCCCCGAGGATACTTGGAAAAGGCAAAGGGTAAGAGGGCCTGCGGTCAGGCGCGGCGTTCGGCCAGCCAGAGGGAGCGGCCCTGGGTGGCGGGGTCTTCGGCGATGAAGAGGCGGGGGAGCAGGCCTGCCCCCTCCAGTGCGGCGGCGTAGCCTGCGGGGGAGAGGCTGGCGTGGTAGACCGGCTCGCCGCCGACGGTGCCAATGGGCTCGCCGGCATCCGGGCCGCAGGTGAACAGCAGGCGGCCGCCGGGAGCGAGATGCGCGGCGAGGCGCGCGATCAGGGCGCGCTGGTCCTCGGGGGTGAGGTGGAAGAAGCTGTCCCAGGCGAGGATGGCGGCGAAGGGGGTGTCGAGGGCGAGGCCCCGCATGTCGCCTTCGATGAACCGCGCTTGCGGGACGCGGGCCCGTGCCAGGGACAGCATCGGGGCGGAGGCGTCGAGGCCGGTGACGGTGAAGCCCTGCGCGGCGAGGTAGGCGGTGAGGGGCTCACCAGCGCCGCAGCCGAGGTCGAGGACGGGCGCGCCGGGGGGCAGGCCCTCGGTCAGGCGGGCGAGCCAGGGGCATTCATAGAGACTGCGGTCGCGACTGGCGTCGAAGGCGGCGGCCTGCCGGTGGTAGGTGCCGGCGATGCCGCCCGGGGTGCCGGGATCAGCCGGCATCCGGCAGCGCCGCCACCAGCGCCGCGAAATGATCGCCGCGTTTCTCGAAATTGGGGTATTGGTCGAAGCTGGCGGCGGCGGGGGCGAGGAGGACGGTCTCGCCCGGTTCAGCCTCGGCGGCGGCGCGGGTCACGGCCTGTTCCATGGTCTCGCAGATCTCATGCGGGGTGGCGCCGATCTCCAGCGCGAAGTCGCGGGCGGAGTGGCCGATGAGGTAGGCCTTGGTGACCGAGCCGAGGAAGGGCACGAGGCCCGCGATGCCGCCGTCTTTCCCCAGCCCGCCCGCGATCCAGCGGATGCGCGGGAAGGCCTGCAGCGCCTTGGCAGCACTGTCGACATTGGTGGCCTTGCTGTCATTGACGAAGCGCACCCCCGCCTTGGTGGCGATGGTCTGGCTGCGATGCGGCAGCCCGGCAAAGCTGGTCAGCGCCTGTTCGATCAGCCGCGGCGGCAGGCCGAGGCTGCGGCAGGCGGCATAGGCGGCGCAGGCGTTCTGGTGATTGTGCGCGCCCGGGAGCCCCTGGATGGCGCGCAGGTCTATCGAGGCGACCTGCTTGCCCTTGCGCCATTCGGCGAGGAAGCCCTTGCGGGCGAAGACGGTCCAGCCCTCCCCCTCCAGCTTCTGCCCGGCGCTGACGCGGATCACCCGGTCATCGGCCGGGCCCTCGGCCATCTGGTTGGCGAGATAGACGCCCTCGGGCTCATCCACCCCGATCACCGCGCGGTCGGGCCCGCCCTCGGCAAAAAGCCGGCGCTTGGCGGCGAAGTAGCCACCATAGCCGCCATGCCGGTCGAGATGGTCGGGCGAGAGGTTGGTGAAGACCGCGACATCGGGCGTCAGCGCGCGGGCAAGGTCGGTCTGGTAGCTGGACAGCTCCAGCACCACGACCTCGCCATCCGTCGCAGGCTCCATGTCCAGCACGCCGCGGCCGATATTCCCGGCCATCTGGGTCGGGCGGCCGATGACCTGCAAGATGTGGTGGATGAGGGCGGTGGTGGTGGACTTGCCGTTCGACCCGGTGACGGCGACGACCTTGGGGACGAGGTCGAAATCCTCCCACTCCTCCACCGCCCAACTGCGGAAGAACAGGCCGATGTCATTGTCCACCGGCACGCCGAGCGCCATCGCGCGGGCGATATGGCGGTTCGGCGCGGGATAAAGGTGCGGGATGCCGGGCGAGGTGACCAGCAGCACCACACCTTCCCAGGCCGCATCGCGGCCAAGGTCGGTGCAGGGGAAGCCCTCGGCTTCGGCCTTGGCGCGGGCCTCGGGGCTGTCATCCCACAGCACCGGCTCGGCGCCGCCCGCCTGCAGCGCCCGCGCAGCGGCGAGGCCCGAGCGGCCGAGGCCGAGAACGGCGACCTTGCGCCCGTCATATCCTTGAACCGGAATCATCTTGCGCCCCTGTCTTAGGTTTGGGGGACCATGCCCCCATGCCGGGCGGCTGCGCAAGGCGGTGGCCCGGCAGCGTTACACGGCAGCGGGAAGCACCGTGCCGTTCGGGCCATCACCCGGCAGCAGCGCAAGGCGCAGGGCCCCGGCAATATCGCCCGCGAAGGCGGCGTTGATCTTGGTTCCCGCCGGCAGGTCGCGCGGCAGGGTGCGCACCAGCGCGGTCAGCGCGGCGGCAGCGACGGGGCTGGCGCCGGGGGCATCGGGGGGTGGCAGCAGCGCCACGATGCGGCCCCAGTCCTGCGCCTGCCAGCGCGGCACGCAGAGGCGGATCAGGTCCAGCGGCGCGGCGAGCGCGGTTTCCATCAGCCGCGCCAGATCGCTGCCCCTCTCCAGCAGCGAGGCATCGGCGCCGGCTTCCGCAACGATCACCACGATATCGAAGCCGCCCGCAGCGAGCACCGGCGGGAACCAGCTGTCCGGGTCGGACAGGTCCATCGGCAGGCATTTCAGCCCCGGCACCGCGCCGACGACGGCCAGGCCGAGCGTGACCGCTGCGCCCTCGGCGGCCAGCGCGCGCGCCATCGCCTCGGCCGCGCGAGGCGCGCCCACCACAAGCGCCGTCAGAGAAGTGGGGCGCATCAGCGCAGTTTCAGCGTGGCGAGGCCGATCAGCGCCAGGATCAGCGAGATGATCCAGAAGCGGATCACGATCTGAGGCTCTGCCCAGCCTTTCTTTTCGAAATGGTGGTGGATCGGGGCCATCAGGAACACCCGCCGCCCGGTGCGCTTGAAGTAGAGCACCTGGATGATGACGCTCAGCGCCTCGACCACGAAGAGGCCGCCGACGATGGCCAGAACGATCTCGTGCTTGGTCACCACGGCAATGGCGCCAAGCGCGCCGCCAAGGGCGAGGCTGCCGGTATCGCCCATGAACACGGCAGCCGGGGGCGCGTTGTACCACAGGAAGCCAAGCCCCCCGCCGATCAGCGCGGCGACGAAGATCAGCAATTCGCCAGTACCGGGCACGTAGTTGACGCCGAGATACTCGGCAAAGTCGACGCGGCCCACGGTATAGGCGATCACCCCCAGCGTGCCGGCGGCGATCATCACCGGCATGATCGCGAGGCCATCGAGCCCGTCGGTCAGGTTCACGGCATTGGCGGCCCCGACGATCACCACCATCGAGAACGGCACGAAGAAGATGCCAAGGTTCAGCATCGTTTCATTCAGGAACGGCAGCGCCAGCTTGCCGGTCAGGTCGTCCGGGTGGAACCAGGCCGCCGCCGCGCCGGCCAGCGCCGCGATGACAAGGCCGATCAGGAAGCGGGTGCGCGAGGACAGGCCCGCGGTGGTCTGCTTGGTGACCTTGGCATAGTCATCGGCAAAGCCGATCAGGCCGAAGGCATAGGTGACCAGCAGCACGATCCAGACATAGGGGTTGTCGAGCCGCGCCCAGAGCAGGGTCGAGACCAGCAGCGCCGAAAGGATCAGCAGGCCGCCCATCGTGGGGGTGCCGGCTTTCACAAAGTGCGTCTGCGGCCCATCCTCGCGGATCGGCTGGCCCTTCTTCTGCTTGCGGCGCAGGAAGTTGATCAGCGGCTGGCCAAAGATGAAGCCGAAGATCAGCGCGGTGAAAAAGGCAGCACCAGCCCGGAAGGTGATGTAGCGAAACAGGTTGAAGATATCGCCGCCGTCCGAGAACTGCGCCAGCCAATACAGCATTTATTCGGTTCCTCGATTGTCGTGCGCGACCGCTTGGCCGAGTTTGCGCAGCGCGTCAACCACGAGGCTGACTTTGATGCCCTTGGATCCCTTGACCAGCACGACATCGCCGGCATCGGCCAGATGATGCGCGCGGGCAGCCAGCGCCGGGGCGGTCTCGTGCCACTCGCCGCGCTGCGCGCGGGGCAGAAGGTCGTAGAGCGTCTTCATCCGCGGGCCGACGCAATGCACCAGCTTGATGCCGGCCATCGCCGGGTGTTGGGCGATGTCCGAGTGCATCCGCAGCTCGTCGGGCCCCAGTTCCAGCATGTCGCCCAGAACCGCGATGCGGCGGCCTTCGGACTTGCGGCCGATGCCGTCGGTGGGGCGCGCGGCGCCAAGCATGTCGAGCGCGGCGGCCATCGAGGCGGGGTTGGCGTTGAAGGCGTCGTCGATCAGCTCGAAGGACAGGTGGTCATCGACGATGTCGAGCACGATGCGTTCCCGCGTGCCGCGGCCAAGCGGCGGCGCCCAGAGGCCAAGGTCCAGCGCGGCGATGGCGATGTCGGCGCCCACCGCCTCGGCCACCGCCAGCGCGGCAAGGCCGTTCTGCGCGAAATGGCGACCCGGGGTGCGGACCTTGAACAGCAGCGGCAGCCCGGCATGGTCTGCCTGCACGATGGTGGCATCGGGGGTCATTTGCGCCTGGGTCAGCCGGAAATCGGCGCCCGGCACCGGGCCGAAGGTCAGGATCGCCCCGGCGCGGGCGGCGGCCTTGGCAAGGATGTCGCTGACCGGCAGCCCAAGCGGGATCACCGCAGTGCCCCCCGGCTCCAGCCCGTCGAAGATCGCGGCTTTTTCCCGGGCGATGGCCTCGATGCTGTCGAACGCCTCCAGATGCGCGGCGGCAACGGTGGTGATCATCGCCACATGCGGGCGGGCAAGGTGGGCGAGCGGGGCGATTTCGCCGGGATGGTTCATCCCGATCTCGATCACCGCGAAATCGGCGTCCACCGGCATCCGCGCCAGCGTCAGCGGCACGCCCCAGTGGTTGTTGTAGCTGGCCTCGGCGGCATGGACGCGGCCCTGCGCCGTCAAGATTGCGCGCAGCATCTCCTTGGTCGAGGTCTTGCCGACCGATCCGGTGACGGCGATGACCTTGGCCTGCCCCCGCGCCCGCCCCGCCGCGCCAAGAGCCGCGAGTCCCTCCAGCACGTCCGGCACGATCAGCAGCGGGTCGCTCTCGTTGCAACCGTCCGGGATACGGCTGACCAGCGCCGCGGCGGCGCCCTTGTCCAGCGCGGCGCGGACGAAGTCATGGCCGTCGCGGACGTCAGTCAGCGCGACGAACAGGTCGCCCGGTTGCAGGCTGCGGGTGTCGATGGAGACTCCGGTGGCAGCGAAGGCTTGGGTGGCGCGGCCGTCGGTCGCGGCGGCGGCGTCGGCCGAGGTCCAGAGGGCGGTCAAATCCGGCCCTCCAGCGCGGCGACGGCGACGCTGGCCTGTTCGGCATCGTCGAACGGGTAGACGGTGTCGCCGACGATCTGGCCTGTCTCATGCCCCTTGCCGGCGATCAGCAGCGCATCCCCCGACCCGAGCGCGTCCACCCCCCGCAAGATCGCCTCGGCCCGGTCGGCCACTTCGGTCGCGTTCGGGCAACCGGCCATCACCTCGGCCCGGATCGTGGCCGGCTCCTCGCTGCGCGGGTTGTCATCGGTGACATAGACCAGATCGGCATGGCGCGCCGCCGCCTCGCCCATCAGCGGACGCTTGAGCTTGTCCCGGTCGCCGCCCGCGCCAAAGACGCAGACGATGCGGCCCATGACATGCGGGCGCAGCGATTGCAGCGCGGAAGCCAGCGCGCCGGGCTTGTGCGAGTAATCCACGAACACCGTCGCGCCGTTCTGCCGCGTGGCGACATGCTGCATCCGGCCGGGCACGGTGGAAAGGCCCGCCAGCGCGCGGAACACCTCCTCATGCGGGCTGCCCGAGCCGATGCACAGGCCCGCCGCCAGCAGCACGTTTTCCGCCTGGAAGCCGCCGATCAGGTTCAGCCGCAGCTGCCGGTCCTCGCCCAACCAGCCGACGCGCACATCCTGGCCGGTGGCATCGAAGCGCTGCGCGATAATGCGCAGGTCGGCGGCAGGGGTCGGGCCGGTCAGCATCAGCCGGTGGCCGCGCCCCTCGATATGGTCGGCGATCATCTGCAGGCCGCTCTGGTCGGCGGTGTTGACCACGGCACTGGCGCCCGCGGGCAGGATGCGGCTGAATAGCCCGCCCTTGGCCGCGAAATATTCCGCGAAATCCGCGTGATAGTCGAGATGGTCCTGGCTGAAGTTGGTGAAGCCCGCCGCCTTCAGCCGCACCCCGTCGAGCCGGCGCTGGTCGAGCCCGTGCGAGGAGGCCTCCATCGCCGCATGGGTAATCCCGGCCGCCGCCGCCTCGGCCAGCAGCCGGTGCAGGGTGATCGGCTCGGGCGTGGTGTGCTGCAGGGGGGCGTGGAAATCGCCCAGAACCCCCATCGTGCCGATGTTGATCGCCTGCACCCCCATCGCCTGCCAGATCTGCCTTGTGAAGGTGGCGACGCTGGTCTTGCCGCTGGTGCCGGTGATCGCCACCACCGTCGCCGGCTGCGCGCCGAACCACAGCGCCGCGGCGCCGGCCAGCGCGGCGCGCGGGTCCTCGGCCACGATCAGCGCGGCGGGGCTGGCGTCCAGCACGTCGCGGGCCATCGCCGCCCCGGCGCGGTCGGTCAGCACCGCGCCGGCGCCCATGCGCAGCGCGTATTGGATGAACTCGGCGCCATGCACCCGGCTGCCCGGCAGGGCGGCGAACAGATGCCCCGGCTTCGTCTGCCGGCTGTCCACCGACAGGCCGGTGACGGCGGCATCGGCGCCGCCCTGCGCTGTCAGGCCCAGTTCGGCCAGGGTCTTGGTGGTATGCGCCATCGGAGCCTCATCAGTTCGGCGCCGCCTTGCGCCCCGTCAGTTGCGGACGAGTGTTATCCCATGCTGCGCCGGGGGTTCAACCTCGGGCCGCAGCCCCAGCATCGGCGCAACCCGGCGGATGATCTCGGCGCCGACCGGCACTGCGGTCCAGCCCGCGGTGCGGCGCGGCTCGCTGCCCGAATTCTCGGACGGCTCGTCCAGCGTGATGATCATCACGTATTTGGGATCATGCGACGGGAAGACCGACGCGAAGGTCGCGATCAGCCGGTCCTTGTAATAGCCCCCCTGCGGGTTGGGCTTGTCGGCAGAGCCGGTCTTGCCGCCCACCGCATAGCCCGGCACCTCGCCAAAGCTGGCGGTGCCGCGGGTCACCACGGCGCGCAGCATGGATCGCAGGATGCTGGAGGTTTCTTCCGACACGACGCGCGGCCCCGGCGCGGGCATCGGTGATTTCAGGATCGTCGGCGTGACCTTGGTGCCGCCGTTGAGCACCGAGGCATAGGCCGCCGCCAGATGCAGCGGGCTGGCCGACAACCCGTGGCCATAGGACACGGTCATCGTGGTGATCTCGGGCCAGTTGCGCGGCAGGATGGGCTTGCCGGTGGGCGCCTCGACCATCTCGATCGCCGTCGGCTCCAGCAGCCCCAGCGTGCCGAGGAAGGCCTTCTGCCGTTCGGCCCCCAGCATCAGCGCCACCCGCGCCGTGCCGATGTTCGAGGATTTGACGATGATGTCGGTCACCGACAGCTCGGCGCCGTAATCCTTGAAGTCGCGGATCCGGTGCTTGCCCCAGATCATCGGCGATTTGGTGGCGATATGGGTCTCGGGATTGACGAGATCCAGGTCCATGGCCTGCGCGATGGCGAAGATCTTGAAGGTCGAGCCGAGTTCATAGACGCCCTGCACCGCGCGGTTGAACAGCGGGCTGTCAGACGGATCGCCCTTCAGCGCGGGCTGCGGACGGGTGTTGGGGTCGAAATCGGGCAGCGAGGCCATGGCCACCACCTCGCCCGAATGGATATCCATCAAGATCGCCGTGGCGCCCTTGGCGTTCATCAGCTTCATGCCGCCATAGAGGACCTCCTCGACGGTGGCCTGGATGCCGAGGTCGATGGACAGTTGCAGCGGCTGCCCGCCATTGCCGGGGTCGCGCAGCCAGCCGTCGAAGGTCTTCTCCACCCCCGCCGTGCCGATCACCTCGGCCGAATGCACGCCCTCGCGGCCAAAGCTGGCGCCGCCCAGAACATGCGCGGCCAGCGCGCCATTGGGATAGATCCGCATCTCGCGCGGGCCGAACAGCAGGCCCGGATCGCCGATGTCATGCACCGCCTGCATCTGCTCGGGGCTGATCTTCTTCTTGATCCACAGGAACTTGCGGCTACCGGTGAAATCTTCCTTCAGGTCCTCGGCGTCCAGATCGGGGAAGATCGCGGCGAGTTCCACGGCGGCGCGTTCCGGCTCCACCATGCTTTGCGGCTGTGCGTAAAGGGAGTGGGTGACAAGGTTTGTGGCGAGGATGCGCCCCTCGCGGTCCACGATATCGGCGCGTTGCGCCAGGATCGAGGCGCCGGAGGCGGCCGCCCGCGGCTCTACCGGGTCGGTCGCGGCCAGCAGGCCCATGCGGGCGCCGACGACGGTGAAGGCGGAAAAGAACAGCAGGCCCATGACCAGCAGCCGCCCCTCGGCGCGCTGGCGGGACTTGTCGCGCATCGCCTCATGCCGCAGGCGCAGGTTCTCGCGTTCGATCGCGTCGGGATTCTCGCCGCGGTCACGGGCGGACAGGATGCGGGCCAGCGGGCGCAGCGGGGTGCGGATCACGGCGTCGTCTCCTCTGTTTCGGGAAGCGCCCCGAAGGTTTCCACCGGGTCGGTGATCGGCGGCAGCGGCTCGGCGGGGTAGCCCACTTGGGCCGCGGTGCCGAACTGCTCGGCCGTCAGTGGCAGCAGCTCCAGCCGCTGGAAGTTGATGTCGGCCAGTTCGCGCAGCCGGTCGGGACGGTTCAGGTACGCCCATTCCGCCTTCAGCACGTTCAGGCTTTCGCGCAGGTGGCGGATGTCCGATTGCAGGCGGTCGATCTCGGTCAGGCGGGCCTGGGTGCGGTAATTCTCGCGGTAGGCCCAGAAGGCAAGGCCCATGACGGCCAGCGCGGTGAGAACATAGAACAGGCTGCGCATGTCAGTGGCCTTTCCTGCGGGGGGCGGGGTCCAGCACGGGTTGCGGCAGGCCGAGGGATGAGCGGTCGGGCCGCCCCGCGGGCGCATCGGTGCGCTGCGCGACGCGCAGCTTGGCCGACCGGGCGCGGGGGTTCTGGGCCAGCTCATCGTCATCGGGCGCCACGGCGCGGCGGGTCAGCAGCTTGAAGGCCGGCGCTGCGTCCACCCGTTCGGGGGCATAGCGGCTGCCCTGCGCCTCGCCGCCGGAACGGGCGAGCAAGAAGCGCTTCACCACCCGGTCCTCCAGCGAGTGGAAGGTGACGACCGCCAGCCGCCCGCCGGGTTTCAGCGCGCGCTCCGCAGCCTCGAGCCCTTCGATCAGCTGGCCAAACTCGTCATTCACCGCGATGCGGATCGCCTGGAAGGTGCGGGTGGCCGGATGGCTCTGCCCCGGCTTGGGGCGCGGCAGGCAGGATTCGACGATGGCGACCAGCGCCCGCGTCGTCGCGATCGGCGCCGCCTCGCGGGCCCGGACGATGGCCTTGGCGATGCGCCGCGCCGCGCGGTCCTCGCCATAGTGATAGATGATGTCGGCCAGCACGGCCTCTTCGGCCTCGTTCACCAGATCTGCGGCGCTGGTGCCGGTGCTGCTCATCCGCATGTCCAGAGGGCCGTCCTTCATGAAGGAAAACCCGCGCTCCGCCTGGTCAAGCTGCATCGACGACACGCCCAGATCCAGCACCACCCCGTCCAGAGGCTCACCGGCAAGCGTGTCCATTTCCGAGAAGGTGCCTTCCACCAGCCGCAGCCGGCTGCCCAGAGGCTCCGCCCACTCCGACGCCATCGCAAAGACCGAAGGGTCGCGGTCGACGCCGATCACGCACTCCGCCCCCGCCTCCAGCAGCCCGCGCGCATAGCCGCCAGCGCCGAAGGTGCCGTCGAGCCAGGTGCCCGTGACCGGCGCCACCGCCGCCAGCAGCGGGCGCAGCAGGACGGGAACATGCGGTGCCGGGGTGTCGGGGCCAGAGGTGCCGGGGGATTCGGCGGCCATCGTTCAGAAGTTCCTGTCCAGAAGCGCCGCGATATCGACACCGGGGGCCAGGCCCTCGATCTCTTCCTCGGCCTTCTCGGCCACGTCGCGGTCATAGGCTTCGGGCTGCCAGATCTGGAAGGTGTCGGCGGTGCCGGCAAAGACGGCTTCTTCGCCAAGCGTCAGCTTCTCGCGCAGCTTTTGCGGCAGCACGATGCGGCCGTCGCCGTCAATTTCCGCCACGGTGGACAGGGTGATGAACACCCGCTCCAGCGCGCGGCGGCTGGGGGTGCCGCGCGGGATGGCAAGGATGCGCGCTTCCAGGGCGGCCATGCCGTCGACCGTGTAGCATTCCAGGAATTCTCGGCGGGTATCGCCATAGACGATGACGAAGCGGGCGCCGCCCTTGAGCTTGTCATCCTCGCGCAGCGCCTCGCGCCGGGCGCGGAACTCGGGATCGCCGTCTTCGAGGTGACGCCGAAATGCCGCCGGAATGGACACCCTGCCCTTTCCGTCGACCTTCTGGCTGAATTCTCCCCGGAACGACCCCGTCACCTTAGGTTTCCTTCACCGCCCGCGTTTCTGCTTTCCGCGCCAGGATCAGGCCCCCGCCTGCGCCCCGGTCCGGAAAGACAACGGCGGACCGGGCTGCTGCCACTGCCCGATCCGCCGCCCCTCGTCCCATCACTGGGTTATGTCCGGCTACGCGCGCCACCTGGGGGGATGTCTGCTCGCCCGCGCGCCGGATCTCTTTGGTCTTCGATAAACTCGAGCGCCTGTATGAAACCTGCACTTCTTTTCGCCGATTTGAGGTCTTGGTGCCTCTTACTCGTGTTCATCTTGTGAACAGGGATGCCACGGGAATTCATGGTAATCAACAGGTAAATCCGGGACCGGCTGGAGGGAGCGCGGCACTGGACCGCCCTGACGCGAGAGGCCACAGCCGGAAACGGGGCGCATATACGCAGCAATGGAACCACGGGCACCACATATAGACATCGTGAAACCCAAAGTGGCGTCCCGCCCTGCCCCACCCATTCCCGAAAAAAATGCAGCCTGTTCCGGACTGTGGCGGTCGCACAACGAGCCCGCCGCAATGATCACGAAATGTTCCGCCAATATCACAGCGACTCACGCGCCAGTGATTCGAAACGGCGGCCGAACCCCGACCGCCGCCCATGATTTCCCATGATGCTGTCAAACTGCCTGCGCCCGCCCCATGAAATCCCGGCAGGCGCGGCCTTCAGGCCCGGTTCAGGCCATCCCGCCGTCGATCAGCCGCTGCGCCAGCGTGGCATAGGCCTCGGCAATCGGCCCCTCGCCTGCGGCAATCGGGGTGCCCGCATCGCCGGCCAGCCGCACGTCAAGGCTCAGCGGAATCTCCCCCAGGAATGGCAACCCAAGCTTCGTCGCCTCGGCCCGCACCCCGCCATGCCCGAAGATATGCGCCTCATGCCCGCAGCTGGGGCATATATAAGAAGACATGTTCTCGATCAGCCCCAGCACCGGGGTCTTGAGCTTGGCGAACATGTCGATGGCCCGCCGCGCATCCAGCAGCGCCACGTCCTGCGGGGTCGACACCACCACCGCCCCGGTCAGATGCGTGCGCTGGCAGAGCGTCAGCTGCACATCCCCCGTGCCGGGCGGCAGATCGACGATCAGCACATCCAGCTCGCCCCAGGCCACCTGCCCCAGCAGCTGCTGCAGCGCGCCCATCAGCATCGGCCCGCGCCACACCACCGCTTCATCCTCTTTCAGCAGCAGCCCGATCGACATCACCGTCACCCCATGCGCGTGCAGCGGGATCATGGTCTTGCCATCGGGCGATTCCGGGCGGCCGGAGACGCCCATCATCCGCGGCTGCGAGGGACCGTATATATCGGCATCCAGCAGCCCGACCCGCCGCCCCGCCCGCGCCAACGCCACCGCGAGGTTGGACGACACCGTGGATTTGCCGACCCCGCCCTTGCCCGAGGCAATCGCCAGGATGCGGTCGATCCCCGCCACCCGCTGCGGCCCGGTCTGCCCCGGGGCCTGCGGCGTGGGGTGGCCGCCGATCTTCAGGCTGGGGGCGGCAGGTTTCGCCGCCGGCCCATGCGCCGTCAGCACCACCGACACCTGAGCTACCCCCGGCAGCGCCCGCACCGCCGCCTCGGCCGCCGCCCGCACCGATTCCATGCCGCGCGCCGCCTCCGGCGTCGGCGCCTCGAGCACGAATCTGACCTGATCCCCCCGCGAGTCGCTCTCGATCAGCAGCGCGCGCACCAGATCCTCGGCCACAAGATCGCGGCCCGAGGGCATGCGGATGCGGGCCAGCGCGGCAAGAACGGTGTCTTTGGTAACGGTCATTTTACGGCCTCCGGGACGTTTCGGCGGGCACTGTGGCATCCCTGCCAGCAAGGGCAAGCCAAACCACCCAAACCGGTCCTCAAAGCGCTGTGAAATGCGGCAGATGCCATGTTTGCGCTAAATATTAGGTCAGCAAGCGATATGCATTTTCCGCATGGCGGCATTGAGTCCGAGGGGGATTGTGCAGCTGCAGCATAGGGTCCATTTTCATCTCAACGGCGCAACGAGGCGCTGACCTGAACTAACCTGAGGCAGAGCACATGGCTTTCGCAAATGACATCCGCAGCATCGAGCACGGCTTCGCCGATCGCATCGCTGCTTTCTTCAAGAACGTGCAGGACGCACGGCAGCGCCGCAAGGTGTTCCGGCAGACCCTGTCCGAACTGCAGGCCCTCTCGGGCCGCGAGCTGGCCGATCTCGGCATCAACCGCTCGATGATCACCCGTGTGGCGGCCGAAGCTGCCTACGGCACCGAGAAGTAATTCGCTTTCCTGAGGCTCCTCCTCCTCCCTGAGTCTCGGAAATCTGCGGCGACCCCCTCCTCCTCCCTGGGGTCGCCGCACCAGATACCGGGCCAACGGCCCACAGCGTTAACGGGACCGAAAGGTCCATCCGGCATACGATGGCTCTCCTCCTCCTCCCTGAGGGCCTCGTTATGAAGGCGGCGGCCCCCTCCTCCTCCCTGGGGCCGCCGCTCTTCGAAACTGGAACCGCGGCCCGCAGGGGCCAATGCTTGATCGGGCCCGCAGGGGTCCACGAAATTCGGGCCTTCGGGCCCACCTGAATACGGCCGGCCCCTCCTCCTCCCTGGGCCGGACGTTGTGAAGGACGGTGGCGCTTCCTCCTCCTCCCTGAGGCGCCACCGCTCCCCTCACCAAGAATACGGCCGGCCCCTCCTCCTCCCTGGGCTGGACGTTGTGAAGGACAGTGGCGCCTCCTCCTCCTCCTTGAGGCGCCACTGCTCCCTTCAAACAGGATACGAAGGCCCCCTCCTCCTCCCTGGGGTCGGCGTTAAGAACGGCGGTGCCCCTTCTCCTCCCTGGGCGCCGCCGTTCGTTTTTGAGGATCCCCGATGTCACCGGAGTATCTGCCGGCACTCATGCCGCTGATGACGTGTATGCCGCGAACCCTTCGCTGCCATTGGTCCGTTCAGTTCGGGCGGGATTAGGCGAGGCACTGCCTCGCCCCCGCCCGTGCGGGACCGTTCTCCCAGAGCCGCCGGCATCGCGAGACTGTATGAGGACAGCGCCCGACCTGGCCGGCGAGAAGCGCCCGCCAGAGGCGGGGCGGGCGCTGGCCGGGCCCTTTGGGGGCCCGTCCGGCGCAAGTTGCGGAGTGCGGTGCGTGGCGAAGGCGATGGCCTTCGCCAGATCGGCGTTGAACGCATGTTTACTGCGAGCTAGTGTTTTTCTGCTTCGTGAGCTGCGGTTTGGGCGGAAAAAGGCGAGGCACTGCCTCGCCCCGCCCGTGCGGTGCCTGTCAACCAGAGCCGCTGGCAACCTAAGACCGTATGAGGGCAGCGCCCGTGTGGGTGGAGACGGCGGTGGGTGGCGAGGGCGATGGCCTTCGCCAAGGACAGCGATGCAAACGGGTCGCCAAGCAGCAGTCCCCCCTTCCCCCGCCTACCGTGGGGACCACCCCTTGCCGCCGCCCGACCCCCGCCGCATAGTCCGCCGCAACACGCGACAGGCAGCACGGAACACCATGCGGATTTCCCTCTTTTCGGCGGCGCTGGTCGCAGCTCTCGTCGGCTATGGCAGCACCATCGCGCTGCTGCTGGCCGCCGCGCAGGCCGTCGGCGCCACGCCCGAACAGACCGGATCGTGGATCTTCGCCATCTGCCTTGCCAAGGCCGCCGGCTCCGCCTTCCTCAGCCTGCGCGCGCGGATGCCCATCGTGCTGGCTTGGTCCACCCCCGGCGCGGCCCTCGTCGCCGCCTCGCAGGGGCTGAGCATGGCCGAGGCCGTTGCCGCCTTCCTCTTCGCCGGGCTGCTGATCGCGCTGACCGGAGCCCTCCGCCCGCTCGGCCGGATGATCGCGGCGCTGCCCGATGCCGTGGCCGCCGCGATGCTGGCGGGGGTGCTGCTGCCCTTCTGCCTGAAGGTGCCGGGCCATGCCGCCGCCCTCCCGGCGCTGATCCTGCCGGTGGTCGCGGTGTTCCTGGCGGTGCGCCTGTTCAGCCCGGCCCAGGCGGTGCTGGCCGCGCTGGCAACGGGCCTGATCCTCAGCTTCGCCCTGCCCGGCGCAGCGGCGCTGCCCGACCTCAGCTTCACCCTGCCGCGCCTGACCTTCATCGCGCCCGATTTCGACATCGGCGCCCTGATCGGTCTCGGCCTGCCTCTCTATCTGGTGACGATGGCCTCGCAAAACCTGCCCGGATTCGCCGTGCTGCGCGCCGCGGGCTACACGCCCCCCGTGCGCCCGGCGCTGGTGGTGACGGGCGGGCTCTCTGCCCTCACGGCGCTCGCAGGCGCCCATACCATCAGCATGGCCGCGATCACCGCCGCGATCTGCCTGGGCGAGGATGTCCATCCCGACCGCGCGCAGCGCTGGAAGGTGGGACTGGTCTATGCCGCAATCTGGGTGGTGCTTGGCCTGTTCGGCCCGGTGATCCTCACGCTGATCGGCGCCATGCCCGCGGCCCTCGTCGCCACCATCGCCGGCCTTGCGCTGATCGCGCCGTTCCTCGGTGCCGCCAGTGCGGCCTTTGCCGCGGTGGAGACCCGCTTCGCCGCCGGCACCACGCTGATCGTCACCGCCTCGGGCGTGGCGGTCTTCGGCATCGGCGCGGCGTTCTGGGGGCTGATCGCCGGCCTTTTGGTCCATGCGCTGGACAAGGCAAGGCGGCGGCCGGTGTAACCCGCGCCGCCGCCTGCATCCGACTCGTCAATCGGTGCGGATGAACCTGTTGAACCGGCTCTCCTCGCCCGAGGCGAGATGATCCTGATAGATGAATTCCAGATCCCGGTCGTCGAAGATCCTGAAGAACTCGTCCCAGCTGATCTCTTCCAGCGCCTCTTCGGGCTCGCCGAAATCCAGCCGCAGCAGCCCGCCATCGCGGTCGCCCTCGACGCGGGACGGCCGCCCGCCCCGCGCCTCGGCCCAATTGCGAATCGTGTCATGGTCACGCGTTGTCTTGGATGTCATCGCGGTCTCCTTCCGTTTCAGCGGAAGAAACCCCGGCGGCGGCGCATCAGTTCCGGTCAGAACGGCACATCATCCGCCTCCGAGGCCGCCACCACGAATCCCGCGACGATCTTCTTGACGCCGGTCGCAAAGGCCACCGCCAGCTTGTCGCCCTCGATCTCCTGCACATGGCCATAGCCGAACTTCTGGTGGAACACCCGGTCGCCCACGTCGAAGGCCGACACGGCATCAAGGTCGATCACCGTATGCCGCGATTCCTTCGGCTGGCTGACGGGGCGATTGCCCGCCCGGTCCTGCAGCCGCCGCCAGCCCGGCGAGTTGTAGACATCGGCCTTCGCCGCCCGCGCCTCAACCGACGACCCACCCGAAGAACTCCCAAACCCCGCCGCCGCGCCATAGCCGCCGCCATAGAGCCCCGGCGGCGTCAGCACCTCGACATCCGCCTCGGGCAATTCGTCGATGAAGCGCGAGGGCATCTGGCTTTGCCAGCGGCCATAGACCTGCCGGTTGCCCGCAAAGGAAATCGTGCACAGCTCCTCGGCGCGGGTGATGCCGACATAGGCCAGCCGCCGCTCCTCCTCGAGCCCCTTCTGCCCGCTTTCATCCATCGAGCGCTGGCTGGGGAACAGCCCGTCCTCCCAGCCCGGCAGGAACACCACCGGGAACTCCAGCCCCTTGGCGGCGTGCAGGGTCATGATGGTGATCTTCTCCGATTCCTCCTCGGACGAGTTGTCGAGGATCAGCGCCACGTGCTCGAGGAACCCCTGCAAATTGTCGAACTGCTCCAGCGCCTTGACCAGTTCCTTGAGGTTTTCGAGCCGCCCCGCCGCCTCGGGCGTCTTGTCGTTCTGCCACATGGCGATGTAGCCCGAATCCTCCAGGATCTCCTCGGCCAGCCGCACATGGGAATGGTCATGGGCGGGCGGAACCGAGGCGACCTCCAGCTCGATCAGCTCATCGTCATCCTCCGCCGGGCTGCGCGCCGTGGCCGGGCTCGCGGCTGCGATCGCCTTGTGCCAGCGGTCCACATTCTCCACGAACCGCCGCAATTCCGCCGCGCCCTTGCCGCCCAGCTTGCCCGCGGCCACCGCATAGCGCGCGCCCTCCAGCAGGCTGGTGCCATCGGCGCGCGCGGTCATCTGGATCACCTGCTGCGCCTTGTCGCCCAGCCCCCGCTTGGGCGTGTTCACGATCCGCTCGAAGGCCAGATCATCCTCGGGCGAGACCGCCAGCCGGAAATAGGCCATCGCATTGCGGATCTCGGCCCGTTCATAGAATCGCGGCCCGCCGACCACGCGGTAGGGCAGGCCAATGGTCAGGAACCGGTCCTCGAAGGCGCGCATCTGGCTGCTGCCGCGCACCAGGATCGCCTGCCCGTTCAGCGACACGGCGCGCATCCGTCGCCCGCCCCGCTGCAGCGCCTCGGCCTCTTCCCCGATCCAGCGCGCCTCTTCCTCGCCGTCCCAGTGGCCGATCAGCCGCACCTTCTCGCCGGCCTGCTCCTCGGTCCACAGCGTCTTGCCAAGCCGCCCGGCATTCTGCGCGATCACCGAGGAGGCGGCGGCAAGGATATGCGGGGTGGAGCGGTAGTTCTGCTCCAGCCGGATCACCTTGGCGCCCGGAAAATCCTTCTCGAACCGCAGGATGTTGCCCACCTCGGCCCCGCGCCAGCCATAGATCGACTGGTCGTCATCGCCCACGCAGCAGATGTTCTTGTGGCCCTGCGCCAGCAGCCGCAGCCACAGGTACTGTGCGACGTTGGTATCCTGATACTCGTCGACGAGGATGTAGCGCAGCCAGCGCTGATACTGGGCCAGCACGTCGGGATGCGCCTGAAAGATCGTCACCACATGCAGCAGCAGGTCGCCGAAATCGACGGCATTGAGGCTGCGCAGCCGGTCCTGATAGGCGGCGTAAAGCTCTGTCCCGCGATTGCCGAAGGCGGCGGCCTCGGCATTCGGCACATTGCCCGGCGTCAGCGCGCGGTTCTTCCAGCCGTCGATGATCCCCGCCAGCTGCCGCGCCGGCCAGCGCTTCTCGTCGATATTGGCGGCGTTGATGACCTGCTTCATCAGCCGGATCTGGTCATCGGTATCCAGAATCGTGAAACTCGACTTGAGGCTTGCCAGTTCCGCATGGCGGCGCAGGATCTTGACACTGATCGAGTGGAACGTGCCCATCCAGCGCAGGGGCTCCAGCAGGTGGAAGGGCTGCTTCGCCAGCCGCTCGCGCATCTCGCGCGCCGCCTTGTTGGTGAAGGTCACCGCCAGAATCTCGTTCGGCCGCGCCCGGCCCGAGGCCACCAGATTGGCGATCCGCGCCATCAGCGTCTTGGTCTTGCCGGTGCCCGCGCCCGCCAGCATCAGCAGCGGGCCATCCAGCGCCTCGGCCGCCTCGCGCTGCGCGGGGTTCAGGTCATCCAGATACGCCGTGCCGCGCGCACCCGCAGCCCCCGCCATCGCCCGTTGTGACAGGCTCTGCGGAACAGCGGCGGCGGCGCCTTCGAAGGCATCATCTTCATCAAATCGGCTCATGCGCGCACTCTAGAAATCGGCTCATGCGCGCACTCTAGCGCCCTTCGCCGCCGGGGAAAAGTCAAGTTCTTGGAATGTTCGCACACGTCGTCCCGCCCCCGACGCGCCGCCCAACGCCTTGCAACCGCTGGAAAATCGCCTACCCGCTTTGCATATCCCCCTTGAACCCCAAGCAAATCTTGCAATGCGCCCCGTGGCGGCTCTTGCGCTGCGCCGCGGCATCTTGGATGGTTTGCCGATGCCGCGCCTATTTTTGCAGCGCCCGGAGGGACACCATGCCAGAGTTCAAGAAGATCCTGATCGCCAACCGCGGCGAGATCGCCATCCGGGTGCTGCGCGCCGCCAATGAGCTTGGCAAGAAGACCGTCGCCGTCTACGCCGAAGAGGACAAGCTGAGCCTGCACCGCTTCAAGGCGGATGAGGCCTACCGGATCGGCGAGGGCATGGGCCCGGTCGCGGCCTATCTCTCGATCCCCGAGATCATCCGGGTGGCGAAGGAATCCGGCGCCGACGCCATCCATCCCGGCTATGGCCTGCTGTCCGAGAACCCCGATTTCGTCGAGGCTTGCGTCGCCGCCGGCATCACCTTCATCGGCCCCAAGGCGGAAACCATGCGCGCCTTGGGCGACAAGGCCAGCGCCCGCCGCGTCGCCATCGAGGCCGGCGTGCCGGTGATCCCGGCGACGGAAGTTCTGGGCGAGGATTTCGACCTGATCAAGGCCGAGGCGGCGGCGGTCGGCTATCCCCTCATGCTCAAGGCCAGCTGGGGCGGCGGCGGGCGCGGGATGCGCCCGGTGAACGGCCCGGATGAGCTGATCGAGAAGGTCCGCGAGGGCCGGCGCGAGGCCGAGGCCGCCTTCGGCAATGGCGAGGGCTATCTGGAAAAGATGATCCTGCGCGCCCGCCATGTCGAGGTGCAGATCCTCGGCGACAGCCATGGCGAGATCTACCACCTCTATGAACGCGACTGCACCGTCCAGCGCCGCAACCAGAAGGTGGTGGAGCGCGCCCCCGCCCCCTACCTGACCGACGCGCAACGCGCCGAGGTCTGCGAGCTTGGCCGCCGGATCTGCGCCCATGTCGGCTATGAATGCGCCGGCACCGTCGAGTTCCTGATGGATATGGACAGCCAGCAGTTCTACTTCATCGAGGTGAACCCGCGGGTGCAGGTCGAACATACCGTCACCGAAGAGGTGACCGGCATCGACATCGTGCAGGCCCAGATCAAGATCGCCGAGGGCAAGACGCTGGCCGAGGCCACCGGCATTGCCAGCCAGGCCGATGTGCAACTGCGCGGCCATGCCGTGCAATGCCGCGTCACCACCGAAGACCCGCAGAACAACTTCATCCCCGACTATGGCCGCATCACCGCCTACCGGTCCGCCACCGGCATGGGCATCCGGCTCGACGGCGGCACGGCCTATGCAGGTGGCGTCATCACCCGCTATTACGATTCGCTGCTGGTCAAGGTCACCGCCTGGGCGCAGACGCCGGAACAGGCCATCGCCCGCATGGACCGCGCCCTGCGCGAGTTCCGCATCCGCGGTGTCAGCACCAATATCGACTTCGTCATCAACCTGCTGAAACACCCGACCTTCCTCGGCAACACCTACACCACCAAGTTCATCGACACGACGCCCGAGCTGTTCGACTTCCGCGCCCGCGCCGACCGCGCCACCAAGATCCTCACCTATATCGCCGATATCACGGTCAACGGGCATCCCGAGACCGCCGGCCGCCCGAAACCGCCCGCCGAGGCGCGCAAGCCGCGGCTGCCCAAGCTGCGCGGCGACCCCGCCCCCGGCACCCGCACCCTGCTGGACAGCCAGGGCCCCAAGGCCGTGGCCGACTGGCTGTCGGCCCAGCCTCAGCTGCTGATCACCGACACCACGATGCGCGACGGGCACCAGTCGCTGCTGGCCACCCGGATGCGCTCGATCGACATGATCCGCGTGGCGCCCGCCTATGCCGCCAACCTGCCGCAGCTCTTCAGCGTCGAATGCTGGGGCGGCGCCACCTTCGACGTGGCCTACCGCTTCTTGCAGGAATGCCCCTGGCAGCGCCTGCGCGACCTGCGCGCGCGGATGCCGAACGTGATGACCCAGATGCTGCTGCGCGCCTCCAACGGCGTCGGCTATACCAACTACCCCGACAACGTGGTGCAATCCTTCGTGGCCCAGGCGGCGAAGACCGGCGTCGATGTGTTCCGCGTCTTCGACAGCCTGAACTGGGTCGAGAACATGCGCGTCGCCATGGACGCGGTGCTCGAGGCGGAGAAGGTCTGCGAGGCCTCGATCTGCTACACCGGCGACCTGCTGGACCCGGCCCGCGCCAAGTATGACCTCAAGTATTACGTGTCGATGGCGCGAGAGCTGCAGGACGCCGGTGCCCATGTGCTGGGGCTGAAGGACATGGCGGGCCTGCTGAAGCCCGCCGCCGCCCGCATCCTGATCAAGGCGCTGAAGGAAGAGGTCGGCCTGCCGATCCATTTCCACACCCATGACACCAGCGGCATCGCCGGCGCCACCATCCTTGCGGCCGCCGAGGCGGGCGTGGACGCGGTCGATGCCGCGATGGACGCCTTCTCGGGTGGCACCTCGCAGCCCTGCCTTGGGTCTATCGTGGAAGCCCTGCGCAACACCGACCGCGACACCGGGCTCGACATCGGCGCCATCCGCGAGATCTCCAACTACTGGGAGGGCGTGCGCCATCAGTATCGCGCCTTCGAGAGCGGGCTGGAAGCTCCCGCCTCGGAAGTCTGGCTGCACGAAATGCCCGGCGGCCAGTTCACCAACCTCAAGGCGCAGGCCCGCAGCCTTGGCCTCGAGGACCGCTGGCACGAGGTCGCTCAGACCTATGCCGACGTGAACCGGATGTTCGGCGATATCGTCAAAGTCACGCCCTCCTCGAAGGTCGTGGGTGACATGGCGCTGATGATGGTCGCCCAGAACCTCAGCCGCGCCCAGGTCGAGGATCCGGCCACCGATGTCGCCTTCCCCGACTCGGTGGTGGACATGCTGCGCGGCAATCTCGGCCAGCCTCCGGGTGGCTGGCCCGCCGGCATCACCGCCAAGGTGCTGAAGGGCGAGACGCCCTCGACGACGCGCCCCGGCAAGCACCTGCCCCCGGTGGATCTGGAGGCGGTGCGCGCCAAAGTGTCCGCCGATCTGGGCGGCATTCCCATCGACGACGAGGATCTGAACGGCTACCTGATGTATCCCAAGGTGTTCATGGACTACATGAAACGCCACATCGCCTATGGCCCGGTGCGGACCCTGCCGACCCATGCCTACCTTTACGGCATGGCCCCCGGCGAGGAGATCTCGGTCGAGATCGACCCCGGCAAGACCCTGGAAATCCGCCTGCAGACGCTGGGGGAAACCACCGACGAGGGCGAGGCGAAGGTGTTCTTCGAGCTGAACGGCCAGCCGCGCGTCATCAAGGTGCCGAACCGCATGGTCAAGGCCAAGACCGCCGCCCGCCCCAAGGCGCAGGACGGCGACCCGGCCCATATCGGCGCCCCGATGCCCGGCTCGGTCGCCTCGGTTGCGGTAAGTGTTGGGCAAAAGGTCAATGCCGGCGATCTGCTCCTCACCATCGAGGCGATGAAGATGGAAACCGGCATCCATGCCGACCGCGCCGCCACGGTGAAGGCGGTGCATGTGGTTCCCGGCGCCCAGATCGACGCAAAGGACCTGCTGGTGGAACTCGGCGAGACCTGACCCGCCAGCGCGGCGCCTGTGGAAAGGGCGGGGGGCCGTCTGCCCCCCGCGCCCCCCGAGGATATTTGGAAAAGGCAAAGCCGCATTGACGATCCATTAACCTCGCCGCTGCAACCTGTGCAGGCGGTACAGGCGGGGACGCCGATGACCGCAAAGGCAAAGGCGCCCTGCTTCCACCGCGCAACCGGCCCGAGGCGGGGCGCCGATCTTCCTCACCCCTTCCCCTT
The DNA here is from genome assembly GCF_009908165.1 of Frigidibacter albus. Taxonomy (GTDB): domain Bacteria; phylum Pseudomonadota; class Alphaproteobacteria; order Rhodobacterales; family Rhodobacteraceae; genus Frigidibacter; species Frigidibacter albus. Next base: position 206,698 of record NZ_JAAAUC010000007.1, read on the forward strand.
TGCCTTTCGCAAATATCCTCGGGGGGTCCGGGGGGCAGACGGCCCCCCGGCCTGTCGTCCAATGCAGCGCCCGCCAATCTGTCCCTCCCCCCGCATTTTCCGCTTGCAGCCCCGCGCGTCAGCCCTTAAATCCGCCGTCACCGGAACCGGTGCGGGCGTAGCTCAGGGGTAGAGCATAACCTTGCCAAGGTTAGGGTCGGGCGTTCGAATCGCCTCGCCCGCTCCAGTTCCGATGGTGAAAAAGCGGCTCCTTCGGGGGCCGTTTTTCGTTTCCGGCCCCCGCGCCCGGAACCCTGCCCCCGGCGGTACGTTTGCCTGCCATGACGCAGCGCAAGCCCCCCTCCCCCCGCAACATCCGCATCGGCATCGGCGGCTGGGTCTTCGCGCCCTGGCGCGGCAGCTTCTACCCCGAGGGCCTGCCGCAGAAGGCCGAGCTCGCCCATGCCAGCCGCCAGCTGACCTCGCTCGAGGTCAACGGCACCTTCTACCGCACCCAGACGCCCGAGACCTTCCAGCACTGGCATGACGCGGCGCCCGAGGATTTCGTCTTCGCCCTCAAGGCCCCCCGCTACGCCACCAACCGCAAGGGTCTGGCCGAGGCGGGCGAGAGCATCCAGCGGTTCATGGGCAGCGGCCTCACCCGCCTGCACACCAAGCTCGGCCCGATCAACTGGCAGTTCGCCCCGAACAAGCGCTTCGACCCCGAGGATCTCGCCGCCTTCCTCCACCTGCTGCCCGACAGCGCCGACGGCCTTCCCCTCCGCCACGCGCTCGAACTGCGCCACGAGTCGTTCCAGGACCCCGGCATCGCCGCCGAGGCCGCCGCCCTCGCCAAGGCCCGCAACGTCGCCCTCGTCGTCGCCGGCGACTCCCCCTACCCGCGGATCGAGGAACCGACCGCCGATTTCGTCTACGCCCGGATCATGGGCACCGAGGACACCCACCCCCTCGGCTACACCCCCAAGGCGCTGGACGCCTGGGCCGCGCAGGCCAGGGACTGGGCCAGCACCCGCGACGTCTATCTCTACGTCATCAGCGGCGCCAAGGCCCGCAACCCCGCCGCCGCCCGCGCCCTCATCACCCGCCTCTAGCTGCAAAATTCCTGTTGCGCCCCGCCCGCCCCGGCGCTATCAGACGCGCCACGGAGTGCGGGCGTAGCTCAGGGGTAGAGCATAACCTTGCCAAGGTTAGGGTCGGGCGTTCGAATCGCCTCGCCCGCTCCAGTGATCCGGCAACCCCATGCCGGATGCGACTTGGCCCTTCGGGGCCATTTGCATTTGTGACACCTGCCCTTCCCAAGCCCCGCACCTGCAGCCTATAAGGCCCCAGCAGCATGATGGAGGCAGCGATGCGGACGGCAACGATCACCCGCAAGACGGCGGAAACCGAGGTCACGGTCACCGTGAACCTCGACGGCACCGGCGCCTACAACAACGCCACCGGCATCGGCTTCTTCGACCACATGCTGGACCAGCTCGCCCGCCACTCGCTGATCGACCTGACCATCGCCGCCAAGGGCGACCTGCATATCGACGACCACCACACGGTGGAGGATGTCGGCATCACCCTCGGCCAGGCCCTCGCCGCCGCCCTGGGCGACAAGCGCGGCATCCGCCGCTATGGCTCTTTCCTGCTGGCGATGGACGATACCCAGATCCGCACCGCGCTCGACCTCTCGGGCCGCGCCTATCTCGTGTGGAACGTGGATTTCCCCACCGCCACCGTCGGCCGCTTCGATACCGAACTGGTGCGCGAGTTCTTCCAGGGCTTCTCCACCCATGCCGGCATCACCCTGCATGTGGACCGCCTGCATGGCATGAACAGCCACCACATCGCCGAGGCCGCCTTCAAATCCGTCGCCCGCGCCCTGCGCGAGGCGGTGGAACCCGATCCGCGAATGGCGGGGGCCCTGCCCTCGACCAAGGGCACCCTCTAGGCCCGAACAAGGAGCCACCATGCTCGCCCCCCAAAATCTGACCGTCCTCGTCGATTACGACTCCGGCAACCTGCACTCCGCCGAAAAAGCCTTCCAGCGCATGGCGGCGGAAACCGGCGGCGGCCGCGTCATCGTCACCTCCGACCCCGACTTGGTTGCCAAGGCCGACCGCATCGTCCTGCCCGGCGACGGCGCCTTCCCGGCCTGCCGCCAGGCGCTGACCGACCATACCGGGCTCTTCGAGGCCATCCATGAGGCAGTGACGCAGCGCGCCCGCCCCTTCCTCGGCATCTGCGTCGGCATGCAGATGCTGGCGACCACGGGCCGCGAATACCAGGACACCAGCGGCTTCGGCTGGATCGACGGAGACGTCGTGCGCATCGCCCCCGCCGATCCGGCGCTGAAGGTGCCGCATATGGGCTGGAACGACCTGGTCATCGACACCCCCCACCCGGTGCTGGCAGGCATCGAAACCGGCGATCACGCCTATTTCGTCCACTCCTACCACTTCCGCACGGCGGGTCCCGCGGACCTCTTGGCCCATGTCGACTATGCCGGCCCCATCACCGCCATCGTCGGGCGCGCCAATATCGTCGGCACCCAGTTCCACCCCGAGAAGAGCCAGGCCACCGGCCTGCGGCTGATCGCCAACTTCCTCGGCTGGCGGCCATGACCGCGCCCAAGGCGGTCCTCAGCTGGTCCTCCGGCAAGGACTGCGCCTTCGCGCTGCTGGAGGCCCGCCGCCTCGGCCTCGCCGATGTCGTCGCCGTGCTGACCACCACCAACGAGGCCTTCGACCGCGTCGCCATGCACGGCACCCGCGCCGCCCTGCTGGCCCGGCAGGCGGACGCCCTCGGCCTGCCGCTGATCGAGGTGCCGCTGCCCTGGCCCTGCTCGAATGAAGAGTACGAATCCCGCATGGCCGCCGCGATGGATCAGGTCGCCGCCCTCGGCGTCCGCCACATGGTCTTCGGCGACCTGTTCCTCGAAGACGTGCGCGCCTATCGCGAGGAGAAACTCCGCCCCCTCGGCGTCGAGGCGATCTTCCCGCTCTGGGGCCGCCCGACCCACAGCCTCGCCCGTGACATGATCGCCGCCGGCATCGACGCCCGCCTCGTCACCGTCGACCCGCGGCATCTGGATGCCAGCTTTGCCGGGCGCCGCTTCGACGCAAGCCTGCTGGCCGACCTGCCCGCCACCGTCGATCCCTGCGGCGAGCGCGGCGAGTTCCACACCGCCGTGGTGGCGGGGCCGATGTTCTCGGCCCCGATCCCGGTTACCCTTGGCGAAACCGTCCACCGCGACGGCTTCGTCTATACAGACCTGATCCCGGACTGACCCCGCGCGCAGGCGCGGCTCTCCGCCAAATCAGTTCGCCCGGCTCCAGGTCTGGCCCTTGCAGATCGGCCCGACGCAGCCCGACACCTTCAGCGTATTGCCCGACAGCGCCATCTTCGAGCGGTAGACCTTGTCGGTCGACGGCTGCCAGATCTTGCCATCGCCATAGGCGCCGTCGCCCTTGGCGACCATGTCCCAGACAATCGGCTTGCCGACATTGGGCGAGGCATATTCGCCGCCCGCATTGAAGGTGCGCGCAATGGTCCCGCACAGCTTCGCCCCGCAGGGCGCGATGGCGACATGCGCATAGGCGCCGTCATCCACCTCGGTCTGCCAGACCCCCTCGACCGGATCGGCAAGGGCCGCGGTGGCGCCCAACGCAAAGGCCGCGGCAATGGCCAGAATTCTCATGACGTCTCCTCCCTGAAACGCGGATGTCCTCATCCTTGCCGCGATCATCATCCCCGCGGCCCGGTTCCGGCAAGCATGACGTAGCGTTCCGCAGCCCCGGTGGCTTTCCGCCGCCCCTTCGCGTCCGGCCCGCCGCCGCGCTTTGCAATCACCCCCCGCCTGTGGCAAGAGGCGCGCAACGACCCCGTCCAAAGGAAACGGCCATGATCCTCTATCCCGCCATCGACCTCAAAGACGGTCAATGCGTCCGGTTGCTGAAGGGCGAGATGGACAAGGCCACGGTCTTTTCCGACGATCCCGCCGCCCAGGCCGCCGCCTTCGAGGCGGCAGGCTGCGAATGGCTGCACCTCGTGGACCTCAACGGCGCCTTCGCCGGCCAGCCGGTCAACGCCGCCGCGGTCGAGGCGATCCTGGCCCGTGTGTCAGTTCCCTGCCAGCTCGGCGGCGGCATCCGCGACATGGCGACGATCGAGGCCTGGCTGACCAAGGGCCTGTCCCGGGTGATCCTCGGCACCGTGGCGGTGGAAAACCCGGCGCTGGTGCGCGAGGCGGCCACCGCCTTCCCCGGCAAGATCGCCGTCGGCATCGACGCCCGCGGCGGGCGCGTCGCCACCAAAGGTTGGGCCGAGGAAACCGACGTGACCGTGACAGACCTTGCCCGCAGCTTCGAGGATGCCGGCGTCGCCGCGATCATCTACACCGATATCGACCGCGACGGCGCCATGGGCGGCCCGAACATCGACGCCACGGCGGCCCTCGCCCATGCGGTGCATATCCCGGTCATCGCCTCGGGCGGGGTCTCCTCGCTCGCCGACCTCATCGCCCTGCGCGACTGCGGTGCCCCGCTCAACGGCGCCATCTCCGGCCGCGCCCTCTATGACGGCGCCATCGACCTGCCCCAGGCCCTCGCCGAACTCCGCGCCTGAAAAGCCACTCCCCCCTCCCATTCTTGCTGGCAAAAATATCCCGGGGGGAGCGGCCAACGGCCGCCGGGGGGCAGCGCCCCCCGTCTTCGGCGATACGGCAATTCGTATGTATGACATCTGTATAGCTTCCATACGCTTTCCACATGCCATTTGCATCGCCCCGCCCGGCCTCCTATGAACAGGCAAGCCCCGGAGCCGCGCCATGCTGAAAACCCGCATCATCCCCTGCCTTGACGTCGCCGATGGCCGTGTGGTCAAGGGCGTGAACTTCGTGGACCTGCGCGACGCCGGCGACCCGGTGGAGGCGGCGAAAGCCTATGACGCCGCCGGCGCGGATGAGCTGTGCTTCCTCGACATCCACGCAACCCACGAGAATCGCGGGACAATGTATGACCTTGTCACCCGCACCGCCGAGCAGTGCTTCATGCCGCTGACCGTCGGCGGCGGCGTGCGCACGCCGCAAGACGTGCGCGCCCTGCTGCTGGCGGGCGCCGACAAGGTCAGCTTCAACTCCGCCGCCGTGGCCGATCCCGACGTCGTCGCCCGCTCCGCCGACCATTTCGGCAGCCAATGCATCGTCGTCGCCATCGACGCCAAGACCGTCGCCCCCGGGCAATGGGAAATCTTCACCCACGGGGGTAGAAAACCCACCGGAATCAATGCGGTAGAGTTCGCCCAAACCGTCGCCGCCAAGGGCGCCGGGGAAATCCTGCTGACCAGCATGGACCGCGACGGCACCCGCGCCGGCTTCAACCTCCCCCTCACCCGCGCCATCGCCGATGCAGTTTCCATCCCCGTCATCGCCTCCGGCGGCGTCGGCACGCTGGATCACCTGGTGGAGGGCGTCACCCAGGGCCACGCCTCCGCCGTCCTCGCCGCCTCGATCTTCCATTTCGGCGATTTCACCATCCGCGAGGCCAAGGCCCACATGGCCGCCGCCGGCATCCCGATGAGGCTGTCATGACCGCCCTCACCCGCCTCGCCGCCACCATCGAGGCCCGCAAGGGCGCGGACCCGGACAGCTCCTGGACCGCCAAGCTCTTGAATAAAGGCCCGGAAAAATGCGCCGAGAAGTTCGGCGAGGAAGCGGTGGAGGCGATCATCGAGGCGGTGAAGGGCGACCGTGCCAAGCTGACCGCCGAGGCCGCCGACGTGCTCTACCACCTGCTGGTCATGCTCGCCGCCCGCGACGTGACGCTGGCGGAGGTGATGGCGGAGCTGGAGCGGCGCGAGGGGGTTTCGGGGATTGCCGAAAAGGCCGGGCGCTTGTGAAGAACGGCTCGTAGAGCTTTCTTAATAAACAAAAATTCTTATCTTCCTCACGGAAGCCGTCGCAGTTTCCCACGTGAAGAAACATCCACAACGCCCTGATAATTCACAAGTTTCCGCCCTCAGCGGAACCACAGCCCCTCGGCCTTGATCCGGTTGCGGATCATCGCCTCGCGCCGCGGCAAATCCTCGCGGTCGAACATCGCCCGGACCTTCGCGCCCTTGCCCTGGTAGACGATCTTCTTGATCGGCTCCCAGTCCTTCAGCACCTTCTTCACCGCATTCGGCGCCGTCACCTGTTCCAGCACCTCGACCACACGGTCGGTTTCCCGCGCGTAAAGCATGGGAAAGGTTCGGTAATGGCAGGTCACATCGCCATCCAGCCCGGCCAGCCCCGGCCCCGGGCGTCCGCCGCCAAGCCCGTGGATCACCAGCGGCAACGCCACCTGGTCGAGCCAGGGGTCCAGCGATTGCGAGGCCAGCGCGTCGGTCGGCTCATTCCGGATCGCCACCGCATACTCAAGGAACCGCTGCCCGAACACCGCCGGATCCTTGTAGAAGAACCAGCCCGCGTTGAAATACAGATACCGAGCCCAGTATTCGTCGGGCTGGCTCAGGTCCAGCGAGCTGGCGTAGTCCAGCCCGAACCGGTCATAGAGCGACTTCCAGATCTCGCCATAGCCCGGGCCATACAGCGGCACCTCGGGCCAGGTCCCCTCGCGCCGCATCGAGGCCGAGGGGCGGTCGAAATCGAATTCCACCTCGGCCAGCGGCCCGGTGAAGATGGTGTCGGTATCGAAAAACACGAAGGGCACATCCGCAGGCAGAGCCGCCAGAGCCTCGATCTTGTTGCCATAGGGATAGCTTTGGCCGAACTGTTGGTTCTCGAAGGGGACGATCTCTGCCCCCAGCGAAATCAACAGCTTGCGCACCGGCTCGGAGATGCGGGGATCGGATTTCCAGCGCGGCCCCGGCTGCGGCTCTGCCAGGATCAGGCGGCCGGCGAAATCGGCGTTCTGCGCGCGGAAACTGGCGGCCAGCACCACGGATTCATATTCCAGCCGCCCCTGCTGGACCACAGCCAGAACGTTGAAGGCGCGCGGTTTGGGCTTGCGTGCGGCCATTGCCTGGGGTCCCGGTTGCCAACTGAACTCGCGCAGCGGAGGCGCTGCTGCAGTGCAGTATAGGCAGAAGATGGCGGCGACGGGAAGGCAGTCACGGGCCCGTCACGCGGGTTTCTTGACCGATGCCTTGGCGTGCTGGGATGCGTCGGAACCGGGGAAATGGTGGGCGACCCTGGAATCGAACCAGGCGTGGGTCTCCCCGGCGGAGTTACAGTCCGCTGCCGCACCTTGCAGCACGTCGCCCGACGCTGGCGGGGGGATACCGAACGGCCCGGGGGGCGTCAAGCAGCATTTTCGCGCGGATTCCCGGGGCCCTGCCCGCCTCGGCCTTGCCAGCGGCGGCTGCACGGGCCATTGTCCGCTGCTGTCGGAACGCCGATAGGAACGCCTATAGGAACGGGGCTTGCGCCATGAAGAAACCCACCTGGGTGATTGACAAGGAACGCGCCCGCCGGGCGGCCGCGGCGGAAACCGTGTGGCTGTTCGGCCTGCACGCGGTGCGCGATGCGCTGTCCAATCCGGAGCGGGAACGCATCCGGCTGGTGCTGACCAAGAACGCCTATGACAAGCTGGCCGAGGCGGTGACCGCCGCCGGGATCGAGCCCGAGATCGTCGATGCCCGCAAGTTCGATGTCGAGGTGCCGCTGCAGCCCGACAGCGTACACCAGGGCGCCGCACTGGAGGTGAAGCCGCTGCGCTGGGGCCCGGTGTCCGAGGTCTGCATCGACGGGCCCGGCAACCCGCTGGTGGTACTGCTCGATCAGGTGACCGATCCGCATAACGTCGGCGCGGTGCTGCGGTCGGCCGAGGTGTTCGGCGCGCGGGCGGTGATCGCCCCTGCCCGCCATGCCGCGCCGGAAACCGGCGCACTGGCCAAGACCGCCAGCGGCGCGCTGGAGCGTCAGCCCTATCTGCGCGTCGTCAACCTGGCCGATGCGATGCAGGAGTTGCAGGCGGCGGGCTATGTCCTGATCGGGCTCGCGGCCGAGGCCGATGTGACGCTGGCAGAGGCGCTGGCAGAGGTCGGCACCCGCCCGGTGGGCCTCGTGCTGGGAGCCGAGGGGCCGGGGCTGCGCGAGAAGACCCGGACCACCTGCGACCGGCTGGCGCAGATCCCCTATACGGGCGGCTTTGGGTCGCTGAACGTGTCCAATGCCGCGGCGATTGCGCTTTACGCGGCGGCCACACGCTAAGGTGTGCTTTCGTGGGCTTTCCCCGGCCCGGGCAGGCTGGCATTCTCTGGGCTGTCCGGCACAGCGCGGCTCTGCCGGTGTTGCCGATTGCCAGTGCCGAATCTGTCCGATTGCCCCTGAACGCCTGCCCCTGAACGCCTGAACGGAAACCCTGTCATGCTGCCGCGTCCCCGCCTCGCGCCTCGCCGTGCCCTGCACCCTGCCGTGCTGTTGCTGGTGGCCTTGCTGGGCGCCGGTGCCGCTGGCCCGGCGCTCGCAGACCAGCGCAAGATCGCCTCAGCCTCGGGCGTGGCGCTGGCGGGGCGCGATGCGGTAGCTTATTTCGCCGATGGCCGCGCCGTGGCCGGCTCTGCCGATCACGCGCTGAAATGGCGGGGGGCGGTGTGGTTCTTTGCGACCGGCAACAACCTGTCCGCCTTCGAGATGAACCCCTCGGCCTATGCGCCGCGCTATGGCGGGCATTGCCCGGAATCGGTGATCGCGGGCGACCCGCGCCCCGGCAATCCCGACCTGTTCGTGATCCGCGAGGGCAAGCTCTACCTGGCCAAAAGCCGCGAGGCGATGGCCCGGATCACGCAGGACCCGGGGCTGATCGCGCAGGCCGATGCGGCGTGGAAGAAGCTGCGCGAGCGCTGACGGCGCCCTGCGCCCGCGGACGCAACCGGGGCGCAAGCTGGAAAAGATCACGACTCCGCGAGCGTGTCTTTAACGTCACATTTCCCCTCCTACATCTAATCTTGGAAGGCGACACCGGAACTGTCGTGTTTCTCTTCACTGTCCCTCGTTCCGCCACTGGCGCCCGGGCTTTTTCGTCCGGGCGCTTTTTTCTTGGCGGGCAATCAGCCGGAGCCAACATGACAACGACCGACACGTTCCTGCGCGACACCCTGCAATCCACCAAGGTGATCGCGGTGGTGGGCTTCTCGCCCGACCCGTCGCGCCCCTCGCATTACGTCGCCGAGTACCTGCGCGCACAAGGCTACCGGGTGATCCCGGTCAATCCTGGGCAGGCCGGCAAGAGCTTCCTGGGCGAGACGGTGGTGGCGCGGCTGGCCGATATTCCGCCCGAGATCGAGGTGGACATGGTGGACATCTTCCGCAAGGCCGATGCCGTGCCGGGCGTGGTGGAGGAGGCGATGGCCGCGCTGCCGCATCTGCGCACGATCTGGATGCAGCTTGGCATTGCCCATGAAGGCGCCGCCGAGACCGCCCGCGCCGCCGGGCTGGCGGTGGTCGAGGATCGCTGCCCCAAGATGGAGATCCCGCGGCTGTTCGGCCGCGCCTCGCCGCTGGAGGGCGTGCCGGAGGTGTGAGCCCCGCTTCTTGCCCGGAATCAAGGCGCCTTGGCGCCGCCGGGCAGCGCCCGTCCGCCCCCTCGGGCGGGCGCTTTGCGACGTCAGCCCCTAGAAATTCTGGGGGGTATGTTGAACCATAAAGTGCCTAGAACCGAGGTCGCTCGCCCACCCGGCGGACAGGCACTGCCCTCTGTCCGCTCCTCCCCCGCCGTTGCGCGCCGCCGCGGCTTCCCCTAGCCTCCCGCCCGGAACGGTCCGCGGCGCGGATCACGGGAGGAGAGACGGCATGACCCAGGGCTTCGACACACTTCAGGTTCACGCGGGCACCGCGCCCGATCCGGCCACCGGCGCGCGGCAGGTGCCGATCTACCAGACCACCGCCTATGTGTTCCGCGATGCGGATCACGCCGCCCGGCTGTTCGGGCTGCAGGAGGTGGGTTACATCTACTCGCGCCTGACCAACCCGACCGTGTCGGCGCTGGCGAACCGGATCGCGGCGCTGGAGGGCGGGGTCGGGGCGGTGTGCTGCTCGTCCGGACACGCGGCGCAGATCATGGCGCTGTTCCCGCTGATGGGGCCGGGGCTGAACATCGTCGCCTCCACTCGCCTTTACGGCGGCACGATCACCCAGTTCAGCCAGACCTTCAAACGCTTCGGCTGGTCGGCGCGCTTCGTCGATTTCGATGACGAGGCGGCGGTGGCCGCCGCCATCGACGATGACACCCGCGCGGTGTTCTGCGAATCGATCTCCAACCCCGGCGGCTATGTCACCGACCTGCCGGCGATTGCGGCGATTGCGGGCAAGGCGGGCATCCCGCTGATCGTCGACAACACCCTTGCCAGCCCCTACCTGTGCCGCCCCATCGAGCATGGCGCGACGCTGGTGGTGCATTCGACCACGAAATACCTGACCGGCAATGGCACCGTCACCGGCGGCGCGATCGTCGATGCGGGCACCTTCGACTGGTCGGCCTCGGGCAAGTTCCCGTCGCTGTCGGCGCCCGAGCCTGCCTATCACGGGCTGAAGTTCCACGAGGCGCTTGGCGGGATGGCCTTCACCTTCCACTCCATCGCCATTGGCCTCCGCGATCTGGGCATGACCATGAACCCGCAGGCGGCGCATTACACGCTGATGGGGATCGAGACGCTGAGCCTGCGGATGGAGAAGCACGTCGCCAATGCCAAGGTGGTGGCCGAGTGGCTGGAGAAGGACCCGCGGGTGGACTACGTCACCTATGCAGGCCTTTCCTCCTCGCCGTGGAATGCGCGGGTGGAAAAGATCTGCCCGAAGGGGGCCGGGGCGCTGTTCACCTTTGCGGTGAAGGGCGGGTACGAGGCTTGCGTGAAGCTGGTCGATGCGCTGCAGCTGTTCAGCCATGTGGCGAACCTCGGCGACACGCGCAGCCTGGTCATCCATTCCGCCTCCACCACCCACCGGCAGCTGACGCCGGAACAGCAGCAGGCGGCGGGCGCGGCGCCCAATGTGGTGCGGCTGTCGATCGGCATCGAGACTGTCGAAGACCTGATCGCCGATCTGGACCAGGCGCTGACGGCCGCGACGGCCTGAGAGATTCGGCCCGCCCTCCGGATGGAAGGCGGGCCGCCTGCGGTCAGTCGTCTGTGTCGTCGAGCTCATAGACCACGGTGACGGAGGCGTTGAGGCTCAGCTCGCCCTCGGCCACCGGCACGCCGGAATCCTTGGCAAAGCTCGCGGCCCGCATCTCGGGCATCGGCACGCCGTAGTCGACCTGCTCCGAGATCGAGACCACCTCGCCAAGCGTCACGCCAGCAGCAAGCGCGTAAAGCTCGGCCTTGCGGCGGGCATCGGCGATGGCGTCGCGGCGGGCGTCGTCCATCTTCGGCTCCGGCTCCTGCAGGCCGAAGGTCAGGCCATGGAGGTTGTTCGCGCCCTGCCCCACGGCAGCGTCGAGGACCCCGCCCAGGCTGTCCAGCGCCCGCACCCGGACGGTCACGTTGTTCTGCGCGATGAAGCCGCGGACCTTCGGGCCCTCGGGGCCGCCCTGGTAGTTGTCCTCATAGGCCGGGTTCAGGCTCAGGCCGCTGGTCTGGATATCCCGTGCCTCGATCCCGGCGCCGGTCAGGGTGGCCATCACCTCGGCCAGCGCGGCAGAGTTTGCCGCCATCGCCTCGGCCGCCGTTGCCGCCTCGGTCACCACGCCCAGGCTGACGGAGGCCATGTCCGGCACCGCCTCGGCGCTGCCATTGCCGGTCACGGTGATGTGACCCTCATCCGCCTGTGCCAGCGCCGGGGCACCGGCCCCCGCGCCAAGCGCCGCGACCATCGCAACCACGTTGAAAATGCGCATTCTGTCCTCCGGTTTGACTGGCATCACATTGGGCGTGTTGCTGCGCATCGCAAGCCGCGCCGGGGGTGTTTTCCTTCACATGTGCGAAAACCTGCTGTAGGACAGGGGACGCCTGCGGCACCGCCTTTCCCGGGCCTCGCCCCCAGCCAGAGCCATGGAATGAAACCAGCTTTTGCCCTGAACCTTTCGCCCGACGGTATCAGCCTGCTGCACCGCACATCCCGCGGCTGGCTGCTGGTCGGGGCCGTGGCGCTGGACGATCCCGATGTGCCGGCGGCGCTTGGCTATCTGCGCAAGACCGCGCTTGGCCTTGCGCCGCAGGGCTTCACCACCAAGCTGATCCTGCCCGCCTCGCAGATCCTCTATACGGCGGTCGAGGCGCCCGGCCCCGATGCCGCCAACCGCCGCCGGCAGATCGCCCGCGCACTGGAGGGGCGCACCCCCTATGCCGCCGAGGATCTGGTGTTCGACTGGTCGGGCACCGGCGGGCGGGTGAATGTGGCCGTGGTCGCGCGCGAGACGCTGGAGGAGGCAGAGGCCTTCGCACAGGAGCATCGCTTCAATCCGGTCTCCTTCGTGGCGATGCCCGAGGATGGCACGTTTGCCGGCGAGCCGTTCTTCGGCCAGACCGCCAAGGCCCGCAGCTATATCCCCGAGGGCGAGCGGCTGGTGCGCGACCAGGACCCGGTGCGCATTGCCGGGGATGCCGATCTGGCGCGCCTTGCAGCGACCAGCGTGGCCGAGAGGATGGTGGAGGAGGCGGCCCCGGCTGAAGCCCCCGCCGCAGAGCAGGCGGTTTCCGATGCCGCAGCGCCCGCGACGGACGACAGCGAGATAGTTGCCGCAGTTGATCCCGTGATCGAAGAGACAAGCGCCGAGACGGTCGCGCAGGCGCCTGTCAGCGAGGCTGACGTCGCAGCCGCGGCTGTTCTGCCGGGCGGCGCCGAGGCTGACATCGCGCCTGACGCAGTCGCACCTGATGCAGAGGTCGAGCCCGCGGCGAACCTTGAGCCTGAAGAGACCGGCGTGGAGGCCGCAGACGCGGAGCCGCTGGCGGCCGACGAACCCCTTGCCGAAGACATGCCCGCAGAAGCTCCGGTCGAGGCCGGGCCCGCCGACGCAGGGATGGAGCCGATCGTTGAGGCGGCGACCGAACCTGAGGCCGAGACGCCCGAGGCCGAGGCGCCCGAGGCCGAGACGGTGGACCCGCCCGCAGCTGCTGCGGCCGAACCGGCCCCCGAGGTCGCGCCCGCCGAACCGACAGACCCGCGCGAGGAACGCCGCCGGGCCCGCGCCGAACGGCGCGAGCGTGAGGCCGCCGAGCGGGCCGAGGCCGAGGCCGCGGCGGCCCTTGCGCGCCAGCCCAGCTTCGGCTTTGCCGCGCCGGTCGTCGCTGCGCAGGACGAACCGGAGCGGCCCTTGGCCGGCGTGGCCGCCGAGGCACAGGATCTGCCCGCAGCGTCTGCGCAAATGGGCGCAGCGCCCTCCGCAGCCGGGGCGCCCGCACCCTTCGGTGCCGGCATCAGCCTTGAAGATGAACACGCGGCCGCTCATGGCGCGGCAGAGGATGCTGCCTTCGCCCCCACCGCCGGGGAACCCGGCGCCGAGGATGCCGAGGAAGCCCCCTTCCTTGCCGTCGAGGATGAGGCAGAGGCGGCAATGCCCGCGCCTGCCCCCTTGCCGCCCGAGCTGGATGCCGACGGTGTGCCCACCCCCTTTGCCGCGGCGGCGACGCTGTCGCCTGCCCCCGCCATGCCCGGGCCGCGTCTGCGCCTTGGCCCCGCGGCGCCCGAGACCGGCCGAGCCACCCCGGCCAAGCTGGCGGGCGACTCCGGTTCGGTGATCTCGCCGCGGCTTGGGATTGCGGCAGAGCCGCGGGCCGAGGCCCGCACCGAGCCTGCCACGCGGGCGAAATCCCACGCCTCGGGCCTTGGCAAGGCGGTGATCGCCGCCGGCAAGATGGCCAAGGCCGCCAAGAACGCCCGTGTCGCCAACCGCCGTGTCGAGGCGGCCCCCGGCCCCGCCGCGCCGCGCAGCCGCACCAGTTCCGAGGCCGAGGCGCTGACGGTGTTCGGTGCCCGGCGCGGCAAGCCCGCGCGCGGCAAGCCCCGCTATCTGGGCCTGATGCTGACGGCGGCGCTGGTGTTCCTGATGCTGGCGGTCGCGCTGTGGTCGAGCCTGCTGGAGGACACGCCCACCGCCGGGGCCCCGGCCTCGGAGCCGGTTGCCGATGCCGCGCCGGCGCGGACCGCTGCCGTCGAGTCGCTGGCCGTGGCCCCAGATTTTGAGGACGTGCCCACCGTCGATGCCATCGAGGCCGACGCGATGACCGAGGCCGAGATCGCCGCCGATGGCGGGTTCGAGGCGATGGAGGCGCCCGCCGACGAGATGGCCGAGGCACCGACCGACCTGCCGACCGACCTGCCTGTCGACCTGCCTGTCGATCTGCCCGAGGACCTCCCCACCGAGCCGGAGGACGGCCTCGCCGGGCAACTGGCCGATGATCTGGCGGCCGCGCCAGAGACGTTGCCGCAAGAGGCACCGGTTCCCGGAAGCACCGCGCCGGATGCCGCCGCTGCTGCCGCGATTGCCGCAGCCGGCGTGGGCGCGGCGGGTGAGCTGGCCAATGGGCTCGCCGCGGCCGATATCGCCACCGCCGCACCCGAGGTGCCCGCCGATGCCGCTGGCGGCCCGGTGCCCGACGCCTCGGAGGGCCTGCCGCCCCGCCCCGCCGATCCTGCCGTGACCGAACGCAGTGCCGAGGCGCTGCTCGACACCACCGCCCTGACGGCCGACCCGCTGCCCGCGCCGCCGCAGCCGCCGCTGCCTTATGGCACCGGCTTCCAGTTCGGCGAAGACGGCCTTGTCGTCGCCACGCCCGATGGCGCGCTGACGCCCGAAGGCGTGACCGTGGTGGCCGGGGCGCCGACGCTGGTGCCGCCCGCGCGGCCCGCGGCCGTGGCCGCGGCGGCAGCCGAAGCGGTGCCGCCCGCGCAGTCCGACCCGGCAGCGGCCGAGGCGGCGGTCGCGGAGGCCGTCGCCGAGGGCGCAGCGGCGCCTGAAGCTGGCTCCGCGGTCTCTGTCCCCGATCCGGCGCTGGCGGGTGTGAAGCCGCTGCCCCGGCCCGCCTCGCTTGAGGTGCCCGCCGCAGTCGCGCCGGAGGCCGCCGCCGAGACACCGGCCGACACGCCCGCCGCCGCCGAAGATGGCGCGTCGCTGCCCGCCCCGCTGGTCGCCGATCCGGCGCTGGCCGCGTTCAAGCCGCGCGCGGCCAGCACCGTCGCGGTTGCCGCAGCCGCGGCAGCCCGCAGCGCCGAAGAGGCGCGTGCCGCCGAACAGGCTGCGCTGCAAGAAGCGCTTGCCAGCGCCACCGCCAGCGCCGTCGCCAGCTCTCGCAAGCCGCTCAGCCGTCCGCAGGACTTCTCGCGGGGGGTGGAGGCGGCGCTGGCAATGGCCGCCACCACCGCGCCGGTGATTGCCGCTGCGGCGCCGCCCCCGCAACCCGCGCCCGTTGCCGCCGCCCCAACCCGGCAGGCGGCCGTAGCGCCCGCGCCGGTTGAACCCGAAGAGATGGACGAGCCCGAACCCATTGCGGCGGCGCCGAACATCCCGACCACCGCCTCGGTCGCCAAGCAGGCCACCATCTCGGGCGCGATCTCGCTGCGCGAGATCAACCTGATCGGGGTCTATGGCGCCTCGTCGAACCGGCGGGCGCTGGTGCGGCTGGCGAACGGGCGGATGTTGCGGGTGAAGATCGGCGACCGGATCGACGGCGGCCAGGTCACCGGCATCGGCGAGGGGCAGCTGACCTATCAGAAGGGCGGCCGGACCCATGTGCTGCGGATGATCCAGCAAAGCTGATCCCGCGGACGCAGCCGGTCGAAAGAGGCAAAATCAGCCGGCCGCGAGGCCGGTTGGCTGCTGGAATTTCCCCTGCGCCCCGCCTAAGCTGCACGCGCATCCCGCCCCGGGCCTTGCACCTTCATTGACCGGACCGATATGGACGCCTTCCTTTTCCAGGCCACTCTTTACCTGATCGCGATGGTGATCGCCGTGCCCATTGCCTCGCGGCTGGGGCTTGGCTCGGTGCTGGGATACCTGCTGGCGGGCGTGGTGATCGGGCCGGTGCTGGGGCTGGTCGGATCGGAAATGGCCGACCTTCAGCATTTCGCCGAATTCGGCGTGGTGATGATGCTGTTCCTGATCGGGCTGGAGCTGGAGCCGCGGGCGCTGTGGGCGATGCGCGACAAGCTGATCGGGCTTGGCGGGTTGCAGGTGGTGGGCACCATGCTGCTGGTCGGCGCCCTGTGTCTGGCCTTCGGGCAGGAATGGCGCGTGGCGCTGGCGGTGGGGGCGATCCTTGCGCTGTCATCCACCGCCATCGTGCTGCAAACGCTGGATGAAAAGCGGCTGATGCAGACGGCGGGCGGGCGGTCCACCTTTGCGGTGCTGCTGACCCAGGACATTGCGGTGATCCCGATGCTGGCGCTGCTGCCGCTGCTGGCGCTGCCGGGCGCGCGGGCGCTGGCGCAGGCCGATGCCTCGCACGGGGAACATGCCGCGGTCAGCATGATCCAGGGCCTGCCGGGCTGGGGGGTGACGCTGGTGACGCTTGGCGCGGTGGCGGCGGTGGTGCTGGCGGGGCATTACCTGATCCGCCCTGCCTTCCACTGGGTCCATGCCGCGCGGCTGCGCGAGATCAACACTGCGCTGGCGCTGGCAATCGTGGTGGGCATCGCCTCGCTGATGACGCTGGTCGGCCTGTCGCCGGCGCTTGGCACCTTCCTTGCGGGGGTGGTGCTGGCCAACTCGGAGTTCCGGCACGAGCTGGAATCGGACATCGCGCCGTTCAAGGGGCTGCTGCTGGGTCTGTTCTTCATCACCGTCGGCGCCGGGATCGATACGGGCCTGCTGTTCAGTGCCCCCGCGCAGCTGATCGGGCTGACGCTGGCGCTGATGGGGGCCAAGGGCGCGGTGCTGTATGTGCTGGCGCGGATCTTCGGGATCCACGGGCGCGACCGCTGGCTGTTCACGCTGGGGCTGGCGCAGGCGGGGGAGTTCGGCTTCGTGCTGGTGTCCTTTGCCCTGGGCCAGCGCATCCTGCCGGCCGGCACGGCGCAGGTGCTGATGATGGTGGTGGCGCTGTCGATGCTGCTGACGCCGCTGTTCTTCATCCTGCACGACTACCTTGCGCGCCGGCTGACCGACAGCGCCGAGCCCGCCAAGGCCGATGACATCGATGCGCCAGAGCCGATCATCATCGCCGGGATCGGCCGGTTCGGGCAGGTGGTGAACCGGATGGTCACCATGTCCGGCTTCAGGACCACGGTGCTGGACCATGACCTTGCCACCATCCGGCTGATGCGGAAATTCGGCTTCAAGGGCTATTTCGGCGACCCGACCCGGCCCGAACTGCTGAAGGCGGCGGGGCTGGACAAGGCGAAGATCCTGGTGGTGTGCCTCGACAACAAGGAAGCCGCGATCCGGCTGGTCAGCTATGCGCGGCGGATGCGGCCCGACCTGCACATCATCGCCCGCGCCCGCGACCGGGTGCATGTGTTCGAGCTGTACAAGGCCGGGGCGAACGACATCGTGCGCGAGCTGTTCGACAGCAGCCTGCGGGCGGCGCGCTATGTGCTGGAGAACTCCGGCCTGTCGGATTTCGAGGCGGCGGAGGCGGAGCGGATCTTCTTCAAGCTCGACCGGGCGGCCGTGCGCGATCTGGCGCAGGTCTGGAAGCCGGGGATTCCGGTCGAAGAGAATGCCGAATACCTCGCCCGCAGCCAGGAGCTGAGCCGCGAGCTGGAAGCGGCGCTGACCGAACATTTCGCCGCGCAGGAGGGGCAGAAGCCGGCGGCGTGAGGCGGGTCAGCAGTCGAGGGCCGCAGGCGCCGCTTGCCCCTCCCCGCCCCTCACTCCCTGGCGAAGGCCATCGCCTTCGCCAGGGAGCGACCTCTCCGCTCTCCGGGCGGGCGGGGCGAGGCAGTGCCTCGCCTTTTCCCGCCCGACCTGAACGGCTCGACACAGGCTGACCAAATGCAAAAGGCCGCGGATCACCCCGCGGCCCCTTCCATCTCCTATCCGCAACCCTCAGGCGGCGCGCGATACCAGCACGTCATCGACCTTCTTCGCGGCGCCGGCCTCGTCCACGCCCGATACGGCGGCGACTTCGCGGGTCAGCCGTTCCAGCGCGGCTTCATACAGCTGGCGCTCGGAATAGGACTGCTCGCGCTGGTCATCGGTGCGGTGCAGGTCGCGGACCACCTCGGCAATCGCCATCAGGTCGCCGGAGTTGATCTTCTGTTCATATTCCTGCGCCCGGCGCGACCACATCGCCCGCTTGACCTTGGCCTTGCCCTTCAGCGTCTCCAGCGCGCGGGTCACCACGTCGGGGGTCGAGAGCGAGCGCATCCCGATCTCGGTCGCCTTGTGGGTCGGCACGCGCAGGGTCATCTTGTCCTTTTCGAACGAGATCACGAACAGTTCCAGCTTCAGGCCGGCGATCTCCTGCTCTTCGATCGAGATGATCTTGCCAACGCCATGCGCCGGGTAGACGACGAAGTCGTTGGGGCGGAAATCGGATTTCTTGGTCTTGGTCATTCAGTCGTTTCCTTGCACGGCACCCTGCCTCAAAGCCAAGAAATTCCACCGCGGCGGCGCGATGGCCCCCGCAATCAACTTCATTTTGGCGCTGAGAAACCACCTCACGGGCGAGCAGCGCCGCGGATGGGGTCAGGTATCCAGGTCCATTGTGAAGGAAATATAGCAGAAAATTCCGCGATTTCAAAGCGGCGCGGAAAACGGGGCCCTGCGCAGCCGCGCTGCGGCAGGAGTGCGTGGAATCTCAAGCCCCTGCAGGGCGCAGGGCAGGCGCCCGTCGGCAGCCGATCAAGCCTGCCCGCAGCGACTCGGTCCGAATCGGCGCGACTCAGTCGCCCTGACCGGGGGCTTCGCTGAAGTATTTCTCCAGCTTGCCGCTCTCGCCATCGCGCTCGGCCGCCTCGGGCAGCGGGTCGCGCTTCTGGGTGATGACCGGCCACATCTCGGAGTATTTCCGATTGAATTCCACCCACTTGTCCATGTCCGGCTCGGTATCCGGGCGGATGGCATCGGCGGGGCATTCCGGCTCGCAGACCCCGCAATCGATACACTCGTCGGGGTGGATCACCAGCGTGTTCTCACCCTCGTAGAAGCAGTCCACGGGACAGACCTCGACACAGTCGGTGTATTTGCAGGCGATGCAGTTGTCGGTGACGACATAGGTCATGGCGGGCCTTCACGAAGCTCTGGCTTTTCAGGGGTGTTATCCCTCGCCGCGGCAGGGATCAAGCGCGGCTGCGCAGGAAAGACCGGCGCTGCGGCGTTCGGGCACGGATCAGGACGCGTGTTCCGGGCCTTGGGGCGACTGCGGCACGGGCGTTTCCGGGGGCGGGGCGTCGAGATCGAGGTAGAGCGCGGCGGCCTCTGCGGCCGGGCCGCGGCGTGTGCCGCAGAAGAGGATCCGCAGCAGGCGGATGCGGGCGCCTTGCGGCAGGGTCAGGGTGTCCCCCGGCCCCACCGGGTGCGCCGGGCGCTGCACCCGCTGGCCGTTGACGCGGACATGCCCCGCCTCGACCAGCGCAGCCGCCGTACCCCGGGTCTTCGCCACCCTTGCGAAGACCAGCCATTTGTCGAGACGGAGCGTCAGCCGCGCCTCCGGCAAGGGTTACTTCCGGTCGCGCAAGGCCGCCAGAACGGCAAAGGGGTTGTCCGGGTCGATCTTCTGCTCCTTGGGGGGGCGCGCCTCGTAGCTGCGCGGGCGGTCTTCCTCGCGGCTGCGGGGCTTGCCGCCCTTGTCGCCGTATTTGCCCGAGGGTTTGCCGCCGGGCTTGCCGCCGTGGCGGTCCTCGCGCGGCTTGCCCTCGCCGCGGGGCCGGTCACCTTGCGGACGGTCACCTTGCGGGCGGTCACCCTGGGGACGCTCGCCCTGGGGACGGTCACCTTGAGGCTTGTCACCCTGCGGGCGATCCCCCTGCGAACGGGGCTCGCGCTTTTCACGCGGCGCGCGCTCGGCGCCCGGGGCGGCAGCGTCGCGGCGCTGACCCTGCGGAGCGCCCCCCTCACGGCGCGGGCCACGCTCGCCTCGCGGCTCGCCGCGGTTGCCGCGCGGACGCGGTGCCCAGACGAAGGTGTAGTAGGTTTCCAGCTCGGCCGCCGGAACAGCCGATTCGCCCTCGGGGATCGGGTTCGCAGCGGGATCAGCGGCAAGTTCGGAGACAGCTTCCGCTTCCCCTTCCGGCGCGGCGGCTGCTTCAACCGCAGGCTCTGCCTCCGGTTCAGCCACAGGCTCTGCCCCCAGCTCTTCCGCAGCGGCCTGGGCGGCCTCGGGCGAGGTCATCGACGCAGCCTCGGCACCGGACTCAATGCCGGGCTCGGGGGGCTCTGCCGAGACATCCTCGGGGATGGCTTCGGCCACAGGCTCGACAGCGGCCGGAGCCTCCGCCTTCACGTCCGCCTTCGCCTCGGGTTTTCCCTTGGCGCGCTCGGCCTTCTCGCCCCTGTAGCCCAGACCGCCCATCAGGTCGGCGAACTGCTCCAGCGTCATGCCGGTGATCGACAGCATGTCGGCCGTCGCCTCGAACCCGGCGCGGCTGTCCTTGGCGCGCAGAAGGTCTGCAAGCCGCTCCAGCATGTCGATGCGGATCGCGCGGGTGCCGGCGGGGTGGTAGCCCGACAGGGTATAATAGGTCTTCGGCACGTCCTGAATGTTCGGGATCGTCACGAGGCCCGGGGGTGGGCTTTGGGGGAATTCGTCCAGGTTGTTGGCAAGGCTCCACAGCACCAGCCGCAGCCGGGTCGGGGCGGGTTTCAGCAACGCCTGCTGGAAAATCGTGTACTGGCCAAAGCGCACGCCATGCTTGCGCAGGGCAGACCGCGCCTCCTGGTCGAGCTCTTTCACCTCGGCCGCAACAGTCTCGCGCGGGATCACCCCCAGCTGCTCGACCAGACGGAAGGCAAAGCCGCGGGCGAGCCCGGTCAGCGTTTCATCCCGGCTCATCGCCAGCAGCGGCTCGAACAGGGTGCTGGCCTTGCGGTCGATGAAGTGCTGCAGGCGCCGCCTGACCTTCTCGGTCACGTCGGTGCCAGCCTCGTCATCCACGAAGGCCTCGACGCCGGGCTTGAGCACATCGGCGCCCTTGACCAGCTTGCCCACCGCAGTGCTGCCCCACATCAGGCCGCCCTGTTCGGTGAAATCCAGCTCGGTATCGGGCGCGTTGTAGAACCGGTCGGCCCGCAGGCTGAACTCGGGGCGCAGCGATTCATAGGCCGCCTGCCGCAGCGTGCGCGCCGCATCGGGGGACGAGCTTGCGTCCTGCTGGAAGCGGAAACCTTCGAGACGGCCGGCGAACTCGCCCTCGACCGTCACTTCGCCCTTGTCGTTAACCTCGGCCACAAGGCTCTCCTTCTGCTTGAGCCGCCGCAGCAATACGCTGGTGCGCCGGTCCACGAAACGCTGGGTCAGGGCACCATGCAGCGCATCCGACAGGCGGTCTTCTACCGCGCGCGTCTCTCCGCGCCAATGGCTTTCGTCGGAAACCCAGCCTTTGCGCTGCGCGATGTAGGTCCAGGTGCGGATAAACGCCAATCTCTTGGACAATGCGTCGATATCGCCCTCGGTCCGGTCGATGCGCTTGATCTGCGTTGCCAGCCAGTCGTCGGAGACATGGCCATCATCGCGCAGGAAGCCGAAGATGCGGGTCAGAAGCGTGGCATGTTCGGCGCCAGAGATGCCGCGGAAGTCGGGGATGCGGCAGACATCCCAGAGCAGTTTCACGTCTTTCGGGCCGGTCACGCGGCCGCGCACCTCGCCGGCCTCGATCAGGCTTTTCAGGGCCAGCACGTCATCGGATTCGCGGGCGCGGGTCAGCCATTCGTCATTCGTGGGCGCTTCCAGCGAGGCGATCAGCTTTTCGACCGTGCCGAACTCCAGCGCCGAGTTGCGCCAGCTGAGCCGCTTGATCGGGGCGAAGCGGTGGTTTTCGAGGGCATCCACAAGGTCTTCGTCAAAGGCGCTCGCCTCGCCGGTCACTCCGAAGGTGCCGGACTGCGTGTGCCGCCCGGCGCGGCCGGCGATCTGGCCAAGCTCGTGCGGGAACAGGTGGCGCATCCGGCGGCCATCGAACTTGGCGGTGGCAGAAAAGGCGACATGGCCGATGTCGAGGTTGAGCCCCATGCCGATGGCATCGGTGGCGACGAGAAAATCCACGTCGCCGTCCTGGTAGAGCGCCACCTGCGCGTTGCGGGTGCGGGGGCTGAGCGCGCCCATGACCACCGCGCAGCCGCCCTTCTGGCGGCGGATCAGCTCGGCGATGGCATAGACATTCTCAACCGAAAACCCGACGATAGCACTGCGCGGGGGCATCCGGCTTATCTTTTTCGAACCTGTATAGGTCAGCGTCGAAAACCGCTCACGCCCGACGAACTGCACCCGCGGCACCTGCGCGGCAATCGCCCCGCGCATGGTATGGCTGCCGAGGAACATGGTTTCCAGCAGCCCGCGCGCGCGCAGCAGGCGGTCGGTGAAGACATGCCCCCGCTCCGGGTCTGCGCAGAGCTGGATCTCGTCGATGGCCACGAAATCCGCGCCGATTCCCTCGGGCATCGCCTCTACCGTGCAGACCCAATACTGGGTGCGCTCGGGCACGATCCGCTCCTCGCCGGTGATCAGCGCCACCACCGAGGGCCCGCGCTTTTCCACGACGCGGTCATAGACCTCGCGTGCCAGCAGGCGCAAAGGCAGGCCGATAACCCCCGTGCGGTGCGCCAGCATCCGCTCGATGGCATAATGGGTCTTGCCAGTATTTGTCGGCCCGAGGACCGCCGTGATCCTCGTCTCGCTCGCCATGATCCGAAGGCTCCTAGAGTTCCGTGCCCCCGGTGGCTTGGTCAAGCCGGGTCAGTGCCTCGTTGAGTTCGGGCTGGTGGGGGTTGACCGCAAGGGCCGCGCGATAGGCCGCCGCGGCGTCCTCCTCGCGTTCGAGCTGTTCGAGAATCATGCCAAGCCCCGCCAGCGCGCCATAGTGCTGCGGGTTGAGGGCGAGGGTCTGGCGGATATCCTCCAGCGCCGGGCCGAACTGGCCGGCGACGAAGAAGGCAGTAGCGCGCAGGTTCCAGCCCTCGGCAAACTCCGGGGCATGGTCGGTCAGCGCGGTCAGGTGTTCCAGCGCGGCCAGCGGATCGCCCGCCTCCAGCGCCTCTTGACCGCGCTGCAGCAGCAGATCCATCGCGGCAGAGCCGGATCTGGACCATTCGCGCAGCAGGTCGGATTCGACGCGCTGCCAATCCTCGGTCGCGGGATCGGCCAGTTCGCGCAGCAGCTGGTCCGTGTCTGCCGATTGAGCAGCCACCGGCGCAGCCAGAAGCAGGGCCAGTCCTGCCGTCACGGCATATTTGTGCAAGGCTGTCAAAATACGCATAACATGGACAAGTGTAACGCATGCGCCGGGGAATGCGAGAGCCCGGCCATCACTTTTGGAGGATACCCATGAGCGAGACCATCACCGCAGCCGTGGCCGCCCTGAATGAGCGGCTGTCGGACGGCTTTGCCGGCATTGCCAAGTTCGTCATCGACGGCGAAGGCGCCATCATGATCGACGGCAATGGCGCCCGCGCCGGCGATGACGATGCCGATGTGACGCTGACCGCATCTGCCGAGACCTTTCAGGGTATCCTCAGCGGTGACACCAACCCCACCGCGGCCTTCATGACGGGCAAGCTCACCGTCGATGGCAATATGGGCATGGCGATGCAACTGGGCGCGCTGCTGTCCTGATGGACGGGGCCGCTGCACCCGCGCCGCTCTACACCGACATAGCCGATGCCCCCGTCGGGGGCATCGCGTTGTGGCGGACCTGCGCCGATGGCGTGCGGGTGCGGGTGGCGCTTTGGCCCTGCGAGGGCGCGAAGGGAACGGTGCTGCTGTTCCCCGGCCGTACGGAATACATTGAAAAATATGGGCCCGCCGCGGGTGAGCTGGCCGAGCGCGGCTATGCGATGGCCTGCATCGACTGGCGCGGGCAAGGGCTGGCCGACCGGCCTCTGGCCGATCCGGCGCGCGGGCATGTCGGGCGGTTTGCCGAGTATCAGTTCGACGTGGCGGAACTGGTCGCGGCGGCGCGCGCGGCGGGCCTGCCCGAACCCTTCCACCTGATTGCGCATTCGATGGGCGGCAGCATCGGCCTGCGCGCCCTGCAGGAGGGGCTGCCGGTCCGCTCGGCCGTGTTCTCGGCCCCGATGTGGGGGATCAAGATCCATGTTGCGGCGCGGCCCTTGGCCTGGGCGGTCGGCACCGGCGCGCGGATGGCGCGGCGCGGGCATCTTTATGCGCCCTCGACCGGGCCGGTGACCTATGTGCTGGCCAACGACGCCCCCGGCAATGTGCTGACCACCGATCCGGACATGTACGCCTTCATGCAGCGGCAATTGCGCGCGCATCCCGAGCTGGCGCTTGGCGGGCCGACGCTGCACTGGCTGCTGGAGGCGCTGCGCGAGACGCGGGCGCTGGCGGGACGCGTGCCACCCGCCCTGCCCTGCCTGTGCGTCATGGGCGGCAATGAGCGGGTGGTCGATACCGGCCGCATCCGCAGCGTGATGGCGCGCTGGCCCGGCGGCCGGCTGGAGCTGATCCCGGGCGCCGAGCATGAGGTGATGATGGAGACGCCGGCCACGCGTCAGCGGTTCTATGACAGCGCGGCGGCCCTGTTCGACGCCGAGGGCTGACCTCAGATCGTTATCTGGGTAAAGCTTTCGCGCAAAGCCACCGACCAGGCCTCGCTCATTTCCTTGAACTGAGGGTCGCCCGCCTCGATCCGGCGGCGCGAGGTCACCCGGCAGGCGTCCTTCTCGATCACAGCAAGGTCCAGCGGCATCCCGACCGACAGGTTCGAGCGCAGGGTCGAATCCATCGACAGCAGCACCGCCTTCTGCGCCTCGGAGATCGAGGTGGCGGGCTTCACCACCCGGTCGAGAATCGGCTTGCCGTATTTGTGCTCGCCGATCTGCAGGAAAGGCGTGTCATCGGTCGCCTCGATGAAGTTGCCTTCCGGGTAGATCAGGAACATCCGCATCGCGCCGCCCGCCCGCTGCCCGGCCACGATCATGCTGGCCGAAGTGCTGACCTTGGCGGCGGTCATCTTCTCGTCGATGTCCTGCCGGACCGAGGCGAGGGTGTTGCCGATGATCTCGGCCACCTTCAGCATCGTCGGCGCCAGCATGATCGAGCTGGCGGCATCGGCGTCGGGTTCGTCGATCGCCTCGCGCAGGCGGGCGATGGTGGTCTGGGTGACGGACAGGCTGCCGGCGGTGAGAATCGCGATCACCCGTTCGCCGGGTTCCTCGAAGATGAACATCTTCCGGTAGGTCGCGATGTTGTCGAGCCCGGCATTCGTCCGGGTGTCGGACAGCAGCACCATGCCCTCGTTCAACAAAAGGCCCACGCAATAGGTCATCTCAATGCCTCGAAATCCGCCGGTCCCCGCCCCGCCCGGCGACCCTATTGCTGCACGGCCTCGACCGCAACCGTCACATCCAGCGCCTCGGCGACGCGGCCATGTGCCACACCCCGGATCGGCGCCGCATCCTGCGCATCGAAACCCGAGCCGAGGCGGATGTAGCGCGCATCAGGGCAGGTAGCGTTGGAAGCATCGAAGCCGACCCAGCCCAGCCGGTCGATCCAGACCTCTGCCCAGGCATGCGAGGCCTCGTTCGGCGTGCCCTCGGCCCCCGCGTGCAGATAGCCCGAGACATAGCGCGCCGGCATGTCGAGGAAGCGCGCGCAGGCGATCAGCGCATGGGCGTGGTCCTGACAGACGCCCTCGCCAAGCGCAAGCGCCTCGGCGGCGGTGCCGAACTGGTCGGTCGATCCGGGGCGATAGGCGATGGCCTCGTTGATCGCGGCGGCGATGCGGTGGGCGCGGTCCAGCGCGTCGGTGGCGCCGGCCGCCGCCTCTTGCGCCAGCGTCATCAGCCCGGAATCGGCCCGTGTCGGCCCGGTTTCGCGCAGATAGGCCTCCGGCGGCACGGTTTCGCGGTGGCCGCGCAGCACGCCGGCCATGTCGGTGGTGGCAACCTCGCCGGTGACCTTCACCGTGATCTCGGAGACCGGGCCGCGCAGCGACCAACCCTCGACCCAATCCCCGGCGCCGTCGCGGAAGCTGGCGCCGCGGGTGCCGCCGACGACCTCGATGCTCCAGCGGATCGCCCGCTGCCCGTCGCAGACGGACGGCGTCATCCGCAGGCTTTGCACCGCGCCGCGCACGGGGGCGTCATAGCTGTAGGTGCTGATATGCGAGACCGTGAGGATCATCGTGCCACCCCGCTTAGGTAAATCTCGCCGACGAGGTGCGACACCTCCCCCACGTCACCGATGAAGCGGCCCAGGTATTCGTGCAGGCCTTCCTCGAAGATATCATCCACCGTCATCTCGGACAGCTCCCCCAGCAAGGCGCGCGACCGGCTCTGCGCCTCGGTGGTGGTGTGATAGGCCTTGGCCAGCCGGTCGAGATGCCCGGTCGCGCCCTCGATCGCGGTGATCAGCGAACGCGGGCATTGCGGGTTCAGGATCAGAAAATGCGCGATCTTGCCGGCCGTGATGTCGCCGCCATAGGCCCAGTGGAAGGCCCGGTGCGAGGACATCGCGCGCAGAAGCGTGGTCCATTGGTAATTGTCGAGGCCGGAGCCGACATAATCGGCCCGCGGCAGCAGCACGTAGTACTTCACGTCCATCAGCCGCGCGGTGTTGTCGGCCCGCTCCAGCTTGTAGCCAAGGCCGAGGAAGTCCCAGCCATCGTTGCGCAGCAGGGTCGCGTCAATCGCCCCGCGGACCATGGCGGCATGGCGCATCGTCCATTCCGTCAGCCGCGACAGTTCCAGCTGCGAGCGCGGCGTCCGCTCCAACTGGCGCATTTCCTGAAAGGCGGTGTTGAGCGCGTCCCAGACCTGTGTGGTCAGCGCGGTGCGCACGATGCGGGCATTTTCGCGCGCCCGGCTGATGCAGTAGGCCACCGAGGAGGAGTTGTCGTGGTCGAAGAACAGGTAGCTCTCGATGTTGCGCTGCACCGGGTCGCCATATTTCTTGGCGAAGCCCGCGGCGGTGCCCGAGGCTTGCAGCAGGCTGTCCCATTCGCTGCGGTAGCCGTGCCCGGCGGACGGCAGCAGCGCGATGCGCGCCCCCACTTCCAGCAGGCGGGCCATGGTTTCGGCGCGCTCCATGTAGCGCGCAATCCAGAACAGGTTGTCGGCGGTCCGGCTCAGCATGATCTCTACTCCGCCAGTACCCAGGTGTCCTTGACCCCGCCGCCCTGCGACGAGTTCACGACCAGGCTGCCATCCTTCAGCGCGACGCGGGTCAGGCCGCCCGGCACCAGTTCGATCCGCTCGCCCACAAGGCAATAGGGCCGCAGGTCCACGTGGCGGGGCGCTACGCCCTCTTCCACGAAGGTCGGCACCGTGGACAGCGCCAGCGTCGGCTGGGCGATGTAGTTGTCGGGGTCGGCAGCGATGCGGCCGGCGAAATACTCGATCTGCTCTTGCGTGGATTTTGGCCCGACCAGCATCCCGTAGCCGCCTGATCCGTGGACCTCTTTCACCACCAGATCCTTCAGGTTGGCCTGCACGTATTTCAGATCGTCGGTCTTGCCGCATTGCCAGGTGGGAACGTTGTTCAGGATCGGCTCCTCGCCCAGATAGAAGCGCACCATGTCGGGCACGAAGGTATAGACCGCCTTGTCATCGGCGACCCCGGCCCCCGGCGCCGAGCAGATGGTGACGCCGCCCGAGCGGTAGACATCCATCAGCCCCGGCACGCCCAGCATCGAATCCGGGCGGAAGCAGAGCGGGTCAAGGTAGCTGTCATCAATGCGGCGGTAGATCACATCCACCTTCTTCGGGCCTTCGGTGGTGCGCATCCAGACGAAGCCGTTTTCCACGAACAGGTCCGCGCCCTCGACCAGTTCCACGCCCATCAGGTCGGCAAGGAAGCTGTGCTCGTAATAGGCGCTGTTGAAATGCCCCGGGGTGAGGATCACGATGGTCGGATCGCGGTCGCATTTTGCCGGGGCGACGCTGGCCAGCGTCCGGCGCAGCAGGTCGGAATAGTTGTCTACCGGCTCGATCCGGTTGTTCTGGAACAGCGCCGGGAACATCCGCATCATGATCTCGCGGTTTTCCAGCATGTAGCTGACGCCGCTTGGCGTGCGGCAATTGTCTTCCAGCACGAAGAAATCGCCCGGCCCGGTGCGCACGATGTCGATGCCGACGATATGGCTGAACACGCCCCGCGGCGGCACGAAGCCGGACACGGCCTTTTCATAGGCCTCGTTGCGATAGACGAGGCGCGAGGGGATCTTGCCCGCCTTCACGATCTCGCCCCGGCCATAGACATCGACGAGGAAGGCGTTCAGCGCCCGCGCCCGCTGCTTGATGCCGCGTTCCAGCTTGCGCCATTCATCCTGCGCGAAGACCCGCGGGAACATGTCGAAGGGGATCAGGCGGTCGGGATCGCCGCCCTCGCCATAGACGGCGAAGGTGATGCCGATGCGCCGGAACAGATCCTCCGCCTCGGCCTGTTTCATCTGGCGCAATTCGGCAGGCATGGAACGCATCCAGTCCTCGAGCCGCGCATAGGGTGCCCGCACGGCACCCCCCTCATACATCTCGTTGAAATACTCGGTCGCCATCACTCGTGCCGATGTCCCGCCCTGTTGTCCCCCGACGATTCAGGGGCGTTTCCCCAAGTGTTAGGCAGCGGCGCCAGACAGGGGAAGGCACCGCATGATGTTAACGCCGAAGGCCGCCAAAGTGTTGCCATAATTCGGGCAGATGCCCGTTTTTTGTGCGGTTTCGCGCGCAATCAGGGTTTGCGTCGGCGCATTTCCTCGGTGATCCGGTGCAGGGATGCCACGAAGGGGGCCCGCTCCGCCTCGGGCAATGCGGCAAGTGCCCGCGCGTTCACGGCCCGCGCCGCTTCGGTCGCCGGCGCCTCCAGCGCGCGGGCCCGGTCCGTCAGATGCACCGTCTGCGCCCGGCGGTCCGCGGGATGCGCCCGCCGCTCGATCAGCCCGTCCCGCGCCATGCGACCGAGCGTGCCGGCCATCGTCGCCTGCTCCACATCCAGCCTTGCGCAAAGCTCGGCCTGGGTCAGCCCATCCTCGCGCCACAACTCCAGCAGCGCCATGAACTGCGCCGGCGCGAGGCCGAGGGGGGCGATCCCGGCGGCCAGATGCTGCGCGAAGAGCCGCGCGAGGTGGTTGGCGAGGTAGCCGGCGGAGCGTGTCTTGTCGAAGGTCATGCGGCACCTTGCCACTTGCATAGCACGCTATTCAAGCCGTATATGGATAGCATCCTATTCATATGGAGCGACTCGTCATGCTGTCCCGTCCCGCCAAAGCCAAACTCCACGCCGCCGCCGGCGGTATCGCCATGCTGACCATCCTCGCCTTCCAGGCCCTGCTGTGGCGGGCCGCGGCAAGCGGTTCTCCCGAAGACATCCTCGCCGCGCGCGGGACGATCCTGTGGGGCATCGGCCTGGTGCTGATCCCGGCGCTGGCCGGGGCCGGGATCAGCGGGGCCGTCCTCGGGCGCGGCTGGAAACGGCCCGAGATCGCCGCCAAGATCCGGCGGATGCGCGTCATCGCCGCCAATGGCCTGCTGGTGCTGCTGCCCCTGGCCGTGGCCTTGTGGTGGCTTGCCAGCAAGGGGTTAGTCGAGGATCGCTTCTTCTGGCTGCAGCGGCTGGAAATGTTGGCGGGGCTGGTCAACCTTGCGTTGCTGGGGATGAACATGCGCGCCGGCCTGCGGCTTCGCGCGCCGCGGCGAATGGCCGCCTGAGCGGCCCGCAGCGGATGCCCGCCTGAGCGGCTTCCCTTTGCCGGCGGGCAGCCTAAGTTCAGGGAATGGCACGCGATCCGGTTCTTGGCTTCACCGACCGGGGCATCCATTGCCCCGCCGGGGATTTCTACATCGACCCCTGGCGCCCGGTGGACCGGGCGATCGTCACCCATGCCCATTCCGACCATGCCCGCAACGGGATGGGCCATTACCTCGCCACCCCCCGCAGCCTTGCCGCGATGCGCCACCGCCTCGGCCCGATCACCGCGCAGGCGCTGGAATTCGGGGTGCCGCTGCGGATCGGCGGCGCCACCGTCAGCCTGCATCCAGCGGGGCATGTCCCGGGCTCGGCGCAGGTGCGGGTCGAGGTGGCGGGCGAGGTCTGGGTGGTGTCGGGGGATTACAAGATCGCTCCCGATGGCCTCTCGGAGCCGTTCGAGCCGGTGCGCTGTGATACCTTCATCAGCGAATGCACCTTCGGCCTGCCGGTGTTCCGCTGGCGCCCCGAGGCCGAAATCCGCGCCGAGGTGAACCGCTGGTGGGCGGGGAATGCCGCTGACGGCCGCGCCTCGGTGCTGGGGGCCTATAGCCTTGGCAAGGCACAGCGGCTGCTGGCGGGGCTCGATCCCGGGATCGGCCCGATCCTGACCCATGGCGCGGTGGAGGAGATGACGGCGATCCTGCGGGCCGAGGGGCTGCGCCTGCCCGAGACGATCCGCGTGGTGCCGGGGGTGGATGCAAGATCGCATCCCGGCGCGCTGGTGCTGGCGCCGCCCGCCGCGCTTGGCACGCCTTGGGCGCGGCGGTTCGGACCGGCCTCCGAAGGGTTCGCGTCAGGCTGGATGCGCCTGCGCGGGATCCGGCGGCGGCGGTCGGTGGACCGGGGCTTCGTGATTTCCGACCATGCCGATTGGGACGGGCTGAACACCGCGATCCGCGAGACCGGGGCGGGGCGAGTGTTCGTGACGCATGGCTATACGACGGTGTTCCGGCGCTGGCTGGAGGGTCAGGGCTATGACGCAGGGATCGTGGCGACGGACTGGCAGGGGGACGAGGCCGAGGCAGCGGAGGTGGCCGAATGACGGTGCGCTTGCGGCTGGCGGCGGAGGGGGGCGCTGCCCCCCGCCTTCGGCTCCCCCCGGGATATTTTTGCCAGCAAGAAGGGCAAGGCGTCTTTGGCATGGAGGCCGCGCAATGAAGCGGTTTGCCGCGCTGTTCGCTGCGCTCGATACCACCACGCGCACGTCCGAGAAGACCGCCGCGCTGGCGGCCTATTTCCGCGAGGCGCCGGATCAGGACCGGCTGTGGACCATCGCGCTGCTGTCAGGGCGGCGGCCGAAGCGGGCGGTGAATGCCACCCGGCTGGCGGAGTGGGCGGCGGAGGTGGCGGGGCTGCCGGGCTGGCTGTTCGAGGAGAGCTATGCGGTGACCGGTGATCTGGCCGAGACCATTGCGCTGATCCTGCCGCCCCCGGAGGCGCCCGAGGCGGCGGCGCTGACCGACTGGATTACCCGCATCCGCAGCCTTGTCGCCCTGCCCGAGCCGGAGCGGCGCGATGCGGTGCTGGCGGCCTGGACGGCGCTGGAGGGGACCGAGCGATTCATGTTCAACAAGCTGATCACCGGCGGGTTTCGCATGGGGGTGGCGCAGGGGCTGATGACCCGGGCGCTGGCGCAGGCGACGGGGATTGCCGAGCCGGACCTTGCGCTGCGACTGATGGGCGACTGGACGCCGGACAGCACGACCTTTGCCGCCCTGGTGCTGACCAATGACCCCGGCGCCAACCTGGCACGGCCCTATCCGTTCTGCCTCGCCCATGCGCTGGAGCAGGCGCCGGAGGCGCTCGGGCCACCGGAGGACTGGGCGGCGGACTGGAAATGGGACGGCATCCGCGGCCAGGCGGTGCTGCGCGGCGGGCGGTTCACGCTGTGGTCGCGGGGGGAGGAGCTGGTGACGGACCGGTTTCCCGAACTGGGGGAGCTTTCGGACCGGCTGCCCGATGGGACGGTGATCGATGGGGAGATCCTGGCGTTTTCGGCCGCAGGGGCGCCGCTGCCCTTTGCTGCCCTGCAAAAGCGCATCGGGCGCAAGACGGTGCCCAGGAAGCTGCTGGCCGAAACGCCGGTGATCCTGATGGCCTATGACCTGCTGGAGGAGGCAGGCCGCGACATCCGGGCGGAGCCGCTGGCCGTGCGGCAAAGCGCGCTGCGGCGGTTGGCCGAAGATGTGCCCGCCAGCGCCCCCTTCCGGCTGTCGCCGCCCCTGCCCTTCGTGGATTGGCCTGCACTGGCCGCCTTGCGCGCCGGGGCGGCAGCGGCGGGGGCGGAAGGGGTTATGATCAAACGCCTCGCCTCGCCCTACCACGTCGGGCGCAAGCGGGGGGACTGGTGGAAATGGAAGCTCGATCCCATGACCTTCGACGCGGTGATGGTCTATGCCCAGGCCGGGCATGGCCGGCGCGCCAACCTCTACACCGATTTCACCTTCGCGCTGTGGCAGGGCGACGAGCTGGTGCCGGTGACCAAGGCCTATAGCGGCCTCACCGATGCCGAGTTCGGCGAGATCACCGCCTGGGTGCGCAAGAACACACTGGAGCGGTTTGGCCCGGTGCGGCGGGTCACGCCGCAACTGGTGTTCGAGATCGCCTTCGAGGGCATTCAGGACAGCCCGCGCCACAAGTCGGGCATCGCCCTGCGCTTTCCGCGGATGCTGCGCTGGCGGCGCGACAAGCCTGCGTCCGAGGCAGATACGCTGGAGACGGCGCGGGATCTGCTGGGCGCGCGGCGCTAGCCGCGATCTGTGGTCCGCGCGCTGGCCACCCTTGCACCCCGCGCCCCCGCGCCCCTATGTCTGGGGCAGCACAAAGATGAGGTTTCCCGATGCCGATCCG
This sequence comes from Frigidibacter albus, assembly GCF_009908165.1. Classification (GTDB taxonomy): domain Bacteria; phylum Pseudomonadota; class Alphaproteobacteria; order Rhodobacterales; family Rhodobacteraceae; genus Frigidibacter; species Frigidibacter albus. The sequence continues at coordinate 239,272 of NZ_JAAAUC010000007.1, forward strand.
CCTTCCCCGCCCGCTGCATGACGCGAACCCGGCCGCTGGCGGCGCGTTCGGCGATCTGCCCGAATGGGACCTGACCGACCTCTACCCCGCGCCGGATGCAGCCGAGTTCGCCAATGACATGGTCTGGCTCGAGCAGGCCTGCCGCGATTTCGCCGACGATTTCGAGGGGCGGCTGGCCGATCTCGATGCGGATGCCATGCTGGCTTGTGTCCACCGCTATGAGCGGATCGAGACGGTGGCGGGGCGGATCATGTCCTATGCGGGCCTGCGCTATTACCAGAACACGCTCGATGCCGGCCGCGCCAAGTTCATGGCCGATGCCCAGGACAAGGTGACCGATTTCACCACGCCGCTGGTGTTCTTCAGCCTGGAGTTCAACCGCCTGCCCGATGAGCATCTGGCCGCCCTGCTGGAGGAAAGTGCCGACCTCGCCCGCTACACCCCCGTCTTCGACCGGATGCGCGCCATGCGCCCGCACCAGCTGTCGGACGAGATGGAGAAGTTCCTGCACGACCAGTCCACCGTTGGCGCCGCCGCCTGGAACCGGCTGTTCGACGAGACGATGGCCGGGCTGATGTTCGAGGTGGAGGGCGAGGCGGAGCCGCTGAACCTGGAGGCGACGCTGAACCTGCTCTCGGACCCCGTGCGCGCGAAACGCGAGGCGGGCGCAAGGGCGCTGGCGGCGGTGTTCGCGCGGAACGTGAAGCTGTTCGCCCGCGTCCACAACACGCTGGCCAAGGAAAAGGACATCGAGGACCGCTGGCGCAAGATGCCGACCCCGCAATATGGCCGGCACCTGTCGAACCATGTGGAGCCCGAGGTGGTGCAGGCGCTGCGCGATGCGGTGGTCGCCGCCTATCCGCGGCTCAGCCATCGCTATTATGCGCTGAAGGCGAAATGGATGGGGCTGGACCGCTTGCAGGTCTGGGACCGCAACGCGCCGCTGCCGACCGAGGATGTGCGCGTGGTCGATTGGCCCACCGCCCGCGCGATGGTGATGGATGCCTATGCAGCCTTCTCGCCCGAGATGGCCAAGCTGGCCGAGCCGTTCTTCGACAAGGGTTGGATCGATGCGGGCGTGAAGCCCGGCAAGGCGCCCGGCGCTTTTGCGCACCCCACCGTCACCGAGGTGCATCCCTATGTGATGCTGAACTACCTTGGCAAACCGCGCGACGTGATGACGCTGGCGCATGAGCTGGGCCACGGGGTGCATCAGGTGCTGGCGGCGGGCCAGGGCGAGATGCTGTCCTCGACGCCGCTCACTCTGGCCGAAACCGCCAGCGTCTTCGGCGAGATGCTGACCTTCCGCAAGCTGCTGGAGGCGGCGAAAACCCCGGCCGAGCGCAAGATCCTGCTGGCCGGCAAGGTCGAGGACATGATCAACACCGTCGTGCGGCAGATCGCCTTCTACGATTTCGAGTGCAAGCTGCACGCCGCACGGCGCGAGGGCGAGCTGACGCCCGAGGACATCAATGCGCTGTGGATGAGCATCCAGGCCGAAAGCCTAGGCCCGGTCTTCGACTTCATGGAGGGGTATGAAACCTTCTGGTCCTACATCCCCCACTTCGTGCATTCGCCCTTCTACGTCTATGCCTATGCCTTCGGCGACGGGCTGGTGAACGCGCTTTACGCCGCTTACGAGGAAGGGCTGCCAGGCTTCGAGGAGAAGTACTTCGACATGCTTCGCGCCGGAGGGTCCAAGCACCACAAGGAGTTGCTGGCGCCCTTCGGGCTCGATGCCAGCGACCCCGCCTTCTGGGACAAGGGGCTTGGCATGATCGCGGGGATGATCGACGAGCTGGAGGCGATGGAGGACTGATGCCTCCGGGGCGGTCGGCGCCTTAGCCGCCGATCGCCACCTCGGCCAGCAGGCCGCGATGGTTGGAGCCGAGATCATCACCGAAGGGCTGAAGGTCCGTCAGCCGCGCCCCGCCGCGCACGAAGATGTTGTCGATCGGCACCCCGAAGCGCCCCGCCTCCACCGGCCAGGTGGGCACCGGCAGCCGCGGCGCCCGCAGGCCGGTTGCGTCGATCAGCGCGCGCGACGGCGCGCTCCACGGGGCGGCGTTGAAATCCCCGACCACCACCATAGGCCCGGCGATGTCGTTCAATCGAGACTCGAACTGGGCGTCCTGCCCCTCGACCTGACCGGCGAACCAGGGCTTGAGCTTGTGCGCCACGATCAGCGTGAAGGCTTCGCCCTCTTCCGGGGTCAGCGTGACCAAGGCGAACGTGCCATGCCAGCCCATCGGCCCCGACTCGGGATTGGAGGCTGCCATCGGTACTTTCGACAAGACCACCGTCTGGCATTCGCTCTCGCAGCCGACCATGTGGGGATAGTCCTCGCGCAAGCCCGGCAGAACCGCCTCCAGTGCGCCGGTTTCGGCGAAAGCAAGCACATCGGCGCCCGAGTCGCGAGCCGCTTGCGCAATCCGTTCGGCATTGGCCGCATTCTCATGGAGCACGTTGAAGAACAGCACGCGCAATTCCGGCTGCATATCGGCGGCCAGCGGCAACGAGCGTTGTGCATGCTGCAGCCCGAACCACCCCGCAAGCGCCAGGGTCAGCACCGTCATCGCACCCCCAGCCCGCCAAGCCCCCAGCAGCGCCGCCAGCAGCGCCAGCCCCAGCGCGGCGGCCAGCATCTGCGGCGCGAGGCTGTCGAGCACCCGGGCAATCGTGCCAAGTGGCGACAGCAGCGCCAGCGTCACCGGCACGGTGCCCGCAACCAGCGCCAGCAGGCACAGGCACAAAATCGCCCCGATCAGGCGTTGCCGGAATGCATTCGCGTTCATTCGCCTTGTCCTGTCAGAGCGGCCACGAGGGGCCTGCCGCCTCATCCCCGCGCGCAACTTAGCTGCACTGCAGCAAAGCGCAACCTGCAGCTACCCGGGGCGGCTGACCTTCGCGCACGTGTGAGAAAGCCCGCCGAGGGGCGGGCTTCCGGGATCAGGCCGGGACCAGCATCCCGCGGTCGCGGGCGAGTTCCTGCATCCGCTTTTGCAGCTTCTCGAAGGCTCGCACCTCAATCTGGCGAATCCGCTCGCGGCTGACCTCGTATTGCGAGGAGAGGTCCTCGAGCGTTGCCGGACTGTCTTCCAGCCGGCGCTGCATCAGGATATCCTTCTCGCGGTCGTTCAGCACGTCCATCGCCTGCACCAGCAGGGCCCGGCGCGCTTCCAGCTCGTCGCGCGCCTCATAGTCGCCGGCCTGGTCGGCATCCTCGTCCTCCAGCCAGTCCTGCCACTGGGTCGCGCTGTCGCCGTCCGAGCCCACCATGGCGTTCAGCGAGGCATCGCCCCCCGACAGCCGCCGGTTCATCGAGATGACCTCGGTCTCGGTCACGTTCAGGTCCTTGGCGATCTGCGCGACGTTCTCTGGGCGCAGGTCGCCCTCTTCCAGCGCGCCGATCTTGGACTTGGCCTTGCGCAGGTTGAAGAACAGCTTCTTCTGGGCAGAGGTGGTGCCCAGCTTCACCAGGCTCCAGGACCGCAGGATATATTCCTGGATGCTGGCGCGGATCCACCACATCGCATAGGTCGCCAGCCGGAACCCGCGCTCGGGGTCGAAACGCTTGACCGCCTGCATCAACCCGACATTCGCCTCGGAAATCACTTCCGCCTGCGGGAGGCCATAGCCGCGATAGCCCATGGCGATCTTCGCCGCGAGTCGCAGGTGCGAGGTGACCAGCCGGTGCGCGGCCGAGCTGTCCTCGTGATCCACCCAGCGTTTGGCCAGCATGTATTCTTCTTCGGGTTCCAGCAGCGGAAACTTGCGGATCTCCTGAAGGTAGCGGTTCATCCCCTGTTCGGGGCTGGGTGCGGGTAGGTTGGTATAGGTGCTCATCTGTCTGATCCCCTGTTCCCCTTCCGCCAGGGCGGATCGGGACCGGTGAAGTTGGGAAGGGCGCAGCCCGCTTTCAAGGGGACGCCTTAGTGTACCGAACGGTTCAACGCAGGATGCAGTTCCTCCCGTCGCCGCGCCAGCCCCATGTCAGCGCTATCACGCTTATGTGGCTGTGCGTGGGTGCAGGGTGATCTCGGGGGGCCCAGTGCTTATGTCGCGGCTCACGCCCCGGGCAGGATCGCCAGCAGCGCTGCCATGTCGGGGGGCAGCGGCGCCGAGAAGGACAGCGCCTCGCCGGTCACCGGATGCTCGAACCCCAGCGTCGCCGCGTGCAGCGCCTGCCGCGGGAAGGCCGCCACTGCCTCGGCCGCCGCCTCGCCAAGGCTCTTGGCGGCAGGCTTGCGCCGCCCGCCATAGGTCGGATCGCCGACCAGCCCCAGCCCGACATGGGCCATGTGCACCCGGATCTGATGGGTGCGCCCGGTTTCCAGCCAGCAATCCAGCAGCGCGAGGCTCGGCGGCGTGCCGAACACCCGGTCCAGCCGCGCCCGGGTGACGGCATGGCGCCCGGCATGTTCCACCACCGCCTGCCGCTGCCGGTCGGTCTTGTGGCGCGCCAGCTGCGTCGCCACCTTCAGGATCCCGCCCGCCTCGAAGCTGACGCCCTTGATCCCGCGCAGCCGCGGATCGGCCTTGTCGGGCACGCCGAACACCAGCGCCAGATAGTGCCGCGCCACGGTATGCGCCTCGAACTGCGCGGCCAGCCCGTGATGCGCCCGGTCGGTCTTGGCTGCCACCAGCAGCCCGCTGGTATCCTTGTCGATCCGATGGACGATGCCCGGCCGCCGCTCGCCGCCCACCCCGTGCAGGCGGTCGCCGCAATGATGCAGCAGCGCGTTGACCAATGTGCCCGAGGGCGTGCCCGGCGCAGGATGCACCACCAGCCCCGCGGGCTTGTCGATGACGATCAGGTCGTCATCCTCCCAAACGACGGACAGCGGGATATCCTCGGCCTCGGTCTCGACCGGCTCGGGCGCGCCGAGGGTCAGCTCGATGCGGTCGCCCTCGGCGACGCGGGCCTTCTGGTCGGTCAGCACCACGCCGCCGCGGCTGACCGCACCCTCGGCGATCATCTTGGTCAGGCGCGAGCGTGACAGCGCCCATTCCTCTGGCACCTCGCGCGCCAGCGCCTTATCAAGGCGCTCGGGCGGGTCCGGCCCGATGACGACATGCAGAAGGCGGGGGGCGATGCCTGACAAGGATGATACTCCGAACGGGGGCGAGGCGGCCCCGGCGCTGCCGGAACTGCGTTTCCTGAAGGCACTGGTGACGGCACTGGCCGGGGTGATGATCGTCGGGCTTCTAGCGATCCTTGCGATCCTTGTCATCCGCTTCTCGCAAGATCCCGCCGGCCCGGTGCTGCCCGCCGGGATCACCCTGCCCGCCGGCAGCACCGCCCGCGCCGTCACCTTCGGCCCCGGCTGGTATGCCGTCGTCACTGAAACGGATGAGATCCTGATCTTCGATGCCCCCTCCGGCACCCTGCGCCAGACGGTGCAGATCGGGGACTGACCGCGCTCTTCCCCTTTGCCTTTTCCAAGTATCCTCGGGGGGTGCGGGGGGCAGACGGCCCCCCGCCCGCCGGCTCCGGGCACGACGGTCCGCCGGTCACAGCCCCCAGATCGCCGCCTCGGCAATCTCGACCGAATTCCCCGCCGGGTCGCGCAGATAGACCGAGCGGGCGCCGCTCTTCCAGACCTGCTCATGCTCGATCCCGATGCCAAGCTCTGCCAGCCGGGCACGCCAACCCTCCAGTTCCTCGGCCGTCTCGGCTCGGAAACACAGATGGCCCGGCCCCGTCGCCCCATGCGCCGGAATGCCGTTCTGGTGGTCGGGGTCGCGCGTCGCGTCCGGGTTGAAGATCAGCAGCATCTGCCCGCCGCAGCGCAGGAAGGCGAAGCGGCCGGGCACGGATTGCACGGGTTCCAGCCCGAACAGGCGCGTGTAGAACGCAGCCACCGCTTGCGGATCAGCCCCATAGATCACTGTCTCAAGGATCGCGCTTGCTTTCATAGCCCCTCCAGTTCTGCCAGCCGAACCCGCGCGGATCAGACGGGTTCCCTATGTCCCGGGCCGGATCACCCCGCATTCGGTGACGATCAGGTCCAGCTTCTGGTCAGTCGGCTCCACCGGAACCTCCTCCACCTCCTGCGCGGCAAAGCCGAAGCCCACGGCGATCACCGGCCCCGCGGCCCGCAGCGCCTCCAGCGTGCGGTCATAGTAGCCGCCGCCATAGCCAAGGCGGTAGCCGCGCCAGTCGAAGGCCAGCAGCGGCACGATCAGGACGGAGGGCACAAGCCACTCGCCCGCCGCCGGCACCAGCGCGCCGAACTCGCCCGGCTCCATCGCCGCTTCGGGCGTCCATTCGCGGAAGCGCAGCGGCTGGCCCGGCCCTTCGATCACCGGAACGCAGACACGCCCGCCCTCGCCCGCCGCCAGATGCGCCACCATCGCCGCAAGCGGATCGATCTCGGTCCGCATCGGCATGTAGCCGGCCAGCACCTGCCCGCGGCAGGGCGCCAGCACGGCCGCCAGCCGTTCCGCCGCGCTGCCCTGCCCGCCCGCAAAAGCCGTTTTGCGATCCGCAAACGCCTCTGCCCGCGCCGCCGTCTTCTGGTCCATCAGAGCATTCATAGCAAAATCACCGTCGCCAAACCGAGGAAACTGAAGAAACCCACCACATCGGTCATCGTGGTGACGAAGGTGCCAGAGGCCAGCGCCGGGTCCAGATCGTAGCGGTCCAGCGCCAGTGGCACCAGCACGCCCGCCAGCGCCGCCACGATCAGGTTGATCACCATCGACATGCCGATCACCGCCCCCAGCAGCAGCGAGCCGAAGAAGAAATATCCCACCCCCGCCATGATCACCGCAAACAGCACGCCGTTGATCGCCCCCACCATCGCCTCGCGCCGCACCACCCGGCCGGCGTTGGAGCTGGTGAGGTTCTTGGTCGCCAGCGCCCGCACCGCCACCGCCAGCGACTGGGTGCCGGCATTGCCGCCCATCGAGGCGACGATCGGCATCAGCGCCGCCAACGCCACGATTGCCTCGATCGTGCCCGAGAATTGCGAGATCACCAGCGCGGCAAGGTTCGCGGTCAAGAGGTTCACCAGCAGCCAGGGGGTACGCTGCTTCACCGTCTCGATCACGCCGTCCGAGATCGAGCTTTCCTCGCCAACCCCCGCAAGGCGCAGCACGTCTTCCTCATGCTCCTCGTCCAGCACGTTCATCGCGTCGTCGATGGTGATGACGCCGACCAGCCGGTTATCCTCGTCCACCACCGGGGCCGAGATCAGGTGATACTGGTTGAAGGCATAGGCGACCTCGCCCTCCTCCTGGAACACGCTGAAGGTACGGAAGCTGTCCTCGGCCAGCCCGCGCAGGGCCACGTCGCGGCGTGAGGACAGCAGCTTGCCAAGCGTCACATAGCCGACCGGATGCTGGCGCGGATCGACCAGCACCACATGGTAGAACTGGTCGGGCAGCCACTCTTCGGCGCGCAGGAAGTCGATGGTCTCGCCCACCGTCCAATGCTCGGGCGCGGTCACCACCTCGCGCTGCATCAGGCGGCCGGCGGAGTATTCCGGATAGGCCATCGACTGTTCGACGGCGGCGCGGTCCGACTTGTCGAGCGCGCCGAGGATGATCTGCTGCTGTGCCAGCTCGAGGTCTTCGATGAGATCGACCACATCGTCCGAGTCCAGCTCGCGCACCGCTTCGGCCAGCATCTCGCGCGGCAGGTATTCGATCACCTCCTCGCGGATCGACTCGTCGATTTCGGACAGCACCTCGCCGTCGATGCCGCGGGGCCAGAGCCGCAGCAGGTCGCGCCGTTCGGCGGGGCCGATCTGTTCCAGAAGGTCGGCGATGTCGGCGGCGTGCAGCGGGTCGGTGAGAATCTCGAGGCGGGCCGTGTCCCGCGCCTCGACCGCGTCGAGAATCTGGCCGACCAGGGCCGCGTCGAGGCCATAGTCTTCTTCCTCGCGTTCGATATCCTCGACCGTGTTCTCCGCCATGCCGCCCCCGCCTGATTTTGCCGCAGCCTACCCGAGCCGTTGGGTGAGGGCCAGCGGGGGTGGGAAGCGAGAGCGTGTCAGTTTGAGCTTCTGTCCAAGAAGCAACATGCACAGTCCGAGGGCAGCGCCCGTCCGCCGGGTGGGCGAGCAACATTGGTTCTGGGCGCTTTATGGTGCGGCCTACCTCCACCGGAGTTCTACGCGGAACGGGTAGGAGCGCCCGCCCGGGGGGGCGGACGGGCGCTGCCCGGCGGCGCTGAAGCGCCTTGATTCCGGGCAAGAAGGAGAGAAGCCTTCTGGTCCGCCCCCCGCATCCCCTGTTGCCTGCGCCCGCCCGATCTGCTGGAAGTCAACAAACCCCGGCAGATGGAGGCCAAGATGGATCAACTGGTGATCGGACAGACGCTTGCCTTCGCCGGCGATCCCTTCGTCGAAGGCCCGGGCGCCGCCCGCCATTCCACCCGCGGCGCCGTGCTGATCCGCCAAGGCCGCATTGCCGAGATGGGCGAGGCCGATACCCTCCGCGCCGCCCACCCTCAGGCCGCCGTCACCGACATGGGCAGCGCCCTTCTTTCCGCCGGCTTCATCGACGCGCATGTGCATTACCCGCAGACCGGGATCATCGCCAGCTGGGGCAAGCGGCTGATCGACTGGCTCAACAGCTACACCTTCCCCGAGGAGATGCGCTTCACCGACCCCGCCTATGCCGCCGAGATCGCAGAGCGCTATTTCGATCTGGCGCTGGCGCATGGCACCACCTCGATGTGCAGCTATGCCACCATCCATCCCGCCAGCGTCGATGCCTTCTTCGCCGCGGCGCAGGCGCGCGGGATGCGGGCGCTGGCCGGCAAGACCTGCATGGACCGCAACGCGCCGGACGGCCTGCGCGACACGCCGCAATCGGCCTATGACGACAGCCGCGCCCTGCTGGAGCGCTGGCACGGGGTGGACCGCCTCTCCTATGTCATCACCCCCCGCTTCTCGCCGACCTCGACGCCCGAGCAGCTGATGGTTCTCGGCCAGCTCTGGCGCGAGCATCCGGACTGCCTTATGCAGACCCATCTGAGCGAGCAGACCGATGAGATCGACTGGGTGAAAAGCCTCTTCCCGCAGGCCCGCGACTATCTCGACACCTACGAGGCGCAGGGCCTGCTCGGCGAAGGCGCGGTCTATGGCCATGCCATCCACCTCACCGCGCGCGAGCGGGACCGCCTGCGCGAGGCCGGGGCGAGCCTGGTGCATTGCCCGACCTCGAACACCTTCATCGGCTCTGGCATCTTCGACATGGCCGGGCTGGTCGCATCTGGGCTGCGGATCGGGCTGGCGACGGATACAGGGGGCGGCTCCTCCTTCTCGATGCTGCGCACCATGGCCGCGGCCTATGAGCTGGCGCAGCTGCGCGGCACGGCGCTGCACCCCTCGCAGCTGTGGTGGCTGGCAACGGTTGGGTCGGCCCGTGCGCTGCGTATCGAGGACAAGGTCGGCAATCTTGCTGTGGGGATGGAGGCGGATCTGGTTGCCCTCGACCTCGGCTCCACCCCTGCCATCGCGCAGCGGTCAGGCCGCGCCGGCGATCTGTGGGAGGCGCTGTTCCCGACGATCATGATGGGCGACGACCGTGCCGTGGCGGGCGTGTGGATCGGCGGCAAACGGCAGCTTTAGGACGAGGGCGGTTGCAGCAGCCAGAAACGGGGGAAGCATGCGCAAAAGAAACCAGAAGCATGCGCAAGGGCTGTCAAGGCAAAAGCCGCTCGCGGCGCGGATTAAATAAGCGCGTTAGTTCAATTGGTTATGAGGCTTCCTCCAGAAGGCCTCTGACCTCCTCGCGCAGGTAGATCCGCCGGCAGTCCGGGGCCGGCGCGATGCCCAGATCCTCCAGCCTGGCCTCCAGCACATCCCACTCCAGCCTCAGAGCAACCCCGAGGCTGCGAAAGCTGATGAACCGCGCATGGAAGGCCGCGGCATCCGCGCCCGACAGCATGATCCGATCCTTCCGCCCCTTCTCTCGCTGGCTGACCGTCGCTGGCGATCCGCCACGCCTCAGGAGGCTCAGAAGCTCTGCCGTCGTCAGCCCCTGCGAAAATGCGAAGACTTCGGCGCTGATCGCATCCTCGACGACTCCCGACAGGTTCACCAGGACGGACGCAAAGCCCGGAGCGCCCCCGTGCCGCCCGATCCGCTCCAACCGGCCATCAAGGATCATCGCGACCACCTCCGCAGGTCGAACCTGGAGCCGCTGAGCGGCCACCGGGACGGTGCACCATCCCTTGCCCCGCCGGCCCATCGGTTCCGCTCCAAGGAGCAATCGGTCGACGAGGGCATGCCCCGTCTTTAATGTGAGCTCACTTTCCCGCCCGACAGCACCGAACAGGCCTGCGTCCCTCAGCTCCTCGAACAGATCAGCTTCGAGCGACAGCACCTCACAGAATTTCGCAACAGAGCTGCCGGTATCGAAGCGATCCAAAACGTTCTCACCCGCACGGAAGACGCACCACTCATCAGCCTTCCGGGCGCTTGCGTCTTCAAGGAGCCCGGCATCCGCAACAGCGGCGCGAATGACCTCGGGCGACCGCCCAAGCAGGCGGGCAGCATCGGCAATCGAGTGCAGGCGCCGCTCCAGCACCGGCTCACCCAGTATTTCGTCTCCCGGCCCGAGTGGCCAGGTCGCCGCGACGTGCCGGCGCATCACCTGGTGGAAGCCGCGAAGTCCTTCAGGAAGCGGGTCGCGCGAAAGCAGGTCGTAAGCTGCGCCGAAAACCCGCTGCACTCCGTCGCCGGGCGCGCGCGCCTCCTGCAGGGCGGTCAGCGCGGCTTCGAGGGCAGCCTCGCCCTCCCGTGCCAGGCTGAATCCGAGATCGTAGGCCGCGGATGGATCACGGTTTCTCGGCGGGTCGCGATGGTCCGCTGCCATCGCAGTCTGCCCAAGCGCCAGACAAAATTCGCAGACTGCCCCAAGTTCCATGGTGTCCAGCCAAGAACCCGCCTGCCCCGTGCCGTTCAGGCGTTGATGCAGCCAGTCTTCAAACTCCGTCGGCGCCCGACGCGTGGGAAAAGTCGTTGCGTCCGAAAGATCGTCACAAAGCTCCAACAGTCGGGCGGTGCTGTCATGACGCGCCCACCTATACCCGACTTGCCAAAGCGTTTCGAGCGGTCGGCCATGCGTCGAACAAAGCAGATAGTGCTCGAGCAACCAGGCACCCCGGATCGCCATGCCCAGCAATCCCGCCCTCTGACGATCATCGTGCAGGCATTCCCTGCACCCCCGGATCGTCGTCGAGCGAAATGCCGAAGGCGAGAAATGTTCGCCCTGCAACAGCCACGAACCATCTTCCAGGAGAGTAGGCGTTGCCCGTTGCAGCCCCTCGGGGCTGTGTCCGGCCAGTTCGGCCGACCGGGTCACGGCACGATTTTCACCGGTGACGAGTTGACCTGCCACTGGTCTTTCATCCAGCCGCGACCGGAGCCCGTTGGTCATTTACGCCTTTCGGCGCGGGTTGAGCAATCGCCCGGCGCGCGGAACTTTCATTGCGTGCAGCGGGTCGGGCGATTGCG
>NZ_JAAAUC010000008.1 GCF_009908165.1 Frigidibacter albus
CATAGAACGTGCCTTCCGACATCCCGTGCTTGCGGCAGAGATCTGCGCACTTCGCCCCGGCCTCATGCTCCTGCAAAATGCCGATGATCTGCTCTTCGGTTCGTATCGTTCGCTTCATCGTCCGTCCTCTCCATGGAGCGGACTCTAATCGCAGTTGGAGGAAAAATCCCGTGGCAGGTCACCCCTTCCCCTGGTCAGACCTATCCTCCACGCTGCGTGAGGGGTGTTCCCAGGGCGGTGAAGCGGTTGAGGATGGCGGCCCTGATCTGAAGTTTGGCGACTTGCCTGTCGAAGTCGCGCGACACGACGCGCTCGCCCAGGAGCTTGAAGCAGCGCATCTTGGTCTCGACCAGACTTCGTCGGTAGTAGCCGGTCCAGCGCTTCCAAATCGCCCTGCCAAGACGGCGGCAACTGCGGAGTGCCTCGTTGCGCACCGCCGCCCCTGCGGTCGGTTCGTTCCACGGCTTGCCGTTCCTGCGGGGCGGGATGACTGCCGCTGCTCCGCGCGCCGCGATGGCGGCGTGGCAGGCCCGAGTGTCATAGGCCCCATCCGCGGGTAACCGGCAGATTTCTACCGCCGTGACTGGGTCTTGATGCGGGCGACGAGGTCGGCGTCATGGACGAGGTCGTCGAGGAACTCGTGCCAGGTTTTGATGGTGAAGCGGGCGCCCCCGAGCATGTCTTGCAGTTCTTCGATGCCCTGGCCGGTCAGGGCGATGATGGTCTCGTCTGAACCGGTATAGACGCTGATGATCGCGCCGTAGGTCAGATTGTCGTCGTTGTAGACGATTGCTTCGAGAAGCTTAGGGTCTTCGCCCGGCATCCTGGCGACGTAGTCGAGGGTGCAGACATGGGTGACGGTTGCCATCAGGCGGCCTCCGGCAGAGCTGTGGGCAGCGGCGCCAGCACCTGCATGGCGCGGTCACACCAATCGACCAGCGTGCTGTCGGGATGTCTGCCCCCATGCGGGCGAAGATCTCGTGCTGGCTATACAAGGGAAGTTGATCGTCGAACTTCGAGACCAAGATGTGGGCCAGAAGGCCGGCGCCGGCCATGCTGTCCGGGATCGGCCGGCTGGGAGCCGGCATCTGCACCATGCGCTCGCAGCGGCGGCAGGATTTCTTGGGGCGGGCAATCTGGACGACTTTCAACTGCGCCGCGATCAGATCCTGCATCTCGCTGACATCCTCACCCTTCAGCGTCAGGCAGGCCTGGATCGCCGCGTCGGTGAACACCGGCTGCCGCCCGCACCTGCCGGTTGGCGCGGCCAGCCACTGCGTCTCGGGATAAAAAAAGATCGACAGCGATCCGCGCTTCGAGAACGCAAGGTTGTAGTCATGCCAGTTCATCATGCGGTAGGTGGGGGGCTTCGGTCTGTTCATGCAGACCAGCTACCACGCTGAATTCACAGAGCAAATCTCCACCGCATTTGCGCAACAAAGCCTCGTCGCGATGATCTGCCTGTTCTCAATAAGCGGCTTGGAGCGTTCCAGAGCGTTGACATGGAGGGCAACGCCTAAATCGCGGGATATCAGGATATCGGGATGCAGTTCAGCGAGGTCGCGCGCCGCTAGCGTAGGTCTCTTTATCGCGTCCAGTTCGCTTCGCGTGGCTTTTTCCCCTCCTTGATCAGATAGAGCCCCCCAACCCAAACTCCGCCCGCACCCGCGCCACCTCGCCCTCGTCCGTCACCTCGCGTCGCGCCAGGTAGACCATCTTGTCATGGCCGCGGCGGCTTTGGACGTTCTCGCCGTGGTTCACCAGATAGATCATCGCCGGGAACGGCACCGGGGTCAGCGGGCGGCCGAGCCGCGCGCTGCGGGCGATGTAGTTCTTGTGGCCCTTGCCGATCAGCCGCAGGTGGAAGGCCGGGAACTTCTGGCGCCCGAAATCCACGGCGAAATAGCCGCAGGACCCGCAGTGCTTCCAGAACACCGACTCGCCCGGCGCCGTGCCCATGCGGGCAATCCGGCCGCTGGCGAAATCGAGCATGTAGCCCTTCTCGACGATATAGCCCGACCCGTTATTGTCGGCGGCGATCCAGCCCGGCAGGTCCGGGTGGATCAGGTCATCGGCATCCAGATGCGAGACATAGGCAAAGCCCTTGCAGGTCCGCGCCGCATGTTCCGCCAGCAGCCTTGCCTTGATGTTCTGGTCGGAGATGCCCTTCGACATGTCCTGCGGCGGTGCCTGCACGAATTCGTGGCGCGGTCCATCGACAAAGCCCTCTGGCCGGTCCTGCGAGCACAGCAGCACCTTCCAGTTGGCATAGCGCACCGCCTCGATCGAGGCGAGCGTGCCGGCCAGCACCTCGCAGGCGCGGTCCCAATCCCCGGCATTGGCGCGGCCCACCATCGGGATCAGCCACAGGATCAGCGGATCGGGCCGGGGCGCCGGCGGGCCCAGAAACAGGGTCCGGTAGGCTCCGGCAAGCAGCAGTTTGGGATGCATCGGGTCAGCCTGTCAGTGATGTGCGGCCCGTTGGGACCAGCCCCTCTCTAGCCGCCGACCACCAGATGGTCCATCTGGATCGCCGGCTGCGGGCAACCCGCCTCGCCCACCACCCGCGCCGGAACCCCGGCAACCGTGGTACAGGGCGGAACGTCGGTCAGCACCACCGAGCCCGCGGCAATGCGCGAGCAGCGGCCGACGCTGATATTGCCCAGAACCTTGGCCCCGGCGCCGATCAGCACCCCGTCGCCGATCTTCGGGTGGCGGTCGCCATCATCCTTGCCGGTGCCGCCAAGCGTGACCGAATGCAGCATCGACACGTTGTCGCCCACCACCGCCGTCTCGCCGATCACGATGGAATGGGCGTGGTCGATCATGATCCCCTGCCCGATCCGCGCGCCGGGATGGATATCGACGCCGAACACTTCCGACACCCGCATCTGCACGAAATAGGCCATGTCGCGGCGCCCCTGCTGCCACAGCCAATGGCCGATCCGGTACGCCTGGATCGCCTGATAGCCCTTGAAGAACAGCACCGGCTGCAAGAAGCGGTGGCAGGCCGGATCGCGGTCATGCACCGCCACCACATCCGCCCGCGCCGCACGGCCGATCTCGGGCGCATCGGCAAAGGCGGCATCGGCGATCTCGCGCAGGATCTGCTCGCTCATCTCGCCCGAGGCCAGCTTCAGCGAGAACCGGAAGGCCAGCGCCCGTTCAAACGTCGGATGGTGCAGCAGGCTTGAATGGATCAGCCCGCCAAGCAGCGGCTCGCCCTTCACGGCGGCCTCGGCCTCTTCGCAGATACGGCTCCAGACCGGGTCGATCTGGGCCAGCTTCGCTCTGGTTTCGGCCATCGCGCGTCCTCCGGTTTTTTCTGATTATAGCAGATAGGGCGAAGCGCGCACTTGTGAAAGAGCACGCGCGCCAACAGCCATTGCACAAAGCCGCGTCATTGCAGCCCGTTTCTGTGGCCGAAAGGTCGCTTGACGGATGAGTTTCTGCACTGCAGCATTTCTGCGCGAAAGCGGGATGGCGGTTCTCCGATGTTCGAAGTAGGCAGGTCCTGCGACTGTTCACTGTTCATCATGAGGTCGATCCATGTATTTTTTCTCCTTCGTTCTGCAAAGCACCCTTCTGGCCCTGGAAGCGCAGGTGGTCATCGAACAGCGGCTGACCATGATGGCGCGCGGCGATGCCGGCGCGCAGGATGAGGTGGTGCGGATGGTCGGAGAAAAGATGGCTCTTGCCGCCCATGCCTGGCAACACGGCGCGATGTCGCTGGCCACAGGCACCAGCCCGGACGATGTGATGATGGCGACAGTCACCCTCTACCGCGACGCGGTGGACGAGAACCGGCGCCGGCTCGCGGCCTGACCGGGGCTATTGCGCGGCGGTTGCTGTGTGCCCGCCGCGCCCGCCGCGGGATGACACGGCCCGGCGCAGCGCGGCTTCCAGATCGTCAGGGCTGAACGGCTTCTCCAGCACGCAAGCCCGCGGATCTGCCTTGAGTTCGAAGGCGGTATGCCCGGTCGCCAGGACCACCGGCACACCCGCCTCGAGCAGCTTGGCCGCCAGATCGAGCGAGGACAGTCCGGCGCGCCCGATGCTCACATCCAGCAGCGCCAGATCCGGCATGCCTTCGGCCAGTGCCTTCTCGGCACCGGCAAGCGAGGCCGCAGCCGCGATCTGCTCGAACCCAAGGTCGCGCAGCACCTGCGATGTCTCCATCGCGATGATCGCCTCGTCTTCGAGGTAGAGGATGCGCAGTTGGGGCGGGGTCCAGGCCAAGGCAGGGGTCCAATCTGGGTCACGGATCATGGCAATGCTAGTCACGTCAACGGGTCGAAATCAGGGCGTCGGGTCGCGCCGGGTGGGCATCCTGGCAAAGCGCCCCTTTCCGGAAATACGCCTTGCCGGGGGCAAAGGTTCCAACCTGAATCAGTATGACGCAACAAAATGCCCGGGGAAATGCCTTGCCCTGCACCCCCGCCGCAGATGCCGGAAATGTGCAGCGCCGATCCGCCGAATGCCCCGAATTTCGGCTGAATCCGGCCGTTTTTCGGGGCGATGACAGGGCGCGGCCGCGCCTCCCAAATCGAGAGGCAGCGGCGGCACGCCCCACGCAGATCCTTCGCCGGCAACGGAACCGGCGCCGGGGCGCAGAGTTGAGGCTGCAGAGGCGCGACCCGACCGGCCGCGCCGCAACGGTCTCTATCCGCCCCCTCAGAAGGAGTTGCACTATGCTTGGTTGGGCTCTCACATTCCTCATCGTCGCGCTGATCGCCGGCGCGCTTGGCTTTGGCGGCATTGCCGGCGCATCCGTCGGGATCGCCAAGATCCTGTTCTTCGTGTTCATCGTGCTCTTCGTCGTGGCGATGATTGCCCGCGCCCTGCGGGGGCAGCCGCCCGTCTGACGGCGGCCAGCCTGACGGCACCCAGCCTGACGGCACAGAGCATCCGCGCACCCAGCGCGGCCCAGACTTGCCGGACCACCGGCGCGGCATACCCCCATGTCGGGCCGGCCGTGCAAGAGCGGGTCGCAGATTATTCTGCGGCCCGATTTGCTGTGTCAGCCGCGGCGATCCAGCCCCAGCAGCGCATCCAGCGACAGCGCCCCCGGCCCCCGCGCGATCAGTGCGAGCAGGCAGGCCGCCCAGAGCCCATGCGTCGCCCAGGCCCCCGGATAGACAAAGACCTGAATGACCAGCGTCATCGCCAGCAGCCCCAGCGCCGCGCCCCTTGTCATCAACCCCAGCACCAGCAGCACCGGCAGCAGATGTTCGGCCAGCGTCGCGCCCACCGCCGCCAGATGCGGCGGGATCAGCGGCAGGGCGTATTCGTGTTCGAACAGGAAGTAGGTCGCGGGCTTGATCGTCAGCCCCTCCACCTTGGTACGGCCCGAGGCGAAGAACACCGCCGCCGGAAACAGCCGCAGCGCCAGCGCCGGAAGGGCCCAACCGACCCGGTCCCCGGCTGCATTCAGCCGCGAAATGCGTGAAGCCATCCCTGTCATGCCGCTTCCCCCACTTCGATGATCGCGCCCGCCGCCATGAGATATCCCAGCACCGCCGCCGGATCGTGCCCCGGCTCCGCCAGCTGTCCCCGCAGCGCCGCGGGCCCCAGCGCCTGCCCCGCCAGCAGCGCCGCCACCAGCGCGGCATCGCCGGGGGCCAGCGCCCGCACCGGCACCTCCAGTGCCCTGTCGCGCAGGATCAGCGCCAACTCCGGCCCCTGCGCCCGCATCCCTGCCGCGTCTGCGCCCGGCTGGTTCGCCGCCCAGATGCTTGCCGCCGGCCAGGCCGAGGCAACCAGCGCCACCGACGGGTGCAGCACCAGCCGCAACGCCTCGGGACTCGTCGCCCCCGCCAGCGCCGCCGGGCTCACCGCCACCGCATCCGCCGCGTGATAGGCCAGCCCCCGCGCCCGCTCGATCCGCGCCACATCCGGCAGATAGGGCAGGCCAGCGACCGGCGGGAAGCCTTTCAGAAATCCCGGAAACTCTGCGCCCCAATCCAGCAATACCGGCGAGGCGGGCGGGTGCTGCGCAATGAACACCCGCGCCATCGCCCGGAAGAACGCGTCCCCCACCAGCCGCGACACTGCCGGGAAGCGCCGCGCCAAAGCCTCGGTCAGGCTGTGCGCGACGTTGTTGCGGTAGACGGCAAAGCGCTGCTCTGCCTCTGCCACCGCCGTCACGCCCTCCGGCAGCCCGCCTCCGACAAGCCCCGCCCGGAACGCCGCGACGAAGCCGCCATGCCCCTCAGCCGGCGCGAGCATGGCGAACCTCCAACGCGTCCAACAAGGCCCCCGCCCGCGCCGCCTCTGTCAGCAGCACCGGAAGCTCCGGCACGTCATTGTCCCATTCGATCAGCGTCGGCAGCGGCCCGGTCCGCGCCAGCACCTCGGCATACAGCGTCCAGACCGGGTCCGCGACCGGCGTGCCATGCGCGTCGATCAGCAAGGGACCCGAGGGCAGCGCCTCCTCGGCATGGCCGCCCAGATGCAGCTCGCCCACCGCCGCCAGCGGGAAGTCGGCCAGATAGGCGCGCGGATCGGTGCGGTGGTTGGTGGCGCTGACGAAGACGTTGTTCACATCCAGCAGCAGGCCGCAGCCGGTGCGGCGCACCACCTCGGCCAGAAACTCGGTTTCCGAAAGCGTCGATTGCGCAAACAGCACATAGGTCGAGGGATTCTCCAGCAGCATCCGCCGCCCCAGCACCGCCTGCACCTCGTCGATATGGTCACAGACGATCCCCAGCGTCTCGGGTGTATAGGGCAGAGGCAGCAGGTCGTTGAGGTAATCCCCACCATGGCTCGACCAGGCCAAGTGCTCGGAAAAGCTCTCGGGCTCATAGGCGTTGCACAGGCGATTCAGCCGGGCCAGATGCTCGGCATCCAGCCGCCCTGCCCCGCCGATGGACAGCCCGACCCCGTGCAGCGACAGCGCATAATCGGCCCGCAGCTCCCGCAGCTGCGCATGGGGCACGCCGCCCGCGCCCATGTAATTCTCGGCATGAACCTCGAAGAAGCCAAGGTCCGGCCGCGTGCTTCGGATCGCCGCAAAATGCTCGGGCTTGAACCCCAGCCCCGGCGCGGCAGGCAAATTGATCATCGGAACCTCCCCCATGAAAACGGGGGCGGGAGAGCCCCGCCCCCCGCCAGATCACATCGCGATCGGCTCCAGCGAGCCCATGCCCTTGGGCGTTTCCATGGTGGTGCAGGTGCCGGCCGGGACCAGCTTCCAGGCGTTGCCCTGATAGTCCATGGTCGAGCTGCCGGCGCAGGTGGTGCCCGGGCCAGCGGCGCAATCGTTCTGGCCGGCCAGCGCCACGCCGTAGCATTTCTCCATCTCGGCCGCCTGCGCAGAGCCGGCCGCAAGGGTCAGCGCCGTCGCCAGCGAGGCGGCCAGGGTCAGCGTGTTGGACATATGGGTCATTCTCGGTGTCTCCTCAGGAATGTTGCGTTGCTCAGGGCCCGTCAGCCGGTTCCCGCAACACCAGTCGGGCCGCAGGGACGCTTTGTTACGCCGATCACGCATCCGTGTTGGCATTCGTGCAATTCGCGCAATACCGTGGCCGCGGCTGTAACAAAGCGCCCGCGCGCGCCGAACTGGCAGGCAAGATGCAGATGACAGAGGTTGAGTGGGCGGCATTGCTGCGGGCCGCCAATGCGGGCGACGCCCGCGCCTATCGCCGTTTCCTGCACGCCATCACCCCCATGCTGCGCGGGCTGGTGCGGGCGCGGGGCGGCAGCCTGGGGGCGGAGCATTGCGAGGATATCGTGCAAGAGGTGCTGCTGGCGATCCACCTCAAGCGCCATACATGGCGCAGTGACGCGCCGCTGCGGCCCTGGCTCTATGCCATCGCGCGGCACAAGGTGATCGACGCCTTCCGCGCCCGCGGCCAGCGGGTGGACCTGCCCCTCGGCGACTTCGCCGAACTGATCGCGGCCGATCCCGGCCCGGACCCGACCGAGGCGAGCGATGCCTTGCGGATGATCGAACGGCTCGACCCCCGCTCGGCCGAGATCGTCAGGGCGATCGGGATCGACGGCGAGGAAATCGCCGAGACCAGCCGGCGGCTGGAGATGACCGAAGGCGCGGTGCGGGTCGTGCTGCACCGCGCCTTCAAGCGGCTCGCCGCGCTGAGAGAAAGGCATATCGAATGAAGACCGACCAGCTGATCGCCGCCCTCGCCGCCGATGCACCTGCCGAGCCCGGGCTGGGTGCGAGCCTCGCGCGCTGGCTGCTGCCGGCGCTGGCATTGACTGCTTTGGCGCTGCTGGGGATCTGGGGCCTGCGCCCGGGCCTCGCCGCCGCGTTGATGCAGCCCGCGGTGGCCGCCAAGGTGGCACTGCCTCTGGTGCTGGCGGGCACTGCGCTGGTGCTCGCCCTACGCTCCTCCCGGCCCGAGGCGCGGCCGTCCTTGCTGCCGCTGGCCGTGCTGGGGGCCTTGGCTCTCGCGCTGCTGGCCGCAGGGCTGCTCACCACGCCGCAAGCAAGATGGCCGCAAGCCTGGCTCGGCAATACCGCCCTCGCCTGCCTGATCTCGATCCCGGCGCTGGCGGTCCTGCCCCTCGCCGCCGGCCTCCTCGCCCTGCGCCGCGGCGCCAGCACCAGCCCCGCCCGCACCGGCCTGCTCGCCGGCCTCCTCGCAGGGGCCGCCGCCACCGCGCTCTACGCGCTGCACTGCCCCGAGGACAGCCCGCTGTTCTATGTCTGCTGGTATGGCCTCGGCATCGTGATCTCCGGCGCCGCCGGCCGCCTGCTGGGTCCGCGCCTGCTGCGCTGGTAGGGACCGTACCTGACCGAGATCAACGACAGCGCGCCTGCCCCCTGCAATCCTGCCGCCACGGGAGGGCACAGGGGATCGCCAGATGAACAGACGCCACCTTCTCACCGCCGGCGCCGCCACCCTCGCCCTTGGCGCGGCGGGCGCGGCCGGATGGCGCGCCGCCACCGGCTCGCAGGCCAGCTACGCCCGCTACATCGCCCGCCTGCGCGCCCCGCTGGCGGACAACCCGCCGATGGCAGACCTGCTGCGCACCGCCAGCCTCGCCGCCAGCGGCCACAACACCCAGCCCTGGCGGTTCGAGACCGCGCCGGGCGCGATCACCCTGCACCCGGACCTGACGCGCGCGACGCCGGTGGTCGATCCCGACGACCACCACCTCTGGGTCAGCCTAGGCTGCGCGATGGAAACCCTCGCCATCGCCGCCAGTGCCACCGGCCGGCCGGGTGAGACGGACGGGCTTGGCGCCCTCACCTGGCGCCACACAGAAGGCCCGCCGCGCCCGGACCCGCTGCTGGCGGCGATCCCCGCCCGCCAATCCACCCGCGCCGCCTATGACGGGCGCCCGGTGCCCGCCGCCGATCTTGCGCAACTGGAGCAGGCCGGCACGATGCCCGGCGTCCGGCTGATCCTGATCACCGACCGCGCGGCCATGACCCGGATCGGCGAGCTGATCATCGCCGGCAACACCGCGCAGATGGCCGACCCCGCCTTCATCGCCGAGCTGAAGCACTGGCTGCGCTTCTCGCCCCGCAGCGCGATGGCGACCGGCGACGGGCTCTATGCCGCCGCCAGCGGCAATCCGGTGTTGCCCGATGCGCTTGGCCGCTTCGCCTTCGACCAGGTCTTCACCACCGAAGCCGAGAATGACAAATACGCCCGCCACACCGCCAGCTCTGCCGGCTTCGCGGTGTTCGTCGCGGACCGCGAGGATACCGCCCACTGGGTCGCCGTGGGCCGCGCCTGCCAGCGCTTCGCCCTGACCGCCACCGCGCTTGGCCTGAAACACGCCTTCCTCAACCAGCCGGTCGAGGTGCCCGCTTTGCGCCCCGACCTGGCCGCGCTGATCGGCGAGCCGGCGCTGCGGCCGGACCTTGTGATGCGGTTTGGCTATGGCCCGGCGCTGCCGTGGTCGCCGCGGCGGGGGGCTGTGGCCTGACCTGCCATAGGCTCAGGGCGACCCCGAAATCCGATACAGGGTAAAGCGGCCCTTTCCGTCAACCCTGGTCAGGTTGGCATGGCTATCAAGGGTGGTCGGCACGGCATCAAGCAGCAGGGCATGCGTGAACTTGTCCTGCCAGCCTTCGAGAAACGGGATGTCGGTCTGCGCGCGTTCTGCACTGCCCGGCAACAGGCGTCTTTCGTCGATGCTGAACAGCGCGGGATGGGCCGAGGTCTCGAACCCCTTCTTCAGCTGCAGGTCATGCACGCCCTGAAACAGCGTCGGAACGAAGGCGCCCCGCAGGCTGACGGCATAGGCCTGAACGTGCCACAGGCGCCTGTCGCGTTCCATGCCTGCTGCCCGCAGCGGCAGCAGCCTGCTGCCGGCGGGCAGGCTGTCCAGAACCTGCACCAGATCCTGGACTTCGGCGCTGTGATCGGCGGCAAACCTCTCGAACGCGACGCCGCGGGCGACCAGCAGCAGCACGATCCACAGCGCCAGGGCGCGGGCCTGCCGCGCGGTCAGCCCTGTCCAGGCGGTGCCCGCCAGCAGCACCGTCAGCAGAACGAAGGGTAGCCGGATATGGACGAGGGCAACGCCGTTCAGCCACAGCGGCGCGGCCAAGGTTGCCGCGGCCAGTGCCACGGCCGGCCCGATCAACGCGGGCGCCATGACAAGCCGTGCTCCGCAGCGGCGGCGCAAGCTGAAGAGGCAGCCCAGGATCGTCACCAGTCCCGCCAGGCCCAGCAGGTTCAGCCAAAGGCCCCCCAGTCTTCCGGGTGCCTCGAAACTTGCCGTCAGAAGCTCGAACCTAGAGGACAGCCCCCCGAACTGCGTGACGCTGCCGCTTGGCGCTGGCGGCGAGGTCAGGATGTCACTCAGCATCCACCCGATGGGAACGAGAAAGGGGACCGCCAGAGGCAGCCCGCGCCCAAGCTGCCGCTTCCAATCCGCCCCCGCGCCCAGAAGCCGCTGCACCTCTCGCCCCAGGGCCGCGATGGCGAGCGCCGCAAAGCCGAAGAAATGCATGGTGTAGAGCGCCAGGGCCAGCGGCACGAGAAGGGCGCAACGCTGCACGGTCGGGCGCCCCTCGGTCCCAAGGTAGATCGCCAGGGCGGCGATGGCGAAGGGAATGGAAACGACATAATTCTCGAACCCCCAGAAGAAGGGGGCATTGAAGACAAGCAGCCCCGATGCCGCCGGCCATGCCGTCCAGCGCCCCTGCACGGTCCGCGACAACAGCATCGTCGCCGCGATCAGCGCCAGTGCATAGGCGGCCAGGACGATCTGCGAAAAGCGCTCGGGCGTTCCCGGAAAGCCGGTGAAGCGCCACAGAAGGTCCACGGCGGAATTGGGCACCAGCTTCGACGTCACGGTGTAGAACTGTGACAGCGGCCCGCCCGGTTCGGCCTGGATGGCGTGACGCGCAATATGGTTCGGCAGATCGGTCAGCGGCAGATGCGGATGCGCCAAAATCGGCAGGACAGTGCAGCACGCCGCCACGGCCAGCGCAGCAAGCGGGGCAAGACCCCGCACCCCGGTCACGGGCGAAACCGCCCCGCGGCCCTGGTCAATCGACGTCATTCAGGCAACCTTGGAGGGCGCGGGCAGAACATCGCTCACCTGAACCTGCGCCGCGACTTCATGGAACTTGCGCTGCGATGGGCGCACCTCGTCCAGGATGAACCGCGGACGGCGCTTGGTTTCATGGTAGATCTTGCCGACATATTCCCCGATGACGCCCAGAGCGATCAGGTGAAGCCCGCCCAGAAGATACATCGGCACCACGACAGAGGTCCAGCCGGACAGGGTCTTCCCGGCCGCCCATGCGAAAAGCGAATATCCGGCCATGATGAACGCCAAGGCGGCAATGACACAGCCGACCAGGGCAATGATGCGCAAGGGCCTGACCGAGAAGGAGGTGATCCCTTCGAACGCGAGCGCAAGCATCTTGGCGAGCGAGTACTTGCTCTCTCCAGCCGTCCGGCAGGTGCGGTCATAATGGACGGTGCAAGACGCAAAGCCAATTTCCCGCACCAGGCCGCGCAGGAACAGGTTCGTCTCCTCGAAACCGCTGAGCGCGGCAAGCGCGCGGCGGCTCATCAACCGGAAGTCGGCGTGATCGGGGATCAGCTCGGTGCCAAGCATGGCAAGAAGCCGGTAGTAACCTCGCGCCGTCCAGCGCTTGAAGCGGCTGTCGCTCGCCCGCGAGGCGCGCACCCCATAGACGATTTCGGCGCCCTTGCGATAGGCGTCGATCATGTCGGCAACCACGTCCGGATCATCCTGAAGATCGGCATCCATGCTGACGACGACATCCGCGCGCGCCTGCATCAGGCCGGCCAGAAGCGCCCGCTGATGGCCATGATTGCGCGACAGACGGATGCCGGTCACCGGACCCGCCAGATGCGCCGAGGTGATAATCTCCCAGGTCGCATCGCCAGAGCCGTCATCCACCAGAATGATCTCCGCAGGCTCGGCGATCCGGCCCGAGGCCAGCAGATCCTCGTTCAGGCGGGCCAGTCTTGCCAGCAGGGTATGCAGCACCGCCTCTTCGTTGAAGCACGGAACGACGATGGCCAATGTGGGCCTTGCCCGCAGCGGCGCGACAGAGACGACCCCATCAGGCATGATCGGCGAATACGACATGGCGAAGCCCTATGAACATGAAGACACTGTAGAAGATGACACCGCAGGCCTGGGCGGCACCGTAAGGCAGCCCCTGCTGTTCCAGGCCCGCCGTGATCGCCAGGTTGAGGAGAAACGCCACAAGCACCAGGGCCGCAAACCGTGGCAGGACTGCCCGGGTCGAGCCGTTCCAGCCAAAGGTCCAGCGCCGGTTCAGGAGGAAGGACAGTGCGAACCCGGCGGCAAAGCCGGCCAGATTGGCTGCAACAAGACCGATTCCGACGACCTTGTGCAACAGCACGATGATCGTGAACCCCAGGCAGGTGTTCGCGGCGCCGGTCACCGCGTAGCGGGACACCTGCCCCAGCAGATCGCCACGGTTCGACACGGCCCCTTTCATGCGTCCACCGGGTTGCGCGCATGACACGCATATTGCGCCCCGATCCCGCACCAGCGAAGCCAGGGCTCCAGCCGGCGCAGCCCAGAAAGCGCGGCGGGGAAGAACACATGGTAGTCGGTCTGCACGTCGGTCCAGCCGGATTGGGCCAGCCGCTCGCGCATCTGGCGCGCGGGGATCAGATGCGCATTTTCGTCGAACGGGCAGTTGCGAACGGCATGGAGCGTCAGCGGATTGACCGGGTTGTGTTCGAAAATCACGATCCGCCCGCCCTTGCGCGTGACCCGGCGCACGTCCTCGAGCCAGGCAAGATGCTCTTCATGCGGGATGTGGTGGAAGACACAGGCCACGAAGGTCAGGTCGAACGACGCATCCTCCACCGGCAAGGATCCGGTGGTGATCAGCAGCTGCGCCTCGCGGTCCCCATGGCGGTCCCGCGCGGCTTGCAGGCTTTCCGCAGACACATCCGCGGTGGTGATCTGCGACAGCGGAAGATGCCGACGCAGCGCAGGGATGGAGTTTCCGATGCCACTGCCAAAATCGAGGAGCTTTGGCTGGTCGAAACCCCAGACCGCGGCGAGGCGCCCAAGCTCGCGCGCCTTGTAATCGGCGAAATACTCTGGCGTTTCCCCCGACAGGGCGATGCTCTGCCTGTGCTGCGCATCGTAATCGCCAGCGTATTGATCGAACTCGGCACCCGTCATGGCACTGCCTTCCCTTGGTTGACGCAAGTCAAGGTATAGCAGGAAATAGGGCCGCAGTATGGCTGCTCTGCGCCAAGGCGAGGGCTTCAGGGGCGAGGCTTCAAGGGGGGCGTGCCGCCCGTCAGGAATGAGATGGTGCACCCGACTGGATTCGAACCAGTGACCTCTGCCTTCGGAGGGCAGCGCTCTATCCAGCTGAGCTACGGGTGCCTGCGGCGTTCTATAGCCGTGCCGGCGCCGCTTCGCAAGCGGGGTTTGGGGCTTTGGGCCGGGCGCGATCCGTGCCACTCTGGCTGCCCCGGGTCGCGGCAGGGAACCCGGCAAAAGCCGCGGGGTTGTGGATGGGGACGGGGACTGACGGGGGACGGCACGGCATGATGACGGCGCTTTCGACGATCGGGCTGGGGCTTGCCGTGGCGCTGGCCGTTTTGCTGCTGCTGATGACCCTGCTGCCCTTGTTGCGCGTCGCGCATGGGGCGGTGCGCTCCTGCGACTTTCCGCGGCTGCAGATCTGCGGCATCGCGCTTGCGCTCGCCCCCATCCTCTATGCCTTCCTGCCCATCCCCTGGGGCACGGCCCTTGGCGCGGTGATGCTGCTTGTGGCCGCCATCCAGGCGGGGCATGTGATCCGCTTCACGCCCCTCTGGCGCCGCCAGTCGCTGCGGCCGGAGCAGCCCGATCCGCAGGCGCAGGTTTCGCTGCTGGCCGCCAATGTCAAACTCTCGAACCGCGCCTATGACCGGCTGATCGCGCGGGTTCAGGACGAGGCGCCGGACATCTTGATGGCCATCGAGGTGGACGCGGACTGGACCCGGGCGCTGGAGCCGCTTCATGCCGACTTCCCGCACCGGATCGAGCATCCGCTGGACAATGGCTATGGCATGGCGCTGTTCTCGCGCCTGCCGATCGAAGGGCATGAGCTGCGCGAGTTGCTGGTGGAGAAGGTGCCCTCGATCCGCGCCAGGATCCGCCTGCGCAACGGTGCTGTCTTCCGCCTGCATGTGGTCCATCCCGAGCCCCCGGTTCCCAGCCATGACAGCGAGGGCCGCGACGCCGAACTGGGCCTTGTCGGGATCGAGGCGTCGAAGGACGACCTGCCCTGCGTCGTCGCCGGCGATCTGAACGATGTCGCCTGGTCGCTGACCACGCGCCGCTTCCAGCGCCTCTCGGGCCTGATGGACCCCCGGGTCGGGCGCGGCTTCTACAACAGCTTCGATGCCCGCTACCCGATCCTGCGCTGGCCTCTGGACCACCTGTTCCACGACCCGCGATTCCGGCTGGTCGAAATGCGGCGCCTGCCGGACATAGGCTCCGACCATTTCCCGATGCTGTTCCGTCTGCAGCTCTCCCCCGTCCCCGCCGGCGAGACGCCGCAGGACGCCCGCGCCGAGGACCATGCCGAGATCCGCGACATGGCGGCGAAGGAGGCCGCCAAGGACCGCGAGGCGGTGGGGAGCGACTGGGAGGACGAGAAATCCTGAGGTCGGGCTGGTGGTCAGCGGCGGGGGGCCTTCTGCCCCCCGCACCCCCCGAGGATATTTGGAAAAGGCAAAGGGGAAGAGGGAGAGGGCGCCTTAGCCGAAGAGGTCGTGGCAGAGCTCCAGCGCATCCACCAGCGCATCCACTTCGGCCCGGGTGTTGTAGAGGCCGAAGCTGGCGCGGCAGGTGGCGCCCACGCCCAGATGCGTCATCAGCGGCATCGCGCAATGGGTGCCGGCCCGCACCGCAATGCCGCGCTTGTCGAGCACGGTGGAAATGTCATGCGCATGGGCGGCGCCCTCCAGCGTGAAGGAGAAGATCGCGCCCTTGCCCGGGGCATTGCCCTGCACCGTCAGCCAGTTCAGGCCCGCGAAACGCGCCTGCGCATAGTCCCGCAGATCCGCCTCATGCGCGGCGATGTTGTCCATGCCAAGGCCGGTCAGGTAGTCGATGGCAACGCCCATGCCGATCTGCGGCACGATGCCGGGGGTGCCGGCCTCGAAGCGCATCGGCGGGTCGGCATAGGTGACGGTATCGCGCGCCACCTCGCGGATCATGTCGCCGCCGCCGAGGAAGGGGCGCATCTCGGCCATCCGTTCCGGCGCAATGTAGATCGCGCCCGATCCCGAGGGGCCATAGAGCTTGTGGCCGGTGATCGCGTAGAAATCGCAGCCGATTTCCTGCACATCGACCGGCATATGCACCGCCGCCTGGGAGCCATCAACCAGCACCGGCACGCCCTTTGCCCTCGCACCGGCGCAGATCGCCGCGACATCGACCTTGGTGCCAAGCACGTTGGACATGTGGGTCACCGCCACCAGCCGCGTGCGCGGGCCGATGGCTGCCAGCATCTTCGCGGGGTCAAGGCTGCCATCCGCCTCGGGCTCCACCCATGTCAGCACCACGCCCTGCCGTTCGCGCAAGAAATGCCAGGGCACGATATTGGCGTGATGCTCCATCACCGACAGCACGATCTCGTCCCCCGCCACCAGCCGCGGCGCGGCCCAGGCATAGGAGACAAGGTTGATCGCCTCGGTGGTGCCGGTGGTGAAGACGATATGTTCCTCGGACGGCGCATTGAGGAAGCGGGCGACCTTGCCGCGCACCGCCTCATAGGCCTCGGTCGAGACGGTGGAGAGGTAATGGAGGCCCCGGTGGACATTGGCATAATCGCGCGCATAGCCGTTGGTGACAGCATCGATCACCACCTGCGGCTTCTGCGCCGAGGCGCCATTGTCGAGATAGACCAGCGGCTTGCCGTTCACCTCGCGTAAGAGGATCGGGAAATCTGCGCGGACCGCGGTCACATCATACATGGCCTCAGGCTCCAAGCTCGGCCGGGGAGACCCCCAGGATCGACAGCACCACCACCAGCGCGAAGGCCGCGGCGAAGAACCCAGCCAAGAGGCCGAAGAACACCTTCACCGGATTGGTGAAGCCATGCAGCTCGGCCGTGAACTGGGTCAGCTGGTAGAAGAACAGCGCCACACCGGCAAAACCGATCAGCACCGAGGAGAAGGGGAAGATCAGCGCCGCAAACATCTGGATCACCTGCAGCAGCACCAGCACGAACTCGGCCCAGGTCACCAGCAGCAGCGCGTCGGGGAAGCTGCCCTTGCCGCCCAGCATCCGGCCGACATGGCCGATCCCCAGCGACAGCGCCAGCATGATCCCCAGCTGCGTCACCGCGGCGCTGGCGGGCGAGCCCATCATGCCGCCAAGCTGGCCGCCGCTTGGCACCTGCATCACCAGGAGCGCCAGCTGCGTCAGCAGCACCGACAGCGCCACCGTCACCGCCATGCCCAGCCAGCGCGCCTCCATCGGCAGGTTCATCGCCATCAGCGCCCGCGCCACGCCGCGCGGATCGGCGACCGACTCGCGCGCCAGCGAGACAAGCGATTTCAGTTCCAGCTGCATCAGATCCTCCGAAACTCTGCCACCCAAAGTCCCGACAGCCATATCCACAGAAAGCCGGCGAACACCAGCAGGTCCAGCAGTTGCAGCTGAACGCCGGCGCCGATCAGCCCTGCGACAAGGCCGCGCAGCAACATCAGCGGCGAGATGGCGAGCAGCGCCCAGAACAGCGCGATCCGTGCGCCGTGCCATGTGCCCTGCCCGCCCGCCGCGCGGCTGGCAAGGTGGCTCAGCGCTGCCAGCGGATAGGCCACCGGCACCAGCAGCAGCACGCCGAAGAAGGCGGCGAGCAGCCTCTGCGCCAGCGGCGCTTCGGGCATCAGCACCGCCGCACGCGACAGGGCGGGCCACAGCGAGACGTAGATCACCAGCACCGCGACCAGCAGGAACACCAGAGCCCGGTCCTCGCGCGGTCCCGCATCCAGGATCCGCGCCATCACCCGGCGCGGGTTGCGCCAGGTCGCCAGGATATCATCGGTCAGCGCCATTGCTCAGCGCCCCCTCAAAGCCGGCGCGCCAGCCAGGCTTCCAGCCGGTCGGTGATCGCCCCGGCAATGCCCGCATCCTCGATCTCGGCAATCGCATCGCCGAGGAAGGACAGCACCAGCAGCGCCTGCGCCTCGGCCAGCGGCACCCCGCGCGAGCGCAGGTAGAACAGCGCCGTGTCGTCGATCGCGCCCGAGGTGGAGCCATGCGAGCATTTCACGTCATCGGCGTAGATTTCCAGCTCGGGCTTGGCGAGGAACTGGCTGTCGCCGTCCAGCAGCAGGGCCTGGCTGATCTGGTAGCCATCGGTCTTCTGCGCGCCGGGCTTGACCAGGATCTTGCCCTGGAACACGCCGGTGGCGCCGTTCTTCAGCACCTTCTTGAACACCTGCCGGCTTTCGCAATGGGTGCCGGCATGGGTCACGAACACGGTGTCATCCTGATGGAACGGCACGGATTTCGCGTCCCCCACCGCCGCGCCCGCGACATGGGCGGTGGCGTGATCGCCCACGATGTCCAGCACCGCCTCGTTCCGCGTCAGCGCGCCGTTCATCGTCAGCGTGAAGGACTTGAAGGTGGCTTCCGAGGCGATGCGCGCGAACACATGGGTCACGGCGCGGCGGTGATGGTCGCTGCCCTGAACGCGGATGTGGTGGAAGCTCGCCTTGGCGCCAAGGTCCACTTCCATCGCCGTGTTGAAGCGGGCGGCGCCGGGGCCGGATTCCAGAATGGTTACATCAGCTTGCGGGTCGATCTTCACAAGATGGTGGAGGATCGCGTCGGAAGCCTCTGACATATGGCGATAAATCAGCTCTACTGGCTTGCTCACCCGCCCGGTCACCCGGATCAGCACACCGTCGGTTGCTGCCGCCGAATTCAGTGCCGCCAGCGGCCGGGCGACCGGGATCTGGCCCTGCGCCTCCAGCGTGCCGTAGAGGCCCTGCGCCCAATGGATGTCGCCAGCGTCGGCCAGACGCGAGATCTCGAGGCCCTCCAGCGACAGGTCGTCCGAAGCGGCGGCATCGAAGACGCCGTCCACGAACACGATCTTCAGCCGGTCGATGGCGCCGAAGACCGGCGGCTCCGCGTCCACCAGCACCGCGGCGGGCGACGCGTCAGCGGCGGTCAGCGTGGTCGGGTCGGTGTATTTCCAGTATTCATCGCGGCGGGTGGGCAGGCCCATCGCCTGCAGGCGCGCCAGCGCATCGGCGCGGGCGGGCGCGGTGAAGCCGCCCTGCGGCAGCTCGAGCGCAGCCAGCCGCGCCGCGGTGGTCTCTGCCCGCAGATCGCTGCGGGGCCTTGGCGCTGCCATCACTGCACCTCCGCCAGAATGTCGGTATAGCCGTTCTCTTCGACCTCCAGCGCCAGTTCCGGCCCGCCGGTCTTGACGATGCGGCCATCGGCCATGATGTGCACGACATCGGGTTTGATGTGGTCGAGCAGCCGCTGATAGTGGGTGATGACCAGGAACCCGCGCTTGCCGTCGCGCAGGGCGTTGACGCCATCGGCGACCAGCCGCATCGCATCGACATCAAGGCCGCTGTCGGTTTCGTCAAGGATGCACATCCGCGGCTCCAGCATCGCCATCTGCAGGATTTCGTTGCGCTTTTTCTCGCCGCCAGAGAAGCCGACGTTCACCGGACGCTTGAGCATCTCGGCGTCGATGTTCAGCAGCTTGGCCTGCGCGCGCACCAGCTTGAGGAACTCGGCGGCGCTGACTTCGGGCTCGCCGCGGGCCTTGCGCTGCGCGTTCACCGCGGTGCGCAGGAAGGTCATGTTGCCGACGCCCGGGATCTCCACCGGATACTGGAAGGCCAGGAACAGGCCGGCCGCGGCGCGCTCTTCGGGCTCCATGTCCAGCAGTTCGGCACCGTCGAGCGTCGCCGAACCTTCCGTCACCTCGTAGCCGCCGCGGCCCGAGAGCACGTAGGACAGCGTCGATTTGCCGGACCCGTTCGGCCCCATGATCGCATGGACCTTGCCCGCCTCGACCGTCAGGTCGACGCCCTTGAGGATCACCTTGTCCTCTTCTTCAAGTTTCACATGCAGGTTCTTGATTTCCAGCATTTTTTCGTGGTCCTTCTTGTCCCGCGCCACGCGCGGCAATGGTGTGTCAGGGGCCAGCGGCACCCCGTGAAAATCGGGATTGCCCGGAGCCTATCCGACCGAGCCTTCAAGGCTGATCGCCACAAGCTGCTGCGCTTCCATGGCAAATTCCATCGGCAGCGCCTGCAGCACCTCGCGGCAGAAGCCGTTGACGACCAGCGCCACCGCCTCTTCCTCGTCCATCCCGCGCGAGCGGCAGTAGAACAGCTGATCGTCATCGACCTTGGAGGTGGTCGCCTCATGCTCCACCCGGCTCGAGTTGTTCTTGACCTCGATGTAGGGAACCGTGTGCGCGCCGCAGCCAGAGCCGATCAGCAGGCTGTCGCACTGCGTGTAGTTGCGGCTGTTGGTCGCCTTGGGGTGCATCGAGACAAGGCCGCGATAGGTGTTCTGCGCCTTGCCCGCCGAGATGCCCTTGGAGACGATCCGGCTTTTGGTGTTCTTGCCCAGATGCACCATCTTGGTGCCGGTATCTGCCTGCTGCATGTTGTTGGCGATGGCGATGGAGTAGAACTCGCCCTGGCTGTCATCGCCGCGCAGAAGGCAGGAGGGGTATTTCCAGGTGATCGCCGATCCGGTCTCGACCTGCGTCCACATCACCTTGGACCGCGCACCCCGGCAATCGGCGCGCTTGGTGACGAAGTTGTAGATGCCGCCCTTGCCTTCTTCATCGCCCGGATACCAGTTCTGGACGGTGGAATACTTCACCTCGGCATCGTCCAGCAGCACGATTTCCACCACGGCGGCATGAAGCTGCGCGATGTCGCGCTTGGGCGCGGTGCAGCCTTCGAGATAGCTGACATAGCTGCCCTTGTCGGCGATGATCAGGGTGCGCTCGAACTGACCCGTATTTTCCGCATTGATGCGGAAATAGGTCGACAGCTCCATCGGGCATTTGGTGTTCGGCGGGATGTAGACGAAGCTGCCATCCGAGAAGACGGCCGAGTTGAGCGTGGCGAAGAAGTTGTCCGATTGCGGCACGACGGTGCCGAGATACTTCTTCACCAGCTCGGGATGCTCGCGGATCGCTTCCGAGATCGAGCAGAAGATCACGCCGGCCTTGGCCAGTTCGGCCTTGAAGGTGGTGCCGACGCTGACAGAATCGAACACCGCATCCACGGCGACCTTGCGGCCCGAGGTGATTTCCTCGGCGCCCTCGACCCCCGCCAGCAGCATCTGTTCCTTCAGCGGGATGCCCAGCTTTTCATAGGTCGCCAGCAGCTTGGGATCGACATCCTCAAGGCTTTTGGGGCGCTCAGCCATGCTTTTGGGCGTCGCGTAGTAGAACTGGTCCTGATAGTCGATTTCCGGGTAGTTGAGCATCGCCCATCGCGGCTCTTCCAGCTGCAGCCAGCGGCGATAGGCCTGCAGGCGCCATTCGGTCATCCATTCGGGTTCGTCATTCTTCGACGAGATCAGGCGCACGATGTCTTCGGACAGGCCCTTGGGGGCATAGTCCATCTCGATATCGGTGTCCCAGCCGTATTTGTAGCTGCCCATGTTCGCCACGGTCTCGACCGTTTCGCGGTCGACGCCTTCGCGGACCTCAAGCTGCGGGGCTTCCAGTTCGGGGGCGTCGATATCGGTGTCCAAGGCCATCACTTTTCCGTTCTTTTGCAACGCCTTGCGGCGCGAAGTTCATGCAGCGCGCGCCCGGTGGCGCGCCCGTGCTTTCAGCCATGCCTCGGCAAGGCGCTCTATCTCGTCGCGCGTCGTGCCGGGGCCGATAGACACCCGGATCGCGCTGGCCGCGGCGGCGGCGTCGAAGCCCATCGCGGCGAGGGTGCGGCTTGCGCGCACCTTGCCGCTGGAACAGGCAGAGCCTGCCGAGACCGCGAAACCCGCCAGATCCATCTGCATCACCTGGGTCTCTCCCTTCCAGCCGGGGCAGATCATCGTGGTGGTGTTTGGCAGGCGCGCCGCGCCTCTGCCAGCAAAAGTAACATCTTCGGCGCAGGATTCCACCGCCCATTCTAGAATATTTCTAAGTTCGGCCACCTGCTCCCAGACCCCGCCCGCCAGATCGCGGGCCGCCGCCTCGGCCGCAGCGGCGAAACCGGCGATGCCGATCAGGTTCTCTGTCCCCGCCCGGCGGCCCATTTCCTGCCCGCCGCCCTTGATCTGCGGGGCAAAGTCGATGCCCCGGCGCAGCACCAGCGCGCCCACGCCCTTGGGGCCGCCGAGTTTATGCGCGCTGACAAGGCCGATGTCGCAGCCGAGCCAGTTGAAGGCGAGCGGCAGCTTGCCGAAGGCCTGCGTCAGGTCGGAGACGGCGAGGCCCGGCGGCAGATCCTGCACCACGCCGGTTTCGCTGTTGGCGAGTTGCAGCGTGCTGCGGGCGGGGTCGGTGACCGTGACCCGGCCATCCGCATCCACCGGCAGGCTGGCATCGGTCCAGGCCAGCACCGCATCATGCTCCACCGCCGCCGAGGCGAGGCCGCGGCCGGCAAGGGCCAGCGCCGCAGATTCCGTTGCGCTGGAGGTGAAGACGATGTCGGCGCCCTCGGCCCCGAGGGCCGCCGCGATCTGGCCGCGGGCGCGCTCCAGCAGCGCCTTGGCCCCCCGCCCCTCGGCATGGACCGAGGAGGGGTTGCCCACCACATCCATGGCCGCAATCATCGCCGCCCGCGCCTCGGGGCGCAGCGGCGTGGTCGCGTTCCAGTCAAGATAGGCGCGGGTTTGCAAGGGGGGCGTCCTTTACTCGTCGACGACGCGGAACAGCGAGGGCACGGCGGGACAGGGTTTGAGCGAGTTCTTCATCACATCCCCCAGCGTGGTCTGGTGCAAGAAGACATAGACCTGCGCGGACAGGCTTTCCCACAGCCGGTTGGTCATCGACTGCGCCCGGCTGCCCGACACGCCGCCCGTGACGCCGGCGCCGGTGTGCATGGCGCTGACGGTTTCATCCACCGCCTCCAGCACTTCGGAAATGCGGATCGTGGCGGGCTCGCGCGCCAGCTTGTAGCCGCCCCCGGGGCCGCGGACCGAGTCCACCAGGCCGGCGCGGCGCAGCTTGACGAACAGCTGTTCCAGGTAGGGCAGGGAAATATCCTGCCGTTTCGAGATTTCCGCCAGCGAGGTCAGCTGTTCGGGCCGGGCCGTAGCCAGGTCCACCAGCGCCACCATCGCGTAGCGGCCTTTCGTCGAGAGTTTCATGCACACCTCTGCGCCAAAGACATTGACGCCGCGGGGAAGGCCGCTTAACTCCAATCCACCCGGCGGTCCGGCTTGGGGAAATGCCCCGCGTCCGGAATTTAGAACAGTTCTAGGGTCTCCGACCGAAACCGTCAAGAATGGTCTCGCACGGCCCCGCAAAAAAGTCAGGCGACGTGATGCCCGAAGTGATTTTCCCCGGCCCCGAGGGCCGTCTGGAAGGACGATACCACCCCCAGAAGGAACGCGACGCCCCGATTGCCATCGTGCTGCATCCGCATCCGCAGTTTGGCGGCACCATGAACAATCGCGTCGTGTATAACCTGCACTACGCGTTCCACAAGCTTGGCTTCACGGTGCTGCGCTTCAACTTCCGCGGGGTTGGCCGCAGCCAGGGCGAGTATGACCAGGGCATCGGCGAGCTGTCTGATGCCGCCTCGGCGCTGGATTACCTGCAGGCGATGAACCCCAATGCCAAGCATTGCTGGGTCGCGGGCTTTTCGTTCGGCGCGTGGATCGGGATGCAGCTGCTGATGCGCCGGCCCGAGATCACCGGCTTCATTTCCGTCTCGCCGCCGGCAAACATGTATGATTTCAGTTTCCTGGCCCCCTGCCCCTCGTCCGGCCTGATCATCAACGGTACCGCCGACCGGGTGGCGCCGCCGAAGGATACCGCGACGCTGGTGGGCAAGCTGCGCGAGCAGAAGGGCATCACCGTGACCCACCATCTGGTCGAGGGCGCGGATCACTTCTTCAAGGATGACGAGACACATATGACGCCGATGATCGGCACGGTCAGCGACTATGTGAAGCGCCGTCTGGGCGAAGTGTCGCGCTAAGGGCCAGAGTTGAGGAAAAGTCATGGCGCTGCTGGACGATCTGGCCGACGACCTCGCCCGCGACGTTCTGGCGGCGCTGGATGAGATCGGCGACGACCGCTTCTATGAGAAGGTCGCGAAATCGGTTGGCGAGCTGTCGCCCACCTTGCAAGAAACCTTCATGACCTCGATCCGGCTGCGGCTGGCCGAACGCCGCGGCCGCCGCACGTTGGAGGCCGCGCTGGCGAAGGTGCGGGCGGGCAAGGCGTGACAGGTCGGCTGGAGGCGCAGTTCGCGTTCCTGAACGAGGCCGACAAGCTCAAGCAGGTGCTGCGCGCCACCACGCTGGCCGATGGTTCGCGGCGCGAGAATTCGGGCGAGCATAGCTGGCATCTGGCACTCTATGCGATGGTCCTGGCCGATCAGGCCGCGCCCGGCGTCAGCATCGACCGGGTGCTGCGGATGCTGATCCTGCATGATCTGGTCGAGATCGACGTGGGCGATGTGCCGATCCATTCCGCGAACGGCGCCGCACATGGGAGTGCGGAGACGGTTGCGGCCGAGGCGGCTGCGGCGGACCGGATCTTCGGGCTGCTGCCGGCGGATCTGGGCGCCGACCTGCGGGCGCTGTGGGAAGAGTTCGAGGCTGCGGAAAGCCCTGATGCGGTGTTCGCCAAGGCTTTGGACCGGGTGCAGCCGGTGATGCACAACATCGAAAGCGGTGGCGGGACGTGGATCAGCTACAACGTGACGGCCGAACAGCTGGAGGCCCGAGTGGGTACCAAGGTCGCCCGCGGCGCGCCGGCGCTGTGGGATTGGGTGCGGGGGCGGACGCGGGCGTTCTTTGACGGCAGGGCGTGAGCCGTCCCCACGTCACCGTCAGAGGGCAGCGCCCGTCCGCCGGGTGGGCGAGCAACAGGGGTTCTAGGCACTTTATCTTTCAGCATCTCCCACCGGATTTCTAGGCGGAACCGTCGCAAAGCGCCCGCCCGAGGGGGCGGACGGGCGCTGCCCGGCGGCGCTGAAGCGCCTTGATTCCGGGCAAGAAGGAAGGGCGGGCGGATGTCTCGGGCGAAACGGGGCTGGTTGCTCGCAGAAGACTGCGGATCCCCCCTGCGACATAAAAAACCGCCCACCCTGCCAGTATACCTTTGCATACCACCTTCCCCGCCCGCCGGTTTTCGGCTATGCAGCGCGCAGCAGAGTCACCCAAGCGGAGAAGCCAATGACCAAGATCAAGGTAGACAACCCCGTCGTCGAGCTCGACGGCGACGAGATGACCCGGATCATCTGGGACTTCATCAAGCAAAAGCTGATCCTGCCCTATCTCGACATCGACCTGAAATATTACGACCTCGGGATCGAAGAGCGTGACCGCACCAATGACCAGATCACCATCGACTCTGCGCTGGCGATCAAGGAACACGGCGTCGGCGTCAAATGCGCGACCATCACCCCGGACGAGCAGCGGGTCGAGGAATTCGGCCTCAAGCAGATGTGGAAGTCGCCCAACGGCACGATCCGCAACATCCTCGGCGGCGTGATCTTCCGCGAGCCGATCATCTGCAAGAACGTGCCGCGGCTGGTGCCGGGCTGGACCCAGCCGATCGTCATTGGCCGCCATGCCTTCGGCGACCAGTACCGCGCCACCGATTTCCACTTCCCGACCGCGGGCAAGCTGACCATCAAGTTCGTCGGCAACGACGGCACGGTGATCGAGCGTGACGTGTTCGACGCCCCCGGTGCCGGTGTGGCGATGGCGATGTACAACCTCGATGCCTCGATCATCGACTTCGCCCGCGCCTCGATGAACTACGGGCTGGTCAAGGGCTGGCCGGTGTATCTGTCGACCAAGAACACCATCCTCAAGGCCTATGACGGGCGCTTCAAGGATCTGTTCCAGAAGGTCTATGACGAAGAGTTCGCCGACAAGTTCAAGGCGGCGGGCATCACCTATGAACACCGTCTGATCGACGACATGGTCGCCTCGGCGATGAAATGGTCGGGCGGCTATGTCTGGGCCTGCAAGAACTACGATGGCGACGTGCAGTCGGACACCGTGGCGCAGGGCTTCGGCTCGCTTGGCCTGATGACCTCGGTGCTGATGACGCCCGATGGCAAGACGGTCGAGGCAGAGGCGGCGCATGGCACCGTCACCCGCCACTACCGCCAGCATCAGGCCGGCAAGGAAACCTCGACCAACTCCATCGCGTCGATCTATGCGTGGAGCGGCGGTCTGAAGCACCGCGCCAAGCTGGATGACAATGCCGAGCTGCTGCGCTTTGCCAATACGCTGGAAAAGGTCACCGTGGATGCGGTCGAAGATGGCTGGATGACCAAGGATCTGGCGCTGCTGGTCGGGCCCGACCAGAAGTGGCTGACCACGGTCGGCTATCTGGAAAAGGTCGACGAGTACCTGAACAAGGCGCTGGTGGGCTGATACCCCGGCGGATGTGAAACGGGGCCGGCAGCGATGCCGGCCCCGGTTGCATTCATGGCCCCCGCCCTTCAGTTGGTCGCCAGCCCCGCCTGCGCCGCGGTGAAGCCGGCGCGCATCGCGGTGCCCGACACGGTGAACCCTCCCTTCGAGATGGTGGCGCAGCGGTTGCCCACGGTCTGGATCCGCACCGTCTGGATCACCGTGCCGCCCGCCAGCTCTGTCGAGTGGACATGACCGAGGAAGGCGCCGTTGCGGTCCATCAGCGGGTAACCGTCGAAGGCGGTGGTGTTGCCGCTGCCCGCGCAGACGAACGGGCCGCGGGCGATCGGCGGCAGGGTGCTGGCGCCCGCAGTGCTGACGGTTCCGGGGACCCCCGGGGTGCCGGGCACGCCCGGTGTGCCGGGTGTTCCGGGCGTACCCGGAACCGCGGCGGTGTCGCAATTGCCGACGCAGACATCGGCGACACTGCCCGGCCCCAGCACCTCGGCATTGGCATCGAGGCCGCCGACATTGGCATCGACATTGGCCGCCGAGCCGCCGCCGACCGTGGCATTGGCGCCCACGTCATCCCCGACGCCGACATCGACATCGGCGGCCGAGCCGTGGCCGACCGAGGCGCCGACATCGACACCGCCGACACTGACGCCGACATCCAGCGCCAGCAGCGGCACAGGGGCGACCAGCGCCGCCGAGGTCAGGGCGACCGCGCCAAGGGTCCGCAGACGTGGCAGAATTTCAAGATAGGCTGTCATGGCATTTCTCCAGTAGAGATCTGCCGGGTCCGGGTCGTGGCTCCCCATCCACTCTCGGGCCGGCAGGCAATGCCCCTCAAGGCCCACGGTGACCCGAGAATGGGGCCATTTCAGGACCGCATTGGCGGATTATCGCGCGTTAATGTCATGTAAATCGGCCGATTGTTGCCGGGAGCGGCAGCTGTCTGGCACAGGGTCAGGAGGTGCGGCCGAGCTTGCCGAGAAGTGTATACCGAAATCCGTCCGCCGCATAGTCGAGGCTGGCCGTGCCGCCGAAATCCTGCGGCACGATCTGCTCGATCAGCCGCGAGCCAAAGCTGCGGCGGGTGGGCGGCACCACCGGGGGGCCGGCGCGCTCGACCCAGGTGAAGCGCACCTGCGGGCCATCGGGCCCTTCTTCCTCGGCCCAGGCCAGATCGACCTGGCCGCCCCCGACCGACAGCGCGCCGTATTTCACCGCGTTGGTCGCCAGTTCGTTCAGCCCCAGCGACAGGGCCAGCGCCTGCTGTTCGCGCAGGCGGATCGGGCCGCCGCTGAGGTTGAACCGGCCCTCGCCGGTGCGGTGCGGGCGCAGCGCCGCCGTGACCACCTCATCCATCGGGGCGGCGACATGATGATCGGCGGAGAGCACGCTGTGGGTCTCGGCCAGCGCGCCGAGCCGCTGCGACAGCACCTGCCATGCGGTTTCCATGTCCGGGGCGCCGCGCAGGGTCTGCCGGGCGATCACCGAGATGATGGAAAAGGTGTTCTTGATCCGGTGGGTCAGTTCGGCATTGCGGATCGCCAGTTCCCGCTCGGCCATCACCCGCGGCGTGGTTTCGATCACGGTGTCGATGAAGCCGGCAACCGCGCCGGCCTCATCCCGGATCGGGCTGTAGCAGAAGGTGAAGAAGGCCTGTTCGGGGCTGCCATGCCGATTGATCAGCAGCGGCATGTCATTGAAGAACACCGCCTCGCCCGCCAGCGCGCGTCGGGCGAGCGGTTCGACATCGTCGAAGATTTCGGACCAGACCTCGCGCATCGGCTGGCCCTGCGCGGGCGGCTTGTCGCCAAGGATGATGCGGAAGGCGGAGTTGTGCAGCGAGATCATCTCGGGGCCCCAGAACAGGCATTTGGGAAATTCCGAGGCCAGCATCATCTGCACCGCCACCTTCAGCGCCGGGGGCCAGAGGTCCGGGGGCCCGAGCGGGTGGGCGGCCCAGTCCACGCCGCGCAGCTCTGCCGCGGCCGGTCCACCGCCCGAAAACAGGCCCTGCAAGCTGTCGTTCATGTCGGTCTCCGGCATCCTTGCGCGGCCGGGCCCGGCACAGGGACGTTTGATGTGGTGTGCAAAACTGCGTCAGCGGCAACGCGGAAGGCAAGGCAAAGTTGCGTGTGTAAGGGTGCTTTGCCTACCAGTGTGTCGGCACGGGCTGGACGCGGGGCCGCGCTTGCGGCACAGAACGGGCATGAGCCAGACATCCCTCTCCGCCCCCGAGACCGCCGCCCCTGCTGCCCCCGCTGCGGCTGGCGTCAGCCGGCACAGCCTGATCGAGGATGCGCAGGGCATCCTCTATGGCACCGGCATGGCGGCCTTCGGCATCGTGATCCTGACCCATCTGGGGATGATCACCGGGCAGACGGCGGGGCTGGCGATCCTGATCTCCTACGCCACCGGCTGGGGCTTTGGCCCGGTGTTCTTTGCGGTCAACCTGCCCTTCTACTGGCTGGGCTACCGGCGGATGGGGCTGCGTTTCACGGTGAAGACCTTCATCGCGGTGGCGCTGCTGTCGGGGATGGTGGCGGTGCTGCCGGATTACATCTCGTTTGCCGATCTGAACCCGTGGGTGGGGGCGGTGCTGTTCGGCTTCGTGTCCGGCTCGGCGCTGCTGGCGCTGTTCCGGCATGGGGCGAGCCTTGGCGGCGTCGGCATCGTTGCCCTCTATCTGCAGGACCGCACCGGGTTTCGGGCGGGCTGGACGCAGCTGATCTTCGATGCGTGCCTGTTTTCGGTGGCGCTGCTGATCCGCGATCCGATCACCGTGGCCTGGTCGGCGCTTGGGGCGCTGGTGGTCAATCTGGTGATTGCGCTGAACCATCGGCGGGACCGCTATATCGCCACCTGAGCCATGCGCGGGATGCGAAGTGGGGTTGCAATACCGGCACTTTACAAAAGGTGCTGCACTGCGGCATTTTAGGTCATGACCACTGACCTTAATCCCCCCGCCTTCACCACTGCCGCGACTCCGCGCTATAGCCGCCTGGAGGATGCGCAGGGGCTGTTCATCAGCACCGTGCAATGCGCGCTGGGCATCCACCTTCTGCGCATGGCGGGGCTGGTCACGGGGGGCACCGCGGGGCTGGCGCTGGTCATCGCCTATGGCACCGGCTGGAGCTTTGGCGCGGTGTTCTTCCTTATCAACCTGCCCTTCTACGCAATCGCCTGGGCGCGCAAGGGCCGGGTCTTCGCGATCAAGAGCTTCGTGTCCGTCGCCGCGGTGTCTGCCCTCGCCGATGCAATGGCGCCCTATGTCAGCATCGCCCATATCCACCCCGGCGCGGCCGCGGTGCTGTTCGGCGTGGTGGCGGGCGCGGGATTGCTCGGCCTCTTCCGCCACGCCTCTTCCCTCGGGGGCGTGTCGATCGTCGCGGTGATCGTGCAGGACCGCTGGGGCATCCGCGCCGGCTGGGTGCAGCTTGGCTTTGATGCCTGCCTGTTTGTTGCCTCCGCCTTCGTGCTGGAGCCGATGCAGGTGGCCTGGTCGCTGCTGGGGGCGCTGATGCTGAACGGGGTGATCGCCATGAACCACCGGCGCGACTGGTATGTCGCCGCCTGAGAGATGTCGCTTCCGGCATTCCGCCGGGGCGCAATCGCGGGTATAGGCAGGGCAACGCCCCTCCCCCCCGGACCCCTCCCGATGAAAACCTATGTCTTCTTGCTGATCGCCGTGCTGTTCGAAACCTTCGGCACCTCCTGCCTGCAGGCCAGCCAGCAGCTGACCCGGTTCTGGCCCTCGGTCGGCATCGTGGTGGGCTTTGGCGGCGCGTTCTGGTTCTTCATGCAGGTGCTGAAGGTGATCCCGCTGGGGGTGACCTATGCGCTGTGGTCGGGGATCGGCATCGTGCTGATCTCGATCTCGGGCTATTTCGTCTTCGGGCAGAAGCTGGATCTGTGGGCCGTCGTCGGCATCGCGCTGATCATCTCGGGGATCGTGGTGATCAACCTGCTGTCGCAAACCTCGGTTCATTGATGTGGATTCCCATGAACCCCAGTTCTCCACCGCAGATCGCGATCACCGACCAGCCCTTCCCACTGGTCCCATAGCCCGCCTGCCAGCCCTCGTAGCTCAATGCGTCGATGAAGAGATCGATCCGTGTCTCCTTCCCGAATTGCAGTGTCAGGTCCGCGGTCTGCCTGTCCACGCTTGCCGCAGTGATGACCTTGCCGTCGAGCGCCCACTGCGCCTCGGCCTCGCGATCAACCGGCACGGCGCGGCCGAACACCTCGCCAGGGTCCCCGGACCCGAACGCGATTCCGCCAGCGGCTACGATCCGCCACGGGCAACTCACGGCCAAACCGATGCCCCCCGTCAGATCGAACGCCCAGTCGTGCACTCGCCGCTCGACCACGCAGCTTCGCCCCACCAGGCACGCCTCGAACTCTGCCACCAAGTCGTATTCCATCACAAATCCTTCCATCCCGGCATCGGGCCAGCAAGCCTGCATCACGACCCAAGCCATATTCGCTGGCCTTTCGGGGGAACATCGTCTATGCGCGGCGGCGCAGCATACAGGACGATATCATGGACCTTCGCAATATTGCGATCATCGCTCACGTTGACCACGGCAAGACCACCCTGGTGGACGAGCTTCTGAAACAGTCGGGCACCTACCGCGAGAACCAGGCCACGACCGAACGGGCGATGGACAGCAATGACATCGAGCGCGAGCGCGGGATCACCATCCTGGCGAAGTGTACGAGCGTCGAGCATGACGGCATCCGCATCAACATCGTCGACACCCCCGGCCACGCCGATTTCGGCGGCGAGGTGGAGCGGATCCTGTCGATGGTCGATGGCGTGTGCCTGCTGGTGGATGCCGCCGAAGGCCCGATGCCGCAGACCAAGTTCGTGCTGGCCAAGGCGCTGGCGCTTGGCCTGCGCCCCATCGTGATCCTCAACAAGGTCGACAAGGCCGATGCCGAGCCCGACCGGGCGCTGAACGAGGTGTTCGACCTCTTCGCCAACCTCGGCGCTACCGACGAACAGCTGGATTTCCCCCATCTTTACGCCTCGGGCCGCGCTGGCTGGGCCGATGAGACGCTGGACGGTCCCCGCAAGGATCTGACCGCGCTGTT
Organism: Frigidibacter albus; assembly: GCF_009908165.1. Taxonomy (GTDB): domain Bacteria; phylum Pseudomonadota; class Alphaproteobacteria; order Rhodobacterales; family Rhodobacteraceae; genus Frigidibacter; species Frigidibacter albus. The sequence goes on from NZ_JAAAUC010000008.1 coordinate 31,117, forward strand.
CGACACCGTGATCCGCCACGTGCAGTCGCCCAAGCAGGTTGCGCGCCAGGCCGAGCCGTTCCAGATGCTGGCCACCACGCTCGGCTCCGACCCGTTCATGGGCCGCGTGCTGACCGGCCGCGTCGAAAGCGGCACGCTGAAGATCGGCGACACGCTCAAGGCGCTGTCGCGCACCGGCGAGCGGATCGAGCAGTTCCGCGTGTCGAAGATCCTGGCGTTCCGCGGCCTCGGCCAGACCCCGATCGACGAGGCGCAGGCCGGTGACATCGTCACCGTCGCCGGCATGACCAAGGCGACCGTGGCCGACACGCTGTGCGACCTGTCGCTGGACGTGCCCCTGCCGTCGCAGCCGATCGACCCGCCGACGATCTCTGTGACCTTCGGCATCAACGATTCGCCGCTGGCGGGCAAGGACGGCACCAAGGTGCAATCCCGCATCATCCGCGAGCGGCTGATGAAGGAAGCTGAATCCAACGTCGCCATCAAGATCGAGGACACCCCGGGCGGCGAGGCCTTCGTGGTCTCGGGCCGCGGCGAATTGCAGATGGGCGTGTTGATCGAGAACATGCGCCGCGAGGGCTTCGAGCTGTCGATCAGCCGCCCGCGCGTGATCTTCAAGGACGAAGACGGCCAGAAGATGGAGCCGATCGAGGAAGTCACCATCGACGTGGATGACGAATACTCGGGCGCGGTGATCGACAAGCTGACCGGCGAGCGCAAGGGCGACCTGGTCGAGATGCGCCCCGCCGGCGTCGGCAAGACCCGGATCGTGGCCCATGTCCCCTCGCGCGGGCTGATCGGCTATCACGGCCAGTTCCTGACCGACACCCGCGGCACCGGCGTCCTGAACCGGATCTTCCACGAATGGGCGCCCTTCAAGGGCCATATCCAGGGCCGCCGCCAGGGCGTGCTGATCTCGATGGAGAACGGCACCACCGTCGCCTTCGCGCTGTGGAACCTCGAGGACCGCGGCAAGCTGTTCCTGGGCGCCCAGGAGCAGGTCTATGAGGGCATGATCATCGGCGAGCACAGCCGCGACAATGACCTCGAGGTGAACCCGCTGAAGGGCAAGAAGCTGACCAACATGCGCGCCTCGGGCACGGATGAGGCGGTGCGGCTGACCACCCCGGTGCGGATGAGCCTTGAAGAGGCCATCTCCTACATCGACGATGACGAGCTGGTGGAGGTGACCCCGAAGATCATCCGCCTGCGCAAGCGCCACCTCGACCCGCATGAGCGCAAGCGCCAGTCGCGCGCCGGCTGATCCGGTTGACGTGAGATTGCAAGCGCCCCTCGAGAGAGGGGCGTTTTGCGTTTGGGGCTAGCCGATCTCCGCCAGCCCCCTGCGCAAGGCGTCCGGGGTCCCTGCCCCCAGCTCCGCCTCCAGCGCGGCATGGGCACCCCGCCACACCGCCACCGCCCCCCGCATCAGCGCCACCCCTTCGGGGGTGATGCGCAGGCGCCGGGAGCGCAGGTCTTCGGGGTCCGGCTCCACCGCCAGCAGCCCGCGGCGGGCGAGCGGTTTGACGGCGGCGGTCAGGGTCGAGGGCTCCATGCCGAGGAAGGGCGCGAGGCGGCCCATCGGCGGCGGCTCGGGCCGGTTCAGCGCCACCATCAGCGAAAACTGGCCGTTGGTCAGCCCGAAGGGCCGCAGCGCCGCATCGAAGCGGCGGGCAAGCCGGCGGGCGGCGCGCTGCGTGGCAAGGCACAGGCAGGTGTCGCGGACGGTCAGGACCGTGTCGCGTGGCAGGAGGGCGGGGGTTGTTTCGGGCATTTTAGTTTGATACCAAAGTAACTGTGTGGCGGCAAGAGCCCGCGAATCCTGGGGAGGATCACCATGACCGAAGCGACCATGCCGGACCCGAACTCGATGAAGGGCGTCATCCCCTATCTGGTCCTTGGGGGGCGCGCGGGCGAGGCCTGCGATTTCTATGCATTGGCCTTCGGCGCGACCGAGATGGGGCGGATGCCCTTCCCCGATGGCACGCCCGGGCTGATGCACGCGCAGGTCGGGATCAATGATGGCTGCCTGATGATGACCGATTACACTGCCGAGGGCAGTTCTGCCGCCGTGAATTTCGGGCATCTGCAACTGGTGGTTGCCGATGGCCGCGCTTGGTGGGACCGGGCCGTTGCTGCGGGCTGCACCGTGCTCGCCCCCTATGAGCGGCAGCCCTGGGGCGATGACTGGGGGCTGCTGGCCGATCCGTTCGGCGTCAAATGGGCGGTGCTGGAACCCGGCGTTCCTGGCTGAGAGGGAGGACGACCATGACACCCAAGGCCCTGATCTGCCTGTGGTTCGACGGCACTGCCGAGGAGGCCGCCCGCTTCTACGCCGCAACCTTCCCGGACAGCGAGGTCACCGCCGTCCACCGCGCCCCGACCGACTTTCCCGGCGGCAAGGCCGGCGGCGTGCTGACAGTGCAGTTCACCGTTTGCGGCCTGCCCTGCCTCGGCCTAAACGGCGGGCCGATCTTTCCGCAGACCGAGGCGTTTTCCTTCCAGATCGCCACTGATGACCAGGCGGAAACCGACCGCTACTGGACCGCGATCACCGGCAATGGCGGGGCAGAGAGCGCCTGCGGCTGGTGCAAGGACCGCTGGGGGATGAACTGGCAGATCACGCCGCGGGTGCTGACCGATGCGATGGCGGCGGGTGGCGAGACCGCACAGCGCGCCTTCACGGCGATGATGACCATGCGCAAGATCGACGTGGCAGCGATCGAGGCGGCAGTGCGCGGCGAGGACTCGCGGGCGCAAGGCTGAGCCTTGTTCAAGCGGCTGCATCGGCCCGATTGCGCGCAGGCCGGCGGCGCCGAGGTGGCCAGCCTTGGCTGGTGATCGGGGCTGGGACACCGGCTCGCGTCCACAAGGATGCGGACCCATCCCGAAAACCCGGTGAACATCGATCCCTGACGACGAGGTGGCGGAAGCGGTGGGATTCGAACCCACGGTACGGTTCCCCGCACGCCAGTTTTCAAGACTGGAGCCTTAAACCACTCGGCCACACTTCCTTGCCTCCGCGGCGCAGGCCGGGATCCCCCGTTTGCCTGCCCCGGTCCGGCGCGTTGCCCGTTGTAACCCCAACCGCGAGTCGGGGTCCAGAGGGCGGCGACGGGGTTTTGCGGATGCGCGGCGCAGGGGCGCGGGCCTCGCGCCGGGCTCACGCAAAACTGACGGGCGGGCGCGCGAATGCGGGGCCGCGGGGCGGCCTGCGGCATGGCGCGGGCCTTTCCTTGCGCCAGCCTTGCCGCTAAGATGCGCCGTGGCTGGGCCGGGTGCCTTGCCGCGGGACTGCGGACCAGAACCGACGCACGGCATCTGCCCCACCGGGCAGCGCCGCACGGGGGCAAGACCACGGCACCTGTCCGCAACAGGCAGAGGGCGCAGCGCCGTGCTAGGGGCGCGCGAAGGGGGCAAGAATGACGAGTGGCACCACCGGGCGGATCGGCCTGACCACGGGCCTGCGCGGCGCGCTGCTGCTGGGCGCGGCCCTGGGCCTTTCGGCTTGCGAGGGCACGCAGATGCCCTTCGGGCTTGGCTCTGGCAACGGGGCAGAGGGCGCGCCGGTGCGGCAGGCGAGTTCCGCCACGCTGGTGGACCGCGATGTCGAGGCGCCCGAGGTGTTCGATGTGGCCGATCAGGGCCTGTGGGACGGGCGCCCCTCGCTTGGCGGGGTCTGGGTCGCGCATCCTGACGTGACCGATCCCGAACGGGTGATCATCCGCAACCCCGCCAATGGCAAGTTCATCATCGGCGCGCTGTTCCGACGCGAGCGCGACATGCCCGGCCCGCGGCTGCAGGTCTCGTCTGACGCCGCCGGCGCGCTCGACATGCTGGCCGGCCAGCCTGCCGCGCTGCAGGTGACGGCGCTGCGCCGCGAGGAAAGCGCCGGAACCGCCACGGCCGAGACAGATCCGGCGATTGCCGCCGCCGAACCGATCGAGGCGACGCCGATCGACGCCGTGGCAAGTGCCGCCATCGACCGCGCCGATCCGCCCGCCGCCCCGTCAGCCGATCCGTCAGCCGCCCCCACCGCCTCTGCCAATATCCCGCCCGCGCCGAAGCCCGCCGCCCCTGCCGCTGCGGCAGGCTCTGGCCGCCCGTATATCCAGATCGGCATCTTCAGCGTCGAGGCGAACGCAGACCGCGCCGCCGCCCAGATGACCGCCGCGGGCCTGACCCCGGCGATCCGCAAGGACGAAAGCCAGGGCAAGACCTTCTGGCGCGTCATCGTCGGCCCGCTGAACGGCGCCGATGAGCGTGCCGCGGCGGTGGCCAAGGTCAAGGGCCTCGGCTATCCCGACGCCTATGCCGTAAGCCGATAATCCCCCCGGGGGCCGCGACAGGCCCCCGCCCTGCCCCAGACCCCGGAGCGACAAGACCCATGCTGAAACGCCTCCTCCACTCTGCCCTGATCGTGCTGGCATCGCTGGCCCCCGCCGCGGCCTATGAGACCAAGGCCAGTGCCGCCTGGGTCTATGATCTGACCACGCAGACGGTGCTGCTGGAGAAGGATGCCGACATCCCGCTGCCCCCGGCCTCCATGTCCAAGCTGATGACGCTGAACATGCTGTTCGAGGCGCTGCGGGCGGGCACCGTGTCGATGGACACCCAGTTCTCGGTGTCGACCCGGGCGAAGGAAATGGGCGGCTCGACGATGTTCCTCAACGAGATGGACCGCCCGACGGTCGAGGAGCTGATCCGCGGCATCGTCATCAACTCGGGCAACGATGCCTGCGTGGTGGTCGCCGAGGGGCTGGCCGGGTCCGAGGAGACGTTCTCGCGGCAGATGACGGAACGGGCCCGCGCGCTTGGCATGAGCAATTCGACCTTCATGAACTCGTCGGGCTGGCCGGCCGAGGGCCACCGGATGAGCCTGCATGACCTTGGCATCCTTGCCACGCGGCTGATCACCGAATTCCCCGAATACTACCCCTATTTCGCCATGACCGGCTTCAATTACGAAGACCGCGCCCCCAGCAATGCCAACAACCGCAATCCGCTGCTGGGGCTTGGCGTCGGCGCCGACGGGCTGAAGACCGGGCATACGCAAGAGGCCGGCTATGGGCTGGTGGGTTCGGCCGAGCAGAACGGCCGCCGCATCGTCTTCGTGATCTCGGGCCTCACCTCGGAGGCAGAGCGCCGGCAAGAGGCCGAGGCGCTGACCAACTGGGCGTTCCGGCAATTCGTGCTGCGCACCCTGGCCAAGGGCGGCACGCGGCTGGCCGAGGCCGAAGTGCATATGGGCGCCGCCGAGATGGTGGGGCTGGTGGTCGAGAACGACCTGACGCTGCTGCTGCCGGCGCTGGCGCTGGCGCAAGAGGGGATCAAGGCCGAGGCGGTCTATCACGGCCCGATCTCGGCCCCGATCGCCGCGGGGCAGGTGCTGGGGGAACTGGTGCTCGACCTGCCCGATATGGAAGATATCCGCGTGCCGCTGGTGGCCGAGGCGGACGTGCCGGTGGGCGGTTTCGGCAAGCACCTGTCGGTCGCCGCCAGCGCGCTGATGGCCCGCGTGTCGGGCAGCTGAGCCCAGGGCCAGGCGAAAGGACCGCAGGCGCGATGTTCATCACCTTCGAGGGCATCGACGGGTCGGGCAAGTCCACCCAGGCGCGGCAGCTTGCCGAGGCCCTGCGCGGGGCCGGGCATGACGTGGTGCTGACGCGCGAGCCCGGCGGCAGCCCCGGCGCCGAGGAAATTCGCCGGCTGGTGCTGGAGGGCGACCCCGACCGCTGGTCGGCGGAGACAGAGATCCTGCTGTTCACCGCCGCCCGCCGCGACCATCTGGAAAAGACCATCCGCCCTGCCCTCGCCGCCGGACGCATCGTCATCTCCGACCGCTTCGCCGACAGCACGAGGCTCTACCAGGGCATCACCCGCGGCGATCTGCGTGCGCAGGTGGATGCGCTGCACAGCCTGATGATCGGCCGCGAGCCGGACCTGACCTTCATCATCGACATCGACCCCGCCGTCGGCCTCGCCCGCGCCTTCGCCCGCAAGGGCACCGAGGAACGGTTCGAGGATATGGGTGAGGCGATGCAGCACACCATGCGCGCCGGCTTCCTCGCTTTGGCCGCCGAGTTTCCCGCCCGCTGCGTGGTGATCGACGGGGGGCGCGATCCGGGCGCCGTCGCCGCCGATGTGCTGGCTGTGGCGCAGGGGCGCTTGGCATGAGGGCGCCCCGCACCTCCACCGAACTCGCCGAGCCGCTGCCCGAGGCTGACCGCGTCGAAGGCGCGCCGCATCCGCGCGACACGGGCCACCTGTTCGGGCAGGCCAAGGCCGAGGCCGGGTTCCTCGACGCCTTCGCCACCGGCCGCCTGCATCACGGCTGGATGCTCACCGGCCCGCGCGGCGTCGGCAAGGCCACCCTCGCCTGGCGCATCGCCCGCTTCCTGCTGGCGACCCCGGAGGCCGAGGACGCGGGCATGTTCGGCGCCCCCCCGCCCCCCACGACGCTCGACATTCCCGCCGACCACCCGGTGGCCCGCCGGATGCACTCCCTCTCGGAATCCCGCCTGTTCCTGCTGCGTCGCACCTGGGACGAGGACAAGTCGCGGATGCGCGCCGTGATCGGCGTCGACGAGGTGCGCCGCCTCAAATCCTTCTTCAACTTCTCCGCCGCCGATGGCGGCCGCCGCGTGGCGATCATCGACGCCGCCGACGAGATGAACCCCAATGCCGCCAATGCCCTGCTGAAACTGCTGGAGGAACCCCCCGCAGGCGCCACGCTGCTGATGGTCGCGCACCAGCCCTCCAGCCTCTTGCCCACCATCCGCTCGCGGGTGCGCGAGCTGCGGCTTGGCACCTTGAGCGCCGAGGAGATGGCGGCGGCGCTGGCACAGGCGGGCACCGAAACCACCCATGCCGCCGCGCTGGCCGAGCTGTCCGCCGGATCGGTCGGCGAGGCGATCCGGCTGGTCAACCTCGATGGCCTGCGCGCCTACACGCAGATGGTCGACCTCTTCGCCGGGATGCCGCGGCTCGACCGGATCCGCGCCCTGCAACTGGCCGACAGCGCCGGGGGCCGCGCCGCCGAAGGCCGCTTCGATGTACTGCTGACCCTCTTCGACCTGTTCCTCGCCCGCCTCGCCCGCGCCGGGGTCGCAGGCCCGCCCGCGACCGAGGCCGCGCCCGGCGAGGCGCAGCTGTTTGCCCGGCTCGCGCCCACCCCCGCGGCAGGTCGCCTCTGGGCGCAGCGCCAGCAGGATCTGGGCGCGCGGGCGCGTCATGGTCGGGCGGTCAACCTTGACCCTGCCGCGCTTCTCATGGATATGGTGCTGCAGGTGAACGAGACGGCGGCCCGGCTGGCCGCTTGAGGAAAGCCGGACCATGCCCCAGACCCCTGCCCAAGACAGCACTGGCGGCCTCGCGCTGCCAAAAAACGCCAGCCCCGAAATAGTCGACAGCCACTGCCATCTGGATTTCCCGGACTTCGCCAGCGAGGTGCCGCAGGTGGTTGCCCGCGCGCGCGCCGCCGGGGTCACGCGGATGGTGACGATCTGCACGCGGCTGGCCAGCGAGCCTGCCGTGCGCGCCATTGCCGAGGCGCATGACGGCGTGTTCTACGCCGCCGGCACCCATCCGATGCGCGCCGGCGAAGAGCCGATGGCGACGGTGGAGCAGCTTGTCGCCCTCGCCCGCCACCCCAAATTCGTGGGCATCGGCGAGACCGGGCTGGACTACCACTACAGCGCCGACAGCGCCGCGGCGCAGCAGGAAAGCCTGCGCCTCCATATCGCCGCCGCGCGCGAGACCGGCCTGCCGCTAATCATCCATGCCCGCGATGCCGATGACGACATGGCCCGCATCCTCGCCGAGGAACACCGCGCCGGGGCCTATGGCTGCGTGATGCATTGCTTCTCCTCGGGCGCGGACCTGGCGCAGGCGGCGCTGGAGCTTGGCTTCTACCTGTCGATGTCCGGCATCGCCGCCTTCCCCAAATCGGCTGACCTGCGCGCCATCTTCGCCGCCGCCCCGCTGGACCGGATCCTGCTGGAAACCGACTCCCCCTACCTCGCCCCGCCCCCGCATCGCGGGCGCCGCAACGAGCCCGCCTATACCGCCCATACCGCCCGCGTCGGGGCCGAGGTGTTCGGGCTGACCCTGCCCGAGTTCGCCGCCGCCACCAGCGCCAATTTTGACCGGCTCTTCACCCGCGCCGTTGCCAAGGCGCAGGCGGCATGACCCTGCGCTTCACCATCCTCGGATGTGGCTCCTCCGGCGGGGTGCCGCGGCTTGGCAACCACTGGGGCGAATGCGACCCGGAAAACCCGCGCAACACCCGCCTGCGCTGCTCGATGCTGGTGGAGCGCATGGGCCCCCGCGGCACCACCCGCGCGCTGATCGACACCACGCCCGACATGCGCACCCAGCTGCTGCGCGCCGGGATTGGCGAGCTCGATGCCGTGGTCTTCACCCATGCCCATGCCGACCACACCCACGGGCTCGACGACCTCCGCCAGATCGTGTTCAACACCCGCCAGCGCCTGCCGGTCTGGGCCGATGGCGCCACGCAGGACTCGCTCTATGCCCGCTTCGGCTATGCCTTCGCGCAGCCCGAGGGCTCGGCCTATCCGCCGATCTGCGACATGCATTCGATCCGCGGCGCCTTCCGGATCGAGGGCGCCGGCGGCCCGATCCCGTTCCTGCCGCTGAAGGTCGCGCATGGCGGTATCGACGCGCTTGGCTTCCGCATCGGCACCCTGGTCTACATGCCCGACGTGTCTGAGATCTATGAGGCGGTCTGGCCGCATCTGGCGGGGCTGGAGGTCTTCGTGATCGACGCCCTGCGCCGCATCCCGCACCCGACCCATGCCCATCTGGCGCTGGCGCTGGAATGGATCGAGCGCGCGGCCCCGGCCCGCGCCGTGCTGACCAACATGCATATCGACCTCGACCATGACCGTGTCGCCGCCGAGACCCCTGCCCATGTGATCCCGGCCTTCGACGGCATGGTGATCGAATTGGGCCTCTGACCGGATGCAGGCCCTTCTCGACGTCATCCTGCCGGTCTTCCTGATCATCGGCTTTGGCTATGTCGCCGCCTGGCGCGGCCTCTTCAACGAAAGCGCGGTCGAGGGCGTGATGCGCTTCGCGCAGAACTTCGCGGTGCCGGTGCTGCTGTTCAAGTCGATCTCGGGCCTTGATCTCGCGGCAAGCTGGGACCCGCGGATCCTGGTCAGCTTCTATACCGGCGCCTTCCTCAGCTTCGGCCTCGGCTTTGCCGGCTCGATCTGGCTGTTCCGCCGGCCTGCAACCGATGCCGTGGCGATCGGGTTCTGCTGCCTGTTCTCCAACTCGCTGCTGATGGGCATCCCGATCACCGAGCGCGCCTATGGCACCGAGGCGCTGGCCGGCAACTTCGCCATCATCTCGATCCACTCGCCGCTGCTCTACGGCTTCGGCATCACCCTGATGGAGATCGTGCGCAACCATGGCCGCGGCACCAGCCCGGCCCGGGTGGCGCTGGCGGCATTGGCCGGCATCGCCCGCACCCCGCTGGTGATCGGCATCGCCGCCGGGCTGGCGGTGAACCTGACCGGGCTGCCGGTGCCGGGCGTGGTCGGCGCCGCCGTGGCGATGATGGCCAGCGCCGCCCTGCCCGCGGCCCTCTTCGGCCTTGGCGGCGTGCTGCTGCGCTACCGGCCCGAGGGCGATTTCCGCACCATCGCCATGGTCTGCGTGCTGTCGCTGGTACTGCATCCGGCGGTCGCCTATGCCACCGGCCGCTGGGGGCTGGGGCTCGACACGGCAGGGATGCGCTCCTCGGTCGTCACCGCCTCGATGGCGCCGGGGGTCAATGCCTATCTCTTTGCCAACATGTATGGCGCGGCCCGTCGCGTTGCCGCCTCCAGCGTGCTGATCGCCACCGCGCTCTCGGCCTTCACGATCTGGGGCTGGCTGGCGATCCTGCCGTAGCAAGAGGGGGGCTTTGCGCCCCCCACGCCCTGCGGGCTCCCCCCGCAGGATATTTGGAAAAGGCAAAGCGCAAGAGCGCCTGTCTCCTTTGCCTTTTCCAAATATCCTCGGGGGGTGAAACAGGGAGGGGGGCAGAAGGCCCCCCTCCCTGTTTCACCCCGCCGTCACCCCGCGCAGCTTCTCGCTCCGCCGCCGCAGGATCTCCACCGTCGCCAGCAGCGCGATCGACACCACCACCAGGATCGTCGCCACAGCGAGGATCGCCGGGCTGATCTGCTCGCGGATGCCGTTCCACATCTGCCGCGGGATCGTCTGTTCGTCATGGCCGGCGATGAACAGCACCATCACCACCTCATCGAAGGAGGTGACGAAGGCAAACAGCGCGCCCGAGACCACGCCGGGCAGGATCAGCGGCATGATCACCTTGAAGAAGGTGGTGCGCGGATTGGCGCCAAGGCTGGCGGCGGCACGGCTCAGCGAGTGATCAAACCCCGACAGGGTGGCGGTGACGGTGATGATCACGAAGGGGATCCCCAGCGTCGCATGGGCCATGATGATGCCAAGATAGGGCACGCCCCATTTCTGGATCTCGATCTTCGAGTAGAAGAAGAAGAGGCCGGTGGCGGTGATGATGATCGGCACGATCATCGGCGAGATCAGCACCGCCATGATCGACCGCCGCCAGGGCATCTCGGACCGCGACAGGCCAAGCGCTGCCAGCGTACCGAGCCCGGTGGCGAGGATGGTGGAGAAGAAGCCGATGATGATCGAGTTCCAGGCCACGTCGAACCAGGTCGCGTTGGCCAGCACGTCGCGCCACCAGGACCAGTCGCGCGGGCCATCGGGCGCCTGCATGCCGAAGGTCAGCAGCATGTCGTACCAGCGCAGCGAATACCCCTCGGGGTCGAAGGACAGCATCTTTTCCGTGAAGGTGAAATAGGGCTCGGCATTGAACGAGAGCGGGATCACGATCAGGATCGGCGCGATCAGGAAGATGAAGATCGCGGTGCAGATCACCTTGTAGGTCCAGTGCCAGACCCGTTCGAGCGGCGAGGCGTAGATCGGAAGCGCCATGGCGGTCTCCTTGGCCGGCGGCCGGGGGCGCTGCCCCCGGACCCCCGGGATATTTTTGCAAAGAAGATGAGCAGAAGCGGTCAGCCCAGTTTCAGATTGTCGATGCCAATGAGGCGGTCGTAGAGCCAGTAGAGGATCAGCACCCCGGCCAGCAGCAGCGCGGCGAGCGCGGCGGCGAGCGACCAGTTCAGGCTGTCCTGCATGTGATAGGCGATCAGGTTCGAGATCAGCTGGCCCGAAGCGCCGCCGACCAGCGCCGGGGTGATGTAATAGCCCACCGACAGGATGAAGACCAAGAGCGCCCCCGCCCCGATCCCCGGCAGCGTCTGCGGCAGGTAGACCCGGCGGAAGGCGGTCCAGCTGGTGGCGCCGAGGCTGCGGGCGGCGCGCACATAGCTGGGGTTGATCGGGCGCATCACCGAGTAGAGCGGCAAGATCATGAAGGGCAGCAGGATATGGGTCATCGCGATGATGGTGCCGGCCTGGTTGTACATCATCTGGATCCGGCTTTCATTGCCGACCAGCCCGAGGGCTACCATCGTGTTGTTGATCACGCCCTGTTCCTGCAGCATCACCATCCAGCTGGTCGTGCGCACCAGAAGCGAGGTCCAGAACGGCAGCAGCACGAGGATCATCAACAGGTTCGACTTTGCCAGCGGCAGCACCGCCAGCAGATGCGCCACCGGATAGGCCAGGATCAGGCACAGCCCGGTGATCAGCGCCGAGAGCCACAGCGTGCGCATGAACAGCATCCCGTAGATGCGCCGGTCCTCTGGCGCGCGGACGATGTCGCCATTCTCGTCGCGGGCCAGGTCCAGCGCCGCCAGGTAGAAGTTGGCGCTGTAGGCCGAGGAGACGGAGCGCATCACCCCCCAAAGCTGCGGGTCGCCCCATTTGGCGTTGAGATCCAGCAGCGCCTCGCGGTAGGGCGGCTCCAGATCCTCGGCATTGCGTCCCGCCGAGGTGAAGAGCGAGCGGGTGCCCGACAGCTCATAATTCACGCGGGTGCCGACGACGCCAATGGTGCGCGCCTCGGCGGCGGCGGCAATGTCGGCGACCAGCGCCGCATAGGCGGCCTCATCGGGCGCGTCCCCGGCCTTGGTCTCGTCGAACCAGGCCGAGATCTGCGGCATGTTGGCCGAGAACCCGTCATTGTGGATCGACCGGAACAGCAATTGCCCGATCGGCACCACGAAGGTGATCACGATGAAGGCCAGCAGCGGCACCACCAGCAGCAGCGCCTTGCGCCTCGCCCGGGCCTGCGCATGGGCCAGCGCCTGTTTCAGCGGCTTGCCGTCGGCGGTGGTCAGCAGACCGCCGCGCAGACCCTCGCCGCCGCTTGTCTCGATAGCGACCATTATGTTCACCCCCGGTCCGGTGGGGCGGCGCACCCGGCGCCGCCCCGATATGTCACGCGAAATCCGAAACGCCTATTGCGCCAGCCAGGCGTTGAAGCGCTCGTTCAGCTCGGAATCGCGGTCCACCCAGAACTCGTAGGAAGAGGCCAGGGCATTGGTCAGGTTCTCGGCCGAGGTCGGCATATGCGGCGCCATCTCGGTCACGCCGTCCTGATAGAGGCCGACCAGCGCGCCCGAGGATTTGCGGCCCGGACCGTAGCTGATCCATTTCGCCTGATCGGCCAGACGCTGGGTATCGGTCGAGAACTTGACGAACTCCAGCGCGGCTTCCATGTTCGGGGCGCCCTTCGGGATCACGAACAGGTCGTATTCATAGACCTGGCCGTCCCAGACGATCTCGAACGGCTTGGCCTCGGCGACCTGGGCCGCGAAGATCCGGCCGTTATAGGCGGTGGTCATCACCACCTCGCCATCGGCCAGCAGCTGCGGCGGCTGCGCGCCGGCTTCCCACCAGATGGTGTCGGCCTTGATCTTGTCGAGCATGGCAAACGCCTGCGCGACGCCCTCATCGGTTTCCAGCAGCGCATAGACCTCGTCCGCCGGCACGCCGTCCGCCATCAGCGCCATTTCGAGGTTGGCCTTGGCGCCCTTGCGCATGCCGCGCTTGCCCGGGAAGCCTTCGAGGTCGAAGAAATCGGCCATCGTGGTCGGGCCTTCGGGGAACTTGGTCGTGTCATAGGCGAACACGGTCGAGAACACGATCGAGGCAACCGCGCAATCGGTCAGCGCGCCCGGCAGGAAGTCTTCGGTGGCAGGCGTGCCATCGGGGGCGGCGGGCAGGATCGACGGGTCGATCTCTTCCAGCAGGCCCTCGTCGCACAGGCGGATGGCGTCGGCATATTCCACGTCGGCCACGTCGATGGTGACGTTGCCGGCCTCGACCATCGCCTTGATCGGGGTGGCCGGGTTGTCGGCATCGACCGACACGACCTTGATGCCGGTCTCGGCGGTGAAGGGCTTGTGATAGGCTTCGACCTGGCTGACGGTATAGGCACCGCCCCAGGACATCACGGTCACTTCCTGCGCCGCGGCGGCAAAGCCCACGGCCGTCAGTGCGGTGGACAGGGTCAGGATCTTCTTCATTGGTCTTCTCCCGGTTGGACTTGGTTTTTTGTGTTGGTCTTGGTTCCGCCCCGGGCTGCAGCTCTGCGGCTGCTGGCAAGGGGGGGTATCGGGGGCGCGGCGGCTACATCGGGTCCAGCGCCCTTGCATCCTCGGCATGCCAGGCGATCTCGATGCGCTCGCCCGGGGTCAGCTTGCGCTGGCCGATGGTGTTGCGGCATTTCATCACGAAATCCTCCGATCCGGCAACCCGCATCCGGGTGCGGAAGATATCGCCCATATAGACCACCTCCAGCACGTCGGCGCCGATGCGGTGGATGCCGGGCGGCATCATCTCGGGCTTGAACTCCACCCGCTCGGGGCGGATCGAGACCAGCGTCTGCTGGCCCTTGGCGCGGATGTTCACCGGCGTCGCGTCGATCAGCTCGCCGGTGGCGAGGCGCACCAGCGCCTTCTTGTCGTCGAATTCCTCGATGATGCCGGGCAGCTTGTTGTTCTCGCCGATGAACTGCGCGACGAAGCTGTTGTTGGGCCGCTCATACAGCTCGGCCGGCGGAGCGAGTTGCTGGATGCGGCCATCGTTGAACACCGCGATGCGGTCCGACATGGTCAGCGCCTCGCCCTGGTCATGGGTGACATAGACCACGGTGATCCCCAGCCGGTCATGCAGCGCCTTGATCTCGAACTGCATATGCTCGCGCAGCTGCTTGTCGAGCGCGCCAAGCGGTTCGTCCATCAGCACCAGTTCCGGATCGAACACCAGCGCCCGGGCCAGCGCGATCCGCTGCTGCTGGCCGCCCGACAGCTGCGCCGGGCGGCGGTTGGCGAAGGCGCCCATCTGCACCATGTCGAGCGCGCGGGCCACCTTCGCCTCGCGGTCGGACTTGCCCATGCCGCGCACTTCCAGCGGGAAGGCGAGGTTCTCGCCGACGCTCATATGCGGGAACAGCGCGTAATTCTGGAACACCATGCCGATGCCGCGCTTGTGCGGCGGCACCTGGTTGATCGGCCGGCCCGCCAGCTTGATCTCGCCATGCGTCGCCGTCTCGAACCCCGCCAGCATCATCAGGCAGGTGGTCTTGCCCGAGCCCGAGGGCCCCAGCATCGTCAGGAACTCTCCCTTGGCGATGGTCAGGTTCAGATCCTTCACCACGAGCGTCTCGCCGTCGTAGCTTTTCTGGACCCGGTCAAATTCGACGAATGCCGCGTCGGCCGTGGATACGTTCAAATCGGGCTCCCCATCGTCTTTTTGTGGTCTTGTTTCCCCGTCACCTGACCAGAGCAAATCGGCATGTTCATTTCAACATGTCCTTTGCGCCGGGTCGGTGTTTGTCGATTGGGCCCAAGCCAAGGCCGCCCAACCGCCCGATTGCGGCATCACAGGGTACGGAAGCGACGGAATCGCCCCGCTGCGGTGCTGCGCTGCGGCGAAAGGCAGCAGCAAGGCAGGCAAGGAGCGGGCCTGTGGCAGGGGCGCGCAGGGGGCGGCTTTTTACAGCGCACAAGCCTTCAGCGCCCCTTGGGACCGCACGCCCGTTGCCGGGGCGCCGGGCCGATGGACGGGCGCCCCGGCGCGGCGAGAACGGGGCGCGAATCGTGGCGGCGGCGAGAGTGATTTCGGCGGGCCAAACTCAAAAGCGCGCTCGGAACGGACGCGCAGACTGCCGACGCTGAAAAAGGAAAATGGTGCGGTCGAGAAGACTCGAACTTCCACGGGGGTTAGCCCACAGCGACCTCAACGCTGCGCGTCTACCAATTCCGCCACGACCGCACTCTTTCGGGGTCTCCCCCGTGAGGTGAGACGGCTTCTAGCCGAGGCCTCGGGTGATGTGAAGAGGCTTTTTCGTGCGCAGCGATTTTGCCGGCGCCCGGGGTCTCTGGCCGGTTTTCGGGAAGGTGCGGGGGGGCAGCGCAGCAGCTGCGCCGCCCCCTTCCGCGTCAGTTCCCCAGCAGCAAGAACGGCAGGCTCATCGGCCCGGGCAGGCCGGAACCGGACGCCGCCGTGACCCCGGCAGGCTCTGCCAGCGCCATCACCGGCACGGCGGGGGCCGGAGCGACCGGCTGCAGCGACGACTGATCCTCGGGCGCGGGCAGCGGCGCGATCACCGGCGCGGGCGCGGGGGCCACCGGCACGGTGAAGCTGGGCAGCGCCGCGGGCACCGGGGTCGGCAGCGGATCGGCGCGCCCGCCCACCGCGTTGGCGGCGCGGCGGATCAGCTCGGTCCGCTCCGGCTGGCCCGGCGCGAACACCGCTGTCGCCCCGCCCTGCACCGCGCCAAGCCCCATGTCATACCAGCCAAGCGCCAGATCGGGCCGCCGCGCCGCGCCAAAGCCCTGCGCGAGGTGATGGCCCAGAAGCTCGGCATAGGCGCCCTCGCCCAGGGTCGTCAGCAGCAGTGCCGAGGCAATCGCCACTTCCATGTTGTCGGTGCGGTAGCCGACCGAGAGGCAGATCTTCGCGGTCGCCGCCAGTTGCGCCGGCGCCATCCCGGTGCCAAGTGCGAAGCCCTGCACATCGCCCAGGACCGCAGAGGCGGGTTTCAGCGACAGCCCGGCGATCTGATCCTTCATCGCGGGGCCGAACCCTTGGCACTGCTCGGCGATCTGCGCGGGGGTGAAGCCCGGCACCTTTGCCGCCATCTGCTCGCCCTCGGAAATCGCATAGGTCCGCGCCAGGCAGAACTGCTCGGCCAGTGCCTGCCCCGGATCGGTCATCGAGGCGG
Source organism: Frigidibacter albus (assembly GCF_009908165.1). GTDB lineage: Bacteria > Pseudomonadota > Alphaproteobacteria > Rhodobacterales > Rhodobacteraceae > Frigidibacter > Frigidibacter albus. Next base: position 47,318 of record NZ_JAAAUC010000008.1, read on the forward strand.
CGGTGACAAAGCCGCCATTGGTGGCCGTGGTCAGGCTGACGGTGTTGCATTGCGAGGCAAGCGAGGCCTGCACCGCCACCCCGCCCAGGAACGAGGGCATCGCCGGCGCGGCCGGGGCCGGTGCCACGGCATCCACCGCCGCAGCGACGCTGCCGCCCGGCGCAAACGGGGCCGGCACGGCGGCGGCGACCGGCGGCACGCCCGCCGCCTCGTCGCGCCAGGCGACCAGCAGCCCGCGCATCCCCATCGGGTTCTGCGCCGCCAGCTGCATGGTCGATCCGCCGCCCGCGATGCCGCGGTGATACGACCCGACCAGCAGCGTGCGTTCATACTCGGTCAGCTGGCCGGTGGGCGGATAGCCCAGAACCGCCTGATACTCGCTGATCGCTGCCCGCGACTTGGGGCCGATGGAGCCATCGGGAGTGCCGACGGGGAAGCCGAAATAGTTCAGTGCCACCTGTGTCTCGCGGTTGGCCTCGCGCTGCGCCGAAGTCTGGCCGCTGCTGCGCGTCACCTGCTGCGGGCGCGCCGCGTTCCGCTTCTTGTTGTTCTCGTTGACGATGGCCCCGCCGATCAGGCCGCCGACAACGGCCCCCAGGATCGCGTCGCCCGCATCCGCGGCCGCCCGGGTGGCCGGCGTCATCACCAGCGCCGTCGCAAGGCATGTGGTTGCAATCCGCTTGGCAATCATAGCAATTCTCCTCCAGAAAAGGACTCACGTTCACAAATGCGGCATGAGGCTAGCACGGAATCTGCGAAGCGCTGCCCCGGAATCCGCAGGCCCCTGGCGGGCGGCCAGAATCTGCCAGTCGCCGTCCGCCTGTCCCGCCGTCCGCCAGTTCCAGCGTCTGCCAGTTCCAGCGTCTGCCAGTTCCAGCGTCTGCCAGCCAAGGAGGCCCGCACATGACCGAATGGATCCACAGCAAGGCCCCCGTCCCCTACCCCGAAGCGCTGGCGCAGATGGAGGCGCGGGTGGCCGCGATCTCTGCCGGCACCGCGTCCGAGGCGATCTGGCTGCTGGAACATCCGGCCCTGTACACCGCCGGCACCTCGGCCAACCCCGCCGATCTGGTGCAACCGGACCGCTTCCCCGTCTTCGCGGCAGGCCGCGGCGGGCAATACACCTATCACGGCCCCGGCCAGCGCGTGGCCTATGTGATGCTCGACCTCAACACCCGCGGCCGCGACGTGCGCCGCTTCGTCTGCGCGCTGGAGGATTGGGTGATCGCCACGCTGGCAGAGTTCAACGTGACCGGAGAGCGCCGCGCCGGCCGCGTCGGCGTCTGGGTGGCGCGGCCCGACAAGGCGCCCAACCCCGATGGCAGCGTGCGCGAGGACAAGGTTGCCGCCATCGGCGTCAAGCTGCGCCGCTGGGTCAGCTTCCACGGCATCTCGATCAACGTCGAACCGGACCTGAGCCATTTTGACGGCATCGTGCCCTGCGGCATCCGCCAGCATGGCGTGACCAGCCTCGTCGATCTGGGCCTGCCGGTGACGATGTCCGATCTCGACGCGGCACTGGCGGCGACCTTTCCGCGGGTGTTCTGATCCCGGGGCCATTCTCTTGCATCCGCCTTAATGCGTGCTTCATGCGACACCATAGCTCATGGTATGGGCTGGGGTCGGCGCATATGTGCCACTCGCTACCGAACCGGAGGAAGCCATGAACAGACTGCCGCTTTTCGCGGGCCTAGCCGCCCTCGCCCTCGCCACCCCCGCCTTTGCCCAGGACGCCGCCAAAGGCGAATCCGAATACAAGAAGTGCAAAGCCTGCCACGAGATCGTTGCCGATGACGGCACCGCCATCGTGAAGGGCGGCAAGGTCGGCCCGAACCTCTACGGCATCGTCGGCAAGCCCGTCGCCTCGCAAGAGGGCTTCAAGTATAGCGACAGCATCGCCGCCGTCGGCGCTTCGGGCCTGGTCTGGGACGAGGCGGAACTCGCCACCTACATGACCGACCCCAAGGCCTGGCTGGTCGAAAAGACCGGCGACAGCGCCGCCAAGACCAAGATGACCTTCAAGCTGGCCAAGAATCAGGCGGACCTCACCGCCTACCTCGCCTCCGTCGTCCAGTAAGAACCGGCCTGCGCCTGCGCAGGACGATTTGTGATGCGGCCCCGCCACCCCGCGGGGCCGTTTGTCTTGCGCGCTCCCCGCGAGCGCGGGACCATTTGCCACAGCGGGTGAGGCATATTTTCGCAGCTTGCCCCCCCGTCGGCGATTGCCGAGGCTCCCAACTCGCCCTATGACAAATGCAGACATGCCGCGGGGGGGAGACCCGCGCATGTGGCATGGAACGGGAGATAAACATGGCCGACGCAGCCATTCATGGCCACGGGCAACATGATCAGCGCGGGTTCTTCACGCGCTGGTTCATGTCCACGAACCACAAGGACATCGGTGTCCTCTACCTCTTCACCTCGGGCTTCGTAGGCCTGCTTGCCGTCATCTTCACCGTCTACATGCGGATGGAGCTGATGGAGCCGGGCGTGCAATACATGTGCCTCGAAGGCGCGCGCTTCTTCGCCGACGCGGCCTCCGAATGCACCCCGAACGGGCATCTGTGGAACGTGCTGATCACCTATCACGGTGTTCTGATGATGTTCTTCGTGGTGATCCCCGCGCTGTTCGGCGGTTTCGGCAACTACTTCATGCCGCTGCAGATCGGCGCGCCGGACATGGCCTTCCCGCGGCTGAACAACCTCAGCTACTGGCTCTATGTCGCGGGTGTCAGCCTTGGCGTCGCCTCGATGCTGACCCCGGGTTCGTCCGATGGCCAGCTTGGCGCCGGTGTGGGCTGGGTGCTCTATCCGCCGCTGTCGACGCAGAACGCCGACACCATCTCGATGGACCTGGCGATCTTCGCGGTCCACGTCTCGGGGGCCTCCTCGATCCTCGGCGCGATCAACATGATCACCACCTTCCTGAACATGCGCGCCCCTGGGATGACCCTGCACAAGGTGCCGCTGTTCGGCTGGTCGATCTTCATCACCGCCTGGCTGATCCTGCTGTCGCTGCCGGTCCTCGCCGGCGCCATCACCATGCTGCTGACCGACCGCAACTTCGGCACCACCTTCTTCCAGCCCGAAGGCGGCGGCGACCCGGTCCTCTACCAGCACATCTTGTGGTTCTTCGGCCATCCCGAGGTCTACATCATCATCCTGCCCGGCTTTGGCATCATCAGCCATGTCATCTCGACCTTCAGCCGCAAGCCGATCTTCGGCTATCTGCCGATGGTCTATGCGATGGTGTCGATCGGGGTCCTGGGCTTCGTCGTCTGGGCGCATCACATGTACACCGTCGGCCTGTCGCTGACCCAGCAGTCCTACTTCATGCTGGCGACGATGGTCATCGCTGTGCCCACCGGCATCAAGGTCTTCTCGTGGATCGCCACCATGTGGGGCGGCTCCATCGAGTTCAAGACGCCGATGCTCTGGGCCTTCGGCTTCCTGTTCCTGTTCACCGTCGGCGGCGTGACCGGCGTGGTGCTCAGCCAGGCCGCTGTCGACCGGGTCTACCATGACACCTACTATGTCGTGGCGCACTTCCACTACGTGATGTCGCTTGGCGCCGTCTTCGCCATCTTCGCCGGGGTCTATTTCTGGATCGGCAAGATGTCGGGCCGGCAATACCCCGAATGGGCAGGCAAGCTGCACTTCTGGGCGATGTTCATCGGCTCGAACCTCACCTTCTTCCCGCAGCACTTCCTGGGCCGCAACGGGATGCCGCGCCGCTACATCGACTACCCGGAAGCCTTTGCCTTCTGGAACTACATCTCCTCGATCGGCGCCTTCATCTCCTTCGCGTCCTTCGTGTTCTTCATCGGCATCGTGTTCTACACCCTGTTCGCCGGTCGCCGCGTGACCGAGAACAACTACTGGAACGAGTATGCCGATACGCTGGAATGGACCCTGCCTTCGCCGCCGCCGGAGCATACGTTCGAAACGCTCCCCAAGCGCGAAGACTGGGACAAGCACCACGCCCACTGACCATGCCGCATGAATGGGTCACCCGGCCTAAGAGGGCCCCGGAGCAATCCGGGGCCTTTCCCATGGCACAATCCCCCGAGGCCATCGCTGCCGGCCTGATCGGCGAGGCGAGCGGCGCGCCCCTGGCCGAACTGCACCTCTGGCCCTACCGCTCGCTCCCCCGCCGCGGCTTTGTCATCTTCATAGCCGCCACCGCCGCGCTGCTGCTGCTGCCGCTGCTGGCGGTGCTCGGCTCGCCGGCGCTCTGGGGGATCCTGCCCTTCCTGATCATCGCGGTCGGCGGCGTCTGGCTGGCCCTGCAGCGCAGCTACCGCGACGGCGAGGTGCTGGAGGTGCTGCGCCTCTTTCCCGCCCGCATCGACCTTTGCCGGCAGGACCGCCGCGGCACCCAGAAGGAATGGCAGGCCAATCCCTATTGGGTCAGCCTGCATCTGCACCCCAGGGGCGGCCCGGTGCCGGACTACCTGACGCTGAAGGGCAATGGCCGCGAGGTGGAGCTTGGGGCCTTCCTCGCGCAAGAGGAACGCGTGGCGCTGCATGGCGAGTTGCGCGAGATGCTGGCGGGGCTGCGCTGACCGGAGGCGGAGCGCCAGTGGCCGAGCGCCGGGGGTTTCACACCCCCGGACCCCCGTGGGATATTTCTGCCAGCAAGAAGCGGAAAGCGGGGGGGTGAAGGCCAGCCGCTACTGCGGGTTCTGTGGCAGCCCGTCGGCGATCTCGTAATAGTCGCCCTTGTCGGCCACGAAGATATGCAGGTGCAGATGCGTGCCAGTCGCGCCCTCGAACGCGCCCATCGCCACGGCGATGGAGTCCCGGTGCGGCGGATCGAAGAACAGCTGCGCCCCGCAGGTCCCGCAGAAGCCGCGCCGCACCTTCTCGGACGACTGATACCATCTGACCGCATCGTTCCCCTGCACGGTCAGCCGGTCCCGCGGCACATCGGTCGAGGCGAAGTAGTGCCCCGACAGCTTGCGGCACATCGTGCAATGGCAGGCATCGGCCGGCGCCAGATCGCCCGCCACCTCGAAGCGCACAGCGCCGCAGAGGCAAGATCCCTTGTGGGTGTTCATGTCTTCCCTACCCTCAAGGCGCCAGACTTCCGCCGCGCCGCAACCCGCCGGATCAGCTCGCGCGCCTCGGCAGGCGGCGCAACTTCCCGGCGAAGATAGTCGAGCCCGCCCGGGCTGCGCGTGACCACCCCCATCCCGATCAACTCGCGCCGCAACAAGGCGGCATCACCAAACCCATGCAGCCCGTTCAGCAGCGCGCTCACCTGCCGTTCCCCCAGCGACTCGCCGGGCGGCAGCCCCGCCCAAAGCGCCCAGAGGCACAGCATCTGCACCTGCCGGCGCGAGGGCCATTGCGCCAGCCCCCCGCCGCCATCGAAGTGGCGCAAGGCGCGCTCCACCTGCGCATGATCGACCTGCGGCGGGGCCTCGGCCCCCAGCCGCAGCTCTGCGGCGCTGATCGCGCGCAGATGCTGGTAATTGCGCAGCCCGGCGGCGCGGGCCAGCATGTTCAGGAGTTCCAGATGCGAGGGCGCGCCCCGCTCCTTGATTCCGGCCCCCAGATGGCGGGCAAAGCTGGACAGGTCGGCAACGGTCAGCGGTATCGGTGTGCGGGTCATGACAAGATCCTGTTGGCGCCGGATGTGCCGTGGTCGCTGACTTGCGGGCGCGGCGCGGGACAGGTCTGTCTGCGGCTGCTATGCCTGTGGCAGGTTTAGCTTGCCCTTGCGGGACAGCGACGCCTCGGGAACTGCCGACCACGGGCAGGATAGCAAGGGCGGCGAGGTCGGGGCAAGGGGGTTTCGGCGGGGGCCAGCGCAGGAGGTGCCGACCGCGCCGGTTGCCCGAAGGCGCGGGGCCGCAGGGCAAACGGAGGGCGCGGCCTGCTGCGGCAGTGCCGAATTCTGATGGTCCTGCCCCGGAGGGCACGTATGGGCCCGCCACGGGATACGTTTCGAGGGGAAGGGCACCTCAGAGTTTCACGGGCGGCCGAAATTCCGGGCTGCGCCCCCCCCCCTCTGCTGCCGTGTGAGGCAGACGCTCGGCCCCTTGTCCGCCGCTCGCCTGTGTCAGTCCTTCTTCTTCTCCGGCAGCCCCTTGCGCCTGGTCTCCGCCAGATCCTCGAGCTCTTTTTCGGTCATCGACGTCTCCATCCCCTTCGATGCGCCCTTCAGATCCGACTTCGGCGTCTCGCCGCGCTTGGCTGACAGCGCCGCGCCCGCCGCCTTCTGCTGTGCCTTGGATTTCGCCGGCATTGCTGCCTCCATGGTTGGTGATGGCAGGGTAACGGCAAAAGGGCCGCCGGTGTTCCCGGCGGCCCTCACCCAGCCAGTCACTAGGCCGCAAGATCATATGTATAACGTCTGTATGGGTTCCATACGCCTTCCAGATGCCGCCAAGGGCATAGAAGTCACCCCAGACGGTCCTTCACCGCAGCCCCGGCCGCCGCGAAATCCATCTGGCCGGTGTACTGCGCCTTCAGCGCCGCCATCACCTTGCCCATGTCGCGGATGCTGGCAGCCCCGGTCTCGGCCACCGCAGCGTCGATGGCGGCTGCCACCTCCTCCGCCGTCAGCTGCCGCGGCAGGAACTCCTCGATCACCTTGATCTCGGCCAGTTCCTTCTCGGCCAGCTCCAGCCGCCCGCCCTCTTCATAGGCCCGCGCGCTCTCTTGCCGTTGCTTCACCATCCGGCCGAGGATCGCCAGGATATCGCTGTCGGCCACCCCCTGCTCGCCGCCGCCCTCGCCGCGCAGCGCGATGTCCTTGTCCTTGATGGCGGCATTGATCAGCCGCAGCGTCGAAAGCCGGTCAGCCTCCTTCGCCCGCATCGCATCCTTCAGTGCCGAACCGATCCGGTCGCGCATGTTCATCCGATTTCCCATCCCCATGAGGTTCCAGCCTTGCATTCTACCCGCTTCGCCAGCGCGGCACAACCAAGCCGCAACGCAGCAAACCCTTGATTCCCTTCACGTTTGCGAAATGCAAACCTGCCCCCGCGCCAACCCTTGACCCTGCCCGCCCGCCCCCGTAGGTTCCGCGGGATTTAAGGCCCGGGGAGTCGCGCCATGTCCGCCAGCCATCAGCCAACACCGAAACCGACCGCCTGCCTCGCGCTTGCGGATGGCACCGTGTTCTACGGAACCGGCTTCGGCGCCACCGGCGAGACGGTGGCCGAGCTTGTCTTCAACACCGCCATGACCGGCTATCAGGAGATCATGACCGACCCTTCCTATGCCGGGCAAGTCGTGACCTTCACCTTCCCCCATATCGGCAATACCGGCGTGACGGACGAGGATGACGAGACCGCAGACCCCGTCGCCGCCGGCATGGTGGTGAAATGGGACCCGACAGAGCCGTCGAATTGGCGCGCGACCGGCGATCTGGTCGCCTGGCTGGAAAAGCGCGGCCGCATCTGCATCGGCGGGCTCGACACCCGCCGCCTGACCCGCGCGATCCGCCAGCAAGGCGCCCCGCATGTGGCGCTCGCCCATGATCCCGAAGGGAATTTCGACCTCGCCCGGCTCGTCGCCAAGGCCCGCGCCTGGCAGGGTCTGGTTGGGCTCGACCTCGCCAAGGACGTGACCTGCGCGCAATCCTATCGCTGGAACGAGATGCGGTGGGCCTGGCCGCAGGGCTACCAGCCGCGCACCGAGCCCGGCATGAAGGTCGTCGCCATCGACTATGGCGCGAAGCGCAACATCCTGCGCTGCCTCGCCTCGGCGGGCTGCGACGTGACCGTGCTGCCCGCGAGTGCCACCGCCGAAGAGGTGATGGCGCTGAACCCCGAGGGCGTGTTCCTGTCGAACGGCCCCGGCGATCCGGCCGCCACCGGCGCCTATGCGGTGCCCGCGATCCGCGGCATTCTGGAGCGGAACATCCCCCTCTTCGGGATTTGCCTTGGCCATCAGATGCTTGCGCTGGCGCTTGGCGCCAAGACCATCAAGATGAACCACGGCCATCACGGTGCCAACCATCCCGTGAAGGACATGGAAACCGGCAAGGTCGAGATCACCAGCATGAACCACGGCTTCACCGTGGACAGCCAGACCCTGCCCGAAGGCGTGATGGAAACCCATGTCAGCCTGTTCGACGGATCCAACTGCGGGATCCGCATGGCGGATCGCCCGGTGTTCTCGGTGCAGTATCACCCCGAGGCCAGCCCCGGCCCGCAGGACAGCTACTACCTGTTCGAACGGTTCGCCGAGGCGATGCGCAAGAACCGCGCCGCCTGACCCGACCCCCCGATACCCTCAAGGCCCCGTGGCAGCGCCGCGGGGTTTTGCGTTTGCCGCAAATGGCTTAACGCCCTGTTAACCAATCTGCGGCAAAGCTGGCCGGGCCGAATGCAACCGGGCCGCCATGTCGCAGAACCTGCATCTTCGCCTCGTCCCAAGCGCCGCCGCGCCCGCCGCGGACGTGGCAGCACAGCTGCGCGGCGTCCCCCGCCGCCCGGTGCGAGAGCGCACTCCGCTTGGCCAGATCCTGCTGGAGATGGGGGCGGTCGATCCCGGCGACCTGCTGCGCGCCGTGGCGATGCGGGGCCGGCAGGATCAGCCGCTTGGCGATATCCTGCAGGCGCATGGCTGGGTGTCAGAGGCCGACCTGATGGCGGCGCTGGCGGCGCAATGGGGCGCCGAGGCGCTGGACCTGATCGGCCAGCGCCCCGATCCGCGGCTGGTGGACCGGCTGGGGGCCGAGACCTGCCTGCGCGCGGCGGTGCTGCCCTGGCGCCGGGCGGGCGGCGCCACCGTGATCGCCACCGCCCGGCCCGATGCATTTCAGGCGCTGCTGCCGCAGCTGACGGCGGAATTCGGCCCCTGTGCCATGGCACTGGCACCAGAGCGTGACATTCACGCGGCGCTGCTGGCGACCCGCCAGACCCGGCTGGTGCGCAAGGCCGAAGCGCAGGTGCCGGCCGACCTCAGCTGCCGCGGCGCGGATGCCGCGCGCAGCGCGCGGGTGGCGCTGGCGCTGCTGGTGATGCTCGCCGCCGCGCTGCTGCTGGCGCCGGTATTGGTGCTGGGGGCGCTGCTGGCCTGGACGCTGGTCACGCTGGTGCTGGCGCAGGGGCTGAAGCTGGCGGCGCTGCTGGTGATGCTGCGCCCCAGGGCGCTGGCGGGCCGCGGGGCAGAGCCGATGCCGGAAGGCGTGCTACCCCTCCTGCCCGCCCGCCGCGGTCGGCCGGACCGGCTGCCGATGGTGTCGATCATGGTGCCGATGTTCCGCGAGCATGACATCGCCCCCCGGCTGGTGCAGCGGCTCGGCCGGCTCGACTATCCCAAGGAACTGCTCGACGTGCTGCTGGTGGTCGAGGAAGAGGATGACGTCACCCGCACCGCCCTCGCCGGGGCGGTGCTGCCGCACTGGATGCGGGTGGTGGTGGTGCCGCAGGGCCCGATCAAGACCAAGCCGCGCGCGCTCAACTTCGCGCTGAACTTCTGCCGCGGCAGCATCATCGGCGTCTATGATGCCGAGGATGCGCCCGATGCCGACCAGATCCACAAGGTCGTGCGCCGCTTTGCCGAAGCGCCCGAGGATGTGGTCTGCCTGCAGGGCATTCTTGATTTCTACAATCCGCGCACCAATTGGCTCTCGCGCTGCTTCACCGTCGAATATGCCAGCTGGTTCCGCGTGGTGCTGCCCGGCATCGCCCGGTTGGGGCTGGTGGTGCCGCTGGGGGGCACGACCCTGTTTTTCCGCCGCGGGCCGCTGGAGGATCTGGGCGGATGGGACGCGCATAACGTCACCGAGGATGCAGATCTCGGCCTGCGCCTTGCCCGCCGCGGCTACCGGACCGAGCTGATCGACACCGTCACCGGCGAAGAGGCAAATTGCCGGGCGCTGCACTGGGTCAAGCAACGCTCGCGCTGGCAGAAGGGCTATGCGATGACCTGGGGTGTGCATATGCGCAATCCCGCGCGCCTGTGGCGCGAGCTCGGGGCCTGGCGGATGTTCGGCTTTCAGGTGATGTTCCTCGGCTCGCTGACCCAATCCCTGCTGGCGCCGCTGCTCTGGACCTTCTGGGTGCTGGCGCTCGGCCTGCCGCATAGCTTCGCCGCCGCCCTGCCCGGCTGGATGCTGCCGGCGATGACCGCGCTGTTCCTCGGCTCGGAAGCGGTAAACATCCTGTGCGGCCTCTGGGCGGTGCGCGGGCCGAAGCACCGGCATCTGGCGCCCTGGGTGCCGACGCTGCACCTCTATCACCCGCTCGGCACGCTTTCGGCCTGGAAGGCCCTGCATGAGGTGGTGACGAAGCCCTTCTACTGGGACAAGACCCAGCACGGCCTGTTCGACGGCAACCATGACGCGGAAGATGAAGCCGCATCAGAGGCACCGCCACGCTTCGCACTGCCGACGATGAGGCCGGTTCGGGGTCCGGTGCCCCTCCCGGCGCCGGTTGCAGCACCGCGCCAGCCCGCACCGCACTGAAGCCCCGCACTGAGCGTCAGCGAGAGCGCAGCTCGCCCGCATCCAGCTTCAGCCGCGTCTCGAAGGCCTTCGAGATATGGGCCCTCAGCGCCAGCTGCGCCGCATCCTCATCCCGCGCCTCGATGGCGCGGACGATGGCGTCATGCTCGGCCAGCGCGGTTTCGGTCCGCCCCTCGGCCGCCAGCGAGGTCGAGGCCAGCAGCGCCATCGACCGATGCACAAGGTCAAGCTGCTGCACCAGATAGCGGTTGTGCGAGGCGAGGTGGATCAGCTTGTGAAAGCGCCGGTTCGCCCGGCTCAGCGCCTTGGGATCGTTCAGCAGCAGCCGGTCGACCTCCACCATCTCGCGCAGCACCCGCGTCTCCTCGGGGCTGGCATGGCGCGCGGCCAGCCGGGCGGCCAGCCCTTCCAGCTCGGCCCGCACCACATACAGCTCGGCCAGCTGGTTGTGGTCCAGCGATGCCACGATCAGGCTGCGCCCGTCGCGCGTCAGCATCGACTGCGTCTCCAGCCGCTGCAGCGCCTCGCGGATCGGGGTGCGCGACACGCCAAAGCGCTCGGCCAGCTCTGATTCTACCAGCCGGTCGCCCGGGCGGTAGGTCCCGGCATCAATGGCCTCGAGGATCAGCGTATAGGCGTCTTTCTGCATCCGGCGTTCCCGTGCCCGTCCCTGGTTCCGATGAGCGGGAACCCTAAGCGCGGCAGACGGCCAAGGGCAAGTCATGAAGCGCCGCAGCCCGCCGCTGCCAGCCGTTGCAGCGCCCTTCCACCCCGGCTAGGATCGCCCCATGCCAGCCCAGCATTTCATCCATGTCAGCCACTGGGTCTTCGACCTCGACAACACGCTCTATCCCCCCTCGGCGCGGCTCTTCGACCAGATCGAGCTTCGGATGACGGCCTGGGTCATGGAGGCGCTGAAGGTCGAAAAGCCCGAGGCCGACCGCTTGCGCCGCCATTACTGGCAGCTTTATGGCACCACGCTGGCCGGGCTGATGCACGAACACGGGCTCGACCCCGCGCCCTACCTTGTCGATGTGCACGACATCAAGATGGACCACCTGACCCCGGACCCTGCGCTGCGCGCCGGCATCGCCGCGCTGCCGGGGCGGCGGATCGTCTATACCAACGGCTCGGCGCCCTATGCCGAACGCGTGCTGGCGGCGCGGGGGCTGTCGGGCCTGTTCGATGCCGTCTATGGCGTGGAACATGCGGGCTTTCGCCCCAAGCCGGATCGTGCGGCGTTCGAGGCGATCTTCGAGATCGACGGGCTCGACCCCGCCCTTGGCGCGATGTTCGAGGATGATCCGCGCAACCTGACAGCCCCACATGCCATGGGAATGCGCACCGTCCATGTCGCGCCCGAAGCCTTCCCGGCGCCGCATATCCACCATCACACCGACGATCTGGCGGGCTTCCTGTCGCGGCTCGGCAGCTGACCCCGCCTGCGGCACGCCGCCACACTGCGGCAATCTGCGATATCGCCGGGCGCCCCCCGCGCAGGCATTGTGCCATCCGCGAACAGGAGGCAGCACATGACCGACATCACCCGAGCGCCCGCGCCAAGCCGCTGGTATTTCAACATCCCGATCTTCGGCTGGATCGCCCGCGGCTTCAGTGGCCTCGAGGGCGGCATTTGGCTTGCCCTGCTGCTTGTGGTCGCCCTCATCGGCATTGCAGGGCTGACCTGGGGCCTTCCCGCGATTGGCCTTATCGCCACTCTCGCCGTGCCGCTGGTCTTCGTCGTGCTGATCATGATCACGCTCGGGTAACAGCGGCGACCCATTGCCGCTTGGACAGCCCGCCCCCGCCGCGCTAGATCAGCGGTCAGGAGGGCCCGACCATGGCACATGACGCGACTGACATCCTGATTTCCGGCGGCGGCGTCGCCGGACTGACCGCTGCGGCGGCCTTTGGCGCGGCGGGCTTCCGCGTCACCTGCGTCGATCCCGCGCCGCCCGTCACCAGCGATACCGAGGCCGGGGCCGACCTGCGCACCACCGCCTTCCTGCAGCCCTCGATCCCGGTGCTGCAAGCGGCGGGTCTGTGGGACCGGCTGGAGCCTTTCGCCACGCCCCTGCAGGTGATGCGCATCGTCGATGCCGGCGGGGCCGAACCGCAGGCCCGCATCACCCGCGATTTCAATGCCGCCGATATCTCCGACCAGCCCTTTGGCTGGAACCTGCCCAACTGGCTGCTGCGGCGCGAGATGGTGGCGCGGCTGGCAGACATGCCCAATGTCGATTTTCGCCCCGGCACCGGCTTTGCCAGCATGGTCGCGCGGGAAAGCGGCGCCATCGTCACCTTGACCGACGGCAGCCAGATCGACGCCCGCATGGTTGTGGCCGCTGACGGTCGGAACAGCCCGGTACGCGAGGCGCTTGGCATCGCCACCCGCACCACCCGCTATGGCCAGAAGGCGCTGGCCTTCGCCGTCACCCACCCGATCCCGCATGGCAACGTCTCGACGGAAATCCACCGCTCGGGCGGCCCCTTCACGCTGGTGCCGCTGCCCGACCGGGACGGCCTGCCCTCCTCCGCCATCGTCTGGATGGAGCGGGGGCCCGAGGCGGAACGGCTCGCCGCCCTGCCGGTGCCGGAGTTCGAGGCGGAAATGACGCGGCGCAGCTGCGGCCTGTTCGGCCCGCTGAGCCTCGCCACCCGCCGCCCGCTCTGGCCGATGATCAGCCAGATCGCCGCGCGCTTTGACGGCCCGCGCACCGCGCTGATCGCCGAGGCCGCGCATGTGGTGCCGCCCATCGGCGCGCAGGGCCTGAACATGAGCCTGTCGGACCTGCGGGTGCTGCTGGAGCTGGCCTCTGCCGCGCCGGGCCAGATCGGCGAGCCGGCGATGCTGGCCACCTATCACCGTCGCCGCTGGCCCGAGGTGCAGGCCCGCGTCGCCGGGATCGACCTTCTGAACCGCGCCTCGATGCTGGAACCGCGCCCGCTGCGCGACCTGCGGGCCGGGGCGCTGAACGCGCTCTACTCGCTGGCGCCGGTGCGCAAGACGCTGATGCGCGCCGGGCTCGGGGTGCGCTGACGCCAAAAGGGGCTGTGGCGCGATGACCACAGCCCCGCGCCATCTCAGCCAATTTGCCTCAATTCAGACACAATCATCGGCCAACCCGTTGATTGATGGCACAAACCTCGATCCAGATCATCTCTACCGACAATGTCACCGTGACCCACGCGGATGGCTCGCCCACGCGCAACGGCAACACCATCGAGAATGCGCTAAACGGCAATGCCTTCGGCTGGGAAACGCCCGACAACCTTGCCTTCACCTTCTCGACCGCCGCGCCGGTGACGATCAGCTTCGATGATTCAGATGGCGTGCTGCGGGACGATCCGGTGCTGCTGTCGATCGTCACCGATCAGCGGCTGACCGAAGAGGTGACCATCGACGGCACCACCTACACCCCCACGGACAGCACGATCCGCTGGTGGAACCCCGCCCCTGTCTATGTCGAGAACGAATACGAGGTCGTGCTGTTCGACGAGGATGGCACCGCCTATCGGATGGTCGGCGTCTCGATCACCACCGGCTACTCCACCACGGTCGTCGGCGTGACCTTCGACGGCGCCGCGCCTCCCGCCGGCACCACGCTCTATTACATCCAGGGCCAGTCCACCTATCACGGCAGTGGCCAGTCCGTCGCCATCTCGAACGCGACGATCTGCTTCCTGCGCGGCACGCTGATCGACACACCGCGCGGCCGCATTCCGGTGCAGGATCTGGTCGCGGGCGACGCGGTCACGACGCTGGACAATGGCACCCAACCCATCCGCTGGATCGGCAGCAGCCGCGTGTCAGGGCTTGGCGCCCTCGCCCCGATCCGCATCGGCGCCGGCGCGCTTGGCAATGACCGCGACCTGCTGGTGTCACCCAATCACCGCATGCTGCTGACCGGCCCCCGCGCCGAATTGCTGTTCGGCGAAGGCGAGGTGCTGATGGCGGCCAAGTTCCTGACCGCCGATGCGAGGGTCCGGTCCGAGCCCTGCGCGGTCGCCGAATATTACCACATCCTCTTTGACCGGCATGAGATCATCTTCGCCGAAGGCGCCCCCGCCGAAAGCCTGCATATGGGCGGCGAGGCCATTGGCGCGCTGGATGCCGAGGCCCGGGCCGAAATCGCCGCGATCTTCCCCGACCTGCAGCAGCGCACCGCCGGCCTGTCCCGCCCCGCCCTGACCCGGGTCGAGGCGCAGGTGCTGATGGCCGCCTGAGCCTAAGCCAGTTACATCACCCCAGCGGCCCCGGCCGCCGCTCCTCCGACAGCAGCACATTCGCCTCCACCTGTCCCACCCCCGGCAGCGTCATGATCCGCCGCCGCAGCACCCGCTCGAAATCGGCGATGTCGCGCGCCACCACCCGCAGGCGGTAGTCGAACAGCCCCAGCACATGCTGCACCACCTGCACCTCGGGGATCGCCGTCACCGCCCGCTCGAAATCATCGAGGCTGACGCGGCCCTTGGTCGCCAGCTTGATCCCCAGGAACACCGTCACCCCGAAGCCAAGCGCCTCGCGGTTCAAGACCACGCGCTGCCCCCTCAGGATCCCCGCCTCCTCCAGCCGCCGGATCCGCCGCCAGGCGCCGGGCTGGCTCAGCCCAAGGCGCCGCCCCAGCGCCCCCGCGCTTTGCGTGGCATCCGCCGACAACGCCCGCAAAAGCGCCCGGTCGATATCATCCAGGTCGATCATCGTTCTCTCCGGCATCATCTTCTTGCTGGCTGAAATATCCCGGGTGGGGTCTGGGGAGGGCAGCGTCCTCCCCAGCGGCCGGCCACACTCACAACGGCAAACTCTCCGCCTCCTTGATGGTCGCAATCAGCATCAGCGCCTCGATATCGGCGATATGCGGCAGGGTCAGGATGCGGCGGCGGTAGATCTCCTGATACTGGGCCATGTCGCGGGCGATCACGTTCAGCCGCACATCGACGCGGCCCAGGAAGGTCTCGATCCCGATCACCTCGGGCACCTCGCGCGCGGCGGCGATGAAGTCGTCAAAGGCCCGCGGATCGGTCTTATCGAGCGTGAAGCGCAGGCTGACCTCCACGCCGTAACCAAGCGCGCGCCAGTCGATCACCGCCTCCTGCCCGCGCAGGATGCCCTCGCTGCGCAGCCGCTCCAGCCGCCGCCAGCAAGTCGCGGTGGTCACCCCCGCCCGCCCGGCAAGGTCGGCGGTGGACAGCATCGGATCGGCCAGCAAATGGCGCAGGATGCGGCGGTCGGTATCGTCTGCAGACATTTTTCACATATCGCTGTTTCGGCGCATGATCTTTGCCAGAACCCCGCGCATTCGTCAAACTTTGCAGCCCGCACATCGCACCACCGCCTATGATCCCCGCATCACCTCCTGAAAGGACGCCCCAATGCGTGTGTATTATGACCGTGACTGCGACATCAACCTGATCAAGGACAAGAAGGTTGCCATCCTCGGCTATGGCAGCCAGGGCCATGCCCATGCGCTGAACCTGCGCGATTCCGGCGCCAAGAACCTCGTCGTCGCGCTGCGCGAGGGCTCGCCTTCCGCGAAGAAGGCCGAAGCCGAAGGCCTGAAGGTCATGGGCATCGCCGAAGCCGCCGCCTGGTGCGACCTGATCATGTTCACCATGCCCGACGAGCTGCAGGCCGACACCTACCGCAAATACGTGCATGACAACCTGAAGGACGGCGCCGCCATCGCCTTCGCCCACGGCCTCAACGTGCATTTCGGCCTGATCGAGCCGAAGCCGGGCGTCGATGTCATCATGATGGCGCCCAAGGGCCCCGGCCATACCGTGCGCGGCGAATATACCAAGGGCGGCGGTGTGCCCTGCCTCGTGGCCGTGCATCAGGACGCCTCGGGCAAGGCAATGGAACTCGGCCTGTCCTATTGCTCCGGCATCGGCGGCGGCCGGTCGGGCATCATCGAGACCAACTTCCGCCAGGAATGCGAAACCGACCTGTTCGGCGAGCAGGCCGTGCTCTGCGGCGGCCTGGTCGAGCTGATCCGCATGGGCTTCGAAACCCTGGTCGAAGCCGGCTACGAGCCGGAAATGGCCTATTTCGAATGCCTGCACGAAGTGAAGCTGATCGTCGATCTGATCTATGAGGGCGGCATCGCCAACATGAACTATTCGATCAGCAACACCGCCGAATATGGCGAATATGTCAGCGGCCCGCGGATCCTGCCCTATGAGGAGACCAAGGCCCGCATGAAGGCCGTGCTGACCGACATCCAGACCGGCAAGTTCGTGCGCGACTTCATGCAGGAAAACGCCGTCGGCCAGCCGTTCTTCAAGGCCACCCGCCGCATCAATGACGAGCACCAGATCGAGAAGGTCGGTGAAAAGCTGCGCGCGATGATGCCCTGGATCTCCAAGGGCAAGATGGTCGACAAGGCCCGCAACTAAGCCGGCCCGGAACGCAAGACCTGAAAGGGCGCCCCTTGGGCGCCCTTTTGCATGGGCCCGGCGGGTTCCTGCCGCAGCCGGGGCAACATCCGGCCGATTGCCGACCGGGCGGGAACCGAAGCGCCCCTTTGCGGCTTTTGCTTGCGAGCATCCGTGCATAGACCCAGCTGGCTGCCGGCCCGCGCAATCCCTGCGCAGGCCGCATCCCCGCCTTTGCCCGGCCCAACACGACATAAGGATTGCCGACATGCGGCTTGCAATTCTGGACGGATTCCGGGGGTTCTTCCTCCTGTTCATGATGATCGCCCATGCGAACGCGTATCTCAGCGCGCCGCTTGGCAAATGGAACCACCATTATTTCGGCTGGGTCGAGGATGCGCAGGGCTTCGTGTTCATCTCGGGCCTCGTCGTGGCGCTGGTTTATGCCCGGCGCCTCTTGCGCAAGGGCGAGGCCTCGATGCGCGAGGGCATCGGCGCCCGGATCCGCACCATCTACACTTATCACGCGGCGCTGATCCTGTTCTTCCTCGCCTGCGCGCTGCTGCTGCCGCTGATCGGCCTTCAGGCCGACATCCTGCGCCAGCAGGCCGAGGAGCCGTTCGTCTTTACCCTCGCCTCGCTGTTCCTTCTGACCGGCACCATGCATATGGGCATCTTGCCGATGTATCTGTTCTTCATGATCGCCACGCCCGCCGTGCTGGTCATGTTCCATACGGGGCGCGCGCCGGTTGTGCTGGCCGGCTCCATCGCGCTGTGGCTGCTGGCCCAGACCGGCTGGCCGGACCTTCTGCAACTGCCGGTCGAGGCGGCGGCGGCCAATGCCGGGCATCCGTTCAACATCGGCATCTATTTCAACATCTTCGGCTGGCAGGCGCTGTTCGTTGCGGGCCTGTGGATCGGCTGGCTTGTCGCCAACCGGCAGCTGAATCTGGACCGGCTGAAGACGCCCGCCATGCAGCAGGTGTTCTGGATCGCGCTGGCGGCCTACCTGATCCTCGGCGTGTTCGACGTGATGGCCTATAGCGGCTGGGGCAGCGACGGCTGGCGCCGCATCGCCTTTGCCTCGATCGACCGCGGCAACCTTCACATCATCTATGTCGTGGCCTTCGCGGTGAACCTCTACCTCGTCACCTGGCTGGTCGTGGCTGGCCCCTCAAGTGAGTGGCCCGGCCTTGCATTGGTCGGGCGCTTCATCGGCTGGCTGTTCACCCGGAACGCGCTGGTGCGGCTCGGCGAGCACTCGCTGCAGATCTTCGCGGCGCATATCCTCGTGGTCTATGCCCTGTCGCTCTGGGCGCAGGACCGAGAGCCGCTGGAGCCGATGCTGGCGAACATCCTTCTGTTGACCAGCATCCTGCCACTCTATGCCGTGGCATGGCTGCATGACCGGGTGAAGGAACGCCGGGCGCTGGCGGCCGAGGCCCGCGCCTGATCTACGCCGCCCTTTCGAGGGCGGCGACGATCCCCTCGACCGAACGGGCCAGCAAGGCCTCATCCTCGCATTCCGCCATCACCCGGATCAGCGGCTCGGTCCCCGACTTGCGGATCAGCAGCCGCCCCTGTCCCTGCAGCGCCGCCTCGGCCTCGGCGATCACCCGCCGGACCCCGGCACTGGCCAGCGGCTCCTGCCCCGCCTGATAGCGCACGTTCTTCAGCATCTGCGGCACCGTCTCGAACTGCCGCACCAGCGCCGAGGCCGGCTGCCCGGTCTCGGCCATCGCCGCCAGAAACTGCAAGCCAGCGATCAGCCCGTCCCCTGTCGTCGCATAATCGGTCATCACGATATGCCCCGACTGCTCACCGCCAAGGTTGAAACCGCCCTCGCGCATCCGCTCCACCACATAGCGATCCCCGACCGCGGTGCGTTCCAGCCGCAGCCCGCGGCCCTGCAAGAACCGCTCCAGCCCCAGGTTCGACATCACGGTGGCGACCAGCGCCCCGCCCTTCAGCCGCCCCGCCTCGGCCCACCGCGCCGCCAGCAGCGCCATGATCTGGTCGCCATCGGCAACCCGGCCGGTCTCGTCGAGGATCATCACCCGGTCGGCATCGCCGTCAAGGCTGATACCCAGATCCGCGCCATGCGCCACCACCGCCTCGGCGGCGGTCTGGGTATAGGTCGACCCGCAGCGGTCATTGATATTGGTGCCGTTGGGCGACACGCCGACCGGGATCACCTCGGCCCCCAGCTCCCACAGCACCTCGGGTGCGGCGCGGTAGGCGGCGCCATTGGCGCAATCCACCACCACCTTGAGGCCCGTCAGCCGGCCCCGATGCGGAAATGTGGTCTTGGCATATTCGACATAGCGCGCCAGCCCGCCATCCACCCGCTTGGCCCGCCCGATATTCTCGGGCTGCGCCAGCCGGATCTCACCGGCCAGCGCCGCCTCGATCTCGGCCTCCACCTCGTCCGACAGCTTGAACCCGTCTGGGCCGAAGAACTTGATGCCATTGTCATGCGCCGGGTTGTGGCTGGCGGAAATCATGATCCCCAGATCCGCCCGCATCGAGCGGGTGAGGAACCCCACCGCCGGCGTCGGCACTGGCCCTAGCAGCAGCACGTTCATCCCGGTGGAGGTGAGGCCCGCCGTCAGCGCGTTTTCCAGCATGTAGCCCGACAGGCGCGTGTCCTTGCCGATCACCACCCGGTGCCCGTTGCGCCCGTCGGTGCGGAACCAGCGCCCCGCCGCCGCGCCAAGCCGCAGCGCCATCTCGGCGGTCATCGGATAGGTGTTGGCGGTGCCGCGCACCCCGTCTGTGCCGAACAGATTGCGTGTCATTCACTGTATCCCATCTGCAATGCCTGCCAAAGCCGGATGCCCTGCGTCACCTCGGCCACATCATGAACCCTGTGGATCTGCGCCCCCTGCGCCAGCCCCGCCAGCGTCAGCGCCAGCGTGCCGGGGGCGCGGTCCTCGGCCCGCTCTGCCCCGCCGATGCTGCCGATGAACCGCTTGCGCGACACCCCCAGCAGGATCGGGCAGCCAAGGCCATGAAACAGCGACAGCCCGCGCAGCAGCGTCAGGTTGTGCTGCAGCGTCTTGCCAAAGCCGATGCCGGGGTCGATGCAGATGCGCGCGCGGGGAATGCCCGCCGCTTCCGCCGCCGCCACGCGCGCGGCCAGCGCGTCATAGACGTCCAGCAACACATCGCCGTAGCGCGGGTCGAGGTGCATCGTCGCCGGTGTGCCCTGGCTGTGCATCAGGCAGACCGGCGCGCCGGCATCGGCCACCACCCCCGCCAAGGCCGGGTCGAACTCCAGTCCCGAGACGTCATTGACCAGATTGGCGCCGACCTGCAGCGCCACCGCCGCCACCGCGCCCTTGCGCGTGTCGATCGACACCGGCAGCGCGAAACCGCCATCGCGCAGCGCCGCAATCACCGGGCCGGTGCGGGCCAGCTCTTCGGCCGGCGAGACCTCGGGCGCGCCGGGCCGCGTCGACTCGCCCCCGATATCGAGGATCGCCATCCCCTCGGCCTGCATCTTGCGGGCGCGGGCCAGCGCCGCTTCGGGCGCGAGGAACCGGCCGCCATCGGAAAAGCTGTCCGGCGTCACGTTCAGGATGCCCATCACCTGCGGGCGGTCCATCGCCAGCCCGGCCAGCGCCGGGCGCGGGGCGGTCAGGCGCTCTTGCACCTCACCCGGCAGGTCAGACGCGGCGATGAGGCCCTGCGAGCCCTCACGGCTCAGCACCTCGACCCGGTCGAACCAGCACCAGCCCCCGGCCAGGGTCAGGGCCCCCGGCGGGCGGGCGGCGTCGGTCTCAGCAATCGGTCGGTAATACATCGTCATTGCGCCATTCAGCGCATCGCGCCCGGCTTGGCAAGCGGTCAGGCGGGCACCCGCGTCACCGGCACGCGGCTTCCTGCCGGAACCGAAACATCGCCGTGAACGTCGAGCCCATCCGCCGCCAGCATCTCGGCCAGCCACAGCGCCAGCGCAACCGCATCGCGGGCCGGCGCCTTCGGCCCGTCCACCGCATCCAGCACGATCTTCGACGGCGCCCAGACGATCATCTGCCGGTGCTTCATCGCCCAGTCGATTTCCGTCCGCGTCGCCACCACCACGCAGCGCCGGTCGCGCGCCGCCAGCACCCAGGCGTTCTGCTCGATGGCCAGCAGGTCGATGCGGCGCTGCGTCGGCCCGTGGTTCGAAGCGGGGGGTGGCACATCCGCAGGCCCCACGGTCAGGATCACCGGCTGGCCGCTGGCCTCCAGCGCATCGAGCCGCGCGGCAAGGTCCGGCGCGGCAATCGCGGCGTTCGACAGGAACACCACCCGCGGATGCAGCGCGGCCTCGGTCCCGTCGGCATGGGTCGCGCGCAGCGGCACCGCGGCACGCGAGCGCACGATTTCCACCCCAAGCGCGCCGGGGCCGCGGTCCAGCTTCTCGATCCGCACGAAGACCCGCATCGCCTGCGGCACCGACAACACCCGCTCGGCCACCCGCTCGGCCAGCGTCTCCAGCAGGTTGAGCCGTTCGGCGGCAAGTTCCGCCTGAATGGATTCGGTCAGATGGTCATAGGACAGGATCCGGTCCACATCGTCCGCCAGCGGCGCCTGCTGCGGGCGCACCTCCACCACCAAATTGAAGCGCAGGCGCTGCGTCTGGCCGCGCTCCTGCTGGAACGCGCCAATGTCCGCCTCCACGATGTGATCGCGCAGGCTGATCCGGTCACGAGGATCGGCCCCGGCCGAGGCTTCGGCGCGCTCTTCGGGATGGGCGAAGGCCAGGCGGATATCGGTCATGTCGGGGCCTTTGTCAGGGTCGGCCGATATATACCGCCGCGGCGGGCAGGCGAAAGCCCGAAGGCGTCACCCGGCGGCCAGCAGCGACCCCCGGATCAGTCCTGCTTGGTCCGGGCGCTTTGGCGCAGCGGCGCCGTGGCCGTCGCGACTTGTGCCGGGGCAGCCGAGGCCACGCGCATCGGTTCGCGGTAGAAGATATGCGAGCCGATCTTGGCGGTGCGTGTAAAGCTGCGCGCCCATTTCGGGTTCACGGCCGGCGTGTGGAAATGGGTGGCCCCCTGCGTCAGCTCGCGCGGCGCACCGTCCAGCATCGCCCGCGCGATCCGCCCGGCCACGTCCCAGGCACGGCGGTCGCCGATGGTTTCGGGCTTGCCGTCGCAGGTATAGGAGAACTGGCAGCCGCCCTTGCCGCCCTGGTTGACGACGCCGCAGATGCTGTTGGGATAGGTCCGCGCCTCGACACGGTTCAGGATCACCTCGGCGACGGCGGCCTGCCCGTGCAGGCTCTCGCCACGGGCTTCGAAATAGAGCGCGGTAGCAAGACAGCGGAACTGCTGGTCACCCTTGGGGGCCGGCTGCGCAGCCAGCCACATCGGATCGGTGACGCGCGGCGCCCCTTCGGTGGCCTTGCGGGCTGCGGCGCGGGTCGGCGCATTGGTGGAGGCGACAGCAGCGAAGAGCGGGCGTTTTGCAGTCTTCTGCGGCTCTGCGACCAGACCGGCAAGCCTCGAACCCTCGACAAGGGCAAGGCCGGCACGTTCCTGTCCCAGAAGCTGGGCGAGGCGGGCGTCGATAGGGGCGGTCGGATCGTTCGACTGGCTCACACTGACTTCGGCCGCAAGGCCGCTGGAGAGGGCGACAGTCAGGGCACATGCCCCCGCCCAGATCTTCAGCACATTCATCAAATGGGTTCCTGGTATTGCCAAAATGCTGCAACCGCGAAAGTCACAGCATCGGGGACATATCCGAAAAACCGATTTTGGTCCACGCGAACGGAAAAAATGGGCGAGAAACCGCCGACAAGCGGTTCTTCAGCCTCTGCGCGCAGGGTCCGAATCAGGCCCCTGCCGCACTAGGGATAGCGGTCCTAGCGGCGATTTCCAGCGGTATTCTGCGGTCTGGCCCGATCCAGCAGCGCAAAATGCGCCGCCGCCAACCGCGCCACCGGAACCCGGTAGGGCGAGCATGACACATAGTCGAATCCGGCCGCGCGGCAGAAGGAAATCGATTCGGGATTGCCGCCATGCTCGCCGCAGATCGACACGGTCAGATCCGGCCGCGTCTCCCTCCCGCGCTTGGCGCCGATCAGCAGCAATTCCCCCACCCCATCCTCGTCGAGCATGTGGAACGGATCCTCGCGGTAGACCCCCTGGCTGACGTAAGAGCCCATGAACCGCCCCGCATCGTCGCGCGACAGGCCATAGGTCATCTGGGTCAGGTCATTGGTCCCGAACGACAAGAACGCCGAATGCTGCGCGATCTCGCCCGCCCGCAGCGCCGCCCGCGGCGTTTCCACCATCACCCCCAGCCGGTAGTCGAAATCCGCCCCGGTCTCGTTGCGCACCGCTGCCGCCACCGCATCGGTGCGGGTCTTCACGATCTCGACCTCGCGCTTGGCCGACACCAGCGGGATCATGATTTCCGGCACCACCGCCGCCCCGCGCCGGCTGGCCTCCACCGTCGCCTCGAAGATCGCGCGGGTCTGCATGTCGTAGATTTCCGGCACGGTGATCCCCAGCCGCACGCCGCGCATCCCCAGCATCGGGTTGAACTCGGTCAGCGCCTCGACCCGCCGCGTCACTTCCGACAGCGGCCGGTCCAGCGCCTCGGCCAGCTCGCGCATCCCCTCGCGGTCATGCGGCAGGAACTCGTGCAGCGGCGGGTCGAAGAGGCGAATGCAGACCGGCAGCCCGGCCATGATGTCGAAAAGCGCAATGAAATCCGCCCGTTGCATCGGCAGCAGGCGCTCCAGCGCCACCCGACGGTCCTCGCCGGTATCGGCAAAGATCATCTCGCGCATCACCGTCAGGCGGTCTTCGTCAAAGAACATGTGCTCGGTGCGGCAAAGCCCAATCCCCTCCGCCTCGAACATCCGCGCGGTGCGGGCATCGTCGGGCGTGTCGGCATTGGCGCGGATGCCGATGTCGCGCACATTGTCGGCCCATCGCAGCAGCGTGCGGAACCCGTCATCCAGCGCCGGTTCCAGCATCGCCGGACTGCCCGCCAGCACCTCGCCCGTCGTGCCATCCACCGTCAGCGTGTCGCCCTCGCGGAACACCCGGCCATCCGGGCCGGTCAGCGTGCGTTCCCGCCCGTTCAGCCTTATGTCCGAGGCGCCGACGATGGCCGGCAGCCCCAGCCCGCGGGCGATCACCGCCGCATGGCTGGTCATCCCGCCGCGTTCCGTCAGCACGGCAACCGAGGCATGCATCCCGCGAATATCCTCGGGCGCCGTCTCGCGCCGCACCAGGATGCAGGGCTCGTCGCGCGCGGCGCTGGCTTGCGCCGCGGCGGCGGTGAACACGATCTTGCCGGTTGCCGCGCCGGGGCTGGCGGCAATGCCGCGGCCCACCTTGTCGCGCGGTTGACGCGGATCGACCTGGAAGTGCAGAAGGTCCGACAGCGCCCGCGGCTCTACCCGCAGCAGCGCATCCTCGCGGCTGATGATCCCGTCATTGGCCATCGCCACCGCGATCCGCACCGCGGCGCGGGACGAGCGTTGCACCCGCACCGCGTCGATCACCTTGATCGCGCCGTTTTCCAGCGCAAATTCGATCTGCATCTCCTCGCGCAGCCGCTCGCGGCAGGCGCGGCCGTGGCGCAGCAGCTCGGCGAACAGCTCCGGCGCCACATCCTCCAGCGCCGGGCCGCGCGGGTCGGCGACCAGATACAGCGTCTCCTCGGAAATGCTGCCATCGGCGCGCGGCCCCTGCTCCTGCCCGCGGAACCGCCCGGTGATCTGCGGCGCGCCGGTCACGCCATCGACAAACTGGATGGTGCCCGATCCCGACAGCCCCGGCCCGATGGCCTGCACCATGCCCTGCACCACAAGCCCAAGCGCGGCTTCAGTCGGCGCGCCCTTGGCGGCGCGCAGCAGCCGCGCGGTGGTGCCTTCCCAGGCGCGGGCCATGCTGCGCAGCACCTCGGCCAATTGCCGTGCGGAGTCTTGCGGGAAGGGCTCGTCCGTCTCGGCCTCATAGGCCGCCAGCGCCGCCTGCAGCGCGCCGTGCCCCGGCGGGGCCGAGAACATGTCGGGGTCCAGCCGCGCCACATGCAGCGCAAAGGCCTGCACGAAGCGCAGGTACAGCGCATCCGCCGCCTCGGCCCCGTGGGTTTCCGTCAACGCCGCGTGGCGTTCGGCGTTCATGCCCACGTTCAGCACCGTGCCCGGCCCGCCCCAGGCCGGGTTCTCCGGCGAGGGCCGGATCGACACCAGCGAGTCAGAGCCGAACAGCGCCATCAGCTTGCCGGTATCGGGCATCTGCCCCGCCGCAATCGCGCGCACGCTGTCACAGGGCAGCGCCACCGTCGGCGGCACCGGCAGGTCGAGCCGGATCAGCCGCTGCAGGCATTTCGCCCGCCAGCCATGCCGCGCGGTGCTGACATCGGCCGAAGGCTCGATCAGCGTGAACTCAGCGAAATCGGCATGTTTCTGCACTGCGGCGAACTCCTGTTGGCCGCAGCATACGCCGCTTCCGATTCTCCGCAAGTGGGCCAAAGAGCCAATTCGGGGGGCAAGCTGCCCCCAAACATGGCAGTTACGTTACGTCTGCACGATTTTACCGCGACATATCAGGCGGTCAGAGGAGAAATGGCGCAGAATCGAGGGCGGGCCTAGCCCTCGATCTTGTTCAGGTCCGCGACCGACAGACAGATGGTCCGGATCCGGCTCAGCAGGTTCAGCCGGTTACGCCGCACCACAGCATTCTCGGAATTGACCTGCACCGCGGTGAAGAAGGCATCAATCGGCGCGCGCAGGCCGGCCATCGCCGCCATCGCCGCGCCGAAATCCTCGGCCTTCATCGCCGGCGCGATCACCGCCTCGGCCCCGTCGAGCGCGGCGAACAGCGCGCGCTCCTCATCGGCCTCGGCGAACTTCACCTCGGCCCCGAACGAGTATTCCACCCCGTCCTTGGCCTCGGCCTGGGCAAGTATATTCGCCGCCCGCTTGAAGCCCTGCAGCAGGTTGGCGCCATCCTCGGTCTTGAGGAAGGCCGCCAGTGCCTGCGCCCGCTTGACCAGCAGCGTCAGATCATCATTGCCGGGCATGGCAAGACAGGCGTCGATGATGTCGTGGCGGACGCCCTGATCGCGCAGGAAGACCTTGAGGCGGTCGTGGAAGAAGGCGAGGAGGTCGGCGGATTGCGACGTGATTTTCGTCAGAACAGCCTCCGCTTCAGGCGTACCAGCTCTCACCCTGACATCGTCTAGCGAAGTTTCCGCCAAGGTCGCTGCTATGTCGCTTTTCCCGAGCCGCGAGAGCGCAAGTCCCGCCTCATTTACTTTGGCAGCCTGTGCAGCGCCTAACTGGAAGCCAACGTGCTTTGCGATCAACAGCGCCAAGGTATGGTGAATTTCAATCCGCACCCCATTCCCCAGCACCAATCGGATCACCCCCAACGCCGCCCTTCTTAGCGCGTAGGGATCCTTGCTCCCGGTCGGCTTCTCGTCAATCGCCCAGAAGCCGGTCAGCGTATCCAACTTGTCGGCCAGCGCCACCGCCACCGAAACCGGATCGCTCGGCACATCGTCGGACGGCCCCAGCGGCTGGTAATGCGCCTTGCAGGCCAGCGCGACCGCCTCGGGCAGGCCTGCGGCGCGGGCGTAGTAGCTGCCCATCAGCCCCTGAAGCTCGGGGAACTCCCCCACCATCGCCGATTGCAGGTCGGCCTTCGCCACGGCGGCAGCCTTCCCGGCAAGCTCAACGTCGGCACCAACCAGCGGCGCGATCTCGCGCGCCAGCGCTTCGATGCGGGTGATGCGGTCCTTCTGAGACCCGAGTTTGTTGTGGAAGGTCACGTTGGCAAGGCCCTCGGCCATACCTTCGAGTCCTTTGTGAAGAACGGCCCGCAAGTCATTCTCCCAAAAGAACTTTGCGTCGCTGAGCCTCGCGCGCAGAACCTTGCCGTTCCCGTGCAGGATCGTCGCCCCGTCATCCGCCGTCTCGCGGTTCGCCACGGTGATGTAGCGCTCGATCCGGCCCGTCTTCGGGTTGCGGACCGAGAAGAACTTCTGGTGCTCCTTCATCGAGGTTTGCAGGACTTCCGGCGGAAGCCCCAGAAATTCCTCACCAATCTGGCCCATCAGCACCACCGGCCATTCGACCAGCCCGGCAATCTCGGCCAGCAGCGCGCGGTCCTCGACCACCTCCAGCCCCGCGGCAAAGGCGGCGCTGGTGGCGTCGGCCCAGATATGGGCCTCGCGCTCGGCAGGGTCCAGAACCACGAAGGCGCGCTTTAACTTCGCCGCGTAATCCTCGAAATTCGTTACAGAAAACTTCGTTAGCGCCATGAAGCGGTGCCCCTGCGTGCTGTTCCCCGCCACGATCCCGTCCACGGTCAGCGGAACCACCTCCGCCCCCGCCTCATCGGTCAGGATGCACAGGATGCTGTGCAGCGGGCGCACCCAACGCAAGCTGCCCGTCCCCCAACGCATTGATTTCGGCCACGGAAAGCTGCGGATCGCGGCCTCCAGCACTTCCGCCACGATCTCCGCCGCCTTGCGGCCCGGCTTTTCGACCACGGCGAACCAGACCTGGCCCTTCTTGTCGTCGCGCAGCTGCAACTGATCCTTCGTCAGCCCGGTAGACCGCAGGAACCCCTCCAGCGCCGCATCCGGCGCATCGGCCTTGGGCCCCTTGCGTTCCTCGCGCAGCAGCGGGCTTTCGGCCGTCAGCCCCTGCACCGTCAGCGCGAGCCGGCGGGGGGTCGAGAAGGCCGCGGCGCCGGCATAGGTCAGCCCGGCCTCGACGAGGCCATCGGTCACCAGCTTGCGCAGATCCTCGCGGGCGCGTCCTTGCATCCGCGCCGGAATTTCCTCGGAGAAAAGTTCGATCAGAAGGTCTGCCATGTCACTCTTCCAGGGAATCGTTGATCTGGTTCCAGGCATAGGCGCGGCCATCGGGATAGATGGCCACAACCCGGTCGACGCCCGGACGGATGTTTTCTTCGGACAGGAACGCCACCGCCTCGCCGGTTTCCAGCGCCGCGCCGATCTGGCTCGCGTCGAAGCACTCGAACCATCCCGGCGCGATCAGCGGGGTCGGCGTGGCATAGACGCGGTAGGTTTCGGTCAGCAGCGCAAGGCTCATCGGGGTGTGGAAGCAGCCGCGATAGCGCAGCGGCGAGGTCTCCGCGTCGATGCCCTCGAAGCTGTCGGCCAGGATCGGTTCCGGCTGGCCGCTTGCGACCGAGGTCAGCCGCAGCTCTGCCCCCGGCGCGGTGGCCGGGATCGGCTGGTAATAGCCATAGACCTGCAGGTAATAGAGCACCGCGCCCGCGGCCAGTGCCGTTACCATGACGAAACTCCCGACAATCTTGCCATTCACGCCGCGGCCTCGCTTGTTGCGCCGCCACCCGTGCCGCCGCCGGCTTCGGTGGTGACGAAGGCATCGGCGCATTTCTTTGCCAGCGCCCGGACACGGCCGATATAGGCCTGCCGTTCGGTGACAGAGATCACGCCGCGCGCGTCCAGGAGGTTGAAGAGATGACTGGCCTTGATGCACTGGTCATAGGCCGGATGCGCCATGACGATGGCCCGCCCGGCGCTGTCTTCCAGCGGCGCGGCAAGGATACGCTCGCACTCCGCCTCGGCATCCTTAAAATGGCTCAGCAGCATCGCGGTATCGGCCTGATCGAAGTTCCAGCGGCTGTATTCCTGCTCTGTCTGCCGGAACACGTCGCCGTATTTCAGCGCGATGGGGGCCTGCGGGTCGTTATAGGGCATGTCCATGACGTGATCGATGCCAAGCACATACATCGCCAGCCGTTCGAGCCCATAGGTCAACTCACCCGACACCGGGCGGCAGTCATGCCCGCCGACCTGCTGGAAATAGGTGAACTGGCTGACCTCCATCCCGTCGCACCAGACCTCCCAGCCAAGGCCCCAGGCGCCGAGGGTGGGGCTTTCCCAGTCATCCTCCACAAAGCGGATGTCATGCAGGGCCAGGTCGATGCCGATGGCGGCGAGGCTGCCCAGATACAGCTCCTGCAGATCGGGGGGCGAGGGTTTGATCAGCACCTGGAACTGGTAGTAGTGCTGCAGGCGGTTCGGGTTCTCGCCATAGCGCCCGTCGGTCGGGCGGCGCGAGGGCTGGACATAGGCCGCGGCCCAGGGCCGGGCCCCAAGCGCGCGCAGCGTGGTCGCCGGGTGGAAGGTGCCCGCCCCCACCTCCATGTCATAGGGTTGCAGCACGGCGCAGCCCTTGGCCGCCCAGTAGGTCTGCAGGCGCAGGATGATCTCCTGGAAGGAACGCGGAGCCGTATCTGTCATGGGTAGTCTCCCGGCGGGCTGGGTCTGGCCTGCGCGGCAGTGCAGCGCAGGCGCGCGTTCTCAATAGGCAACAGGGGCGGGGTGGTCAATCAGCGCCCCGCGCGAAAGTGAACCCGTGGCCTTGACCTCTCTGTTACGTTCCGAACAGTGGCGGAAAGAAGAACAACTGCGGGGTGCAGGCGGAATGAGACGTGCGGGAGTGTGGGTGTGCGTGGCGGTCGCGGTGATGATCGGCGCGGTGGTATCGGTGCAGAGCGCGTCGGCGCAGGAAGCTTATGTGCAGATCGAGGCGCAGCCGAGCCTGCGCGCTGCGGAAGAACGGGTGCGGGCCTATTCGGGCGTGTTCCCCGATGTGGCCGGCTTTGCGATGGATACCGGCTGGTATGCGATCGCGCTTGGCCCCTTCTCGCCGGAGGAGGCCGAGCGGCGGCTGCAGGTGCTGCGCGGCGAGCGGATGATCCCGGCCGACAGCTACCTGGCCGATACCAGCCGCTTCCGCCAGCAGTTCTGGCCGGTGGGCGCGATGGTGGCGCCCGGCGTGCCCGACGCCCTGCCGGGACGGGACATCACCCAAAGCGTGATGCCCGAGGTCATTGCACCGCCGGTGGTACTGCCAGACACGACGGTGCCGGAGACGGCCCTGCCAGAGACTGCCCTGCCAGAGACCGCACTGCCAGAGACGGCGTTTCCCGAAACCGCCCTGCCCGAGGTCGCAGAGCCGGTGCTGCCCGAGCCCGAACCCGAGGAAACGCTGCAACAGGCCCGCGCCGGCGAGGCGGCGCTGAATGCCGAGGAACGCCGCCTGCTGCAGACTGCCCTGCAGTGGGAAGGCTTCTACACCGCCGCCATCGACGGCGCCTTTGGCCCCGGCACCCGCGCCAGCATGTCTGCGTGGCAGGCGGCGGCAGGGCATGACGAGACCGGCGTGCTCACCACGCGCCAGCGCGCCGAGCTTCTGGACGGCTACCGCGCCGATCTGGCGGCGCTTGGGCTGGAGGCCGTCACCGATGCCGAGGCCGGGATCGAGGTCACCATGCCGACCGCGCTGGTGGAATTCTCGCGCTACGAGCCGCCCTTCGTGCAGTACACCGAGAAGGCCGGGTCGGGCGTGCAGGTGATCTTGATCTCGCAACAGGGCGATGCCTCCACCTTGGCGGGGCTCTATGACCTTCTGCAGACGCTGGAGGCGATCCCGCTGGAGGGGGAACGCTCGCTTGGCCGCGCCTCCTTCACCATCGAGGGCACCAGTGCCTCGGTGCAGTCCTACACGCAGGCGGAACTGCGCGGCGGGCTGATCAAGGGCTTCATCCTGACCTGGACGCCGCAGAACGCCGAGCGGATGCCGCGGGTGGTGGAGGCGATGAAGACCTCGTTCCGCGGGATCGGTGACCGGGCACTGGATGCCTCGCTGGGGGTGCCCTCCACCGAAAGCGGGGCGGCGCTGATGGCGGGCCTCGAGGTACGGCGGCCGATGCTGGCGCGGTCGGGCTTCTACATCGACGCGGGCGGCACGGTGGTGACCACGGCCGAGGCGGTGCAGGGCTGCAGCAAGATCACGCTGGATGGCGGGCCCGAGGCCACGGTGGCCTTCATGGATGCCGCCATGGGCGTGGCGGTACTGCGGCCGGCGCAGCGGCTGGCGCCGCCCGCGACGGCCGAGTTCCGTAGCGCGCCCTTGCGGGCGGGCAGCGAAGTGGCGGTGGCGGGCTTTGCCTATGCCGATGTGCTGCAGGCGCCGGTGATGACCTTCGGCAGCCTCGCCGAGGCGCAGGGCCTGAACGGCGAGCCGGATCTGGCGCGGCTGGCGCTGGCGGCGCTGCCCGGCGATGCCGGCGGCCCGGTGGTCGATGCCAGCGGCGCGGTGACGGGGATGCTGCTGCCGCGGGCGCAGACCGATGGCCGGGTGCTGCCCGCCGATGTCAGCTTCGCGCTGAACGGCGGCGTGCTGGCGACGCTGCTGGCCGAGAACGGCTTCACCCCGGCGCCGAGCACAGGCAGCGGGGCGATGGCGGCGGAGGATCTGACGGATCACTCGCTGAAGATGACGGTGCTGGTGTCGTGCTGGGAGTGAACTGAGAGGGTGGCCGGGGGCAGCGCCTCCGGCCAGCCCCGGCCCTCGGCATGGCCTCGGGCGTTCGCGGGGGAAACGCTCCGCTGGAGCGTTTCTTATCCCCGCTCACCCCCTCCAGAACCTCGGCATCAGCAGCACGAAGACAGACAGCAGCTCCAGCCGCCCCAGGAACATCCCCAGGATCATCACCCATTTGGCGGCGGCCGGGAATCCGTCCATCGCGCCGGTGGCGCTGACCTCGGGGCCCCAGGCGGGGCCGACATTGGCGATGGAGGTCCAGGCGGCGGTGATGGCGGTCTGGCTGCTGAGGCCGGTCAGCGACAGCGCCACGATCAGCACGCCGAAGGTCACCATGAACAGCGTGAAGAACGCCATCACCGAGCTGATCACATCCTCGTCCACCACGCGGCCATCGAGCCGGACCGGCTGCACCCGGTGCGGGCTGTGCAACCGGCGGATCTGCGCCCGGATCGCCCCCAGCAGGATCAGCCAGCGGAACACCTTGATCGAGCAGACGGTCGAGGAGGAACAGCCCCCGATCAGCCCCATCAGCACCAGCACCACCAGCGCCATATGCCCCCAGGTCGTCACGTCGCCCGAGGCAAAGCCGGTGCCGGTCATCACCGAGATCACGTTGAACGCCGTCTCGCGCAGCACCGGCCAGAATGGCAGATCGTCGCGGATCAGCCGGTAGGCGACCAGCGCCGCCACCGCATAGGCGATCCATCGGATGAAGGCGCGCACCTGCACATCGCGGAAGATCGGGCTGCCCTGCCCCTGCGCCAGTTGCACATAGCGGATGAAGGGCAGCGAGGCGAGGATCATGAACACCGAGGCCACGACCTCCGCCCCATCGGGCAGCGCCCCGAAGCTGGCATCATAGGACGAGAAGCCGCCGGTGGAGACGGTGGACAGGGTATGCATCACCGCATCGAAGGGCGACAGACCCAGCAGCGCATAGGCCGAGGCGCAGGCAATGGTCAGCGCCAGATAGACGCGGATCAGTGCCGAGGAGATATCCATCGCCCGCGGCAGGATCTTGCCAAGGGTGTCGAAGCCTTCCGATCGGAAGAACTGCATCCCGCCGACCTTCATGATCGGCAAGAAGATCATCGCCACGATGACGATGCCAAGCCCGCCCAGCCATTGCATCAGCCCGCGCCAGAGGTTCGCCCCCAGCGGCAGGTCGTCCAGCCCCACGATCACCGTGGCCCCGGTGGTGGTCACCCCCGACATCGCCTCGAAATAGGCATCGGTGAACCCGAGCCCCGGCGCGCCCAGCATCAGCGGCAGCGTGCCGAACAGCGGCACCATCAGCCAGATCCCGGACGTCAGCACGAAGCTCTGATGCAGGGTCAGCGCCTGGCGCTTGTCACTGCGGCAGGCCAGCGCCAGAAAGCCGCCCGCCGCCCCGGTGATGATCGCGCTTTCCAGGAAGGCGAACCAGTGCGGATCATCCCGGCTGAGATCCACCACCATCGGGATCAGCATCACCGCCGCCAGCGTGGTGATCAACAGACCGATGATATATCCGACAGGGCGCAGGTCGATCATCCCGCAGGCTTGGCCGCAGCGCACAGGGGTGTCAAGCCGCCCTCCCCCTTCCCCATTCTTGCTGGCAAAAATATCCCGCGGGGGGAGTCCGAAGGACGGGGGGCGCGAAGCCCCCCAGCTTGGCCGGCAAGACGCGCGCCGCTACGACCGCCAGAACCGCGGCAGCACCAGCACGAACAGCGACAGCAGCCCCAGCCGGCCCATCAGCATCGCCACGATCATCACCCATTTCGCCGCATCGGGGAAATCGACGAAGGTGCCGGTCCGCGCCACCATCGGGCCAAAGCCGTAGCCGATATTGCCGATCGAGGTCCACACCCCGAACAGCGCCGATTCCATGTCGACGCCAAAGAAGGTCAGCAGCACGGTCAGCACGCCAAGCGTGACCACATAGCCGTAGATATACATCACCAGCGCGTTCAGCGTGTCCTCATCGACGCTGCGGCCGTCATACTTGACCAGCGCCACGCGGTGCGGGGCGTGCAGGCGGCGGATCTGGGCGATGACCACCTGCCCCATCAGCTGCACCCGGAACACGCTCAGCCCCGCGGCGCTGGAGCCCGAGCAGGCGCCGATGATGCCGATCCAGAAGGCGACAGCCATCATGTAGGATCCCCAGCCGGGGAAGCTGCCCGAGAAGAACCCGGTCGAGGAGATGATCGAGACGAGGTTGAACAGCGCTTCGCGGAAGGCAGGCTCCGGCGCCATGTCGCTGGTGGCGATGCGCCAGAGCGTGACCGAGCCGACGGCATAGAGGGTCCAGCGCAGATAGGCCCGAACCTGCGGATCGCGCCACAACGGGCGGGCAGAGCCGTTCACCAGCTGCACATAGCGGATATAGGGCAGGCTGCCGAGAATCATGAACAGCGCGCCGGCATACTCGCCCGCGCCCTGATATTTGCCGAAGGAGACGTCAGAGGGAGAAAATCCCCCGGTGGCGATGGTCGCCATCGCGTTGACCACGGCATCGAGCGGCGTCATCCCGACCAGCAGATAGACGGCGAGGCAGGCAAAAGTCAGCCCGGCATAGACCTGCGCCAGCGAGCGGGCGATATCGGCAGCGCGCGGCAGGATCTTGCCAAGCGTGTCGAACCCTTCGGTGCGGAAGAACTGCATGCCCCCGACCCGCATCACCGGCAGGAAGATCATGGCAAGGAAGGCGATGCCAAGTCCGCCGGTCCAGTTCAGCATCCCGCGCCACAGGTTCAGGCCGGGCGGGAAGTCGTCGAGGCCGACGAAGACGGTCGATCCGGTGGTGGTGATCCCCGAGACCGCCTCGAAATAGGCATCGGTGAAGCCGGCCCTCGGCCCGCCCAGCATGAAGGGCAGCGCGCCGAACAGCGGCAGGAAGGCCCAGATGCCGACCGTCACCAGAAAGGCCTGCCGCAGCGTTAGGCTGCGGCCAAGGGCGTTGGAATTGGTCAGGGCCAGGAACACCCCGGCGGACCCGCTGATGAAGGCGCTTTCGAGGAAGGCCCACCAGTTGGGGTTCCCGGCGAGCGCATCCACGGCCATAGGCACGGTCATCAGCGCGCCGAGCACCGCAAGCATGAGGCCGATGATATAGCCCACGGGGCGCAGGTCGAGCATGATGGCGCGAGCCTTTGCTGCAGTGCAGCCCGCTGTCAAGATGGGGACGGTGGGGGGGGGCGGTGTTGACCCGTCCGCCGGCCACGTCAACCTTGGTCTTCAACTTCCACAGTCAGAGGGTAGCGCCCGTCCGCCGGGTGGGCGAGCACCAGAAGTTCTAGGCGCTTTATGGTGCGGCGCACCTCCACCGTGGTTCTAGGCGCGACGGTCGAAAAGCGCCCGCCCTGGGGGGCGGACGGGCGCTGCCCGGCGGCGCTGAAGCGCCTTGATTCCGGGCAAAGGGACGGGAATTACCCCGGCTTGTGCAGCGAGGCGAACAGCCGCGGATCGAGGCTTTCGGCGGCGAAGGTCGCGCCTTTGGTCAGCACGCTGACGGCATCATGGCTGTGCAGCGATTCCTGATGGCTGGCGATCACCCGGAAATCCCCCACCCGCGGCTCGGCCAGCAGACCCGCGGCAAAGCTGCGCGCGGCATCTTCCACGAAGATCGGGTTGGCGGCGTTCAGTTCGGCAAAGGCCTGTTCATCCTCGCGCTTCACCATCACCTGGGTCTCGGTCGGCACGGCGGCGCGGGCGATGTCGATCAGGTCCTCGAACCACAGGCAGACGGGCCCGACCACCTCGACCGAGATCCGCGCGACCGACCTCTGCGAGTGCGGGGTGGCCAGCTGGCCGCGGGTGCTGCGGGCATGTTCCGACAGCTCCAGCGAGCAGGGACAGGTGGAGGAATAGACGTAATCGAGATGCACGATGCGCTTGCGCACCCCCGCCGTCTCCACCAGCTCCAGCGCGAGGTCGTAATACTGCCAGCCGCTGAGGCCCGAGCGCAGGGCCTGCACCCGCACCGGAAACGAGAACCGCATCTGGATGCGGGCGTCGAAGCTGCCGAGGTCGGTCTTGTAGCCATCGAGCGCGGCTTCCATCACCGCGAAGCTGAAGGTGCGCTCGGCATGGGCGTAGAAGGACCGCATGATGCGGCTCATGTTGATGCCCTTCTTGTCGGCCTCGAGGCTGACGGTGCCGGTGACGCTGGTTTCCAGCGTCAGGCCTTCCCCCCCCTCTGAGCCCGCGCCGCGTTTCTGGTAGCGGATCGGCAGGCGGAAGTTGGAGATGCCGACATGCTGGATCTGCGCCCGCGCGCCGATGATCAGGCTGGCGGGGCCGTTCTGCAGGTCGGGCAGGCCGGCCTTGTAGGCGGCGTCGGGGATGAAGCCCTCGGGATATGTGCGCGAGAGTTCGGGGTAGCCCCCGCCCGCCTGCATCAGGCGGTCATGATCCAAATCCGTATCCGTCGCGCTGCCGGCCCATCTGCGCAGCAGTGCCAGCGCGGCCTCGGCCTCTTCCCGGCTGGGCCTGCGCTCGATCTCGGAGACATGGATGTTCATGGGTCGCGTCCTTGCGGTTCCGGCGGGCGCTCAGGGCCCGCCTTCAATGTCATCAGGCTACGGGGCACAGGCCCACGCGGATCACATCTAGGCATTTTGGGCGCGTCCGGCAACTGTTCCGCCGGGGGGTGCTGTCAGAAGCGCAGGCTCATGCGGAAATTCTCGATGCGCACCCCGCCCCGCTCCACCTCCTGCGCGGCGTCGAGGGTCCAGCCGTGGCGCAGGAAGAACGGGCGCGCCATGCGGCTGGCCTCGGTGTGCAGGGCCTTCATCGGGCGGGCCCGCGCCTCGTCCAGCACCGCCGCCAGCAGCGCATCGGCGAGGCCGCGGCCACGCCAGTCGGGCGCGACGAAGGCGAGGTCGAGGAGGCCATCGGCGGCGAGGGACATGAAGCCGCAGGGGACGCCCTCCTCCTCGGCGACCACGGTCCAGAGGTCCGCAAGGCGCTCGTCCCAGTCCTCGGCGGTGGGGCGCATCGGGGCCCAGGCCCGCAGCGCCTCGGCGGGGTATTTCGGCGCGGCACCGATGCGGACCGCGTCGAAGAATATCCCGGCCAGCGCCCCGGCATCTTGCGGCCGATAGGGGCGCAGGTGCATCAGGCGGCGTCCAGCGCCCGCATCACATCGGCGATCAGGTCGCGGCCATCCTCGATACCGAGCGACAGCCGGATCAGGCCGGGAGTGATGCCGAGCAGCGCCTTCTGATCCTCGGGCAGGCGCTGATGGGTCGTGGTCGCGGGATGGGTGGCGATGGATTTCGCATCGCCAAGGTTGTTGGAGATCTTGATGATCTCCAGCGCGTTGAGGAAGCGGAAGGCCGCCCCCTGCCCGCCCGCCAGATCGAAGGTGACGATGGTGCCGCCAGAGCCCATCTGCGCCATCGCGGTGGCGTGCTGGGGATGGCCGGGCAGGCCGGGGAAGATGACCTGCGCGAGCTTCGGGTGCCCCACCAGCGCCTCGGCCAGTGCCTGCGCATTGGCGGCCTGGGCGCGCACCCGCAGGTCCAGCGTCTGCATCCCCGACAGCATGATCCAGGCGTTGAACGGGCTCATCGCCGCGCCGGTATGCTTGAGATAGGGTTCCGCCACGCCGCGCACGAAGTCGCGGGTGCCGCAGATCACGCCGCCAAGGGCACGGCCGCCGCCGTCGATATGCTTGGTCGCCGAATAGACCACCACATCGGCGCCAAGCGCCACGGCTTGCGAGAAGACCGGGGTGGCGAAGACGTTGTCCACGACGACCAGCGCGCCTTGGGCATGGGCAATCCCGGCCACGGCGGCGATGTCGATCACCTCCAGCGTCGGGTTCGACACCGATTCCAGGAACACGGCCTTGGTGCCGGCGCGCACGGCGCTGCGCCAGGCATCGAGGTCCAGCCCGTCGATCAGCGTGACCTCGACCCCGAATTTCGCCAGCAGTTCCAGCACGTAGAGGCACGACCCGAAGAGCGCGCGGGCCGAGACCACATGATCGCCGGGGCGCAGGAACGAGAACAGCGCGCCATTGACCGCCGCCATGCCGCTGGCGGTGGCAAAGGCATCCTCGGTGCCCTCGATCGCGGCGATGCGCTCCTCGAACATCCGGGTGGTCGGGTTGCCGTAGCGGGCATAGATGAACTCATCATCG
Source organism: Frigidibacter albus (assembly GCF_009908165.1). GTDB lineage: Bacteria > Pseudomonadota > Alphaproteobacteria > Rhodobacterales > Rhodobacteraceae > Frigidibacter > Frigidibacter albus. The sequence continues at coordinate 84,605 of NZ_JAAAUC010000008.1, forward strand.
CCGCAGTCAACGAACCGCGCCTCGGCCTGTTCGGCGCTGTCATAGGCGAAGCCCTGGGTCAGGAACATCGCCTCGGCCATCTCGCCATACTGGCTGCGGCGGGTGCCGGTGTGGACGAGCTTGGTGCGGGTGTTCCAGTCGGTCATCAGCCGATCCTCCGGCAAGGAAAAACCCCCGACCCGTCAAGGGGGCGGGGGCGCGGGAGGCCTCCGTCCACTTTAGCGGATTGTTTAACGTGGCCCGCAATCGGGGGACAAATCGCCACGGTCGTTTGCCGGAGTTACCGCGCGTGGGGGGCCGCGTCAAGGGTGGGCCAAGCCGGGGGCCAGCCCCCCAGCCCACCGCCCCCGGCGGTGGGCGTTCGTCGCGGAAACGCTCCACTGGAGCGTTTCCTGATGCTCCTCACCCCGGGATATTTTGGCCAGCAAGAAGGGGAAAGGGGCGCGCTTCGGAAGGAGGGCCCGGCGCGCCGTCACGGTGCTGTAACGCAGCATTCACTCAGGTGTCGCAGGCTGGGGCTACACGGATACCAGATCTTGTGGAGGCTGCGGCATGGCCCTCGTCCAGGTGAATGTGCACGAGGCGCTGATCGTCCCAGCGGACGCCGCTGCCGGCCCGGTCGAGGCGCAGCTTGCCGCAGCCCTGGCCGCCCTGCGCCCCGGCGCCCCGGTGGTGGTGATGGTCCACGGCTTCCGGTTTTCTCCCTCTGTCGACCGGCACAGCCCGCACCGGCACATCCTGTCGCTCGACCCCTCGCCCGATTTCGGCAAGGCGGTATCCTGGCCGCGGCATCTGGGCTTTGGCCGGGGCGAGCCATCGGAGGGGCTGGCGATCGCCCTTGGCTGGGAGGCGCGCGGCACGCTCTGGCGGGCCTGGCAGGCGGCGCCGCGGGCGGGGGCCGGGCTGGCGGCGCTGGTGGCGCTGATCCGGCGGCTGGACCCGGGGCGGCCGGTCGATCTGGTTGCGCATTCGCTGGGAGCGCGGGTGGTGCTGGCGGCGCTGCCGCTGCTGAACGCCGGCGACATTGGCCGGGCGGTGCTGCTGGCGGCGGCGGAATTGCAGGCCACGGCGGCGGCGGCGATGGACAGCCCTGCCGGGCGTGCCGCCGAGGTGATGAACGTCACCACGCGCGAGAATGACGTCTTCGATTTCGGGCTGGAGCTGCTGGTGGCGGGCGGGGTGCGGCGAGGCCTTGGCCACGGGTTGCCGCAGCCGCGCGCCAACTGGGTCGACCTGCAGCTGGACCATGAGGGCGCGCCCGAGGCGCTGGCGGGGCTTGGCTTCCGCATCACCGGCCCCGGCGCCTATATCTGCCATTGGAGCGCCTATCGGCGGCCCGGCGTGTTCGCGCTGTATCGCGCCTTCCTGTTCGACCGGGCGGCGACGACCCCTGCCCGCCTGCGCGCAGCGCTGGCGCTGCCGCTGGCCCCGCGCTGGTCGCGGCTGCTGCCGCGCCGCCGGGGGCTTGGGTTGCCGTTTGCGGGTCTGCGCGTGCCGCGGCTCCGGTTGCCCTGGCTCTGGCCGCAGGCCTGACCTTGCCTCCGGCGCGAAATGCGCCATCCTGTGCCGCGCGCAACAGGAGAGATGCCCATGACCGCCCCCATCGACCTTTACTACTGGCCCACCCCCAACGGCTGGAAGATCAGCATCGCGCTGGAGGAGATGGGCCTGCCCTATGCGGTGCATCTGGTGAATATCGGCAAGGGAGAGCAGTTCACGCCGGACTTCCTGAAGATCGCGCCGAACAACCGGATGCCCGCCATCGTGGACCCGGAGGGGCCGGACGGCACGCCGGTGTCCATCTTCGAATCGGGGGCGATCCTGCAATACCTCGCCCGCAAGACCGGGCAGTTCTGCGGGCCTTCCGAGCGCGACCGGATCGCGGTGGACCAATGGCTGATGTGGCAGATGGGGGGCCTTGGCCCGATGGCCGGGCAGGCGCATCATTTCCTGAAATACGCCCCGGCGATGGATCCGCCGAATGACCTGCCCTATGCCAAGGACCGCTACCGGGCCGAGGTGGCGCGGCTTTATGGCGTGCTCGACCGGCAGCTGGCGAAGGCTGAGTTCGTGGCCGGGGAGTTCCTGTCGATTGCCGATTTCGCGATCTGGCCCTGGGCGGTGCTGTGGGAGGGGCAGCAGCAGAGCCTGGAGGACAAGCCGAACCTGGCCCGCTGGCTGGACCAGTTGGCCGCACGCCCCGGGTTCCAGCGCGGGCGGGCCGTGGCCGCCGAGCAGCGGAACGACATCGCGGCCGACAAGACGGCGCAGTCGGTGCTGTTCAAGCGGGAGTGAGGCTCCTCAGATGATCCGCTTGCGGATCGACGAGGACAGGTGCTCGAACCCGATCACCGCGACCAGCACCACGAGGATGATCGCCGCCGCCTGGTCGTATTGGAACAGGCGCATCGCGGTGGACAGTTCCACCCCGATGCCCCCCGCGCCGACGAGGCCGAGCGTCACTGCCGAGCGGATCGCCTTTTCCACCGAATAGAGCGAGGTGGCGGTCATCGAGGCGAAGCTTTCAGGCAGGATCGCGCCGGCGATCACCGAGAGCCGCCCGGCCCCGGTCGAGGTCAGCGCCTCGGACGGGCCCTTCTGCACCTCTTCGAAGCGTTCCGAATAGAAGCGCGCGGCAAAGCCGATGGTGTCGAGGATGATGGCGAGGATACCGGCCAGCGGACCGAGCCCCACCGCCACCACGAAGATCAGCGCCCAGATCAGGTCGGGGATGGTACGGGCGATGGCGATCAGCTGCCGGGCGATCACCCGCACCACGGCATTGGGCGAGGTGTTGCGCGCAGCCAGCAGCGCCAGCGGCACCGACAGCAGGCAGCCGAAGGTCACGCCGACGATGGCGATGTTCATCGTCTCGAGCATTGCCCAGCCGATCGTCTCCCAGCGGGCGAAGTCGGGCGGGATCGCCAGCGACACGAAGCGCACGAGGTTGGTGGCGCCGCGGATCAGCCGGTCGAGCGAGACATCGGCGCCGTAGAGGCCCTGGATGAAGAAGGCGGCGAAGCCGACCATCAGCACCCAGGCGAGGGCCGAGGGCGCCCGGAAACGGGGGGGAAGATCGGGGCGGCTCATGCGGCAACTCCTTCGGGGGCGGCATCGACCCGGGCGGCGCCGGTGTAGAGCGCGTCAAGCTCGGCACGCTCTACCGAGCCGGTGGCGGCGTCGAGCACGATCCGCCCCGCCTTCATCCCGATCAGGCGGCGGCCATATTCCTCTGCGAGGTCAAGCTGGTGGAGGGTGCAGAGCAGGCTCAGCCCCTCTTCCTCGACGATGCGCCACAGCAGGTCCAGAACCTCGCGCCCCGCCTTGGGGTCAAGGCTGGCGATGGGCTCGTCGGCAATCACCACGCGGGGGGCCTGCATCAGCATCCGCGCGATGGCGACGCGCTGCTGCTGGCCGCCGGACAGTTCCGCCGGGCGATGGGTGGCGCGGTCGGCAAGGCCGACGCGGTCGAGGCAGGCCATGGCCCGCTCGCGGTCCTCGGCGCGGGCAAAGGCGTTCATCACCCCCAGCACCCCCAGCGGCCGCTGGCCCATCGCGCCGAACAGCACGTTCTGATGCGCCGAAAGCTGCGGCACCAGATTGAACTGCTGGAACACATAGCCCATCTGCCGACGGGCGGCGCGCACGGCACGCAGCGGGGCACCGACGATGGCCTGCCCCTCTACCCAGATCTGGCCCGAGGCGACCGGCGCAAGCCCGTTCAGCGCCCGCATCAGCGTGGACTTGCCGCAGCCATTGGCCCCCAGCAGCACAGCGCCCTCGCCCTTGGCCAGATCGAAGGACACGCCGCGCAGGACCTTGAGGTCGCCGAAGCTGACATGCAGGTCCTGCGCGCGCAGCGCGGGACCCGGGCGGGCCGGGTCGGCGAAGGTCTGGGGCATGGGCGGGGCCTTCCTGTTCAATGACGGCGCCGCCCCCGGTTGTCAGGGGCGGCGCCAGCAGCAGTTTGCCTTGCGGCGATCAGTCGTCCAGCGCGATGCCGGCCACTTCATAGGCGTCGCGCACCATGTCATAGACCGCCGGGTCGGTTTCGAAGGACATGTAGCTGTCATCCTCGAGGAACTTCTCGGCGTTGTTCGGGGTCTCGGTCAGCGCGGCCCAGAGCGCATCGGAGTTCTCGGCCAGCGCCGCGCGCAGCGCATCGCGGCAGTCCTGCGGCAGCGAGGCGCGCATCACCACCGGGTCGCCCGGCAGACGGCCGCTTTCGGCCAGCAGGCGGTATTCGGTACCCGGGTCCTGCTCCAGCACCGCGGCATAGTCCTTGTTGCCGCCGCCCATCGCATCGACATCGCCGTTGATCAGCACCTGGATGCGGGCATCGCCGGCCATGACGATCTCGACATCCTTGTCGATGTCGAGGCCCGCGTCCTTCATCATTTTCATCGGGAAGATATGGCCCGAGGTGGAGCCCACGTCCTTGAGCGCGACCTTGTGGCCTTTCAGATCGGCCATCGTCATGATGTCGCTGTCGGCCTTGACCACGAAGGAGGAGCCGTAGCTGGGACGCTCGATCGAGAACAGCACGTCGAGCGGGGCAAGCTGCTGGAACAGCACGAATTCGGACGGGCCCGAGAAGACGAAGTCAACTTCGTCGAACTGCAGCGCCGTGCCGGCCGCGGTGCGGTTCGACAGCGAGTAGAGCGCGAGTTCGACGCCGGTGATCTCTTCGAACTTGGCGGCGAAGGGCGCGAAGGATTCTTCGAGCACGCCCATGCCCTCGATGCCGGTATCGGCCATCTTCAGCGGCGCCGGGCAGAGATCGGCAACCGATTGCGCCGAAACGGCGCCGGCGGCGAGCGCGAGGCCCGAGGTAAGGGCGATGGTCTGGATGATCCGCATGATGTCCTCCTGAAGGTTCAAGAGGCGGGTAGCGGCTTCATGTAACAGGGGCATGACCTTGGCAGCGCTTTGCTGTCGGTGCCCGATGCCGCATCGCTGAAATCCAGCAAGCCGCGTCGGCTGCGCGCCTTCAGCCCTCATCGCCCTCCTGTGGCAGCGCGTGCTTCTGCATCAGCTTGCTCTGCGCCATGAAGAAGCCGAACATCGCCAGCGTCAGCCCGAAGGTCTTGAAGTTGACCCAGGCCTGATCGGACATGGTGCGCCAGACCGCCTCGTTCGCAATCGCCAGCGCCAGGAAGAACAGCGCCAGCCGCCGGGTCAGGATCAGCCAGCCGGCGGGCGTCAGCGGCATCACCTCCTCCATCACCAGCGCGAGGTAGGATTTGCCGCGCATGAGGCCAAAGCCGAGGATGGCGGCGAACAGGATGTAGATCATCGTCGGCTTCATCTTGAAGAAGCGGTCATCGTTCAACCAGACCGAGAGCCCGCCGAACAGCACCACCAGCACCAGCGTCGCCACCTGCATCGGCGCGAGCCGCCCGGTCAGGCGCCACAGGATGCCGGTGCAGATCACCATCAGCACGATGAAGCCGGCGGTGGCCAGGATGAAGCCGCCATATTCGGTCCCGCCAACGGTGAAGGTCGTATCCTCCAGCCGCCCGAAGGCCACGAAGAAGGCGACCACCGGCCCCAGTTCCAGCCCCAGCTTCAGCCAGGGGCTGATCTTGCGGCCCTTGGGCTGCGCGCCCTGCAGCTCTGCCGCGGCGCGTCCGCCTACGATTTCCTCATCGGTCATCCTGCTCTCCTAGCCTGCCAGTTTCACGATCACCGCGCCCGCCGCGATCAGCGCCATCAGGCCTGCGCGCCGCATCCCCACCACCTCACCCAGCACCAGCCAGCCGATCAGCGCCGCGAAGACCGTCGATGTCTCTCGCAATACCGCCGCCTCGCCCACCTTGTCGAGCCGCGTGGCCAGCATGATCGAGCCAAAGCTGAGATAGGCCACCACGGCGCCGAGTGCACCCCGTTTCACCAGCGCGGCGCGATCCGCGGCGGGAAGCCGCCCGATCCTGCGCGCAAAGACCAGCGGCAGCGCCAGCCCGTCGATCAGGAAGAACCACACCAGGAAGGTGAACGGGTCGGCGCTGGCACGGATGCCATAGGCGTCATAGGTGGTGTAGAGCGCGACGAAGCCGCCCGTCGCCACCGCGAGGCCAAGCGCCGGAACCAGCGTGTCACGGTCGACGGTGATGGTGCGCAGGTTGTAGGCGGCCAGGCCGAAGATCCCGGCCAGCAGCACGCCCACCCCCGCCCATTGCCCGGGCGTGAAATGCTCGCCGAAGATCAGTCCGGCGCCGATCACCGCGAACAGCGGGCCGGTGCCGCGCACCACCGGATAGACGACGGTATAGGCGCCGCGGCTGTAGGTCATCGCCTGCAGGATCTTGTAGAGGATGTGGATCACCCAGGCCCCGGCGAAGATCGGCCACATATGCGGCTCGGGCCAGGGCACCAGCGGGATCATGGCGAGGGCGTAGAGCACGACGAAGCTGTCGATGGCGGCGCGGCTGACCCAGGGGTCGTGGCGGCCCTTCTGCAGCGCGCCGAAGACGGCGTGCAGGACGGCAGCGGCCAGCGCGAGGATCAGGGCTGCCTGAGCGCCCGCGGGAGTGCCTTCGAGCGAGAGGATCCAGTTGCTCATCCTGCGCCGCCCTTGCGGGCGGGAACAGCCGCAGCCGCGCCGCGTTTTCCCGGCGCGAAAGGAGGCGCGATGACCGGGATCTGGAACGGGTTTGCCACGGAACTGACCGGGTCCTTCACCGCGACCGCACCCGGCATCGCGGCGCTGCGGCTGGTCGCCGCCCTGCTGCTGGGGGGGCTGATCGGGCTCGACCGCGAGATGCACGGCAAGGCGGCGGGGCTGCGCACCCATATGCTGATCGCCGTCGCGGCCTGCCTGTTCTCGCTGATCGCGCTGGAGCTGATCGCGCTGCCGACCGCGGCACCGGGCGAGCAGCGCACCGACATCCTGCGCCTGATCGAGGCGGTGACGGCGGGGGTGGCGTTCCTGGCCGCCGGGTCGATCATCGTGTCGGGCGGGCATGTGAAGGGGCTGACCACCGGCGCCGGAATGTGGATGGCCGGCGCGGTGGGGCTGGCCTGCGGCACCGGCCATGCCGGGCTTGCGGTGATGGCGAGCGTGCTGGCGGTGGTGGTGCTGTGGCTGTTCAAGCGGCTGTCGGACAGGATCGGAGGCTGAGGCGCGGGGCTCTGGCCGGCGGGGGCTTTGCGCCCCCGCACCCCCGCAGGATATTTGGAAAAGGCAAAGGGCGAAGCAGGGGACGCGCCTTGGCGCGCGACGGGCCCAGGGGGCGCGCAGGCCATTCGCGTCAGAGGCCGACCAGTGCCCGGGCGAACTCGTCGGGATCGAAGGGCTGCAGGTCGTCGATCTGTTCGCCCACCCCGATGGCATGGATCGGCAGGCCGAACTTGTCGGCCAGCGCCACCAGCACCCCGCCCTTGGCGGTGCCGTCGAGCTTGGTCATCACCAGCCCCGACACGTCCGCCAGCTTGCGGAACACCTCGACCTGCAGCAGCGCGTTCTGGCCGGTGGTGGCGTCGAGCACCAGAAGGGTGTTGTGCGGCGCCTCGGGGTCCTTCTTGCGGATGACCCGGACGATCTTGGCCAGCTCCTCCATCAGGTCGGCGCGGTTCTGCAGCCGGCCCGCAGTGTCGATCATCAGAAGGTCGGCGCCGGTTTCCTGCGCCTTGGTCATCGCGTCGAAGGCAAGGCTGGCGGGGTCCGATCCCTCGGGCGCGGTCAGCACCGGCACGCCGGCCCGGTCGCCCCAGACCTGCAACTGCTCCACCGCCGCGGCGCGGAAGGTGTCCCCGGCCGCGATCACCACCGATTTGCCGGCAGCACGGAACTGGCTGGCCAGCTTGCCGATGGTGGTGGTCTTGCCCGACCCGTTGACGCCGACGATCAGCACAACCTGCGGGCGCTTGGCATAGATCGGCAGCGGGCGGGCCACCGGCTCCATGATCCGGGCGATCTCGGCGGCGAGCGCGGTCTTGATCTCGGGGGTCGACATGCGGCGGCCCATCCGCCCCTCGGCAAGGTTGGCGGTGACGCGCAGCGCGGTCTCGACGCCCATGTCGGAGGCGATCAGCAATTCCTCGAGGCTTTCGAGCATGGCATCGTCGAGGACCCGGCGCGGGGCCTCGGTCGCGGCGGCGGCGGTTTCGCGCGTGAAGATCCGGCCGATCAGGCTGGGGGTGGGTGCAGGCGCCGGTGCGGGGGCGGCCTTCGGCGCCCCTGCTTCGGGCGCCCCCTCCTCCACGATCGCATCCAGCCCCTCGCCCAGTTTCGAGGAGGAGCGCGTAAGCCGGTCCCTGAGCTTGTTGAAGAACGACATCGGCGCCCCCGGGGTCTGGAGAGAAAGGTTGCTGTCCCTCACCTAGTCGCTTCGGGCCGAGGATGGAAGGGAGGGTGGCGTGGGATGTCTGTCTGCACGCTCGCTCGGCGGGACGAGGGGGCGCTCCTGCGGTCGCCTGCCATGGCGAAGGCCATCGCCTTCGCCACACCCTGTCATCACATCTTGCACCGGTCGGGCCCCCAAAGGGCCCGGCCAGCGCCCGCCCCGCCCATGTCGGGCGCTGTCCTCATACGGTCTCGTGTTGCCGCAGGCTCCGGGGGCATGTGTCTCGAACGGGCGGGGCGAGGCAGTGCCTCGCCTTTTTCCGCCCGACTGACCCGACAGCACTTCGAGGATGCCCTGAGGATGTCGGGCGTGCGGCAGAGTTCACCTGCAAAGGCCGCCCCCACTGACAGCTCTGTGACCCCTCGGCACTGGCGAAGCGCGGCGGCATCTGGCAGGCTCGCGCCAGATGCCGCAGGAGTCTGCCCATGTTCCGCCTCGCCGCCCTTACCGCACTCCTCGCCACCGCGGCCAGCGCCGATCCCGGCACGCCGCTGACGGCCGAGGAGTTCGATGCCCTGTCGCGCGGGCGCACGCTGACCTATGCGGCGGGCGGGCAGATCTACGGGATCGAGCAGTATCTGCCGGGCCGCAAGGTGCGGTGGGCGTTCCTGGGCGATATCTGCAAGGAGGGCACGTGGTTCCCCGATGGCGAGCATATCTGCTTTGCCTATGACGGGCTGCCCGACCTGCAATGCTGGACCTTCTATGACACGCCCGGGGGCCTCAGCGCGCAGTTCCGCGGCGACCCGGCCAGCGAGCCGCTGGTGGCGGTCGAGGACAGCCCCGAGCCGCTTGGCTGCGCCGGGCCGGATGTGGGCGTGTAGGCTAGAAGAGCGAGCCCTGGCCACCGTTGCTGCCACCGCCACCGCCCCGCGGTTTGCGTGGCCTGGGCGTCGGCGCCTCGGGCTGCGGGACTATTGGCATAGGCGCCGGCTGTGACGCGCCGGGGCCGGACTGCACCGGCAACCGCCCATCCTGAAACTCGATCTCCAGCGCCCCTGCCCCCGCTGCCGCCGCGCGGCTGGTGACGACGCCGGCCCCCGCCCATACCACGGCGTAGCCCCGGCGCAGGGTTTCCGTATATCCCAGAGTCAGTCGCATCCGGTCCAGCGCCGCCAACCGCTCGCCCGCCGCCTGCACCCGTGCGCCGACGGCGCCGTCCAGCCGCGCCGAGAGCCCGGCAAGGGCCTGCGCCTTGCGCGCCGTATCCCGCTGCGCCTCGGCCGCGGCCCGCGCCAGCGCCGGGGCGAGCCGGCCGGACCAGTCGGCCAGCCGCTGACGCGCCCGCTCCTGCCGCAGGCCGAGCGCGGGGGCGAGGCGGGCGGACCAGTCCGCAAGACGCCACCGCGCGGCCGCGATGAAGCCGGTCAGCAACCCCGGCCCGACCTTGCCCGCCAGCCGCTCGAACCCCGCGCGCCGGGCCGCGGTGGCCCCGCGCAGCGCCGGGTCGAGCTGACCGCCGACCAGGTCCAGCCGCTGCCGCGCCGGGGCCAGCAGCGCCTCGGGGCGGCCAAGCGCGCGGGCAAGGTCGGTCAGCCGCTGCCGCCGGGTCTGCCCGCGCTGCAGCACGGCCCGGTGCAGGCGCGCGCCCTGCTCGGCCATCAGCGCCATCAGGTCGGCTCGCACCGGCACCGCCAGCTCTGCCGCGGCGGTGGGCGTCGGCGCGCGCAGGTCGGCGGCGAAGTCGATCAGGGTGGTGTCGGTCTCGTGCCCCACGGCCGAGATCAGCGGGATCGTGGAGGCCGCAGCGGCGCGCACCACCACTTCCTCGTTGAAGCCCCACAGGTCCTCGAGACTGCCGCCCCCCCGCGCCACGATGATCAGGTCGGGCCGCGGGATCGCGCCGCCGAGGGTGAGCGCGTTGAAACCGCGGATGGCGGCGGCGACCTCGGCGGCGCATTTCTCACCCTGCACCGCCACCGGCCAGATCAGCACCCGGCGCGGAAAGCGGTCGCGGAGGCGATGCAGGATATCGCGGATCACGGCGCCGGAGGGCGAGGTGACGACGCCGATCGCCTGGGGCAGGAACGGGATGGGCTGCTTGCGGGCGGCATCGAACAGCCCCTCGGCCGCCAGCGCGGCGCGGCGCCGCTCCAGCATCGCCATCAGCGCGCCGGCACCCGCGGGTTCCACCTGTTCCACGATCAGCTGGTATTTCGACTGGCCGGGGAAGGTGGTCAGGCGTCCGGTGGCAATGACCTCCATCCCCTCCTCGGGGCGCACGGCCATCTTCGCCGCCTGGCCTTTCCACGAGATGGCGGCGATGACCGATCGGTCATCCTTGAGGTCGAAGTAAAGGTGCCCCGATGCCGGGCGCGACACCCGCCCCACCTCGCCGCGGACCCGCACCAGCCCGAATTCGCCCTCGATCACCCGCTTCACCGCGCCCGACAGCTCGGACACGCTGTATTCATGGGCGTTGCCGCCCGTATCCGGGCCGTCATCTTCGAAAAGGTCATCCATCGGCGCGCCCCGAGACTTGTGCGAGTTTCCCCCGCACCCTAGAACGCCCGGGACCGAAGGCCAAGGCGGCCGGAACATGGGGGCGGCAATGAACATTCTGGTTCTGGGCGGCGGCGGGCGCGAACATGCGCTGGCCTGGGCGATCAAGCAGAACCCGAAATGCGACCGGCTGATCGTGGCGCCCGGCAATGCCGGGATCGCGCAGCTGGCCGAATGCGCGGCACTCGATGTGCTGGACGGCGCGGCGGTGGTGGCGTTCTGCGAGGCGAATGCGGTGGATTTCGTGGTGATCGGGCCCGAGGCGCCGCTGGCGGCCGGCATTGCCGATGGGCTGGCGGCTGCGGGGATCCTGGCCTTCGGCCCGTCGGCGGCGGCGGCACGGCTGGAAGCGTCGAAAGCCTTCACCAAGGAGATCTGCGATGCCTGCGGCGCGCCGACGGCCGCCTATGCCAGGTTCACGCAAGCCGAGCCGGCCAAGGACTATATCCGCCAAGTCGGCGCGCCGATCGTGGTCAAGGCCGACGGCCTCGCCGCCGGCAAGGGCGTGATCGTGGCGATGACCGAGGCCGAGGCGCTGGAGGGCATCGACGAGATCTTCGGCGGCGCTTTCGGCGCGGCGGGGGCCGAGGTGGTGATCGAGGAATTCATGACCGGCGAGGAGGCAAGCTTCTTCGTGCTCTGCGACGGGCAGACGGTGCTGCCCATCGGATCCGCGCAGGACCACAAGCGGGCGTATGACGGCGATACCGGCCCCAATACCGGCGGCATGGGCGCCTACTCGCCCGCCCCGGCGCTGACCGAAGCGATTGCCGAAGCGGCGCTTGCGCAGATCGTTCGCCCGACCATCGCCGAAATGGCCCGCCGCGGCACCCCGTTCAAGGGCGTGCTCTATGCCGGGCTGATGATCGAGAATGGCGCGGCGCGGCTGGTCGAATACAATGTCCGCTTCGGCGACCCAGAATGCCAGGTGCTGATGATGCGCCTTGGCGCGCAGGTGCTGGACCTGCTGCTGGCCTGCGCCGAGGAGCGGCTTGCGGGCCTGACCGTGACCTGGGCCGAGGATCATGCGCTGAGCGTGGTGATGGCGACGAACGGCTATCCCGGGGACTATGCCAGGGGCAGCCAGATCCGCGGGCTGGAGGAGCTGCCGGAGACGAGCCTCGAGATGGTGTTCCACGCCGGCACTGCCGAACGTGAAGGCAGCATTATCGCCTCCGGCGGCCGCGTGCTGAACGTCACTGCGCGCGGGACGAGCCTCGCCGAGGCCCGTCAGCGCGCCTATGGGCTGGTGGACCGCATCGACTGGCCCGGCGGTTTTTGTCGGCGCGATATCGGCTGGCGCGCGCTGTAGCCCCGGGGCGCAGGGGGGCTTCGCGCCCCCCGTCCTGCGGACTGGCGTCCTTCGGACTCCCCCCGCGGGATATTTGGAAAAGGCAAAGGACAAGAGGCGCCCCTGCCCCTTTGCCTTTTCCAAATATCCTCGGGGGTGAATTGGCGCGGAACGCGCCAAGAGGGGGCAGAAGGCCCCCTCCCTGTGTCCCTACCCCATCCGCTCCGAGGCATAGCTGCCGGGGGATGCCGGAAACACCACGGTCTTGTTGCCGTTCAGGAAGACGCGGTGGTGGATATGGGCGTGGATGGCGCGGCTGAGCACCGCCGCCTCCACGTCGCGGCCGAGGCTGACATAGTCCTCGGGGCTTTGGGCATGGGTGATGCGGACGGTGTCCTGCTCGATGATCGGGCCTTCGTCGAGGTCGGCGGTGACGTAATGCGCCGTCGCCCCGATCAGCTTCACGCCGCGGGTGAAGGCCTGCTTGTAGGGGTTGGCGCCCTTGAAGCTGGGCAGGAACGAGTGATGGATGTTGATGATCCGCCCCGCCATCTTGCGGCAGAGCGCATCCGACAGGACCTGCATGTAGCGGGCGAGGACCACCAGTTCGGCGCCGGTTTCCTCCACCAGCGAGAGCAGCCGCGCCTCGGCCTCGGGCTTGTTCTCTTTCGTCACCTTGATCAGGTGGAAGGGGATGTCGTGGTTCACGACCACCTTCTGGTAGGTCAGGTGGTTGGACACCACCCCCACGATCTCGATCGGCAGCGCCCCGATGCGCCAGCGGTAGAGGAGATCGTTGAGGCAATGGCCGAAGTTGGAGACCATCAGCAGCACCTTGACCCGGTGCGCGGCGTCGTGGATCGCCCAGGTCATCCCGAAGGGCTCGGCGATGGCGGCGAAGGCCTCGGTCAGGGCGGGGAGGGTGGCGCCGGTCTCGCTGGTGAAGGTGGTGCGGGTGAAGAACTGGCCGGTCTCCAGATCGTCGAACTGGGCGCTGTCAGTGATATTGCAGCCCTTGTCGGCCAGAAAGCCCGAGATCGCGGCGACGATGCCGCGGCGCGAGGGGCAGGTGACGGTCAGAACATAGGCGGTCATTCTTGGGTATCCTTCGCGCGGGGGTCTTGAGGCTGACCTGCACAATGCGCGGCGGCGGCAGCGGCGCCAGCCCCGAAGCGACGGCGGCGGCGCGAAAGGCGACAGCGCGGGGCGCGATCCCGGAACCGCCACCCCGGATCGCGGCGGCGGGTTTCCGATAGCGGTCAGGCCGCCTCCGCGTCGCGTCCGCCCCAAAGCCCGCTCGTCAGCGAAGACGGCGGTGCCGGTGGCGCTGATGTCGCCGCCACCGGCACCATTGCGCGAAGATGCTGCGGCGCAGCGGCAAGATCGTCCCCAGGGCACCCAAGGATCCGGTGGCGATGGCGACCGGTCGGCGCAGCCTGCCGCGCCTGCCCTCGTCGAACGGCGCCGGGCCCGCGCAGGATCAGCCGCAGATCAGGCGCGGGCCGAGCTTGCCAAGGCGGCGGGCATTGGCGGCGGTCTTGACGCCGATGGGCTTCATCCCCGCGCGCATCACGCCTGCGGGTGCCGCGCCGGCCATGAAGGCGGAGCTGGCGGCCATGAAGGCGTCGAGCATGACCGTCGGCTTCTCCTCGATCATCCGGGTCATTTCCTGCGGCTTGGTGGCCCAGAGGCCCATCATCCCGGCCATGCGGAAGGCGATGACGGTCTGCGCCTCGAGAGCGATCCGCCAGAAGTCCATGCCCACGTAGAGGGGCGCGAGAGAGGTGTGACGTTGTGCCATGGGGCGCTCCTGTTGCTGCACCTGCACAAGCGCCGGCGGGGCCGCAGGTTCCGTGCATGGCGGGTATGCTGTGGAGGCGGGGCCGGATGCGGGCGCTCGTCTCAGGCTGCGCAAGCCGCAGGGCAAGGCGCGAAGACAGAGGCTTTCCCACAAGTTCTGCACAGCGCCATAGGCATCTTTGCGCGGCTTTTCCGGACAGGAAGGCGTCCCCGACCTTACATCGGCGCGGCCAGCGCCTGCAGCGCCTCGGTGCGGGCCTCGGTCAGCCGCGCCCGGCAGCCATAGATCACCATCGGCTCGGCCGATCCGCCGCGCAACTGGTAGCCCTCGGCGGTGCAGGCGAGGTCGCGGTAGCTGACCCAGGCGCGCTGCGCCGCGCGCAGGGCGTCGGCGGCGCCTTTCAGGTCTGCGGGCTGGTTCTCGTCGAGGGCGCGCATCCGGGCCATCGCGGGCGCCCAGGCGGCGTTGAGGTCGGCATCGGCGGCGATCCAGTCCTGCTCGGCGCAGAAGGTCATTTCCATCTGGGTCATCGGGTTGGCGCAATCGATGTCGGGCGCGTCCTGTGCGCTGGCGCCAGGCGGGGCGAGGCAGAGCGCGGCGGCGATGAGGCGCGGGGCGAGTCGGGAGGTTTGGGGGGTCATGGCGGGGCTCCTTCCGGCGGTTCGGGCGCAAGATGCCCGCGCCACCGCCGCGGCGCCAGCGCAAAGCGGCCGGCCAGCCATGCCCGGCTAAAGCTCGCCCATCACCTGCTGGTTGAAGCCGAACACCCGCCGCGCGCCGCGATACGGCACCAGATGCACCTCGCGGGTCTGGCCCGGCTCGAAGCGCACCGCGGTGCCGGCGGCGATGTCGAGGCGCTGGCCGCGGGCCGCATCCCGGTCGAAGGACAGGCCCGGATTGGTCTCGGCAAAGTGGTAATGGCTGCCGACCTGGATCGGCCGGTCGCCGGTATTGGCGACCAGAAGTGTGGTGACAGGCTGGCCGGCATTCAGCTCGATCTCGCCCGCCGCGGGGAAAACCTCTCCGGGGATCATCGCGCGCCCCTAACCCGCGACGGCAAGGGCAAGCCCTGCCCCCGCCGCGCCAAGGCCCAGCATCCGCACCGCGATTGCCAGCCGCGCGAGGCCGAAGCCAAGCGCAAGCCCGGCCCCGTGCAGCACGGCGGTGGCGAGCGCAAAGCCCGCCGCATAGGCCGCCATGCCGCTGGCCGGACCCTCGGCGCCATGGGCATGGCCATGCGCCACACCGAACAGCGCAATCGCTGCCAGCGCCGGGGCCAGCGGCAGCCGCGCCGCCAGCGCCACCGCAGCCCCCAGCACGACGATGGAGGCCAGGATCATCGGCTCCACCGCCGGAAAGCCGATCCCGGCCATGCCCATCGCCCCGCCCGCCAGCATCGCGCCGACAAAGGCCACGGGCGCAGCCCACACAGCCCGCCCGCCTGCCTGCGCGGCCCAGAGGCCCACCGCCACCATCGCCAGCACATGGTCGAGCCCGCCGATGGGGTGCATCATGCCGGAGGCGAGGCTGCCGGTGTCATGCCCGGTATGGGCCAGCGCCGCGGTCGGCACAGTCAAGGCAGCGGTCAGGAGCAGTCTTTTCATCGGTCCCTCGGTTCTTCGTCAGCGGATCGGGTGGTGGACGGTCACCAGCTTGGTGCCATCGGGAAAGGTCGCCTCGACCTGAACGTCGGGGATCATCTCGGGGATGCCTTCCATGCATTGACCCGCCGTGATCACATGCGCGCCCGCCTGCATGAGGTCGGCAACGCTGCGGCCATCCCGCGCCCCCTCGACCACGAAATCGGTGATCAGCGCGATGGCTTCGGGATGGTTCAGCTTCACCCCCCGCGCCAGCCGCCCGCGCGCCACCATGGCGGCGAGGCTGATCAGCAGCTTGTCTTTCTCCCGCGGCGTCAGGTTCATGCCCGTCCTTCCTCAGATCTGCCAGACTCGCGGCAGGCTGGCTCCGCCGCGCAGGATATGCAAGGCCCGTGCGACGGCGCGTTTCATCGGCAGGCCATCGGCGGCGCGCATGCGCACCAGGCAGCGCCCGTCCCAGCCCGACACAGCAGCCTCGGCATCCTCCAGCCCCGCCAGCGCGCTGCGCAGCGGGCCGGCGGCATCCTCGGCGCCATTCGCCACCAGCGCCAGCATCGCCACCGCCCGCGCGCCCGCCAGCAGCGCCGGGCGCGGACCGGTGCCGGGGAGCGACAGGCTCGCCCCGGTCAGCGCGAAGGGATCGACCAGCACCGGCACCGCGCCGCGCCAGACCTCGCGCCGGTCCGACAGCGCCAGCTCTGCCACCGCCTCGCCCATCGCCGCGCGCCCCAGCACCAGCATTTCCGCCATCAGCACCGAGGCGCCGGGGGCAAGGTCGGCGCGGGTGCGGCGCGACAGGGCGGCGCCGTTGTAAAGGATGGTCTCCTGCGGCAGCCAGTCGGCATGGGCGCCGGGCCCCAGCGTGAGGCGCACCTGCATGGAGGCGCGCCCCCCGCCCGGCCCGCCTGCGGTATAGGCGCGTTCCGCCGTCTGCGTGGTGGCAACGGCGCGGGCCCCGGGGCCGAGGTCGAGCGCGTAGCGCAGCGTGTCACCCCCGGTCAGCCCGCCGGCGGTGTTGAGGAACACCACCTCGGGATCGGGCCCGTGGATCCGCGGCAGCATCGCCTTGGCCGAGCCCGATTGCCACAGATCCGCCAGATGCGTGCGCCCGGCCTTGGCGATCATCTCGACCGAGGCCTCGCCGCTGGCCCGCTGCATCGCCCCAGGAAGGGCGGCGGACGGGATCGGGATTGAGGCTGGATGGTGGAACATGGGGTCGAGGGTAGGTCCGGGGGGGCTTCCGCACCATCCGCCGGGTTGCAAGGTTCCGGAGGGACCGCGACCTGCGGCACGGCACTGCCCGCGCATCAGGCGCCTTCGCCCAAAATTCAGGCAACGCGGAAATCCCGGCCAGCCGCCGCCGCACTGGAAACGCCGCGCAGACCTGTGTAGGACAGCGCGAAACCAGCAGCCGAGGGCACCATGACAACCACTCTCACCCTGCGCCGCCCCGATGACTGGCACCTGCATCTGCGCGATGGCGAGATGATGGCGGCGGTGCTGCCCGAAACCGCCCGCCACTTCGCCCGTGCCATCATCATGCCGAACCTGGTGCCGCCGGTGGTGACCGCCGCCGATGCGCGGGCCTACCGCGAGCGGATTCTGCAGGCCCTGCCCGAGGGGATGGCGTTCGAGCCGCTGATGACGCTCTACCTCACCGAAGATACCGACCCCGCCGATGCGCGGGCGGCCGCGGCAAGCGGCCTCGTGAAGGCCGTGAAGCTCTACCCCGCCGGCGCCACCACCAACAGCCATGGCGGCGTGCGTGACTTCGCCAAGGTCCGCGCCGTGCTGGAGATGATGGCCGAGATCGGCCTGCCGCTGTGCATCCACGGCGAGGTGACCACGCCCGAGGTGGATATCTTCGACCGCGAGGCGGTGTTCATCGACACGGTGCTCGATCCGCTGCGCCGCGCGACGCCGGGCCTGCGGGTGGTCATGGAGCATATCACCACCCGCCAGGGCGTGGACTACGCCCGCTCCGGCGGCGCGGATCTGGCCGCCACGATCACCACCCATCACCTGATCCTCAACCGCAACCACATCCTCGTCGGCGGCATCAAACCCCACTACTACTGCCTACCCGTCGCCAAGCGCGAGGAGCACCGGCTGGCGCTGCGCGCGGCCGCGACCTCTGGCGAGGCGCGCTTCTTCCTCGGCACCGATTCCGCGCCGCACCCCGACCGGCTGAAGGAACATGCCTGCGGCTGCGCCGGCTGCTTCACCGCGACCAATACCATGAGCCTGCTGGCCCATGTGTTCGAGGAAGAGGCCGCGCTGGACCGGCTGGAGGCCTTCGCCAGCCGGAACGGCCCCGGCTTCTACCGCCTGCCGGTGAACGAAGCCCGCATCACGCTGACCAAGGGCGCGGCCCCCGCAGAGTTCCCCGCCAAGATCACCGTGGGCGCGGAAGCGGTCACCGTCTTCGACCCCGGCTTCCCGGTCCACTGGACCGTCACCGACTGATGTTTCTTGCTGGCGGAAATATCCCACGGGGGTCCGGGGGTGTGAAACCCCCGGCGCCTGGCCACTGGCGGGCGGCCGGGGCGCTGCCCCGGACCCCGGGATATTTCCGCCAGCAAGAAGCCGCAACCGTATCAACAAAAGGACCCCTGAGATGATCCCCAGCAGCTACCCCCCGAAGGATGAGATTGCCCGGCTGACCGCGCGGATGCTGCTGGAGATCAAGGCTGTGCATTTCAACGCCGAGACACCGTTCACGCTGGCGAGCGGATTGCCCTCGCCGACCTATATCGATTGCCGCAAGCTGATCAGCTATCCGCGCATCCGCGCGACGCTGATGGATTTCCTGTCGGTGACGGTGCTGCGCGAGGCGGGGTTCGAGGCCTTCGACAATATCGCCGGCGGCGAGACGGCCGGAATCCCTTTCGCCGCGATGGTGGCCGAGCGGCTGGCGCTGCCGATGACCTATGTGCGCAAGAAGCCCAAGGGCTATGGCCGCAATGCCCGCATCGAGGGGGTGATGACCGAAGGCCAGCGGGTGCTGCTGGTCGAGGATCTGACCACCGATGGCGGCTCCAAGCTGTCCTTCGTCGATGCGATCCGCGAGACCGGGGCGAGTTGCGGGTATACCGCGGTGATCTTCTACTATGGCATCTTCCCGGACACCGAGGCGAAGCTGGGCGCGCATGGCGTGAAGCTGCTGCACCTTTGCACCTGGTGGGACGTGCTGGCCGAGGCGCGGGCGCAGGGCGCCTTTGACGAGGCGACCCTGACGGAAGTCGAGAGCTTCCTGAAGGCGCCGCGCGAGTGGCAGGAGGCCCGCAAGGTCTGATCCGGCGGGTTCTTGCTGGCGGGCGCGGCGGCGGGGCACGAAGCTGTGGGCGGATTGTGGATAACACTGCCCGTGGGGCGGCACGCGAATCCGCAGCGCGGTAGAACCTGTTCGAGATATCGCAAGATGTGGTAGGCTGCGGCGAGGCCGCGGCCCATCCACAGGGTTGTGCGCCAGTTATCCCCAGACCTATTCCCCTACCCGGCGGCGGCGCAGGCGGGTAGAGAGGGGCCTTACCAAATGAGGCAGCCCATGAACGAACTCCGCGCCTTCCGCGATTCCGGCACCGAACCCGATGCCGCCGCCACCGATGTGCTGCCGCACAATATCGAGGCCGAGCAGCAATTGCTGGGCGCGATCCTGACCAACAATGACATCTATGACCGCATCGCCAGTGTCGTGCGCTCGGACCATTTCTTCGAGCCGGTGCACAAGCGGATCTTCGAGATTGCCTCGGCGCGGATCCACAAGAACGCACTGGCCTCTCCGGTCACGCTGAAGGGGTTTCTCGAGGATGACGAGGGGCTGAAAGAACTGGGCGGGCCGGCCTACCTCGCGCGGCTGGCGGGCGCGGCGATCTCGGCCTTCGCGGCGCGCGATTATGCCCAGATGATCTATGACCTTGCGGTGCGGCGCGAGTTGATCGGGCTCGGGCGCGAGATCTCGGCCAAGGCGGCCAAGGTCGAGGTCAGCAGCGAGCCGAAGGACCAGATCGTCGAGGCCGAACAGCGGCTGTATCAGCTGTCGGAACAAGGCACCGCCGAGCGCGGCTTCGTGTCGTTCCTGAAGGCGGTAACGGAGGCGGTGAACGTCGCCAATGCCGCCTATCAGCGCGAGGGCGGGCTGGCCGGGGTTTCGACCGCGCTGGTCGATCTCGACAAGAAGCTGGGCGGCCTGCACAAGTCGGACCTGCTGATCCTGGCGGGGCGCCCCTCGATGGGCAAGACCTCGCTGGCGACCAACATCGCCTTCAACATCGCCAAGGCCTACAAGCGCGGGCGCCTGCATGACGGCACCGAGGGCGCGGTGCAGGGCGGGGTCGTCGGGTTCTTCAGCCTCGAGATGTCCTCGGAACAGCTGGCGGCGCGGATCCTGTCCGAAGCCTCGGAGGTTCCGAGCGAGCAGATCCGCCGCGGCGACATGACGGAAGCCGAGTTCCGTCGGTTCGTGGAGGCGGCGAAGGCGCTGGAGGCCTGCCCCCTCTTCATCGACGACACCCCTGCCCTGCCGATCAGCCAGGTCGCCGCCCGGGCGCGGCGGCTGAAGCGCACCCACGGGCTCGACGTGCTGATCGTGGACTACCTGCAGCTGCTGCGCGCCGGGTCCGGCAAGGAGAACCGGGTGCAGGAAGTGTCGGAGATCACCCAGGGGCTGAAGGCGATTGCGAAAGAGCTGCACATCCCGGTGATCGCGCTCAGCCAGCTGTCGCGCCAGGTGGAAAGCCGCGAGGACAAGCGCCCGCAATTGAGCGACCTGCGCGAATCCGGTTCCATCGAGCAGGATGCCGATGTGGTGATGTTCGTGTACCGCGACGAATATTACAAGGAACGCGAGAAGCCGGGCGAGGACAACCTCGAGGCCATGGCCAAGTGGCAGGAGACCATGCAGCGCGTGCATGGCAAGGCCGAAGTCATCATCGGCAAGCAGCGGCACGGCCCCATCGGCACGGTGGAACTGAGCTTCGAGGGCCGCTTCACCCGCTTTGGCAACCTGGTGCGGGAGTGGCAGGAGGGCGCGGACGCGCGGTTCTAGGCGGCGGGCTGTCGCCGCCCCCGCGCTTTGTGCTTGACCTTGCGCGCTGCGCTGCCGAAAACCCGGCATGGCCAGCGCAACCCTAGAGATCGACCTTGATGCCGTGATCGCCAACTGGCGCGCGCTGGACCGCATGAGCGGGCCGGGCGTGGACACCGGCGCCGTGGTCAAGGCCGATGCCTACGGGCTTGGCGCGGGGCCGGTGGCGCTTGCCCTTGCCCGGGCGGGGGCGCGGCGGTTCTTCGTGGCGCAGGCCGAGGAAGGCGCGGCCCTGCGCAAGACGCTGGGGCCGGGGCCGGAAATCTCGGTCTTCTCGGGCCATATGGCCGGCGATGCGGCGATGATGGCGCAGGCGGAACTGACGCCGATGCTGAACTCTGTCGAGCAGCTGACCCGGCATTTCGAGGCGCTGCCGGGGCATTCCTTCGGCGTGCAACTCGATACCGGCATGAACCGACTTGGGATGGAATCGGCGGAATGGGAAGCGGTGGCGGGCATCGTGCTGGCCGCGGGGCCCTCGCTGCTGATGTCGCATCTGGCCTGCTCGGATGACCCGTCCGACCCGATGAACCCCGAGCAGCTGCATGAATTCATCCGCCTGACCGAGGATACCGGCGTGCCGCGGTCCCTGTCGGCGACGGGCGGCATCTTGCTGGGCCCCGATTACCATTTCGAGGTGACGCGCCCCGGAATTGGCCTCCATGGTTGCGCGCCCTATCAGGCCGGGCAGCAGGCGGTCCGGCTGTCGCTGCCGGTGGTGCAATGGCGCGACGTGGCGGCGGGCGAGCGGGTGGGCTATGCCAATGGCTTTGTCGCCGATCAGCCGACGCGCATCGCCACGGTGGCCGCGGGCTATGCCGACGGGCTGCCGCGCACCCTGTCGGGCCGCGCGACGCTGTGGGACGGCGATACCCCCTGCCCGCTGGTCGGCCGGGTGTCGATGGACCTGATCACCGTCGATGTCAGCCATCTGCCCGAAGTGCCCGAGGCGCTCGACATCCTCGGCCCGATGCAGGGCGCTGACGATCTGGCGGCGGTGGGCGGCACCATCGGCTATGAGATCCTCACCGGCCTCGGCGCCCGCTATGCCCGCCGCTATTACGGGGGTCAGCCATGAATGCCGTGACCCGCCCGCTGGCGCATCTGGGCCATGCCGTGCTGTCCGGCCTCGCCTCGCTCGGCCGCGTCTCGCGCTTTGCCGGCGCGACGCTGCAGCATCTGGTCCGCCCGCCCTTCTACTGGCGCGAGTTCCTGCATGCCTGCCTGCAGATCGGCTGGCTGAGCCTGCCGGTCGTCGGCATGACCGCGCTGTTCACCGGCGGCGCCCTGGCGCTGCAGATCTATGCGGGGGGCTCGCGCTTCAATGCGGAATCGGTGGTGCCGCAGATCGTGGCGCTTGGGATCACGCGGGAACTGGGGCCGGTACTTGGGGCGCTGATGGTGGCGGCGCGCGTCGCAAGCTCCATCGCTGCCGAGATCGGTACGATGAAGGTGACGGAACAGATCGACGCGCTGACCACGCTTTCCACCCATCCGATGAAATACCTGACGGTGCCGCGGGTGCTGGCGGCGACGCTGTCGATGCCGCTGCTGGTGGCGGTCGGGGATGCGCTTGGCATCTTTGGCGGCTATTTGGTCGGCATCAACCGGCTGGGCTTTTCCAGCAGCACCTACCTGACCAACACCACCGATTTCCTGGAATTCTGGGATGTCGGATCGGGGCTGGTGAAGGGCGCGGTGTTCGGCTTCATCGTGGCGCTGATGGGCTGCTATTTCGGCATGAACTCGGGCCGCGGCGCGCAAGGTGTCGGCGGGGCGACCAAGAAGGCGGTCGTCTCCGCCTCGGTGCTGATCCTCGCCTCCAACTACATCCTCACCGAACTGTTCTTCGCCGCATGATCCGCATCACCGACCTGCACAAGAGCTTTGGCGCCAACGCGGTTCTGCGCGGGGTGGACCTGCATGTCCCGAAGGGCGAGAGCATGGTCATCATCGGCGGGTCCGGCACCGGCAAGTCAGTGCTGCTGAAATGCGTGCTGGGGCTGGTGAAACCGGATACCGGCAGCATCGAGGTGGATGGGCAGGACGTGACGAAGGTCAAGCGCGACGCCTTCCTTGCGCGCTTCGGAATGCTGTTTCAGGGCGGGGCGCTGTTCGACAGCCTCAGCGTCTGGCAAAACGTCGCCTTCCGCCTGCTGCGCGGCCCCGGCAAGCTGCCGAAAGCGCAGGCGCGCGAAATCGCCATCGAGAAGCTGCGCCGCGTCGGCCTGCGCCCCGAGGTCGCGGGCCAGTTCCCGGCAGAGCTGTCGGGCGGCATGCAAAAGCGTGTCGGCCTTGCGCGCGCCATCGCGGCAGAACCCGAGATCATCTTCTTCGACGAACCCACCACCGGGCTCGACCCGATCATGGCGGGGGTGATCAACGAGCTTATCCGCGAGATCGTGGTCGAAATGGGCGCGACGGCGATGACCATCACCCATGACATGTCCTCGGTCCGGGCCATTGCCGACAAGGTCGCGATGCTGCATGGCGGCAAGATCCGCTGGACGGGGCCGGTGGGCGAAATGGATGCGACATCAGACCCTTACGTGCAACAGTTCATCCACGGCCGCGCGCATGGGCCGATCGAAGCGGTGCGCTGACGTTTCGATATTGGAAACAGTCCCGATGCCCGCCCCAGGATTGTTTCCGCCTCGCCGCGACCCAGAACAACCGCCTTGCTTTTCACCCTGACGCTGCGACACTTGGCGCCGAACACGCTGGGGGGCGCGGGATGGGTGAGTATGGTGGTGCGGGGCTGTTCCCGCAGGTGCAACGGATTGCGCATCGCCTGGGGCTGGCGCTGGTGGCCGCGCTGGCGCTGATAGCGGTGGGCTCGGCCTTGCTGGCGCTGGCGGGTGTGCTGCCTTGGATCGGGCTGGAGGCCAGCTGGAATGGCGCGCCCTTGCCCGATGCGGGGATGTGGGTACAGACCCTGCTGGCCGTGCTCGCCCT
The DNA here is from genome assembly GCF_009908165.1 of Frigidibacter albus. Classification (GTDB taxonomy): domain Bacteria; phylum Pseudomonadota; class Alphaproteobacteria; order Rhodobacterales; family Rhodobacteraceae; genus Frigidibacter; species Frigidibacter albus. Next base: position 108,186 of record NZ_JAAAUC010000008.1, read on the forward strand.
CGCGCTGCTGTTCTACCTGCCCGCCCATGGCCGCGTGGCGCGGCTGGAGCGCAGCCATCGCAGCTTTCGCATCGACCTTGCCGATGTCGCCCGCGCCTATCACGCCGCCCATGCCGCCGACCGTGCCGGCACCTTCGCCCTGTCGGCCGAATACGACGCGATGCGCGAGAGGATCGAGCATCTGCGCCGCCATCCCGATCTGGGGCATCTGGAGCCGGAGCTGCTGGACCTTGCCGCGCAGATGAGCCATGCCAGCCGCGATCTGGCGCGGGTCTATTCCGACGAGAAGGTCGCCCGCGCCAAGACGTTCCTGCAGCAGCGCCAGCAGGAGACCGAGGCGTTCCGCGAGCGTATGGCCGCCGCCCGCCAGACCTGCGACGCGCTGAAGACCTGGCTGCAGGACGTGGAGGCGGATGAACGTCACGCGGCCGAACAATTCCGGCGGCTGGAGGCGGATCTGCGGGAAATCCTGCCCGCGCTCGGCTATGATGTCGAAGACACGCGCGAGGCCAATGTGCTGCCGCTGCGCCCGCAGAAATAGGCCCCGATGCCCCGCATTACCCCGATTGTCGCCGTCAACCTCGCGCTGTTGGTGCTGTTCCCGCTGTCCTGGGCGGCGCCCCTGCTGCGCGCCGGACTGCTGCCGTTCTTCGACCTGCCGGCAATCTCGGTGCTGACCGGGCTGGGGGCGATCTGGGAGAAGGATGCGGCCTTGGCGGTGCTGGTCGCCTTCCTCGCGCTGGTCGCGCCCTATGCCAAGACCGTGTTGCTGGCGCTGATCCACTTCGGCCGGCTCTCCCCCCGGCTCCTGCCGCTGCTGCAGATCCTCGGCAAGCTGGCGATGGCCGATGTGTTCCTGATTGCGCTCTACATCGTGCTGGCCAAGGGCGTCGGCATGGGGCGGGTGGAAACGGCCTGGGGCCTCTATCTGTTCACCGGCTGCATCCTTGCCTCGCTGGCGGTGTCGCTGGCCAGCAAGCGGCGCTGACGCGGCGGCATTTGCATCTTGCCCGGTGACGGATTTGAACGTAATTTCAGGGATATATTGTTGCACGCATTTCCGGCCCTGCGGGTCCGAAACCCCTGATTGACCGCGGACATTGCCGCGACGGGTCGGATACGACAGACCGGGCAGCCCGTGCGAGCCTCGCGCAGCCCGCGCGCCGTTGGAGCCCGTGATGCCCGAAGCCAATGACCCCTTCGACCAGATGGCCGCCCGTCAGGCAGAGGTGCAGCCGAAGCTGCGCGCCGATCTGACGGTGGTGTATGAGAACCAGGGCGGCGGGGCGGCGAAGATCCGGCTGGTGGACCCCGGCAGCGGCAAGCAGTTCAGCTTCAGCGCAGAGGAACATGCGCTGACCGGCGCCGCCACGGGGCGCGCCTCGCTGCGCGAGATCCATGCGGCCCATGCCAGGCGCTTCCCCGAGGGCATGGGCGCGCGCGAGGTGGTGGAGTTCTTCCGGCGGCTGCAGATCCTTGGCCTGCTTGTGCCCGAGGCCGAGGCACCCCCCCCCGCCCCGGCTCCTGGCGCGCGGCGCCGCGGGATGATGGGACGGACCGGCAAGCCCGCGACCACGCCGGGGCCCGAGACGGGCACCGATGCCCGAGGCGAGCAGGCGCAAGATGCCTTCATTCTGGGCGAGGCTCCCATGAGCAGCCCCGCCGAGCGCAAGGCCAAGGGCGCCGAGAAGGCCGCCGCCCGCCGTGCCGCCGCCTCGGAAGTGCGCAGCCGCCGCACGGCGCCCCCGGCGGCAGAGCCCTCGCCTGAACCGGTGGCAGAGGCCGCGCCGGTGCCCACCCTCGCCGACCCGGGGACAACCGCGCCAGAGACAGTGCAGGACGCCGCGCCCGCACCCGGCATCGCGGCGCCGGCCCCCGCCCCGGCGGCTGGCGCTCCCGGCGCCCTTGCCCGCGGCTTTGCCCGGCGCCGCGCGGCGCAGGCCCGCGGCGCGGCAGAGGCGTCGCCGGAGGCGCCAAAGGCGGACGAACCAGTGACCGCCGATCCCGCAGCACCTGAAACGGCGGTGCCGCGGCTCGCTGCCCCCGGCTCGACGGCGCTGGTGCCGGTCAGTCCCGCGCCGCCCCCCGCCCCCGTCCCCAGTTCTGACCGTGGCGACCCCTTCGATGATGAGGATTTCGGCCTTGGCGATGGCTTCTACGGCGCCGGCGGCGGCCTCGGCGGCGGGCGCCTTGGCGGCCGTGCGGGCGGACTTGGCGGCGCAATGGGCGCCGGCGGCATGGCGGGCGGCTTTGGCGGCGGCGGGTTTGGCGGTGGCTTTGGCGGTGGTCTTGCCGGCGGCATGGCGGGCGCAGGCGGTATGGGCGGCGGGGGGGAGCGGCTGCTGGCTGCGCTGGCCGCCCGCCAGCAGCAGATGGCGGGCGGCGCGGCCCCCGCTGCCGCGCGTGGCCCCCAAGGCGCAGCCAGCCTGACGCTGTTCAATCCGACCCAGCTTCTCAAGCTGCTGTATATCCTGGGATATCCCTTCCAGATCCTGCACCCGCTGGTGATCCCGGTGGTGCTGATGGCCGGGCTGACCATGCTGCAGAACTGGCCGGCACTGGCGCTGGATCTGAAGGTGATCCTGTCCAGCTACGCGACGCTGACCATGGTGCTGATCGGGCTCTTCACCGTCAACCTCGCCTCCCGGCTTGCGCAAGGCGTGGCCATCGTCGGGCATGGCGGCAAGGTCCCGGGCCTCGGGCTGATGCTGGTCTTCGGCTTCCTGCCGCGGTTCTTCGTCGATCTGTCCGGCGTCCCCGCGCTCGACCGGCGCGGCCAGCTTTGGGCGCATGGCGCGCCGCTGCTGGCGCGGCTGTGGATGTTCGCGGGCGGCGTGCTGATCTGGGCGATCACCCGCGACAGCGGCAGCTGGCTGGCGCAGATGGCTCTGATCGTCGGGCAGTTCGGGTTGGGGATGTTTCTCGTCACCGCACTGCCGCTGGTGCCGGCCGACGGGATGCGCTGGATTTCCACCTATCTGAACGAGCCGAAGCTGGTGCCCAAGGCCTGGGCGGCACTGCGCCATGTGGCGACCGGCCGGCCGCTGCCGCCGATGATCGCGCGGTCGGACCTCTGGCCGCTGGCGCTGTTCGGGATCGGCACGGTGCTGACCTCGGTCGCCGCGGCGCTTGGGATCGCAATTCTCGGCGCGCTGACGCTGGAGACGGAACTGGGCGGGCTGGGGGTGATCGTGTTCCTCGGCCTCGTCGCCTCGTTCCTGCTGTGGCTGGTGGCGATGCGCGCCAGCATCGGGCGCCGCGCCGCCCAGATGCGCGGCGGCGCGGACCAGTCGGAGCTTGCGCGCCTGCTGATGGCCGGGCGCAGCCCCAAGGCGCAGGCCGCGACCCAGGCGGAACCTGCGCTGTCGGGCAGCGCCAAGGTGGTGTGGTCTGTGATCGGCATCGCGTTGCTGAGCGTCGCCTTCCTGCCCTACAACTACGAGGCGGGCGGCCTTGTGCAGATCCTGCCGGTGGCGCGCGGCCAGGCCGCGGCGCGCACCGAGGGCGAGATCATCGAGATCTATGTGGCCGAGGGTACTACCGTCACCCGCGGGCAGGTGGTGGCGCAGATGTCCAGCTGGAACCAGGCCAGCGACGTGGCGGTGACCGAGGCCATGCTGGCCGGCGCGGTGGCCAGCCTTGCGCGGCTGGAAGCCGGCGCCAAGCCCGAAGAGATCGACGTGGCGCGCAGCATGGTCGAAAGTGCCGAGGCCAGCCTGTTCTTCTCGCGCACCGAGGCGGAACGGGCGCGTGAACTGGTCGGCACCGGCGCCGTCAGCCAGGCGCAGTTCGAAAAGGCGCAGGCGGCCTATGATGCCGATCTGGCCGGGCTCGAGGTGGCGCGGGCGCAGCTGGTGCTGGTGGAAAGCGGCGCCACGACCGAGGAGATCGCCATCGCCCGCGCCGATGTGGACCGCCTGACGCTGGAGCTGCAATTCCGCCGCGACGAGTTGGAGCGCACGCGCATCACCGCGCCGATGGACGGGCGGGTGGTGACGCCGGATCTTGAACTGCGCAACGGCAGCTTCCTGCGCGTGGGCGAAACGCTGCTGGAGATCGAGAATGCCGATGTGGTGCGCGCCGCCATTGCCGTGCCCGAATCCGACATCGCCCTGATCGAGCCGGGACGCGAGGTGCGGCTGAAGGCCTGGGGCGCCAGCGACGACGAGATCCCGGGGGTGGTGGAAAGCATCGCCCAGGCCGCCGAGCAGGAGGGCTATGGCAGCACCGTGCGTGTCGACGCCGCCTTCCCCAACCCGGACGGGATGCTGCGGTCGGGCATGACCGGCTATGCCAAGATCGAGGGCGCCGAGATGCGCACCTGGGAGGCCTACCTGCGCCGGATCGTGCGGTTCTTCCAGATCGAGGTGTGGTCGTGGATCCCGTGAAGGACAGGCTCGGATCACGATAGGGAATCGGCCAAGGGTGCCGCATTGCGAGCCCGCGGGCGGCAGCGCAGCTGATGTGCCGGCGCGTCCGTCACGGGCCGCGCACGCTCAATCGCGGAAGCGATTCTCGTAGCTTTGATAGAAGACGCTCGGCGGCACCCCGAAGGCCTGGCCAAAGGCCTGATCCCAGGTCAACCCCTCGCCGAGGCTTTCGTAGAACTGGCCGAACGGCAGATATCCGTGCTCGATCACCAGGTCCGATGCCCCGATCGCCCCTGCACGGTAGACGGTGGTCTGATCCCGGGCGAGCGCAGGCCGGTCCTCGAGCCCCGACAGCTCCGGGAGGGCCGCCCCTTCGAACCGGCTTTCCATGATGTCGCGATACTCGGCTTCGGTCGCGTCGGTGGCGACCGTGTTGGCGAAGACCTGCGCGAGACCCTCCTGAAGCCAGACCGGCCCCTCGTCCCGCAAGGCTTCACTGGTCGACGCGCCCGGTTCCACGGTGCCGCTCACCTGATACTGGATGAGATGGAGGATTTCATGCGCAAGGAAGAACTCCAGCCAGTCGTATTCGATCCCCGATGCAAGCCGCGCCTCCGGATTGACGCAAACCCAGACGATGCCCGGAGCTGCTCCGCCGCTGACATTGCGGAAGGATGCGCAATCCTCCTGCAAGTCCTGATCGAGATTGAGAATGCGATAGTCGATCTGCTCGGAGATCATCCTGCGCAGGCTTTGGGCCGAAGTTCCGACAATCACCTTGTCCGTGCCCGCCAGTTCCAGACCGAGGCGTGAGGCGGCCTCGGCGTGGATCTTGGGGGACCGCGATTTGATGATGGCAAGCACCGCGGGCGAAATCCCGGGTTCCGCAACAACGTCCAGCGTTGCGGTGCGCGATGGCCAGAACGCCTTCAGCTCTGGCCGCGCAAGGCCGATCTGTCGGCAGATGGCGACTGCGGTACCTTTCGTGAAGGCCTTTCCGGTCGGAAACCCGGTCTCGGCCGAGAACGCGGCCAGTGCAACGCGGGTGCGGCTGCCGATCTGCCCGTCTGCCACCCCCGCGTCGAACCCGGATGCATTGAGTTGGTCCTGCACGCAGCGCACCCCCGCGGCCGGCGTGGCCAGGGCGGAGCCTGCGAGCAGGACATAGGCAATCGTGGCACGGAGGAGGGACATGGGTCAGGTCCTTGATGTTCCTGATATCTGAACCACGTTTCGCGCCCCCGGTCGAGAGCGGGACAGGGTGATCTGCGGAACCCGCCCCTCCCCCTCACCCCGCGACGAGTTCGGCCTTCAGGAACTCCACCACCTGCGTCACCGAGACGTCGTCGACATAGGCGCCGTCTTCGATGAACAGTTTTTCAAACGGCAGGCCCTTCTTGCCAAGCGCCTGTTCCAGCGCCACGGCGAATTGCACCACGTCGATGGATTCGAACGCCAGATCGCCGATCAGTGTGGTGGTGGCGGTGATGCCGCCTTCCAGATCCATGTCCCAGTCGCGCACCGTGTCTTCCAGCACGGTGATCACGGTCGTCTGCAGTGCCAGTGTATCGGTCATTGTCCTGTCCCTTCGTGGTTGTTCGGTTTTGGGTGGCGCCAAGTCAGCGGCGCACGGCGGTGATTTCCAGCCAGTTGCGCGGCACTTCGGTGATGCCGAGGTTCTCAAACGCGCGCACCGCGCCCTCCTGCAGGCATTCGCTGGCGATATCGACGGGGTAGCCGCTCATCAGCACCTCGGCGAGCCCGCCATAGGCGCCGACCAGTTGCAGCCCCTTTTGCGAGATCGGCACCGGGCGGTGGCCGGCGCTGAGCGTGTCGATCCCGGCCTCGGCCAGCGCGGCGCTCCAGCCCTCGGCGGACAGCCAGTCCTTCTGGAAGGCGCGGCCATGGGTGCCACGCTTGCGTGGGATGCCGGGCTCGCCGCGGGCGGCGCGTTCGGCGTTCATGCGGTTGAGGACCAGCACCGCCTCTTTCATCCATTCCGAGAACACCGCCTCGGATCCCGGCACGAAGGTGCCGACATAGAACACGCTGTTGAACACGAAGCGCCCGCCGGGGCGCAGCACCCGCGCCACCTCACGCAAAAACGCCGCACGGTCGGGCATCAGGTGGATCGAATTGCCCTGCACGATCAGGTCGATCTCGCCGTCGTCAAAGGGCAGCTCCATCGCGCTGGCGGCGCGCAGATGCACGGCGCCGGTGCCAGCCGCCCGCAGGGCGTCTAGGCTGTCGACCACGCGCACGCCCTGACCTTCGAAGGTGCGGGTGGCGATGCCGATCTGCACCGGGTCGAGGTCGATGGCGCAGACGGTCAGCCCCGGCGCGCGGCGGATCAGCAGCTGCGACAGCAGGCCGGTGCCGCAGGCCAGATCGGCAACGCGGGCCACGCCCTCCAGCGCGATGCCGTCGATCAGCGCCTCGTTCGCGGCAATGTAGCCCGGGTCCTGCGAATAGGGCTCGTAGGTGGTATCGACCAGTTCAAATGACATCTTGGGAAACTCCTTCCAGGCCGGCACTCCCCGGCCGGTCCTTTTGCGAAAACCAGATCAAGAATCGTGCCGCCATCTGTTCGAGGCTGCCCGCCAGCCCGGCCCCGGGGGCGCGGGAGGGCCAGCCATGGCCGCTGCCCTGCAAGATCACGCGCCACAGGTCCGCGCCGCCTGCGCCGCCGGTCCAGGCATGGATCTCGGCGCGCTGGCCCGAGATGCGGGCCTGCCGGTGGCGCGGCGGCCCGGCGCAGCAGTTGCGGGCGCGCCAGAAGGCCACCGTCTCCTCGGCCCCCAGCACCCGGCCGCGCTGGCCAAGCCCGACACCGCCGCGCGGGGCGACATGGCCACCAGCCGCGGGCAGCAGCGGATCCTCGGTCCATTGCACCAGCATCAACGGCACCGGCGGGCCAACAGGTGCGCGCAGCGCCAGATCGGCGGGCATGGCGACGGACACGGCGACCACGGCGGCAGGGGGCACCCCTAGCTCGCAGGCAAGGCGCAGCGCGAACATGCCGCCATTGGAGGCACCCGCAAGGCAAAGCGGCGCGGGCGCCCCTTCGGCCAGTGCCTGCACCAGCGCCAGATCGGCTTGCCAGCCGGGTTCGATCCCCGGGCGGCCATCGGCCCAATGCCCCTCGGCCTGCGGATAGACCACGCTGCCGGCATGCCCCTGCAGCGCCTCGTGCAGGCGGGCGCGGGCGGCAAAGCGACGGGCATCGCCGCCGCCGCCGTGGAAGGCCAGCACCCGCAGGCCCGCCGCACCGATACCGGGCGCGACATGCGCCAGCCGCAGCCCCTGCGGCGTGGGCACCGACAGAGGGCGCAGCACCTGCGGCAGCAGCGGGACTGGTCCGGGCGCCGCGCGCTCCTCGACCGGTTCCGCAGCGGGTCGCGCGGCGGCCATGCGGAACGGCGACGGTGCGCGGGGCGTCGGCCGGGTCATCGCGTCATCCCTCGGTCACGGCGCTGCGGCCCAGCCAGACCTCGAGCCCGCCATCGGGATTGCCCTCATAGGTCCAGCCGCCCTGCCCGTCCCGCACCGCGACGCGCGGGCCGAACACGTTGGCGGTGCCCATGAACAGCCCTGCGGGGGTGGAGACGAGGTTGCGGATCCCCCAGTTATAGGCGTTGCCAAAGCCCTTGCGGCAGACCGGCAGCCAGTTCTCGCCATCGGCGCTGCGCCACAGGTCGGCCCCGCCCTCGGCTGCGATGATCTTCTCGGCCCCCAGCAGCGCCAGCAGCTTGCGCACCCGTTCGGGCGCCGCATCGAAGCGCGCCCATCTCAGCGTCACCGACCAGTCATAGGTGCCGACATAAAGCCAGCCATCGTGCGCGGTCATCGACCACATGTAGCCGTTGAAGAAATGCCCAAAGCCCGCCTTCAGCCCGCTCAGCGGTTCGCGCCCGTCATCGTCGAGATCGCCGACGATCACGTCCCAGCTGTCATCGGCATTGACGCGCAGCACCTCGGCCGCGGCGGGGCCGATCTTGTTCACCCGATCATTGCCGCCGCCCTGAATGCCGGTGCCGACATAGAGCGCGCCCTTGAACTCTGTCATCGAGGCGACGGCCTGGTTCAGCGGCCCGCGCCCGGCGCCCTTGTCGATGACCTTGCGCCAGGTGTAGGGCGGCGGCGTGTCGCCATCGGTCACCCAGACCTGCAACCCCTCAAGGTTCAGCGTCCCCGCATAAAGCCGGTCATTCGCTACCGCGAGGCTGAAGATGCCAAGGTTGCCCGGCTCGCCAAAGCCGGACTCGTTGGCGGCAATCCAGGTTCCCGCGGCCGGATCGTCACTGGCAAAGACGAAGGGCAGCCCGGCGGTGTTCTGCTGGCCGCCATCGGTGCCGCGCCGCGCGGTGGGGGCGAAGTGCAGGCGGCCGCGGAACGAGGTGAGCGAGCGGGTTGTGGAGATCGCGGGCTCGATGATGCCATACTCCGTCACCGGCTCGAAGCTGCGGCCATCGACGCTGCGCAGGATCAGCCCACCCGGCGCGCGGCCCGGCGCCCAGGTGGCGATGTAGAGCGCGGGTTCGGCATCTTGGGGCCCCTGATACAGCTCCATCGACCGATAGCCGATCTCGCGCGGGACCGGGTTGCCATTGGCATCGGGCACCATCGGCGCGCGGAACACCATCTCCCAGCCGGTCGCCGGATCCCAGCACCAGATCTGCGCCTGGAAATCCAGTTGATAGAGCTGGTCGCGGGTGTCCGGGCAATCGACCGGCCAGACCTCCAGCGGGACCTCGGTGAAGGCGGACTGAAACTTCAGCATGCACATGTTGGACCGGGTGGTGCCGAGGTAGAGCTTGCCCCCGAACCACGCCATCGAATGGGCGTAGTTGTTGTGGCCATCCCCCAGCCCGGCGCGGCCGAGGCAGTCGAAATCGGCGCGCGACAGGCCGCGTCTGGGTGCGGGGCCAGGATCGGGCTGCACCGGGTCGGCAAAGATCAGCTCGGGGCTCTGCTCGGTCATCGGATCATCCCCGCCGCCCGCGCTGCGGCACCGGCGCGATGACAGCGTTCAGCAGGAAGGTGTCGCGCGGCAGGCCCAGCAGATAGAGGATGAAGGCCGCCACCCGGTCCGGTGCCAGCATCGCCCGCGGCTTCAGCGCCACGGTGCCCGACTGGCCCCAAAGCCCGGTATCCACGGCATCGGGCAGCAGCGTCTGCACGCGCACCCCGTCGCGCTGCACCTCTTCGGCCAGCGATTCCGACAGGCCGATGATCCCGAATTTCGACGCGGAATAGGGGCCGTCAAAGGCGCGCCCCTGCCGGCCGGAGGTCGAGGAGATGTTGATGATGTCGCCCTGCCGCTGCGCCAGCATCGCCGGCAGCACCGCGCGGTTGGCCAGGAAAGTGCCGGTCAGGTTCACGTTGATGATCGTGCGCCATTCCTCGTAGGAGGTGTCCGCCAGCGGCCGCGGCTGCCCGCCGGTGCGCAGGATGCCGGCGGCGGTGATCAACCCGTCGATGCGGCCATGAGCGGCCAGCGTTTCCGCGGCCATCCGCGCCATCTCGGGTTCGGAGGTCACGTCGGAGGGGAAGGCCGTCGCCGCCGCGCCAAGCTCTGCCGCCAGCGTGTCCAATGCAAGGCCCTCGCGGTCCACCAGCACGGAATGGGCCCCGGCGCCGGCCAGCGCGCGGGCCGTCGCGGCGCCGATGCCGCCGGCAGCGCCGGTGATGAGGATGATGCGGCCCGAGAGGTCTTGCACTGTCGTCTCCTTGTTAAGCTCTTCGCCGTCAGGCTTTTCTGCGCACCCGCCCGCGCTGCGGCACCGGCAGCAGATGCGGGTCGGCGACCACCATGCCGCGGCCAAGCTCGATCAGCCCCAGCAGGGCGGCAGCGAAATTTGCCTCGCTGATCCGCCCGCCAAAGGGGCCGTCCAGCAGGGTTCCGGCGATCAGCGGGGTTTCCACCGGGCCGGGGAAGATGGTGCGGACGCGGACGCCTTCGGGCGCCAGCTCCTCCGCCAGCGCGCGTCCATACTCCGCCAGCGCGAACTTGGTGGCGCTGTAGGCCGGGGCGAGCGGGGTGCCACGCAGCCCGTGCGGCGTGGTCGAGGAGCCGATGTTGACGATATCGCCATCGCCCTGCGCGCGCATCAGCGGCAGCACGGCGGCATTGGCGAGGAACACCCCATGCAGGTTCACATCGACCATGCGCTGCCAATCGGCCAGCGGCAGATCGCGCGTCGCGGGCGGCAGGCCGGCGCCGGCAGCGCGTCCCACGGCGGCGGAGGCCACCATCAGGTCGGCGCGGCCAAGCGCCTCCACCTCGGCGCGCAGGCGGGCCATGTCGGCCTCATTCGCGACATCGAGGCTCAGCGTGCGATGCGCCCCCGGCCCTGCCTCGGCCAGCGCCTCCGCGAGCGTCTCCAGCCGCGCGGGATCGCGGCCCACCGCCAGCACCAGATCGCCGCGCCGCGCCAGCGCCAGCGCGAGGCCCCGGCCGATGCCGCTGCTGGCGCCTGTCACCACGCTGACGCGCAAGCCGGTCATTGCGGGTGCATCCGTGCGGCGCGGGCGGCCTGCACCCGCTCGCGGAACCGTCCGCGGGCGGGGGTGCCCGCGGTTTCGACGCCGGCCACGAACATCCGCAGCGCCCGGGCAAACAGGCGCGGCTTGACGATCGGGAAGAAATGCCCGGCATTGGGCACCATGATCCGCCGCGCATCGGGGATCACCTCCAAGAGGCGCTCAGAGCTTGGCACGCAATGCGACAGCGCGCCGTAGATCAGCAGCACCGGCATCTTCAGCCCCGGCAGACGGTCCGCGGGCACGTCGGCCTCGTCCTGCAACTCGGTGGCGGCGGTCGTGGTCTCCAGCAGCGTCTGCCATTTCTGGCTGCCGCGCGCGCCCATCTGGCGCGAGCGCAGGTCGATGCGGCGGGGGGCATCGGCCCCGCGCTCGGCCGCCCGTTCTGCCGCCAGCGCCGCCAGCCGCGGCATCCGGGCGGCCAGCGCGCCAGAGGGGCGGCCAAGCGCAGCGGCCAGACGGCCGCCGCCGGGCAGCAGCGACAGTTCCGGCGGGTCCTCGGGGCCCTCCTCATTCACCGCGCTGATCGCTGCCCGCGCCCCGGCCAGCGCCGCGCCGCCGCGGGGGCCAAGATCCGCGAGCAGGCGAAAGTCGATCTCGGCATCCTCGGGCGGGAAGCTGGTCACGCCCTGCCCCGCCAATTCCGCCTTCCAGCGCGGCCAATGCGGCCAGTCGGCCAGCCGCATCGGCCGTTGCAGGGCGCGCAGCTGGGTGTCGGCGACGGTCAGGCTGGCCACCCGCTCCGGATGCGCGATGGCAAAGGCCAGCGCCACCCGCGCGCCGTGGCTGTGGCCGACGACATGGGCCCGGTCGATCTGCAGATGGTCCAGCAGGGCGGCGAAGTCATCGGCGAGGTCGTGAAGCTGATAGTGCGAGGGCGGCATGGACGATGCGCCATGGCCGCGCAGGTCATGCAGCAGGATCGGCATGTCGGCCGCCAGATGCCGCACCGCGCCCAGATACCAGAAGGCAAGGTTCGCCCCCAGCCCGTGGATCATCGCAACCGGCGCCTGACCGGGCCGCAGGTCGGCCCCGACCAGCTGGTAATTCATGCGCAGATCCTGACGGGTCAAGGACGGCATCGCGGTGGTTCCTGCCTTTCCCTGGCTGCGCCTGCAGCGTCAGTCCATGTAGCCAAGCTTCTGCATCTGGCGCAGAAGGATCTCGCGGTCCTCGTCCGACACCTCTTCGCGGCCCTCATCCGCCGCGACGGTGGCGGTCGCAGCCCCAGTGGTGGCGGTGATCCCGGTTTCCAGCGCCTCCACCGGCACCCGGCCTTCCAGATCGCGCGGCACCGGCAGGCCCAGAAGCGTCAGCATCAGCGGGGTGATGTCCAGAAGGTTCAGCGGCTCCAGCTGCTCGCCGCGTTTGAAGGCGGGGCCGTGGCCGATGAAGATGCCTTCGGGGCGGTGGGTGCCGTCGGCCAGAACGCGGTCCTTGACCACGGTATCCGAGGGCAGGATCGACACGAAACCGCCATCGCGCAGGCTGAGCGTGATGTCGGGGCACGGCTCCACAAAGCTGCGCCCGCGCAGCTTGTTGGGCGAGGCGCCGACCACGACCTGCTTGCCCGAGGCGTCGCGCAGCTCCATCAGCTCGGCCTGCATGTTCTGCACGAAGGCGAGGTAGTCATCGGGTTTGATGCCCTGGCCATTGCCAAGGTCGGGCTTGATGTAGATCGCGTTGGACGAGGGCGTCGGGCAGAAGGCCACGGTCTTGCGCCAGTCGATCATGCCCAGATGGTCGCGGATCTTCTCGGCGGTCAGCTGGCCCTTGGCGTCATCCTCGGCGCGGCCGGTCCAGGTGAGATAGCCTTTTTCGGCGAGCCACTGGTTGATGTAGAGGATCTCGGTCGTCGGGCCGAAGCCGTGATCCGACACCAGGATCACGTTGGTGTCCGGCCCGGCGGTTTCGACCATGCGTCGGATATTGTCATCCATCTGCCGGTAGAAATCGGTCGCCAGCTGGGTGATGCGGTCGGTCCACTCCCCCGGCTCGCCCGAATGGCACTCGGCATCAAGATAGCGCCAGAACAGGTGCTGGATCTTGTCGGGCCCGTCCAGCACCACCGCGGTCAGCTCGGTGCGGTCTTCGGTCATCAGCCGGCAGGTCACGTCGGTCCAGGCGCGGTCGCGGACGTTCTGCAGCTCGATCCATTCCTCATGCTCGCCGGCATGCAGCCCCTGCACGCATTTCTTTTCCTCGCCGATATCCATGCCAAGATCACGGTAATCGAAATCGGTGGAGGCCTTGAGGCTGTCGAACAGCGATTGCGGGTGGATGCCGTGGCGCAGGTGCTTCCAGGGCACGAAGCCCGAGACCACATAGCCGTCGATCTGCGGGGGCGGCGCGTAGCCGTAGAAGTTCAGCGCGGTGCCGCGCATCTTGTGGCGGTTGACCATGGCGAACACCGTCTCGCAATGGTTGTCGCGGCGGTCATTGACCTTCAGGTAGACGCTGCCATCCCCCAGATAGGCGGGGCGCAGGAAGTCGTAGATGCCATGCACCTCGGGGCTGCGCCCGGTGGTCATCGAGGTCCAGGCCGGCGGGGTCAGCGGGTTGCGGGTGGACATCAACTGGGCAGCAGTTCCGCCGCGGATCAGGCTGGTGAGGAAGGGCAGCACGCCTTGCTGCGACAACGGACGGAGCAGCGAGAAGGTCGCGCCATCCAGCCCGATCATCAAAACCCGATTCGTCACAACAACCCCCCATAAATCCAGACGGTGCAGGTCGCGGCCCCCGAAATCGGATACGGGCACGCTCCCTCAAAGCGCATATTCAATAAGATCAGGGCCTAACAGACTCTTCCCAGCCCTGCAACGCCGCCGTGCAGCGTAAAGCGAAAAGCCAGGGCGGGTGGCGCTGCCGCAGCACCCGCCGCGCCAGCAACTCTTGTCAGGGTTGTCGCCGCACTCTAGACCAAGGGCACCACGATCACGGAGAGCGCCATGAACCGATCCCTCGCCGCAAAGCCGGGCACAGACGCAGCACCCGGCGCGCAAGAGGACCGGGGCGCAGCGCAGCAGACACCAGAGACCCCGTCGCGCGACGCGGCCTCGGCCAAGATCGTGGCGGACGCGATGCGCGACCAGACGCTGCGGCAGGACCGCCTGCGCCATGTGCAGGAATTCCTGACCAGCCCGATGTTCATCGACATGCGCGAGCAGCAGGTCACCGTGTCGGACAGCCCGGCCGAGCTTGCCGAACGCAGGCGCGATCTGGACTACCGGATCGAGGTGCTTGAATCGGTGCTGGCGCTGCTGATCGAAGAGCGGGACATGCTGGACCGGGTGGTTTCGGCGCAGGGCTGAAGCCCCGCGCCGCAAGAGACGCCCGCCTTAGCGATATCCCATGGCCTTGGCCTGGTCGCGCAGCGCCGGGCGCAGACCCACCCCGTCCGGGCGCCAGGGCAGCGCCCCGGTCAGCGACAGCGCAGCCTCGGCCGGTATCGCGGCCCGCAGCGCGGCAAGGTCCAGCACATCGCCCGCCAGATGTGCGCCGAACGGCCCCGGCCCGGCAAAGGCCGAGTCCTCGGGCCGCAGCATCCGCGACACTGCCGCCGGATCGGTCGCCAGATGCAGCGCATCGGCGAGGACCACAAGCGCCCGCGCCGGATCGGCCGCGAGATCCTCGACGCGCAGCGCATGAAAGCGCGAGGACGGCACCGCGGCGCGGACCATCGCCACCCCGTCCTCGGCCATACCCCAAAGCTCCTGCGCATCGGTCATCGGCGGCGAGACGCTGTCATCGACCGCCCCCAGCAGCAGGGCCGCGGCGCCGCCGAACCGGCCCATCACCGCGCCGCCCTGCGCGACGGGGTGCATCTGCAGATGCACGAAGTCGGCCCGCGGAAACGCCGCCAGAAGCCGCTCCGCCGCGCCCGGATCGAACAGCGCCGAAGTGACGGGCATCACCACCCGCCGCGGCGCGATCATCGCCACCAGCCGCTGCGCCACCGCCGCCGTCGGCAGGTGCATGTGCCGCGTCAGCCAGCGCCGCGCCATCTCGACCCCGGCCATGCTCTGCTCGCCCGCCAGCAGATGCGACAGAGACCGCAGCAGCCCGTGCATCTGGCCCTGCCGCATCCCCGTCATCTCGCGCAACAGGCTGTCGACGCTGGCCGACAGTTCCAGATTGCATTCGGGCAGGTCATAGGCACCCGGATTGCGTCCCAAGGCCGCCGCCAACGTCTGTCCCGGCACCCCCGGCGCGGCCAGCACGAAGACCGGCGGGGGAAGTGTCACATCCTGCATTCCGTCACGTCCAATCGGTCACAGCCCGTAGCGGCCGAAGAAGCGCACCAACTCGCTGGTGGCACTGATATCCTGACTGACCGCCCCCGCAAGACGCGAGCTGCGGCCCGACGAGCCGGGCCAGGTATGGCCGCCGCCCTCCACCGTGTAGAAGGTCAGCTCGGCACCACCGCGGCAGGACCGGAACTGCTCGACCGTGACCTCGGTGCCATCGTTCGCACGGTCGGGCACCGCCACCTCGCCGGTGCTGCTGGAACAGCCGCCCTTGTCCGCCCAGAAATCCTTGGTCTGCGCATAGGACAGCACCTGGCCCCCGGCCCCGCGCCCCGCGATCGTGGTGATCTTGCCGCCGTCGAAGGGCATCAACCGGTCATCGGTGCCGTTGAAGAACATCATCGGCACCGGCCGCGAGGGCGAACAGTTGCCGCGCAGATCGGCGGGCATGTTCGCCACCACCACGCCAAAGGCACGGAAGCTGCCCGCCGCATCGCAGGCCAGCCGCTGCGTCATCAACCCACCATTCGAGATGCCCGAGGCGAAGGCGCGCGAGCGGTCCACCCCGAAGCGGCCCGAGGCATCGTCGATCACCGCCTGCAGAAAGCCGACATCGTCCACGCCGGTCCGCGTAGTGGCGCGCCCGTCATTCCACTGGCTGCCATCGGCATTGGGGAACAGCGCGACAAAGCCCACCTGATCGGCAGCACTGGTCATGCCGCTGGTGGCGGCAACGCCGTCGCCGCTGCCCATGCCGCCATGCAGCACCATCACCGCCGACAGGCCGCTGCGGCCCTGCGCACTGCCCGGCACATAGGCGTAGTAGGAGCGCTGCCGGCCCTGGTGCGAAAGCTCCACGAGCTGCATCCCCGCCACGCGCGAGGCTTGGGCGGGGGCGGCTGCTTCGGCGCGGGCGGCGCGGCGCTCCTTGATGGCATCGCGGATGGGGCGGTCCTGCGCGGCGGCGCAGCCAAGGGTCGCGGCGATGGCAAGGGTGGTGGTTGCAGCAAAGAAAATTCGACGCATCAGAAAAGCTCCTCATCGGGTTTTCAAACAGCATTCGGTTCAATGGTCCGCCACGGCGCGGGGCCGCAGCATCGTTACGGCATTGCCGCAGAAGTCTGGCGCGACAATACCGCCAAGTTCCGTAGCGGCAACGCCGCGTCGCGGCGCGGGTTCCGCGCGCCCGCAAATAAATCCCTGCGTCCTGCGACATAGGATATGGCGCACCCGCAGAACCCGCAAGCAAGCATCGCGTCCGCACTGCCGGATTTGCGCGCCCACATTGCCTTGGCCCGCCTGCAAGGCTATAGCGAAGGGCGGCAATTTCGGCCGGGGCGGATTCGAAACCGCCAGGCTGCGCCGCGGCTTTGCGCCATTGTAGAAAGACATAGATGCCCGATCCGTTGTTCATCATCGCGCCGCCCCGGTCCTTCACCTCGGTGATCGGCGGCATGATCGGGCAGCATCCCCAGGCCTATGGCCTGCCCGAGGTGAACCTTGCGCTTGGCGATACCCTGGGGGAGACCTGGACCGCGCTGGCGCCTTCGCTGAACATGGGCACGTCGGGGCTGCTGCGGCTGCTGGCCGAACTGCATGAGGGCGCGCAAAGCGAAGACGCGGCGATTCGCGCCCGGCACTGGATCCAGCGGCGGTTTCACTGGCCCACCGCCAAGGTCTTCGCCCATATCCAGGAGGCGGTCGGCGACAAGGTGCTGGTGGACAAGAGCCCGCGCAGCACCATGCGGATCGACAGCCTGCGCCGCCTGCACAGGATCTTTCCCGCCGCCAGCTTCCTGCATCTGACGCGGCACCCGCGCAGCACCGGAAAATCGACGCTGGAGCTGATGAAGGCCTATAGCGGCGGCGGCGCCCAGAGGATCGAGTTCGATCCCGAACAACTCTGGCTGCGCTCGCAAAACCATATCCTCGAACTCTCGCGCGATCTGGCGCTCGGCCAGTACATGCGGATCAAGGGCGAGATGCTGCTGGCCGATCCGATGCTCTATCTGCCGCAGGTCTGCGACTGGCTGGGCCTGTCCTCGGACGCGGCCAGCATCGAGGCGATGCTGCACCCCGAGACCTCGGCCTTCGCCAGTGTCGGACCGCCCTCGGCGCCCTTCGGCAATGACCCGAATTTCCTCAACAGCCCGGCGCTGGACATGGCGCGGCTGGCGCGGATCACCGAACCCTCGCTGCAGGGCGATGTGGACTGGCGCCCGGGCGAGGCGTTCAGCAAACCCGTGCTGCGGCTGGCGCGGCAATTTGGATACGGATAATCGCATGAGCATTCTCGACGCGGGCCAATTCGTGCCCGTCGCCACCGGCGGCCTCGGCCACCCCGGCAGCACGCTGGCCCATTCGATGGTCTGGTTCCGGGACGCGCTCTATCTGGGCGCCAGCGCCCCTGCTGCGCGCGGCCCCGAGGATCTGGGCCGCATCCACCGGCTTGACCCCGCCACCGGCGCCTGGGACGAGGTGTTCGCGGCGCCGGTGCAGGCGCTGGACGAAGACGCACAGGCCCGCGCCGTCTGGCTTGGCGGCGGCGGCATTCTGCGCCAGCGCCAGCCGGCCGAGGCGATGGGCCGCGCATTCGGCATCTGCGCGATGACGGTGTTCCAGGGCGCCAGCGACGCCGCGCACTGCCTCTATGCCGGGACCATGTCGCTCTGGGGCGGGCAGGTGCTGCGGTCAGAGGATGGGATCAGCTTTGCCCCGGTGATGGCACCGGGCAATGGCGATGACAGCGTGATGTCGATCCGCGGGCTGACGGCCTTTGGCGGGCGGCTCTTCGCCCTGCCCTCGGGCACCATCACCGCCGAGGGCCTCGACCGCGAGCGCGCCCCGCAGGCGATTGTGCTGGTCAGCGACGATCCGGCCGGCGGCGTGTGGACCGAGGCCTGCCTGCCCGGCTTCGGCGATCCGGCCAATCGCGGCGTGGTCTCGCTCTGTGCGGCGCAGGGCCATCTCTATGCCGGCACCTCCAGCCCCGCCCGCGGCTTCCAGCTGTGGCGGACCAAGGCCGAGGGCGCGGCGCCCTACGTGTGGGAGCGGGTGCTGACCGACGGCGCCTTCCGCTATACCCACAACCTCTCCACCGCCGCGATGGCCGAATTCGGCGGCGACCTTTTCATCGGCACCCGGATCCCCGGCTTTGGCTATGATGCGGACAGCGATGTGGGCCCCGCCGCCTGCGAGATGATCCGGCAGCGCCCGGATGGCCGCTGGGACCTGATCTTCGGCGAGCCGCGCTTTACCCCGGACGGGCTGAAGGTGCCGCTTTCGGCGATGGGGCCGGGTCTCGGCGATCCCTACAACTCGGCGATCTGGTCGATGGCGGTGCAGGACGGCGCCCTGTACATCGGCACCCAGAGCTGGGAGCCGAATGACATCGCCATGAACGGCGGCGGCGCCCCGCTGCGCGGCGGCTTCCAGCTCTGGGCCAGCACGGATGGCGAGGCCTGGGTGCCGGTGCTGGTTGATGGCAATGGCTCTGTCACCTCGACCGGAGTGCGCGCGTTGCTCGCATCGCCGGTGGGGCTGTTCCTCGGCACCGTGAACCACAGCCGCCTGCTGCAGACCCAGGCGCTGCTGCATGGCGGCGGCGCGGATCTGGCCGAGGTCTCGGCGGGGTTCGACGTGTGGCTGGCATAGGGGTTACCGCAGCGCCAGCGCCAGCACCGCCTCGCCCTGCCGGGCCAGCGCCACCTGCAGGCGCCCGGCCATCGGTGTGTCCACCTCGGCGGTGAACGAGCCCACCGTTGCCCCCGCCGCCAGCGCCTGCAGCACGAAGGCCCGCGGCCGTCCGGTCAGCCCCTCGCCGATCGCCTTGGCGGCCGCCTCCTTGGCGCACCAGCCGGTCAGCAGCCGCGCGGCATCCTCCGGGCCCGGCTGCGCCGCGGCCAGCAGCGCGCGTTCGGCTGGGGCAAAGCCGCCCTCGGCCAGCAGGGAGGCGTCGATCCCGGCGGGAACCTCCATGTCGATCCCCACCGCCTGCCCCGGTGGCGCGGCCACGGCAATCGCCGCGCCGCCCGCATGGGCCAGCGACAGTTCGGGCAGCAGAGGCGAGTCCCCCGCCGCCGCCAGATAGGGCTTGCCGGTTGGCCCCACCGCGATCTCCACATCCGCGGGCAGCAGCGCCAGCCCGCAGTGCTGCAAGATCCAGGCCCGCGCCGCCTCTTTCAGCGCGATGCGGCCCATGATCCAGTCGCGCCGGCGCTTGCCCGGGCCGGTCATCGCCGCAAAGGCTTCGCGTTCCGCCGCGGACAGGATCGTCGCCGCCAGCACCCGCATCCAGATCCCGCCCGCATCCTCGAGGAACCCCGGCGGGAAGGCCGGCACCTGCCAGACCAGCACGCCCGGCGGCTGGCCCGCGAACAGGCCCTGCGCCTCGGCCCCATACCAGGCCTCGCGCGGGCGATAGCGCGCATTGTAGAAGCTGTGCGGGACCCGGAAGAAGCGGTCCTTCCAGCCCGAGGCCCGCATCAGCACGGTGCCATCCGGCGCGGTGCAGGTGAAATCCCCCTGCAGGAACCGCGCCGCAGCCGGGTCCGCGCCCGCGCGGCCCTCGCCGTCCAGAAACTGCGTGCGCCCCGACAGCACCGCCCCAGCCGTCGCCTCCTCCCGCGCCGCCACAAGGTCGATCCGGTCGATGCTGGAGGGGAAAGAGCTGAAATCCGTCCCCAGCCCCTGCGCGATCCAGAAGGCGGTGACATGGCCGGTGAGGTCCAGCAGCACCGGGTTCAGCAGCAGGCCTTCCGGCGCGGACGGCCCCCAGCCGAAGAACCCGTCCAGCGGCGTATCGGCCAGTTCGGCATCCAGCCCGCCGCCATCCCAGGCGATCAGGCGGCGGATGCCCTGGAACAAGGGCCCGTGGAACATGCCGGTGGTGTAAAGCTCATCGTCGCGCCAGCGCGGCGGCTGCGGCGCGGCCAGCGGGGCCAGCGGCGGCAAGGGCGCGCCCTCGAGGGCCACCACCTCGGCCTCGAACAGCAGCGCCGCGCCGCGCAGCAACCGCACCGCCACCCGCAGCTCACCGTCCAGCCCGACGATCAGC
Source organism: Frigidibacter albus (assembly GCF_009908165.1). GTDB lineage: Bacteria > Pseudomonadota > Alphaproteobacteria > Rhodobacterales > Rhodobacteraceae > Frigidibacter > Frigidibacter albus. The sequence goes on from NZ_JAAAUC010000008.1 coordinate 128,402, forward strand.
TCGGCTTCCGTCGTCAGCGTCGCGGGGCCGGCGTCGAAGGCGATCCAGTCGCGCGCCCGCACATTCTCCAGCCGCGCCGGCATCGCCCCGGTCAGCACCGCCGCCGCCTCGGCCGCCATCTCAAGGCTGACGGCCAGCGGCAGCACCGGCAGCGCCATCAGGCCGGGGTCGCTGTCCGACACCTCGGCGGCGTAGAGCACATGATGGGCAAGGAAGGGGTCGGCCTCGGGGTCGAAATCGCTCTCGGCAAGCAGCCGCGCGCCGTCATTGTGCAAGATGCGATGGAGCAGCGGCGGGTGCCAATCCTCAGGCTCCGCCGCGCTGCCAAGCGCCGCCTCGGCGACGCTGCCCGCGGTGTCGAGGAACTGCTGCATCAGGTCGAAATGCCCGACGATGACCGAGGCTGCGGCAAGCGGGCGCGCTGCCGGGAGGGCCGCGGGCCGGGCCGACACCTCGACGGGCAGAGGCGCGGGTGCTGGTGCCATTGAGGGCGCAACAGAAGGCGCCAAAGCCACCGCCAGTTCCGCCGCCACGTCATCGGGGAGGCGCAGGAATGGCAGATGGTTGTCGATCACCCGGTCGCGCGAGGGGCGCGGCGCGGCCGCAAGGTCCAGCGGCGCCACCCGCCCCTCATACAGCGCGCCCACGTCAAAATCCCGCCCCGAAACCCAGATCCGCCCCAGCGTCTGCAAGAGTTGCCCCAGCCCCTCTTTGCGGCGGCTGTCGGTCGCCAGCGCCAGCGCCTCCCGGCCCTTCAGCGCATCCTCGACAAAGCCGGTGAGGTTGGCCGAGGGCCCGACCTCGACGAACAGGCGCACGCCATCGTCGTGCAGCCGCTCCACGGTTTCGGTAAACCGCACCCGGCTCGCCCATTGCTGCGCCGCCAGCGCGCGGATCTCGGACGGCTCCAGCGGCATCGGCGCGGCGGTGGCGCAGGACCAGATCGGCAGGCGCGGGGCGCGGAAGTCCATGCCCCGATAGACCCCCAGCACCTGCTCGGCCACCGGCGCGAACAGCGGCGTGTGATAGGGCCGGTCGAAGGGCAAAAAGGCGCACATCCCGCCCATCTGCCGCAGCTCGCCCGCCACCCGCTCCATGACCGCGCGGGGGCCATAGAGCACCGACTGGTGCTGGCAATTGTCCAGCGCGAGGTGCAGATCGGGCTCGCGCTCCACCAGCGCCAGCACTTCGCTGCGCGCCACCGCGCCCACGGTCAGCAGCGCGCCGCCGGCGATGCCGCCCGCCGCCGCGATGCCCTTGTAAAGATCGTTCAGCGACCGGATGCGCCCCGCGAAATCTTCCCGGTCCTCCGAGGCGCCAAGCACCCCCGCCGCCGCCAGCGCCGAATGCTCGCCGCTGGAATGGCCGACCACCACATCGGGCTGCAGCCCCAGCCGCGCCAGCACCGCCGTCAGCGCCTGCGCGGCGATGAACACCGATTCCGAGCCAAGCTCCAGCCCGAACAGCCGCTCCTTCAGCGTGGCGGCCAGCTCCGGCGCCAGCGTCGTCGGCGGCGGGAACACGCTCGCCGAGGGCGGCAGGTCACGCCCGGGGAACAGCCCGTCCCAGAAGTCGAACCACTCGCGCGCCTCGGGGAAGGCCATCAGCACCGCCGAGAGCATCCCCTGATACTGCGCGCCCTCGCCCGGGAACAGGAAGGCCATCTTGCCGGGCTGCGGGGCGGGTTCGGCAAACACGCCGCTGCGAATGCGGAAGCTGCCGCGCCCCGCCTCCAGCCGTTCGGCGGCCTTGCCGAGCTTGTCGGCCATGTCCGCCGGGCTCTCCGCCACCAGCGCCAGCCGCGCGGGGCCGGTTCCCGGCGCGGTTGAGGCCGCCAGCGCCGCCAAGGGCGCACCGGGATGCCGCAGCACCCAAGCCGCCAGTTCCCGCGCCCGCACGGCCAAGTCGGCGGGCGTTTCTGCCGAGAGCAGCACCAGCTCCTCGGGCCAATGCGCGGGGCTGGCGGACCCCGCCTCCTCCAGCACCGCATGGGCGTTGATGCCGCCAAAGCCGAAGGCGTTCACCGCCGCCCGGCGCGGCACATCCGGCGCAGAAATCCATGGGCGCGGCGCGGTGTTCACATAGATCGGCGTTTCATCGAAGGCCAGTTCCGCCCGCAGCGCCGCCGCAATCGTCGGCGGCAAGGTGCGGTGATAAAGCGCCAGCGCGGTCTTGATCAGCCCCGCCGCCCCCGCCGCCGGGATGCAATGGCCGATCATCGACTTGACCGAGCCGATGGCCGCTGTGGGCAGCCCGTTTGCCCCCCGCCCGCCGAACACGCCCTTCAGCGCCGAAATCTCGGTCCGGTCCCCCAGCGGGATGCCGGTGCCATGCGCCTCGATCAGCCCCGGCGCCAGCGCCGGCAGGCCGGCATCCTCCAGCGCGCGCTCGATCGCCAGCATCTCGCCTTCCATCCGCGGGGCGAGCAGGCCCGAGCCCTTGCCGTCGCTGGACTGGCCGACGCCCTTCAGCACCGCATAGACGCGCTGGCCGTCTGCCACCGCATCCTCCAGCCGGCGCAGCGCCAGCACGCCCAGCCCCTCGCCCAACAGCGTGCCATCGCCGCCCTCGGCAAAGGGCCGCACATGCGCCTGTTTCGACAGCGCGCCAAGCTGGTTGAACACCATGTAGACCTCGGCCGAGATCGAGGCATTGACCCCGCCCGCCAGCATCAGGTCGCTCCGCCCCGAGCGCAGCTCCTGCATCGCCGCCTGCACCGAGAGAAGCGACGAGGAACAGGCCGCGTCGATGATGTAATTCGGCCCGCGCAGGTCCAGCCGGTTGGCGATGCGCCCGGTCATCACGTTGGGCACGAGGCCCGGCGCAATGTCGGCGTTGAAGGGCGGCAGCAGCTTGGCCATCTCGGCGCGCACCCGGTCCAGCACCGCGGGATCGGCGCCGGGCAGCAGCTGCGCCAGCAGCGCGCGGGTCTGGTCCAGCACCACCCCGTGCTGCACGACGGCGGCATTGCCCCGGTGCAGATAGGTGGAATGGCCAAGGATGATCCCGGTGCGGGTGTGGTCCAGCTCCAGCGCCCCGGCATCGGCCAGCGCGGCGCGGGCGATCTTCAGCGCGAGGAACTGGTCCGGCTCGCCGCCATCGACGGAAGAGGGCATCACCCCCAGCTCGGCCGGGTCGGCGGCAAAGGCCTCGCCTAGATAACCGCCGCGCGCGGTGGGCAGCTGCGTTACGCCCTGCCCGTTCAGGTAGCGCTCCGCGCCCCAACCCGGCAGCGGCTCGCCCAGAAATTGCAGGCCCGCGCAGATATTGGCCCAGAACCGCGCCGGGGCATCGGCGCCCGGAAACAGGCAGGCCATGCCGACGATGGCGATATCGCCACCGGGGCTGCGATGCGGGGCTGTCATTCCGCCGCCTCCTGCTTGGGCAGGGCGATGTCGGCCAGGATCTCGCCGCCCCAGCCGCAGAACCGCGCAAGCCCGGCATCCGAGGTCGCCTCCAGCGCCTCCAGCAGCAGCAGGGGCTGGCCCGCGGCATCGGCAATGGCCACATCGGCGCGCACCTCTGCCGGGCCAAGGCCCGGATGCAGGCGCATCACCATTCGCCGCGCGGCACCGGTGCCCAGCTTGGTCGCCCGGCCGATGGCATTGGGCAGCGCCGGCTGGCCGCGGGCATGGATCGACCAGACCCAGGCCAGCTGCGCCGCCGCATCCAGCAGCCCCGGGTCGAACAGCCAGGCCCCCCCCCCGAAGTCGGCCGCCCGGCTTGGCCGCACCTCGGCCCGCGCGCCGCCCGCGTCCAGTCCCTCCAGCACCTTCAGCAGCTGATAGCTTGGCCCGTGGAACAGCATCTCGCGGTAGGCCCGCCCGGCCGGGACCGGCGAGCAGGCTACCGGATGCGCCAGAATGTCCTGCGCCAGCGCCAGCGCCTCAGGGTCGGTTGCCTGCAGCGCCGAGGGCACCATCCGCACCGAGGCGCGGTAATGCGCGCGGGGCAGGTTGCCGGTTTCGCGCAGCTCTACCCGCGCGGCAAAGCCGGTGGCATCGGCATGTTCGGATCCCTGCGCCACAAGGTCGATCTCGCAGGGGGCGTCCCCCTCCAGCCGCAAGCCGTTCAGCAGCCGCAGATCGGCAAGCCCCGTCACCGTCCAGTCCGACCAGATCTCGGCCGCGGCCTCGGCACACATCTCGGCGGCCACAGCTAGAGGCAACACCGGCACCGCACCGATGCGGTGTTCGCCCAGCCAAGGATCGGCGCCCACATCCAGCCGCCGCCGGATCGCGGTGCCGCCCTTCGCCGCGGGCGCCTGCTGCGCCCCCGGCAGCAGCGGCCAGCGGGAGCGCGGCGCCTCCGGCATCCCCGCCCGCTCAGCCTCATGCTTTTCCCACGGACCGGCGCCCAGAACCACTTCGGTGCAGTCCCGCGGTCCGCGCAGGATCTCGTCGAAGAACGCCGCCGCGCCGCCCTCGGGGGCCACCAGCGTCACCTCCTGCGCCTCGAACTTGGCGCGCACGGCGTCCGAGACCATCCCCGCGCCATGCCGCGTCCCCTCCCACGGGCCCCAGTTCACCGCGACCGGATGGCAGGCGGGCCAGCGCCGCGCCAGCTGCGCCGCGAGGCGGTTCAAAAGCTCATTGGCATGGGCATAATCGGTCTGCCCGGAATTGCCGTAGCGCCCGGCGACCGAGGCGAAGAGCGCAAAGAACGCCGGCGGCGCGGTATCGAGCGCAGCGGCCAGCGCCAGCGCGCCGATCACCTTGGGCTGCACCACCCGGTCCCAGCTGTCCGGGGTCTTGTCGGTGATGCGGCGATCCTCGATCACCCCCGCGCCATGGATCACGCCATGCACCGGCCCCAACCGCGCGGCGATGTCGGCCACCGCCGCCCGCACCGCCGCCGCATCTGCCATGTCGAGCGCCAGATAGTCGAGCGTGGCGCCCGCCGCCTGAAGGTCCGCAAGGTTCGCCCGGATCTCGCGGTCCCGCATCAGCCCCGCCAGCGCGCGCTCGATGCTGGCCGGCGTCACCGCCTCGCCCGTCGCGCGCGCCTCCGCCATCAGCGCCTGCCGCAGGGCCGAGGTGTCCGTCAGCGCCGCCGTCGCCTCCGGCTCCGGCCCCGGCAGCGGGGTGCGGCCGATCAGCACCAGCCGACAGCCCGCCGCCGCAAAGGGCCGCAGGATTTCGGCGGTGATGCCGCGCGCGCCGCCCGTCGCCAGGATCACCGCGCCAGGGGGCAGCTCGCGCGCCGCATCCGCAGGGTCGGCCGCGACTGAGCGGAACACCATGCGCCGCCCGCCCGGATAGCCCGCCTCCTGCCGGCCATAGGGCGCGGCAAGCTCCTCCATCAGCACCTGGGCCAGGGCCTCATCCGTCAGCGCCGGGTCGAGGTCGATCGCCTTGGCCCGCGACGCCGGCCATTCCTCGCGCAGCGATTTCGCCAGCCCGGTGCAGCCACCCGCCAGCAGCATCCCGGTCTCGCCCCTGCGGCCAAAGCTGCCGCCCATGACGCTGGCAAAAACCATCCGCCCCTGCCGCAGCCCCTCGGCATGGGCCCGCACCACGCGGTAGGCGGATTTCTCCACCTCCAGCGCCGCCAGCCAGTCGCCGTCCAGCGCCACCGGCACCGCCGCCGTCGGCGCCAGATGCACCAGCCCGGCGAACGGCCCCTCGGCCTCACACGCCGCCTCGGCGCTCAGCACGACCGGAGTGCCCCCCGCCGCCGCGATCTTGCCCGCCAGCGCGGCGGCAAGCCCGCCCCGGCCTTCCGTCACCAGATAGCGCCCCGCCGGCAAGGCCGGACCCGCGGGCAGCGCTTCCGCCTCTGCCCGCATCACATACCGCGGCGGCCGGGCGCCTTCGCCCGCATTCCCCGCCGCGGCCAGATCAAAAGGGCCGTGGACCACGCCCTGCGCCCCGGCGGGCGCGCCCCCCGCCAGATGCGCCGCCAGCTTCTCGACGATGGCGCCAAGGGTCTTTTGCTCGTTCAGCGTCTCGCCCATCGGCTGCGCGGCACTGGCCTGCGGGCCGGGCAGGCCCTTCAGCAGCGCCCCAATGATCTCGACCCGCTTGATGCTGTCGATGCCGAGGTCGGCCTCGATGCCCTGATCCATCCCCAGCATGTCGGCCGGATAGCCGGTGCGGTCCTGCACGATATCCAGCAGCAGCGCCGCGATCCCGGCCCGGTCGAGCCCGGCCGAAGCCGTCGGCACCTGAATGGGCGCAGATGCGACCACCGGGGCCGGAGCGGGTGCCGGAGCCGCAACAGGCTGCGAAGCAGGCACCGGAGCCGGAGCCGCGGCGGCGACCGGCGCCACCGGCGCCGGCATCGCCATCACTGGCGCAGGCCGGGCGACCATCGGGCGCGCCGGCCGCGGCATCGCGCGGGGCGCGGCTGCGGCCCCGGCGCCAGAGCCGAGATAGGCCAGCATCACCCGCTCCTGCGTTTCAAGGAACCGCGCCATCGTCATCTGGAACTCTGCCAGAACCTCGTCGGCTTGCAGCGGATAGCTTAGGTCTTGGTTGTCGGTGTCCATCGGCAGCATCTCCCTGACTGGACGTGAACGGAGTCCGGGCGCGCGGGGCGCGGCCCGGCTGGGTTGCGGGCGGATCTGCGGGCGCACCGCCGCAGGTTCGGGAAAAGCAGGTTGGGCCAAAGGCGGAGCCACTTGCGCAGCGGCCATGACCTTCCGCGCCTCCACCTCCTCCAGCGTCAGCACCGGCCGCGGCGGGCTGCCCACCTGCCGCGCGCCAGAGCCGTTCAGCAGCCACATGTGCCGGCCAAGCGCCTCCGCCTCCGGCACCGGCCCGGTCAGCGGCAAGGCCGTGCAGCCGCGCCCGGCGAACAGGCGCGCCAGATCCAGCGCCGCGCCCTCGGCCAGCAGCGCGCCGATGCCGGACAGCAAGCCACGCAAACCGCCCGCCTCGTCATCCGTGGTGATCGCGCGGTGCGGGGCAGCGCCAAGGATCTGCCGCACCATCGTGGTATGGGCGGACTTCGGCCCCAGGCTCAGGAACACCCGCGCGCCATCGGCATGCATCTGCTCCACCTGCCGCACGAATTCGACCGGAGAGGCCAATTGCGACGACAGCGTTTCGCAAATCGCCACCGCCCCCGCCGGATAGGCCGCCGCGGTCTTGTTGGCATAGACGGCAAAGCGCGCCGGGTGCAGGTCCATCCCCGCGATAAAGCCCGCCAGTCGCGCCTGCGCCGGTGCCACGATCGGCGAGTGGAACGCAGCCCCCACCTGCAAGGCGCGCAGCGGGATGCCCGCCGCCTCGGCCCGGCGCGCGGCCTCGGCCAGCCCTTCGCGGCTGCCCGACAGGATGCTTTGCTCGGGCGCGTTATGGTTGGCGACGCAGACGCCGTCGATCCCCTCGATCAGCGCCTCGAGCACGTCGCGGGGCGCGCGGGCCGCGGCCATGCTGCCCAGATCGCCGCCCGCCCCCGCCTCGACCATGAAGCGGCCGCGGGCGCGGCTGACGCGGAACAGATCGGCCCGGCTGAACACCCCCGCCGCATGCAGCGCAACGAACTCACCATAGCTGTGCCCGGCCGCCATATCGGGCCGCAGGCCCATGCCCGACAGCAGCGACCACAGCCCCGCCTCCACCGCACCCAAGGCCGGCTGCGCCACATCGGTCGCGGTCAGCGCCGCGGCGGCGGCCTTTTGCGCCGCGTCGTCATAGGCCCCGGCGGGAAGGATCGCGCGGGACAGTGGGAAGCCCAGCACCGCATCCGCCTCGGCCAGACTGTCCCCCAGCTCGGGGAACAGCGCCGCCACCTCGGCCATCATCTCGGGATACTGGCTGCCCTGCCCCGGGAAGATCAGCGCCAGCTTGCCACCATTCGCCAGCAGCGGCGCATCGCTGAACGCGGCCCCCGGCGGCAGCGGGCTTGCAGCGTCAGCCAGATGCGCGGCCAGTGCCGCCACCCGCGCCGCCAGCGGCTCGCTCCGCGACACGGTCAGCGCGGCGGTGAGGGTACCGGGCCGTGCCGCCTCGGCCAGCGAGAAGGCGAGGTCGGCCAAAGCCGGCTCCCATCCCGCCGCCAGCCGATCCGCCAGCGCCTGCACCTCGGCGGCCAGCGCCGCCCGGCTGCGCCCGCGCCAGACCAGCAGTTCCTGCCCCCAGCGGCGGCGGGGTGACGGCGCCAGCGCCGGGATCGCCCGCTTGGCCCCATATTCCTCCATCGCCACATGGAAATTGGTGCCGCCAAAGCCGAAGGCCGAGACGGAGGCGCGCCGCGGCAGCCCCTCCACCGTAACCCAGGGCCGCGGCCGGTCCACCAGATAGAGCGGGATCGCCGGCTCGTTCAGGCGCGCATTCGGCGCCCCGCGCCGGCCATGCGGCGGCAGCACGCCGTGATGACAGGCCAGCGCCGCCTTGATCAGCCCGGCAATCCCCGCCGCGGCCTTGGTATGGCCGATCAGGGTTTTCACCGAGCCGATGGCCGACGCCTTCGGCCCCGCCCCCGCCTCGGTCAGCAGCCGGGTCACCGTCGTCATTTCGGAAATGTCGCCCGCCACGGTGCCCGTGCCATGCGCCTCGAACAGGCCTACCGTCGCCGGGGAATAGCCGGCCATGTCATAGGCACGGCTCAGCGCCCGGATCTGGCCGTCCGGGTGCGGCGCGGTCATCGACTTTGCCTTGCCGTCGCTGGATCCGCCGACGCCCTTGATCACCGCATAGATCTTGTCGCCATCTCGTTCGGCATCCGCCAGCCGCTTCAGCGCCACCATCGCGAGGCCCTCGGAGATCACGATCCCGTCGGCGCCCGCCTCGAAGCTGGAGCTGCGCCCGCGGGGGCTCAGCGCCCGGGTCTTGGAGAAGCAGAGGTACCCGAACGGCCCCTGCACCGTGTCGATGCCCCCCGCCAGCACCATGTCGGACCGGCCCGTCTCCAGCTCCAGCACCGCCTGATAGACGGCGGCGAGGCTCGAGGCGCAGGCGGCATCGACGGTGAAGTTCACCCCGCCGAAATCCAGCCGGTTCGCCGCGCGCCCGGCGGCGACGTTGAGCAAGATCCCGGCAAAGCTGTCCTCGGTCCAGCTTGGCAGGCGGCTGGCGGCATCCGCATCCAGCGCGCCCATGAAGCGCGGCAATTCGGACCGCACCGCATATTGCGCCCCCACATCCCCCGCCCCGCCCGAGGCACCCAGGATGATCGAGGTGCGCAGCCGCGGCAGGCCCGGCGCGTCCTTGCCGTCCAGCCCCGCATCCTCCAGCGTGCGCCGCGCCACCTCCAGCGTCATCAGCTGCAACGGGTCCAGCGCAGGCAGCGACCGCGGCGGGATGCCATAGCGCATCGGATCGAACGGCATGTCCTTGAGGAAGCCGCCCCAGCGGGAGTAGATCTTGTCGGGCGCCGAGGGGTCGGCGTCGAAGTACAGCCGCCAGTCCCAGCGATGGCGCGGGATCTCGGTGATCGCATCGACAGAGTCGAGCAGGTTCTCCCAATACTCCGCCACCGTCTCGGCGCCGGGCAGCACCGCGCCAAGGCCGACGATGGCGATGTCGGCGGGGCGGTCCGCGGCCACTGTGGCGGGCACCGGCGCGGCGCGGGCAGCGCCCAGCATCTCGGCCGAGCCTTCACACACGGCCCCGTGCAACGCGGCAATGGTGGTGACCTTGTCCCGCAGCATCGCCGCCTGGCCGATCATGTACATGCCTTCCTGCGCCTGCCGACGCGCGGGCACGGTCTTCAGCACATCCCCCGCCCGCTCCGTCGCTTTGGACGCGATGCGCAGGCGGCCAAGCGTCAGCTCCTCCAGCGCCTCGCGCATATCCTCGCCGCCGGTGCCATCGGCCTGCAGCGCGCGGCGGCGGGCGGCGAATTCCTCGGCAAAGGGGCTCATCGCGGCGCGGCTGGCATGGCCGGGGCCGGTTTCCAGCGTCACCGTCTCCTGGCAATCCAGCAGCACCTTCTGGAAGGTCTGCACGATGCTGCCGGCGCTGACCGCCTCTTCGGTGAAGAGATAGGCGGTGCCCATCAGCATCCCGACCCTGATGCCGCGTTCGGCCAACGGCGCCGCCAGCGCCGCCACCATCGCGGCCGAGCGCGCATCATGGATCCCGCCCGCGAACAGCACGCAGATTTCCGAGGCCTGCACCGGGTCGGTCACGCTGTCCAGCAGGGTACGCACCATCGCGTCCCACAGCACGAGGCTGGACATCGGCCCGACATGGCCGCCGCATTCGCGCCCCTCGAAGACGAAGCGCCGGGCGCCCTGTTCCAGGAACATCGCCAGCAGCCGCGGCGAGGGCACATGCAGATAGCTCGGGATGCCGTCCGCCTCGAGCGCGCGGGCCTGATCGGGGCGCCCACCAGCGATCAGTGCAAAGCCGGGGCCGTGGCGCAGCGCCACCTCCACCTGCGCGCGGATCAGGGACGAGGGCGCAAAGCCCAGCAGACCCACGCCCCAGGCGCGCCCCGCCAGCCGCTGCGCTGTCTCGGCCAGCAGGGTGTCGGCCTGTTCGGGGCGCATCAGCGCCAGCGCCACCATCGGCAGCGCCCCGCCCTCGGCCACGGCCTGCGCAAAGGCGGCGGTGTCGGAGACGCGGGTCATCGGGCCCTGCACCAGCGGCCAGCGGGTGCCATGCGGCGCGGCGACGCCCTGCCCCGCGCCCCAGACCGGATGCGCGGCAGCGCGGGCCACGGCGGCGGCGCTGCCATCTTGCAGGGCGCGCGCGAGCCGGCCGAGGCTGCCGAAGCGGGCGGCAAGATCGGGGGCAAAGGCCGCGGCCTGCCCCAGCGGAGCAATCTGGCCCGCGGCCATGTCCCAGCCAAAGGCGGCGCGGCCTTCGCTTTCGCCCTGCGCCAGCGCGGTGCGCAGCGTGGCCCCCGCGCGGCTGCCGGGCTGTTCCATCCCGCGCCACTGCACGCCGCCCGCGCCCTCGACCAGCAGCGTTTCCGCCCCGGTCATCCGCGCCAGCACCGGCGCGATCCGCGGGCCAAGCGCGCTTTCGCGCAGCATCAGGCATTGATCGTCCAGCACCACGCCCGCAGCCCCGCCCGCGCGCAGCGCGCCCGCCGATTGCAGCCCGACGCCGCCGCGCACGAAAACCGGCCCAGCCGGGCCCGCCGCCATCGCCTGTTGCAGCAAGATGAAGGCCGTCGCCTCGCCAACGCGGCCGCCCGCCTCATGCCCCTTCAGGACCAGCCCCTCGGCGGCCAGCGGCCCGGCCAGTCGGTCATCCCAGCGGATCGCCTCGGGCAGCAGCCGCACGCCCGCCGCCCGGATCGCCGCGACAGCCTCGGGCGCGGCCAGCGCCGCCTCGGCCTCCAGCACGACCACCGACAGCCCGCGCGGGCCAAAGCGCCCCGCCAGATCCAGCGCGAGGCCCGCATCGGCCAGCTTGACGCCAAAGCCGCCCGCGGTGGCCCCCGCCAGCGCCTCCAGCCCCGCCTCGATCGCGCCCGCAGGCAGCGGCAGTTCGGCGTTGAACAGGCCAAGATGACCGGCGCGGCAGGCGGCAATGGCAAGCGCCGCATCCGCCGAGCCTGCGGGGGTCAGCACGAGGATCGCAAACTCGGGGCCTGCAAACCCGGCGGTTGCGAAGTCGGGGGCCTGTGCCATGCGCGTCTCCTGTTCCTTGGGGGGCACCGGCCCGCCTGCAACCAGCGGGCCGCGCGCCGAAGGGTGTGTCAGCCGTCCGAGTCGGGCGTGCCGTCCATCCCGGTTTGGCTCTCGGGGGGGGCGGTGTCCGGTTTCGGCGCGGCATCGAGGTCGGTCAGCCGCGCCTGCAGTTTTTCGATGCGCTCTTGCAGGAAGGCGCGCAGAGCCTCGGGATCGCGCACCGCGCCAGCCCCACCTGCACCCGCGGCGAGCCCCGCACCCAGACCGGCCCCCAGACCTGCCCCCGCACCGCCAGCACCGCCCGCCGCGCCGCCCAGCCGTTCGGCCAGAAGCTTGCGCAGCATCGGTCGGCCCTGCCCGCCCGCAGCGCCAGCGCCCAGACCGGCACCGCCCAGACCGGCCGCGCCCAGCGCCGGACCCGCCGCGCCGCCAGCCGCCGCCCGCGCCGCCATGATCTCGCGCAGCTTGCCGCCGCCGCCCGCAGCGCCAAGACCGGCACCAAGGCCAGCCCCGGCGCCGGCACCGCCGGCTGCGGCCCGCGCTTCCAGGATCTCGCGCAGCTTGCCACCGCCCGCGCCGCCCGCAGCGCCCAGTCCGGCGCCCAGTCCGGCGCCAAGTCCGGCACCAAGTCCGGCACCAAGCCCGCCTCCCGCGCCACCGGCCGCGGCCCTTGCTGCCAGCAACTCACGCAGCTTGCCGCCACCCCCGGCGCCCAATCCGGCGCCCGGCTGTGCCAGCGGTTGCATCGGCTTGCCTTCGGCCGTGCCACGCAGGGCGCGCAGGCGCTTGAGCGCCTCCAGCCGCTTGTCCTCTTCTGACTCAGACATGTCTTGCCCCTTCTGCCGGGACGGCCCGCCGGCCGGTCCCTGTTCCACCCAGTCCGCCTTGCCTGCCCGGCCCGCACCCATAACGGTCCAGGGCAGGTCCTTTCAGAACACGCTCGCCTTGCGCGGCCGCAGCCCTTCGACGAACGGCACCTCGAACACCTTGGGATGCATCACCGGGCCATGGCCGAAGAACCCGTCCTCGCCAAAGGCCTCGCCGTGATCGCCCATGATCATGAACCAGGTATCGGGCGGCGCCTTGTCGAACAGCGCCCCCAGCAGCCCGTCGAGATATTCGACGCAAGCAATCTGCTGGGCGTGCAGGCCCTTGAGCAGGTCCGAAGCAAAGAAGGTCTCGGCATCCATGTCGCTGCCCTTCTGGGCCATGCCGCCGGCATCGCCGCCCGCCGCCAGCGTCTTGGCGACGCCATGCAGGCCCGAGATGTGGGGCAATTCGTTGTCCCGCAGCATGTAGGGGTAATGGGTTTCGCCAAGGTTGAAGAAATGAAAGCTGGGCTGGTCGCGGCTGAAGCCGATCTCGTCGACCATGCCCTTGAAATCGTTGTGATCCGGCATCAGCCGATAATCGTCGAAGGCGTTGTTCAGCACCGTGAACGGATTCAGCACCGGCATCGAGACGCGCGCCACGGTGCGATAGCCATGCTTCTTCAGCATCCCGGCCAGCGACAGCTGCGGCAGGAAGGTCTCGAACCGCAGGTCGGGAATATCCAGCCGGTCGCTCCAGCGCCGGAAATCGTTCTTGTAGACATCCGAGGCATAGACATGCGCGGGCGAGCTGTGCGGCACCAGCCCCATCAGGAAGGTATAATGCGACGGCGCCGTCCAGGAGGCATAGGAAAAGCGCTGCTCCAGCTCGCCCAGCTTGGCCAGATTGGGGGCCTTTGCGGCGCGGGCGCTGTCGAAACGGCAGCTGTCATAGGTTATGAAAATAAGATTGCGGGGCATAATTTCCTGGCTTTCGGGGACAGTCTCCTCAGCCGGACGCGCGGTCGCGCCGTGACGCGATCCAGTCCCGGACAAGGCTTGGATTGCCGCGCACCTTCTCGGCCAGGGTGCCGGCATGGGCGGCAAGCGCCTCGGCAAGCGCCGCGGCATAGGCCTCGACCGCTTCGGCGCCCTCCGGGGGCTCCTGATCGGCAAGGGCGGCGAGATCGGGGGCGGTGTTGCGCAGTTCCGGTGCGTTCAGCACCAGCGCGCGGTAGCAGGCGGCCGCCTCATCCGGGCGGCCCATGTCGCGGTAGATGTCGCCCATCGCCTTTTGCACAAGGCCCGAGCGGCGGGCGACGCGGCCCAGCGTCATCAACTGGTCCAGCGCCTCGCGGTGCTGGCCCATGGCAGACCGGGCACGGGCGGATTTCACCGCGGCGCGCAGGTTGCCCGGCTTCAGGCGGCCCGCCTCGTCATAGCTCTGCACCGCTTCGGCATGTTGGCCAAGGCCAGCCATCGCCTCGCCCAAAGCCTGCTGCACCGCGGGCTTGTCGGGCGCCAGCAGCGCGGCATCCGTCAGCACAGACCGGGCCTCGGCAAAGCGCTTGGCCTTCAGATGCAGCAGCCCCAGCTGGTAATGCGCCAGCCACAGATCGGGCTTGAGGTCGATGACCCGCTTGTATTCCGCCTCGGCCCGCGCCGCATCGCCGGCATCGCCATGCGCCTTGGCCAGCATGATGCGCACGCCCACATCCTGCGGGCTGCGGGCGGCGGCATCGCGCAGCACCGTCATCGCCTCGCCCTCGCGTCCAGAATCCTTCAGCAGCCGCGCCATCTTGAGATAGGCAAACCCCATCGAGGGATCGAGCGCGACCGCCTCTTCATATTCGACCAGCGCCGCATCGGTCTCGCCCAGATGCTCGCGCGCCTCGGCACTGAACAGCACCGCGGGCGCCAGATCGGGCTTGATCGACAGCGCCACGTCGAAATGCTCCAGCGCCTTGTGATATTCGCCCTCGATCATGAACACCCGGCCGAGGCCGACATGAGCGATGGCGATGCGGGGATTGGCCTCGAGCAGGGCGGTGAACACAGAGCGTGCCGTTTCGGCATCGCCCTGCTGCAACGCGGCAAGCCCCGCCTGGATCTGCCCCCGGAGCAAACCTTGAATCCCGCCCGCAGCACGTTGCTCAAACATCATTGCACCTCAAATATGCGTGCAGCCAATCTGATGGAACTCTCTGCGCAGCTTCAATATTCGCAGAACACTTGTAACCGACACGTGGGTATCTCCACCCTTCCGCCCTACAGCATATCCGTTGCGCGAGTCTAGCCATTCTGCTCCCGCAGGCCGCCGCAGGGACGGAATGTGTTGCAGATCGAGACTGTTACGTCACATAAGATATCTTTGGCACATGTTTGCGCAATCATCTTGCGCATCCATCCAAGGCGGGGGCGCGCCCGGCCGGTGCCCTGCCGCGGCCCTTGAACCGGGGGCGGCGCTCGGGCAGAAGGGGCCATGGCCAAAGCCCCCTCCTCCACCTTCACCTGCACCGCCTGCGGCGCCGTCCACAAGAAATGGGCGGGGCGCTGCGAAGCCTGCGGGGCCTGGAACTCCATCACCGAGGAAGCGCCCTTGTCGGCAGGCGGCGCCAAGGCGCTGTCACAGCGCGGCCGCACCATCCCGTTGACCGATCTTGCCACGGAAGAAGACCCGCCGCCCCGCGTGCGCTGCGGCATGGATGAGTTCGACCGGGTGCTTGGCGGCGGGCTGGTCCCGGCCTCGGCGATCCTGGTGGGCGGCGATCCCGGCATCGGCAAATCCACGCTGCTGCTGCAGGCCACGGCCAGCTTTGCCCGCAACGGGGTGAAGTGCCTCTACATCTCGGGCGAGGAAGCCGCCGCGCAGGTGCGCATGCGCGCGCAGCGACTGGGGCTGTCCGATGCGCCGGTGGGCCTTGGCGCCGAAACCAACCTGCGCGACATCCTCACCACGCTCGATGCCGAACGCCCGGGCCTTGCGGTGATCGATTCGATCCAGACCATGTGGGCCGACACGGTCGAGGCCGCGCCGGGATCGGTCAGCCAGGTCCGCGCCGCCGCGCATGAGCTGGTGACCTTCGCCAAGCGGCGGGGCGTGGCGATCATCCTTGTCGGCCATGTCACCAAGGACGGCCAGATCGCCGGGCCGCGGGTGGTCGAGCATATGGTCGATACCGTGCTCTATTTCGAAGGCGAGCGCGGCCACCAGTTCCGCATCCTGCGCGCGGTGAAGAACCGTTTCGGCCCCGCGGACGAGATCGGGGTGTTCGAGATGACCGGCGGAGGCCTCGCGCAGGTCGCCAACCCCTCGGCGCTGTTCCTCTCGGAACGCGGCCAGGCGCAGCCCGGATCGGCGGTCTTTGCCGGCATCGAGGGCACCCGCCCGGTGCTGACCGAGGTGCAGGCGCTGGTTGCGCCTTCCACCCTCGCCTCGCCGCGGCGCACGGTGGTGGGGCTCGATTCTGGCCGCGTCTCCACCATCCTTGCGGTGCTGGAAGCGCGCTGCGGCATCCCCTTCACCGGGCTCGACGTGTTCCTGAACGTCGCCGGCGGGATGCGCGTCAACGAACCCGCCGCCGACCTTGCCATCGCCGCCGCCCTGCTTTCGGCGCGCGAGGATGTGGCACTTCCGCCAGACATGGCGATATTCGGCGAAATCAGCCTCTCGGGCGCCCTGCGTCCGGTGGGTCAGGCGGAAAACAGGTTGAAAGAAGCGCAGAAACTTGGTTTTTCACAGACGATCGCGCCTGAGCGGACCAAGATCGAAGGCATCGACGGGATGCAGGTGCGCAAGATGTCCGATCTGACGGCATTCGTCGGCGAAATCTTCGGGGCGGGCTGACCCCCTCGGAACAATCAAGGCGGGGTGCAGATCAATGCCCCGCCGAACGGAGCGAGGGGCATGGAAGGTTTTACCGTAATCGACGCGGTCGTGGCAGGTGTGATCCTGCTCTCTGCGATACTGGCCTATAGCCGCGGCCTTGTGCGCGAGATCATGGCGATCCTCGGATGGGTCGCCGCTGCCGTGCTGGCCTTCCTGTTCGCGCCGCAAGTGGAGCCGCTGGTGCGGCAGGTGCCATTCCTGAACGACTTCCTTGGCGAGAGCTGCGAGCTGTCGATCATCGCGGCCTTTGCCGCGGTCTTCGCGCTGAGCCTGGTGGTGGTGTCGATCTTCACGCCGCTCTTTGCCTCGGCCGTGCAGCGCTCGGCGATCGGCGGCATCGACCAGGGGCTTGGCTTCCTGTTCGGCGTGGCGCGGGGGGTGCTGCTGGTGGCAGTGGCCTTCGTGGTCTATGACCGGGTGGTCGTGGATCAATCGGTACCGATGGTGGAGAACTCGCGCTCCAACAGTGTCTTCGCCTCGGTGCAGACCAACCTGGACGAGCGGATGCCCGAGGATGCGCCGGGCTGGATCGTCGGCAAATACGAACAACTGGTCGGCGCCTGCGGCATACCCGCCACAGCACCGGCCGCAGAGCCGGTTCCGGGCAGCACCGCTCCGGCGATCCCGGGCAACTGAGGACGCACCCCTCCTTGCCGCGGCTTTATCATGCCACGGCAAGGAGTTACGGCGCGACCTTGAACCATTTTCTCAACTTGCCCCACCCTCGCGCGCCGCTGCAATGCGGCGCGCTTTTTTCCGCGTTGCAGAGATTCGTGCTTTTGTTCCCGGAAATCGCCCTTAAGTGACATGTCAGGATCGTGACACCGGCCCCAAGGCCGCCTAAATGGTGCCACGCAACCCACCCCCGCGGATTCGGCCGCGGATCTGGAGGCCACGCGCATGCAGCCGTTCCTGAGCCACCCCTTCGACGACGACAAGCTGAAGGAGGAATGCGGGGTCTTCGGCGTGATCGGCGTCGCCGATGCCGCGAACTTCACCGCCCTCGGGATGCACGCGCTGCAGCATCGCGGGCAAGAGGCCGGCGGCATCGTCGCCTATGATCCCGAGACCGGCTTCAACTCGGCCCGCCGCTTCGGCTATGTGCGCGACAATTTCACCAGCCGCGACGTGATGGACACCCTGCCCGGCAGCCTCGCCATCGGCCATGTGCGCTACTCCACCGCCGGGTCGAAGGGCGCCACCGCGATCCGCGACGTGCAGCCGTTCTTCGGCGAGTTCTCGATGGGCGGCGCCGCCATCGCCCATAACGGCAACCTGACCAATGCCGCCGCCCTGCGCCGCGAGCTGATCGAGCGCGGGTCGATCTTCCAATCCTCCTCGGACAGCGAATGCATCATCCATCTGATGGCCCGGTCGATCCAGAAGAACATCTCCGAGCGGATCAAGGACGCGCTGCGCCGGGTCGAGGGCGCCTTTTCCGTCATCGCCATGACCCGCACCAAGCTGATCGGCGTGCGCGACCCGCTTGGGGTGCGCCCGCTGGTTCTGGGCAAGGTCGGCGAGGGTTGGGCGCTGTCGTCGGAAACCTGCGCGCTCGACATCATCGGCGCCGAGTTCATCCGCGAGATCGAGCCCGGCGAGATGGTGGTGATCGAGCATGGCGAGGTCCAGAGCTCGCGCCCATTCGCCCCGGCAAAGTCACGGTTCTGCATCTTCGAACATGTGTATTTCAGCCGCCCGGATTCGATCCTGGGCGGCCGTTCCGTCTATGAGACCCGCCGCCAGATCGGGGTGGAACTGGCCATCGAGGCGCCGGTGGATGCCGACCTCGTCTGCCCGGTGCCCGATAGTGGCACCCCGGCTGCCATCGGCTACAGCCAGCAATCGGGCATCCCCTATGCGATGGGGATCATCCGCAACCAGTATATGGGCCGGACCTTCATCGAGCCGACGGAAAGCATCCGTAACATGGGTGTGCGGCTGAAGCTGAACGTCAACCGGGCGCTGATCAAGGGCAAGCGGGTGATCCTGGTCGACGACTCGGTCGTGCGCGGCACCACCAGCCGCAAGATCAAGGACATGATCATCGACGCCGGCGCCGCCGAGGTGCATTTCCGCATCGCCAGCCCGCCAACCGCCTGGCCCTGCTTCTACGGGGTCGACACACCCGACCGCGACAAGCTGCTGGCGGCGCGGATGAGCGAGGAAGAGATGCGCGAATGGATCGGGGTCGACAGCCTGAAGTTCATCTCGCTGGATGGACTGTATCGCGCTGCGGGCGCCGCGAATGGCCGCGACAATGCCAGCCCGCAATATTGCGACGCCTGTTTCTCGGGCGAGTATCCGGTGGCCCCGGCCGACCAGATCGAGAACGGGTTCCGGATGAAGGCGGCGGAGTAGAGTTCCCCGCCACGTATCAGTTCCGGCAGGTGGCCCTTCCCCCCGAAGGGCAGAACGGCCCCCTTGACGGACATGACCGGGTTGCCCGAGGGTTCCGAAATCACGTCAGGCACGGATGCTGCGGCCCTCGCCGCCGGATCGGCGCTTGACCTGTCGCGCTATCGCAAGCTTGCGGTCTATATCGGCATGGGCCAGTCCTTCATCGATGGCGTCGGTCATGGCAACCTGCGCGAGACCACGCAGGCCATCGCGCCGGGCCGGGCCGTGACGACCAGGACCAGCGGCGACCTGCAGAACCTGCTGCCCGACCGCGCCTATTCCGGGCTCTACGACACCGGCACCGGGCGCGGCAGGGAAACGCCCCTTCTTCAAGCCAGCGCCGGGATCCTGCCCGCGCTTGAGCCCGATGAAGGCCTGCTGACGATGAATTTCGGCCGCGGCGGCTTTGGCTATGCCAAGCTGCGCAAGACTGGCAGCACGGCGGTCTATGACAACTGGCTGCGCGCGATTGACCAGCAGCAGCGCTACGCCGCCAGCGCCGGGCTGACGCTGACGCGGCTGTTCGTCTCCTGGGTTCACGGCCATGCCGATGGCAAGCTTTCGGCGGCAGAGTATCAGGCGAACCTGCTGGAACTGCTGGGCGATCTGGCGGCGGACTTTGCCAGCCGCGCGCCGGGGGCCGAGACTCTGATCTGCCTGAGCCAACTGGCCTGCCGCGCGGGAGGCGAGCGCTTTGCCGTGGGGCTGGCGCAGCACCATGCCGCGCAGGCCGAACCGCGGATCCTGATGGCCTGCCCGGAATACCCGATCGCGCGCGTCGATGGCACCCATATGACCGGGGCAGGATATGCGCTGCTGGGGGCCTATCATGGCCGCGCGATCCGCAAGACCCTGCAATGCGGCGCCAAGTGGCAGCCCCTGCACATGGCCAGCGCCGAGCGCATCGGCGCCAGCGTGCGGGTGCGGTTCGCGGGCGGCGAGGGCGACCTGACCTTCGACGCCCACAGGCCCGATCAGGGCGCGGTCGTGATGGGGGTGCGCCCGCTGGCCGACAGGGGCTTTACCTGGGTGCAGTCGGGCGGCACCGAGGCAGCGATCACCGGGGTTGCGCTTACCGGGCGGCGCGAGATTACCATCGGGTTGTCGGCCGATCCGGGCGCTTCGGCCTGCGCCAGGCTGATCCTGGGTGCCACGCCGGCGGGCGGCAGCGGCCAGGAGGGATTTGTCGGCGGGGACCCGGCCACGGCGACCGGCGGGGCCACGAACATCCGCACCATCGGCACGGATACCGACGCCTGGGGCCGGGTGCTGCATGACTGGGCGCTGCTGTCCGAGATCGAGGTGGTGTAGCGCGGGTTGAGCGACGGCGGCGCGCGATTTTGCCGCGGAGATGAGGCGGCTCTTGCCATGCGCCGCGCCCGGTGCCAGAAGCCCCGGCCATGACCGATAGCGCAACGCCCCCCGCCCCCATCGCCCCGAAACCCGCCCCCAAACTGGCCCTGATCACCGGCGCCTCGCGCGGGCTTGGCGCGGCGATGGCCGAGGCGCTGGCCGCACAGGGCTGGCATGTGATGGCCGTCGCCCGCACCACCGGCGCGCTGGAAGAGCTCGATGACCGCATCCAGGCGGCTGGCGGGCAGGCGACACTGGCGCCGATGGACGTGAATGACCCCGCGGCGATGGCGCATCTGGCCAGCGCGATTGCGAACCGCTGGGGCAGCCTGCAGCTGTGGGTGCATACGGCAGTCCACGCCGCGCCGCTGGCGCCGGCCGCGCATATGGATGCCAAGGACATGGCGAAATCGGTGGCGACGAACCTCACCGCCACCGCCACGCTGATCGGCGTGCTGGAGCCGCTGCTGCGCGCGGGCAAGGGCACCGCGCTGATGCTGGACGATCCGCGCGGCGGCGAGAAGTTCTTCGGCAGCTATGGCGCCACCAAGGCTGCGCAGATGGCGCTGGTGCGCAGCTGGCAGGCCGAGACAGTGAAGATCGGCCCGCGGGTGGTGATCGCCGAGCCGGCGCCGATGGCGACCGCGACCCGCGCGCGGTTCTATCCCGGCGAGGACCGTGCGCCGCTGGCCGATACCCGCGCCGAGGCAGAGCGGCTGATCGCGCTGCTGTAACGCGCGAAACGCCTTGCCGTATTGAGCTTTCGGGCCGCGATCCGGCCCGCACCGCTTTACCCCTGCCGCCCGCTCGTCTAAGCAGGGCGCAACAGCGGCAACCGGGCGGACCCATGCGGATTCTCATCACCAATGACGACGGCATCAACGCGCGCGGGCTTGAGGTTCTGACCGAGATCGCGACCGAAATCGCCGGCCCGGAGGGCGAGGTCTGGACCGTCGCCCCGGCCTTCGAGCAGTCTGGCGTCGCGCATTGCATCAGCTACACCCACCCGATGATGATCGCCAAGCTGGCCCCGCGCCGCTTTGCCGCCGAGGGCTCGCCGGCCGATTGCGTGCTGGCGGGGCTCTTCGACGTGCTGGAGGGCGCGCGGCCCGATCTGGTGCTGTCGGGGGTGAACCGCGGCAACAACTCGGGCGAGAATGCGATGTATTCGGGCACGCTTGGCGGCGCGATGGAAGCGGCGCTGCAGGGGCTGCCGGCGATTGCGCTGTCGCAGTTCATGGGGCCCGAGACGAACGAGCTGGATGACCCGTTCGAGGCGGCGCGGGTGCATGGCGCGGCGCTGGTGCGCAAGCTGCTGGACCACGGCCTCTGGGACGACAGCGATTACCGGCTGTTCTACAGCATCAACTTCCCCCCCGTCGGCGCCGCGGCGGTCAAGGGGATGCGGGTTGCCGCACAGGGCTTCCGCCGGGATACCAGCTTCGGGGTCGAGCCGCATATCTCGCCCTCGGGGCGCAAGTTCCTGTGGATCAAGGGCGGCGCGCAGCACGCGCCCACCCTGCCCGGCACCGATGTCGCGGTGAACCTTGACGGCTACATCTCGGTCACCCCGATGCGCGCCGACCTGACCGCCCATGACGCGATGGACGCGCTGGAGGCTGCGCTGACATGACAGGCGCGCCCGGGCAGGAGGAGGAGGCCGAGCGCAAGATGCGCTTCCTCTATACGCTCCGGTCCAAGGGCGTGACCGATGCGCGGGTGCTGTCGGCGATGGAAAAGGTGGATCGCGGGGCCTTCGTGAAGGGCCTCTTTGCCGAACGCGCCTATGAGGACATGCCGCTGCCGATCGCCTGCGGGCAGACCATCAGCCAGCCCTCCGTCGTGGGGCTGATGACGCTGGCGCTGGAGGTCAGCCCGCGCGACAAGGTGCTGGAGGTGGGCACCGGGTCCGGCTATCAGGCCGCCATCCTCAGCCATCTGGCACGGCGGATCTACACGGTGGACCGCCACCGACGGCTGGTGCGCGAGGCGGATGCGCTGTTCCGGGCGCTGAACCTGCCCAACATCACCGCCATTGTCGGCGATGGCAGCCACGGCCTGCCCGATCAGGCGCCGTTCGACCGCATCATCGTGACCGCTGCGGCCGAAGATCCGCCAGGGCCGCTCTTGGCCCAGTTGCGGATCGGCGGTATCATGGTGCTGCCGGTGGGGCAGTCGGATACGGTGCAGAGCCTGATCAAGGTCAGGCGCAGCGCCGCAGGGTACGAGTATGAGGAACTTCGCCCGGTGCGCTTCGTGCCGCTGGTCGAGGGGCTGGGTCAGGACTGACCTTGAATGCGACCACGGGGCCCGGCCAACAGGGCCCGATCAACAGATGTGACGAGGAACGAGCCATGCCGCGGATGATCCCTGACACGATGCAGACCCTTGCAGCGCCCCGCCGCAGGGCGGCCCTTGCCGGCCTGTCGCTGCTGGCGCTGGCGGCCTGCCAGCAGGGCGCAGGCGGGGGCGTGGGCGGCATGGGCGGCGGGTTCGACATGGACCTGCGCAGCCTCGGCGACGGGTTCAGCACCTCGGAGGCCGCGCGCGGCGCGGTGGCTCCGCGGCCCGAGCCCGATGGGCGCGGCGTGATCTCCTACCCCAACTATCAGGTGGCGGTCGCCGGGCGTGGCGACACGGTGCGCACGGTTGCGGCCCGGGTCGGCGTCGGCGCGGATGAGCTGGCGCGCTACAATGCCGTGTCGGCCGATGCGACGCTGAACCCCGGCGAGGTGCTGGCGCTGCCGGGCCGCGTGGCATCGGCCGCCCCTGTCACCGGCGCCAGCATCACTGGCGGGCCCATCGACATCACCACCATCGCCTCGGGCGCCATCGACCGGGCGCAGGTGCCGGGCGGCACCGTGGCGGCGGCGCCTGCCCCCGTGGGCGCAGAGCCGGTGCGCCACCGCGTTGTGCGCGGCGAGACCGCCTACACCATCGCACGGGCCTACGGTGTGTCCGTGCGCTCGCTGGCCGACTGGAACGGGCTCAGCGGCGAGATGACGGTGCGCGAGGGGCAGTATCTGCTGATCCCGGTGGTGGTGGCGGGCGTGACCCAGCCCGCCAACGCCACCTCGGCCCCCGGGCAAGGCACAGCGACGCCGACCCCGCCCTCGGCCTCGCAGCCGCTGCCCGAAGAGCAGACGGTGACCGCCAACACCCCGGTGGCAACGCCGCCCGCGCCTGACCTTGGCGGCCAGACGGCGGCCTCGGCCAGCGCGAAATTCGTGATGCCGGTGCAGGGCAGCATCATCCGCGGCTATGCGCCCAAGAAGAATGACGGCATCGACATCTCTGCCGCTGCCGGGGCCACGGTGAAGGCCGCGGATGCCGGCACGGTCGCGGCGATCACCAAGGACACCGATCAGGTGCCGATCCTGGTGATCCGCCACCCCAACAACCTGCTGACGGTCTATGCCAATATCGACGGGATCACCGTAGCCAAGGGCGCCACCGTGGCGCGCGGGCAGGCCATCGCCAAGGTGCGGGCGGGAAGCCCGGCCTTCATGCATTTCGAGGTGCGCGACGGCTATGACAGCGTCGATCCGATGAAGTATCTGCAGTAGGGGCACACCTCCTTTTGCCCGGAACAAGGCGCTTTAGCGCCGCCGGGCAGCGCCCGTCCGCCCCCTCGGGCGGGCGCTTTCAACGGTTCCGCCTAGAAATTCGGTGGAAGTGGGTTGAAACATAAAGCGCCTAGAACTGCTGTTGTGCGCCCACCCGGCGGACAGGCGCCGCCCTCTGACCGCGCCTCGTTGGTTGGAAAGGGATGAAGATCGGCAGAAGCAGGACGGCTACCGCCCCCCTAGATCCGCACGCCCTCGCGCCCCGCCAGATCCGTGAAGAACTGCCAGGCCACGCGGCCCGACCGCCCCCCGCGGGTCGCCTGCCATTCGATGGCCTCGGCGCGCAGGCGCTCTTCGCTGATCGCCAGACCGTAGCTGTCGCAATAGCCGCGGATCATCGCCAGGTAGTCATCCTGGTCGCAGGGGTGGAAGCCGAGCCACAGGCCGAAGCGGTCGGACAGCGAGACCTTTTCCTCGACCGCCTCGGAGGGGCTGATCGCGGTGGAGCGTTCATTCTCGATCATGTCGCGGGGCATCAGGTGGCGGCGGTTCGAGGTGGCGTAGAACAGCACATTCTCGGGCCGACCCTCGATGCCGCCATCCAGCACCGCCTTCAGCGATTTGTAATGCTGGTCGTCATGGCTGAACGACAGGTCGTCGCAGAACAGCACGAACCGGTGGCTGCGGGCGGCGCGCAGATGCGCCAGAAGGCGGCCGACGGTGGGCAGATCGTCCCGCGCCAGCTCCACCAGTTTCAGCGGCAGCCCCTCGGCCAGCACGGCGGCGTGAACCGCCTTGACCAGCGAGGATTTCCCCATCCCGCGCGCGCCCCACAGCAGGGCGTTGTTGGCGGGCAGGCCGCGGGCGAACTGGCGGGTGTTGTCCAGCAGCGTATCGCGCGAGCGGTTGATGCCGACCAGCAGCGACAGGTCCACCCGCGAGACCTTCGGCACCGGGGCAAGCCGGTCGGGCGCCACCTGCCACAGGAAGGCGTCGGCGGCGCCGAAATCCGGGCTGCGCTGCGGCGGGGGCGCGAGGCGCTCCAGCGCCTCGGCGATGCGAGTGAGGGCATCCTCGGTCATCTGGTCTCGACTTCGTCCTCGTCATCCTCGACCCAGAGGCCCTGGGCGCGCAGATCGGCCTCGCGCCGCTTCTCGATGCGGCGGACCAGCAGGATGGAGACCTCGTAGAGGCCATAGACCACGGTGAACAGCACGAGCTGGCTGATCACGTCGGGCGGCGTGGCGACGGCGGCCAGCAGCAGGATCGCCACCACGGCATAGCGGCGGGTGGCGGCGAGGCCCTTCGATCCCACCAGCCCGGCCTTGCCCATCAGCGTCAGCAGCACCGGCAGCTGGAAGCAGAGGCCGAAGGCCAGGATGAACTTGATGGTCAGGCCCAGATATTCCTGTACCGAGCCCTGGAAGATGATCCCCGCCTCGGCCAGCGAGGTGCCGGCCTCGGTCGCGCCGGGAATGGCGGTGCCGGGGATGTCGGGCAGCATCGGGCCCTGCTGGAAGCCGAGGAAGAAGCTGAAGGCCATCGGCAGGATCGCGTAATAGGCGAAGGCCGCCCCGACGATGAACATCGCCGGCGAAGCGACGAGGAACGGCAGGAAGGCGTTCTTCTCGGCCCTGTAGAGCCCCGGCGCCACGAAGCGCCACAGCTGGTAGCCGATCACCGGGAAGGCCAGAACGAAACCGCCCATGAACGAGATGCTGACGGCGACGAAGAAGCCTTCCTGCAGCTTGATCAAGTAGAGCCCGCATTCCTGCCCGCGATCGGCCAGCGCGTTGCAGACCGGGACGGTCAGGAAATTGAAGATCGGGTTCCAGACGAAGAAGCACAGGCACATCGCGCCGATGAAGGCGACGGCGGCCCAGATCAGGCGGGTGCGCAGTTCGGCCAGATGCTCGATCAGCGGGGCAGAGCTGTCCTCGATATCGTCCTGCGCGCTCATGCGTCACCCTTGTCGGTCTTGGCGCGTTTGGCACGCTTGGGCGCCGGGGCCTCGGCGGCCTCGGCTGAGGCCGTCGCCTTCGGCTTGGCGGATTTCGCGGGCTTTTCGGCTTTTGCAGCAGGCGTTTCGGCAGGCGTTTCCGGCGGGGCCGGGCGGCTGCGGGTCTTGGCGATGCGCTTCACAGGGGTCTCGGGGGCAGGCGCCGCGGGATCGGGCAAGGCCACCGGCGGTTCCACCGGGGCGGCCGTGCGCGCCGCAGCGGCGGCCGCGCGCTCATCGGCCAGCGCCTGGGTCGCGGGGCCCATCGGCTTGGGGGCAGCGGTCGCGGCCGGTTTCGCCTGCGTCTGGCTGCCCGGCAGCTTCGGCTCCCATTTCTCGAACTTGTCGGCGGCTTTTTCCAGCGCGTCGAGGCCGAGGGCCTTCTTCGAGGTGGCGGCCTTCAGATCCTTGCCAAGATCCTTCACGCCCGACTCGCGCGCCGCATCGTCCATCGCCCGCGAAAACTCGCGCGCCATGCCGCGGGCCTTGCCGGTCATCCGCCCCAGGGTGCGGAACATGACCGGAAGATCCTTGGGCCCCACCACGATCAACGCGACGACGCCGATGACCAGAAGCTCGCTCCAGCCGATGTCAAACATTGCTCATGCGTCCCGCAAACGGTTTCATCGGCAGACCCTAACCCGGCAGGGCGCCGGGGGCCAGCAGCTCAGATCCGGTCTTTCTCGGGCTGGATCGGGGTCGCCACCTGGGTCGGCTGCGGGTTCACATGCGGCGGGATCACGTCGCGCGGCGCAGGCTCGGTGCCGGCGGTCTCGACCTCGTCGGTGCTGTCCTTGACGCCGCGCTTGAAGGCGGTGATGCCCTTGCCGACTTCGCCCATCAGGGACGAGATCTTGCCGCGGCCGAACAGGACCAGCACCACGACGGCGATCAGCAGAAGGCCGGGCAGGCCGATATTGTTGAGCATGTCATTCTCCCCTCGGGCCACACATCGGGCCCGTTGTCTCCGCAAACATTTATGACCTCGGGCCGCGCAATCAAAGCCCGATTCCGGTCTGGGGCCGGATTATTTTGTCACAAGGGCGGGAAGTTGCCTCGGTTGCAGCTGCGAGGATCGCTGTCAGAGGGCAGCACGCGTCCGCCGGGTGGGCGAGCACCAGAAGTTCTAGGCACTTTATGGTGCGGCCTTCCTCCACAGGATTTCTAGGCGGAGCGGTTGAGTAGCGCCCGCCCGAGGGGGGTGATGAGCGACAAGAAATCCTCCAGTGGAGGATTTCCGCGAAGAACGCCCGGCCGAAAACGCGCAGCTTGGGCCGGGCCGGAAGGCGGGCGCTGCCCGGCGGCGCCAAGGCGCCTTGATTCCGGGCAAGAAAAGGGTTCGCGGAGCCCCTAGCCCTGCGCGGGGAAGACAAAACACCGATCCCGCCGCACGGTCAGCCAGAGCGGCGTGCCGGGCCGCGGCAGGAACACGTTGGGCACGCTGGCCTTCAGCACCCGGCCGTCGAAATCCATGCGGAACTCCACCAGGCTCTCGCGGCCCAGAAAGCGCGCGCGCTCGACGATGCCGCGCGCGGGGGTGCCGTCCTGCACGGTGGGATTGGGTCCGCGGCCATTGCGGTCGAAGTCGATCTTCAGGTGCTGCGGGCGGAAGATGATGTCGACCCTGGTGCCATCGGGCAGGCCCGGGGTCAGGAAGGCGCCGAAGGGTGTGTCGGTCAGCGCGCCCTGCACGCGGCCGCCGATGACGTTCACATCGGAAAAGAACCCCGCCGCCGCCCGGTCCACCGGCGCATTGTAGAGGTTGTAGGGCGCGCCCATCTGCACGATCCGCCCGCCGCGCATCAGCGCGATCTGGTCGGCCATGCGCATCGCCTCATGCGGCTCATGGGTGACCAGCAGAACCGCCGCGCCGGCCTCCTTCAGCAAGCTCAGCGTCTCATCGCGGATGCCGTCGCGCAGGCGTTCGTCAAGGCCCGAGAACGGCTCGTCCATCAGCATGATCCGCGGTTTCGGCGCCAGCGCCCGGGCCAGCGCCACCCGCTGCTGCTCGCCGCCCGACAGCTCATGCGGGAACATGTCGATGTAGCGGGACATATGGACCCGTTCCAGCAACTCGCCCACGCGGCCGCGCTTGTCGCCGCGGGCGCCCTTCAGGCCGAAGCCGACATTGTCGGCGACCGACAGATGCGGGAACAGCGCGAAATCCTGGAACATCAGGCCGATGGAGCGGCCTTCGGGCGGCACCCGGTAGAGGGTGTCGCAGATCAGCTTGCCGTCGACGAAGATCTTGCCCTCGTCCTGCATGTCCACCCCGGCGATGATGCGCAGCGTGGTCGATTTGCCGCAGCCCGACTGGCCCAGAAGGCAGGTCACCTGCCCCGGCTCGATGGTCAGCGACACGTCATCCACGACCGCGCGGCCGCCGAAGCGGCGGGTGAGGTGCTGCACGTCCAGCCGCGGGGCAGGGATGTTTGCGGGTTGGGACAACCGGTTTCCGATCAATTCCATCGGGTTTTGCGGGGGCCGAGATAGCAGGCAGGGGGCTGTGCTGCAAGCGGTGGCAGGGGGAGGGAAGGTCGCAGGCAGAGGTTCGGCTGGCGGCCTTGGTGCGCCGCTGCCCCGCCCGCCTTGGCGAAGGCCATCGCCTTCGCCACACGCTGCCCTCTCCACCCACACCGGACGGGCCCCCAAAGGGCCCGGCCAGCGCCCGCCCTCCCGGCCCGGCCACGGGCCGGGCGTTCTTCGCGGAAATCTTCCAC
Source organism: Frigidibacter albus (assembly GCF_009908165.1). Lineage (GTDB taxonomy): Bacteria > Pseudomonadota > Alphaproteobacteria > Rhodobacterales > Rhodobacteraceae > Frigidibacter > Frigidibacter albus. Next base: position 156,671 of record NZ_JAAAUC010000008.1, read on the forward strand.
TGGAAGATTTCTTTTCGCTCATCACCCCTCGGCGGGCGCTTCTCGCCCGCCAGGTCGGGCGCTGTCCTCACCCGGTCTCGTGTTGCCAGCGGCTCCGGTCGCTTTCGTCTCGCACGGGCGGGGCGAGGCAATGCCTCGCCTTCTTCCGCCCGACCCGAGCGGCTCGCAGGCTGCAAGAGGATGGGATTGAGAGGTCCCGACAGCTGCACAAGCCGCACGCGCCCCGCCCCCTCACAACCCCGCGACCGTCTCCATCGCCCGCCAGGAATGCACCGGCACCAGATCGGGCAGCGTCACGGCCCAGACCTGGCCGCCGCCATGCGGCTGGTCCTCGGCGCGCGAGATCAGGCGGCCCGCCAGATGGCACCACAGCAGCGTGCCGATGCCGCCATGGCCGACCAGCAGCAGGTCGCCCACCTGCCTGTCCGGGCAGGTGCCCCCGGCGCGCACCGGCGTCAGCAGGCGGCACAGCGCATCCGCGGCGCGGGCCTGCGCGTCCACCGCCCGCTCCCAGCCCTCGATGCTGTCTTCGGGATGGGCGAACAGCGCGCTCGCCAGCTCCTCATGCCGGGCATGGGGCACATGGCCGGTGGCGGAGCGGTCGATCTCGCCCATGCCTTCGGCGATCTCGACCGTCAGCCCCAGAGATTCGGCAAGATAGGCGGCGGTTTCCCGCGCCCTGCGCTCGGCGCTGGCAATGATCCGCGTGGTGCCGGCCGGCCAGCCGAGGCTGGCGATCACCCGCATCCGGGCGCGGCCGCGGGCCCGCAGGCCCCAGTCCGGCACCGGCACCTCGGGGTCGCAGGCGACCTCGGGATGCGACAGATAGCGCAGCACCGGCACCGGGGCGCCCCCTAGACGGTGGCGTTATGGGCGCCGCCGTCCAGAGAGATGTTCTGGCCGACGATGAACCCGGCATGGGCGGAACACAGGAAGGCACACATCGCCCCGAACTCGGCAGCGGTGCCATAGCGGCGCGCGGGGATGGTGGCGGCGCGCTTGACGCGCGCCTCGGCCATGGTCAGCCCCTCGGCGGCGGACACGCCCCGGTCCAGCGCATCGGCGCGGTCGGTGTCATGGATGCCGGGCAGCAGGTTGTTGATCGTCACCCCCATCGGCGCCACCTGCCGCGCGGTGCCGGCGACAAAGCCGGTCAAGCCGGCGCGGGCAGAGTTCGACAGCCCAAGCTGCGCAATCGGCGATTTCACCGAGTTCGAGGTGATGTTGACCACCCTGCCCCAGCCACGGTCGATCATCCCCGGCATCAGCGCCTGCATCAGCGCGATCGGCGTCAGCATGTTGGCGTCGAGCGCCTTGATGAAATCGTCGCGGCTCCAGTCGGACCACATGCCTGGCGGCGGACCGCCGGCATTGGTCACCAGGATGTCCACCGCCCCCGCAGCCTCCAGCACCTTGGCGCGGCCCTCGGGCGTGGTGATGTCGGCGGCAATCGCGGTCACCTGCACGCCCTTGGCGCGCAGGGTCTCGGCGGTTGCCTCCAGCGCCTCGGCGCCGCGGGCGTTGATGACCAGATCGACGCCCGCCTCTGCCAGCGCCTCGGCGCAGCCCCGGCCAAGCCCCTTCGATGCCGCCGTCACCAGCGCGCGCCGGCCCCTGATCCCAAGATCCATATCCGTCATTCCTTCGTCTGTCTTTGAGGGCGCAGCCCGCAATCGTCGCGTGTTGCGAAACAAATCCACGGGCTGCGCCACATTTTCGCCCGTGGTTGACCCTTATGAAACCAATCTGATAGCCCAGTCTTCAGATAAACCCCTTGAAGTCGCAAGATGCCCGCGTCCTGACGTCGCCACAAGCCCGGACAAGATGATGACCCGCCCCGCCGCCCCGCCCCCGCCGCCCGACGGCACCACCCCTGCCCTTCCTGGGCTGGCCGCGCAGGTGTTTCCGGCGGATGTCCTGCAGGTGGTCGCAGGCGCCAATCAGGGCGACGGCGTTGCCGAGCCCGACCTTTGCGAGGCCGGCGACATCTACCGCCTGCATCGCAGCGCGCGGCCCCTGCGGCTGATGCTGTGCCCGCAAACCGGCGACGGGCAGGCGCAGACCGTGGCCGAAGGGTCTGACATCGGCGCGCCCGGCGACCGGGTGACGCTGCTGTCGCTGCTGACGCTGATGGCCCCCGATGCCGACAAGCTGGAGGTGCTGGTGATCCGCCACGACGCCTCGGACCGGCATTTCGCGCTGCCGCTGTCGCCCGTCGCGCCGCGCACCGACTATACGCTGCTGACCGTCAGCCCGCCCCCGCCCGATGTGCGGCTGTCGGACATGGTCTGCGTGTCCTTCACCCGCGGCACGATGATTGCCATGGCGGGCGGCGCGCAAAAGCCGGTGGAGCAGCTGGTGGTCGGCGACCGCGTGCTGACCCGCGACAACGGCCCGCAAGCGATCCGCTGGCTGGGCCATGCGACGCTGCGCGCCTCGGGCAGCTTCGCACCCGTCGTCATCAGCCGCGGCACGCTTGGCAATGCCGGCGACCTGATCGTCAGCCAGCATCACCGCATCTTCCTCTATCAGCGCGGCGAGCAGCGGGTGGGCGGCACCGCCGAGCTGCTGGTGCAGGCCAAGCATCTGGTGGATGGGGAATCGATCTGGCTGCGCGAGGGCGGGTTCGTCGACTACTTCAGCCTGGTCTTCGACCACCATGAGATCATCTATGCCGAGGGCATCCCGTGTGAGAGTCTGCTGGTGAGCGAGGCGACGCTGAGCCTGCTGCCGCAGGCATTTTCGGCGGAAGTGCGGGCGCGGTTCCCCGGCCTCAGCCAGCGCCAGCATTTCGGGACCGAGGCGTCGCGCACCGCGCTGGATGCCATTGGCCGGGACGCGCTGCTGCGGGGACGGCGGCGGGACTGAAGTGGTTTTGTCGCCGTGAAGTCACTGTCAGAGGGCAGCGCCCGTCCGCCGGGTGGGCGGCTACGGTGGTTCTCGGCGCTTTATGGTGCGGCTTACCTCCACGCGCGTTCTAGGCGCTGGCGTGGAAAGCGCCCGCCCGAGGGGGCGGACGGGCGCTGCCCGGCGGCGCCAAGGCGCCTTGATTCCGGGCGAAGAAGCGTCGGTCATAGCTCGCGCTCCAGCCTTCTCCCGGAAGCCCGAACCAGCCCACCCCCTCCCCCTTCCGCAGCGATGGACGCAGCCCGCGGCATCGGCTACACCGCGCCCCATGCTCGACCAATCCAACCGCCCCGCCCTTCCGCCCGAAATTGCCCGCCGCCGGACCTTTGCGATCATCTCGCATCCCGACGCCGGCAAGACCACGCTGACCGAGAAGTTCCTGCTGTTCGGCGGCGCGATCCAGATGGCCGGGCAGGTCCGTGCCAAGGGCGAGGCGCGGCGCACAAGGTCCGACTTCATGAAGATGGAGCAGGAGCGCGGGATCTCGGTGTCCGCCTCGGCGATGAGCTTTGAGTACAAGGGCTGGCGGTTCAACCTGGTGGACACGCCCGGCCACTCGGATTTCTCGGAAGACACCTACCGCACGCTGACGGCGGTCGATGCCGCGATCATGGTGATCGACGGCGCCAAGGGCGTGGAGAGCCAGACCCGCAAGCTGTTCGAGGTCTGCCGCCTGCGCGATCTGCCGATCCTGACCTTCTGCAACAAGATGGACCGGGAAAGCCGCGACACCTTCGAGATCATCGACGAGATCCAGGAGAACCTCGCCATCGACGTGGCGCCCGCCAGCTGGCCGATCGGCATGGGCCGCGATTTCCTGGGCTGCTATGACATCGTGCATGACCGGCTGGAGTTGATCGACCGCGCCGACCGCAACCGGGTGGCGGAATCGATCAAGATCAACGGGCTGGACGATCCGCTGCTGGCCGAACACGTGCCCGCCGAGCAGCTGGCGACCCTGCGCGACGAGCTGGAGATGGCGCGCGAATTGCTGCCCGCCTTCGACCGGCAAAGCTTCCTCGAGGGGCACATGACCCCGATCTGGTTCGGGTCCGCCATCAACTCGTTCGGCGTGCGCGAGCTGATGGACGGCATGGGCGAGTTCGGCCCCGAGCCGCAGCCGCAAAAGGCCGCCGAGCGCCAGATCGCGGCCGATGAGACCGCCGTCACCGGCTTCGTCTTCAAGGTGCAGGCCAACATGGACCCCAAGCACCGCGACCGGGTGGCGTTCGTGCGCCTCGCCTCGGGGCATTTCGAGCGCGGGATGAAGCTGCTGCATGTGCGCAGCAAGAAGCAGATGTCGGTGTCGAACCCGGTGCTGTTCCTTGCTGCCGACCGCGAGCTGGCCGAGGAGGCCTGGGCGGGCGACATCATCGGCATCCCCAACCACGGCCAGCTGCGGATCGGCGACGGGCTGACCGAGGGCGAGAACCTGCGCTTCACCGGCATCCCCTCCTTCGCGCCCGAGCTGCTGCAGACGGTGCGCGCGGGCGATCCGATGAAGGCCAAGCATCTGGAAAAGGCACTGATGCAATTCGCCGAGGAGGGCGCGGCCAAGGTGTTCAAGCCCGCCATCGGGTCAGGCTTCATCGTCGGCGTCGTCGGCGCGCTGCAATTCGAGGTGCTGGCGAGCCGGATCGAGCAGGAATATTCCCTGCCCGTGCGCTTCGAGGGCAGCCAGTTCACCTCGGCCCGCTGGGTCACCGGGCCCAAGGCCGAGGTGGACCGTTTCACCAACATCAACAAGCAGCATATCGCCCATGACCATGACGGCGACATCGTGTTCCTGACCCGGTTGCAGTGGGACATCGACCGCATCGTGCGCGACTTCCCCGAGCTGCGGCTGACCGCGACGAAGGAAATGATGGTGTGACCGGCCCCGCCGACCTTGGCCCCGCCGAACCTGGCCCCGCCGACCCTGGGCTGACCTATCCCGGCGGCAGCGAGGCGTTGACGGCCCTGTGGCAAAAGCGCCGCGCGCCGATGGGACTGGCCGCGGGCGAGGCGCTGCCGCTGGAGTTCGACCTGGCGGCGCTGGCGCAGCAGCTGGTGCCCGCAGAACTGCCGCCGCAGCCGCGCCGCGCCTCGAGCCATATGCGCAAGTTCAGGCTGCTGGCGGCGGAACACGCCGGGCGCAGCGAGCTGGAGCTGCTGAACGCTCTGTGCATCGCCCACCTGCGCCGGCGCAGCTTTCCGGCCGAGGCGCCGCTGCTGTTCCACCGGATCTGGGAGGAGCAGGGCGAGACCCTGCTGACCACGCTGTCCACCCGCTGGCTGATCTCCAGCATCATAACCTTTGCCGATCATGGCCGGACCGAGCCACAGCGCCGTCTGGGCCAGTCGCTGAACGTGCTGTTCTCGGTGATGAAGCTCTACGAATATGAACGCCTGCATTCGGGGTTCGAGCCGGACCAGCCCTTCCGGCTGAACAAGCGTGCCAAGGGCCCGCTGCCGATGGAGATGCCAGGCTTTTCGCTGACGCATGGCGAGCTCGACGTCAACCTGCTGGCGCCGATCTGGGCCGAGGCGCTGGAGGTGCCGGTGGCCGGCCCGCTGGCCTGCCAGCTGCTGGAGCGGCTGAACGCCGACAGCGGCACGCTGTTCCGGCGCCTTGCGGTGATGCGCGACAAGCTGCGCGCCCGCAAGGGCGGCGACGCGGAATGATGGCGCGGAGTGATGGCGTGAGGAGAGTGATGGTGCTGCTGGCGATCCGTGCTAGGGGTGGTCTTTCCCCAACCCCGGAGCAGCCGCATGGCCGATACCAAACGGATCGTCGAGACGATCGAGACCTCTGACGATCCGGCGCAGCTGCGGCGGTTCATGGCGAATGCCCGGCAGAAGAAGGCGGCGGAGCTTTACGATCTGGCCTTCCGCCGGCTGCTGGAGGTGCTGCCCGATCCCGCGCCCGGCACGGTGGAGGGCGACATGTGGCGGTCTGTCCATGCGCTGGAGCAGGTGCTGACCGAAGAACGCGGCAAGGCGGCGCGGCTGACGCGGACGCGGGCCAAGCTGACCAAGGGCGGCGCGATCCCGGTCTTGCGCGACTTCGACGCCAATCCCGAACTGGAGGGCGGCTTTGCGCTGCTGATCGCCCGCAAGCTGGCGGAATTCACCGGCGAGGCGGTGGTGCTGCGCCATGCGGCGAGCTTTGCCGCCGAGGTGGTGAGCGCGGCGCGCGACCGGCTGGAAGAGGCTGGGGTCGAGACCGAGGCGATGGGCGCGGCCTGACGGTGCGGCGTTCGGGTCGGGCGCTCATATGCCCGCCCCGGCCGGAAAATCACCGCCCTGAAAGCGTCAGTCGGCCGAGGCCGGCGCCCCCTCAGCCCTCCCAGACCTCATCGGTCCAGACCTTGAAGCTTTTCAGCATATGCGGCCCGAACGAGTTCAGCAGCGGCACATCGGCCGCATCGCGTCCGCGGGCCACGACGATCCGGCCGATGCGCGGGATATTGTTGCGCGCGTCGAAGGTCCACCAGCGCCCGCCCAGATACACCTCCATCCAGGCCGCGAAATCGCCCTCGCCCGCGGGCGGCACGCCGATATCGCCGAGGTAGCCGTTCACATAGCGCGCCGGGATGTTCATCGCGCGGCACAGCGTCACCGACAGATGCGCGAAGTCGCGGCACACGCCCTTGCGTTCCTGCCAGGCCTCATAGGCGGTGCGGGTGGACCGGGCATCCATGTAGTTGAAGGTGATGTGGTTGTGGACGTAATCGCAGATCGCCTGCACCCGGCCCCAGCCCGGCGCGACGTTGCCGAACAGGTCCCAGGCGGTCTGGCTCATCCGGTCGGTCTCGCAATAGCGGCTGCCCATCAGGTAGAGCAGCGTCTCATCGGGCAGCGCCGCGATCGGGATCTCGTTCGCCTCGGGCGCATGGACATCGGGCTGACCGCTGTCGCGCAGGGTGGCGTCATAGCTGAAGGTGAAATCGCCTGCAGGGGCCACGAAGCGGCGGCACAGATTGCCGAAAAGGTCGAAGTAGTTGTGCATCGGCACTTGCGGGTTCGTCAGTTGCACCTCGGGCGCGACCAGATCGGCATGGCGCTCGATATGCGGCGAGACGAGGCACACCATCGGGGTGGGCTGATCGCAAGTGATGGTGAATTCATGGCCGAAACGGATGAGCATGATTTGTTATTCTTTCCAGACCGGCACAAGAGAAGGGTATGGCGCCGCCCGGTCCGGACGGCGCCGCGAAGACGCTGACCGACCTTAGCCGATTGTCGCCTCCATCGTCACCTCGGCATTGAACAGTTTCGACACCGGGCAGCCGGTCTTTGCTTTCTGTGCCACTTCCATCAGCACCGACTCCTCGGCATCTGCCACGATCTGCGTCACCAGATGGACGCCGGTGATCTCGAAGCCGTCACCCTTCTTCTCGATCGTCACTTTCGACGTGGTCTCGATCCGGCCTGGGGTGATGCCCTCGGCGCCCAGAAGGTTGGACAGCGCCATCGAGAAACAGGCGGCGTGGGCCGCGCCCAGAAGCTCTTCGGGGTTGGTGCCGGGCTGGCCTTCAAACCGGGTGTTGAAGCCGTAGGGCTGTGCGTTCAGCGCGCCGCTTTCGGTGGAAACGGTGCCCTTGCCCTCTTTGATGCTGCCGGTCCATTCGGCCGATCCGCTCTTGGTGATCTTCATGGGAAGTCCTTTCCTGTGGTTTGGCCCCCGGGCCCTCGCGGACCCGGCATCAAACACCTGAATTTTCTGGCGTCCGACCTGTCTTGGGTCTCGATGTCCACCAGACAACGCGGCAGGGGCGCCTCGGGTTGCATCCCCTGCCGCGACTGGGCCCCGCCGCCGTCAGCGGGCCGCCAGCAGCTCGGGCACCGACAGCAGCATCATCTCGTTATCCGCCGCGCCATCGAGCTGGCGGCCCGAGGAGAACGGCAGGTTGTTGTCATTGCCGACCAGGATATGGGTCTCATCGACCTTCATCACGTCCTCGATGGTGAAGAAGGGGAAGGTCATCTTGCCGGTCAGGTCGCGGGCGGAGGCGGTCTCGAGCCGGTTCTTGCCCTCGGGGTCGGCGATGTCCATCAGGTCGATATGGCCGATGCGGCGCACGAAGCCCTCCGCGTCCACGGTGGCGGTGTCGATCAGCACCACCCGCTTGAGCATCGCCGGCGCCGGGAAGCAATCCGGCATCGGCTCGCCCGCGCATTTCAGCGAGGGGTCGCCCTCGCCATTGTCGCGCTCGATCACCAGCGCGCGGGTCTCGTCGATGAAGTTGAAATCGCCGATGGCGGTCGCGCCCTCGGCCAGCGCGAACTTGAAGCTGTCGCCCGTCCACTCCGCCTTGGCCGGATCGAAGGCCAGCACCGTCAGGAAGTTGCCCTCCGGCGCGCCGTCCGCACCAAGCAGCGGCTTTTCCAGCATCGCCCACAGCAGGCCGGTGCCCGGCTGCAGCCCCATGCCCTCAAAGCCGCCCGAGCGCGCGACACGGTAGTCCTTGCCCGGCTGCGCGGGAACGGTGACGCCGGGGGTGTCGGGGCTCTTCAGCGGCTGGCCCTCCATCAGCGTCGGCACCACCTGCAGGATGCGCCCCTCGGTAGTGGCGCGGATCAGGTAGGGGCCGAACTCCTCGCCGATCCAGATATCGCCATCCACCAGCTGGATCGATTCCGGGTCGAAGTCGGCGCCGGTCAGGTAGCGCGCCTCGCTGGCTTCATAGGCGATGCGGAACGGCACCTTGCGGTCCGGGTCATGCAGGAACACGGTTTCCTTGACCGCGATCTTGCCGGTCTCGAAATCCGGGGCCATGCGCGAGAAGAACAGCAGCGCGTCGGGGCTGTTGCCCTTCGAGCCAAAGCCGTTGTCGGTCAGCACATAGATCGAGCCATCCTCGGCCGTCTCCATCGCAAAGCCCGACATGCCCTGCAGCGGCTGGCCGATGAAGGGAAGGGCAAGCCCGGTGGTGCGTTTGCCATGCATCCCGCCGGTATCGCCCATCACCGACATCGGCACGTCATTGCGGACGGGCCCGGTGAACTTGCCCGAGATCCAGGCATCTTGCGGCGCATCCGCCGGCGGCGCGATCAGGCTCAGCGCCGGCAGCACGGCATGGCCGGCGAGGGTTGCCGGGAACACGGTCTCGGGCTCCTGCGCGGCGGCTGGAAGGAAGGCCGCGCACAGCGCAGCAGAGCAGAGAAGGCGGGACAGGACAGTGGTCATCTGACGCTCCGAAACTGAAAGGGAAAGCGGAACCGGGCGCCGGAACCGGCGCGGGCCTGCCGACCTTGCGGCGGGCGCGTCACAGGCCCGCGGCGATTTCCTGAACTTCTTGCGACAGAACGGGGCTTAAACTGCCGTATAGATTGACCTTGCCGCCGATTTCAGCTAACGCGCCTGCATCCCTTGCCGGGGGAGGCCTGCCCATCGGGCAAGGACCACCGGCGGATCCTCGTTCGGGCGCCGGAACCATGCGCCCTTCACCCTTGCGGCCCGATGCCGCAATCTTAGGACGCATATGACCAAATTCTCTGATCTCGCGCTCGATCCCCGTGTTCTCCAGGCTGTCGCCGAAACCGGATACGAAACGCCGACCCCGATCCAGGCGCAGGCCATTCCGCATGCGCTCGAAGGCCGCGACGTGCTGGGGATTGCCCAGACCGGCACCGGCAAGACCGCCAGCTTCACGCTGCCGATGATCACCCTGCTGGGCCAGGGCCGGGCCCGGGCGAGGATGCCGCGTTCGCTGGTGCTGGCGCCGACGCGCGAGCTTGCAGCGCAGGTCGCGGAAAACTTCGACACCTATGCCAAGCACACCCGCCTGACCAAGGCGCTGCTGATCGGCGGCGTCAGCTTTGGCGAACAGGACAAGCTGATCGACCGCGGCGTCGACGTGCTGATCGCCACCCCGGGCCGGCTGCTGGACCATTTCGAGCGTGGCAAGCTGCTGCTGACTGGCGTGCAGATCATGGTGGTCGATGAGGCCGACCGGATGCTGGACATGGGCTTCATCCCCGATATCGAGCGCATCTTCCAGCTGACCCCCTTCACCCGTCAGACCCTGTTCTTCAGCGCCACGATGGCGCCGGAAATCGAGCGGATCACCAACACCTTCCTGCACTCGCCGGTCCGCGTCGAAGTCGCGCGCCAGGCCACCGCCGGGGAAAACATCACCCAGCGTCTGGTCGAGCTGCACCCGACCCGCCGCGACATGGGCCCCAAGCAAAAGCGCGAGCTGCTGCGCCGGATCATCGAGACCGAGGCCGAGGCCTGCACCAACGCGATCATCTTCTGCAACCGCAAGACAGAGGTCGATATCGTCGCCAAGTCGCTGAAGGCCTACGGCTTCGACGCGGCGCCGATCCATGGCGATCTGGAGCAGAGCCAGCGCACAAAGACGTTGGATGGCTTCCGCGATGGCACGCTGCGCTTCCTCGTCGCCTCGGACGTGGCCGCGCGCGGGCTGGATATTCCGGCCGTCAGCCATGTGTTCAACTTCGACGTTCCCAGCCATGCCGAGGACTATGTCCACCGCATCGGCCGCACGGGGCGCGCCGGGCGCAAGGGCACGGCCTATACGCTGTCGACCCCGTCGGACGAAAAGTACCTGGCGGCGATTGAATCGCTGCTGAAGATGCCGCTGCCGCGGGTGCCGGTGCCGGAAGGCTTCATCGCCAGCGAAACCGGCGAGCCGGATGCGCCCTCTGGCCGCAGCGGCAGCAGCCGGGGCGGAAGCCGCGGCGGGCGCGGTGCGCCGGCTGCCCGCGAAGACGACCGCAGCGGCGAGCGCGCCGAACGCAACGCCGGGCGCGACGGCGAACGTCGCACCCGCAAGCCGCGCAGCGAGGCTGCTCCGGTTGCCGAGGTGACGCAAGCCGTGCCGGCCGCGATGCCGACCGATGTGCAGGCTGCCCCCGAGGCCGCCCCGCGTGAGGTTGCCGCCGCCCCTGCCCCGCGCAACGAAGAGCCGCGCGAGACCCGCCAGGAACCCCGGCGCGAACCGCGCCGCGACGACCGGCGCGAGGATACTCGCCGCGAACCGCGCCGCGATGACCGCCGCGAGCGCAACGACGCTCCGGTGGTCGGCATGGGCGACCATGTGCCGGACTTCCTGCTGCGCGGCTTCAAGATGCCGGTGGCGCCGGATACGGCTGAAGGCTGACTTTTACCTGAACTCTGGGCAGAGCAATCCTTTGCCCGGAATCAAGGCGCTTTAGCGCCGCAGGGCAGCGCCCGTCCGCCCCCTCGGGCGGGCGCTTTCAACGGTAGCGCCCAGAACGCCGGTGGAGGGGGTTGAACCATAAACCGCTTAGAACTGGCGTTGCTCGCCCACCCGGCGGCCAGGCCCTGCCCTCTGACAGTGACTGATCCAGATAGGAAAAGGCCCCGGATCACTCCGGGGCCTTTCGCTTTTCGCATCATCGGTGCCGCAGGATCAGTCGGCCATCAGCCGGCTGATCACCACCGTCACTTCCGGCTTGCGGCCGATTTCCTCGACCGAGACCTGACGGATCAGCCGGCGGATCGCCTCGTCCATCTTGTCGTCGTTCTTCACGGTCTTGGTGTCGACCCGGTCCAGGAACTCCGCCAGATCGGCCTCGAGCGTGTCGGCCAGCGACTTGCCGTTGCGCCCCAGGGCGGGCAGGCCCATGATCTCGACCCAGGCATCGCCAAGCGGCACGTCATCCTCATCGACGATGATCGTCGCCAGCACATGCCCGTTCAGCGCCATGCGCAGACGGTCGCGCACCACGCCGTCCATCGCGCCGATCAGCACCGCGCCGTCCAGATAGATGCGGCCGGTCTCGATATATTCCACCACCTCGGGGCTCTTGCCGGTCAGGTTGACCATGGTGCCGTTGGTGGCGACCTCGGCGGCGATACCCTTGGCCAGCGCCAGCTTCACATGCTCACGCAGGTGCCGGTGCTCGCCATGCATCGGGATCAGCATGGTCGGTTTCATCAGGTCATGCACCGCTTCAAGATCGGGGCGGTTGGCATGGCCCGACACATGGTAGAGCCCGTTGTGATCGTCGATCACGTCGACGCCCATTTCGGAAAACGCATTCATGATGCGGATCACGCCGCGTTCATTGCCCGGGATGGTCTTGGACGAGAACAAGAAGGTGTCGCCCTCTTTCAGCGTCAGCCCCAGATAGCGGCCGCGCGACAGCTGGGCCGAGGCGGCGCGCCGCTCGCCCTGGCTGCCGGTCACGATCAGCATCAGGTTGTCGCGGCCGATCTGCGCCGCCTGTTCGGGCGTCACGATCGGCGGGAAGTCGGTCAGCACGCCGGTTTCCACCGCCGCCGTCAGCATCTTCTTCATCGCCCGGCCCAGCATGCAGACCGACCGGCCCGCAGCCTCGCCGGCCTCGGCCAGCGACTTCAGCCGCGCGACGTTGGACGCGAAGGTCGTCGCCACGACCATGCCCTTCGAATTCGCCACCAGATCGCGCAGCGGATCGGCCAGAACCGATTCCGACCGCCCCGGATGGTGCGAGAAGATGTTGGTGCTGTCGCACATCATCGCATGGACCGGACGCTCACGCGCGATATCATGCCATTCTTGCGGGCTGAAGGGCTCGCCCACGACCGGGTTGCCATCCAGCTTGAAGTCGCCGGTATGCACGATCCGGCCCGCCGGCGTGTCGATGATCAGCGCCGAGCTTTCGGGGATGGAATGGCTGACCGGCACGAACTGCACCTTGAACGGCCCCGCCTCCACCACATCCGGGCGCGGCGCCACGATGTGCAGCGCATCGGTCGGCACGTTGTGGTCTTCCAGCTTCAGCTTGGCGATGGCGGCAGTGAACTTGCGCGCATAGATCGGCGCCTTCAGCTTGGGCCACAGATGCCCCACCGCGCCGACATGGTCTTCATGCGCGTGGGTGATGAAGATCGCGTCCAGCCGGTCGGCGCGGGCGATCAGCCAGCTGAGGTCGGGCATGATCAGATCGACGCCGGGGCTGGTATCCATGTCGGGGAAGGTCACGCCCATGTCGACAAGGATCAGCCGCTCGCGCCCCTCTGGCCCGTAGCCATAGACATAGGCGTTCATGCCGATCTCTCCGGCGCCGCCGAGGGGCAGATAAATCAGCCGGTCCTTTTTGCTCATGCCGTCTCCAGTGCCGTGTTGTATTCATGTATGAGGACCAGCCCCTGCATCGTCAGGTCATCATCGACCGCGTCGAAGAGGTCAAACCCTTGTGCAAACAGCGGCGCGAGTCCGCCGGTCGCGATCACCCGCATCGGGCGTTCGCGTTCGATCCTTATCTGGCGCACGATGCCTTCCACAAGGCCGATATACCCCCAATAGACCCCTGATTGCATGCAGGCGATGGTGTTTGTGCCAATCGCCGACTGCGGGCGGGTCACATCGACGTGTGGCAAAGCAGCCGCCGCCATGTGCAGCGCCTCGAGGCTGAGGTTCACGCCGGGGGCGATGACGCCGCCGATATAGGCGCCGTCGATGTCCACCACGTCGAAGGTGGTCGCCGTGCCGAAATCCACCACGATCAGGTCGCCACCGAATTTGCCGAAGCCCGCGACGGTGTTGACCAGCCGGTCCGGACCGACGGTCGTGCCCTGATCGACCCGAGGGGCGACGGGCAGCGCACATTCCGGCTTGCCGACCACCAGCGGGCGGGTGTCGAAATAGCGGTTGCACAGCACCCGCAGGTTGAACACCACCCGCGGCACGGTCGAGGAGATGATGACCTTGGTGATCTCGGCATTGATCTTCTTCAGGCCCATCAGCGTCGACAGCCAGACGAAATACTCATCCGCCGTGCGCCGGTGATCGGTCGCGATGCGCCAGGTGTCGAGGAATCCCTCGCCATCCCAGATCGAGAACACCGTGTTGGTGTTGCCGCAGTCGATGCACAGCAGCATGTCGCCTCCCCCCAAGAGAACCCTGGCCTAGAAATACACATCCGCCGCGGGCACGGCGCGGCGCCCCTGCGCCGTTGCCAGCACCAACGCGCCAGTGTCGTCGATGGTCTCGAACCGGCCCTCGATAACTTCTGTCATCGTGCGGGCGGTGATGGTCTGGCCAATGCGCGCGGCGCGGGCCAGCCAGGCAGTGCGGATGGGGCCAAAGCCGAAGGTTGCCAGCTGCGCCTCGCACCGGGCGAAGGCCGCGGCGAGGTAGGTGAGAAACTCTTCGGGCGGCAGGGTCAGGCCGGTTTCGCCCGCCACCGAGACGGGGGGCGCGGTCACCGGGTCCAGCCCCGCGACATCGGGCGCGGCGGCCAGGTTCACGCCGATGCCGATGGCGAGGTGGCTGACCGCCCTGCCCCCGCCAAGGCTTTCCAGCAAGATCCCCGCGACCTTGCCGCCGTTCAGCAGCACGTCATTGGGCCATTTGATTGAGAGGTTGGCAGACGGGCCGACCACCGCGCCAAGCGCCTCGTGCAGCGCCAGCGCGGCGACGAAGCTGCGCAGCGCGGCGTCCTGCGCGGTGCCGGTGGGACGCATCAGCAGGGTGGCGGCGAAATTCCCGGGGGTATCTTGCCAGCTACGCCCGCGGCGGGCGCGGCCCGCGGTCTGGCGCAGCGCCAGGATCCAGGTCGGCTGCGTCAGGTGCGGGGCAAGGCGTGCCGCCTGAGCATTCGTGCTGTCGACCTCGGGCAGGACGTGGCGGGCCACGCCCTCGGGCCAGGCCCAGAGGTCAGCGGCCCGCGTGTCGGTGCTACCGGACAAGCGCTTCTGCCGCCAGCGTCGCGGCGCCTTCGATGCCGAACATGTTGACCACACCGATCACCATCGCCGCGGCAGAGCCGATCAGCAGCAACCACTGCACGGCGGGCATCCGCGTGTCCAGCACCTCGGTCTCGGTGCCGAAATACATGTAGAACACCAGTCGCAGGTAATAGAACGCACCGATGACCGAGGCGATGACACCCAGAACCGCCAGCCAGGTCATGCCCGCACCCACCGCCGCCATCAGCACGCCATACTTGGCGAAGAAGCCAAGCATCGGCGGCACGCCCGCAAGGCTGAACATCAGAATCAGCATCGCCATCGCCTTCGCCGGCTCGCGCCGCGAATAGAGGTTCAGGGCCGAGATATCGGTGACGGGCTGGCCATCGCGGCTCATCGACAGGATGAAGGCGAAGGTGCCGACGTTCATGGTGACGTAGATCGCCATATACAGCAGCATCGCCTGCACACCGGCAGCGGTGCCCGCAGCAAGGCCCATCATCGCAAAGCCCATATGGCCGATCGAGCTATAGGCCATCAGCCGCTTGATGTTGCGCTGGCCGATGGCGGCGATGGAGCCGAGGAACATCGAGGCGACCGCCAGCAGCGCCACGATCTGGGTCCAGTCGCCGACCACCGGGCCGAAGCCGTCATAGACCAGCCGCGCGAACAGGGCCATCGCCGCCACTTTCGGCGCGGTGGCGAAGAAGGCGGTGACCGGCGTCGGCGCGCCCTCATAGACATCGGGCGTCCACATGTGGAACGGCACGGCGGAAACCTTGAAGGCAAGGCCGGTGATCAGGAACACCATGCCGAACAGCAGCCCCAGCGGGATCTGCTCGGCCCCCTGCAGCGCCGCCACGATCCCGGTAAAGGAGGTGGTGCCGGCAAAGCCATAGGTCAGCGAGGCGCCATAGAGCAGCAGGCCCGAGGAGAGCGAGCCGAGCACGAAATACTTGAGGCCGGCCTCGGTCGATTTCGCGCTGTCGCGGCGGATCGAGGCGACGACGTAGAGCGCAAGGCTCTGCAATTCCAGCCCCATGTAGAGGCTCATCAGATCACCGGCCGAGACCATGATCATCATGCCGACGACCGACAGCGCGATCAGAACCGGGTATTCGAACCGCCCCATGTCGCGGCGTTCAAGGTAATCCTGGCTCATCGCCAGGACTGCGGCGGCCGACAGCAGCAGCGTCACCTTGGCAAAGCGCGCGAAGGCATCGTCGATGAACAGCCCGCCAAAGGCGCTGCGGCTGCCGCCGCTGCCAAAGCCGACCATGGCCGCGATCAGCAGCAGGGTTGCCACCGTGGCCCAGGTGATGGCGCCGGTCAGCTTGTCCTTGCCGCCGTAGACCCCCAGCAGCAGCACCGCCATGGCGTAGACGGCCAGCAGCACCTCGGGCAGGACGGTGGAGAAATCGGCAGAGGTCATGGTCCGGTCCTCAGTGGCTGGCCGCGACGCCCGCCACATCGGCGGGGATCGACGCATGGTAATCGGTAACAAGCGCGGTGACCGAGGGGCCGATGATATCGGTCACCAGCCTCGGATAGACGCCAAGCAGCAGGGTCATGGCGATCAGCGGGGCGAAGATCACCTTCTCGCGGCGGGTCATGTCGGTGATCGACTTCAGGCTTTCCTTGATCAGCTCGCCAAAAACCACCCGGCGATACAGCCACAGCGCATAGGCCGCCGACAGGATCACGCCCGAGGTGGCGACGGCGGCGACCCAGGTGTTGACTTGGAAGATGCCCACCAGCGTCAGGAACTCGCCCACGAAGCCCGAGGTGCCGGGAAGGCCGACGTTCGCCATGGTGAAGAACATGAAGATCAGCGCATAGGCCGGCATCTTGTTCACAAGGCCGCCATAGGCGTCGATCTCGCGGGTGTGCATCCGGTCATAGATCACGCCGACGCAGAGGAACAGCGCGCCCGAGATGAAGCCGTGGCTGATCATCTGGAAGATCGCGCCATCGACGCCCTGCTGGTTGGCCGCGAAGATGCCCATGGTGACATAGCCCATGTGCCCGACCGAGGAGTAGGCGATCAGCTTCTTCATGTCGGACTGCGCCAGCGCGACCAGCGACGCATAGACGATGGCAATTGCCGAAAGCCACAGCACGAAGGGTGCCAGCAGGTCCGACGCAATCGGGAACATCGGCAGGCTGAAGCGCAAGAAGCCATAGCCGCCCATCTTCAGCAGGATCGCCGCCAGCACGACCGAACCCGCGGTCGGCGCCTGAACGTGGGCATCGGGCAGCCAAGTATGCACCGGCCACATCGGCATCTTGACCGCGAAGCTGGCGAAGAAGGCCAGCCACAGCAGCGTCTGCATCCCGCCGAGGATCTGGAAGCCGAAGAGGCCAATGGTCTGCGAGGCGAAGTCATGGCGCAGCAGCGCGGCGATATCGGTGGTGCCAGCATCGACATACATCGCGATCATCGCCACCAGCATCAGCACCGAGCCGAGGAAGGTATACAGGAAGAACTTGAACGCGGCATAGATCCGGTCCTTGCCGCCCCAGATGCCGATGATCAGGAACATCGGGATCAGCCCGGCCTCGAAGTAGAGGTAGAACAGCACCAGATCCAGCGCGACGAACACCCCGATCATCAGCCCTTCCAGCACCAGGAAGGCGATCATGTATTCCTTGACCCGCGTCTCCACATTCCAGCAGGCGGCGATGGTCAGCGGCATCAGGAAGGTGGTCAGCATCACGAACAGCACCGAGATGCCATCGACGCCGACCTTGTAGCGCAGGCCCATGATCCAGGCGTGATCCTCGACGAACTGGAAGCCGGTATCGGCGGGGTCGAACCCGGCGATCAGGAAGATCGACACCAGGAACGTCACGCTCGTGGCGACCAGTGCCACCCATTTGGCGTTGGACTGCGCGGCCTTGTCCTCGCCCCGCAGGAAGACGGCAAGGATCAGCGCCGCGACCAGCGGGGTGAAGGTGATGATGGACAGCAGGTTTTCCATGTGTTCGCGCGCCCCCTATTCAGCGCCGCCCGAGAGCGTCATCCATGTGATCAGCACCGCGATGCCGATCACCATGGCGAACGCATAGTGGAAGAGATAGCCGGACTGCGCCCTCGCCGAGAGGCGGGTGAAGAACGGGATGATGCCAAGGGCCACGCCGTTGATCGACCCGTCGATCACGTCGCCGTCGCCGCGCTTCCACAAGAACCGGCCGAGCCATTTGGCGGGGCGCACGAACAGCACCTCGTAGATCTCGTCGAAGTACCACTTGTTGAGCAAGAAGCGGTAGAGCGCGGGTTGCAGCGCGGCCAGGCGGCCGGGCAGCGAGGGGTCGCGGATGTAGAACAGCCAGGCGGTGGCAAGGCCGATCACCATCGCCACGAAGGGCGAGACCTTGACCCAGACGGGCGAGTGGTGCGCGTCTTCCATGACGTGATTGTCGGGGTGCAGGTAGATCGCGCCAACCGGGTTGTGGGTCGCGGCGGCATGGTCGGCCGGGGCAACTTCGGTCGCAGCGGCGCCATCGGCCCCAGCCACCGGCGCGGCCTCGGCCGTCTCGGCTCCGGCGCCTTCGGCCGCGTGCTCGCCGCCCTCCGACGCTTCGGCGTGATGCGGCATCCCGAAGAAGGTGGCTACATCGTCATGGTCGCCGAAGAAGCTGTTATACCACAGCATCCCCGAGAAGACCGCGCCAAGCGCCAGCACCCCCAGCGGGATCAGCATGACCTTCGGGCTCTCATGCGCGTGGTCATAGGCATGATGGTCGCCCCGCGGCGTGCCCCAGAAGGTCAGGAACATCAGCCGCCAGGAATAGAACGAGGTGAACATCGCCGAGATCACCAGCAGCCAGAAGGCATAGCCCACGCCGCTCGCATAGGCGCTCTCGACAATCGCGTCCTTGGACAGGAAGCCGGCGAAACCGATATGGGTCAGCGGAATGCCCACCCCGGTGATCGCCAGCGTCCCGATCAGCATCGCATAGAAGGTCAGCGGGATCTTTTTGCGCAGCCCGCCATAGTTCCGCATGTCCTGTTCATGGTGCATCGCGTGGATCACCGAGCCGGCCCCAAGAAACAGCATCGCCTTGAAGAAGGCATGGGTCAGCAGGTGGAACATCGCGGCGCCGTAAACGCCCGCCCCTGCGGCCACGAACATGTATCCCAGCTGCGAGCAGGTCGAATAGGCGATCACGCGCTTGATGTCGTTCTGCACCAGGCCGACGGTCGCGGCAAAGAAGGCGGTGGTGGCACCGACATAGATGATCATCATCTTGGCATCGGGCGCAAATTCATACAGCGGCGACATCCGGCAGACCAGGAACACCCCGGCGGTGACCATCGTCGCGGCGTGGATCAGCGCCGACACCGGGGTCGGGCCTTCCATCGCGTCGGGCAGCCAGGTGTGCAGGCCAAGCTGCGCCGACTTGCCCATCGCGCCGATGAACAGCAGCACGCCGATCAGGTTGGCGGCGTTCCAGTCGGTCCACAGGAAATGCACCTGCGTTTCGGCCAGCATCGGCGCAGCAGCGAAGATGTCATCCATGCGGACCGAGTCCGTCAGGAAGAACAGCGCCACGATGCCAAGCGCAAAGCCGAAGTCGCCGACCCGGTTGACGATGAAGGCCTTCATCGCCGCGGCATTGGCCGAGGGTTTCTTGTAATAGAAGCCGATCAGCAGGTAGGAGGCGACGCCCACACCCTCCCAGCCGAAGAACATCTGCACCAGGTTGTCACTGGTCACCAGCATCAGCATGGCAAAGGTGAAGAACGACAGGTAGGCGAAGAAGCGCGCCTTGTAATGCTCGTGATGGCCCCAGTTGTCGTCATGGGCCATGTAGCCGAACGAATAGAGGTGCACGAGCGCCGAGACGGTGGTGACGACGATCAGCATGATCGCGGTCAGCCGGTCCATGCGGATCGACCATTCCGTCGCCAGCGTGCCCGACTGGATCCAGTCGAGGATGTGGATGTGCTGCGTGGTGCCGTCATGGCCCAGGAACACCACCCAGGACAGCAGGCAGGCCAGGAACAGCAGGCCCGTGCTCACCACCTGGGCGCCGGTTTCCGAGATCAGCCGCCAGCCGAAGCCCGCGATGAGAGAGCCCACGAGCGGGGCAAAGAGGATGATCGTTTCCATTTGCCCGTCAGCCTTTCATGACGTTGACGTCTTCCACGGCGATGGTGCCGCGGTTGCGGAAGAAGCAGACCAGGATCGCAAGGCCGATCGCCGCCTCGGCCGCCGCGACCGTCAGCACGAACATGGTGAACACCTGCCCTGCGAGATCGTTGAGGTGCGCCGAGAAGGCGACGAAGTTGATGTTCACGGCCAGCAGCATCAGCTCGATCGACATCAGGATGACGATCACGTTCTTCCGGTTCAGGAAAATGCCGAAGATGCCGATCACGAACAGCGCGGCGGCAACGCTCAGGTAATGTGTCAGTCCGATCATATTCGTCCCTCCGGGCCGTTGAGTCGCCCGCTATTCCGTCTGGTGCCGTAAGCCCGCGTCATCCTCGCGCGGTGCCGTATCAATCCCGTGTCGCCTAGAGCCCCTGCCCCGGCTTCACGTCGCGCAATTCCATCGCCTTGGCCGGATCGCGGTACATCTGCTGCAGCACGTCCTGCCGCTTGACGTTCTTGCGGTGGCGCAGCGTCAGCACGATCGCCCCGATCATCGCCACCAGCAGGATCAGCCCGGCGGTCTGGAACAGGAAGACGTATTTGTCATAGATCAGCATCCCGAGCGCGGCGGTATTCTGCACCCCGTCCGGCGTCGGCGCCACCCGCAGGCTTTCGGCCATCTCGGACGTCTGCCAGACGCCGAACACCATGCCCAGTTCCAGCAGGATGATCACGCCGACCAGCAGGCCCATCGGCATGTAGCGCGCCAGCTCGCCCTTCAGCTCGGCGAAGTCCACATCCAGCATCATGACGACGAAAAGGAACAGCACCGCGACCGCGCCGACATAGACGATGATCAGCAGCATCGCCACGAACTCGGCGCCCATCAGCACGAAGAGGCCGGCGGCCGACAGGAACGTCAGGATCAGCCACAGCACCGAATGCACCGGGTTGCGCGAGATCACGACCATCAGCCCCGCCACGACGGCGGTGATGGCGAAGAGGTAGAAGGAAAACTCGAAAACTGTCATTCCGCGGCCCTCATTCCTTGTCTTCGGTCCCGTCGAAGACGCCTTGGGCGATCTCCAGCGCGCGGGTCATGGCGGGCAGCCCGCCGAACATGCTCATCTGGTAGATCACTTCCGCAATCTCCCGTTTCTTCGCGCCCGCCTGCATCGCGTGGCGGATGGTCAGCCGCAGCTGGCTGTCCGCCTGCGCCCCCAGCACGGTCAGCGCCGCGATGGTCACCAGAAGCCGGGTCTTGGCATCCAGCCCCTCGCGGTTGAAGGTGCGCCCGAAGGCCATCTCCATGAAGTCCTTGGACATGGTCGGGATCAGATCCTCGAACCCCTTGACGCGGAAGGTTTCCAGCGCCGGGTTGAAGGCCTTGGCCATCTCCTGGCTCTGATCCATCATCGCCTTGAACATCTTGGAGAATTCATCGTTCATCTGTACGGGGCATCCATCTCTAGGTTGCGGGCAATCTCGCCTTCCCAGCGGGCGCCGTTTTCCAGCAGCCGCTCCTTGTCATAGAACAGTTCCTCGCGCGTCTCGGTCGAGAATTCGAAGTTCGGACCTTCGACGATGGCATCGACCGGGCAAGCCTCCTGGCAAAAGCCGCAATAGATGCACTTGGTCATGTCGATGTCGTAGCGCGTGGTGCGGCGGCTGCCATCCTCGCGCGGTTCGGCATCGATGGTGATCGCCTGCGCCGGGCAGATCGCCTCGCACAGCTTGCACGCGATGCAGCGTTCCTCGCCGTTCGGATAGCGGCGCAGGGCGTGCTCGCCGCGGAAGCGCGGCGACAGCGGGCCCTTTTCATGCGGGTAGTTCAGCGTTTCCTTGGGCGCGAAGAAGTATTTCATGCCAAGGCCGAAGCCCTTGATGAAATCGAACATCAGGAAGTATTTCGCCGCGCGGGTATAGTCGAGTGCCATGCCTCAGCCCCCCATCGTCCAGCGGGCCCAGGCACCGCCGAGAACTTCGTATCTGGCCAGGAAGGCCACGATCACAACCCAACCCAGCGACATCGGCAGGAACACCTTCCAGCCAATGCGCATCAGCTGGTCATAGCGGTAGCGCGGCACGATTGCCTTCACCATGGCGAACATGAAGAAGAAGAACGCCATCTTGCCGACCATCCACAGCACGCCGTCCGGCAGCCCCGGGATCGGCGACAGCCAGCCCCCGAAGAACAGCAGGCTCATCAGCGCGCACATCAGGAAGATGGCGATGTACTCGCCGGCCATGAACAAGAGGTACGCGGTCGAGGAATATTCCACCATGAACCCGGCCACGAGTTCCGACTCCGCCTCGGGCAGATCGAACGGCGGGCGGTTGGTCTCGGCCAGCGCCGAGATGAAGAACAGCACCACCATCGGCAGGTGCGGCAGCCAGTACCAGTTGAACAGCCCGTAATCGCCGCGTTGCGCCTCGACGATGCCGCCAAAGCTCATCGAGCCCGTCGAGATGATGACGCCGATGATGATCAGCCCCAGCGATACCTCATACGAGATCATCTGCGCGGCGGACCGCAGCGATCCGAGGAACGGGTATTTGGAGTTCGAGGCCCACCCGCCCATGATCACGCCATACACCTCCAGCGAGGACACGGCGAAAACGAACAGGATCGCGACGTTGATGTCGGCCAGGATCCAGCCTTCGTTGAACGGGATCACCGCCCAGGCCAGGATCGCCAGCACGAAGGACACCAGCGGCGCCATGAAGAACACGACCTTGTCGGCCCCGGCGGGGACGATCATTTCCTTGACCACGTATTTCAGCGCGTCGGCCACCGATTGCAGCAGGCCGAAGGCGCCCACCACGTTCGGGCCCTTGCGCATCTGCACGGCGGCCCAGATCTTGCGGTCGCCATACACGAGGAACAGCAGCGAAATCATCACGAAGGCAATGATGCCGAGGCCTTGGACGGCGATCAGCAAGAATGTGCCCAGTGGCGTGGAAAGAAACTCAGCCATGTTGCCTTTTGTCCCTCAGACCGTCGGTATACCCTGTTCGGAACAGGCCGCGACGACGACTTCGGCGTCAATCGTGGCGATGCCCCGGGGTAGTGCTGGCGAGATGGTGTAAACAGCATCCGCGCGCCAAACGCCACCCTCTTCATCGACATTCGTGCGCACATGGCGCGCGAATCCATAGCCCCGGATCAGCGCATATTGCGCCGCCGCACAGGCCGCATAAGCCTCGACATCCGGCAGCCCGCGCGCGCCCGACATGGCAACGCGAAAGCTGACCAGATCGCCGCTCAGCAGCCGGGTTTCCACGCCCCGGTAGTCGGGGCGAAACCCGGCGCTGGTCGCGCCCGGCTGATCCGCAGCGCCGCCCGCACAGCCCGCCAGACCGGCCGCAAGGCCGGTGGCAAGAACCGCAAGGGGGGCGCCGCGGCCCATCATTCCGCCGCCAGCGGCGTTGCCGCCCGCGCCTGCGCCATCGCCGACAGTTCCGCCATCAGCGCCGAGGCGCGGGCGATCGGGTTGGTCAGGTAGAAGTCCTTCACCGTGACCCGGAAATCGGCATGTCCCGGGGCGCGCAGCTCCAGCTCCGCCGGCGCGTTCTCCGGCACCTGGTCGATCAGCGCCAGATGCGGCACCGCCGCCGCCAGCGCCCGGCGCAGCTGCGCCAGAGTGTCCCAGGGCTGCGCCGCGCCAAGCTCGGCCGACAGCGCGCGCAGGATCGCCCAGTTCTCTTTCGCCTCGCCCGGCGCGAAGCCGGCGCGCAGCGCCAGTTGCGGGCGCCCTTCGGTGTTCACGAACAGGCCGTTTTCTTCCGTGTAGGCCGCGCCCGGCAGGATGATGTCGGCCCGGTGCGCGCCGCGGTCGCCGTGGCTGCCCTGATAGATCACCAGCGGTCCCGCCGCGATCTCGACCTCATCGGCGCCGAGGTTGTAGACCAACTCGGCCCCCTCCAGCGCCGCTTGCATCCCGCCCTCGGTCACCGCGCCCACATCCATCGCACCAACGCGCGAGGCTGCCGAGTGCAGCACCAGCAGCCCACCGCCAAGCGCCGTCGCCAGCGCCTGAGCATGGGCCAGCACCGCCTCGCCATCGGCTTCGGTCAGCGCGCCCTGCCCCACGATCACCAGCGCGGGCTTGTCGCTCGCGGTCGCCGATCCGGCCAGCCGCACCAGCGTGTCGCGGCCGGTGCCCTCATGCGTCACGTCATAGGTCAGATCCGCCGCGGCGCCGATCACATGCACCTCGGCGCCTTGGGTCCAGGCCTTGCGGATCCGGGCGTTCAGCACCGGCGATTCCACCCGCGGGTTGGACCCGACGATCCAGATCTGCCCGGCGCTGTCGATATCCTCGATCCGCGCCGTCCCGGCATAGCCGCCGCGCTGCCCGGCCGGCAGACGCGCGCCATCGGTGCGGCATTCCACTTTCCCGCCAAGACCTTCAACGAGGGTCTTCAGCGCAAATGCCGCCTCGACCGGGGCCAGATCGCCCACCAGCCCCGCGACCTTGCGGCCCGTCATCGCCGCAGCCACCGCCGCCAGCGCCTCGGGCCACGTCGCCTTGCGCAGCTTGCCACCCTCGCGGATGTAGGGCGTGTCCAGCCGCTGACGGCGCAGGCCGTCCCAGACGAAGCGGGTCTTGTCGCTGATCCACTCCTCGTTCACGCCGTCATTGTTGCGCGGCAGGATCCGCATCACTTCGCGGCCCTTGCAATCCACCCGAATGTTGCTGCCAAGCGCATCCATCACGTCCACGGTCTCGGTCTTGGTCAGCTCCCACGGGCGGGCGGTGAAGGCATAGGGCTTGCTCACCAGTGCGCCGACCGGGCAGAGGTCGATGATATTGCCCTGCAGGTTCGAATCCAGCGTCAGGTTCAGATAGCTGGTGATTTCGCTATCCTCGCCGCGCCCGGTCTGGCCCATCTGGGTGATCCCGGCCACTTCGGACGTGAAGCGCACGCAGCGGGTGCAGCTGATGCAGCGGGTCATGTGCGTTTCGACCAGCGGGCCGAGGTTCAGGTCTTCGGTCGCCCGCTTGGGCTCGCGGTAGCGGCTGAAATCGACGCCGTAGGCCATCGCCTGGTCCTGAAGGTCGCACTCGCCGCCCTGGTCGCAGATCGGGCAATCCAGCGGGTGGTTGATCAGCAGGAACTCCATCACCCCCTCGCGGGCCTTCTTCACCATCGGCGAGTTGGTCTTGATGACCGAAGGCTCGCCATTCGGGCCGGGGCGCAAGTCCTTGACCTGCATCGCGCAGCTGGCAGCGGGCTTCGGCGGGCCGCCGACGACCTCGACAAGGCACATCCGGCAGTTGCCGGCGATCGACAGCCGCTCATGGTAGCAAAAGCGCGGGATCTCGACGCCCGCCAGCTCGCAGGCCTGGATCAGCGTGAGGTTGGGATCAACCTCGACCTCGATCTCGTCGATGATGATCTTCCGGGTGTTGGACATCTCAAAGCGCCCCTTCCAGCATGCGTTCGGGCGCGAGGCCCGGGACCGCGAGGGCGTGGCCCGCCGCGGTTGATCTTGTCGCGGCATGTGCCGCCTTGTGCGCAAGCCCGCTCATGCGCAGGCCCCCGCGAATTCCCAAGTACCCGCACCGGCGAACTTGCCATGCGCGGTTCCGTCAAACCGCCGCCCCTGCCCCTCGCAGGCCAGCGCAGCGGCCTCCTTGGCAACGCGGCCCTCGGAGTAATCCAGCGGCACCGCAGCGCGGCGCACCGCGACGCGCATCCCGCGCACCGGCACCGCGCCCGCCGGGGTGAAGCGCACCCCGTCCGGCCCCGGCCCGATCTCGGCGAGGAAGGCCTTGCCCTCGACTGCCACGGGAACCCGCCCCGAAGCCGCACCGGCCAACGGCACGGACGGCGCGGCACAGGCGCTCAGCACGCCCGCCCCCACCATGCCGATGATCCCCGCAACCCGCATTCTCACACCGCCTCTTCCGCGCTGGAGTCCCTGAATGCTTCAGGAAACTGTATCAACTCCGACAGAGCTTCGAGTTGGCCTTGGACCAGCGTAAGAGTGGCGATGGAAGCATTCACATGGGCGCTGTCAACGGCGTCTTCTGATTCAAAACGTTTGAGTTCAAGCAACCCATCGATCATTCGCCCATAAGTCTGAGGTTCCCCCTCGAAAAGGATAGAGAATTGCGAGGCGTAATCTTTCGCGCGTTGGTTTTCGATCAGGGGACCGAAGACCGATGGAAACGCCTCAATGTAGGCGCGAACCTTGCCAACAAGCCTCCCGAGCTCCGGAGTATCGGAGCGAATCTCCTTCTCGATTTCTCCCAGACAATTGGCCATTTCGATAAGCAACTCAGCGGCCTTTTGCCTCTTTGCCTCATCTTGCGCCCTGGAGGTCTCCATGAGGGATTGCAATTGAAACACGATCTTGAGAAGCGCAAGACCGCTTTCGGAAAAGGTAAGCAAATATGCGATGCCGCCACCCATTGCCCTACTCCGCCGCCATCGCGCCCATGCGGCCGGTCTTCTTGGCCTTGATCCGGTCCTCGATCTCTTCGCGGTAATGCCGGATCAGGCCCTGGATCGGCCAGGCCGCCGCATCGCCAAGCGCGCAGATGGTGTGGCCCTCGACCTGCTTGGTCACGCTCAGCAGCATGTCGATTTCCTCGACCTCGGCCTCGCCGGTCACCAGCCGCTCCATCACCCGCATCATCCAGCCGGTGCCTTCGCGGCAGGGCGTGCATTGCCCGCAGCTTTCATGCTTGAAGAATTTCGACAGCCGCCACACCGCCTTGATGACATCGGTGGACTGGTCCATCACGATCATGCAGGCGGTGCCGAAGCTGGATTTCAGCTCGCGCATCCCGTCGTAATCCATGATCGCCGCATCGCAGAGGTCCGCCGGCAGGATCGGGCAGGACGCGCCGCCCGGGATCACCGCCTTGAGGTTGCTCCAGCCGCCGCGCACGCCGCCGCCATGCTTCTCGATCAGCTCTTTCATGCTGATCGACATCGACTCCTCGATCACGCAGGGCGTGTTCACATGGCCCGACATCGCATAAAGCTTCACGCCGGCATTGTTCGGCCGGCCAAAGCCCGCGAACCACTCGCCGCCGCGGCGCAGGATCGTCGGCACCACGGCGATGGATTCGACGTTGTTCACCGTGGTCGGGCAGCCGTAGAGGCCAGCGCCGGCCGGGAACGGCGGCTTCATCCGCGGCATCCCCTTCTTGCCCTCAAGGCTTTCCAGCAGCGCGGTTTCCTCGCCGCAGATATAGGCCCCGGCGCCGTGATGCAGGTAGACGTCGAAATCCCAGCCCGACCCGCAGGCATTGGGCCCGACCAGCCCCGCGTCATAGCATTCGTCGATGGCCGCCTGCAGCGCTTCCTTCTCGCGGATATATTCGCCGCGGATGTAGATGTAGCACGCATGGGCCTGCATCGCGAAGCTGGCGATCAGCGCGCCTTCGATCAGCGTATGCGGATCGTGGCGCATGATCTCGCGGTCCTTGCAGGTCGCGGGCTCGGATTCGTCGGCGTTGATGACGAGGTAGGCCGGGCGCCCGTCGCTCTGCTTGGGCATGAACGACCATTTCAGGCCCGTCGGGAACCCTGCCCCGCCGCGGCCGCGCAGGCCCGACTTCTTCATCTCGTCCACGATCCAGTCGCGGCCCTTGCCAAGGATACCGGCGGTGCCATCCCAATGGCCGCGCGCCTGCGCACCCTTCAGGCTGCGGTCATGCATCCCGTAGAGGTTGGTAAAGATCCGGTCCTGATCCTTCAGCATCGTTGCATCCTCAAATCACTGGCGCTTTTGCCGTTGCCAGATCCGCCAGGTCACGACCAGCGCCCAGAAGAACGCGGCCATCGCGGCCAAGTCGAACAGGAACACATAGCGGGCTTCAAGCCCGAACCTGCCGCCCAGCCATTGCGCCCCCATCCACAGCACCATCGTCACCGCGATCACGATGGCGACCATCCGCGCCTCGCTCGCCAGTGCCTTGTCCTGCTGCGTCGGGGGCTTTGTCATCGTCAGTAGTCATTCGTCTTGGCGCGGATCAGGAAAGCCTCACGGCCTTCCTCGCAGATGATCCGCGCCTGCGACACCCACCGCTCGCGGCTGGCGCGGCCGGGGAAATGCGGCAGGTTGGCATCGACCCAGGCCACATCCTCGGGGGTCCAGGCGGCGATCTGATCGAAATGGAACACGCCAAGCCCGTGCAGCACCCGCTCGACCTTGGGGCCGATCCCCTCGATCAGCCGCAGATGGTCTGGCACCCCGCCCCGCGCCTCGGGCAGGCCCGGCGGCTTGCCGGCGGGCAAGTCGGCCACCGGCGTGTCGGTTGCTTGCGCCGTCGCACCAGTGGCGGGCATGTCCGCAGCCGAGGGCACGGCCCCCGCCGGGGCATCCGCGGCATCGGCCGGGGTCTCGACCTCATGCGCGGCGGAAGAGGCAGGCGTTTCCGCATCGGCGCCCGTGGTCGGCATCGGCGCCTCGCGCGTCGTCACCGGCGCGTCCGAGGGCGCCTCGACAGCCACGCCCTGCTCGGGCACCTCGGCGGCGCTCTCGGCGCCGGCCTCCTGCACGGTGATCCCGGTCTCGTCGATCGGCAGGCCCTCGCCCGGGGTCGGCTCTTCGGCCTCGACCACGGCTTCGGTCACAGGTTCGTTCACCGGCGCGGCCTTGTTCAGCCAGGGCGTCAGCAGCGGAACCTCGGTCCCGTCGATGCGCTTCACCGTCTCGCCCAGATCCACCGCCAGCTGCACGCTGGCGTTATAGCGGGTGCGGCCGCTGTCATCGGACTTCAGGCTGGTCAGGCCGCTGGCAGGTTCCGACGAGAAGCGCCCGTTCTGCGGGCCGGGCACCGGCACCGCGCCAGAGGCCAGCTCGTCCAGCAGCTTGCGCAGCTGTTCGGCGGTCAGATCCTCGTAGTAATCCTTGCCGATCATCGCCGCCGGCGCGTTGGCGCAGGCGCCGAGGCATTCAACCTCTTCCCAGGTGAACTTGCCGTTTTCCGACAGCGTGTAGGGACGCGAGGCGATCTTCTCGCGGCAGACCGCGATCAGGTCCTCGGCGCCGCAGATCATGCAGCTGGTGGTGCCGCAGATCTGGATATGGGCAATGCTTCCCGTGGGTTGCAGCTGGAACATGAAGTAGAAGGTCGCCACTTCCAGCGCCCGGATATGTGCGAGGCCCAGCATGTCCGCGACATGCTCGATGGCGGCGCGGGTCAGCCAGCCCTGCTGTTCCTGCGCGCGCCACAGCAGCGGAATGATCGCGCTGGCCTGACGGCCGGCGGGGTATTTGGTGATCTGCGCTTCCGCCCAGGCCAGATTGGCAGGGGTGAAGGCAAAGCCGGCGGGCTGGTCATGATACAGGCGGCGAAGCATCAGCAGGCGGCTCCGGTCAGGGGGACCGCGGCGAAGGCGCCGGCGATCAGGTGTTGCGAAAGGGCAGCGGGCATCAGCGGTCAATCTCCCCGAACACCACGTCCAGCGTGCCGATGATGGCGGACACGTCGGCCAGCTGGTGGCCGCGGGCGATCCAGTCCATCGACTGCAGGTGTAGATAGCCCGGCGCGCGGATCTTGGCACGGTAGGGCTTGTTGGTGCCATCGGCGACCAGATAGACGCCGAACTCGCCCTTGGGCGCCTCGACTGCGGCATAGACTTCGCCGGCCGGAACGTGGAAGCCCTCGGTATAAAGCTTGAAGTGATGGATCAGGCTTTCCATCGACCGCTTCATGTCGCCGCGCTTGGGCGGGGTGATCTTGCCGCGGGCCAGGATGTCGCCCGGCTCGGCGCGCAGCATCTTCAGCGCCTGCAGCATGATCCTGGTCGACTCGCGCATTTCCTGCATCCGGCACAGGTAGCGGTCGAAGCAATCGCCATTGGTGCCGACCGGGATCTGGAAGTCGAATTCGTCATAGCATTCATAGGGTTGGCTGCGGCGCAGATCCCAGGCCAGGCCCGATCCGCGCACCATCACCCCCGAATAGCCCCAGGTGAGGATATCCGCTTCCTTGACCACGCCGATATCGACGTTGCGCTGCTTGAAGATCCGGTTGTCGGTCAAGAGGCCGTCGATATCGTCCAGCAGCGCCGGAAAGGCCTTGGCCCAGTCTTCAAGATCGTCGATCAGCTTGGGCGGCAGGTCCTGATGCACACCGCCGGGCCGGAAATAGGCCGCGTGCAGCCGCGCGCCGCTGGCGCGTTCGTAGAACACCATCAGCTCTTCGCGGGCCTTGAAGCCCCAGAGCGGCGGGGTCAGGGCGCCCACGTCCATCGCCTGCGTGGTGACGTTCATCAAGTGGTTGAGAATGCGGCCGATTTCGCAGAACAGCACCCGGATCAGGCTGGCGCGGCGCGGGACCACGGTTTCGGTCAGGCGCTCGATGGCGAGGCACCAGGCATGTTCCTGGTTCATCGGGGCAACGTAGTCCAGCCGGTCAAAGTACGGCAGGTTCTGCAGGTAAGTCCGCGACTCCATGAGCTTTTCGGTCCCGCGGTGCAGCAGGCCGATATGCGGGTCGCAGCGTTCGACAATCTCGCCGTCCAGTTCCAGCACCAGACGCAAAACTCCATGCGCCGCAGGGTGTTGCGGGCCGAAGTTGATGTTGAAGTTGCGGATCTTCTGCTCGCCGGTCAGCGCGTCGTCGAAGCTGCCATCCATCATATCCGGACCTCCGCCCTGTTGGCCTGCCACTCCAGCGGGAGCGGGCCGAAATTCTGTTCCACGAAGTCATATTGCGGGGCCAGGAACGCCTGGGCCCGGCCGCGCTGGCCTGGGTCGAGCGCCAGCTTCACGCCCTCATGCGCGCGCTCCGAAGTGTCGGCCTCGCGGTAGCTGATCCCGAGGAAGGCACAGAGACGCCGCAACCCGGCCTCGGTCAGCAGCCGTTCCGAAAACTCGATCATCAGCTGCGCGGGCGGCACCGCCGCCTGCAGGCGCTGGATGGTGCCGTGATAATCGCCGCGTGCCGGGATATGCACTTCCATCCCGCGGCGGATCACCCGGTTCAGCACCCGGCGCGACTTCAGCCCGATCTCTTCGCCCGCGCGCAGCTGGCGCTTGGCCTGCATCCGCACATGGCTCCACAGCCGGTCGAGCGGATCGCGCATCAGGTAGAGCACCCGCACGGCGGGCGAGAGCCCCGCCATCATCGTCAGCCGCGCCTGCGACAGCAGCGCATAGCCGGGGGTGATGTCCCCAACCAGCCGGGCATCCCGCGCCGCGGCAAAGAGGTAATCGCGGTAGGCGCGCACGGCGCCGTCCGTATCCCCCGCCTGCGCCAGCGCCAGCGCCGCCACGATCTCGTCCACGTCGTCGATCTGGCGCTGCAGGTTGCCCGCACGCCATTCCCCTGCCCCGGCGAGACGCGCCGCAAGGTCGCTGCGCAGCCGGGCATAGGTGTCGAACTGATGGTCATAGTCATTCAGATCGACGGTGTCGAAGAAATGCAGCTCCTTGATCGACCGCATCCGGCACTCGGGGTGCGCGTGCAGATAGCGATACAGCCAGGAAGTCCCGGCCTTGGTCGCGCCCACGCAGAAGAGGAGTGTCGGCTGGCCGGTCACGTTACGACTTTGCCCCCGTATCCTTGGATTTCTCGTCGCCCGGCAGCACGTATTTCGCGCCCTCCCAGGGGGACATGAAGTCGAACTGCCGGTACTCCTGGGTCAGCGACACGGGTTCATAGACAACGCGCTTCTGCGCCTCGTCATAACGGACCTCGGTATAGCCGGTCGTGGGGAAGTCCTTGCGCAGCGGGAAGCCGCGGAAGCCGTAATCGGTCAGCAGGCGGCGCAGGTCGGGATGGCCCGAGAACAGGATGCCGAACATGTCGAACACCTCGCGTTCGAACCAGTTGGCGGCCGGATGGATGCCGATCATCGAGGGCACCATGTCTTCCTCGCGGATCGCCACCTTCACGCGGACGCGGTGGTTCCGGTACATCGACAGCAGGTGATAGACCACGTCGAAGCGTTCCGGCCGGGTCGGGTAATCGACCGCGGTGATGTCCACCAGCGACGAAAAGGCGCAGGTCGGATCGCTGCGCAGGAAGTCGATCAGGCCGGTGAGGCCCGCCAGCGTCGCGGTCACCGTGAGCTCGCCAAAGGCGATGTCGGTGGACAGCACGGCATCGCCGCGGCGCGCCTCGATGTAGCTGGCAAGTTCGGTCAGGGCTTCGGACATGCGCGCGCTCCTCAGCGGACGAGGGTGCCGGTGCGGCGGATCTTCCGCTGCAACTGCAGGATTCCATAGAGCAAGGCTTCAGCCGTGGGCGGGCAGCCGGGCACGTAGATGTCCACCGGGACGATCCGGTCGCAGCCGCGCACCACCGAATAGCTGTAATGGTAATAGCCGCCGCCATTGGCACACGATCCCATCGAGATCACATAGCGCGGTTCGGGCATCTGGTCATAGACCTTGCGCAGCGCCGGGGCCATCTTGTTGGTCAGCGTGCCGGCGACGATCATCAGGTCCGACTGGCGCGGGCTGGCGCGGGGGGCGGTGCCGAAGCGTTCGACGTCATAGCGCGGCATCGAGGTGTGCATCATCTCGACGGCGCAGCAGGCAAGGCCGAAGGTCATCCAGTGCAGCGAGCCGTTGCGCGCCCAGTTGATCACATCCTCGACCGAGGTGAGCAGGAAGCCCTTGTCCTGCAGGTCGCGGTTGAGCGCGGCCGTGGTGGCTTCCTTGTCGGCGCCGGCGGTGTGGGCGCCAGTCTGGACGCCTCCAGCAATCACTCCCATTCGAGCGCCCCCTTCTTCCATTCATAGGCGAAGCCGACGGTCAGCACGCCAAGGAACACCATCATCGACCAGAATGCCGTCTCACTTAGCCCGCCGAAGGCCACCGCCCAGGGGAAGAGGAACGCGACTTCCAGATCGAAGATGATGAACAGGATCGACACCAGGTAGAAGCGCACGTCGAACTTCATCCGCGCGTCATCGAAGGCGTTGAACCCGCATTCATAGGCCGAAACCTTTTCCGGGTCGGGATTGCGCACCGCGATGATCACGGCGGCAAGCAACAGCACCAGCCCAAGGCCGATGGCCATTGCAAGGAAGATGAGGATGGGAAGGTATTCTCGCAGCAGATCGTCCACTGGTGGCTCCCTCGTGACGCGACGCTGGTCGCGCAGTTCCGGCTTCCGCCCGTTTACTCCCCCACCCCGGCGCGGTCAACCGAAGCCGGGGGGGAAAATGCCCGTGCAGAGCGATGGTTGCGGGGCTGATTTCTTCTCGGCCGGCCCGTTGTTTCGCGGCGCAGCACCGCGCGGCTCTGCGGCGCGGCATGGACCTTGCGGGCGGGGCGCCGTGGCCGGTGCGGCGGGGAAAGACTGACGGAATCAGTTGTCGTGTGACAATCCCGCTCAGGCCGCTGCCCGCAGCGGCTCCAGCGCCGCGTCCAGCACCTCGAGCCCGGCGCCGGGGGTGGAGACGCGTTCCGACAGTACCCGCCGCCAGCCGCGCGCGCCGGGGCGGCCGTGGAACAGGCCCAGCATGTGGCGGGTGATCTGGTGGAGCTTGCCGCCATTGGCGAGGTGCCGGTCGATATAGGGGCGCATCGCGTCCAGCACCTTGTAGGGATCGGCGGGCGTGCCGGTGCCGAAGATGCGCGGGTCGGCCTCGGCCAGGATGGCGAAGGGTTCGTGATAGGCGGCGCGGCCGATCATCACCCCGTCCAGCCCTGTCGCCAGCAGCGCCTCGGCCTCGGCCAGGGTGCCGATGCCGCCGTTGATCGACAGGTGCAGCTGCGGGAAGGCGCGCTTCATGGCAATGACCAGCGGGTAATCCAGCGGCGGGACGGTGCGGTTCTGCGCAGGGCTCAGCCCCTGCAGCCAGGCCTTGCGGGCGTGGATGGTGAAGCGGCTGACCCCGGCCGCGCTGACGGTTTCGAGGAACTGGGGCAGAACCTCCTCTGGCACCTGCTCATCCACCCCGATCCGGCATTTCACCGTCACCTCCACCGGCGCCGCCGCGATCATCGCCGCCACGCAGTCGGCGACCAGCGGCGCGTTCTCCATCAGCACCGCGCCGAAGCAGCCCGACTGCACCCGGTCCGACGGGCAGCCGCAGTTGAGGTTGATCTCGTCATAGCCCCAGTCGGCCGCGATCCGCACCGCCTCGGCCAGCTCCGCCGGGTCGGCGCCGCCAAGCTGCAGCGCGACGGGGTGTTCGGCGGGGTCGAAGTCCAGCAGCCGCGCACGGGGGCCGTGGAGGATGGCGGGGGCAGTGACCATTTCCGTGTAGAGGAGCGCGTGCTGCGACAGCTGCCGGTGGAAATACCGGCAGTGGCGGTCGGTCCAGTCCATCATCGGCGCGACGGACAGCTTGGGGGCGTCGGGGTGCATCATCGGGTCTTGCCATGTCGGGGGTGGGCCGCCCTGGGGATCGACCGCGGGCGAGCTATACTCTGTGACGGCGGGATGACCAAGGCCCCGGCACGCGCGATTGGGGGAAGCGGGCTGACGGATGCGTTACACCCCGGCACAAACTTGCGCCCGGCTCTGGCGTCCGGGCGCGCGGTTGCTTACCTGAGGGGCAAGAACCGGGAGGATTATGGATGCGGAAGATCGAGCTGCCCGAGCGGGACGGCTGGCGTGCGAAGGCCGAGGAGCTTGGCTTCACCTTTGCCGACATGCATGGCGAGCCCTATTGGGAGGAAAGCTCGGCCTACGAGTTCAGCCTCGAGGAAATCGAGAGCGGCATCGAGGATCCCTGCACCGAGTTGCACAGCATGGCCCGCGAGGCGGTGGCCGAGATCCTGGCCAGCGAGGAGCTGATGGCGCGGCTGGCGATCCCGGACGAACACCGCGACCTGGTGGCCGACAGCTGGAAACGGGCGGAGCCCGAGATCTACGGCCGTTTCGATCTGGCCTGGGACGGCACCGGCCCGGCGAAGATGCTGGAATACAATGCCGACACGCCGACCTCGCTGTACGAAAGCGCGTCGTTCCAGTGGAGCTGGCTGGAAGACCAGATCGCCGCGGGTGTGCTGCCCGAGGATGCCGACCAGTTCAACGGCATCCATGAGGCGCTGGTGGAACGGTTCCGCAGCCTGTTCCCGCCCAATACCGACCTGCATTTCACCGCCATGGGCGGCAACCCCGAGGATTACGCCACCGTCGAATGCATGGCCTGGGCCGCACGCGAGGCGGGGATGGGGGCGCATTATTCGGACCTGGAAAAGATCGCCGTCTCGACCAAGGGCCAGTTCCTCGATGCCGAGGACCGGGTGATCGGCACCCTCTTCAAGCTCTACCCCTGGGAAGACCTGCTGCGCGAGGATTTCTCGCGGCATCTGGTCACCTCGGGCTGCCTGATGCTGGAGCCGGCGTGGAAGGCGGTGGTGTCGAACAAGGGCCTGCTGCCGGTGCTGTGGCGGATGTATGCGGGGCACCCGAACCTGCTGCCGGCCTTCTTCGAGGACGAGATCGCGGGCGGCACGCCCGAGGCGCGGCGGGCGGGCGATGCGCTTGGCCGCGGCCATGTGTCCAAGCCGCTGTTCTCGCGCGAGGGGGCGGCGATCCGCATCGTCGAGAACGGGGTGGAGACCGAGGCCAGCCCCGAGGGCGGCTATGGGGCCTACCCCAGGATCGTGCAGGCCTACCATCCGCTGCCCGAGTTCGGCGGCTTCCGACCGGTGCTGGGGGCCTGGATCGTCGGCGAGGCCTGCGTCGGCCTTGGCATGCGCGAGGACCGGGGCCGCATCACCCAAGACCTGTCGCGGTTCAAGCCGCATTACATCCGCTAGCTCCCGGGAGGAGAGACATGACCGACACCCCGCTTCACCCCGTCCAGACCCGGCCCCGCAAACGCTCGCGTGCCGTGGCGCTGACCATCCTTGGCGCCGCCGCCTTCGCGCTGGCCGGCTGCCGCGAGGAAGCGGTCGAGGCCGAGGCCTTTCCGGATCTGGGCGCCTGCAAGGCCGCCGCGGAACAGGGCGGCAGCACGTTTTCAAGCCTCGATTGCGACATCGCTTTTCAGGAGGCGCAGACCCTGCATGCCGAGGCCGCCCCGCGCTATGAAAGCCAGGAGGTCTGCGAAGAGCTGCATGGCGAGGGCAATTGCGGGTCCGAGCAGCAGGCGACGGGATCGGGCGGCGGGTCGATCTTCATGCCGCTGATCGCGGGATACCTGATCGGCTCGATGCTGGGCGGATCGCGCCAGGGGATGGCGGCGTCACAGCCTCTGTACCGGACGCAGGACGGGCGCTTCACCAATGCGGCGGGCACCGCGGCCTATTCGTCGAACACCGGGCGCGGCAATATCGCGGCAAACCAGTTCACCCGCCCGGCCGCCACCGCCGGGCAGCCGCCGATGACCCGCGCCACGGCGGCGGCACGTGGCGGCTTTGGCAGCTCGGGCAGCACCCGCCCCGCTGCCGGGACCTGAGGCCCTGCCCAGGGCTGGCTAGCTCGCCAGCCCCTGCAGGTCCACGCAGATCTCACAGCACACGCCCTTCGGGTGGTAATGCAGGTCCACCTTGCTGATCTGCGCGCCCGAGATGCCGGCGTTCAGCAGGCGGGTGCCCGATCCGCTATGGGCGGGCTCCACGACGGGCGGGCCGCCGGCCTCGTTCCATTCCAGACAGAAGCACTCGCCGTCATCGGTCGGCGTGCTGTGCCAGATCACCGAGACAGAGCCGCCCGGCACAGACAGCGCGCCGTATTTGGCGGCGTTGGTGGACAGCTCATGCAGCATCAAGGACAGCGACAGCGCGGCGCGGGGGCCGACGCGCAGGTCTGGCCCTTCGAGGTGGAAGCGGGGATCGGCCGGATCGTCATGCAGCGCAGTCACGCCGTTCACGATCTCTGTCACCGTCGTCGCCTGCGCGCTGCCCGTCAGCAGCATGTCCTGCGCGCGGGCAAGAACGCCGATGCGCTGGTTCAGCGACAGCCGGGCGGTATCGAGGTCGCTCGCCAGCCGCAGGGTCTGGTTGGCGACGGCCTGCACCAGCGCCAGCTGGTTCTTCATCCGGTGTGCAAGTTCGTGGTTCAGCAATTCCTGCTGGCGCGCGGCATTGGCCTGTTCGGTGATATCCACCGCCTGCACGAAGATGCCATCCGCCGGCCCCTCGAAGCCGCCGACGGGGTGGTAGTTGAAATCGAGGACGCGGCGTTCGCGCGCGCCCTCGGCCGTGCGTTGCAGGTCGATCTCGACCCCGCGGCCGACATAGGCCTCGCGCGTCGCGCGCACTGTGTCGAGCAGGGTGACAAAGCCCTGCTCGGCGGCCTCGGGCAGCGCCTCGGCGACCGACTTGCCGACGATATCCTCGCGCCCGACCAGCGCCCGATACTCGCTGTTCGCGAAGGTGAAGACATGCTCGGGCCCGCTGACGATGGCGACGGCGCCAAGCGCCATCTCGAAGATCTGCCGCATCTGCTCGCGTTCCCTCGCCAGCCGGCGCTGCATCAGCACCTGCCCGGTGATCTCGGCGCAGGCGCAGAACATGCCAAGCACGGCGCCGGCATTGTCCCGCACCGGCGAGTAGGAGAAGGCGAAATGCGCCTCCTCGGGATAGCCGTTGCGGTGCATGACGAACTCGATATCCGCCATCGAGGTGCTGATCCCGTCATAGGCCGCGGCGATGATCGGATCGACCTGGTCCCAGATGTCGAACCACAGCTCGCGGAACGGGCGGCCCATGGCGGCGGGGTGGCGCGCGCCGCACATCGGGGCATAGGCATCGTTGTATAGGGTGATCTGCTCGGGCCCCCAGACGATCAGCATCGGCTGCAAGGAGCCAAGGGCGATCCCCACCACCACCCGCAACTCCTGCGGCCAGTGCTGCGGCGGGCCAAGCGGGGTCGCGGTCCAGTCCAGCCCCCGCATCAGCGCGCCGCATTCGCCGCCGCCCTGCAAGATGGGGTCGGCGCTGGCCGGGGCCGTGATCGGTGATGGCGGCATGATGAGGCTGTGACCTTCGAAAACTCGTGCGGGACGCGGGCTTTGCAAGTATATTCGTTGCAGGCCTGCTTGCCAGTGCTTCTTGGGGGCGGCAAGCCCCGGCCGACATTTCCCTTGCGCAAGGCCCGGGCAATCCGCGAGGTGTGGGGAATGACCGATACGCCGCCCTCCCCTGCCCTGCGCCTCCGCATCGTCCTTGGCGGCGCGGATTTCATCGGCCCCGGCAAGGCCGAACTGCTGGAGCGGATCGACCGCTGCGGGTCCATCGCCGCGGCCGGGCGCGAGATGGGGATGAGCTACAAGCGCGCCTGGCAGCTGATCGGCACGCTGAACGCGATGTTCCACGAGCCGCTGGTGGACAGCACCCGCGGCGGGCCGGGGGGCGGCGGCGCTGTGCTGACCGAGGCGGGGCGGCAGGTGCTTGCGCTCTATCGCGGGGTCGAGGCGGATGCGGCAGCGGCGGGCGCGGCGCGGCTGCAGGCGCTGCAGGCGCTGCTGCGGGATATTCCCGGCGGAAAATAACGCTTGCCTGAAACGCGGGCCTGCTGCGATATGTTTTGCGAACCATATCCTTTGGGAGTCCCCCATGCCCTTCATCCGCCGTCTTGCCCTTTGTGCCGCGCTGGCCTTTTGCGCCCTGCCCCTGCGGGCCGCGACGGAAGACGTGACCGTCTTCGCCGCCGCCAGCCTGACCGGCGCGCTGGACGCGGTGGCCGAGGCCTGGGCGGCGGAAACCGGGCACCGGGCGGTGCTGTCCTATGGCGGATCGTCGGCAATGGCGCGGCAGATCCAGCAGGGCGCGCCAGCGGACATCTTCATCGCGGCCAGCGCCGACTGGATGGACGCGGTGGCGACCTCGGGCGATGTGCAGGCGGACACGCGGCGCGACATTCTGGGCAACACACTGGTGCTGATCGCGCAGGGGCAGGCGGCGCCGGTGAAGGTTGATGCCAGCCTCGATCTGCCGGGGATGCTGGACGGCGGGCGCCTGGCGATGGCGCTGGTCGATGCGGTGCCCGCCGGGGTCTATGGCAAGCAGGCGCTGGTCTCGCTGGGGCTGTGGGACGGCGCGGCGCCGCTGGTGGCGCAGGCGGACAGCGTGCGCGGGGCGCTGGCCTTCGTCGCGCAGGGTGAGGCGCCGCTGGGGATCGTCTTTGCGACCGATGCGGCGGCAGAGGAGCGGGTGAGCGTCATCGGCACCTTCCCCGCGGGCAGCCATGCCCCGATCACCTACCCGGCAGCGCTGACCGCGCAGGCGACAAGCCCGGTGGCGGCGGAGTTTCTGGACTACCTGACCTCGGACCCGGCGCGCAGGATCTGGGCCGCCGCTGGCTTCAGCGCCCCTTGATGGAAGACTGGTCCAACTGGCTCGG
This sequence comes from Frigidibacter albus, assembly GCF_009908165.1. GTDB lineage: Bacteria > Pseudomonadota > Alphaproteobacteria > Rhodobacterales > Rhodobacteraceae > Frigidibacter > Frigidibacter albus. Next base: position 195,559 of record NZ_JAAAUC010000008.1, read on the forward strand.
CCCGGCCGAGTGGCAGGCGGTGCGGCTGAGCTTGCGCGTGTCGCTGGTGGCGACGCTGGCGAGCCTGCCGCTGGGGATCCTAGCCGCCTATGCGCTGGCGCGCTGGACGTTCTGGGGCAAGCCGCTGCTGAACGGGCTGGTGCATCTGCCGCTGATCCTGCCCCCCGTTGTCACCGGCTATCTGCTGCTTCTGACCTTCGGGCGGCGCGGCGCGGTGGGGGAATTTCTGGAACAGTTCGGCATCGTGCTGTCCTTCCGCTGGACCGGGGCGGCGCTGGCGGCGGCGGTGATGGCCTTTCCGCTGATGGTGCGGGCGATCCGACTGGCGCTGGAGGCGGTGGACCCGAAGCTGGAGGCGGCGGCGCGCACGCTTGGCGCCTCGCCCGCCTGGGTCTTCGCCACGGTCACGCTGCCACTGGCGTTGCCGGGCGTGGTGGCGGGGTCCATTCTTGCCTTCGCCAAGGCGATGGGGGAATTCGGGGCGACAATTACGTTTGTTTCGAACATCCCCGGTGAGACGCAGACCATCCCCTCGGCGATCTACGCCTTCCTGCAGGTGCCGGGCGGCGAGGCGGCGGCGGGGCGGCTGGTGATCGTGTCGGTCGCGCTGGCGATGGGGGCACTGCTGCTGTCCGAGTTGCTGGCGCGGCGGGTGGCACGGCGGGTGGCAGGCGCATGATTTCGGTTTCGGTGCAGCACCGCTTTGCAGGCTTCGATCTGGACGTGGCCTTTCAGGCCCCACCGGGGGTAACGGTGCTGTTCGGCCCCTCGGGCTCGGGCAAGACCACGCTGGTCAATGCGGTGGCCGGGCTGCTGCGCCCCGATGCCGGGCGGATCGCGGCAGGGGACTGGGTGCTGCTGGATACCGCCGCGCGGCGCTTCGTGCCGCCGCACCGGCGCCGGCTGGGATATGTGTTTCAGGAGGGGCGGCTGTTCCCGCATCTGACGGTGCGGCAGAACCTGCTCTATGGCCGCTGGTTCGCGCCGCGGGGGGCAGAGGCGCCGGGGCTGTCGCATGTGGTCGAGCTGCTCGGCCTTGGCGATCTGCTGGACCGCCGCCCCGGCGCGCTGTCGGGCGGGGAAAAGCAGCGCGTCGCCATTGGCCGGGCGCTGCTGGCCGCGCCGAAGCTGATCCTGGCGGATGAGCCGCTGGCGGCGCTGGACGAGGCGCGCAAGGCCGAGATCCTGCCGTATTTCGAGCGGCTGCGCGATGAGGTGTCAGTGCCGATCCTCTATGTCAGCCATTCCTCGGCCGAGGTGGCGCGGCTGGCGACGACGGTGGTGGCGCTGCGGGGGGGGCGGGTCACGGCCGTCGGCCCGCCCGGCCGCGTGCTGGGGGATGTGGCGGCGATGGGGGTGCGCGGCGCGGCCTCGGTGCTGGTGGCGCGGGTGGTGGCGCATCATGCCGACGGGCTGAGCGAGCTGGCGACGGAAGGCGGGCGACTGTGGCTGCCGCTTGTGGCCGATGCGCCGGGCAGCACGCTGCGGGTGCGGATCGCGGCGCAGGACGTGATCCTGTCGCGCGCCCGGCCCGAGGGGCTGTCGGCGCTGAATATCCTTGCGGGGACGATCACCGAGGTGAGGCCCGGCCATGGCCCCGGCGCGATGGTGGTGCTGGCGGTGGGGGAAGACCGGCTGCTGGCGCGGATCACCCTGCGCTCGGCCGAGGCGTTGGGGCTGGCCGCGGGGCAAACCTGCCACGCGATCCTCAAGACCGTGGCGGTCGCGCCCGAAGATGTCGGCACCGGCGCCCGCATGGCAGGTGACGCAGAGCGGACCTGACCGAATGGTCAGGTATGGATTCCCCGACTTCCCTTACGCAACGTCAGCCGCCAGAGTATCAAAGTTCCGTGAGTGGCGGCTTTGGCCGGGAACAGGGTACTTCGGTCCAGCCCGCAGATTTTCGCGGGGATCGCGGTCCCTCCGGGAAACCGGGCCGGTCTGCCCGGTCGTAGTCGATCTGGCAGACCGAACAGTTGCGCGCCCCGTCCTCATCCCCAACAGATGCGGCGCGTTACGGATGGCGGTGCGGGCCTTTGGGTCCGCGCCGCTTATTCATTTGCGGCCAAGTCACGGAATCGACGGTCGTTGCGCCCCTGCCCCGCAACCCGGACGCAAAGGCCGGACAGGTTTCCCTGCCCGGCCCTTGAGCTGGTCCCGCCCCCGAAGGCGCGGAAGGAGGGTCAGCCCTGAAGGGTCTTGGCGACCTCGGCCGCGAAGTCTTCCTTTTCCTTCTCGATGCCGTCGCCGACGACGATCCGGGCAAAGCCGGTCACCTCGACGCCCGCATCCTTGGCGGCCTGACCGACGGTCACGTCGGGGTTGATCACGAACTTCTGGCCCAGAAGGGTCACTTCCTCGAAGAACTTCGCCATGCGGCCGACGATCATCTTCTCGATCACCGCTTCGGGCTTGCCCGATTCCCGCGCCTGTTCGGACAGGACGGACTTTTCACGCTCGACCAGAACCGGGTCCAGATCGGCCTCGGACAGCGAGGCCGGGGCGGTGGCTGCGATGTGCATCGCGATCTGCTTGCCGATCACCTTGGCCTGATCAACCGGGCCCTTCAGCGCGACCAGCACGCCGATCTTGCCCATGCCCTCCGCAGCCGCGTTATGCACGTAGGAGACGACGGTTTCGCCTTCCAGCACATGCAGGCGGCGCAGGTTCATATTCTCGCCGATGCGGGCGATGGATTCGTTCAGGACCTCGTCCACGGTCTTGCCGTTCAGATGCGAGGCGCGCAGCACTTCGACGCTGTCGGCGGTTTCCAGGGCAACCTTGGTGATCTCGCGCACCAGGCTCTGGAAATCGGCGTTCTTGGCGACGAAGTCGGTTTCCGAGTTCAGCTCGATGGCGACGCCCTTGCCGGCCGAAACCGCAACACCCACGAGGCCCTCGGCCGCAACGCGGCCCGATTTCTTGGCGGCCTTCGCCAGGCCCTTGGTGCGCAGCCAATCCACCGCGGCGTCCATGTCGCCATCGGTTTCGGTCAGCGCTTTCTTGACGTCCATCATGCCTGCGCCGGTCGACTCGCGCAGTTCCTTCACCATCTGGGCGGTGATTGCCATGTCGGCTCTCCTCGTTTGATCATCGCGGCCGGGCAGGCCCGACCCTTTGCAGCGTTCAGGCGGGGAATATCCCCCGCCTGATGACGATTGCGTAACATCTGCCGGCGCGGCGGGCACGAAGCGAGGCTCGCGTGCCCGCCGGGGCAGAGATCAGGCGGTGGCGGGCTCTTCGACCAGCTCTTCGGCGGGGGCTTCGTCCAGCGAGCCCAGATCGACACCAGCGGCGCCCATCTGCGCGGTCATGCCGTCCAGCGCCGCGCGCGAGACCAGATCGCAATAGAGCGCGATGGCACGGGCCGCGTCATCGTTGCCCGGGATCACGTAGTCCACGCCCTTGGGCGAGCAGTTGGTGTCGACGATGGCGACGACCGGGATGCCCAGCTTCTGCGCTTCGAGGATCGCCAGCGATTCCTTGTTCACGTCGATGACGAACAGCAGGTCCGGCACGCCGCCCATGTCGCGGATCCCGCCGAGCGAGGCCTGCAGCTTGGCAAGTTCGCGGTCCATGTTCAGGCGCTCTTTCTTGGTGAGGCCCTCGGCGCCATGCGCCATGATCTCGTCGATCTGCTTGAGGCGCGCGATCGACTGGGAGACGGTCTTCCAGTTGGTCAGCGTGCCGCCGAGCCAGCGGTGGTTCATGTAGAACTGGGCCGACTTGTCCGCCGCTTCGGCAATGGCCTTGGAGGCCTGACGCTTGGTGCCGACGAACAGGATGCGGCCGCCCTTGGCCACGGTGTCGCGGATCACCTGCAGAGCTTGGTCCAGCATCGGGACGGTCTGGGTCAGGTCGAAGATGTGGATGCCGTTGCGGTCGCCATAGATGTATTCGGCCATCCGCGGGTTCCAGCGCTGGGTCTGGTGACCGTAGTGAACGCCAGCTTCAAGCAGCTGACGCATGGAGAATTCGGGAAGCGCCATGTCCATTTCCTTTTCCGGTTTGCGCCTGGGCAAGGTGATTTCAGGGTTTCCCCCAACCGGTGGACCTTTCGGGATGTCTCCCCGAAAAGGCCCGCACCAAGCCTGTGAAGTAGCGCGCCTTTAGGCCAGGCGGGGGCGGATGGCAAGGGAAAAGCTGTTCTGGCGCTCTTGGCCGGGGGCGGAAGCGGGGGCCAGCCCCCGCACCCCCGGGATATTTGCGCCAGCAAGAATGGGAAAGGGGCGCGGGATCTGGGGGGCGGGTTTTGGCTTGCGTGGGGGCGCGGGTTTGGGGAATAGGGCGGGCATGAGCGAGGCGCCAGACATGACACCAGACATCCTGTGCATCGGATCGGTCCTGTGGGACATCATCGGCCGCAGCCCGGCGCATATGGGTGCGGGCGCCGATGTGCCGGGGCGGATCACCCGCGTGCCGGGCGGCGTGGCGTTGAACATCGCCATGACGCTGGCGCGGTTCGGGCTGCGGCCGGGGCTGCTGTCGGCAGTGGGGCGCGATGCGGAAGGCAATGACCTCGTGGCCGCCTGCGCGGCGATGGGGCTGGGGACGGGGCATCTCTACCGTTCGGACGATCTGCCGACCGACCGCTATATGGCGATCGAGGGCGGCAACGGGCTGATCGCGGCGATTGCCGATGCCCATTCGCTGGAGGCGGCGGGGGCCAAGATCCTGCGGGCGCTGGAGGATGGGCGGCTGGGATCGGCGGCGGCGCCCTGGGCGGGGCCGGTGGCGCTGGACGGGAACCTGACGACGGGGCTGCTGGCCGAGATCGCCGGCTCGGCGCTGTTCGCGGCCGCCGATCTGCGCATTGCGCCGGCCAGCCCCGGCAAGGCCGAGCGGCTGCTGCCGCTGCTGGCGCATCCGCGGGCCACGATCTACGTGAACCTGGAAGAAGCCGGGCTGCTGTGCCAGCGCCGCTTTGCCGGGGCGGCCGAGGCGGCGGCGGGGCTGCTGGAGCGGGGCGCGCGGCGGGTGCTGGTCACCGATGGCGGCGGGCCCTGCGCGGATGGCTGCGCGGCGGCGGGCGGTGTGATCACCGCTGCGCCGCGGCCGGTGCTGGTCACCCGCGTCACCGGCGCGGGCGACACTTTCATGGCCGCCCATCTGGTGGCCGAATTGCGCGGCGCGGACCGGGGGGCGGCGCTGGCCGCCGCTCTGGATGCCGCCGCGAGCTACGTTTCTGGAGATATCGGAACATGACGAACCCTTCGCTTCCCCTCGCCCTCTCGGCCGAGGTGCGCGCCGCGCTGGAGGCCGGGCTGCCGGTCGTCGCGCTGGAATCGACGATCATCACCCACGGGATGCCTTATCCGCAGAACCTCGAGGCCGCCCGCGCGGTGGAGGCCGAGATCCGCGCCGCGGGCGCCACCCCGGCCACCATCGCGGTGATGGGCGGGCAGATCATGGTCGGTCTGGAGGATGCGGCGCTGGACGCGCTGGCGCAGACGCCGGGTGCCCTGAAGCTGAGCCGGGCCGATCTGGCGGCCTGCCTTGTCAGCGGCCGCACCGGAGCCACCACGGTGGCCGCGACGATGATCTGCGCCGAACTGGCGGGGATCGAGGTCTTTGCAACGGGCGGCATCGGCGGGGTGCACCGGGGGGCGGAGCTGTCCTTCGACATCTCGGCCGACCTGCGCGAGCTGGCGCATAGCCGCGTGACGGTGGTGGCCGCGGGGGCGAAGGCGATTCTGGACCTGCCGAAGACGCTGGAGGTGCTGGAGACGCTTGGCGTGCCGGTGATCGCGGTGGGGCAGGACGAGTTTCCCGCCTTCTGGTCGCGCGCCTCGGGCCTGCCGGCCCCGCTGCGCATGGACAGCGCCGCCGAGATCGCCGCCGCGCACCGGATGCGGGGGCTGATCGGCCTGCCGGGCGGGCAGCTGGTCGCCAACCCGGTGCCGGCCGGGGACGAGATCCCGCTGGCCGAGATCATGCCTGCGGTGGAGGTGGCGCTGGCCGAGGCCGCAGCGCAGGGAATCGCTGCCAAGGCGGTGACGCCCTTCCTGCTGGACCGGATCTTTGCGCTGACGGACGGGCGGTCGCTGACCGCAAATATCGCGCTGGTGCGCAACAATGCCCGGCTGGCGGCGGCAATCGCCATCGAACTCGCCAGCGCAGAAAAATGAGCGGCTTCGAGGCGCGGCGGAGGATTGTCGCGCCACGTTCCAGCCCCTAGGGTCTGGCGGTCAGCAGAGGACCGTCATGACCGAGCATCCGGAAGACCCCCACCCGCATACCAACCCGCTCAAGCCCTTGCCGCCGCGCAAGACCGGGCCGCTTTCGGCGCTGCGGGGCTCGTTCCTGACCGGCCTTGTGGTGGTGTTTCCCATCGGGCTGACGATCTGGCTGCTGTGGACAGTCACCGGCTGGATCGACGCCTTCGTGCTGCCGCTGGTGCCGCACCGCTTCCGGCCCGAGCAGTATATCGGCATCGACCTGCGCGGCGTGGGCGTGATCTTCTTCCTGCTGTTCACCGTAGTCGTCGGCTGGGTCGCCAAGGGCCTGATCGGCCGGTCGCTGCTGCGCTGGGGCGAGCATCTGGTGGACCGGATGCCGGTGATCCGCTCGGTCTATAGCGGGCTGAAGCAGATCGCCGAGACGGTGTTCGCCCAGTCCGAGGCGAGCTTCGACAAGGCCTGCCTGATCGAATATCCGCGCAAGGGGGTCTGGGCGATCGGGTTCGTGTCGACCATGGCGAGAGGCGAGATCGCCTCGCGCGCCTCGCTGGACGATCCGCTGGTGTCGGTGTTCCTGCCGACGACTCCGAACCCGACCTCGGGCTTCCTGCTCTATGTGCCGCAATCGCAGGTGACCTATCTCGACATGAGCGTCGAGGATGCGGCCAAGCTGATCATTTCGGCCGGGCTGGTCTATCCGGCGCCGAAGGACCCCGCGGCGCTGCCGCCACGCTGAAACCCGGCGGCGCTGCCGCCACGCTGAACCCCCGGCGGCGCTGCCGCCACACTGAAACCCGGCGGCGCTGCCGCCGCCACGCGGACGCCCTACCCGACGGCGGAAACATGCCCATTGGGGCCGATGGTTGCAAACCGGCTGCGGCCTCTTTGCAACGCCTTGCATCTTTACGCAGACATTTCCGTTGTGGCGGCCGAGGGGCGTGTTAGAATCAAAGCTGTCAATGTTCCGCGGGCGGAGGGTAGTCATCTGAGGTTTCAGGGCTTCTCGCTACCGTTCCGGACCGGACATGCTTGCGGGCCTGCGTTGGTCCTCTGCTGCCTGCACAGGCAGTGGCGGGGCGCCGTAGATCGAGAGTTGCCTGAAACCGTGCCCAAATGGGCCAAAATAAAGTCGGAGACTGACATGAAAACCTTCAAAGCCGCCATCCTCGCCTCGCTGATCGCCGCCCCGGCCTTTGCCGGCGGCTATGCCGAACCGGTCATGGAACCGATGATCCAGCCGGAAGTCATCGTCGAGGACACCTCGTCCTCGTCCGCTGGCATCATCGTTCCGATCCTGCTGCTGATCCTGGTCGCCGCCGTCGTTTCGGCCGACTGATCACGGCATTGCGCCCCGGGGCCGGCTTGCGCCGGTTCCGAGGCCCTGCCAGACGCCCGGGCCGCCTGCGCGCCCGGGCGTTTTCGTCTTGAGGGGGAACTCCCTCAGGCCAGCAGCGCCGCCAGATCGACGGTGCCCGCCTTGCCGATCTTGTCGCGCGCGCGTTCCATGAAGTCCTCGGCCGCCAATCGGCCTGCCGCCTTGAGATGCCTCAGCAGCGTCGGGGTCGGCACGATCTTGGTCGCCACGCTGAGGCTGCCCATCAGCTTGTCATCCGCGATCATGTGGACGCGCACGTCCTTCATGCTGCCCGGCTTCAGCTGCCCGCCGGCAAGCAGGCGTTTCACGAAAGCGATGGCGCGCAATTCGCGCAGCAGCGATGAGTTGAAGCTGATCTCGTTGACACGGTTGGCGATCTCGGCGGCGCTGTGGGGCAGTTCCTCGCGCAGCATGGGGTTGATGTTCACGATCACCACGTCATCGGGCAGGCTTGGCGCGAACAGCGGGAACAGCGCCGGGTTGCCGGCATAGCCGCCGTCCCAATAGGCCTCGCAGGTGCCGGTTGCCGGGTCCTCGATCTCGACAGCGCGGAACAGTGTCGGCAGGCAGGCCGAGGCCAGGATCACGTCGGTGCTGATTTCGGCATTGTTGAAGACCCGGATCTTGCCGGTGCGCACATTGGTGGCGCTGATGAAGATCAGCGGGCCTTCCTGCGCGCCGATCCGGTCATAGGCGAAGCGTTCGGCGACGCGGCGCAGCGGATTTTCCCAGAACGGCAGATCATAGGGGCTGACGGCGCTGGTCACCGCGTCGATCATCTTGAACGGCACCACCGCCTCGACCATCTTCGCGGTCATCGCCGGGCCGGGCATGAAGGCCATCAACCAATGCGCGAACGACAGGTCGGGAATCGCGCCCATCTGGCCCCAGAGCCAGTCGAGCTGATCCCGTGCCCCCGCCCGCCCCCCTGCGACCCAGCCGGATTTGAGCGCGGCGGCGTTCAGCGCCCCGGCCGAGCAGCCGGATATGGCGGCGATGTCGATGCTGTCTTCTTCCAGCAGCCGGTCGAGCACGCCCCAGGTGAAGGCGCCATGCGCGCCGCCGCCTTGCAGGGCAAGGTTGATGCGGCAGGGATCTGTTCCGCCGTTCACGGCGGGGGTGGCGAGGTCGGTTTCGGGGGCCTCGCCTTCGCCGGTCGTCACCAGCTCCTCGATGGCCGCCAGCGGGCCGGGTTCGTCGGCGAGGTCGGTTGCCTTGGGCTTCGCGGCGGCCTTGGGCTTCGCGGCCGCCTTGGGCTTGGCCAAAGCGTCGGCACTGGCAGGAGCGTTGGAGGCAGCGGCCCGCGGTTTGGGCGCGGGCTTTGGCCTCGGCGCGGGCTTATCAGCTGCCTTGGCATCGGGCACACTGGCAGCCGCCTTGGCCGCATCCGCGTCCCCTGCCCCGGCCCCGGCCTTCGGCCGCCGCACGATCTTGCGCGGCCCCGGCCGTGGATCGGCCTTGCCGCGCCCGCCGCCGGGTTTGCCGGGTCCCGTTCCTGCCATGATGCCTGCCTTTCGCTTTCACCTGCGGCGCGGGTCGGGGGCAGACCGCCCCGCACACCCCGCGCCCGCCGTCTTCATCCCCGCCCTGACAGGTAGCCCCGGTCAGAGCGCCGTCCAGCCCCCGTCGACGCTGATCGCGGTTCCGGTGATCTGTGCCGCATAGTCCGAGCACAGGAATACCACGGTACCGCCCATTTGTTCCACGGTCGCAAACGCGCGCGAGGGCTGGCGGTCCAGCATCACCTTCTTGATGACCTCTTCGCGGCTCATCGAATGGGTCTTCATCTGGTCGGGGATCTGCGATTCCACCAGCGGCGTCAGCACATAGCCGGGGCAGACCGAGTTGCAGGTGATCGGCTCTTCCGCCGTTTCCAGCGCCACCACCTTGCTGAAGCCGACGATGCCATGCTTGGCCGCCACATAGGCCGACTTGTAGGGCGAGGCGGTCAGCCCGTGGGCCGAAGCGATGTTGATGACCCGGCCCCAACCCGCCGCCCGCATCTTGGGCAGCGCCGCCGCGGTGGTGTGGAAGGCCGAGGTCAGGTTGATGGCGATGATCGCGTCCCATTTCGCGGTGGGGAATTCATCGACCGACGCGACATGCTGGATGCCGGCATTGTTCACCAGGATGTCGCAGGCCCCCGCCTGCTCGATCAGGGCGCGGCAATCGTCACCCTTCGACATGTCGGCGCAGATGTAGCGCGCGGTCACGCCGAATTCGGCCCCGATGCTGGCGGCCAGCGCGTGATCCTCGGCGCTGTCGGTGAAGGAGTTGAGGACGACATCCGCCCCGGCCCGCGCCAGTTCGCGCGCGATGCCAAGCCCGATGCCGGAGTTCGATCCGGTGATGACGGCGGTCTTGCCCGCCAGTGATGTGGTGATGCTCATGTGGGTCCCCCTGCAGCGTTGCAGCCGACCATATACCCGGCCGCTGCAACATCCAGCGCCGCGACATCGGGGCGCGGCGAAAACGCGCAAAAAAAACGCCCGCACAAGGCGGGCGTTAAGTCGTTGAGGCAGGTTTCATACAGGCAAGAAACCTATCGAGCAGTAGGGCCCTTATACGCCGATCAAACGCGCCGTCCAAGCTAAAAGTTTGAAAAGGCTGGGCCGGAAGGGTAGCGTCTGCCTCAGAAAAACCGCCACAGAAGGGATTGCCCCCGGCATGACACCGCAGAATTTCCGGGCCTCGCGCCGCTATCTTTGCCGCGCCCTCGCGCCTTTGTGTGTTGCGTTTTTTGCGCTCGCCGCGCCGCCGCAGGCGCTGGCAGAGCCGGTGCACGGCATAGCTATGTATGGCGACCCGGCCCTGCCACCCGATTTTGTGGCACTGCCCTATGCGAACCCGGACGCGCCCAAGGGCGGGCGCATCGTGATGGGCGAGCCGGGGGGATTCGATTCGCTCAATCCGTGGATCCTGATGGGCCGCGCGCCCTGGGGCATGGGGCTGCATGTGGCCGAGACGCTGATGGCCCGGTCCATCGACGAACCCTTCACCCTGTACGGTCTTCTGGCCGAATCGGTCGAGACGGATGAGGCGCGCAGTTTCGTCGAATACACCCTGCGCCCCGAGGCCCGTTTCTCGGATGGCAGCCCGGTGACGGTGGAGGATGTGATCTGGAGCTACGAGACCCTCGGCACCCAGGGCCACCCCCGCTACCGCACCGCCTGGGCCAAGGTCGCCAGCATCGGCTCCCCTGCCCCCGGCAAGGTGCGGATCGAGTTCACGGAACCCGACCGAGAGCTGGCGCTGCTGATGGGAATGCGCCCGGTGCTGAAGAAGGCGCAATGGGAGGGCAAGGACTTCGCCCAGTCGACGCTGGAGCCGCCGATCGGGTCGGGCGCCTATACCGTGGGCGCGTTCGAGGCGGGGCGTTCCATCAGCTTCGTGCGCAACCCCGACTGGTGGGGCAAGGATCTGCCAATTGCGCAGGGCCTCTATAACCTTGATGAGCTGCGCTATGAGTATTTCGCCGATCCCGGCATCATCTTCGAGGCGTTCAAGGCGGGCGATCTGTCGATCTGGCGCGAGACCAATGCCGCGCGCTGGCAGACGCAGTTCGACTTCCCCGCTGTCACCAGCGGCGAGGTGGTGAAGGCCGAGATCCCGCATCAGCGCCCCTCGGGCATCACCGGCCTCGTGTTCAACACCCGACGTCCGGTCTTTGCCGATTGGCGCGTGCGCGAGGCACTGACGCTGGCCTTCAACTTCGAGTTCATCAACCAGACGCTCAACCTCGGGACAGAGCCGCGCATCACCTCCTACTTCGCCAATTCGGCGCTGGCGATGCAGCCGGGCCCGGCGACGGGGCGGGTGGCAGAGCTGCTGGCACCCTTCGCGGACAGCCTGACCCCCGGCACGCTTGAGGGCTACGCCCCGCCGGAATCGGACGGTACCCTGCGCAACCGCGCCAACATGCGCCAGGCGATGGCGTTGCTGGAGGAGGCGGGCTGGACCGCCGAGGGCGGCACCCTGCGCGATGCCAGCGGCGCGCCCTTCGAGTTCGAGATCCTGCTGGCGCAGGGCGCGGCCGAGACGGGACAGGTGGTGGACATCTATGTGCAGGCGCTGCGGCAGCTGGGGATCACGCCGCGCATCGCCACGGTGGATGCGGCGCAATATGTGCAGCGCACGAACAATTTCGACTTCGACATGGCCTGGATGCTGCGCGCCCTGTCGCTGAGCCCGGGCAACGAACAGCGGCTCTACTGGGGCGCGGCGGGCGTGGCTCAGCCGGGCAGCCGCAACTGGATGGGCATGGCCTCGCCCGCCGCCGATGCGATGATCGACGCGATGCTGACGGCGAGTGACCCCGAGGAGCTGACCGCCGCCGCGCAGGCGCTGGACCGGGTCCTGACGGCGGGACGCTGGGTGATCCCCGTCTGGTATTCCAAGGCCACCCGGCTTGCCCATTCGAGCGATCTTCACTATCCCGCAAGGCTGCCGCTATATGGCGACTGGCCGGGCTTTGCGCCCGATGTCTGGTGGCATGAGGAGTAGGATATGAAACGCATCGCATTGCTGGCCCTGCTGATGGCCGGACTTGCCGGCTGCAACACCGTGGCCGGGCTTGGGGAAGACGTCTCGGGCAGCGCCCGCACCGTGCAGGGAATGATGTAGGCTCCCTCCCGCTCGGCCGCTGACGAAAAGTTCTGTGCAGCGGCCCGGAACCGGCGCAGACTGGCATGGGTTGATCGCCCGCAAGCAGGAGGCAGGCGCATGAAATGGCATCACGTTCAGGAAAATTGGCCCGCGTTTTTCGACGCCATCACCGACCGCTGGCCGAAGGCGGATGAGAGCGATCTGGAGGATATCGACGGCGACCAGCGCGCCTTCATCGTCTACATCGCCGAGTTGACCGCGCAGGAGACCGCCGAGGCCGCGCAGGAGATCCGCGACTGGCTGACCGGAGAACTGCCGTCGGATGTGGTGATGGACCCGCGCCACGATGACCATTCCATCTCGCTGTCGAAGAAGTTCATGCCCGAGGGCGAGGACGAGTTCGACGACGATGCCCGGTTTGGTGACGACACCAACGAGGATCGCTGAGGGGGATGACCTTCGCCACGGCGAGGGATTCGGACAGGATCCTTCGGGCGGGACGTGCAGTCTGGGTGCCGCTGGCAATGAGAGACCGTGTGAGGCCAGCGCCCGACCTGGCGCCCGCCAAGGGCGGGGCGGGCGCTGGCCGGGCCCTTGGCGGGCCCGTCCGGTGCGGGATGATACGGCACTGTGTGGCGAAGGCGATGGCCTTCGCCAAGACATTGGGCGCCGGAATCCGTTCGATTTCGTGCCGCCCGCCTGATTGCAACCGCAGACCCTACCCACCCCCTTGACCTTCCCTGCCCGCCACGCCTGACTGCCCTCGAACAAGGCGGCAGAGGCGCGGCACAGATGCAGGCATCACCCTTCGGCAAATTCGTAGCCGCCAGCGGCCTGACCAACCTTGCCGACGGGGTGGCGACGGTGGCCTGGGCCTGGCTCGCCTCGCTGCTGACCCGCGATCCGCTGCTGGTGGCGGTGGTGCCGGTGGCGCTGCGGTTGCCGTGGTTCGTGTTCGCCATCCCCGCCGGGCTGGTGGCCGACCGGGTCGACCGCCGCAGGCTGATCCTTGGCATGGACGCGCTCCGCGCGCTGGCCTTCCTCATCGCCGCCGCCGCGCTCTGGGCCGCGCTGCCGCTGGCCGAGGCACCCGCGAAGGGCGTCTCCGACCCCGGCCTTTTTGTGCTGATCCTTGGCGCCGCGCTGCTGGTTGGCATCGCCGAGGTGTTCCGTGACAATGCCGCCCAGACCATGCTGCCGGCGCTGGTGCCGCATGACCGGCTGGAGCGCGCCAATGGCCGCCTGTGGAGCGTGGAACTGGCGGGCAACGCCCTGATCGGCCCGGCGCTTGGGGCGATGCTGATCGCGCTGGCGCTGCCGCTGCCCTTCCTTGCCAATGCCGCCGCCTATGCGTTGGCCATCGTGCTGGTCGCGCGCCTCGCCGGCAGGTTCCGGCCCGAACCCACCGGCCCCCGCGACTGGCGGCGCGAGCTGCGCGAGGGGTTTGCCTTCCTTGCCGGCGCGCCGTTGCTGCGCAGCCTCGCCTGGATCACCGGCTTCTGGAACCTGCTGTTCCAGATGGTGATGATCGCACTGGTGCTGCATGTGCAGGAGAATCTCGGCCTCGGCGCGCCGGCCTATGGGCTGATCCTCGCGGCGGGCGCTGTCGGCGGTATCGCCGGCGGGTTCTGGGGCGAGGCGATCATCGCCCGGCTGGGGGCCAGGCGCACGGCACAATGGATGCTGGCCTGCACAGCGCCCTCGTTCCTCGCCATCGCGCTGGCGCCGGGGGCGCTGACGCTGGCGGTGGTGCTGGCGGTGTTCGAGTTCACGGGGCTGGTCTGGAACACCGTCTCCGTCTCCTACCGCCAGCGGATGATCCCCGACCGCCTGCTCGGCCGCGTCAACAGCCTCTACCGGCTGCTGGCCTGGGGGATGATGCCGGTGGGGCTGATCGCCTCGGGCCTGATCGCGCGGGCCGCAGGCGCGGTGATGCCGCGCGAGGTGGCGCTGGTCATGCCCTTCCTGGCCGCCGCGCTTGGGGCCGCAGCCTTGGGCGTGATCGGCTGGCGCGCCCTGGGCCGGGGCTTCGGGCAAGGCTAGCGCGGCAGCACCAGTTCCGCCTTCAGCCCGCCGAGCCGCGCGCTTTCCCCCAGCCGCAGGGTGCCGCCATGGCTGCGCGCCACATCGGCGGCAATCGCCAGCCCCAGCCCGACGCCCGAGCCGCTGTCCTGATTGCGCGCAGGGTCCAGCCGCGAGAACGGCCGCATCGCCTCTTCCCGCCGGTCCCGCGGGATGCCCGGCCCGTCATCCTCGACCGAGATCACCAGTGCCCGGTCGGTCAGCAGCCCGCCGACCTCGGCCCGGCGGCCATAGCGCACGGCATTGCCGATCAGGTTCTCCACCGCCCGGCTGATCGCAGAGGTGCGCAGCGGCATCTGTCCCGCGCCCTCGAACAGGCCCTCGCTCACCGGCTGGCCCGCCCGCGCCGCGCGGCCTGCGATGTCGCGCAGCAGCTCCAGCGGATCTTGCAGTTCCGGCTCGCTTTCCAGCGCATCGCCCCGTGCGAAGGCGAGGAAGGCATCGATCAGCGCCTGCATCTCCTCGATGTCGCGCGACATCGCCTTGGTGTCCTCATCCTCGGGCATCATCGCAAGGCTCAGCTTCAGCCGGGTCAGCGGCGTGCGCAGGTCATGGCTGACGCCAGAGAGCATCAGCGTGCGCTGCTCGATCTGTCGCTCGATCCGGGCCCGCATGTCCAGAAAGGCGCTGCCGGCGGATCGCACCTCGACGGCGCCCGAGGGACGGTAGGGCACCATCCGCCCGCGCCCGAACGCCTCGGCCGCCAGCGCCAGCCGCCGGATCGGGCGCAGCTGGTTGCGCAGGAACAGGAAGGCGACGCCGGTCATCAACAGGCTGGTGAAGGCGGTCAGCACCAGCAGTTGATGCGGGTTCGAGGCGGCCACCCGGCGCCGGTCGAACTCCACCCCCAGCAGCCCGTGCCGGGTCTCGATCGCCACCTGCACGGCGCGCGAGGCGGTCAGGTCCACGCCGCGGACCCCCGGCACCTCGTCCCGCAGCGTGCCGATCACGGTGCGCCCCGACAGATCGCTGAGCGCGAGGTTGTCGACAAGCGGCCCCTCGGCCGGCAGCGAGGTGGTCACCCCGGCGGGCGCGGCCAGCGCCGCCGCCGTCTGCCGCGCCGCCTCGGCATCGGGCGCCGCCTCCACCGCCTCGACCAGCGCATCGAGGCCAGCGGCAAGGCTGCGCGTCATCTGGCGTGTCACATCCTCGTAAAGCCGCTGGGTCACCGTCACCGACACCACAAGCTGCAGCGCGACGATCGGCACGACCAGGATCAGCGCCGCCCGGGCATAAAGGCTGCGCGGCACGAAGCGGCGGATCGGGCCGGTCGGCGGCAGATGGGTTTGCGGCTGCGGGCCGGGTTGTGTATCGCTGGACATGGCAGCAGCCTAGCGGCGCGGGGGGGGAACGGAAAGATGGCAGATCCCTTGATAGCCGGACAGGTGCGGCAGGTGGCGCCGGGCCTGCGGCAGGTGCTGGCCCCCAACCCCTCGCCGATGACGCTGCACGGCACCAATACCTGGATCGTCGGAGAGGGCCGCGTGGCGGTGATCGACCCCGGCCCCGCCCTGCCCGCGCATCTGGCCGCGATCCTGGCCGCGCTTGGCCCCGGAGAGACGGTCAGCCATATCCTTGTGACCCATGCCCATCTCGACCACTCCCCCCTCGCCCGCCCACTGGCCGAGGTGACCGGCGCGCCGGTGCTGGCCTATGGCGATGCGCTGGCCGGGCGCTCGCCGGTGATGGCGCGGCTGGCGGCCTCGGGGGAGGGCGGCGGCGGCGAGGGCGTCGATGCCGGTTTTGCGCCCGATGCGGTTCTGGCAGATGGGGCCGAGGTCGTGGGCGACGGCTGGCAGATGACCGCGCTGCACACGCCCGGCCATTTCGGCAACCACCTGAGCTTCGTCTGGGGGGAGCGCCTTTTCACCGGCGATCAGGTGATGGGCTGGTCCTCCTCGCTGATCTCGCCCCCCGATGGCGATGTCGCGCAGTACATGGCCTCGCTGGACCGGCTTGCGGCAGCCCAAGCGCAGGTCGCCCATTCCGGCCACGGCCCCGATATCCCGGATCCCTCCGCCCGCATCGCCGAGCTTGCCGCCCATCGCCGCCAGCGCGAGGCCGAGGTGCTGGCCGCCCTGACCGGCGCCCCCGCCGATGCCCCCACGCTGGCGGCGCGGATCTACACCGCCACGCCCCCCGCCCTGCTGGGCGCCGCCGCCCGCAACGTGCTGGCACATCTGATCGATCTTTCGGAGCGCGGACTGCTCGCGCCGCAGGGTGTATTAAGCGCCGAGGCGGTGTTCGAGCGCGGGTGAGACGGAGGGCGGGTGTGTCGGGCGGTGTGTCGGGCATCCGATCCTTCCCGAAATGGATCGCGGGCGATGGCCGGCCAGAGGGAACAAGGACCGTCAGATCGGGTGCAGCCGCGGTCGGCCGTGACCTCCCAGCCCCCCTGCCCCGAACCGACCGGCACCCGGCTCCAGCCTCCCCCGCACCCGATGCTCCGCCGACGCAAGAATGTCACGAAACCCTCTGGACACCCCCCCACCACGCGGCTATATCCGCCCCGTGTTCCGGCGTAGCTCAGCGGTAGAGCAGTTGACTGTTAATCAATTGGTCGTAGGTTCGATCCCTACCGCCGGAGCCAAAACTTCCGCAAGTCGTTGAAGTTGCTACGATTTTCTTGATCTTGCTCCGATGTGTCACACAGAGGTGTCACACATCCCCGGCCGGATCCGAGAGCCTTCCCGCGCACCCTGCGAGGTCGGCCATGGGCGTTCATCTTCATCTCTTCCGGCGCGGCGCTGTCTATCAGTGGCGGCGCAGGCTTCCGGCGCAATCCACAGAAACCTGCATCCTGCAACTTTCTTTGCGGACCACCGACCCGCAACAGGCGCGTATACTCGCCCGCAGATTGACTGCAGAGAGCGACCGTATGCTGGACTCCATCCGCCAAGAGACCCTTAGCCCCGCCGACGCCAGCAAGTGGCTGCGCCATGTCGTGACCGAAGAAATGGCGCGCATCCGCAAGGACCGGGCGCTCATCTTCGCGGATGGCGGCGCCGATGCGCAGGCCGACTGGGCGGCGGCCACCGCATGGCGCATGCTGGCGACGCGCGGAGTGAATGCAGAGCTTGAAGACGAGGATCGCGCTGAGCTTGCTGCCGAGGGGCGCAGTCCTGCCGAAATCAACCAGCTCGACATCACGCTCAATATGCTCGGCCAGGACGTTCGCAGCGAGCCCCGGATCCGGCGGATGGCCCGCGCGTTCCGCGAGATGACGGGGCGCGAGGAGCACCTGCCCGCCTCGATGCTGCTCATGCTGCGCAAGCTGTTCGTCGAGGGCCGTGCGGCAGCCTGGGAGCAGATGCCGGCGGATCAGGGGATCGAGATCGCGTCCGAACTTGCCGCGCTTCTGGCGAAAGACCTGCTGCGCCACGAGCGCGAGGTCTTCCTCACTCCGCTCGACAGCCGCGATGGCATGAGGATGGCGGCGGTGCCCATCGAACAGCTGATGGGGGCGGCACCAGCGGAACCAGCCGCCCCTGCCCCACAAGCAGCACATGTCACCCCAGCAGAGGACGTATCGGTGCCCGCACCAGAGGTCCACCGTCCGGCGCAGGTCCTTCCTCCTGTCGCCGACGAACCTGTCTTCGACGCGAGCATCCCGGCCGTCATCGAACGCCTGATCCTCCAGAAGTCGCGCAATGGCATCTCGTCGGTTACCCAACAGCAATACCGCTCTTTCGGAGCCCTGTTCGGGATGATCACCGGTCTGACCGACGTCCGTGGCATTCGGAAGCAGCATGTCTCGCGGTTCCGGGATGTCCTGCAACAGATGCCGAAAAGCTGGGGCAAGAGCCCGAAGGATGCACATGCCACTCTCCCGGAGATGCTGGCGAGAGCGAAGACGCTCCCCCCTGATCAGGTCGGCCTCGCTCCGGGAACCATCAATCGGCACCTGGACCACCTCGCCCAGTTGCTCTCCCACGCGGATGATGACGGCATCCCGGTTGATGAGAAGGTGAAGCCCGCCAAGCTCCGCGTGAAGGAAGAAAAACGCGACCGCGACAAGCGGGCCACCTTCCGCCAGCCGGAGCTCGAGGCGCTGTTCCGGCACACCATCTGGCAGGGGTGCGAGTCTATCCGATTCAGAAACGATCCGGGCGAGCGTGTCTTGAAGGATGGCCTCTACTGGGTGCCCATTCTTGCAGCTTACACGGGCGCCCGCCGAGAGGAACTGGCGGCTCTGGTGGTCGGCGACGTCCAGGTCGAAGAGGGCATCACCTTCCTGAACATCGTGGAGAACGACAACCGGGGGGTGAAGAATTTCTCATCGGTGCGCCGCGTTCCTATTCATGACCGCCTGATCGAGCTCGGTTTCCTCAAGCACGTCGAGAAGGCCCGGAAGGGAAAAGACCTGTTCCCCGAACTCCGGCCGAACAACCACAGCAAGGCCGACCGCAAGAAGAAATATGGCGACACCTTCAACTATGCGTTCAGAAAGGCCCTGCGCCTGTCCCTCGAGGGGAACCCGCGCAAGCTGTGTCTGCACTCAATGCGGCACTACGCCCGCGATCAGCTGGCACTCGACATCTCGGTTCCGGACAAGGTGCGTTACGACCTGATCGGCCACGAACTGGATGATGTCGACAGCAAGACCTATGGGGAGGCAAGCCCGCTGAAGTCGCTGCAAGAAGCGGTGAACAAGCTGCCCGTGGTGATCTGATCGTCCCTGCGAACGCGAAGATCTTCATCTGCAATGACATTTCCGAGCCGCCGGTTTTCGATTTTCGGAGCCATGGGTGATCCTGAACATCAAGGCCCCTCCGGCCCCGGTGCGATTGCTTCGGGCGGGGAAAGTTCAGGATTATCCAGAGACAGGAACGGACATGGCACGACCCAGAAAGGCAAAGGACGACCTGGCCGTTCGGAAGGAAGTTTACGCGACTGCTGGCGAGTGGGCGGAAATCGCAGCTGCCGCTGGGAGCGCGGGCCTGAGCATCTCGCAATACCTCATGGCGCGGCACCGGACGGGCGCGGTCGCGGCACCGACTCCTGGTCCGGAGCGGCTGCTGGCGGTCGCGCGGCTGCAGGCTGAGGTCGAAGCCCTGGCAGCGAATGTCGTGCAGATGCCGGCCGCGCCGATCCTCCTGGCGCGGCTGGTGAGGCTTGAGGAAACGCTGACGGCGATCGCGCGGGAGACGGCTGCATGATCACCTCCTGGGCGCCGCTGAGCGACAGTCAGTCACCGGGTGGCGCGACTGCGATGGCCGAGTATCTGGACTCATCGCAGGTGCGGAAGCGCATCTCCGGATCCTATGTCGACCTCGCCCGGGATCCCGCGCCAGAGCGTCTGCTGGGCCAGCCCGACCTGGTGGCAGCGGTGATCGACAGGGTGCCGTTCAAGAAATCTTTCCAGCTCGTGACCCTCTCCTTCGCGGCAACCGACATTCCGGTCCCCGAGTTCAACGCCGGCACTGGTGGTCACCGCGAGCGTGCCGGCCAGATCCTGCGCCTGTTCCTTGAGACGGCCGCCCCCGGCATTCCGCCGGACCTTCGCTCCCCGGTCTTCGTGAACACGCACACCCACACGGGGCGCCTGGAGGTCAACATCCTGCTACCGGGTATGGCACTGCGCCCGTGCGGCCAGGTCATGGCTTTCAATCCTAACCCTCCCGGCCGGGCCGGGAGGCGCCGCTGGGACGCCTTCACCGACACGGTCAATAGCCACTTCGGCTATGCGGATCCGCGCGGGATCGATCACGCGCGTCTGGTCGGCTATCCGGACCGCCACCTCAAGCTCGCCGCCGAGGCACGCCGCCATCGGGCGCGCGAGACTCATGAGGATGCCTCGGCGATCGTTTCGGAAGCGCTCCTGCTTTACGACTGCGATGGGGTCGACAAACGGGAGGATCTGCTCTCGGCACTGCTCCCCACTATTCTGGAACGCGGCCTCGATGTCGTCGACATCGCCGATAACGGTGTGACCTTCGCGCGGTCCGGAGCCCCCCGCTTCGAGCTGAGAGGCCATCTCTTCTCCGCTGGTTTCGATCCCGGCAATCCGCTCAACGACCTCACGGAAGCCCGTGACCTCCGCGCCGATGAGTTGGCGACAGCGCCGGACCGCCTGCGGGGCGAGGTCGAGCTCTGCGCGGCCTTCAACCGAACGCGCTATCGCTGCGACCACCCCCTGCCCGACCCACGCGACATCCTGCGCGGCCCGCCACTTCCGCTGCCGCCACGCCACCAGGGCCGGCCTGATGGGAAAGCGATGACGCCCGTGCTGTCGCGCCTCATGGCGGTGATCGTCGCCGTCCTGAACCATGCGCGCGACGCCCTCCAGCGCCCCCACATCCTGCGCGCCATTCAGGCTGCAGACTTTCGCCCCTTCACCAAACTTCGCCGCCAAATGGAGATCCTCAATGACCGACACGAGACTGCCGCCCGACATCAGCGAACTGCTCGTCATCACACGGACGCTCGCGGGGCTGATCGACCCCTTGCAGATGATCCTCGCCATGGAACAGGCGCCGGGGATCGGGGATCGGCTGGACATCCTGATCTCCGACCTGGGCGCGATCCGCGACCAGATGCAAAGGGCCGCGGACATCATGGAGCAGGCCCTGTCGCGGCGCGAGACGGATCGGGAGCGGGAGGCCCGGATGGAGGACGCGATGACCGCGATGCGCCGGGATATCACCCTGCTGAAGGAGTGGTTCGCCGCGCCCCTTCCGGAAGCCGAGCCGACGTCTTGATCCGGCTGCGCCGCGCGGCGCTGGTGATGCCGGAGCACCCTTCGCTCGAGCTGCGCGGAACGAGGGACGGCGGTATCCGCGCCACGGGTGTCGGGTTCCGCGCGACCGTCGGCGGCGACCTGGCCCACGAGATCCAGACTGGCGATGAGGAGGCAGCGGCAAGGCTCTCCGCCGTTCTGGCTGCCGCCAACCTCGCACCGCCCCCGGAGGAAGGCCATGAGATGGGGTTCGGGTTTGGCTAGCCGTCTGCAGCGCAATGGTCACCTATGCATTGCCGCAACCTGGCCTGCCGAAGTCACATGAAGCTGAAGATCCGGGGCTGACCCACTGCTGGTGGCAGAACGTCCAAGG
Source organism: Frigidibacter albus (assembly GCF_009908165.1). GTDB lineage: Bacteria > Pseudomonadota > Alphaproteobacteria > Rhodobacterales > Rhodobacteraceae > Frigidibacter > Frigidibacter albus. Next base: position 216,852 of record NZ_JAAAUC010000008.1, read on the forward strand.
GAAGTGCTGCCTTCTGGGGCGGGACATGCCGTGTGACAACGATAGACGCGCTCAGGTCGCCCTCATCATCGGGCACCAGTGCCCGCGCCATCGTCGCCAAGTCCTCGGCCCCCTGCACCAGCGCCGGGCGAACCTGCGCCACGATCTCGGCAGGGATCGCCGCCAGCCGCCGCGCCAGCTTGGCCGATTGCCGCATCAGGTCATCGGACATCTCACACCACCCAGGCGTGGTGCGCTTGCAGAAGGTCATGCACACCGAAGGGGATCAGGTAGGGGTTGCCGCCCGTGGTCGCAGCCTCGCGGGCCTCATACCAGAAGGCGGCGAGCATCAGCACCGCCTGCCGGATCGCCGCCGGGGCCGGGTCAGGGATCTCACCGCCGATATAGCTGGACGCATAGGCTTCGGCAGCGTCGATCTTCTGCGCCAGAAGCGTGTCGTCGTCTTCGGACTCAAGGTTGAGCTGCACTCGCAGCTCGGGAACGGTAATCGCAACAGGCATGAAATGAACTCGCTAAAATCAATATATGTGATGATAGCATGGGTTATTCATAAGGAAAAGTTATATTCATCCTATCTTATGCGAACCTCCCCCCGCCGGTCCAGAAGAAGGGGCGGAAGTTGAAAGGTAGCCCCCCACTCGCTCGGCTGCGCCCGAGACGAAGGGGGTTGCATTACCCTACGGATACGTAACGATTAGCTACTTGATTCCAATGAGAGATTCGCATGTCTGACACCCTTGCAAAGATCAAGCAGCGGGCTGCGGAAGAGTATCCTAACGATTACTCCATGCAGGCCTATGAGATTGACCAACAGATTGAAGCTCTAAATAAGCTCTCAGGCTACTTGGAACAGTTTGGCGAAGACAACGAAATTGCTAATACCTGCATCACCAAGGCCATGTCAGACTGGCCGGAAAATTACTCGATGCAGCTCTATGAGTTCGAGGGCCAACTTAATGCGGCTAATGAGTTCTTCCCTTATGAAAACACACAGATACCCAAAAGCGTTCTCGATTCCGTAAAGGCGCGGGTATTCCAAGAGTGGCCTGGTGATTAGGTGTTTGATCCCATGGTTTGATGGTGCGATCCTTTCGTCAGAATGGAAGGAAGCACTATGGGACAAGTTCGTCACGGGAGCGCCACGACCACGCACGCCGTCAGAGCAGCAATACAGCGATCGCAAGCTTCGCTCGCGCAGTTGAGCCGGGAACTCGGCATCAATCCGAAGACGGTGGCGAAGTGGCGGAAGCGGGCCACGGTCGAGGATATGAAGACCGGGCCGACGGAACCGCGTTCGACGGTTTTGACCGAAGCCGAGGAGGCCGCAATCGTCGCGTTCCGGCGCCACACGCTCCTGCCGCTGGACGACTGCCTCTATGCCCTGCAGCCGTCTATCCCGCATTTGACGCGATCAGCGCTACATCGCTGCCTGCAACGGCACGGCATCTCACGGCTGCCGGATGTCGAGGGCGACAAGCCCACGCGCCAGAAGTTCAAGCGCTACCCCATCGGGTTCTTCCACATCGACATCGCCGAGGTGCAGACGGCTGAAGGAAAGCTCTATCTCTTTGTGGGCATTGACCGCACATCCAAGTTCGCCATCGCTCAACTCGTTGCAACGGCGGACAGAAAGACGGCCTGGGAGTTCCTGCAGCACATGCTCGAAGCCGTGCCCTATCAGGTCCACACCATTCTCACTGACAATGGCATCCAGTTCGCAGAGCAGCCCCGGAACCGCAACACCATCTATTCCCGGCCGATGCGCTTCGACATGATCTGCGAAGCCAATGGCATCGAGCACCGGCTGACCAAGCCCAACCACCCATGGACGAACGGGCAGGTCGAGCGGATGAACAGAACGATCAAGGACGCGACCGTCAAGCGATACCACTACGACAGCCATGACCAACTTCGCACCCACCTTGCGGACTTCCTGGCAGCCTACAACTTCGCCCGCCGCCTCAAGACGCTCGGAGGCCTCACGCCCTACGAATACATCTGCAAAATCTGGACATCAGAGCCAGATCGATTCATCTTCGACCCGATCCACCAGATGCCGGGACTGAACACCTAGGGTATGCTTGGTGAGCAACGCGAAATCCATATTTAGACTTGGGAACAAGCGACTCAACTACCGTGAGCGGATGGAAGCTGGAATAATCTGCGTCGGATAAGGCTTTGACTATTAGATCCTTCTTTGCAGTGTAGAATTTTATTTCGAATGGGAAGGGAAAGATGTCCGTGTCGCCGTGATCAATAATATGCTGCAACGCATACTCAACGATATCTTTCGACAGCTTCACATTTGCCTCCCAAATGGCTCAAACAGATTCTCTTGCAGCCCAAGGTATCCGTCCGCCCCACAACTGCAACGTGTTTGATGTTGTGCTGAAACTTGCGGAGTGTGTGCGCCAAAAATCACATGGGACCTGCACACCAGCTAAGCAGCCCTATTCCGCCTGCGCTCGCTCGCCAGCTCTTCAGGCGCAGGTGCCTTGGCGATCATTACCCGCATCCGGTCGATCACCGCCTGCATGTCCAGCCCGGCGAGGTTGCAGACCATAGACAGGTCACGGCTCGACTGCGTCAGGTAGTCGCGGGCCTCCTTGCAGAGGATGATCTTCGTTGCACGCTTCTGGACGTGGCGGGGGCCGAACAGAGCGTCTTCCACCGCGCGCAGCAGCACCTCTTGCCACAGCTCCTTCGCAGGGCTTACGCCGGGCTGGTCATACATCGGCGGCCCGTTCCAGCCGCTGCTTCACGCTGGCACCCCAGACTTCGGACGGGGGCCAGTGCAGCCAGCTTGTCGCCCGGCTGAACAGTTCGGTGAAGAACTGCGCTAACGGCATCGGATCGGCGGCGGGTTCGGAAGCGGGTGCCTCGCCCTGCGCTGGTGCAAGGATCGAAACCAGGAGGGCGAGGCAGGCCGCCTGCGCGTTGTGGGCGAAGGTCGCAAGCGGATGGGTGGCGGCGAAGGTCAGAAGCCGTTCGGCCTCTGGCCGATCCGTGGCGCTGGCCCGGATCACCGCATGAAGGGCAGTCAGCTTCTGCCGGGCGATGTCATCCCAGAGGAAGGCGATCCGCCCGGCAGGTTTTCAAGGCCCACCTAAGCGCCTAACTTGTGTTTGTCTGGTTTCGGCCAGGCGCCCGCTCCTCCTTCGCCGCGGCCACCGTCCCATCGTCGCACGTCACCTGCGCCAGCCATGCCTCCAGATCCGGGCCCGCAAGTTCGCGGTGCTGCACCAGCTCCCGCGCCATGCCTTCCAGCAGCAGCCTTCGGGCAGCGAGGATATGCCTTGCGCGACCCTGCGCGGCCTCCATGCTTGTCCGCACCTTGTGCCGGATGTGCGGATCGCGCAGGGCGACCTCGGCAGAGGTGTCGCTCCACACCGGACCATGCCAGCCGAGGCCCATTTGGGTGTGCATGGACAGCGCAAGCGTGCTGGCGACGGCGAGGTCGGACTCTCGGCCGCCCCCAGATCCGGCAGAAGGATCGCCGAGAACCAGCACCTCGGCCGCGCGACCGGCCAGCAGGATCGTCAGTTCCCGGTCGAAGTCCTGGACGGTTCCTGCCGCCGGGAGACGCGTGCGCATGGTCTCCCCTCCCGCCGCGCTGAGCGCAACGCGCGTGACGTCGTTCCGGCCAAGGGCGGTGGCAACCAGCGCGTGGCCGCATTCATGGATAGCCACCCGCCAGTGCAGATCCGGATCATGGCCCCGCTGCAGCACCTGCGCGAGATCATCGAGGGAGAAGACGCGCCGCTGGCTCCGGCAGACGGACCGGAGGTTCCGGATGTTCGCGTCCAGCTCCGCCATGCTTTGGCCGACCGCCCGGCGCGCGAGCTCGGCGAGCTGCGCCTCGGGGAACTCGCCCCCAAGGTGGCGGCGCAGCACGAGCATCAGGCCACTGGCATCCGGCATCGGAACTTCGACGTGCAGATCGAACCGCCCCGGCCGGATGACGGCAGGATCGATAACAGCCGCATTGTTGCAGGCGCCGACCGTCACGACGCCCTGGACCTGCGCGATCCCGTCGAGCTCGAGCAAGAATGCATTGATCACTTGGCGCCTGTAGCTCGCGTTGTGTCGCTCGCCACCCTCGCGCGACCCGACTGAGTCGATCTCGTCGATGAACAGAACGCAGGGCGCCTTCCGCTGCGCCTCCTCGAAAGTTTCGCGCATGCCGGCGAGCATCTCCCCGAGGTGCCCGCGGGATTGCCAAGCGCCGAAGTGACCGGTCACGAGCGGAACGTCGGCCTCGACCGCGAGCGACTTCGCCAGCCAGCTCTTGCCCGTTCCCGGCGGCCCATAGAGGAGCAGCGACCGAGTGACGTCCTGCCAGGCGAGACCATTCCTGGACCAGTCGACCAGGTCCGCGGCGATGCGTCTCGCTGCGTCGGCAGCCGGGCCGCTGCCGTTGATGCCGTGCTGCCCGACATGCGCCGTGTTGCGGCGCGCCAGAGCAGCAAGCCGGAGTGCAACCTCCCGTGCCGAAGCCTCCCGCAGGCCCGCCCCCAGTTCGACGCCGGACAGCATCGCAAGCGCCCGATCGCTCGGCAACGCCGACCGGGCCGCACCCTCGTCGATCTTGCCCGTCGCGCTGTGCGATCGCCGAAGGGTTGCGAGCAGGATGTCACGGTCCACGGTCCGGACATCGACCGGCTCCGGAAGCACGGCGCGCAAGGTCTCCGGAAGCCGGAGCGCCGCCGGAACCAGGATCAGGACCGGCCTATCGGTGGCGAGGCTCTGCGCGATCCACTCCGTAACCTGCGAGGTGGTGCTCCGGGACAGCTGGCCGTCGCTTGTGTCAGGACACAAGAACACCAGCTGATCCACGCCGTGTTCGAGAATGTCGGGTCGCCGCACGATGAGCTGTCCTTCGGGAAGCAGGGCGCGGCGGATCACGAGGGAGGCGTTGGCGACATCGCGGACCTCCGGAACCCGAAGAAGGGCCACAGCCCCTGCCCTCGTCATTTCGGCAAAGCGTTCAGCACTCCGGAACGTCGCCGCAAGTCGCGCAGCCATCAGGAGCCATGCGACCGGGACCGGGACTGCGGGGCGGTCTTCGCCGGTGATCAAGGTGGCATCCGGATCGCCATCGCGGCTCCGGATGTCCTGAGCGAGGTCCGGAGGCAAATGCGACAGCTGCGGATGGGCGGCGAGCACGTCGAGCGGCCCGCGCACCACATCGGGGAAGGCTTCCGCCAGCGCAGAAGCGGCCTCCGGATCCGGCATCTTCAGGGCGACGGCGAGCCGCAGCCGCCGGGTGATCGCGCCAAGATAGGCGTCCCACTCCGGACGCGAGGGCTGCGAGGGAACAAGAGAGTTCTGGTTCATGGCACACTCCGAGAAGTATCCCGGCTCGCGCCGGGATTTGTCTTTTGAAAGGAAGCAGGAGAGGTGGGGATCAGACTTCGGACGCAGCCGCCAAGGCGTGCAGACGGGTCAGGATCTCTCCCTCGAGCCGTTCGGCGTAAACTTCGGAGACGACGTTGATCCACGGACCAAGCTCGGTCCGGGGGATGACCGCTTCCGGAAACTCCAGCTTCAGGGCCTTGTGCAGCGCCTTCTCGTTCCGGATCGCGACCTGTCCGGAGGCCTGCGGAATCTGGTGGATGATGTCGCAGGTAACGCCCTCCGCGAGTTCCAGCTGATACTTGCTCCGGGAGGTCGGATTGCGGGCATAGCCTGGTTTGACCCACCGCCGACCATCCGGAAGCGAGATCCGGAACAGGTAGATATGGCTCGGGGCAGCGCACCATCCGGGGTGGCAGCGGCCGCAGCCATGGCGCGCCGTGCGCATGTTTCCGGTCGAGATTTCCTGCTCGTGGCCGCAGCTCACATGCCGGTAGCTCCGGTAATTCGGGCGACGGCTCGGAGCCGATCCGAGCAGCTCCCAGCCCTGCCGTTGCGCCACCGACGCATCCCGGCTCCGGTTGCAGATGTTGCAGCGGATGCCGGTTTCGCCGCGGGCAACACGCTGGACCAGCGCGACCTGACGGGTAGCCTCATGGCCGCATTTCAGCCGATAACGGCTGTAGTGGCGCCGCTCCGGATCGCGGCCCAGCCAGGCGATGCCGGCGTCCCGGGCGTCCTTCGCCCACCGGCGTTCGAGGCACTCCTGACAGATCGGGTTGGCGCTCATCAGGGTGAAGATGCGCTGCACGTTCAGCGCGCCACAGGTCTTGCATTCGAGGGACAGGTGATAGCGGTCGCGCACCCGGGCCTTGATGGCGAACCCCTTCGTGCGGGCGGCTTCGCGCCACTGCGGCTGGATGCGGCCGCGAACCGCCTTCACGGACTTGCGGACATTGTTCGGGCGGCGGGGCATGCGGATGGCAGGCTGAGTCATGGCTCGGCTCCTGATGTTGGGTATCGTGGTGGATCCCGCGGAGGCAGGTGCCCGCGGGTCTCTTGGATGTTCGCTGTCGAGGGTCGGCCCGCGATGCAGGCAGGGCCTTGGGTCTTCAGGCGCTCCAGGAGGCCGGATCGTCGAGTTCGGGATCGTTCAGGATCATCGACATTGCCGCGATCTGGTCGAGCCGCCCGATGGCGGTGCCGATCATCTCGTTGGCGCGGCACGCCATGGGGCTAGTCCCAGTCGCCATGAAGGTCAGCGGCTCGGCATCGAGCATGGCCTGGACGCTGACAAAATCGTCATGGCTCTCGGAGGCAAGGGCATGGCGAATGAGCATTGCCGTCTGCCGCAGCGGCTGGTCGGAAGGCTGCAGCGCCTCGGTCTGAAACACCGCCAGTGCGTCGCGGGAGGTGCGCTCCCATGCGAGTTCGGCTTCCCGCAGCCAGTGGTCATAGGCGGTGTCGCCAGACCGTAGGCCCCCGACGTCACGTTCGGCTTCGACAGCGAAGCCGAACGTTCCGAGGAACGCCTTGAAGGCGTGGATCACGGGGGTATTGCAGGATTCGTGTTCAGGCACGCCAAGCGGCGTGCTAGGGGTAGTATCAGCCATGTTGTCTCTCCTTGCGAGATGGCGTGGACAGAGGCGGGTAAGGAGGTGAGAGTCCTTGCCCGTCTCGCTATAATGTATTACATGCATTCTCGAAGTCAACAATTATCTTCGAGGAGATTCGCAATGGCACGACCAGGCCGTCCCGCCGTGGACACGGAAGGCGTCACCGTGCGCTTCGACCGCGCAACCTTGCAGGCGATAGACGAGATCCGACGGCAGTCTGACGACCTGCCCTCGCGCCCCGAGGTGGTCCGCAGAGCAGTGGCGGATTGGCTTGAGCGGCGGGGCACCTCATCGGACGATTGACCGACCGCTCAGCCGTGGACGGATCAGCCTGATCCGCCCGCCGGCTTCAACTGGCCGGTTAAGTGGACAAGCCAACTGTCTTCAGGTCAGCCGCCGAGTTCCGGTATGTCACTGCCAACCTTGGGGTAGTTGCCGGCCTTGACCCTTGGCCATACCTCCGGCCGCTTGGCGACCTCGGAGATTTGCCGCCCTGGGGCAACCTGCTCGAAGATGCTGTTGACCTCAACGGCCCAGGAGTAGAGCAGGCGCTGGAATTCGGGGGAGAGCCGCTGGCGCTGCCAGATCAGCTCGAAGTCGAGTTGGTCCCCAAGCCGTTCAGACACGATCGAAATGACGTAGGTCGCGATATTGGCATAGCCTTGCCGGAACACCGCCTTCGCGTCCTTGGCCTTGATCAGACTTTCAAGCGTCTTGAATACGATGACCTTGGCGATCATGGCGCGATACCACTTGGCGTCGAGGGGATCGGGAACGAGAGAAGGGTTCTCGTCCAGCGCGGCCATGAACGCCGCGAAGTTCTTCTCGCCAGCTAGCGCAACCTGGGCCGGTTTGCATCGCCATGCCTCATGATACTTGGCGATGTCGTTCTTCGAAAGCTTGCGTTTGGTCGGGATAGCCTCCGCGATCTTCTTCTTCTGCGCCGGAGTGGTGCCTTCTCGCAGCATCATGACCTGATATGCACCGGACGCCCGTTCATAGAACCAGCGGCCCACCCCATCCGGGCACCACGTCTCGTTCGCCAGTTTCTCCAGCTGCACATGGAAGGCGCGGTTGGCCGAGAGGTCGGATGTCTTGACCGCGTTCTGGCTGTTTGCGAACCGCGAGATGTTCGCGATCAGCTTCTCGCGGCTCGCCTCTTCGGCGCCCTTGAGGATGATGATCTTGGCGGGCACCATGACGTTGCCGAGGTCCAGCGCCTTGTTGTCGCGAGCGGCAAAGTAGATGGAAGAGGTCGTCTGCCCGCCGTTCACGATCTGGAGGCCCTTCAAGAACGAAATGCCGATGCTGCCGTCCGCGCAGCGCCCGAACGAGGCTTCATCGCACACGAGGACGAGGCCGTTGTTGAACGCCATGAAATGCTCCGGCTCGCGGGCAAGCGTCTCGGAAATGCCCTTGTTCACCTTGCCTCGGCCGCCAAGAAACGTGCGGACGTTCGCCTCCAGCAGACGGCTGCCATAGCGCTCATAGAGGCGACGTATGACCTGACCCGGAACGGCCGCGAGAGCATATTCGTAGTCGGCGTCCGGATCAGGCACATGAACACAGGCCAGAGGTTGCCCGAGTGTCTGCTCGAAGCTGATGGCAACCTCTTCGCGCGGCTTGCCTGCCGTGTGGCGGTAGAGGCGCTCGATATCCATCGCTTCGATCGCCACGATGCGGCCATGCACTTCCTTGGTGGAGAAGTGCTTCAGCTTGGTTTTCCCGTCGGTGATCAGGAACACTCGCAGCTGGTCCAGGTCCGCCCAGTTCGCGGTGATCAGGGATATCAGCCCGTGGATCTCGTGTGACGGATCGACCTTGTCGATCAGCTTTCCGCCTGCCGCGTGAAACAGGAACGCGATGCCCTGCTTCGCAGTATCCGCTGCGGCGGAGTCGGCGATCGGCGTGATTTCCTCGGTCCCGAAGTAGTGCGTCACGAACAGGTCCAGTCTCGTCTCATCCGAGGACAACGCATACCCGGTGATCCGCAGGCGGCTTTGCCCTACCTTGCCGTTCCAGTGACAGATCGTCGCCGGCTCGCAGATGCCGGCGTTTGCGACGTGCTCCATGACCAGTTCTGCAAAGACCAACTCTTCCGACGGAAAGGGGCCCTCATTCGCCTGAACGCGCTCTGAAATTGCAGTCTGGACCAGCGACCGGAAGCCGCGATGGAATTCTTCAAGGCTCATGCTTTACCAATCCGAGTGAGGAGAATGCTTGCTCGACGGGGATGGCGAGCTGCTCCAGCGCATCCACATCCAAGGTATAGACGGCCTTTCGCACCTGCGCCGGGACAGTTGCACGGCGCAGGCAGGGGAAATCATCCTCGACAGGGAAGAAACGCGCGTCGGACAGCTTCAGCTTGACGCGGTAGTGCTCGACATGGTCCTCGTCATAGCCGGAGAGCAGGAGCATGGCCTCGAAGAGGCGGAGCTGGCCCGCCGCCGGAAGGGTCTCGCGCAGGCGCTCCACCATTTCGACCAAGTTCATCCCGTCGGGAGCTTCCTCGAAACGGACTGCAGCAAGAAACATCAGGCAACCGTCACTGTCCAGCTGCTCGATGCTGTTGATGCGCGCCAGGAACGAGTTGCCAACAATCGAACTCTTCACCTCGACAGCCCCGGAACCGATCAGAAAATCCTGCGCCGAGTGCAGGGGGCCCTGCCAGCAGTCGACTGCCGTGGTGGAAGCCCCGTGCTGGATGAGCTGCGAAAGCAGCCAGAGTTCACCCATCAGCCCGACCTGGGCCTGGAGCGAGAGCGGTCGCCGCTTGCGCGCCATGAACGTCTGCCAGTCCGATACCCGTCCGATGAACGCCTCGGCGAGGTCTCGCGGGCTATGGGTCCGGGCCGTGTCGAGGGTGCGGAGCACGTCCGCTGCCATGACGGTGAAGATGTCCAGCGAGCCCTCGGGCCGCCTTACAAGCGCGATTGCCGTTCGATCGCTGAACAGTCCGCCATCGCGGATCGTGAGGACATCGAAGCCCTTTCCGTCGGGAAGCCCGCCCGGCATCGACATTGCCGCGCGAGGAAAGCTCACGATCAGCGCTTCCCGCCGCCCGGGAAACTGGCATCCCGCCTCGACGGCAACGGGGCCGACGTCGGTCAGATGAACAAACCGCCAGTTGGCCGAGTCGTCCTGTGTCGCCAGAACACGCCAGGACCGCAGCAGGCCCTCTTCAGTCCACCCAGTCATTCATCGCCCCCCACATCACGCTGTTGCCCATGTAGTCGGCGTTGCTGACCCTCCGCTCGGACGGGCTGCCGGGGAAGCTGATCGCCCAGGCGAGGATTGGTTTTCCCACCTCCAACTCCTTGATCTTGCAGTGCGCAGGATCAAGCAGGTAGAGCATCAGAAGACCGCGTTCACGTCTTGACTCCACACCGTCCTCCGGCGCTCCAAAACCAAGAACCCGGCGCACTGCCCCACCGCGCGGCTCATCCGGAGGTGTCGCGTCCTGGTCCCGATCCTTGTCGCCTCGCCAAGTCTTCTGCGTCAGCGAGAGCGCGGCGCGCCACTCTGCTTCGGTCAAATCGATCGCCTGATCCCGCGGGGAGATCAGTGTCTTGATGGAATACCTGTCCATTGGCTCCGATTGCACCGCGCCGCGTTTCATCTGGTTGACCTCGAGGCCGGCGATGGAAGCCATGTCCTCCCCGCCACCGATCAGGGCTACGGTCCAGTCGGTAAGCTCGCCGTCCTTGTTCATCTCGTCGATGAAGTCGGCAAGCAAAGGGCTGACGACCCTGAAGCTGGCAGGGTGGGTCCGGTAAGCCCGCAGGAAACTGGTCACGTTCGGGGCAGGAACGTCGCGCCAGAAATGCCCCTTCCAGTTGGCACCGCTTGCAGGGAGGAACCTCTGCTCATCGGGTCTCAGCGCCGACCCCAGGGATGAAAGCAAATGCTCCCCTGCATCGAAGTTCGCCTCGACATCCTGCTTTCTGGGCAGGAAGACGATCGTCTGCAGCAGGTCGCCCGAGAACGTCAGATGCATCGGCCTTGCGTTCCGCATCTTCGACCGCGACGTGACGGTCAACACCGAGTGCGACCGCACCCGCAGGCCGAACTGCTTGGGCGTTGCGCCCGCGGCGACCATGTTGTCGAACTCCTGGCGGAGCTCTTCGGCAGCGTCGGCGATGTGGCCGAACCATTCGATCATTTCACTGGTGGTATAGAGCCGGCAGCAGTCGAGATACCCGTCACGATAGCCGAACCAGCGCCCCATCTGCATCAGCGTGTCATACATGCGCGCGGTGCGCAGGAAGTAGCTGGTGCACAGCCCCTCCAGTGTCAGGCCGCGCGCGAGTTTGTCGCCGCCCACGGCGATGACCTTCAGGCCGGTTGCCTCGTTCTCGGCATAGTCGAGCGCGTCCTTGGCCGAGCCATTGATCTCTCGGACCTTGATGTCGCTGATGACGTCCGCAAGCACCTCTCGGACTTCTTCCCATGTGAAGTCCGCGGAATGGGGCTCGTCAGGGGTCAGGCCGTCGCGAATGCGCATCATGCCCGGCAGGAAGCGCTGCAGGTAGTCTTCCCGCATCAATGCTTCAGTATCTGCCAGGTCGATGCCCCTCGCAAACCTCCCCCGCAGTGTGCGCAGGTGTTCGCCGACCTGTGTCACCACCTCGGACTGCACTGACGTGAACCGCGACACGTGAATCAGCATCGAGGAGTGCCTGGTTCCCTGGCCACGAAGCTTGCGAACGGCGCAAGCAAGGATAAAGGAGCGGATTGCCTCGGCCATGCTGTCCGGGATCTGCGCCTCTCCCCGCCAAGTCGGCCGAAAGCCATTCTTGTGCTTCTGGGGGATCCACGGCCCGTATTCCTCTTCCTTCAGCTGGCGCACCAAAGGCAGGTTGTCGGGCGTGGAGGATGTCGAACCGAACACCCTCCCCGGCCCGATATAGTTCGATGGCGCCGCAAGGCTGGTGATGAAGGAGGACGGGAAGAGGTCCGGCCCATGCTCCTCCGTCTGGCCCTTGTCGTGGATGAAGATGTTCGCGAAAGGCGTTGCCGTGTATCCGACATAGGCCTTGCGGCTGAAGTGGTGCAGGATCGACCTGATCAGCTGGTTGAGCACGGTCGGGTTGTGCTCGGTGTCGGGGTTGCCGAACTCGTCCACCACGTTCTCGCCGGTGTCGACCGAACCGTGATCTGCTTCGTCGTCGATGATCAGCAGCGGCAGGTTCGTCACCAGCTTCCGTCCCGTCACAGGGTCGGTGTGGTTGGCAACGCGGTTGCGGATCCAGAAGAGCAGCCGCTCGAGGACCGTCTTGTTCTTCTTGACGACAAAGAGCCAGGGACGCTGCTCGGGGCTCACCCCCAGTCGCGCCGCCATCTGCTTGTTGAAGTCGCCATTCTCGCTGCGGTTCGTGGCATAGTTGGGCCTGGTCGAATGGTCCGTATCAATGAGGCCCACGCCGATCGCCGGCAGGTGGTCCGTGTTGGCGAGCGTGGCGAAACCCAGAAATCCCTCGTCCAGACGGATCTGGGTCTGGGAGCGCAGATTGTTGTGGAGGCCCGCGAGGACGATGATGATCTTGTAGCCCGAATCCGCGGCCTTGCAGATCAGGCCGGTGTAGTTGGCGGTCTTGCCGGACTGGACATGCCCGACCACCAGGCCGCGACGATCCCATGACCCTTGCCGATCCGGATCTTCCAGCTGTGACAGAACCTCATCTGTCGCTCCATCAAGCGCCTCCAGCGCCTTCCACGGGATCTTCGTGTCCATGTATTCGTGGTAGCGGCGCCAATAGTGCCAATCTTTCTTCCGGTCAGCATTCAGCCAGTCGATGTGATCTCCGGTGTCCTTGAGCGTCGCATTGGTGCCGACACGCTGGCTGGCGCGGCGGATCAGTTCGTCTACCAGCGCTTCCCGATCGATCACGGCGAACTGGGCCGGCATGATCGTGGCCAGCATGTCCAGCTGCTGCTCGATCATCGCCGGCGTGATAGCCGTGCCCGCCTCCCCCGCGTTAACAAGCAGCAACTTCTGCGCCATGCTCAGCACGGCGTCGAAGGCCTTCTGGTCGATCATTGTCATTTACTGGGGATGTCCTTCAGGGTCAGGTCGGCCACGAGCGCCGGGTAGCGCTCGAACGGATGGGTTCGGAGGAGACGTTCCCTTGCCTCTTCCTCGGTCAGGCCGCTGTGGATCACGAGAGCACGGAACAGGGCCGAGAGAGGTTGGCGCACGTCATCCTCCTTGGCCGCCGTGAAGCCGGTGGATGGCGTATCGCGGTCCTCGGCGGTATCAAGCCAGATGCGCTGAACCGGCACGCTTTCCTCGACGAGGCGAAGCAGCGCGAGCATGTCGGGTTTGAGCGGACCTGCTCGATCAAGGAGAGAAGCCACCAGATCATGCTCGCGCGAGATGCGGTAGGATGTCCCTTTCCTCGTCTTCACGGCGTCCCAGAGGTCCGGCATGCCGCCCGCCTTGCCGCCCGCCGAAGGCAGGAGGCGGCCCCGGTGAGCAAAGACGGTTCTCGCACGGTCTCGCGTGTCTGATGCAATCCGCTGCAGCTGCGAGCGCAACCTGAGCGGCGGGCTGGCCGTCGATTTCAGGATGTTGATCTTCCACTCCGCGTCGGCAGAGTTCGGAATGTCGAGGCGAATTCGGGCCAGCCGATGCGCCTCGTCGCGCGTCCAGAGCCGGCCGCGCTCGCCAAGCCCGAGCCATCCGCCGGCCACAAGAAGCCGGCGGTTGCGGTAGATGTAGAAACCTTGCTGCGAAGTCCAGCCTGCTGGCCCTGCCGCACGTTCCAGTTCCAGAGCGGAGAGCATGTCGCGGTGCGGAAGCACATGGGCCTGAACGTTCAGGCCAGTTGCGTTCAGCAGACGCATCTCGGTCGATTCCATCGCCTTCCCGGGATGACCGAGCATGAACGGGTCCCAAGGCTGCACCTTCCGCCCGTTGATGCGCAGGACCAGTAGCGACCCCGATCCGTCGAACAGACGGTGGAAGGTCATTGCCAGGTGACGCTCGACCGCATCCGCCAGATCGATCATGTCCTGAGCCACGAAGCCCTGAGTCACGACGCGGTCCATGCATTCCCAGACAACGATGGTGCCGTGCGACATGGCCTCCACAGGGAAGACGACGCCTTCCGAGCCAGGATGCGGGCCTTCAAACAGCGGCCATCCGCCCGCGATGCCCTCTGCCAGCCGATCAAGATCCCAGCGAAGACAGACCGTTCCCTGGTCGGCGCGGCGGCTGGCGACTGTCAGACGGCGCGCCTGCGAGAAGCTGGCCGTCTTCAGTCCCATGCCGAAGCGCCCGAGGTCGGTGGCATGCCGTCCGGCCCGCGGATCCTTGGCCCCCAGCCGCATCGCAGTCTCCAGCTCTGCGTCGTTCATGCCGGTGCCATTGTCGACTACCCGGATCCAGCTGTTCGGGCCGTCCCAGTGAAACTGGACGTCAACTTCGGTGGCATCTGCTCCGATCGAGTTGTCGATGATGTCCGCAAGTGCCGTGGCGGTCGTATATCCTAGCCCCCTGAGGGACTCGAGCATGGCTTCTGGATGGGGCGGCGCGTTCCTGACTGTCATTGGCTGCTCAGAGGGCTCTGCTCAGGTAGCGCATGCGACCCGGATGCATCAGCCGCTGGAGCGCCTTGGCCTCGATCTGCCTGATGCGTTCGCGGGTGACACCGTAGATCTGGCCCACCTCTTCCAAGGTCATCTCGTCGTCAAAGCCGATCCCAAAGCGCCGGCAGATGACGTCGGCCTGACGCTCGTCGAGCTGATACAGCTCCTCGTGGATGAGGGTAGCAATATCGTCCTGCAGGACGCTCTCGGGGATGCCATGCACGTCTTCCGGAACAGCCGTCTCTTCAAGCACGTCGAGTTCCACCGGGAACGCCGGGATGCGAGCGATCTGCGTCACGATTTCGGGCCGCTGACGAAGCTCTGCCGCGACCTCCTCCGGGACAGGTGGTCGTTGAAGACGCCTCTCCAGTATCTCGGCGACCTTGCTGCATTCCGCTTCCATGCTCTGACGGTGCACCGGCACCCGCACCAGCCGGCCCTCATCTGCGCGCCAACGAACGACCGACTGCCTTAGCCAGAAGGAAGCATACGCCGCAAAATTGATGCTCACCTCAGGTTTGAAACGAAGGACGCCGCGCTGGAGGCCAAGGAAGGCGACTTGGAAGACATCCTCCTGATCATCATCTTCACCGGCATTCTGCGCCGCATAGCGGCGGCAAAGAGGGAGCGCGGCGACTGCGACCGCCTGTGCGGTCGCCTCAAGGGCGTCGAGGTTCCGCTGGAGATCTGCGGCAAGCGTCACCAGTTCGGGCGCCTCTGCCATGGCCTCCGCAACATCACGCAGGAACTCCTGCCGCAGTTCCAGCGCTTCCGCGGCGTCGGCCGCACGCCGCACCGCGCGCCTTGATCCTGCAGCGACGTCGTCCCGCAGGTGTCTGAGCACGTCAACGGCTTCGACGAATTCCGAGCCTTCGTCGGAAAGGTGGGCTGGATTGAACTCGCGAGCCGTCATGGCACCCGCCTCCACTTCGCCTTCCAGAACCCGGTCGGCCATGTAGAGGATGATGCCGATTGCCGTCGGGCTCTCGGCAAGCCCCAGGAGCATCTTGCGCCGGGCATCGGCCATGGTTTCGATCAGACGCAGCATCGGTTTTTGCCTGACGACCTGACCAGCTGCTCCCGGCAAGACGGCAGCCCTGCTGCAAGTGGCCACGAGTGCCTCGACAAGTTCTTCCGCGGTGACAGTGGTGGCTGCATCCCAACCCAACGCTTCGGCAGCGTCGATGAGGGGGAACCCGCCAGCTTCGAGCTCTCTCTGGATGTTCAGCCGGAGGTCGATTGCGTCGAAGCGACCATGGCATTGGCCAAGGATCTCATCCAGATCATCGTCGCTGAAATGCCCAGCGCTGACAATGCGGTCAGCAACTGGCAAGCAGCCGACTTCATCGATCCGGAAGTGCCGCCACGCAGAGGGCGGTGCACTCTTGCGCGGAGCCCGATAACTGAAGACGTCACTGGTCTCATCCTCCGTTGCCTCCGGCGACACTGCGTCGTCGAGGCCGTCTCCACTGATGTCGCTCCGCGTCGCGCTCGGAGCCCAGTCAACGGCACCGTCTTCGTCACCGGTCCGCAGACGAATATCGTCCGAGACGCGCAAGAAACTGCCTTGTGCGGCGACGCGGCCCGAGAGACTGTGAAACTCTTCGGCGTCAACCTCGCCTTCGAAGTCGAGCCCATCCAGTTCGTCCAGGTTCATGTCCGGGGGGATTGAAACGACCGGCGCCGCCCGCTCGGCTTCCACGACAATCTGTATCCCGGACGCCGGGGTCTCGACGATATCGCTACCCACAGCTGCCTGGAGAAGGGACGCCATCAAGGGATGACCGTTCGCGGCCGCGGCTTGTGCTGGGGTCAGGCCAGCGCCGTTGATCGCGTGCAGATCGGCGCCCGCCCGAACGAGAAGGTCGGCAACCTGCATCTTGCCGCGCATGGCAACGATGTGCAGCGGAGTATCGCCCTTCGCATCGCGCGCGTGCAGGCGCCTGGCATCAATGATCTGCTGGGCGACTTGGGTGTTGTCGCCGACCAGCCCCATCAGCTCTCGCAGGTCTAGGGGCGCGCGCGCTGCGACGTCCCCCGCCGCCTCCAGCCTGCCTTCCAACGCAGCAGCAAGTTCGAAATGACCAGCCGAACGCGCATGGTCCGACGCAGATCTGCCTTGGTGATCGGGCTGGTGAGGCTGAAAACCCGCATTTAGCGTAAGCGTCCGGTCCGACCGCTCTGCCGCGGGGTGAGAGAGGCGGATAGTGTCCACCATCGATAGTGGACACTATGGTGATGGCGTGGCGCGTCGGACGAAGCGTCTTTGGACGGATGAGGAGAAGC
>NZ_JAAAUC010000009.1 GCF_009908165.1 Frigidibacter albus
TGCGCGGCATCGACCGTGAGGGCGTGGAACGTGGCCAGGTGCTGTGCAAGCCGAAATCGGTGAACCCGCACACCCACTTCGAAGCCGAAGCCTATATCCTGACCAAGGAAGAGGGCGGCCGCCACACGCCGTTCTTCGCCAACTACCGTCCGCAGTTCTACTTCCGCACGACCGACGTGACCGGGACCGTGAAGCTGCCGGAAGGCACCGAGATGGTGATGCCGGGCGACAACCTGAAGTTCGAGGTCGAGCTGATCGCCCCGATCGCCATGGAAGAGAAACTGCGCTTCGCCATCCGCGAAGGCGGCCGCACCGTCGGCGCCGGCGTCGTGTCGAAAATCCTGAAGTAAGGATTTCGGCAGGAATTTCGGGGGTCCGGCAGGTCCGGGCCCCCAATGCTCTTGTACTACGGATCTGCGCGGTGTAATGCCGCGCCTTCCGCTGACGACGGTTCGATGCAGGCCCGGCATGAGGCTCGGCCTGCCTCTCAACCAAGCCCCTCTGAGAGGCATACCCATGCAAGGTACCAACATCCGCATCCGGCTGAAGGCCTTCGACTTCCGCGTTCTGGACGCCAGCACGCAGGAAATCGTCAATACGGCCAAACGGACCGGCGCGCAGGTTCGCGGCCCGATTCCGCTGCCGAACAAGATCGAGAAATTCACGGTTCTCCGTGGTCCGCACATCGACAAGAAGTCGCGCGACCAGTGGGAAATCCGCACGCACAAGCGCCTGCTCGATATCGTCAACCCGACGCCGCAAACCGTGGACGCGCTGATGAAGCTCGACCTGGCTGCCGGCGTCGATGTCGAGATCAAGGTCTGAGGAGGATCCACGGATGTTGCGCTCTGGTATTATCGCCAAGAAGCTGGGCATGACCCGGCTTTTCCTCGAGGATGGCAAGCAGGTCCCGGTGACCGTGCTGCAACTCGACAATCTGCAAGTCGTGGCACAGCGCACGGCCGAGAAGGATGGCTACACCGCCGTTCAGCTGGGCGCGGGCACCGCCAAGGCAAAGCGGACCACCGCCGCCATGCGCGGCCATTTCGCCAAGGCGAACGTGGCCCCCAAGCGCAAGATCGCCGAGTTCCGCGTGTCGCCTGACGCGCTGATCGGTGTGGGCGAGGAAATCACTGCTGACCACTATTTCGCGGGTCAGTTCGTGGACGTCGCCGGCGTGTCGATCGGTAAGGGTTTTGCCGGTGCGATGAAGCGGCACAACTTCGGCGGTCTTCGCGCATCGCACGGCGTGTCGGTCAGCCACCGTTCGCACGGGTCCACGGGCCAGTGTCAGGATCCGGGCAAGGTGTTCAAGGGCAAGAAGATGGCCGGTCACCTCGGTGCCGTCCGTGTCACGACCCAGAACATCCAGGTTGTCCGCACCGACAGCGACCGTGGCCTGATCATGGTCAAGGGTTCGGTTCCCGGTTCGAAAGGTGGTTGGGTGACGGTCAAGGACGCGGTGAAGAAGCCGCTGCCGGAAAACGTGATCCTGCCGGCCGCGCTGCGCAGCCACGCCGAAGAAGCCAAGCGTCTGGCCGAAGAAGCCGCTGCCGCTGCCGCTGCCGAGGCTGAAGCCGCCGCCGCCGCCGCCGCCGAAGCCCAGGCTGCTGCCGAAGCTGCGGCCATGGCCGAAGCGGAAGCTTCGATCCAGGCTGACAAGGATGGCACTGCGGAGCAGGCTGACGAAGCCGCACCCGACGCGCCGGAAGGGGACAAGCAATGAAACTCGACGTGATCAAGCTCGACGCCGGCAAAGCTGGCCAGATCGACCTGTCCGACGACATCTTCGGTCTGGACCCGCGCGCGGACATCCTGCACCGCGTCGTGCGCTGGCAGCGCGCCAAGGCACAGCAGGGTACCCACTCGACCCTGGGCAAGTCCGACGTGTCCTACTCGACCAAGAAGATCTACCGCCAAAAGGGCACCGGCGGCGCACGCCACGGCTCCCGCAAGGCGCCGATCTTCCGGAAGGGTGGCGTCTACAAGGGTCCGACCCCGCGCAGCCATGCGCATGATCTGCCCAAGAAGTTCCGTGCCCTCGGGCTCAAGCACGCGCTGTCGGCCAAGGCCATCGCGGGTCATCTGATGATCCTCGATGACGCGGTGATGGCCGAGGCCAAGACGGGCATGCTTGCGAAGATGGCCAAGGAACTTGGCTGGAAGCGCGTGCTGATCATCGACGGCGCCGCCGTGGATGAGAACTTCGCCCGTGCCGCGCGCAACATCGAAGGCATCGATGTGCTGCCGTCGATGGGCGCCAACGTCTATGACATCCTCAAGCGTGACACCCTGGTGATCACGAAGGCGGGCGTCGAAGCACTGGAGGCTCGGCTGAAATGAGCACGAAACCCGAACATTACGACGTGATCGTCAAGCCGATCATCACCGAGAAAGCCACGATGGCCTCTGAGGCCAATGCCGTGGTGTTCCAGGTGCGGCGCGACGCGACCAAGCCGCTGATCAAGGAGGCCATCGAGGCCCTGTTCGGCGTCAAGGTGAAGGCGGTCAACACCACCATCACCAAGGGCAAGGTCAAGAAGTTCCGCGGCAAGCTTGGCCAGCGGAGCGACGTGAAGAAGGCCTATGTCACGCTCGAGGCTGGAAACACCATCGACGTGGCCACCGGCCTCTGATAGACAGCGCCGAATCTCGCGGCCCCGGTTTTCCGGGGCCGCGGATCATTTACGAAACCGGGTCAGGGCGTTTTCGGACGCCGGGGCCCAGAAGCTGACGGAAGACAGAAAGCATGGCACTCAAGTCGTACAAACCGACGACGCCTGGCCAGCGAGGGCTGGTTCTGATCGACCGTTCGGAGCTTTGGAAAGGTCGTCCGGTCAAGTCCCTTACGCAGGGTTTGACCAAGAATGGCGGCCGGAACAACACCGGACGGATCACCGCGTTCCGCATTGGCGGCGGCGCGAAGCGTCTTTATCGCATCGTCGATTTCCGTCGCCGGAAACACGACATCCCGGCGACCGTGGAACGGATCGAATATGACCCGAACCGCACCGCGTTCATCGCGCTGATCCGCTACAATGACGGCGAGCAGGCCTATATCCTCGCTCCGCAGCGTCTGGCCGTGGGTGACAGCGTCATCTCGGGCGCCAAGACCGACGTGAAGCCGGGCAACGCGATGCCGTTTTCCGGGATGCCGATCGGCACGATCGTCCACAATGTCGAGCTGAAGTCCGGCAAGGGTGGCCAGCTGGCCCGCGCCGCCGGCACCTATGCCCAGTTCGTCGGCCGTGACGGTGGCTATGCCCAGATCCGCCTGTCCTCGGGCGAGCTGCGGATGGTGCGCCAGGAATGCATGGCGACGGTGGGGGCTGTTTCCAACGCCGACCACTCGAACCAGAACCTCGGCAAGGCCGGCCGCACCCGCCACCTTGGAAAGCGTCCTGCGGTTCGCGGTGTTGCCATGAACCCGATCGACCACCCGCATGGTGGTGGTGAAGGCCGGACCTCGGGTGGTCGCCACCCGGTTACCCCCTGGGGTAAAGGGACCAAGGGCAACAAGACCCGCAAGAACAAGGCAACGGACAAGTATATCGTCCGTTCGCGCAACGCGAAGAAGGGGCGCTGATCCATGGCACGTTCTATCTGGAAGGGCCCCTTTGTCGACGCTTACGTCCTGAAGAAGGCCGAAAAGTCGCGCGACTCGGGCAAGTCGGAAGTGATCAAGATCTGGTCGCGCCGTTCGACGATCCTGCCGCAATTCGTCGGCCTCACCTTCGGCGTCTACAACGGGCAGAAGCACATCCCCGTTGCCGTCACCGAAGAGATGATCGGCCAGAAGTTCGGTGAATACTCGCCGACCCGTACCTATTACGGCCATGCCGCCGACAAGAAAGCCAAGAGGAAGTAATCGCCATGGGTAAGGAAAAGAATCCGCGCCGCGTGGCGGACAACGAAGCACAGGCGATCTCGCGCATGCTTCGCACCTCGCCGCAGAAACTGAACCTCGTCGCCTCGATGATCCGCGGCAAGAAGGTCGAGAAGGCGCTTGCCGATCTCACCTTCTCCAAGCGCCGCATCGCCGGTGACGTGAAGAAGTGCCTGCAGTCGGCCATCGCCAACGCCGAGAACAACCACAACCTCGACGTTGACACGCTTGTCGTCGCCGAGGCCTGGGTCGGCAAGAACCTGGTCATGAAGCGCGGTCGCCCGCGTGCCCGTGGCCGGTTCGGCAAGATCATGAAGCCGTTTTCCGAGCTGACCATCAAGGTCCGGCAGATCGAGGAGCAAGCATAATGGGTCAGAAGGTCAATCCGATCGGTATGCGCCTCCAGGTCAACCGCACCTGGGACAGCCGCTGGTTCGCGGAATCGAAGGACTACGGGAACCTGCTTCTCGAAGACCTGAAGATGCGCGACTTCATCCATGACTATGCCAAGCAGGCCGGTGTCTCGAAGGTCATCATCGAGCGTCCCCACAAGAAGTGCCGTGTGACCATTCACACTGCGCGTCCGGGCGTGATCATCGGCAAGAAAGGCGCGGACATTGAAACGCTGCGCAAGAAGCTGGCCGCGTTCACCAAGTCCGAGCTGCACCTGAACATCGTCGAGGTCCGCAAGCCGGAGCTTGACGCGCAGCTGGTGGCCGAATCGATCGCTCAGCAGCTGGAGCGCCGCGTGTCCTTCCGCCGTGCCATGAAGCGCGCCGTGCAGAACGCGATGCGCATCGGGGCCCTCGGGATCCGTGTCAACGTCGGTGGCCGTCTTGGCGGCGCCGAGATTGCCCGGACCGAATGGTACCGTGAAGGCCGCGTGCCGCTGCACACGCTTCGTGCCGACATCGACTACGCGCTGTCGGAAGCCACGACCCCCTATGGGATCATCGGCGTCAAGGTCTGGATCTTCAAAGGCGAGATCATGGAACACGACCCGCAGGCCCATGACCGCCGTCATGCGGAAGCGCAGGAAGGGGCAGCCCCCCGTCCTCCGCGCCGCAACGATCGCTGAGGAGTAACCAGCTATGATGCAACCGAAACGGACCAAGTTCCGCAAGCTGCACAAGGGCCGTATCCACGGCGAGGCGAAGGGCGGGTTCCTCCTGAACTTCGGCTCCTTCGCGCTGAAAGCCACGGAACCCGAGCGCGTCACGGCGCGGCAGATCGAAGCGGCTCGCCGCGCGATCACCCGCCACATGAAGCGTCAGGGCCGGGTCTGGATCCGGATCTTCCCGGACACCCCGGTCACCTCGAAGCCCACCGAAGTTCGGATGGGTAAGGGTAAAGGCTCCGTCGACTTCTGGGCCGCCAAGGTAAAACCGGGCCGGATCATGTTCGAGATTGACGGCGTGGCCGAATCTGTGGCAAGGGAAGCACTCCGCCTCGGCGCGAACAAGCTTCCGGTCATGACCCGGATCGTCGCCAAAGAGGACTGGTAACAAATTTAGCCTGGACCCCCGGTTCCGCCGGGGGTTCTGGTTTTTGTTGGAAAAGCGTCGGCCCGGGGCCACCTGGTAGTCCGGCGACTTCTGATGAGAGGATGAGGCGCATGAACGCCCAAGAACTGAAGACCAAGACGCCCGATCAGCTCCGCGAGGATCTGGTTGCGCTGAAGAAAGAAGCCTTCAACCTGCGTTTCCAGCAGGCCACCGGCCAGCTTGAGAATACCGCCCGCATGCGTGTCGTCCGTCGTGACGTCGCCCGTGTGAAGACGGTGCTGAACCACAAGGCCGCGGAAGCGGCGGCGAAGTAAGGAGCGCGCACATGCCCAAACGTATCTTGCAAGGCGTTGTGACGAGCGACAAGAACGAGCAGACCATCACGGTTCTGGTCGAGCGCCGCTTCAAGCATCCGCTGCTGAAAAAGACCGTTCGTTCGTCCAAGAAATACCGGGCGCATGACGAAGCCAACCAGTTCAAGACCGGGGATGCCGTTCGTATCATCGAATGCGCGCCGGTCTCGAAATCCAAACGCTGGACCGTGGTGACCGAAGCCTCTGCCTGAGGCTCGCCACGATCCAGTTCTGATCGAAACCCTGGGGCAGCCGCCATGCGGTGAAGTCCCCAAAGGTCGGGAGAAACCAAATGATCCAGATGCAGACCAACCTGGATGTTGCTGACAACTCCGGCGCTCGCCGAGTTCAGTGCATCAAGGTTCTGGGTGGTTCCCACCGCCGCTACGCCAGCGTCGGCGACATCATCGTGGTGTCGGTGAAGGAAGCCATCCCGCGCGGTCGCGTGAAGAAAGGTGACGTCCGCAAGGCCGTCGTCGTGCGCACCGCCAAAGAAGTCCGCCGTGAAGACGGCACCGCGATCCGTTTTGACCGCAACGCCGCCGTCATCCTGAACAACCAGGGTGAACCGGTCGGCACGCGTATCTTCGGGCCGGTGGTGCGCGAGCTGCGCGCCAAGAACTTCATGAAGATCATCTCGCTTGCGCCGGAGGTGCTGTAATGGCTGCCAAACTTCGCAAGGGTGACAAGGTCGTCGTTCTGACCGGCAAGGACAAGGGCAAGCAGGGCGAGATCGCCAGCGTGAACCCGAAGGCCAACAAAGCCGTCGTCGAAGGCGTCAACGTCGCCATCCGTCACGTCAAGCAATCGCAGACCGCCCAGGGCGGCCGCCAGCCGAAGGCCATGCCGATCGAGCTGTCGAACCTCGCGCTGCTCGATGCCAACGGCAAGGCAACCCGCGTCGGCTTCCGTATGGAAGAGGGCACGAAGGTGCGCTTCGCCAAGACAACCGGGGAGGCGATCTGATGCTCGACGCAACCACCTATACCCCCCGCCTGAAGGCGATGTACAAGGGCCCGATCCGCGACGCCTTGAAGGAGGAATTCTCCTACAAGAACGGCATGCAGATCCCGCGCCTTGACAAGATCGTCCTGAACATGGGCGTTGGTGAAGCCGTCAAGGACACCAAGAAGGTCAAGCAGGCCGCCGAAGAGCTGACGCTCATCGCCGGTCAGAAGGCTGTCATCACCAAGGCCAAGAAGTCGATCGCCGGCTTCCGCGTCCGTGAAGAGATGCCGCTTGGCTGCAAGGTGACCCTGCGCGGCGACCGGATGTATGAATTCCTGGACCGTCTGATCACCATCGCACTGCCCCGCGTCCGCGACTTCCGCGGCGTGAAAGGCACGGCGTTTGACGGCCGCGGCAACTATGCCATGGGCCTGAAGGAACAGATCGTCTTCCCGGAAATCGACTTTGACAAGGTCGACGAAGTTCTGGGCATGGACATCATCATCTGCACCACCGCGAAAACCGACGCGGAAGCGAAAGCGCTGTTGAAGCAATTCAACATGCCTTTCAACAGCTGATCGCGGGAGGAGAGAAACACATGGCTAAAGTTTCCATGGTCGAACGCGAAAAGAAGCGCGCCAAGCTGGTCAAGCAATATGCCGGCAAGCGCGTCGCGTTGAAAGCGATCATCGAAGATCAGTCCCGCCCGATGGAAGAGCGCTTCAAGGCGACTCTGAAACTGGCGCAACTGCCCCGCAATTCGTCGGCAACCCGGCTGCACAATCGGTGCCAGCTGACCGGCCGTCCGCATGCGTATTATCGCAAGCTCAAACTCTCGCGGATCATGCTTCGTGAACTGGCCTCGTTCGGCCAGATCCCGGGCATGGTCAAGTCGAGCTGGTAAGGAGGCCCGGACATGTCGATGAACGATCCTCTCGGCGATATGCTGACCCGCATCCGCAACGCGCAAATGCGCGGCAAGTCCACCGTCAAGACGCCGGCTTCCAAGCTGCGCGCCTGGGTGCTGGATGTGCTCAAGGATGAAGGCTACATTCGCGGCTATGAAAAGCAGACGGCAGCCACTGGCCTGCCCGAGCTGGAAATCAGCCTGAAATACTACGAAGGCACCCCGGTGATCCGCGAGCTGAAGCGTATCTCGAAGCCTGGCCGCCGTGTTTACATGTCGGTCAAGGATATCCCGAGCCCGCGTAACGGCCTTGGTGTCTCGATCGTCTCCACGCCGAAAGGCGTCATGTCGGACGCAAATGCACGCACTGCCAATGTTGGCGGCGAAGTGCTTTGCACCGTGTTCTGAGGAGGGCAAGATGTCTCGTATTGGCAAAAAACCGGTCGAGCTGCCCCAGGGGGTTACTGCCTCCATCTCGGGACAGACCGTCGAAGTGAAGGGGCCGAAAGGCACCCGCAGCTTCAAGGCGACCGACGACGTGACGCTGGCCCTCGACGAGGGCAAGCTGACGGTGACTCCGCGCGGCACGTCCAAACGTGCCCGCCAGCAATGGGGCATGTCCCGGTCGATGGTGTCGAACCTCGTGACCGGCGTCTCCACCGGGTTCCGCAAGGAACTGGAAATCCAGGGTGTCGGTTACCGCGCTGCGGCCAACGGCAAGATCCTGAAGTTGTCGCTCGGTTATTCGCATGAGGTGAATTTCGAGGTTCCGGACGGTGTGACCGTCTCGACGCCGAAGCAGACCGAAATTGTGGTGGAAGGGATCGACCAGCAACTGGTCGGCCAGGTCGCCGCGAACATCCGCGAGTGGCGCGCTCCCGAGCCCTACAAGGGCAAAGGGATCCGCTACAAGGGCGAATTCATCTTCCGCAAGGAAGGCAAGAAGAAGTAAGGGGCGCAAGAAATGGCGAACAACAAGAGAGAGCTGTTCCTCAAGCGCCGCCTGCGCGTCCGGAACAAACTTCGCAAGCTTGCGAATGGCCGTGCCCGCCTGTCGGTGCATCGGTCCAGCAAGAACATCAGCGTGCAGCTGATCGACGACGTCAAAGGTGTGACGCTTGCCGCAGCCTCGACCCTGGAAAAAGACCTGGGTCTGGTTGGCAAGAACAACATCGATGCGGCGGCCAAGATCGGCGCGGCAATTGCCGAGCGCGCGAAAAAGGCCGGGGTCGAGGAATGCTATTTCGATCGTGGTGGTTTCCTCTTTCACGGGAAGATCAAGGCTTTGGCCGACGCTGCCCGTGAAGGTGGCCTGAAGTTCTAGGAGACGGATATGGCAGAACGTGACAACCGCCGGGACAATCGCCGCGACGACCGTCGTGATGAGAACCCGGAATTCGCCGAACGTCTCGTGGCAATCAACCGCGTGTCGAAAACGGTAAAGGGCGGCAAGCGCTTTGGCTTCGCGGCGCTCGTGGTGGTCGGTGACCAGCGCGGACGCGTGGGCTTTGGCAAAGGCAAGGCCAAGGAAGTGCCGGAGGCAATCCGCAAGGCAACCGAACAGGCGAAACGCTCGCTGGTTCGCGTGCCGCTGCGCGACGGCCGCACCCTGCACCACGACATGGAAGGTCGCCACGGCGCCGGCAAGGTCGTGATGCGGACGGCAACCGCCGGTACCGGCATCATCGCGGGCGGCCCGATGCGGGCCGTGTTCGAGATGCTGGGCATTCAGGACGTGGTCGCCAAGTCGATGGGGTCGCAAAACCCCTACAACATGATCCGCGCCACCATTGATGGCCTGAAGCATGAAGCCAGCCCCCGTCAGGTCGCGCAGCGTCGCGGCAAGAAGGTGGCCGACATCCTGCGCAAGCCCGAGGCCGCGGAAGCGGTCGAAGCGTAAGGAGCGCAGATCATGGCAAAAACCATCGTCGTCAAACAGATCGGCTCGCCGATCCGTCGCCCGGCCAGCCAGCGTGCAACGCTGGTCGGTCTCGGCCTCAACAAGATGAACCGCACCCGCGAGCTGGAAGATACCCCTTCCGTCCGCGGCATGGTCAACGCGATCCCGCACCTGGTGCAGATCATCGAAGAACGCGGCTGAGGCTGCGGGGGTCTCCCTGCAACCCGTCCGGAATTGAAGCGCCCCGGTTTTCCGGGGCGTTTCGCGTTTGGAGCAAGCCTTGGCGGGGGGAAGCTGTTAACACTCGTTAACGCCAATCCCATGGAGGTCCAGATGACCCACTCGACGCGCGTCCTGCTTGCCGGCCTGTGGATCGCCGTTGGAGCCACTCCAGCCTTCGCCGTGCCGATGACGTCCCTCGGCGCGCCCACCGTCGAGCATGGCGGCGGCTGCCGCAAAAGCTCGCCCCCCGGCCAGTGCTGCCATATGCAGAACTCGACCGGCACGGTTCACTGCCACTAGGCTTGATTGCAGGGGCCACTGCGTCTATACGCGCCCGGTGCGGCTTGGCCGCACAGAATCAACAAGAAACGCCGTGTGCCCCCATCCGTCGCTGGCGGGGGTCTTCCGGCATAGGAGATAGCGACATGAAACTGAATGAACTCCGCGACAATCCCGGCGCAGCCAAGAAGCAAAAGCGCGTGGCGCGCGGCCCGGGTTCGGGCAAGGGCAAAACCGCTGGCCGCGGTATCAAGGGCCAGAAATCGCGTTCGGGCGTGGCGATCGGCGGCTATGAAGGCGGCCAGATGCCGCTGTACCGGCGTCTGCCGAAGCGCGGCTTCACCAAGCCGAATGCCAAGCATTACGCGGTCATCAACCTGGGCCTGATCCAGAAATTCGTCGAAGCCGGCCGTCTCGACGCCTCGGCCGAGATCACCGAGGACCTGCTGGTGTCCTCGGGCGTCGTGCGGCGCAAGCTGGACGGCATCCGCGTCCTGGCCAAGGGCGAGGCGACCACCGTGCTGAACCTGTCGGTCACCGGCGCCTCCAAGGCGGCCATCGACGCGGTCGAGAAGGCCGGCGGTTCGCTGAAAGTGTCGGCACCCGTGGCGGCAACGGCAGAATAAGGTGTTGTGGGCGGCCGGAGTGCCGCTTACATAGACCTGAAGTTTTTCCAGGCGCCGCCGACCGGAAGACCGGTTCGGCGGCGCTGTCCATGAAAGAGACCGGACATGGCATCTGCTGCAGAGCAAATGGCGGCGAACCTATCCTGGGGCGCGCTCGGGAAGGCGACCGATCTTCGCCAACGCATCTTGTTCACCATCGGCCTGCTGATCGTCTATCGCCTTGGCACCTATATTCCGGTGCCCGGGATCGACGGTCTGGCGCTGCGTCAGTTCATGGACGACGCAGCCGCGGGCCTTGGCGGGATCCTGACGATGTTCACCGGCGGCGCGCTTGGCCGCATGGGGATCTTCGCGCTGGGGATCATGCCGTATATCTCGGCCTCGATCATCGTTCAGCTGCTGACCTCGATGCTGCCCGCACTGGAGCAGCTGAAGAAGGAAGGCGAGCAGGGCCGCAAGAAGATCAACCAGTATACCCGCTACGCCACGGTCGGCCTTGCGCTGTTCCAGGCCTGGGGGCTGGCCGTCAGCCTCGAGGCGGGTGGGCTTGCACATGACCCGGGCATGTTCTTCCGCCTGTCGGTCGTGATCACCCTCGTCGGCGGCACCATGTTCCTGATGTGGCTGGGCGAGCAGATCACCGCCCGCGGCATCGGCAACGGCATCAGCCTCATCATCTTCGTCGGCATCGTCGCCGAGATCCCGGCCGCGATGGCGCAGTTCTTCAGCCAGGGCCGCGCCGGAACCATCTCTCCGATCGTCATCATCGGCGTGATCGTCATGGTCGTCGTCACCGTCGGCTTCGTGGTGTTCATGGAACGCGCGCTGCGCAAGATCCATATCCAGTATCCGCGGCGCCAGGTGGGGATGAAGGTCTATGATGGCGGCTCGAGCCATCTGCCGATCAAGGTGAACCCGGCGGGCGTGATCCCGGCGATCTTCGCCTCGTCGCTGCTGCTGCTGCCGACCACCGTTGCCACCTTCTCGGGCGGGCAGACCGGCCCGGTGATGTCCACGATCCTGGCCTATTTCGGGCCGGGGCAGCCGCTGTACCTGTTGTTCTTCACGGCGATGATCGTGTTCTTCGCCTATTTCTACACCGCCAACGTCGCCTTCAAGACCGAGGACGTGGCCGACAACCTGAAGAACCAGGGCGGCTTCGTGCCCGGCATCCGGCCCGGCAAGCGCACCGAGGAATATCTCGACTACGTGGTGAACCGCGTTCTGGTTCTGGGCTCGGGGTACCTCGCCCTTGTCTGCCTGATGCCGGAAATCCTGCGCTCGCAACTGGCGATCCCGTTCTACTTCGGCGGCACCTCGGTGCTGATCGTGGTCTCGGTGACGATGGACACGATCAACCAGGTGCAATCGCACCTGCTGGCCCACCAGTATGAAGGTCTGATCGAGAAATCGCAGCTGCGCGGCAAGAAGCGCCCCGCTGCGAAGAAGCCGCCTGCGCGGCGCTGACACGACAAGCACCACACGATACGGGCGGGGGGACAAGCCATGGTCAACATCATTCTTCTGGGGCCCCCGGGCGCCGGCAAGGGAACGCAGGCCCGCCGTCTGGTCGAAGAGCGCAGCATGGTGCAGCTGTCCACCGGTGACATGCTGCGCGAGGCCCGCACCAGCGGCACCGACATGGGCAAGCGCGTCGCCGAGGTCATGGACCGCGGCGAGCTGGTCACTGACGAGATCGTGATCGGCCTGATCGAAGAAAAGATCGCCGCCGATACCGCAGGGCAGGGCGGGGGGTTCATCTTCGATGGCTTCCCCCGGACGCTGCCGCAGGCCGACGCGCTTGGTGCAATGCTGACCCGCATGGGGCAGCGGCTGGATGCGGTCATCGAGATGCGGGTGGAGGACGAGGCACTTGTCAGCCGCGTGTCCGGCCGCTTCACCTGCGGCAATTGCGGCGAGGTCTATCACGACGAAACCCGCCCGACCAAGGTTGCCGGGGTCTGCGACGTCTGCGGATCGACCGACCTGCGGCGCCGCGCCGATGACAATGCCGAAAGCCTCAAGCAGCGGCTGATGGAATATTACAAGAAAACCTCACCGCTGATCGGCTATTACTATGCCACCGGCGATCTCTTCACTGTCGATGGGCTGGCCGAGATCGATGAGGTTGCCGGCAAGATCGCCGGCGTGCTGGCGCAATCTGCCCGCAGCTGACCCGGGGCCGGCATTGCCGATCCCGGGCGACCCGCCTTGACGGGGATGAAAAATACCTCTAGGTCACGGCGTCTCGTAAGAGAATCGTCTTGATCCGGCAGAATTTTATTCGTCCGAATCAGACAGACCAGATGCGGCCCGCAGGCACGATGCCTTCGGGCCTGCGTTGTGAAAAAAGGTTCCGGCGCTACGGAACCGCAACGAAAGGACAAACGCGTGGCACGTATTGCTGGCGTAAACATTCCCACCTCCAAGCGCGTCCCGATTGCGCTCACCTACATCACCGGTATCGGCAACAATGTTGCCGAGACGATCTGCGAAGCCGTCGGCATCGACCGCGCCCGCCGCGTGAACGAGCTGTCGGACGCAGAAGTGCTGGCGATCCGTGAGTATATCGACGCGAACGTCACCGTGGAAGGCGACCTGCGTCGCGCGACCACGATGAACATCAAGCGTCTCATGGACCTTGGCTGCTACCGCGGCCTGCGTCACCGCAAGAACCTGCCGGTTCGCGGCCAGCGCACCCACACCAATGCCCGCACCCGCAAAGGCCCCGCAAAGGCCATCGCCGGCAAGAAGAAGTAAGGGGAGGGTTCAGATATGGCTCGTGACAAGACCCGCATGAAGCGGAAAGAGCGCAAGAACATCGCCGCCGGCGTTGCGCATGTGAACTCGTCCTTCAACAACACCAAGATCCTGATCTCGGACGTGCAGGGCAACGCGATCGCGTGGTCCTCCGCCGGCACGATGGGCTTCAAGGGGTCGCGTAAATCGACCCCCTATGCCGCCCAGATGGCTGCCGAGGATGCCGGCCGCAAGGCGCAGGAACATGGCGTGAAGACGATCGAAGTGGAAGTCCAGGGCCCGGGTTCGGGCCGCGAGTCGGCGCTGCGTGCGCTGGCCGCCGTGGGCTTCAACATCACCTCGATCCGCGACGTGACCCCGATTGCCCACAATGGCTGCCGCCCGCCGAAACGCCGTCGGGTCTGACAACCAGTTGCAAGCCCGGGCCGCGCGAACCAGCGCGGCCCGGGTTGCTTTCGTTTTTATCCTCGGGCGTTCCGGGCAAGCGGACATGGGTCCGGAACAAGTATGGAGGCAGAACGCATGATCCACAAGAATTGGGCCGAGCTCATCAAGCCAGCACAGCTGGACGTGAAGGCTGGCAACGATCCGGCCCGCAAGGCCACCGTCATCGCCGAACCGCTGGAGCGGGGCTTCGGCCTGACGCTTGGCAACGCGCTGCGCCGGGTGCTGCTGTCCTCGCTGCAAGGCGCGGCGATCACCAGCGTGCAGATCGACAACGTGCTGCACGAGTTCTCCTCGGTCGCCGGCGTGCGTGAAGACGTCACCGACATCGTGCTGAACCTCAAGGGCGTCGCCCTGCGCATGGACGTCGAGGGGCCGAAGCGCCTGTCGATCTCGGCCAAGGGCCCGGGCATCGTCACCGCCGGCGACATCTCGGAATCGAATGGCATCGAGGTCCTGAACAAGGATCACGTCATCTGCCACCTCGACGACGGCGCCGACCTGTTCATGGAACTGACGGTCAACACCGGCAAGGGCTATGTCGCGGCCGACAAGAACCGTCCGGAAGATGCGCCCATCGGCCTGATCCCCATCGACGCCATCTATTCACCGGTCAAGAAGGTCAGCTACGAAGTGCAGCCCACCCGCGAGGGCCAGGTGCTGGACTATGACAAGCTGACCATCAAGCTGGAAACCGACGGCTCGCTGACCCCCGAAGATGCGGTGGCCTATGCCGCCCGCATCCTGCAGGACCAGCTGGCGGTGTTCGTCAACTTCGACGAGCCGGAATCGGCCACCCGCCATGACGTGGAAGACGGGCTGGAGTTCAACCCGCTGCTGCTGAAGAAGGTGGACGAGCTGGAGCTTTCGGTGCGTTCGGCCAACTGCCTGAAGAACGACAACATCGTCTATATCGGCGATCTGATCCAGAAGACCGAAGCCGAGATGCTGCGCACCCCGAACTTCGGCCGCAAGTCGCTGAACGAGATCAAGGAAGTCCTGTCCTCGATGGGTCTGCACCTTGGCATGGAAGTCGAAGACTGGCCGCCGGAGAACATCGAAGACCTGGCCAAGCGCTTCGAAGACCAGTTCTGATCTGGACAATTCCGGGGGCCGTCGCTAGATGGCCCCCACAAAAGACAAATGCCCGGAATACCGGGGAATGACTGGGCGATAAGCCCCAAGGTGAGCCGCCCGAACGCAGGGTGTGCCGGACAAAGCAAAACAGAAGATAGGAGACACATCATGCGTCACGCCAGTGGCTACCGCAAACTGAACCGCACCCACGAACACCGCAAGGCGATGTTCTCGAACATGTGCGGCTCGCTGATCGAGCACGAGCAGATCAAGACGACCCTGCCCAAGGCCAAGGAACTGCGCCCGATCATCGAGAAGATGATCACGCTTGCGAAGCGCGGCGACCTGCATGCCCGTCGCCAGGCCGCGTCCATGCTCAAGCAGGACAAGGACGTCATCAAGCTGTTCGACATTCTGGCTGCCCGCTACAAGGACCGCGCCGGTGGGTACACCCGCGTCCTCAAGGCGGGCTTCCGCTATGGCGACATGGCCCCGATGGCGATCATCGAATTCGTGGAACGCGACACCTCGGCCAAGGGCGCCGCTGACCGCGCCCGCGTCGAAGCCGAAGAAGCCGCCAACGCCTGAGCGTCTGAGCGCTGACCGAGTAGCAAAGACCCCGCCGGTTGGCGGGGTCTTTTGCTTTCGGGGGATATTGATGACGCTACGACATCCTCGCGCGGCGCTGCCTCAGTTCGGCTCGGCCCGCATCGGCCGCAGATCGCCCTCGACCCGCGTGGCAACACGCTCGATCATTTCGGCAAGCTGGGCGTCGGCAACGGGGGTTGCCCCCAGAAACTCCAGCAAATCGCCGCGGGCGGCGTCGGGGAGGCGCATCAGCCTCGTGAACAGGTTCGGGTCAATCATACGCACGGGTGATTCCATAACTTCTGGGCAACTTGTGCTCCACAATTTACGGTTGACGGGGTTCCGGGCAACTTGTCTAAAAAGACATGTCCATTCAGGCAAGAATCGAACGAGAACTCAAGTATTTGGGGACGGTAGTCCCCAACGGCTTTTCCATTGGCCTGCACATCCGGTTCACCTCACCGTTGATGATGTTCCAGACCTACGACCAGGCCTGGCTCGATCACTACACCGAAAACGGCTATGTTCTGCGCGACCCCTGTGTCGCCTGGGGATTCAGCACGACCGGCACCGTCCGTTGGAGTGATCTGGCCTTGCCGGATCCGTTCGGCCTGTTCAAGGAGGCGGCAGAATACGGGCTCCTCTATGGCATGACCTCGGCCCATGGGCCGATCCGGTCGCGCACCATTGCCAGCTTTGCACGCGGCGACCGCGAGTTCACGGATGAAGAGATCGAGATGATTCATGCTGTCGTCGGCGGGCTTCACGATCTTACCGAGCCGCCGGACGAGTTGACGAAGGCCCAGATAGAGGCCCTCAGATGTATTGCGGGGGGCGACCGTCATGCCGCGGCCGCTGCCAAGCTCGGGATTTCCGAGAGCGCCCTGAAGGCCCGGATCACATCGGCCCGCACACGGCTGATGGCGCGAACGACGGCCGAGGCGATCCAGCGCGCCAAGGACTATCGCCTGATCTGAGGATCTGCCCTCCGCAAGGTTTTTACTACCAACCCTGCAGGAGGCTACAATGCAGACCACGACCCTCTCGTTCGAGAACCTTCACAACCACGGCGAGCTGTTCGCCAACATGCTTCGCGCCCGGCGCGAGCTGTTCATCGTCCACAACAAGTGGGACCTGCCCGAGGCACTGGGCATGGAATATGACCAGTATGACACCCCGGCAAGCCGCTGGGTCGTCGTGCATGACGAACTTGGCCGGGTGCTGGCGGGCAACCGCCTGACCCCCACCACCACGCGCTGCGGCATCTACACCTACATGATCCGCGACGCGCAGCGCGGCCTTTTGGAAACCATCCCCGCCGACCTCCTCTACGAAGAGGCGCCGGTCTGCGAGACGATCTGGGAAAGCTCGCGCCTGTTCGTGTCGCACAGCGTCCCGGCGCCGCTGCGCCGCCGGGTCCATGCCAAGCTGGTGTCGGAACTGGGTTCTGCCGCGCGGAAGCTTGGGGCCACGCATTGCCTGACGCTGCTGAACGCGAACTGGCCGCGTTGGGCAGGCCGCGTCGGCGTCAGCATGACGGCGATGGGCCCGGTGATGAACATCGACAATATCGACAATCAGGTCGTGTCGATGGACTTCACGGCAACGCTGCACTAAGCGCCCGGCGCGCCCCTGCGGGGGCACGCCCATAGATCCGGTCCGGCTGCGCAGATCGCGCGCAGCCGGCCGCCCCGCCACCCCGACTGCTTCCCCTCGCGCCACCGCAGGCGTAGGGTGCGGGCATGGCCGATCTCTTCGACACCCCGGGCACAGCCCCCTCCGGCAAGCCCACCCCGCGGCCGCTGGCCGACCGTATCCGCCCGGCGACGATTGCCGAGGTGATCGGGCAGGCGCATGTGCTTGGCCCCGATGGCCCGTTGGGGTCGATGCTGGCGGCGGGGTCGCTGTCATCCCTGATCCTCTGGGGCCCGCCTGGCGTCGGCAAGACCACCATCGCCCGGCTGCTGGCCGACCGCACCGACCTGCATTTCATCCAGATCAGCGCCATCTTCACCGGCGTGCCCGACCTGAAGAAGGTGTTCGAGGCCGCCCGCCTGCGCCGCTCCCAAGGCCGCGGCACCCTGCTGTTCGTGGATGAGATCCACCGCTTCAACAAGGCGCAGCA
Organism: Frigidibacter albus; assembly: GCF_009908165.1. Classification (GTDB taxonomy): domain Bacteria; phylum Pseudomonadota; class Alphaproteobacteria; order Rhodobacterales; family Rhodobacteraceae; genus Frigidibacter; species Frigidibacter albus. Next base: position 17,621 of record NZ_JAAAUC010000009.1, read on the forward strand.
GGACGGCTTCCTGCCCTACATGGAAGACGGCACGATCCTTCTGGTCGGCGCCACCACCGAGAATCCCAGCTTCGAGCTGAACGCCGCGCTTCTCAGCCGCGCGCAGGTGATCGTGCTGGAACGGCTGTCGCTGGCCGATCTGGAACGCCTTGCGCAGCGCGCCGAACAGGTGCTGGCCCGCCCGCTGCCGCTGACCGCCCATGCCCGCGAGGCGCTGCTGGAGATGGCAGACGGCGATGGCCGGGCGCTGCTGAACCTTGTCGAGCAGGTGATGGCGTGGAAGCTGCCCGCACCGCTGGACACTGAGGCGCTGGCGGCACGGCTGATGCGGCGCGCGGCGAAATACGACAAGTCGGGGGATGAGCATTACAACCTCATCTCCGCCCTGCACAAATCGGTGCGGGGGTCGGATCCCGATGCCGCGCTCTACTGGTTCGCCCGGATGCTGGAGGGGGGCGAGGATCCGCGCTTCCTTGCCCGCCGGCTGGTGCGGATGTCGGTCGAGGATATCGGCCTCGCCGATCCGCAATGCCAGACCGTCTGCCTGCACGCCTGGGAGACCTTCGAGCGCCTCGGCAGCCCCGAGGGCGAGCTGGCGCTGGCGCAGGCGGTGATCTATCTGGCGCTGGCGCCGAAATCGAACGCCGGCTACGTCGCCTACAAGGCGGCAAGGGCCGAGGCGCGGCGCACCGGGTCGGAGCCGCCGCCCAAGCATATCCTGAACGCACCGACCAAGCTGATGAAGGGGCAGGGCTATGGCGAGGGGTATGCCTATGACCATGACGCCGAGGATGGGTTCTCAGGGCAGAACTACTTTCCCGACACCATGCGCCGCCCGGTGCTGTACCAGCCGGTGGAGCGCGGGTTCGAGCGTGACCTGAAGAAGCGGCTGGAGTGGTTCACGAAGTTGCGGGAGAAGCGGGGGAGCTGACCTCCCTTTTGCCCGGAATCAAGGCGCCTTGGCGCCGCCGGGCAGCGCCCGTCCGCCCCCTCGGGCGGGCGCTCCTCACCCTCACCGCATAGAACCGCGGTGGGGAGATGCCGCACCATAAAGCGCCTAGAACCAACGTGGCTCGCCCACCCGGCGGACGGGCGCTGCCCTCTGACGGTGCCAGCGGAGGGCACATGACATTCCGTTCACGCCCGGCGCCCCCTCCCCGCCCTTGCCCGGTTGACTTTCCCACCGTTCCACATGACAGAGACGCCATGATCCAGACCCTTTTCCAGGTGGCGCTTGGCGGCGCCCTCGGTGCTTCGGCCCGCTATCTGACCAATGTCGGCGTCCTCCGGCTGGCCGGCCCCGGTTTCCCCTGGGCCACCCTCACCGTCAACGTCCTCGGCTCGTTCCTGATGGGCGTGCTGGTGATCGCGCTGGCCGAGGCCCTTGGCAACCGCTACGCGCCCTTCCTGATGACCGGCCTCCTTGGCGGCTTCACCACCTTCTCGGCCTTCTCGCTCGATGCCGTCACCCTCTGGGAAGGCGGGCGGCCCGAACTCGCCGCCGCCTATGTCGGCGGTTCGGTCCTTCTGTCCATCGCGGCGCTGGTCGCCGGTCTCTTCATCGCACGCGGGGTATTGGCATGAGCGGCGTCCAGACGATTGCCGTCGGCGCGGACGAAGGCGAGACCCGCCTCGACCGCTGGCTGAAGAAGAAATTCCCGCAGGTCACCCAGGGCGCCGTCGAGAAGATGTGCCGCACCGGCCAGCTTCGCGTCGATGGCGGCCGCGTCAAGGCCTCCACCCGGCTGGAGGCCGGCATGGAAGTGCGCATCCCGCCGCTGCCCGATGCCCCGGCCGAACCTGCGCCGCGCCCCCCGCGCCCGCGCGGCCCCGGGCTGATCGAGGCGGATGCCGAGATGATCCAGTCCTGCGTGCTGTGGAAGGACGAGCATATCATCGCCCTCAACAAGCCCGCCGGCCTGCCCAGCCAGGGCGGCTCCGGCCAGGGCGACCGTCATGTGGACGGGCTGACCGAGGCGCTGATGTTCGGCTACAAGGACCGGCCCAAGCTGGTCCACCGGCTCGACAAGGACACCTCGGGCGTGCTGCTGCTCGCCCGCACCGACCGCATCGCCCGGGCGCTGTCCGAGGCGTTCCGCCTGCGCTCCACCCGCAAGATCTATTGGGCCGTCGTCGCCGGCGTTCCCAGCCCGCGCAAGGGCACCATCCGCTTCGGCCTCGTCAAGGCCGGCGGGCGCGGCCATATGGGCGAGGGCGAGAAGATGATCGCCGTCCACCCCTCGAAGGTCGATCAGACAGAAGGCGCCAAGCGCGCCACCACCGACTTTGCCGTGCTCTCGGCGCTGGCGACCCGCGCCGCCTGGGTCGGGCTGGTGCCGATCACCGGGCGCACCCATCAGCTGCGCGCGCATATGGCCGAGATCGGCCACCCGATCATCGGCGATGGCAAATATGGCGGTTCGGGCCAGGAGAACCTTGGCGATGGCTGGGGCGCGCAGCTGGGCGGCGACATCAGCCGCAAGCTGCACCTGCATGCCCGCCAGATCAGCTTTGACCATCCGATCACCAAGAAGCGCATCACCATCGTGGCCCCGCTGCCGCCGCATATGGACAAGACCTGGAAGACCCTTGGCTGGCACGAAAACGATGTGCCCGCCGATCCCTTCGAGGATGAGGCATGATCCCCCGCCTCGTCATCTTTGACGTGGATGGCACGCTGGTCGACAGCCAGCGCCAGATCCACGCCTCAATGACCGAGGCGTTCCTGCTGCAGGGCCATGTCGCGCCGGAGCTGGCCGCCGTCCTGTCCATCGTCGGCCTGTCGCTGCCCGAGGCGGTGGCGCGCCTTGCCCCCGACCTACCCGAAGCCGAGCGCGGCGACATTGTCGCGGGCTACAAGGCCACCTTCAACGGGCTGCGCGCCGCGGGCATCGCCCCGCTCTATCCCGGCATTGCCGAGGCGCTGAAGGCGCTTGCCGCGCGCGACGATCTGCTGCTGGGGGTCGCCACCGGCAAGTCGCGCCGCGGCCTCGTGCATCTGCTGCAGGCCTACGGGATCGAGGATCTGTTCGTCACAAGGCAGGTCGCCGATGACCATCCCTCCAAGCCGCACCCTTCGATGCTGCTGGCCGCTTTGGCGGAAACCGGCATCGCGCCGCAGGATGCGGTGATGATCGGCGACACCACCTTCGACATGGACATGGCCCGCGCCGCCGGCATCGCCGCGCTTGGTGTCGCCTGGGGCTATCACCCGGCCCAAGCGCTGCTGGCCGCCGGGGCGGGGGACGTGATCGCCTCCTCGGCCGATCTGATGCCGGCGCTGGATGCGCTGTGGGACAGGGTGGCGTAATGGCGGACTGGGCCCCCAAGCGCTTCTGGACCGCCGCTGGCGTGACCGCCGTCCCCGGCGGCTTTGCGGTCCAGCTTGACGGCCGCCCGGTCAAGACCCCGGCCAAGGCACCGCTGGTGGTGCCGACGCCCGCGCTGGCCGCCGCCATCGCCGCCGAATGGGACGCGCAGGCCAAGCTGGTCGATCCGCGCACCATGCCCGTCACCCGTGCCGCGAATTCCGCCATCGACACCGTCACCCCCAACCGCAGCACCGTGCTGGGGATGATCGCGGCCTATGGCGGGTCTGACCTGCTGTGCTACCGGGCCGAATCTCCCCCGCCGCTGATCGCGCGCCAGGCCGCGGCCTGGGACCCGCTGCTGGACTGGGCGGCCCAGGCGCTGAATGCCCCGCTGCGCGTCACCGCGGGCATCGTCCATGTCGCGCAGCCGCCCGCAAGCCTCGCCCGGCTTGAGGCGCAGCTGGACAGCTTTTCCGATTTCGAACTCGTCGCCCTGCATGATCTGGTGGCCCTTTCCGGCTCTCTGGTGATCGGCCTCGCTGCTGCCGCAGACCTCGCCCCGGCCGATGATCTGTGGCGAACCTCGCGAATCGATGAGGAGTTTCAGGCAGAGCTGTGGGGCCAGGACGAAGAGGCCGCCGAGGTTGTGGCCTTGAAGCGAAATGATTTTCTGCAGGCCCGCGCCTTCCTCGATCTGGCCCGCGCGCCCGGTTCCTAGGCCGCCACCTTTCGCCCCCATCCTTGCAGGGCCTGCCCAATTCGCAGGCGGATGCCGCGTCCCTGTGCAGCAGCCCCGATGCGCCCTTGACGGGTTAATTCGATTTGCCCCACACTCCGCACATTGGGGACCACTCCCCAAACAAACGCACCCGGCTACAGGGCGCGCAATTTCCCCCCGAATGGGGTGGCAACTCAGGAAGAGGTAAGCATGAAGAATACCGTATTTCTCGGCACGCTGGCAGCGGCCGGTCTGGCCGCAGGCTTAGTTTCCGCAGCCACGCTGGACGACGTCAAGGCCCGCGGCGAGCTGAACTGCGGCGTGAACACCGGCCTCGTCGGCTTCGCGGCCCCGGATGCCAATGGCAACTGGTCGGGCTTCGACGTCGCGATCTGCAAGGCTGTTGCGGCTGCCGTTCTGGGCGACGCCAGCAAGGTCAAATACGTGCCGACCACCGGCCAGACCCGCTTTACCGCGCTGGCCTCGGGCGAAGTCGATATCCTGTCGCGCAACACGACCTGGACCTTCTCGCGCGATGCCGACCTGAAGTTCACCTTCATCGGCGTGAACTACTATGACGGCCAGGGCTTCATGGTGAACAAGGCTCTGGGTGTCAGCTCGGCCAAGGAACTTGATGGCGCCACCGTCTGCATCCAGACCGGCACCACGACCGAGCTCAACCTCGCCGACTTCTTCAAGACCAACAACATGACCTACACGCCGGTCACGATCGAGACCAACGCGGAAGGCGAACAGCAATTCCTCGCCGGCGCCTGCGATGCCTACACCACCGACGCGTCGGGCCTTGCGGCCACCCGCGCCGCCTTCGCCAACCCGGATGACTATGTGATCCTGCCGGAAATCGTCTCGAAAGAGCCGCTGGGTCCGCTGGTCCGTCACGGCGATGACCAATGGGCCGACATCACCCGCTGGGCGATGAACGCGCTGATCGCCGCCGAAGAATACGGCGTGACCTCGGCGAACATCGAAGAGCTGTCGAAAGGCACCGAGAACCCCGAGATCAACCGTCTGCTGGGTTCGGGCGAAGACAACCTCGGTGCGATGATCGGTCTGGAAAAAGACTGGGCCAAGAAGGCCATCATCGGCGCTGGCGGCAACTACGGCGAGATCTTCGCGGCCACCATCGGCGAATCCACCCCGATCGGCCTGGCCCGGGGCCTCAACGCACAATGGACCCAAGGCGGCCTGCTCTACTCGCCGCCGTTCCGTTGATCTGAAAGCTTCCGGGGGGCGCCATCTGGCGCCCCCCTTCCAACATCGGGGTGGAAACCGGACCGCTGGGGCGACAGCCCCGACAAAAAGGCCAAAGGCCGCGCGGGACCGGGATCAGGGGAATATACATATGGCAACCGTCTCGGATGCGCCGAAAGCTAGCTTTCGGCTCAGTATGCTCATCTACGATACGCGCTATCGGTCGATAACCATTCAGATCGTCGTGCTGATGCTGTTCATGGCCGGCGCAGCCTGGCTGGTGGACAACACCGTGCGCAACCTCGCGGCCCTGGGCAAGGATTTCAGCTTCGCCTTCCTGTGGAACCGCGCCGGCTACGACATCAACCAGATGCTCGTCGAATACTCCAATGACAGCACGCATGGCCGCGCCATGTTCATCGGGCTGCTGAACACCCTGCTTGTGGCGTTCATGTCCTGCGTGGCGGCCACCGTGCTGGGTGTCATCATCGGCGTGCTGCGGTTGTCGCCGAACTGGATCATCGGCCGGCTGACCACGGTCTATGTCGAGATGTTCCGGAACATCCCGATCCTGCTGTGGATCCTGGTCGCCTACGCGATCTTCACCGAGGTGTTGCCCGCCCCGAACGCCTTCCGCGGCGACAACCCCACCGCCTCGATGATCCTGTTCGACAGCGTCGCGCTGACCAACCGCTACACCGCCATTCCCGACCCGCTGTTCTACCGCTCGCTCGGCAATATCGATGTCGGGCTGTTCCTGATCAGCCTCGACCTTCTGGCGATCATCGCGGTCATCACCGGCAGCGTGCTGGTGAACCGCAAGCTGCTCGCCCACGCCACCGCCGTGCAGAACGCCACGGGCGTGCGGCCGGTGACCTGGTGGAAGAGCATCCTCATCCTGATCGTGCCGCTTGTCGTGCTGCTGGTCGCGCTTGGCTTCCACGCCGAACGCCCGGTTCTGCGCGGCTTCAACTTCACCGGCGGGCTCGACGTGTCAAACTCGCTGATGGCGCTGTGGCTGGGGCTGACGCTCTACACCGCGGCCTTCATCGCGGAAATCGTTCGCGCCGGCATCAGTGCCGTGTCGCATGGCCAGACCGAGGCAGCCTTCGCGCTTGGCCTGCGCCCGAACCGCACCATGAGCCTCGTGATCCTGCCGCAGGCGCTGCGGGTGATCGTGCCGCCGCTGATCTCGCAATATCTCAACATCACCAAGAACTCCTCGCTCGCCATTGCGGTCGGCTACATGGACCTGCGCGGCACGCTGGGGGGCATCACCCTTAACCAGACCGGGCGCGAGTTGGAAGCCGTTCTGCTGATGATGCTCATCTATCTCGCGATCAGCCTGCTGATCTCGGCGGCGATGAACGTCTACAACAACTCCGTCAAGCTGAAGGAGCGTTGAGATGAGCGACACCCATTCCGAAACCGTCGCCTATGTCCGCGAGACGATGCTGCCGCAAGGGGCGCCCCCTGCCTCCGAGGTCGGCGTCATCAAATGGCTGCGCGAGAACCTGTTCTCGGGCGTGCTCAACACCATCCTGACGGTTCTCGGCATCGCCGCGGTGGTCTGGCTGGTGCAGGCTGCGCTGCCCTGGTTCCTGCATGGCGTCTGGAACGCCAACTCCCTCACCGAATGCCGGCAGATCATCGCCGAAACCTGGGGCGAGGGCGCGCATGGCGCCTGCTGGGCCGTGATCCGCGAACGCTGGAACCAGTTCCTGTTCGGCTTCTACCCGTCGGACCTCTACTGGCGCCCGGTGCTGGCGCTGGCGCTGTTCTTCGCTGCCGTGGCCCCGGTCCTGTTCACCGAGATGCCGCGCAAGCTTCTCTGGGGCAGCGCGTTCTATCCCGCCATTGCCTATATCCTGCTCTGGGGCGGCTCGCTCTGGGTGCCGATCTCGGTCATGGCCGGTTTCGGCGTTGGCTGGCTCGGCCTTGTCGCGGCGCGGCGGACCGGCCTGCCGCTGCTGGGGCCGGTCGCGGTGCTGCTGCTGCCGCTGCTGTGGTGGCTGTTCCTTGCGGGCCCTGCCGCCGAGATGCTGGACCGGGCGATCCCGCTCTGGGTCGAAGAGGTCCGGTCGGACAAGTTCGGCGGCTTCGTCCTGTCGCTCACCATCGGCATCGCGGCCATCGTGCTGTCCTTGCCGCTGGGGATCGTGCTGGCGCTTGGCCGGCGGTCCGACATGCTGCTGGTCAAGGCGCTGTCGGTCGGCTTCATCGAGTTCATCCGCGGCGTGCCGCTGATCACCCTGCTGTTCACTGCCTCGCTTCTGCTGAACTACTTCCTGCCGCCGGGCACCAACTTCGACATCATCCTGCGCGTCATCATCATGGTCACCCTCTTCGCCGCGGCCTATATCGCCGAGGTGATCCGCGGGGGCCTTGCCGCCCTGCCGCGCGGGCAGTACGAGGCTGCCGACAGCCTGGGCCTCGACTACTGGAAGGCCATGCAGCTGATCGTGCTGCCGCAGGCGCTGAAAATCTCGATCCCGGGCATCGTGTCCACCTTCATCGGCCTGTTCAAGGACACCACGCTGGTGATCTTCGTCGGCCTTCTGGACCCGCTGAAAGGCATCACCGACGCCGTCCGCGCCGCCATCGAGTGGAAGGGCGTCTACTGGGAGCCGTTCATCTTTGTCGGCGCCATCTTCTTCATCTTCAACTTCGGCATGTCGCGCTACTCGATGTATCTCGAGCGCAAACTGCAACGCGACCATCGCTAAGGAGCCGCCCCATGTCGGACACTCAAATCGCGCGTGAAATTGACCGCAGCCATATGCAGGTTTCGGACGAGATCGCCATCCAGATCACCAGCATGAACAAATGGTTCGGCAGCTTCCACGTGCTGCGGGACATCAACCTGACCGTGATGCGCGGCGAGCGTATCGTGGTCTGCGGCCCCTCGGGCTCGGGCAAATCCACGCTGATCCGCTGCATCAACCGGCTGGAGGAACACCAGTCGGGGCGGATCATCGTCGATGGCACCGAACTGACCAGCGACCTCAAGAACATCGACAAGGTGCGCTCCGAGGTTGGGATGGTGTTCCAGCACTTCAACCTGTTCCCGCACCTGACCATCCTCGAGAACCTCACCCTCGCGCCGATCTGGGTCCGCAAGGTCCCGAAGAAGGAAGCCGAGGAAACGGCGATGTATTTCCTGGAAAAGGTGAAGATCCCGGAACAGGCGCTGAAATATCCGGGGCAACTGTCGGGCGGCCAGCAACAGCGCGTCGCCATCGCCCGCAGCCTGTGCATGAAGCCGCGGATCATGCTGTTCGACGAGCCGACCTCGGCGCTCGACCCCGAGATGATCAAGGAAGTGCTCGACACCATGATCGGCCTTGCCGAAGAAGGCATGACGATGATCTGCGTGACCCATGAGATGGGCTTCGCCCAGGCAGTGGCGAACCGGGTGATCTTCATGGACCAGGGCCAGATCGTGGAGCAGAACGAGCCCTACGAGTTCTTCAACAACCCCAAGAGCGAGCGCACCAAGCTGTTCCTCAGCCAGATCCTCGGGCACTGATCGGGGGAAGCGGGGGGGCCAGCCCCCCGGACCGAGCCAAAGCCGGGGGGCCAGCCCCCCGGACCCCCCGGGATATTTTACCAGCAAGAAGGGGCGGGCCGGCAGGCGCGCCCCTTTTCCGTTCAGTCGCGCCCGGAGGGGACGAAGAAGTCCAGCGCCGAGCCGCGGTGCGGTTCGATCTCGGCCCAGCTGTCGATCTCGAAATCCACCACCAGCGTGGCGGCGGTCGGGTAGCGGGCGAAATCGGCATGGTGCGGCGGCTCGGCCGGCAGCAGCGCGGCAAAACCGGCGATGCCGGGATTGTGGCCCAGCATCATCACCACCTGTCCGCTGGCCGCCTTCAGCGCCGCCAGCATGGTCCCCGGCTCTGCATGATACAGCGCCTTGACCATCTCCGGCTCTGGCGCGCCCTCCAGCCCCAGCGCGTCAAAGGTCTCGCGCGTGCGGGCCGCGGTCGAGCACAGCACCTGATCCGGCAGGTAGTCGCGGGAAGAGAGCCATTGGCCCAGTTCCGCCGAGGCGCGCTTGCCGCGCGGGTTCAGCGGGCGGTCATGGTCCGGCATCTCGGCATCGTCCCAGGAGGACTTGGCATGGCGGATCAGGATCAGGCGGCGGTGTCCAGCAGGTGTCATCGGTGAAAAAGCCTCATGTGATAGGCCGATTGGACCTGCAGCCTTGCATGAGCGGCACTCACGGGGCAAGCCCGGCGCACCGCGCAGCCGCAATCGAGGCAATCTGCCCCATGCGGCCCCGACAGGAAGGCATGGCAGGCGGGCACGTCATAGCCCGCGCCGGTCAGATTATCTGGCAGCGCCCCGGCAGGGCAGGCGCCAAGGCAGGGGCGGGCGCAGTGCGCGCAGGGGGCCTTGGCCGGGGGGGCAGACAGCGCCAGCCGCTCGCGCAGCGCCAGCGCGCCGCGGTAGGAGGCGAAGAGCCCCATCTCCTCATGCACCAGAAATTGCACGGGCGAGGCCCAGGCCCGTCCCGACCGCAGCGCCCAGGACTGGAACGGCCGCCAGGGCGGCCCACCGAAGGGGAAATAGGCCTTGCCGCCAAGGGCGCAGGCGATCTTGCCGATCACCCGCCGCGACCAGCGGTCGATGGGGTCGGCCCGCCCGTCCCGCCATTCCGGCTGTGCCGTCAGATGCGCCCAGAAGCCCGGCTCGGCGGGGGACAGCAGCAGCAAGGTGCCGGTTCCCTCGGGCAGCCCATCCCCGGGCCCGGGGTGAAACGCCCCCGACACCGCCAGCGCATGGCCCGCCGCCTGCGCCTCTATCGAGGCAAGGGTCACTTCACCCGCGGCTTCACCCGCGGCTCGGTCGAGCGGATCAGGCTGCCCGCGCCATGTTCGGTGAACAGCTCCAGCAGACAGGCATTGGGCACCCGGCCATCGAGGATGACCACCGCCCGCACGCCTTCCTCCAGCGCCTTCAGCGCGGTTTCGGCCTTGGGAATCATGCCGCCCGCGATCACGCCGCTCTCGATCATCTCTTCCACCTCGCCCGGCGTCATCGCCGTGACGATCTCGCCCGCGGCATTCTTCACCCCCGAGACATCGGTCAGCAGCAGCAGCCGGTCGGCCTGCAGCGCGCCGGCAATCGCCCCCGCCGCGGTATCGCCATTGACGTTGAAGGTCTCGTTCGGGCCCATCCCCGTCGCCACCGGCGCCACCACCGGGATGATGCCGGCGGCAAACAGATCGCGCAGCACCTGCACGTTCATCTCCACCGGCTTGCCGACGAAGCCCAGGTCCGGGTCATCGGCGACGCAGACCATCATGTCATCGTCCTTGCCCGACAGGCCCACCGCGCGGCCGCCCTCATCCATGATCGCCTGCACGATGCGCTTGTTCACAAGGCCGGTCAGCACCATCTCGACCACCTCGACCGTGGCCTTGTCGGTCACCCGCTTGCCGCGCAGGAACTTCGATTCGATCCCCAGCTTGCCCAGCAGGTCATTGATCATCGGCCCGCCGCCATGCACCACGACCGGGTTCACCCCCACCTGCCGCATCAGCACCACGTCGCGGGCGAAATCGGCCATCGCCTCCTCGTCGCCCATCGCATTGCCGCCGAACTTCACGACGACAATCGAACCCGCATAGCGCTGCAGATAGGGAAGCGCCTCGGACAGGGTCCGGGCGGTGGCGATCCAGTCACGGTTCATGGTCTGCTTTCTCATCTGGCAAGGCTCCGGGGATTGCTGGCGAAGTGTTAGACGCATCGCGCCCTCCTGCCAAGGCCGGGGTGCCGCGGGCGGCTGGGGCGTGCCTATGGCCTGCCGCGGCTGCAGGCGCAGGCGATGCGGATTTCCGTTGTGGTGGCGGGGTTTGCGCCGTCCGAGGCAGGCCGGCTGCGGCGGAGCCTCGCCACCTTGAAGCGCATGGGCACCCTCGGCGGCTTCCGCGACCGCTTTGTCGGCTGCGTGCCGGAGGGCGGTTGGGACGCTGATTTCGCCGCCGAAAGCCATGCCACCGGCTTTGCCTGGCCAATCTGAATTTCGGCCCGGTTGAAATGCCACCGTTCGGTGTTTTCACCTTTGCGCTGCTGGCGACGCTGGGGCGGCCGGTGATCATCGACAGTCCGGCACCGGCGCGCGCGGACGAGGACGCTGTTCCCAGCCGGGATTTTCAGTGAGGCCACGGGCAGCGGCGTGATCCAGATCAAGGCAAAGGCTGCGCCGCGCCCCTACCAATCATCACGGAAACGCGAGACATTGCGGGAGCAAACCCATGGTCCGTCTCTTTCTTATCATCTACACGCTGGCCGCGACCACGCTGTCCGGCACGGCCATCGTTGCCGCGCTGACCGTGGGCCGGGTCGATGCCATCTCGATCATCGTGGCCGCGGTCGCGGGTGCCGTCGTGGCGCTGCCGGTGTCGTGGTTCGTGGCCAAGCAGCTGCTTCAGGACGCCTGAGCAAGCCGTCCGCGGCGATATGGAATGCATGTGGAACCCGTATGGATTCCATATGCATAGCGAATGCCTCAGGTATTGCCGGGCCAAGCCGGGCCCGGCTGCCCCGTGCCGCGCGGGGGCTGGTCCGCCAGAAGTCCCTGTCCAGAAGTCCCTGTGCCGCGACATTCTGTCCGCGACGGAGCGGGCGGCGGCCCGCGATCAACGCTTGGGACGCGCAGCCCCCGAGCTTGGCCCGGGCCCGGAGGGGGCACGGCCGGCACCCCAGGATGGAGAGAGCCATGACGGACCCGACAGGATATTCGAAACCCCAGATCCGCCTGCACTGGATCGTTGCACTGCTGATCGTCCCGCAATTCGTGCTGCATGACGGAATCTCGGCCGCCTGGCGCGCGCTGCGGCAGGGGCAGGAGTTTGCCTTCGACCCGCTTGTGCCGCTGCATGTCGCCGGTGGGTTGCTGATCGCGGCGCTGGCGGTGTGGCGGATCGCGCTGCGCAGCCGCCGTCCCGCACCGCCCTTGCCCGAGGGCGAGCATCCCGCCCTGAAATTTGCCGCCAAGGTGACGCATGGCGGGCTCTATGCGCTGCTGCTGGGGTTGCCGCTGTCGGGGGCGGCAGCGTGGTTCGGCGGCGTGGAGGCCGCCGGAGACGCGCATGAGGTGATGAAGACGCTGCTGCTGGTGCTGGTGGCGCTGCATGTGGCCGGGGCGCTGTTCCACCAGTTCGTGCTGAAGGACGGGCTGATGCTGCGGATGAAGCGGCCGGCGCCCTGACCGTTACGCGCCGAACTGCAACCGGCTGAGGCTGGCATAGACGCCGTTCTGCGCCACCAGCTCGTCATGCCGGCCCTGTTCCACGACATGGCCGGCCTGCATCACCACGATCTTGTCGGCATTGCGCACCGTTGCCAGACGGTGCGCGATGACCAGCGTGGTGCGGCCCTGGGCGAGCCGTTCCAGCGCATCCTGCACCATGCGTTCCGATTTGGCATCGAGCGCGCTTGTCGCCTCGTCCAGCAGCAGGATCGGCGCATCGCGCAGCAGGGCGCGGGCGATGGCGACGCGCTGGCGCTGGCCGCCCGACAGGGCCGAGCCGCGGGGACCGGCGGGCGTATCGAGCCCGGCGGGAAGCCCGGCCACGAATTCGGTCAGATGGGCGGAGTCGAGCGCGGCGGCCAGCTGCGCCTCGGTCACGTCTTTGCGGCCCAGCAGGATGTTGTCGCGGATGGTCTCATCGAACAGGGCAGTGTCCTGCGCCACGACGGAATAGAGCCCGCGCAATTGGGCCAGATCAAGATCGCGCAGGTCCTGCCCCGCCACGGTGACGCGGCCGGTATCGGGGTCGATCATCCGGGTCAGCAGCTTGAAGAGCGTGGTCTTGCCCGCGCCCGAGGGGCCGACGATGGCGGTGGTCTGCCCGGGCTCGGCGGTGAAGCCAAGGTTGGCCAGCACCGGCGAGGTGCCATAGCCGAAGCTGACGCTTTCGAATTCCAGCCGCATCGCCCCGCGCTCGGTCGGCGTGGGCAGGGGTTTGGCGGGTGAGGTGACGCGGGGGGCGATCTGCAGCAGCTGCACCACCCGGTCGAGCGAGGCGCGCGTGCTTTGCCAGGCGCCCGAGATGGCGCCGAGGCGGCGCAGCGGGTCGAAGACCGCGGCCATGGCGATGAAGAAGGTCATGAACTCGCCCACGGTCTTTTCGCCGCCGATGATCTCATAGCCGCCATAGGTGAGCACGCCCGCCAGCCCGATCGCCGCCACAAGGTCGATCAGCGCCGGGATCGCGGCAGATCCGGTTTCGGCCCGCACCTGCTGCTTGATGTAGCGCCGCTGGGCTGCCGTGTAGCGGTCCGCTTCGCGCGCCTCGATGCCGTTGATCTGGATGGTGGCGACGCCGTGATAGATCTCGTCGAGCCGGGTGGCGTTGTCGGCCGCGGCGGCGCGGGCCTTGCGGCTGGTGCGGCGCACCAGCTTTTGCAGCGCGATGATCGGCAGCAGCAGCAAAGGCACCCCGGCCACGGCCACCAGCGTCCACATCGGGTCGATCCACAGCACCACCGCCAGCACCGAGATCAGCGCCGACAGGTCGCGCCCCAGCGCCGCGATGACCTGGCTGGCAAGGTTGCGGATGGCGCCGCTGTCGCCGCGGGTGCGCTCGATCAGGCTGCCGGGCGGGTGGATGGTGTAGAAGGACTGGTCGAGCGTCAGCAGGTGCCGCAGCACATCGCCCTGCATCGCCTGCACCATGCGCTCGCCCAGCCGGGCCATGATGACCTTGTGCGCGAAGCCGGTCAGCGCCCGCAGCACGAAGACGCCTCCGACCGCCAGCGCGACCCAGACCACCGCCTCGGACGAGCCGCCGACGAAGACCTGGTCGAACATCGGCTTCACCAGGAAGGACAGCGCCCCCACGGTCGCGCCCTCGACCGACATCAGCAGCATGGCCAGCGCGAACCACCAGCGCCACGGGCGCAGGTAATCGCGCCAGAGCCAGCGGATCAGTTGCAGGCTGGTCATGGACGGTCCTCGGGCCTGTCCTCGGCCTCGGGGTCCGCCTCGACCTTCACGTCGGGGCCGGCAAGGTCGGGGCGGGTGTTGGCCGGGGCATCGGGGGCGCTGGCCAGCACCGCCTCGGCCGCCGCGGCCACGCCGGGGGCAGGGATGCCCTTGCGCGCGGCGAGCCAGGCCTTGAAGGAGCGGGTGACGGCCTTGGGGTCATATTCCGTGCGCACCCAGTCCATCAGGCTGATGCCGGTCTGTTTGTGCGCCGCGTCATAGACGCGGAAGAAATGGTCCAGCACCCCGGTGGGCGTGGTCTTGAGGTGCAGGAACCGCCAGTCGAGCTGCCGGGCCGCCTCGGCCACCGGGCGGTTCTCGATCATCATCAGGTAGAGCGCCGAGGCGAAACCGGCGCGGTCGGAGCCGGATTTGCAGTGCAGCAGGAAGGGCTTGCCCAAGGTGCGGAACAGCCGCTCCAGCTCGATCAGCGTTTCGGCGCTGGGCAGGCGCTTGGCATAGAGGCGGATGCTGACGAGGGTGATGCCCTCGCGGGTTGCCGCCTCGCGTTCCAAGAGGTTGAAGCTGAGCGGGTTGTCGCCGCGCAGGCTCAGCACAGTGTGGATGCCGCGGGCCTTGAGGCGCTTCATCCGCGCAGGCGAGGGCTGGTTGGAGCGGTAGACGCCGTCGGCGACCTTGGCGGCATTGGTCCACAGCACGCGCAGGAAGGCATGGTCGAACAGCTGGAAATGCAAGAGGTGCCGGCGGCGGCCCTCTGGCGCGTCAAGGCCGGGGCCGGCCGGATCGCTCAGCCGGGCCTCGAGGCGCTTGTGCAGGGTCTTCAGCCGCCTGAACATCAGGTCTCCGGATCGGGCAGGTGGGCCGGCAGGCCCGGTCCTTTGGTCCGCGCGGGTCTAGCCCGAAAGCCGCGGCGAGGCAAGCGAGGGGGGCGAGGCTTGCTGATGGGCGCGCCCCCCGGCAGGGCGGCCACCGTTGTGAATACCGACAGAGGGCAGCGCCTGTCCGCCGGGTGGGCGCTGCCCGGCGGCGGCAAGGCGCCTTGTTCCGGGCAAGAAGGTGTGGCTCTCAAGGTCCCCACTGGGTTTGAAAGTTACCCCGCACAATGCCCCGATTGCACACCACCCCCCGATTGACGCCGCCCGCACGCCGCCCTACCCATGGCGGGTCTTCCATTCCCCGGAGCCTGTTCCCATGAGCCTCGCGCAGGGTCGCCCCTATCTTGCCATTCCCGGCCCTTCCACGATGCCTGACCGGGTGCTGAACGCCATGCACCGCGCCGCGCCCAATATCTACGAGGGCGCGCTGGTCGAGATGACGCGGGGCATCTACCCCGACCTGAGGCGTGTCGCGGATACCGCGGCCCATGTGGCGATCTACATCGCCAATGGCCATGGCGCCTGGGAGGCGGCGAATGCCAACATGTTCTCGCGCGGGGACAAGGCGCTGGTCGCCGCCACCGGGCGTTTCGGCATCGGCTGGGCCGACTCCGCGCGCCGCGTGGGCGTCGATGTCGAGGTGATCGACTTCGGCCGCGCCTCGCCCGCCGATCCGGCCCGCATCGCCGAGGCGCTGGCGGCGGACACTGGCCATGCCATCCGCGCGGTGCTGGTCACCCATGTCGATACCGCCACCAGCGTGTGCAATGACATTCCGGCGATCCGCGCCGCGATGGACAGCGTGGGCCATCCGGCGCTGCTGGCGGTGGATTGCATCGCCTCCTTGGGTTGCGACGAGTTCCACATGGATGCCTGGGGCGTCGATGTGATGGTCGCGGCCAGCCAGAAGGGGCTGATGGTGCCGCCCGGCCTTGGCTTCGTGTGGTTCTCGGACAAGGCGCTGGCGGCGTCGGAGCGCTCGGATCTGGTGACCCCCTATTGGGACTGGAAACCGCGCGCGGTGGGCGCCGAATACTACCAGTTCTTCTGCGGCACCGCGCCGACGCATCACCTGTTCGGGCTGCGGGAATCGCTGACGATGATCCTTGACGAGGAAGGCCTGCCCCATGTCTGGGCCCGGCACGAGGTGCTGGCCCGCGCGGTCTGGGCGGCGTTCGACGCCTGGGGCAAGGGCGGCGACATCGCGCTGAACATCGCCGACCCGGCGCGGCGCGGCCATTCTGTCACCGCGGCCCGCATCGGCGGCGGCGGGGCCGGGCGCTTGCGCAAATGGTTGGAGACGGAGGCGGGCGTCACCCTTGGGATCGGCCTAGGCATGGCGCTGCCCACCGACCCGGCCTATCAGGATTACCTGCGGGTGGCGCATATGGGCCATGTCAACGCCCACATGACCCTTGGCGTGCTGGCCACGATGGAGGCCGGGATGCGCGCACTTGGCATCCCGCATGGCCCCGGCGGGGTCGAGGCGGCGGCGGCGGTGGTCGCGGGCGCCTGACGCCCTAAGTGCCGCGCGGCTTGGCGCGCAGGGTGGGTTCGGCCACGGTCGGATCCTCGGGCCAGGGGTGGCGCGGGTGGCGGCCGCGCATGTCCTTGCGGACCTCGGCATAGGTATTGGCCCAGAAGCCCGGCAGGTCCATTGTCACCTGCACCGGCTTGGCGCCCGGGGACAGCAGGGTGATGCGCAGCGGGCGGCGTTTGGGCCCGACGACGGGATGCACGGTGACGCCGAACATTTCCTGTAGGCGGATCTCGATCCCCGGCGCGTCCCCGGCATAGTCGATGGGCACCCGGCGGCCGAGCGGGGTTTCGAAATGTTCGGGCGCGAGGCGGTCCACCAGTTGCTGGCCGTCCCAGCCGAGCAGGGTCTTGAGGGCTTCGGTCAGGTCGAGGTTTCGCAACTCACCCTCGCTGCGCTTGCCGCTGAGGTAGGGCAGCAGCCAGTCCTCGGCGTTATCCAGCAGGGCGGCGTCGGTCATCTCGGGCAGGTCCGCGCCCTCCTCGCGCAGCAGGTCGATGCGCGCGCGAAGGCGGGCGGCGCGGGGATGCCAAGGCAGGCCGATCTGGCGGAGCCCGTCCAGGGCAGCGCGGGCGAGGGCCTCGGGCGGCGCATCCGGCCAGGGGCGGTCGTCCAGCACCAGCGGGCCGAGGCGTTCCTGCCGCCGGGCCAGCACCCGGCCCTCGCGCCGGGACCATTCGCAATGGTCGTGCCAGGCGATCTGGTCCGCGAAGAGGCGGCGCAGAGCGGGTTCGCGGATCTCCACCGCCTGCCGCACCCCGGCCTCGCGCGCATCACCGTCCATATCCGTCGCCACGATCAGCCGCGATTGCGCCAGCGGGTCGGTCTCCTTCAGCACCGCGCCCTTGCCGCCCGACAGCAGGTAGCGCGGCGCCTCGCCCTTGCGGCGCAGGCCAATGCGGTCGGGATAGGCGAGCGCGGCCATCTCGGCGGGGGTGAAGCTGCCGTCGTTCGCAGGCGCCATCCGCGCCAGCCGCTTCGCCTCGGCCCGGATCCGCTCCACCGTGCCGCGGTTCACCGGCCAGACGTGATCGGCCTCGAAGGCCTTGGGATCGCGCAGCGCCGCCAGCCGCAGGGTCAGGTCCACCGGCGCGCCCTTCAGCGGGTCGCGCTCGGCCAGAAGGGCGGCAAGCGTCGCGGCCGAGGGCCCGGCGACGGCCAGCATATGCGCCAGCCGGGGATGGGTTGGCAGCGCCGCCAGGGTGCGGCCATGCAGGGTGATGCGCCAGCCCTGCGCGGTGTGCTCCAGCGCCCCGAGACCCGCCAGCAGCGCCTGCGCCTCGGCCAGCGCCGGGCCGGGGGGCGGGGTCAGGAAGGCCAGTGCCTCGGGCGCGGCGCCCCACAGCGCCAGTTCCAGTGCGAGGCCGGCAAGGTCCGCCGTCTCGATCTCGGGCGGGGGGAAGGCGGCGAGGCTGCCTTCCTCGCCGCGCGACCACATGCGGTAGCAGACGCCCGGCGCAACCCGCCCCGCGCGGCCGCGGCGCTGTTCGGCCTCGGCCCGCGTCACCCGTTCGGTCACCAGCCGCGACATGCCGCTGCCGGGATCGAACCGCGCCCGCCGTGCCCGGCCGCCATCGACCACCACCCGCACATCCTCGATGGTCAGCGAGGTTTCGGCGATGGCGGTGGCCAGCACGACCTTGCGGCCCGAGGCGGCGGGCGCAATCGCCGCGCGCTGCGCCGCGAACTCCATCGCGCCGAAGAGGGGATGCACGGTGCAGGCGGCGGGCAGGCGGCCGCGCAGCAGCCCCTCCACCCGCCGGATCTCGCCCTCGCCGGGCAGGAACACCAGCATGCCGCCCTCGGTCTCGGCTGCCGCCTCGGCCACCAGCGCCGCCACGGCGGGCTCGAAGCGCATCGTGCGGTCGAGCGGGCGCGGCAGCCAGCGGGTTTCGACCGGGAAGGCCCGCCCGTCGGAGCGGACCATCGGCGCGCCGTCCAGCAGCGCGGCCACGGGGCCTGCATCCAGCGTCGCCGACATCACCACCAGCAGCAGATCCTCGCGCAGCGCGCCCCGGACCTCCCACGCCAGCGCCAGCCCCAGATCGGCATTCAGGCTGCGCTCGTGAAATTCGTCGAAGATCAGCGCGCCGATGCCCGGCAGATCGGCATCGGACTGGATCATCCGGGTCAGGATGCCTTCGGTGACCACCTCGATGCGGGTCGCCTTGGACACCTTCGCCTCGCCGCGGATGCGGTAGCCGACGGTCTGGCCCACCGGCTCGCCGAGCGTCGCCGCCATCCGTTCGGCGGCGGCGCGGGCGGCAAGCCGGCGCGGCTCCAGCATCACGATCCGGCCCGCGGTCAGCCCCGCCTCCAGCATCGCCAGCGGCACGCGGGTGGTCTTGCCGGCGCCGGGCGGGGCCACAAGAACGCAGCGGCCCTCCGTCTGGAGGGCCGCGATCAGCGCGGGAAGCGCTTCGTCTATCGGCAGCCGGTCAATCACAAGCCTTTCGATCATTGGGGCCTTATCGCCGTTTCAGCACGCCTTTGCCATAGAGCGTATCCATCTGGACCTCGCCCACCCGCAGCACGCCGTTCTGTGCGGGGTTGTAGATCAGCCGGAAGGGAAAGCGGGTCTTCTCGGCCATGTCCTTGGCCGAGAATCCCTCGAGCCGCCGGTATTCGCCGGCGCAGGTGATGCGGCCCCCCTGCATCTCCGGGTTCGAAAGCTGCACCTGGCTGCGGCGCTTGCCGTCGAAGAGGGTGAGGGACAGCTGGCAGGCCTCGGCCTCGGGCACGTCGCGCAGGGTGGCATAGGCGGCGGTCATCGGATCGACGGTGCCGCCTTGCGTGGCCGGGTCGATATCCTGATCCTCAGGCTTGCGCGGGGGATTGTAGACCTTCAGCTGCGGCACGCCGGCGTTGTAATCCATCACCGATTCCGACTGCCGGCTGCCGGTGTCGGCCTTCTCCTGATAGGTGCGGGGGGTATAGCGGGCGCCGCTGACATTGCCCGACACCTTGGCGTCATAGCTGATCTTCTTGATCGCGGCGAGGATGCCGCTGCTTTGCAGCTTGCCCGAGGCGGCATAGGTCGACCCGTTGATCGCGCCCGAGACAGAGAGCGTTCCCGCCTTGAGCCCGCGCAGATGCAGATCGAAGATGGCGCTGTCGGTCTGGTTGGCGGCTGCGGGCAGCGGCCCAAGCGGCAAGGCCGCCAGCGCCAGCGCGAAGGCGGCGAGAGCGGGCCGCGAGGGCAGAAAGCGGTGGAGCAAAGGGGCCATGAGGATTCTCGCTGTTGCGGGGCCGATACTCTGGACATATCCCGGGCTGGGGCGGCAAGACACCCCGAGGCCCGTCAACTTAAGTGACAAGTCCGCTAGCAGCCTCGTGGTTGCATGAGGGCATGACATTTGCATGATGGGCGGCAACAGAAGGGGCGCCGGATGACAGGTCTTGACGTGGCAGAGCTGGCGCGCGGCGTGAGGGGCGGCGAGCGCCGGGCTCTGGCGCGGGCGATCACGCTGGTGGAGAGCCGCCGCGCCGACCACCGGGCCGAGGCGGGCGATCTGCTGGATGCGCTGGCCGGGACCGGGCGGCAGGCGCTGCGCATCGGGCTGTCGGGCACGCCGGGGGTGGGGAAATCCACCTTCATCGAGGCCTTCGGGATGATGCTGACGGGGCAGGGGCTGCGCGTGGCGGTGCTGGCGGTCGATCCGTCTTCGGCCCGCTCGGGCGGGTCGATCCTTGGTGACAAGACCCGGATGGACCGGCTTGCCCGCGACCCGCGCGCCTTCATCCGGCCCTCGCCCAGCCAGGCGCAGCTGGGGGGCGTCGCGCGGCGCTCGCGCGAGGCGGTGACGCTGTGCGAGGCGGCGGGCTACGACGTGGTGCTGATCGAGACGGTGGGGGTGGGCCAGTCGGAAACGCTGGTCGCCGGGATGGCGGACCTCTTCGTGCTGCTGCTGGCCCCGGGCGGCGGGGACGAGCTGCAGGGCGTCAAGCGTGGCATCATGGAGATTGCCGACCTGATCCTGGTGAACAAGGCCGATGGCGACCTGAAACCCGCCGCCCTGCGCACCGTGGCCGATTATGCCGGGGCGCTGCGGTTGCTGCGCAAGCGGGTGCAGGACCCGGACGGCTTTCCCAAGGCGCTGCCGGTGTCCGCACTGGAGGAGGCGGGGCTGGCCGCGGCATGGTCCGAGATGAAGGCGCTGGCCGACTGGCGCCGCGCCAATGGCCATTTCGCCCGGGTGCGCGCCGAGCAGGCCCGCGCCTGGTTTGAGGATGAGGTGCGCCAGGGCCTGCTGGCGCGCCTGGAGCGGGACGCGGGCCTGCGCGCCCGGATGGCCGCCCTCGGTGACGCGGTCGAGGCGGGCCGCGCCGCGCCCTCCCGCGCCGCGGCCGAGGTGCTGGCGGCGTTGGAGGCGGCTCAGGGGTGAGCGGCGCGCGAGTCGGGCGGGGCCTGCTCGCGCTCCGCCAGCCCATAGTCGCGCAGAACCTCGGCCACCCGCAGCCGGTAGCCGGCGAAGAGCCCGGCGCGCCCTGCCGCCTGCGCAAGTCGGTGTGCGGGGCGGTTTCGCCACGCGGCCACCGCTGCCGCATCGGTGAAGAACGACAGCGACAGCAGCTTGCCGGGGGCGCTGAGGCTCTCGAACCGCTCGACCGAAACGAACCCGGGCAGCGCCTCCAGCTCTGCCCGCAACGCTGCGGCATGGTGCAGGTAGGCCTCGCGTTGCCCCGGGGCCGGCTCCAGCTCGAAGATCACCGCGATCATGGCGCGGGGTCCGCGTGCGGGGCAGAGACGAGGCGGAGGAAGGTGCGGTCCTCGCGCAGCAGGAATCTCTCGCGCTGGGCGAAGGCGTAGTTCTGCTTCCCCAACGGATCGGCGGCAAGCCGGGTGCGGTAGGCCTCGTAGGCGGCAAGGCTGGGGATGGTATAGATGCCATAGGCCAAGGTGCTGGAACCCTCGGCCGGGGCGAAATAGCCGATCAGCCCGGCCCCGCAGCGCGGGATGGCCTGGCCCCAGGCGCGGGCATAGGCGGCAAACTCGGCCTGTTTGGTCGGGTCGATATGATAGCTGATCACGCAGGTGAGCATGGGGAAGTCCTTTTGTTGCGGCTTCAGACTAGCTGCTTGCGCAGCCGCCATGCTTCGCCCATGATCGAACCATGACCGAAGGCCCCGACATTTCCCGCACCGCCGCGCTGATCGGCGATCCCGCCCGCGCCGGGATGCTGGCAGCGCTGATGCGCGGGCAGGCGTTGACCGTTTCCGAACTGGCGGCAGAGGCCGGGATCGGCCTGCCCACTGCCAGCGCGCATCTGGCACGGCTGGAGGGCGGCGGGCTGATTGCCCCGCGCAGACAGGGGCGGCACAAGTATTTCGCGCTTGCCTCGGATGAGGTTGCGGCGCTGCTTGAGGCACTGATGCGCTTCTCGGCGGGCTCTGCCCCCGCGCGCCTGCCGGGGCCGCGCGATCCGGCGCTGCGGCAGGCCCGGGTCTGCTACAACCATCTGGCCGGAGAGCGCGGGGTGCAGATGTATGACAGCCTTGTGGCGCGCGGCTTCCTTCTGGCCGCCGGTGAGGGGCTGCGCCTGACGGAGGAGGGCGTGGGCTTTGTCACCGGTTTCGGCATCGACCTTGCGGCGCTGCAGGCCGCGCGCCCGCCGCTGTGCCGCGAGTGCCTTGACTGGAGCGCGCGGCGCAGCCATCTGGGGGGCAGGCTCGGCCGCGCCTTCCTGCTGGCGATCGAGGCGAAGGACTGGGCGCGGCGCAGCCCCGGCAGCCGGGTGATCGCCTTCACCCCCGAAGGCGCCCGCCGCTTTGCGCTGGCCTTTCCGGCAGCACGGGCGGATGACCTTTCCCGCATCGCGGGCGGATGAATCGCTTGACGCCCGCCATCTTTGCCCGTAGTTGGCGCGAACGGAATTCGGGGCACCCGCGTGAGGCGCCCCTTTATGGTATGATGCGGGCCGCTCTGCCCTTGTGGCAACGACCCGGGAAACGAAGGATGAAACGATGTCGCGCGTTTGCGAACTGACCGGGAAAGGCCCGATGACGGGCAACAACGTGAGCCACGCGAACAACAGAACGCGTCGCCGCTTCCTGCCCAACCTCAACGAACTCACGCTGATCTCGGACGTGCTGGGCCAGTCGTTCCGGCTGCGCATTTCGGCGGCCGGGCTGCGGTCTGTCGATCACCGTGGCGGGCTGGATGCGTTCCTGGCCAAGGCCAAGGACGAGGACCTGTCCACCAAGGCCCTGAAGATCAAGAAAGACATCGCGAAGGCCCAGGCCTCGGCCGCGGCCTGATCCTGGCGATCGTCTGATGTTACGCGGCCCTGCCTTTCGGCGGGGCCGTTTGCATTTGCGGCTGCTGCATTATGCCGCTTTCCCGGCCGCCGCGCCGCCCGCTAGGATGCGAGCATGATCAGGCGTCCCGCCCACACCGTCCTTATGCTGCTGCTGGCGCTGCTGCTGGGGCTGACGAGCCAGTCGCTCGCCACCGCCCGCGGCCAGACGCGGGCCGGCGAGGCGGTGGTGATCTGTTCGGGCGACGGCTTCGTCACCATCGAACTGGATGCGCAGGGCAACCCGGTCGGCCCCGCGCATCTGTGCCCCGACATGGTGCTGGCCTTCTTCGCGGCGATGGACCTGCCGCCGGTGGTGCTGCCGCAGCGCGAGGGCCGGACCGAGCGGGCGGCGCTGCCGCCGGGCCAGGCCGCCGCCTCGCAAAGCGCCCCTGCCGCCAACGCCCGCGCGCCTCCGGCCACGGTCTGACGCTTCACCGCTTTCAGACCCATGCTTTTCAAGGAGTCACGCCATGCGCGTTCCCATGTTCAAATCCGCTGCGGCGGTTGCTGCCCTTCTGTCCTCGCTGATGCTGCCGGGCCTTGCCCTGGCCGAGGGCGCGATCACCGTGATCGACCCCTATGCGCGGTCGTCCACCATGATGTCGGCCTCTGGCGCGGCCTTCATGGTGATCGAGAACCACTCCACCGCCGATGACCGGCTGGTTTCGGCCAGCGCCGATATCGCTGAGCGGGTGGAGCTGCACACCCACATCGCCGATACCAATGGCGTGATGCAGATGATCGAGGTGCCGGAGGGCTTCGTGATCCCGGCGGGCGGCAGCCATGCCCTGCAGCGGGGGGCCGATCATGTGATGTTCCTCGGCCTGACCCGGCCGTTGGCGCAGGGCGACATCATCCCGGTGACGCTGACCTTCGAGACGGCGGGGGAGGTGGTGGTCGAGGTGCCGGTGGATCTGGAGCGCAAGCCGATGCATGGCCAGATGCAGGGCAAGATGCAGATGGGCGCGCCCAGTAACTGAGGCTGCGCCAAGGGCCGGCGCCGGGGGGCTGTCTGCCCCGCCCCAATAGTAAAGGCGGGGGGCCTTCTGCCCCCCGCGCCCCCCGAGGATATTTGGAAAAGGCAAAGGGGAAGGGGCGTTACGCCAGCAGGCTATCGACCCAGGCGGGGACGAGTCTGGTGGCGGGGCCCTGGCGGGCCTCGTCGAATTCGGCCGTGAGGGCGGAGGGGTCGAGGTTCAGCTCCAGCGTCTGCGCGCCAGCGCGGGCGGCGTCCTGGGCGAAGGCGGCGGCGGGATAGACCTGGCCCGAGGTGCCGATGGAGACGAAGAGGTCGGCCTCGCGCAGCGCGCCCCAGATCCGGTCCATGTGATAGGGGATCTCGCCGAACCAGACGATATCTGGGCGGGTCGCGGCTGCATGGCAGGCGGGGCAGGGGTCTTCTTGGGCCATGACCGCGGGGGCGGGCCAGCGGTGGCCGCAGTCTGCGCAGAGCGCGCCGGCGAGGCTGCCATGCATGTGCAGGACGCTTGAGGCGCCGCCGCGCTCATGCAGGTCATCGACATTCTGGGTGACGATGAGCAGATCGTGGCGCCCCGCCGCCTGCAGCCGGGCCAGCGCCTTGTGGGCGGCGTTGGGCGCGGCGCTGGCAGCCGCGGCGCGGCGGGCGTTGTAGAAGCGGTGAACGAGGGCGGGATCGCGGGCGAAGCCTTCGGGGGTCGCCACGTCCTCGATCCGGTGCTGCTCCCAGAGCCCGTCCGCGGCGCGGAAGGTGGCAATGCCGCTTTCGGCAGAGATGCCGGCGCCGGTCAGCACCACGATCTTTTGCGGCGCGCTCACAGGGTCAGCCGCAATAGGCCTCGGCATTTGCGCCGAAGTCGCGGTAGCGCAGCCAGAACGCCTCATCCCGCGGGCGGGAGGACTGGCGCACTTCCTGGGCCTGATGCGGGTCGCGGAAGAACTTGGCGGCGGCGCGCTGATCGGCGCGCGACAGGGTCTGGTCGGCGACGCGCTGGATGCAGCCGCAAAGCTGTTGCGTCGCCTGCGCCCGGCCCGAGGCGAGGCAGGCGGAAGAGATCGGCCCCGCGGCAGCGGGCCCGGCAACAAGCGCGGCCAGCGCAGCCGCAAGCAGGGTGGTTCTGGTCATGTCACTGCCCTTCAATCCCGGCGCCGCTGCCGGTTTGCCCGGCCTGATCGGGTCTGCGGCGCCCTTTGTCATTGGCGCAACTATGCCGATTCGCAGCGGATTTTTCAATCTCTGGCGAGGGGTTGCGCCGAATTGACCGCCCGGCGCAGCGGGTGGTGGCGCGGCACGCGAGGACCCCCGGATATGGGGTCACCCAGCCGGCGCCGCCGCATATCCCGCCGCCGCCAGTGCCGCGATCACCGCCTCTGGCGCCGCGCTGGTCACAATCTCGGCCCGCCGCGTGGCCAGATCGACCGTTACGCGGGCCCCGGCGTCCACCCCGGCCACCGCCGCCTCGACCGCGGCGCGGCAATGGCCGCAGCTCATTTCGGGTATGTTCAGGATCATTGTCGCCCCCTTTGTGCCCTGCTTGCCCCTGCATCCCGCGGCCCGGGCCAAACGTCAACCGCGCAAGGGCGCGCAGCCCCGCTTGACCGCCGCGGCAAACCCGCTCATATGGCCCGCATGACCGAGCTTTCCCAGATCCGCAACTTCTCGATCGTGGCGCATATCGACCACGGCAAATCCACCCTCGCCGACCGGCTGATCCAGCTGACGGGGACGGTCGCCGCGCGCGACATGAAGGCGCAGATGCTCGACAGCATGGATATCGAGCGCGAGCGCGGCATCACCATCAAGGCCAACACCGTGCGGATCGAGTATCCGGCCAAGGACGGCAAGACCTATATCCTGAACCTGATCGACACCCCCGGCCATGTCGACTTCGCCTATGAAGTCAGCCGCTCGATGCGCGCCGTCGAGGGCTCGCTGCTGGTGGTGGACGCTTCGCAGGGGGTTGAGGCGCAGACGCTGGCCAACGTCTATCAGGCCATCGATGCCGGGCATGAGATCGTGCCGGTGCTGAACAAGATCGACCTGCCCGCCGCTGAGCCCGAGCGGGTGAAGGAGCAGATCGAGGATGTGATCGGCATCGACGCCAGCCAGGCGATCCCGATTTCCGCCAAATCCGGCCTTGGCATCCCCGATGTGCTGGAGGCGATCGTGACCCGCCTGCCGGCGCCCAAGGGCGACCGCGATGCACCGCTGAAGGCGATGCTGGTCGACAGCTGGTATGACAGCTACCTTGGCGTCGTCGTCATGATCCGGGTCATGGACGGGATGATCCGCAAGGGCGACCGCATCAAGATGATGCAGACCGGCGCCGTTTACGGGGTGGACAAGCTGGCGGTGCTGAAGCCGCAGATGGTGGACATCGCCGAGCTTGGGCCGGGCGAGATCGGCATCTGGACCGGGTCGATCAAGCAGGTGCGCGACACGCGGGTGGGTGACACCATCACTCATGAACGCCGCCAATGCCTCGAGGCGCTGCCGGGCTTCAAGCCTGCGCAGCCGGTGGTGTTCTGTGGCCTCTTCCCGGTCGATGCCAATGATTTCGAGCCGCTGCGCGAGGCGATCGAGAAGCTGTCGCTGAACGATGCCTCGTTCAGCTCGGAAATGGAAACCTCGGCCGCGCTTGGCTTCGGCTTCCGCTGCGGCTTCCTTGGGCTGCTGCATCTCGAGGTGATCCGCGACCGGCTGGAGCGGGAATATGACCTTGACCTCATCACCACCGCGCCCTCGGTCGTGTTCAAGCTGCATATGAAGGATGGCGAGGTGAAGGATCTTCACAACCCCGCCGACATGCCCGACCTGACTTTTGTCGACCATATCAAGGAGCCGCGGATCAAGGCCACGATCATGGTGCCGGACGAGTATCTGGGCGATGTGCTCAAGCTTTGCCAGGATCGCCGCGGCATCCAGCTGGACCTGACCTATGCCGGCAGCCGGGCGATGGCGGTCTATGACCTGCCGCTTGCCGAGGTGGTGTTCGACTTCTACGACCGGCTGAAGTCGGTCACCAAGGGCTATGCCAGCTTCGACTACCAGATCAGCGAATACCGCGAGGATTTCCTGGTGAAGATGTCGATCCTGGTCAATGACGAGCCGGTGGATGCGCTGTCGATGATGGTGCACCGCGACCGGGCCGAGATGCGCGGCCGGGCGATGGTGGAAAAGCTGAAAGACCTGATCCCGCGGCACATGTTCAAGATCCCGATCCAGGCAGCCATCGGCGGGCGGGTGATCGCGCGCGAGACGCTGTCGGCGATGCGCAAGGACGTGACCGCCAAATGCTATGGCGGCGACGCCACCCGCAAGCGCAAGCTGCTGGACAAGCAAAAGGCCGGCAAGAAGAAGATGCGCCAGTTCGGCAAGGTGGAGATTCCGCAAGAGGCCTTCATCTCGGCCCTGAAGATGGACGACTGAGGCAGGCTGCCCAGGTGCATTCGGGCTTTGCTCTTGTGCCGGGGCCTGCGAATGCTTACTTCTTGTGTATGGGATTGTGCCTGCACCTGATTGCGACCTGTCCCTTCCCCGATGGCAACGGCCGGCTTTTCGCCGACAAAGGCGACCCGCCTTGGCCCGTGCCCGCCTCTGATCCTGCTTTTGCCCATGCGTGCTTTGCGGCGCGAACCGGGCGCCTCAGGGATCCGGGGCCCTCGTTCTGAAAGGACGACAGATGACCATGGATGATCTGATCCGCGTTGAAAAAGTCTTCACTCCCGCCGCTCGTCCGCGGTTCAATGCCGATGCCGTGACCCTTGCCGTGCGTGCGCTGACCGATGACGCCACTGCGGCGCGCGAGGCGAAGACCGCCAAGCTGCGCACCGCCCGCCTGCAATACGAGGCGGCCGAGAAGGCCCAGAAGGCGGCAGAGCCGAAGAAGCCGGCCAAGAAGCCCGCCACCAAGCGCGCAGCCCCGGCGAAGCCCGCCATCTGAAGCCCGCCGTCTGAAGCTTGCAGGCTGCGGCGCCGGACGGTGGCCGCGGCTTTTGCTCGGGACAAATATTGTCCCCTTCGTCATGTTTCTGAAACGTTCCCTCTGGACACTCGCGGCTCAGCCGATACTATATGTTGTGTTCAAGGTGCTGATCCCCGCTAGGGGTAAGGCATGGGAAGCCGGTGCAAGCCCGGCACTGCCCCCGCAGCTGTAAGCGGCGAGCCAAGGCCAACAACGCCACTGGGAAACCGGGAAGGCAGGCCAAGGCCGCGACCCGCGAGTCAGAAGACCGACCCTGAACCGATATCAGCCACGGGCGGAGGGCCCGGTAGGGATGGTCCGTCGCGCGTGCCGCGGCGCCGTTTCCGCCTGTCTCCGTGCCGTCCGAACCGGAGCAGAACCATGACCGTCACCGTCTATTCCAAACCTTCCTGCGTGCAATGCGTGGCCACCTATCGCGCGCTCGACCAGCGCGGGATCGATTACAGCGTCATCGACCTTTCCGAAGACGCCGAGGCGCTGGACCGCGTCACCGCGCTTGGCTACCGGCAGGTGCCGGTGG
Organism: Frigidibacter albus; assembly: GCF_009908165.1. Lineage (GTDB taxonomy): Bacteria > Pseudomonadota > Alphaproteobacteria > Rhodobacterales > Rhodobacteraceae > Frigidibacter > Frigidibacter albus. The sequence goes on from NZ_JAAAUC010000009.1 coordinate 46,013, forward strand.
TGGTGGCGGGCGGCGATCATTGGGCCGGCTTCCGCCCCGACAAGATCGGCGCGCTCTGCTGAGAGCGGGGGCATGGCGGGGCTCGTGTTCTTCTCCTCGGCCTCGGGCAATACCGCGCGCTTCGTCGAGCGGATTGGCCTGCCGGCGCAGCGGATCGGCATTCGTGCCGCAGAGCCACTGCCGGTGCCGACACAGCCCTACCTGCTGATCACCCCCACCTATGCCGATAACGATGGCGGCGGCGCTGTGCCCAAGCAGGTGATCCGCTTCCTGAACGATGCTGGCGCCCGCGTCCTGCTGCGCGGCGTCATCGCCGGCGGCAACCGCAACTTTGGCCGCTTCTACGCCCATGCCGGCGACGTCATCGCCAAGAAATGCGCCGTGCCGCTGTTCTACCGCTTTGAACTTGCGGGAACCGAGACCGATGTGGCCCGCGTCCGCGACGGGATCGCCGCCTACTGGAGAGACCAATGCTCGACCGTTCCGTGACCCCCGAACCCGAAACCGCCGGCGCGCTGGATCCCCATGCGCTGAACGCGATGCTGAACCTTTATGACGAGAACGGCCAGATCCGGTTCGAGGCCGACCGCATGGCGGCGCGGGCCTATTTCCTGAACCACGTCAACCAGAATACCGTGTTCTTCCATAGCCTTGAAGAGAAGCTCGGCTACCTGCGCCGCGAAGGCTATTACGAGCCCGAGATGCTGGACCGCTACAACCCGGCCTTCCTGCGCCAGATCTTCGATGCTGCCTATGCCCGCAAGTTCCGCTTCCAGACCTTCCTTGGCGCCTTCAAGTATTACACGAGCTACACCCTGAAAACCTTTGACGGGAAACGATATCTCGAACGCTACGAGGACCGCGTGGTCATGGTCGCGCTGACCCTTGCCCAAGGCGACGAGGCGCTGGCGCTGCAGCTGATGGACGAGATGATTTCCGGCCGCTTCCAGCCCGCGACGCCGACCTTCCTCAACGCCGGCAAGAAGCAGCGGGGTGAGCTGATCTCGTGCTTCCTGCTGCGCATCGAAGACAACATGGAAAGCATCGGCCGCGGCATCAATTCCGCGCTGCAGCTGTCCAAGCGCGGCGGCGGCGTGGCGCTGATGTTGACCAACATCCGCGAGTCCGGCGCGCCGATCAAGGGCATCGCCAACCAGTCCTCGGGGGTCATCCCGGTGATGAAACTGCTGGAGGACAGCTTCAGCTATGCCAACCAGCTGGGCGCGCGGCAGGGGGCGGGGGCGGTCTATCTGAACGCGCATCACCCCGACATCCTGCGCTTCCTCGACACCAAGCGCGAGAATGCGGATGAGAAGATCCGCATCAAGACGCTCAGCCTGGGCGTGGTGATCCCCGACATCACCTTCGATCTGGCCAAGCGGAACGAGGATATGTACCTGTTCTCGCCCCATGACGTGCAGAAGGTCTATGGCACGGCGTTCTCGGAGATTTCCGTCACCGAGAAATATGCCGAAATGGTCGATGACCCGCGCATCCGCAAGACCAAGATCAAGGCGCGCGAGTTCTTCCAGATCCTTGCCGAGATCCAGTTCGAAAGCGGCTACCCCTATATCATGTTCGAGGACACGGTGAACCGCGCCAACCCGGTGGCGGGGCGGATCAGCATGTCGAACCTGTGTTCGGAAATCCTGCAGGTGAACGAGGCCAGCAGCTACCATGACGATCTGTCCTACGACCATCTGGGCACTGACATTTCCTGCAACCTCGGCTCGCTGAACATCGCCGCGGCGATGGATGGCGGCGATCTGGGCGGCACGGTGGAAACGGCGGTGCGGGCGCTGACGGCGGTGTCGGACATGTCGGCAATCAATTCGGTGCCCTCGATCCGGCGCGGCAATGATGAAAGCCACGCCATCGGCCTTGGCCAGATGAACCTGCACGGCTATCTGGCGCGAGAGCGCATCCATTATGGCAGCGCCGAGGGCATCGACTTCACCAATATCTACTTCTGCACGGTGCTGTTCCATTGCCTGCGCGCCTCGAACGCCTTGGCGCGCGAGCGTGGCCACAGCTTCCGGGGCTTCGAGAATTCGCGCTACGCCGATGGCAGTTTCTTTGACGGCTATGTCAATGCAGACTGGCAGCCCGAAACCCCGCGCGTGACGGAGCTGTTCGCGAACGCCGGCATCCCGGTGCCGACGCGCGAGGAGTGGACCGCGCTGAAGGCGGCGGTGATGGAGCATGGCCTTTACAACCGCAACCTGCAGGCGGTGCCGCCGACCGGGTCGATCAGCTACATCAACAACTCCACCTCCTCGATCCACCCGATCACCTCGAAGATCGAGATCCGCAAAGAGGGCAAGATCGGCCGTGTCTATTACCCGGCGCCGTTCATGACCAACGACAACCTCGAATTCTACCGCGACGCCTATGAGATCGGGCCGGATGCCATCATCGACACCTATGCCGCCGCCACCCGCCATGTCGATCAGGGCCTGTCGCTGACGCTGTTCTTCCGCGACACCGCGACCACGCGCGACATCAACCGCGCGCAGATCAAGGCCTGGAAAGCCGGGATCAAGACGATCTACTACATCCGCCTGCGCCAGATGGCCCTTGAGGGGACCGAGGTGCAGGGCTGCGTTTCCTGTTCCCTGTGAGGCTGACAATGAAAGACATGATGCCAAAGCGCGCCGCCGTGCGCGCGGTAAACTGGAACCGGCTGGAGGACGACAAGGATCTGGAGGTCTGGAACCGGCTGACCGGCAACTTCTGGCTGCCCGAAAAGGTGCCGCTGTCCAATGATGTGCAAAGCTGGGCGACGCTGACCCCCGCCGAACGGCAGCTGACGATCCGGGTGTTCACCGGCCTGACGCTGCTCGACACCGTGCAGAACGCCGTGGGCGCGCCGACGCTGATGGCCGATGCCGCCACCCCGCATGAAGAGGCGGTGCTGTCCAACGTCGCCTTCATGGAGGCGGTCCATGCGCGCAGCTATTCGTCGATCTTCTCGACGCTGTGCTCGACGGCCGAGGTGGACGATGCCTTCCGCTGGTCCGAGGAAAACCCGCATCTGCAGCGCAAGGCGACGCTGATCCTCGATGAATACGCCGCCGGCGCCGACCCGCTGCACCGCAAGGTCGCCAGCGTGTTCCTGGAGAGCTTCCTGTTCTATTCAGGCTTCTACCTGCCGATGTTCTGGTCCAGTCGCGGCAAGCTGACCAACACTGCCGACCTGATCCGCCTGATCATTCGGGATGAGGCCGTGCATGGCTATTACATCGGCTACAAGTATCAGCGCGCCCTGGAGCGGCTGCCCGAGGCCAGGCGGCAGGAGGCCAAGGACTTCGCCTTCTCGCTGATGTTCGACCTTTACGACATCGAGCAGCATTATACCGCCGAGCTCTATGACAGCGTCGGGCTGACCGAGGATGTGAAGAAGTTCCTGCATTACAACGCCAACAAGGCGCTGATGAACCTTGGCTACGAGCCGCTGTTCCCCGCGCAGGTCTGTGACGTGAACCCGGCGATCCTGGCGGCGCTGTCGCCCAATGCCGATGAGAACCACGACTTCTTTTCAGGCTCCGGCTCCAGCTATGTCATCGGCAAGGCGGTGGCGACCGAGGATGCGGACTGGGACTTCTGAGGCCCGGTTTCTGAGCCTCAGGCGGCGGCGTGTCGGCCACTGGGGCCGATCTGGCGCTGACGGATGGCCAGGGCGGCGGTCCTGCCATGGCTCCCTTTGCCGGGCGGGTCCGGTCACTCCGCGGCCTTGATCCGCTGGGGTCTTGCCCGACTTTTCGGGTTTGCCTTCGCGCCCCTGCTGCGCGACTGTCCGGCCTGCACGATCGAGGGCGCCGCCATGCATCATCCTTTCCGCACGCGCGGCCCGGTCCCGACCCTCCCAGGCATCGAGGCGCGGCACCCATGAGCCCCCCCGATCCCCTGCCGACGCGCCCCTTTGCCCGCGCCTGGTTTGGCGAGGTGAAGGGCGGGCTGCTGCTCGCGGTCACCATCGCTTTCGCGGCAAGCTTCCTGTCCGAGCATTACGGCGCCCCGGCCATGCTGTTCGCACTGCTGCTGGGGATGGCCTTCAACTTCATGGCCGCGGATCCGCGCGCCACGCCGGGCATCGCGCTCAGCTCGCAGACCGTACTGCGGCTGGGTGTCGGCCTGCTGGGCCTGCGGCTGACCTTCGGCGATATCGCCGATCTGGGGTTGGTCGCGGTGCTGGGCGCGGCCGGGCTGCTGTTGCTGACGCTGGGGGCGGGGGTCCTGATCGCGCGGATGTTCGGCCGCTCGCTGGCCTTCGGCCTGCTGACCGGCGGGTCGGTGGCTATCTGCGGCGCCTCGGCCGCGCTGGCGATTGCTGCGGTGCTGCCGCGGCGCCACCTGTCCGAACAGGATGTGCTGTTCACCGTTGTCGGGGTCACGGCGCTGTCCACCGTCGCGATGGTGCTCTACCCCGTGCTGTTTGCCGCGCTGGGCCTCAGCGAGGTGCAAAGCGGCTGGCTGATCGGCGCCACGGTGCATGACGTGGCGCAGGTGGTCGGCGCCGGCTACTCGATCGGCGAGGAGGCGGGCAATATCGCCACCTTCACCAAACTGCTGCGGGTAGCGATGCTGCCGGTGGTGCTGATGGTCGTCAGCCTAGCCTTCCGCAACGAGGCGCGGGGCGGCGCCGGGTTGCCCTGGTTTGTGCTGCTGTTCGTTGGATTGATGCTTGTGCGCAACCTGCTGCCGATCCCGCTGCTGATCCTCGAGGCGGTGAACGAGGCCTCGCGCTTCTTGCTGCTGACCGCGATTGCGGCGCTGGGGGTCAAGACCTCGCTGAAAGAGATGTTCGCCGCCGGGATGCAGGGCTTTGCGGTGATCGGGCTGGAAACACTGCTGCTGCTGGGGATGGCGTTGGGCTTGGTCGGGTTGGTCTGGGGCTGAGCATTCCGCGGCAGGCGGGGCGGGGCGAAAACCACGGTGGGGCGGAGCCCACCCCCTTTTCCACCGGATCGGGATAGATGAAATCCACGCTCGGCAGACTTCTCTATGGCCCAATACACTTGGCCCACCCTCGGCTTGTCCGCTCGACGATACTGGCCAAGGCAACGATACCGGGCAGGCCAACGACACCGGCCAAGTCAACGGCCCTGGGCGGTTCAGGTGTCTCTCAGCGGTCGCGAGAATCGCTCTCGCCTGCGGCGCCAAGAGATTGCCCGCCTTCCGCGCGATCCTCCATTCCGAGCCGCTGAAGCGAAGCGAAGCCCGCAACCATCACGCGGCGAGGACGTCCCCGCCCTGATCACCCGCGGATCGACTGCGCGGCCCCGTCTCGACGGTGAAGCGGTGGATGATCTGGGTCAGTGCCTCGGCCTCGCCGGTCAGGTCGCGGCTGGCGGCTGTGGTCTCTTCCACCATCCCGGCATTTTGCTGGGTGCTCTGGTCCAGACGGCTGACAGCGATGTTGATTTCGGAGATTCCGGTCGATTGCTCGCGGGTCGAGGCGGCAATCGCCGAGACGTTCTCCGAGATGCTGGTGATCGACCCGACGATCAGGTGCAGGGAGGCGCCCACCTGGTTCACCAGATCGACGCCGCGGCCGACATGGCGGCTGCTGTCGGCGATCAGCGCGCTGATCTCGCGCGCGGCTTCTGAAGACCGCTGCGAGAGGGCGCGCACTTCCGAGGCGACCACCGCAAAACCGCGACCAGCCTCACCGGCGCGGGCGGCCTCGACGCCGGCATTGAGTGCCAGAAGGTTGGTCTGGAAGGCGATGTCGTCGATCACGTCGATGATGCCCGAGATCCGGCTGGAGGATTGCTTGATCTCATCCATCGCGGCAATCGCATCCTTGACCACCACATTGCTGCGCTCGGCGCTCTGACGGGCTTGCATGACGGTCTGGTCCGCCTGCCCTGCGCCCTGTGCGGCCGATCCGACGGCAGCCGTCAGTTCGGTCAGCGCGGCCGCCGATTGCTCCAGCGTCGCGGCGCTCTGTTCGGTGCGGCGCGACAGGTCCTCGGCCGCCGCCGCGATGCTGCCCGACCCGGCGTGGATCGACAGGGCAGAGTCGCGGATGTCGCCGATGGCGGTGGCGAGCGAGGCGACCGCGGCGTTGAAGTCGATGCGCAGCTGGTCATAGCTGTCCTCGAAGCGCTGGTCGATCGCCACGCGCAGGTCGCCATCGGCCAGGCGGCGCAGCCCGTCCGCCAGCGCGGTGACGACGCGGTCCTGGGCGGCGGCGCTGATCTGGCGCTCTCGCTCCACCGCGTCACGCATGGCGTCGCGCTGTGTCGCTTGCGCGGCTTCCCGGGCCCGGTCCAGCCGTTCCTGCTCTGCCGTGCGCTCACGCTCCTGGATCTCGCGCCGCCGCTCCGCCTCGGCGGCCTGGCGCTGCTCGGCGTCGCGCTCGGCATGGGCCAGGGCCTCCTCGGCCTGTAACCGGCGCTGTTCGATGATGCCGTCGCGGAACACGCCCAGGGCGCGGAGCATTTGGCCGATTTCGCCGCCGTGCCGCCGCATCCCGTCCAGCGCGGTCAGATCGCCGGTGGACAGGCGCGTGGTCGCCCGGCTGACGGCGAGCAGCGGCTTCACGATCACCCAGGTGACCAGCGCGCCGGCAAGGGCAACGATCAGCAGACTGGCAAGGGCCAGCCCCTGCATCCAGATCGTCGCCTCGGTGGCATCGGCCTCGATCTCGCGGCTGTCGAGGGCGATCTGCTGCAGCCTTGCCGTCGAGTCCGTGTCGGCGAAGGCCTCGATTTCGGCGACACGCAGGGTGGCGTCTTCGGCCAGTTGATGCGCGGCGTGCCGGGCCGCCAGGATCTCGCGACGCTGGTTCACGATGCCGGTCACCGGATCGACGAAGCCGGCGAGGGCCTCCAATGCGGCCAGTTCGGGCAGGCTTGCTGACATGTCGCCGGAGCGGGACAGCCGGTCGATCGTGGCTGCGGCGCTTTCCAGCCGGTCCTGCACGATGGCGAGCTCTGCATCGTCCTCTGCCAGCCCCGCCTCGAGCGCGCTGGCATAGAACCCTTTCACGGCGAGGTTCAGGTCGTCGGAGGCGCGGATCCAGAAGATCGCATTCTGCACGTCAGAGGTTTCCGGCAGCCTGGCAGCGGGCCGGACCCCGCCAGGCGTCGCGGGCTGGGCCCGGTCGGCGGCCTCGATTTCGGCGGCGATGGCCGCGTCGAAGAAAGCGTTGTCGGCCTGTTCGGTGAGGGTGATCCCCACCGCGTAGAAAAGTGCCTCCACTTCGGCCTGGGCACGGTTGATGGCCGCTTCGCTGCCAAACTCCCGCAGGCGCGCGGCGCGCAGGTTCTTCAGGGCCGAGCGCATCGCGCCCGCGTCGTCCTTGAGCGCGGCGGCCGCTTCGGCTGGCAGGCGCTGCATCAGCCCTGCCAGCGTGTCGGCGCTGGCATCGGCGGCCTGCGCCGCCCGATCGAGCGTGCCGGTATCGGGGGCCAGCAGCATGTCCACCAGCGCGTCATGCAGCGCAGAGGCGTTGGCGTTCAGCTCGGTCCCGACCCGCAAGGCAGGGATCTGTTCCTCGGCCAGGAAGGTCATGTCCTGCGACACCGAACTGAAGACCACGAAGCCCACACCGACGGCAGTCGCGACGAGCCCCGTAAGGGCCAGCACGATCCCCGCGATCTTGGTGGCAATGCTGCCGAGAATTTTGCCCATTATGCTGTGCATCTGTCGTGTCCTGTCGAACTAGGGGGGGCGCGGGAAGGTCTGGGTCTCTCGGGAAGCGGTTTCAGCCGCCGGTCATCGCCACGATGTTCCCGTCGGGGTCGATCTCGGTCAGGAACACTCGGTCGAGGCCCTGGTTGTCGGTCGGGGAAAAGGTCAGCGTGAGGCCGTCGAGATCCACCTCGCGCAGGCTACGCAGCGCCTCAAGGTAGCGCTCGCGGCTCAGGGCCGGGCCCGCGGCTTCCAGCGCGACAATGGCAAGTCGGCCGGTCAGGTAGCCCTCGAAATTGACGAAACCGGGCTGCAGCGCCGGATCATGGGCCGCCAGCGCGGCGCGAAAGACCGCCGCCGTCGGGGCGGCGGAGTCCTGGGGGAACGGCATGATCTGCGTCACGATCAGCCCCGCCCCTGCAGAGCCGAGTTCGGCCGCAATATCATCGGCACCGAAGGAGATGCTGATGAACACCGGATTGAACTCGAGGCTGTGCGAGGTCAGGATGAATTCGCTGAGCGGCAGCGACAGCCCGACCAGTGCGACCGCCTGCGGCTTTGCCCTGCGGATGTCGATCAGCGCCGCTTTCACGGCGAGGGTGCCGCGCATGTAGGTGCCTTCGGCCACCGGCTCCATGCCACGGCGCTGCAGCGCCGCGACCAGCCCGCTTTGCCCGGCGCGGCCGAAACTGTCATCCTGATAGAGGATCGCGATCCGATCCAGCCCGCGGTCATCCACCAGCAGCCTCGCCCATTCCTCGGCCTCCGCGGCATAGCTGGCCCGGAGGTTGAAGACATTGCCAAGCTCGGGGTCGCGCAGGAAGGTCGCGCCGGTGAAGGGGCCGATCACCGGCAGCCCCGCCGCCGTGGTCAGGGGCTGCATCGCGGCCATCGTCGGGGTGCCGGTCGCGCCGATCAGGGCGATCTGGGCATCTTGGTGCAGCACGTCGCGCAGCACCGGCACCGAGAGGGAGGGGTCGTAGCCGTCATCCAGCGTGTCGAGGCGCAGCATCCGGCCATGCACCCCGCCCGCGCGATTGGCCTCGGCGAAGGCCGCCTCGATCCCCTGTCGCATTCCGGTTCCGAGGCTGGCGGCCGAGCCGGTCATCGCCGCGATCTGAACGAAGCGGACCTCGTCTGCGGTGACGCCCTGTTCGGCCAGGGCCGGTGCGGGGCCCAGAAGCCCCAGCAGAATCGCCCCGATCCGGAGCATGTGCAGCGGTGCTTCGCAGATTGGCATCAGCAGACTCCCTCTTCGATGTTTCGGCACGCTAGCCCGCAAGGCTTTAACAAACCGTGAGAAACCGTTGGCGATGCGGCGGCAAGCAAGCTTTTGTGCATATTGCGTGAGGTGTTCAGAGGCAGGTGCGGCCATCAGAAATAGCTGCGGACCAGCGCGCCCGAGATCAGCGCCCAGCCATCCGCGACCACGAAAAACGCCAGCTTGAAGGGCATCGAGACAATGGCGGGGGGGACCATCATCATCCCCATCGACATCAGCACCGCCGAGACCACGAGATCGATGATCAGGAAGGGCAGGTAGATCAGGAATCCGATCTCGAAGGCGCGCTGGATCTCGGACAGCAGGAAGGACGGGACCAGCAGTGAAAGCGGCGCGGCCGCCGGTTCTGTGCCGGTGCCGGCGGGGGGGCGCAGGGCGGCAAGGGCGGCGAAGGTCTCGCCGTCGATGCGGTTGCCCATGAAGCCGCGGAAGGGCGCGATGGCGCGGGTGAAGGCCTGATCCAGCGGCAGGGAGCCGTCTATCGCCGGCTGGACACCGGCCGCCCAGGCCTCGGTGAAGACCGGCTCCATGATGAACCATGTCAGGAACATCGCCAGGCTGACGATCAGCATGTTGGGCGGGGATTGCTGCAGGCCGATGGCCTGGCGCAGGATCGACAGCACCGTCACCAGGAACGGGAAACAGGTGATCATGATCGCCAGCCCGGGCGCGAGGCTGAGCACGGTGATCAGCGCCAGAAGCTGGATCGACCGGCCGGTGAGGGTGCCCTCCTCGCCAAGCGACAGGGTCAGCTCCTGCGCGCCGGCCGCGGTGACGCCGAGCAGAAGCGCCGCGACCGAGCCTGCCAGAAGCACCGCATAGGCAAAGCGCTGGCCCACGGTCAAAGCCCGTTCTGCAGGTCGGCGACCTCGGTCAGGCGCACGGCCAGCTGGCCGGCCTGATCGCCGTCAAGCTCGGTCAGCTCGCCGCGGGCGATCAGCTTGTCGCCGACATAGAGCTCCACCGGATCCTCCACCCGGCGGTCGAGCGGCAGCACCGCATCGCGCTTCAGCCGCAGCAGGTCGCGCAGCAGCGGCCGCGCCTTGCCGACAGAGATGGTGATCTCGATCGGGATCTGGGTGAAGGGGCTGGCGCCGGGGCCGGGGGTGGGGTCATCCATCGGCTGTCTCCTCTGCAGGGGGTTGGAAGAAGGCGGCGATCGCGGCCTCGATGGCCGTCACGACGCCATCAAGATCGACCTGCCGCTCGGTCCGGCCAAGGCGCAGATAGACCTGCCCCTCGCCAAGGGATGGCTCCTCGGTGATCCGGAAGGGCGGCGCCGCGCCGCGGGTCAGCATCGCCTCGACCGTCCCCCGGCTGGCGGGGTGCAGCACCACCTCGACCGGGGCTTCGGACAGGGCCTCGGCCATCGGGCGCAGGGCGTCGAGCACCACGGCGCCGAGGCTTTGCCGCGCGATGGCGGGCAGCACCTTGCCGGTCATGTCGGTCAGCAGCGGCTCCAGCGCGCCCAACAGATGCGCCCGCGCTTCGTGATAGGTGAAGGACAGCGCCTGGAGGTTTCGCCCCAGATCGCCGCGCAGCTTGGTGATCTCGGCATCCTGGGCGGCGACGGCATCGTCCCAGCCGGCGGCATAGCCCTGATCGAAGGCCGCGAGCCCGGCTTCGGTCTGCGCCTCCACCTCGGCGGCAAGCTGGTCCGGGGCGGGCACGGGGGCGGCTGGCTTGCTGGCGAAATCGAACTCCTCGAGCTGCAGGCGGCGGGACATCAGACCTTCTCCTCATCGGGCTCTTCCATCCAGCTGCGCAGGATCTCGGCGGTCTCCTCCTGCCGCTCGGCGATGAGGCGACGCAGGCGGGCGACGGGATCATCGGCCTTGTCGGCGCTGGCCGTTGCCATCGGGAAGGCCGTGCCAAGCGCCGGCAGCCCGCCCGCATCGCCAAAGCCGGACATCATGGCCAGGTCGGGGGAGAACTCGCCTTCGTCGATCTCGCCGGTCAGCGCAGGCGGGCTGGCGGGTGCGGGCAGCGCGGCGGGTTGCCGGGCGCGCGTGCTGGTCAGGATCGGGCGCAGCACGAAGAGGCCAAGCACCAGTGCCACCATCGCCAGCACCAGAAGCTGCGCCAGCTGCATCACGTCGAGCGGCGGCAGGGTGAACAGGCCTCCGGTGGCCTCGGTCCCTGCCTCGGCGGGCGCCTCGAAGGGCAGCGAGCGCAAGGTGAGGGTGTCCCCCCGCTCCTCGTCGAGGCCGACGGCCGAGGACACAAGTTCGCGCAGAAGCGCGATTTCCTCCTCGGGGCGGGGCTGCCAGGTCGTGGCGCCCGCGGCATCCGTGACCTGAACCCCGTCCACCAGCACCGCCACGCTCAGCCGCCGGATCGCGCCGGGGCTGCGCAGCACTTCGCGGGTGGTTTCCGACACCTCGAAATTCGTGCGCTCGCGGGTCTCGCTCTCCGAGCTTTGCGAATCGCCGCCCGAAGCCGCGTCTCCGTCCGGCAGGTTGGAGGCGACGGTGACCGCGCCGGCCTTGCTGTCCTTGGCGGTATTGCTACGCTCTTCGGTCTCGGTCGAGATCGCCACCCGGCCCTGCGGGTCAAAGCGCCGTTCGGTGATCGCCTCGCTCTCGGTGACGGTTTCCACCGAAACCTCGACCACGGCGCGGCCATAGCCGACGCGGGCCTCCAGCAATCTCTCGACATTTCGCTTGATCGCGGCGGCGCGGTCCTCGCCGTTCTGGGCGGGCGTGCCGTCATCCCCGGCGATGACGGTGCCGCTGTCGGCGTCGATCACCGAGACATCCTCGGGCGTCATCCCGGTCACGGCCGAGGCGACGAGGAATTTCAGCGCCTTGGCATGGGCCGGGGCCAGCGCCCCGGTTCCGGTGGTGACGGCTATAGAGGCACTGGGCCGGCGGTCCTGGCGGAAGGGCTGGCCGGTCGGCACTGCCAGATGCACGCGCGCGGTGCGGATCTGCGGGGAGGCGACGATGGTGCGGGCCAGCTCGCCTTCCTTCGCGCGCCAATAGGCGGCGTCGAACATCTGCGCCGTGGTGCCGAACCCCGACAGAGAATCAAGGAGTTCGTAGCCCGCTCCGCCCGTGGCGGGCAGCCCTTCACCCGCCAGCGCCATGCGCAGCGAATCACGCTCCGTCGCCGGGACATAGATCGCGTCGCCCCGCACCTCATAGGGCACCGAGCGGGCATCGAGCGCCACGATCACCTCGGCGGCGCCGCGCCCCTCAAGCCCCGCATAGAGCAGCGCCATCGAGGGTCGCCCCCCTGCCAGCCCCGACAGCATCAGCACGGCGGCGAACGTCGCAATCGTCGCCCCCGCAACCACCACGCGCCGAGAGGTTTCAAGGGACTGCCACAGGGCAACCAGCTGCTGCAAGACTCACCTCCATGGCCGGACTTCTGCCCAATCGTCGCGGCTGATCTTGCGTTGGTGCGACTTAACAATCGGTTAGTGACCTTCAGGCTAGATGGGCGGCATCGGATGAACCGGGGACCGCCATGTCAGAGCCGCTGGCCGAAGACCAACCACCTGCCCGCAAGTCGAAGCTGCCGCTGCTGATCGGGCTGGTGCTCGCGCTGCTGCTGGGGGGCGGCGGGTTCTATGCCGTCTATGCCGGCCTGCTGTTCGGCGCCCCCGCGACGGCGGATGCGGAGGAGCCGGAGCTGGAGCCCCTGCCCGACATCGCCTTCGTGCCGATTGCCCCGATGGTGATCTCGCTGGGGCAGGGCGGCAGCGCCCGGCATCTGCGCTTCACCGCGCAGGTCGAGGTCACCACGACGCATGAGGATGAGGTCACCCTGCTGATGCCGCGGATCCTCGACGTGTTGAACGGCTATCTGCGGGCGGTCGATGTACGCGATCTCGAAGACCCGACGGCGTTGATCCGGCTGCGGGCGCAGATGCTGCGCCGGGTGCAGATCGTCGCGGGCGAGGGGCGGGTGCGCGACTTCCTCGTCACCGAATTCGTGCTGAACTGAAGGGGGAGGGGATGGAGCTGATCGCGGATATCCTGCTGGGCGCTGGCGCATTGGGGGCTGCGGCATATTGCCTCGTGCTCTCGCGCCGGCTTGCGGCCTTCACCCGGCTGGAAAGCGGCATGGGCGGCGCCATTGCGGTGTTGTCGGCGCAGGTCGATGACATGACCCGCGCGCTGGACCGGGCGCGGGGGGCCGCGACGTCCTCTGCCGAAGCTCTGGAGGGCCGGACGCGCCGCGCGGAACAGGTGGCGGAACGGCTGGAGCTTCTGCTCGCCTCGATGCACGACCTGCCAGAGCCGGGGATGGACGAGCGCGGCGCACGCCGGCTGCGGGTGGTGCGGCGGCGCGTGCGGCATGACAGCCTCGAGGCGGCGGAATGACCCGCAAGGCCGCCCCGCGCCGGCCCCGGCACCGGCAAGGACGCGGCGCGCTGGTGGTGATTGTCGCGCTCTTCGCCGGATCGGGGCTGATACGGCTGGGCGAGGGCGCCATTGCCATTGCGCGCACCGCCGATGCCGAGGTGATCATCGACCCCGAGACCTGCGCGCCGCCCGACGATGTCGCGGCCCTGCTGGAGGCGCTGGGTGAGCGCGCTGCGCGCCTCGCTGCCCGCGAAGCGGAACTGGACGACCGCGCGCAGGCGATTTCTGTCGCCTCTGCGCAGATCGACCAGAAGATCGCCGATCTGGTTGCCGCCGAGGACCGACTCGCCGCGACCCTGACCCTGGCGGATGAGGCGGCGGAGGATGATGTTGCGCGGCTGACCGCGATGTATGAGGCGATGAAGCCCAAGGACGCGGCGCCGCTGTTCGAGGAGATGGCGCCCGACTTTGCCGCCGGCTTCCTTGGCCGGATGCGCCCGGACGCCGCCGGTGCGCTGCTGGCCGCGCTGGAGCCGAAGACCGCCTACACGATCAGCGTGCTTCTGGCCGGCCGCAATGCCGCAGCCCCGGGGCAGTAGCCGCATGAGGCTTCGTTAACCCCTCTGTGCCACGGTCGGCCCAACTCGCGGGCCCAACCTTCGGGCCCGACTCTCCGCCAGGAAAGACAAGCCGCATGATCGGAATCGCCGGCATCGCCATCATCTTCATCATGGTCTTCGGCGGCTATATCGCGGCCGGCGGCAAGATGGGCATCATCCTCCACTCGCTGCCCTATGAAATGGCGATGATCCTTGGCGCGGCCATTGGCGCCTTCGCGCTGTCCAACGACATGGCGGGCGTCAAGCAGACAGCCCGCGATGTCGGCAAGGTGTTCAAGGGCCCGAAATGGAAGCCGCAGGATTACCGCGACCTGTTGTGCCTGCTGTTCGAGCTGATCCGGCTCGCCCGGCAAAACCCGGTGGCGATTGAAGAACATATCGAGGCGCCGGCCAATTCGCCGATCTTCAGCAAATATCCCAAGATTCTCACCGACCACGAGGCCATCGACCTGATCTGCGACACGATGCGCTCTGCCTCGATGAACTACGACGACCCGCATCAGGTGGAGGAGGTCCTCGACAAGCGGATGGAGGCGAACCTGCACCATGCGCTGCATTCCAGCCACGCCTTGCAGACGGTGGCAGACGGCTTGCCGGCGCTTGGCATCGTCGCCGCCGTGCTGGGGGTGATCAAGACCATGGCCTCCATCGACCAGCCGCCCGAGGTGCTGGGCAAGATGATCGGCGGCGCGCTTGTCGGCACGTTTCTGGGGGTGTTCCTCGCCTATGGCTTCGTCGGCCCCTTCGCGGGGAAGGTGAAGACGGTCGTCGAGGAGGACGCGCATTTCTACAACCTGATCCGCGAGGTGCTGGTGGCGAACCTGCACCAGCACGCCACCAATATCTGCATCGAGGTTGGGCGGCAGAACACGCCCCATCACATCCGTCCAAGCTTTTCCGAACTGGAAGAGGCGCTGAAGGCGGTAAAGCAGGAGGCGGCATGAGGGGTGCCGCGCTGGCCTGGCTGATCGCGCTGCTAGGGCTGTCTGGGGGGCCAGCGGCGGCCGAGACGTTCCGCCTGCGCTCGGGCGAGCACGCCAATTTCTCGCGTCTGGTGCTGGACGATCTGCCCGAAGGTGGCTCCTGGACGCTTGGCCGCGCGGGTTCGGAGTACGAGCTGCGGCTTGCGCTTGAGGGGGCAGGGTTCGACACCGGGCAGGTGTATCGGCTGATCCCGAAAACCCGGCTGTTGTCCCTCGAGGATGCGGGGCAGTCCACCCTGCGCCTGCGCGTGGCAGAGAATCACCATGCCATCGCCTTCGAGACCGAGACGCGCTCGCTGGTGATCGACATCCGCGCCGGGCCGCCGCCCGCAGGGTCGCGCTTCGAGGACCCCGTCGAACCGCAATCGGCGCCCGTGCTGGCCTCTGCCCCTGCAGGGACCAGCTATCGCCCGGCCGCCCGGCCGCCGCCGCGGCTCGAGCTGTTCTGGGGCGGTGGCCTTGCGACGGACGGGTCCGACGCGTCCCCGCCTCCGGCCGTGTCGCCCCTTGCTCCCAGCCTGCCGGATCCGCGGGTGGTGCAGGCCGAGGCGGATCTGATGATGCAGCTTGGGCGCGCGGCGGCGCAGGGGCTGGTCGAGATCGACGTGCCGGACCCAAGGGCGCTGGTCGTGCCCTCGGCCGATGCAGCGCCAGTCGAGGAGGACGGCGCTGCGCAGAGCGCGGCCGAAGGCCCGGAGCCGTCCGGGCAGGCAGCGCCCGCTGCCGCGAAGATGGCCGAGGCGGCCCCTGCCGCGCCGTCCGATCCGGCCGGCCATCTTGCCGTCCACTCCGAAACCAGCATCGACCGAGCGATGGCGGACCAGTCCGAGAAGCCCGGCGTAACCTCTGAAGGCGAGACCTGCCTGCCCGCCACGGCCGTCGATATCGCCGCCTGGGGCGATGACCGCGCCTTTTCCGAACAGCTCGCCGATGCGCAGACAAGCCTGCTGGGCGAGTTCGACCAGCCCGATCCGGCGGCGGTGGAGCGGACGGTCAAGCTTTACCTCTACCACGGTTTCGGGGCCGAGGCGCGGGCGACTGCGGCGGCCTTCGGGCTGAAGGGCGACAGCGCGGCGCTGCTGCTGACGCTTGCAGAGATACTTGATGACGGACACGCGGACCGACCCGGTCCGCTTGCAGGCATGGCGGATTGCGACACGGCCGCCGCGCTCTGGGCGGTGATGGCCGAGCCTCGGATCACGCCCGGCGCCACGGTTGATCATGGCGCGGTGCTGCGCGCTTTTTCAGCGCTGCCGCTGCATCTGCGCCGGGCGCTGGGGCCCGGTCTGGTGGAACGCTTCATCGAGGCCGGCGCGCCCGATACCGCCCGCGCGATCCGTGACGCCATCTTGCGGGCGGCGGGCGATCACGGGCCCGGGCTGCAGATGATCGACGCCCGGCTCGATCTTGCCCGGGGTGACAGCGCCGGGGCCGAGGCCGCGCTTGGGGCGGTGATCGAGGATGATGGCCCGCTTGGCCCAGAGGCGCTGATCCTGCTGATCGACACCCATCTGGCCGAGGGCAGGCCGGTACCGCCGCCGCTGACCGCGGCCGCCGCCGCGCTGGCCTTCGAGCATCGGGACTCGCCGCTTGGCAAGCCGCTGGCGCGGGCGCAGGTGCTCGGGCTGGCGTCGACCGGCGCCTTCGCCGCGGCAAGCGAGGAACTGGCGCGGACCGGGCCGCGATGGGCCGCGGAGGAGCGGCGGGTCGTGGCGCGCGAACTTGCCCGGATGCTCACCGACTGGCCCGACGACGCGGTTTTCCTCGCTCGGTACTTCGCGGACCGGGACCTCTTCGACCGCGCCGATCCGCCCGTCGATCTGCGGCTGGATGTGGCAGGGCGCTTGCTGGACGCTGGCTTTGCCGCCGAGGCAAGCCTGGCCCTCGGCCCAGCCCGCATGGTTGCGGAGGGACGGATGATCGCCGCCCGCGCTGCGCTGATTGAGCGTGACACCGGTCAGGCGCTCGCGCTGCTGGCAGGCATGGTAGGCGCCGGACCCGCGGCCTTGCGCGCCGAGGCCCTTGGTCTCGCGGGCGATCACGCCGCTGCCGCCGAGGCCTATCGCCGAGCCGGCTTGCCGGAGCGGGCAGTGGCCGAGCAGTGGCGCGCCGGCGACTTGGAGGCGGTCCGCGGCAGCGGTACCGAGCCGCAGCGCGCGGTGCTGGCGCTGGATCCGCCGCAGGACACGACCGGGACCGAGGCGTCCCCGGCCCCCGACGATCCGGTGAGCCTTGCCGGCGCTCAGGCCTTGCTCGAGGCAAGCCGCGCCGCGCGGGACGCCTGGTCCGCGCTGCTGGCAGCCCCCGGGCCGGTCACGACTGTGCCGGGCGCCTTGCCCGGGCCTGGAGACGCGGCGCCGGGAATTCAGCTGCCGGAGCTTTCAAGCTCCGGCAGCTGATCTTGAGGTCGGCGGTTACCGTTTCTCAACTCCTGGCGCCTAGCGTGAGGGCAGCAGCAAGAATTGCAGCGGGGCCCTGTGCAAATACATCTCCTCCATCGGGCGATCCGGTTTGTCGCGGCCCTGTGCGCCCTCGGGTGCCCGGTGCCTGCTTTGGCCAGCCCGGCTGATCTTTCTCTCGTCTGCGAGCAGGCCGCCGAGCAGGCCGCGCAGCAGATGGGTGTGCCGGTCTCGGTGCTGAAGGCGATCTCGCTGACCGAGACCGGGCGCAAGCGCGGCGGCGAGATGCGGCCCTGGCCCTGGACGGTCAACATGGAAGGGGCCGGCCATTGGTTCGAGACCGAGGACGAGGCGCGCAGCTTCGTCTATGGCCATTTCAAGCGGGGCGCCCGCAGCTTCGATGTCGGCTGTTTCCAGATCAACTACAAATGGCATGGCGAGAATTTCTCCTCGATCGACCAGATGTTCGACCCGTTGGCGAATGCGCGCTATGCGGCGACGTTCCTGCGAACCCTCCACGCCGAGAAGGGCGACTGGACCGCAGCGGCCGGGGCCTATCATTCCCGTACGCCAGAGTTTGCGGACAAATATGCCGCCCGCTTCGACAGGTTCCGCGCAGGCCTGCGGCATCAGGATCTGGGCGGCGTGCCCGAGATTCCCGATATCGTGCTGGCCGCGGCAGAGCCGTTCCGGCCGGTGGTGCCGAGGGTGAACCGCTTCCCGTTGCTGCAGGCCGGCAGCGGGGCGGGGCTTGGCTCGCTCGTTCCCATCGGCAATGGCGCGGGTGCAAGTCTGTTTGCCGCCACGCAGCCGCCGCTGACGGACGCGGCGCCCGAACCTGACGCCCCCCCCGACGAGGGCGGGTGATGCCGCAACTCACGCTCAAGACCGTCTTCCAGCCGACCGTCCTGCTGGCGCTGGCGATGATGGCCGTCATCGTGATGATGATCCTGCCGATGCCGGCCTGGGTGCTGGATACCGGCCTTGCCATCTCCTTCGCGCTGGCAATCCTGATCTTCACCGTGACGCTGTTCATCGAACGCCCGCTGGATTTCTCGGCCTTCCCGACGATCCTGCTCGCCTCGCTGATGCTGCGGTTGTCGCTGAACATCTCGTCAACCAAGCTGATCGTCGGGCAGGGCCACACCGGCACCGCCGCCGCGGGCCATGTGATTGAAGGTTTTGCCAATTTCATCATGGGCGGGTCGGTGCTGATCGGTCTGGTGGTGTTTTGCGTGATCCTGATCGTCAACTTCATCGTCATCACCAAGGGCGCGGGGCGAATGGCCGAGGTCAGCGCCCGCTTCGCCCTCGATGCGATGCCCGGCAAGCAGCTGGCCATCGACGCCGACATGAACGCCGGCGCCATCGACCATGCCGAGGCGCGGGCGCGTCGCGAAAGGGAACAGGCCGAGACCACCTTCTTCGGCTCGCTCGATGGGGCCTCGAAATTCGTCAAGGGCGATGCGGTGGCGGGGCTGCTGATCACGCTCTTGAACCTGGTGATGGGGCTGGTGATCGGGGTCAGCCTGCACGGGATGCCGATCGGGCAGGCGCTGGAAACCTATGCGATCCTGACGGTGGGCGACGGGCTGGTCAGCCAGATCCCGGCGGTCATCATTTCCATCGCCGCCGCGATCTTGCTGTCGCGGGGCGGCTCCAAGGGCGCGGCGGATATCGATTTCTTCCGCCAGCTTGGACGCTATCCGGCCGCGCTGACCACGGTGGCGGTGCTGATGGCGCTGTTCGGGCTGGTGCCGGGGCTGCCCTTCGTGCCGTTCATGGCGGGCGGGCTGATCCTGGGGGCCACCGCCTATTGGGTGCAAAGGGGCACCGTCCGCCGCGCGGCAGAGGCCCTGCGCGCAGAGGCCCCGGCCACGCCGACACTGGCGCAGCGCTCGCTTGGCGATCTGCTCGACCTCGACGACATCCATGTAGAATTCGCGCCGAACCTTGTGGGCATGGTGCTGGATCCGGCGACCGGGCTCGATGCGCGGATCGGCAATATGCGCAACCATGTGGCTGCGCTTTACGGGTTGATCCTGCCCGAGATCCGGCTGACCGACGATGGCGGGCTCGATCCCGGCTGCTACCGGATCCGCATTCAGGGCGCCGAGCAGGCCCGCGACCGGCTGCTGCCCGGCCAAGTCTTGGCGCTGCTGGCCGACAACCGCGATCTTCTGCCGCCGGGCGAAGAGGTGCGCGAGCCGGTCTATGGCGCGCCGGCGCGCTGGCTGCCGCCGGCGCTGCAAGAGGACGCGGTACTGGCTGGCTCGACCGTCGTCGGGCCGACGGAGGTGCTGGCGACGCACCTCCTCGAGGTCATCAAGCGCAACTTCCCGCGGCTGATGACGCTGAAGGCCCTGCGCCGGCTGCTCGATGAGATGACCCGCCTGTCGGACCCGGCGCGGGCGGACTCGAACCGTCGGCTGATCGAGGAGCTGGTGCCCGAGAAGGTGCCGGTGGACCTGCTGCTGGCGGTGCTGCGGCTGCTGCTGGAGGAGCGGGTGTCGATCCGCAACCTGCCGCTGATCCTGGAATCCATCGCCGAGGCGCGGGGCAGCAGCGGGCCCGAGGCGGTGTGCGAACATGTCCGCCGCCGCCTCGGCTTCCAGCTGGTGGCCGAATTGCGCCGCGCCGATGGCACCCTGCCGTTGCTGCAACTTGCCCCGGAATGGGAGGAGACCTTCACCACCTATCAGATCGAGGGCGAGCGCGGGCAAAGTGACGTCGCGCTGCCCCCCGACAAGTTCAACCGGTTGGCGATGAACGTGGCCGAGAAGATCGCCCGCGCCGGCGAGAGCGGGACCTATCCCGCGCTGGTCACCTCGGCGCGGCGGCGGCGGTTCCTGAAGACGGTGCTGGGGGCCAAGGGAGTCGCGGCGCCGGTGCTGAGCTTCGACGAGATCGGGCTCGACGCACGGCCGGCGCTCGTGGGCATGGTGCCGGCATGACCGGGTTGCTGCAGCCGGTCCTCGATCTGGCGGCGGACGGCCTGTTCGCGGCCTTCATCGTGTTCCTGCGCGTCGGGGCGGCGATGGCGGCACTGCCGGCCTTTGGCGAGCAGACGCTGCCGCAAAGGGTGCGGCTGGCGATGGCGCTGGCCTTCACCGCCGTGGTTTTCCCGGCCGTTGCGGGCGAGGTGCAGCCGGTGGTCGCAGCCGGCCGCCTGATCGCGCCCTATCTGCTGACGGAAACTTTGGCCGGGCTGGCCTTCGGCCTCGTGCTGCGGCTGTTCGTGCTGGTGCTGCAGATGGCGGGGGCGATTGCGGCACAGGCGACATCGCTCTCGCAGCTTTTCGCGGGCTCGGGGGTGGAGCCGCAGGCGGCGATGGGCCATTTGCTGACGGTGGGCGGGCTCGCGTTGGCGGTGATGGCGGGGCTGCATGTGCGGCTGGCCGAGGCGCTGATCCTGTCCTATCAGGCGCTGCCGGCGGGGGCCTTTCCGGCCGCGGCGGACATCCTCGGCTGGGGCCTTGGCAACGTGGCGCGGGCCTTCGCGCTGGCCTTCTCGCTGGCGGCGCCCTTCGTGATCGCCTCGCTGATCTACAACGTCGCGCTTGGGGTCATCAACCGGGCGATGCCGCAGCTGATGGTCGCCTTCGTCGGCGCCCCGGCGCTGACCGCGGGCGGGCTGGTTCTGCTGGCGCTGGGGCTGCCCTCGGCGCTTGCGCTGTGGCAGGAGCAATTCCAGGCCTTCCTCGCCGCCCCCTTCGACGTGCCGCGATGAGCGAGGCGCCGGACGATGGCGAAAAGGACCACGAACCAACGCAGAAGCGGCTGGACGATGCCCGCCGCCGCGGCGACATCCTGCGTGCGCCGGAACTGAACGTGGCCGCCGGTTATGGCGGCATCCTTCTCGCGGCAGTGACGCTTGGCAGCATGACGGTGACGGCGCTTGGCGACACCGGAATGGTGCTGCTGGGGCAGGCAGACCGGCTGGCGCCGCTGCTGCTTGCGGGGGAGGCAGGCCCGGTTGGCGGGTTGATCGCCAGCGCTGGCCTTGCCGCGCTGCCCTGGCTCGCGGCGCCGATGCTGGCGGTTCTGGTGCTGCTGCTGGCGCTGCGCGGCATCGTCTTCGCCCCGGACAAGCTGATGCCCGATCTCAAGCGCATTTCGCCCATCGGCAATGCCGCACAGAAGTTCGGACGCGCCGGCTTGTTCGAATTCGGCAAGAGCTTTGTCAAACTCGCGCTGGTTTCTGTGCTGCTCGGCCTGTTTTTGGCAAGCCGGATGCCGGCGATCCTAGGATCGCAGAACCTGCCGGCTGCGATGTCGGGGGCGCTGCTGGCAGATCTGCTGGTGGATTTCCTGGTGCTGGTGCTGGGGATCGCGCTGGTGATGGGGCTCGCCGATATCCTCTGGCAACAGGCCGAACGGCTGCGGCGGCTGCGGATGACCCGGCAGGAGGTGATCGAGGAGTACAAGTCCAGTGAGGGTGATCCGCATATGAAGGGCCGGCGCCGCCAGCGTGGCCGCGAGATTGCGATGAACCGGATGCTCGCCGATGTCGCCCGCGCGGATGTGGTGATCGTCAACCCCACGCATTTCGCCGTGGCGCTGAAATGGGAGCGCGGAAGCGGCCGGGCGCCGGTCTGCGTGGGCAAGGGCGTGGACGAGATCGCAGCGCGGATCCGGGCGGCTGCGGCCGAGGCCGGCGTGCCACTGCATTCCGATCCGCCGACCGCCCGCGCGCTTTTTGCGACGGTCGAGATCGGGCGCGAGATCCGCCCCGACCAGTACAAGGCCGTCGCCGCGGCGATCCGCTTCGCCGAGGCGATGCGTCGCCGCGCCCGGGACCGCTGGGGCGGCGACAGGAGCGGCGGATGAGCCGCGCCCGGGATATTTCGGCCCTTGCCCGGCTGGCGGCGCTGGAGCGAGACCGCCGGCTGCAGGTGCTGCGCGATGCCGGCGCCGCCCGCGCGGACACGCTGGCGGCGCTTGCCGAACTCAATGCCGCGCAGGCCGAGGCGCAGGAGGCCGCGCGACGTGATGGCTCGCCGGTGCTGCAAGGTTGCACCGAACACTTCCAGGACTGGATCCGTGCCCGCAAGGCCGCGCTCAACCCCAAGCTTGCCCGCGAAACCGCGATCTGGCTCGAGGCGCGCGCCGCCGCTGCAACCGCTCAGGGTCGGCGCGATGTGCTGGACCGGCTGGCCGCCGACCAACGTGCAGAGCGCCTGAGGCAACGGACCGCCCGACGACAGGAGTGAGCGTGTCAGCGCAAGACAGCTGTGGCCTGCGCGACAGCCCGATGGGAAGCTGCCCCTCCGGCGGCCGAGGCTTCGCAGGAAGGGCAGATGGCTGTCGGCGTGGGAGCGGCCTTCGTGCCAGCGCCCATGGCATGCGCCGATCGCATGCGGCAGTCCGCCTGCGCCAGGGGCACGGGGCCGCCCCCGGACATGCAGCCCCTCAGCTGTCCTGCCGCACGATATCGACGATCAGCACATCGCTGACCATCGGCCCGAGCACTTTCTGCGCGACCTCCAACAGAGCATGGCGCAGCACGGTCATGTTGTTCGCTTCGGTAAATGCGCCGCGGAAGCCGCCGGCATTGGCGTGGTCGAACAGCACCTGCAAGAAGCCGTCGCGCAGTTTGGGCTCGCGCTGATAGACCTGCTCGCCGGTGGCCAGCTTCACCTCGAGACTGATCGACAGGATCACCAGTGCGGAGACACGGCCACCCTCGACCACCGGCACCACGAACTGGTTGTTCATCTTCACATAGTCATGGGTCACCTCCTCTTCGCCGGCCGGGGCGTCGTGCTCCGCCGTTGCTGGCGGCGCGCAGACCTCTTCGGCGCCGGAGGTTTCGCCCTCGGGTTCGGGTTTCAGGGCGATCCCGGCACCCAGCCCGGCACCGAGGCCGACAAGCGCCAGCAAGATAGGCAACAACTTGCGCAGCATCGGCTACATCGGCAGCAGGATATCGGCGACCTGCTGTCCATAGCGGGGTTGCTGCACATCTGTGATCTGGCCGCGTCCGCCATAGGAAATCCGCGCCCCGGCGATCTTGTCATAGGTCACCTCGTTCTGGCGCGAAATATCCTCGGCCCGCACGAAGCCGGCGACCAGCAGCTCGCGGATCTCGTTGTTCACCCGCACCTCCTGGCTGCCCTGCACCCGCAGCACGCCGTTCGGCATCCGCTCGGTGATAGTCGCCGCAACCCGCAACGTCAGCTTTTCCTGGCGGCTGACCGAACCGTCGCCCTGATAGCTGGAACTGCTGCCGCCCGAGACGGCATCGGCGAGGGTCGCGCCTTCGGGCAGTTCGGGGTCGAGCCGCTGCGGAATGCCGAAGAGGCTGGGAATACCCATCTCTTCCGAGGCGCTGCGGCTGCGGTCCGTGGAATTGGTGATCTGCGCCTGATCGTCGATCTCGATCACCACGGTCAGGATATCGCCGCGCTGCATGGCGCGCCGGTCGCCCAGGAGCGACTCGCGGTTGCCGGACCAGAGCGACGCGCCATCGGCCGGCATCGGGCGGTCGGTCCTTTCGGGGAAGCTGCTCCCCGACATCGCATAATACTCGCCGCTGCCCTCCAGCGGGGTGAAATCCGGCGCGCGGCCGACATTTTCCAGCCGGGCGCAGGCGGGCAGCGCGGCAAGCAGCAGCAGGGCAGGGGTCAGGCGCATCTTGGTCCTCATCTGTCAGGAGCCCACATGCACGGTGCCATCGGCGGCGACGCGGCCGGTGATGGTGGTGCGCGAGGCGATGTTCATGGCGCGCAGGCTGTCGCCGGCACCGCCGCGGCCGAGGGCGCGGCCTTCGGCAAGGATGGTCAGCGCGCCGCGGCGATAGACCAGCGTCACGGTCTGGTTGCGCTCGACCAGCGCGGGCGGGCCTATATCGCCGGCCAGGATCGGCCGGCCCGCGTAGATCGCTACACGCGCCTCCTGGCCCAGCACAACGGCGGGGTCGGCGAAGGCCTCGGGCATCGTGCCTTCGGCCCGCGCGAGGTCCGCGGGGCCTATCAGCGCCTGCGCGCGGATCGTGCGGGCGGCAACCAGCATCTCGGCCCGCGCTCCGGTGGCCAGCATCAGCAGCGCCACGATCAGCAGCCAGATTTCGCGCCCGAACATCAGCGCACCTGCGCGGTTGCGCCGAGCATCTGGTCGGCGGCGGTGATGACCTTGGCGTTCAGCTCATAGCCGCGCTGCGCCTCGATCAGCTCGGTGATCTCGCGCACGGCATCGACGGAACTGTCCTCGAGATAGCCCTGTCGCAGGGTGCCGAGCCCGTCTTCGCCCGGGGCTGACACCAGCGCGGGGCCGGAGGCAGCGGTTTCGAGGAACAGGTTGGAGCCGATCGCCTCCAGCCCCTTCTCATTCGTGAACCCGGCGAGGGTGATCTGGCCCAAAAGCTCCGGCTCGATCCGGTCGGTGAAATAGGCATAGACCTCGCCCGAGGCATTGATCGAGAGGCTGCGGGCATCGGCGGGAATGGTGATGCCCGGCACCACCTCATACCCGTCGGAGGTGACGATCAGCCCGTCGGCCGAGCGTTTCAGCCCGCCATCGCGGGTATAGCCCGAGGCGCCGGAGGGCAGCGTCACCTCGAGATAGCCGGCGCCCTCGATGGCGACATCCAGATCGCCATTGGTCTGCGACAGCGAACCCTGCGCGATGTTGACCGACACCGCCGCCGCCCGCACCCCAAGGCCAAGCTGTACGCCGGTGGGCAGCACTGTGCCGTCGGTGGCGTTGATCGTGCCGGGGCGGGCCGCCTGCTGGTAATGCAGGTCTACAAATTCGGCGCGGCGGGCGTTGTAGCCGGTGGTGGACATGTTGGCGAGGTTGTTCGAGATCACCTCGACCCGCATCTGCTGGGCGCTCATGCCCGTGGCGGCGATCTGAAGGGCGCGCATGAGGGGCTCCTAGCGGCTGAGGGCCGAGATGACGCCGCGGATGCGTTCGTCCTCTCGGTCAAGGAAGGTCTGGCCAAGCTCATAGGCGCGCTGCACCTCGATCATCCGGGCGATTTCGGTCACCGCGTTGACGTTGGAATTTTCGACATAGCCCTGCAGGATCACGGCGCCCTCCAGCGGCTCCACCCCCGCCTCGGCGTCGAACCTTGTGCCGCCGCGGTGCCGAAGGCCGTTCGGGTCGGCCGGCACGAACAGGCCGATCTGCGCGACCGGCGCGCCGTCCGTGGACAGCGTGCCATCGGCGGCCAGCGCGACCGAGCCGGCGCCGGGCGGCACGAAGACCGGCGCCGCCCCGGCATCGAGCAGGCGGTGGCCGTCGGGGGTGACCAGCTCGCCCTCGGCCGAGGGGGTGAAGCTGCCAGCGCGGGTCAGCTGGTTGCCCTCAGGCGTCTCGATCAGGAAGAACCCCTCGCCCTCGATGGCGAAATCGAAGCTGCCGCCGGTCCTGGTCAGCGGGCCCTGCGTCAGGTCCACGATCCGGGCGCTGGCATGGGCCATCGACAGCGAGGGCTCATCGCCCCCAAGCGCCGCCACATGCTCGGCGAAGATCACCCCCTCCTTGCGGAAGCCGGTGGTGGAGAGGTTGGCGATATTGTTCGCCACCGCCTGCATCTCGGCCAGCAGGCCAGACTGGCGGTTCAGTGTGGTGTAGCCGGCATTGTCCATCGCTCAGCCCCCCGCGATCAAAGGGATGATGCGCGTGGCGAAAAACGACACCAGCGCCTCGGACATGAAGGACATCGACACCCAGAACACCGCCAGCATCAGCCCGACCTTGGGTACGAAGGTCAGCGTCATCTCCTGGATCGAGGTCAGCGCCTGGAAGAGGCCGACCGCGATCCCCGCGACCAGCGCCACCCCCAGCAGCGGGGCCGAGATCAGCACCGCGATCCACAGCCCCTGGCGCAGCGTGTCGAAGAAGACGGCGTCATCCATCGTCATACCGGCATCCTCAGGATTTCCTGATAGGCCTCGACCACCTTGTCGCGCAGCGTCACCGCGGTCTCCACCGCAAGCTCCGTCGCGGCCAGCGCCTGAACCAGCGCGTGGGGATCGGCGCCGCCCATCATCGCGGATTTCGCGGTGTCCTCGCCAGCCTTCAGCGTTGCGGCAAAGTCCTTGGCATAGCCCGCAAACCCACCCTCTGCCGCAGATCCCGCCGGCCCCGGCTGTGGAGCCGTGGCCGGACGGGACTGCGCATAGGCCTGCGCGGCGAAAGAGGTTCTCACGTCCATTCTGGATCCCTCCTTGCCCTATCGGCGCAGGAGATCGAGCAGGCTTGCCGACATTTGCCGGGCCTGATCGAACATCCTGAGATTCGCCTCGTAGCTGCGCTGCGCTTCGCGCGCGTCAGCAATTTCGACCACCAGATCGACATTCGAGCCGTCGTGGTAGCCGTTCTCATCGGCCAGCGGGTGGCCGGGGTCGTAGATCTGCGCCAGCTCCGACCGGTCAAGATCGACCGGCCCCAGCGTCACCAGCCCGGTGCGGCGCCCGCCCTCGACCTGCTCCTCGAAAGGGGCGGTCTTGCGGTGGTAGCCGGGGGTGTCGGTATTGGCGATATTCTCGGAGACATGGCGCAGGCGCATCGCCTGAGCCTGCATTCCGCTGGCTGACAGCGCGAGGGCGTTGGTGAAATCGCTCATCCTGTGCCCCCTCAGCCGCGGCCGAGCGAAGTGCGCAGCACCCCGAGCGAGGTCTTGTAAAGCGTCAAGGCCAGGTCATGCTGCCGCTTCACCTCGACCGACTTCACCATCTCGGTTTCCAGCGAGACAGAGTTGCCATTGGGGGAGCGGGTGCCGGGACCCTCGCGCGGGATCAGCCCTGCGGCAGGGCTGCCCTCTGTGCCCAGATGCCCGAGCCTGGTCTGGCGCAGGGCCATACCCTCGGCCGCATAGGTTTCGGCAAAGGGCGCAAGATCGCGGGCGGCATAGCCCGGCGTATCGGCATTGGCGACGTTCTGCGCCACCGCATTCTGGCGCTGTGCCGCATGCGACGCCATCGCCTGCGCCATGCGCATGATCTCGGGCTGTTGGAACATCGGGGCTTCTCCTCCGAGCTTTCAATCAAGCCTTAACTCCGATTCGTTTAGAAAACCTTTCATGAACAAAGCGAGGACGGGATGGCATTTGCAGAACTTGAACGGCTTTGCGCAGAGATCGCCGCGGTGGCGCAGGTGCGCCCGGTGGGGCGGGTGGCGGCGGCCTTGCGCGGTACCGTGCTGGTGCGCGGCCTCGGCCCCCATGCCGCACAGGGCGACGGGGTGCGCATCCTCTGCGCCAGCGGCCGGATGCTGGCTGGCGAGGTGCTGGCCCTCGCGCCAGAGGCAGTGACGGTACTGACCGATGGCGCGCCGGATGGCGTCGCGCTCGAGGACCCGGTGGAGCTGACCGGGCAGGGACGCATTGCGCCCTGCGCAGCGTGGATCGGCCGCATCGTCAATCCTTCCGGCCTGCCGCTGGACGGGCGGTCGCTGCGTCGCGGCCCGGTGGAGCGCCCGCTGCACGCCGCCCCGCCGCCGGCCGCGCAGCGCGGCCGGCTGGGGCCGCGGCTGCCGACGGGGGTTGCGGTCTTCGACACGCTGCTGCCGCTGGTGCGTGGCCAGCGGATCGGGCTTTTTGCCGGCTCCGGCGTGGGAAAATCCTCGCTCCTGGGCAAGTTCGCGCGCGGGGTCGCGGCCGATGTGGTGGTGATCGCGCTGGTCGGCGAGCGCGGGCGCGAATTGCGCGAATTCGTCGAAACCGTGCTCGGCCCAGAGGGGATGGCGCGGTCGGTGATCGTCGCCGCCACCTCGGACCAGTCGCCGCTTGTCCGCCGCCGCTGCGCCTGGGCCGCGATGGCGGTGGCCGAGCATTTCCGCGACGAGGGCCGCCATGTGCTGCTGCTCGCCGACAGCGTCACCCGCTTCGCCGAGGCGCACCGTGAGGTCGCGCTGGCCGCCGGCGAGCCCGCGACCCTTCGCGGTTTCCCCCCCTCGACCTCGCATCAGATCATGTCGCTGGCCGAGCGGGCGGGGCCGGGGCGCGAGGGCTCTGGCGACATCACCGCCGTCTTCTCGGTGCTGGTTGCCGGGTCCGACATGGAGGAGCCGGTGGCCGATATCCTGCGCGGCGTGCTCGACGGCCATGTCGTGCTGGACCGCGCCATTGCCGAGCGGGGACGTTTCCCGGCCATCGATCTGCTGCGCTCGGTCTCGCGCTCGCTGCCCGCGGCGGCGAGCGATGAGGAGAACCGGCTGATCGCCGAGGCGCGGCGGCTGCTCGGCGCCTATGACCGCGCCGAGATGATGATCCAGGCGGGGCTTTACGCCACCGGCAGCGATGCGCTGATCGACGCGGCCATCCGGGTCTGGCCGGCGCTGGACGGGTTTCTGGCGGCGGATGGCGAGGGCGGCGTCGACGCCAGCTTTGCGCGGCTGCAGGAGTGCCTCGCGGGCGCGGCCGTGCCGGAGGCGCGCCATCCGGGCCGCGCCGGGCCGGTTGCGTCGCGCTTGTAGCGGCTGTGGATCGGCGGGGATGCCCGGGCGCGAAGCCGCGTGGTCCGGCACCAGAGGCGTGTCGGCCTGCACGGTGGCCGGGGTGACGGCGCCTTGTGCGTCACTGCCGCGAAGACCGCCATGTCTCGCCCGCCCGAAGTGAAGCGCCAGAGTTCCCGTGGTTGCGCCTGAAGGGGCACATGGCCACCGGAGCATGGTGCAAGTCAGGCTTGCTCCAGCCCTTGAAAGCAGATGCTTCCCTGCGGGCCGAGGTGCGAGATTGCGAGGTGCTAGGTGCTAGGTGCGAGATTGCGAGATTGCGAGGTGCGAGATTGCGAGGTGCGGGCCTGCGAGAGGCGAATGGCGCAATGCCGACCCACGATGCCCCGATCTTGAAGGGCCGGCCCGTCCCCCGCACGCAAGGCTTCGGCGTCCAGCCTTTGCAGCCGTCCGGCGACCCGCAATTCTACCCCTATGCCAACCGCGACAGCAGGCTCCCGGACTGCGCATTTTGCAGCAGGCTCAGGGCGACGGCCCCGCCGCTGAGGCTGGCGACCTCGCGCGCCTGCGCGCGGAGCAAGAACAGCTTGATGAGGTCATCCACCCGCTCCGGCTCGGCGAATTGCGCCACCTTGTCACTGCCCAGATAGCGCTCCGCCAGGTCCTTCATCGTGCCAAGCTGCTGGTCGAGGTCGACGCCGGCAAAGCTGGCCGGCAGGCCAAAGGCGGTCTGGAACAGGCTGCGCAGGGGGGCCGATCCAAGGATGGTGAACCACTTCGTATCCTCGGAACTCTGCCTGCCCGCCAGATCCGCCAGCTCGCGCCGGGCGTTCAGCGCAAGGCGCATGTCGCCATTGACGCCGCCCACCGCCTCTTCGAACTGGCGGTCCTGGAAGGCGGCTATGATGCCATCGGCGAAGGTCGAGACCTGGGTTCCGGGTGTCGCAAGGTCGAAGGCGAAGGCGCTGGCCAGTTGATAATAGCTCTTGTCGGACAGACGGTTGGCCAGGTCCGTGGTGTCGAGCGTGCCATCGGACAGCACCTTGTGGATGAAGAACCGGCTGTCGATGTCATCCTGAAGCCCGAAGGCACCGAGCGCCACCCGAAGCAGGCGGCGGTCCGACACGAGGTCCTCGGCCGTCTTCACGCTGCCGATCTTCTCGCGGAAATAGTCAGTGTCGCGCTGCACGCTGGCCTGCCCGGTGAAGGCCTGTTTCTGCGCCTCCATCGTGCGGGTCAGGAAGGACCAGCCGGCGAAACCGCCGAAGGGCACGACCGGCGCAAAGCTCATGTCCGCGAGGCGGCGAAGAGCCGCTCCTCGCGGGGCAGCAGGCAGCGTAGCGCCTTCAGGGCCTGGTAATGCTGGTCCTCCAGCACCGCCGTCGTCGCCATCGTCAGATGGGCGCGGCTGTCATGGTCGGTCAACACCTGGCTCAGCTGCTCGATGCCGCGCAGAAGCTGCATCCGCGCCTCGCCGGCATCGGCGTCCCCGGACAGCACCAGCTGCGCGATGTAGCACACGCGCCGCACCGGCGTTGTCACCTCCTCAGGATGGACCGCGTCGCGCAGCCGCAGGATATGGGCGTTCGGCGTCATGATCGCGAGCCGCGATCGGCGGTCCCCATTCTCGATCACCGCGCCGTTGATCAGCACCCGCTCCTTGGGGGCGAGCTTCAATACCAGCCCGGTCATGACTCGCCGCCGTTCTGGCGCAGGCCCTTCATGATCGAGGTGTTGATGTCGATCAGAACCTCGGACGTTGCGGTGCCGGCCAGCACCTTGGAGGAGTGCAGGTTGGTGAATTCGGCAAGATAGAAGATCTGGGCGCGCAGCGGCGCGGGCAACTGGTTGCCGGGATCGGCAACATCGGCTGCGAGCAGCGTCCACAGCCGGCGATTGTCATAGATGGCGCGGGCCAGCGAGGCGAAGCCGGCATCGCCAAGGGCCTGCGCGGCCTTCAGGCGATGGGTGACGCGGGCGAAGACCTCGTATTCGGTGCCGCGCAGGGTGCGCGTCGGCTGGTCGGGGGCAGAATAGGCCGTTTTGGCCAGATTGGCGGCGTTCACGGGAAACCCTTCCTGTGGCTGTTGACGTCAGATCGCGGCCCGGCCGCGGGGAAAGGGGGCACCTGTTCCGGCGCCCCCGGCCGTCATCAGCGGAACAGGGCCAGGATGTTCTGCGGCTGCTGGTTGGCGATCGACAGCGCCTGGATGCCCAGCTGCTGCTGGGTCTGCAGCGCCTGCAGGCGGGCCGAGGCCTCTTCCATGTCGGCATCGACCAGCGAGCCGATCCCGGTCTTCATCGCATCGGTCAGGTCCGAAATGAAGTTCGCCTGAGTGGTGATGCGTGACTCGGCCGAACCGAAGGCAGAGGCGGCGTCCACAGCGGTCTGGATCAGGGTCTCGATGTTGCCAAGCGCGACCGCGGCGTTTGCCGAGGTGGTCACGTTGATCGTGGCAAGCTCGCCAAGGCCGCCGGAATTCGCGTTCTTGAACTGGGCGGTGATGGTCAGATCCTGATCCATCTCGTCGTCGGTGCCCGCGTCATCCCCGTCAGCCACGAGGAAGGTCAACGTGCCCGGGCTATCCGAGTCGTAGTCCACCTGCAGGTCGGTGATACCCAGGGCATCAATGGCGTTCTTCAAGCCGACGGCCACCATGTCGTCGGGCGTGGTCGAGGCGACGTCCTGCGCTGTCACGGTGTAGCTCACCTCGCGGTTGCCGACACGCACAGAGATCGAGTCGCCCGCCGCGAAGGCGTCGGTGCCCGAGTTAATCACCAGGGCCTTGCCGGTGGTATCGTCCTTGTCGAGGAAGAACGAAGCCGCATCGGCATCCGTCGACACGCCCACCGAGCCCGCGAGAACACCCTTCGATGTATAGCCTCCGGTGCCGAGGTCTTGCCGCGCGACGTCAATCTGCGCTGCCGAGACGCCCCCGCTGGAATCGCGGTCCAGCGACGACAGGATCTGCACATCCGCGGTCGAGGAGCCATCGACGAGGTTGAGGCCATTGAATTGCGCCGCACCCACCACCGATTCGATCTGGTCCACCAATGCGTCGATGTCGGTCTGCAGCTTGGCGCGGTCCACGTTGCTTTCCTGCGCTGCGACGATCTTGCCCTTCATGTCGGTCAGCAGGTCGGTGATCCGCTCCGAGGCCTTGCGTGCCACAGCCACGGTGGACTCGCCCAAGGCAAGGCTGTCCGAAATCCCGGAAAACCCCTTCACGTCCGATTCCATCACCTTGGAAATCGCCCAGACGGCGGCGTTGTCCTTGGCACTCGCCACCGACTTGCCGGTGGAGATTTCGGCCTGGGTCTTGGCCAGCGCGGAGTTGATGCCTTTCAGCGTCTGCAGCGCGACCATCGCGCTGGTATTCGTCAGAATGCTCGACATTTGCTCATCCTATGGGTTCGGCGCTTTGCGCCGGCTGTTTCACATGCCGCCCTTTCGGGCAGCGATTATGGCATTCTGACCTGTGCGGGCGGGAAGCCCCGTCGCCGCGTCACCCCCTTCAAGGATGCAAGGGCGACCATCGCCGCCAATCTCTAAGAGTTCGCTAAGTGCTCTATGCGAAGCGCCGGGATTTTTCGACAAATCCGCGACTTGCGTCCCAAGGCACTGGTTCGGGCGGGCGCGGGCCCGGAATTGCCGGGATCAGGCGCGCCGCTCGAGGTTGACCTGCGGGGCGCCGATGGTCTGCGGGCGACCTGCGGCATCATAGCTTTGCAGACTGCGCCCGGCGCGGCGCAGCCCGTCAAGCCGGCGCAGGGCGGCGCGCATGCCCTTCAGCGTGGCGCCCAGCTGGCGCTGGTTGGCCGCCGCCTGCCGCCGCAGCCCGGCCAGCGCCTCTGCCGCACCCGGCTGCGCGGCCCGGGGCCCCTGCGCGCGTGCTTCTGCCGCGGCGACCAGAGGCGCCTTTGCCTGCGCCAAAAGCACCAGCGCCTGCAGGTCTCCGGCGCGAATTGCCTGCGCTTCCTGGCCCAAAATCCGGGCCAGAGGCTGCCAGATCTGCGTTTCGTCAGACATCGTCATTCTCCTTCAGCGCTTCATAGAGGCTCTCGGCCAGCCCGATGCCGCCGTTCTGCACCATCGCGTCCGCCTGTTCGCGCCGCAGGAACGAGGCGAACTGCTCCTCGCCCGCGCCGCCGCCAAAGCTCTCGCGCGCTGTGCCAAGCCCGGCTGCGGCCAGCATTTCCGCAAGGAAGGCCGTCTCCAGATCCTGCGCCGCCCTCCACAGCGCGGCATCGCGCGGCGGTGGGCCAGAGGCGGGGGGGGCCAGTGGGGAGGGGGAGGGCGCAGAGATCATCGGCAATCCTTCGGGTCCGGCCGGCCTGTCGAATTGGCCGGATTTTCCGCAGCATGGGGGGAAGGGCGTAAATATCCGGTAATCTTGTGCTGCGAAGGTGAAGTCCTTGGCGGCAGAAGTCGTGGTGCGGATGACATTGGCATTTCCGGGTGAGGCGGCCCTTTCCGCCCTGATAAAGTCCCCGGCGGCATCCGCGGCGTCAAAGCCGGGCGCGGACGAGTCGGGGTCCACCCCCTTCGATCCCGATCTTCCGGCCGATCCCGGGCCGGGGGTCGGGCCCGAGCCGCTGTCTCTCGATCAATCTTCCTCTCCGGTCCTCGTCACGTTCCGTCAGCTTGCAGCCGCGACGTTGCCGTCCACGCTTCAGCCCCCAGTGGCACCCAGGGATGCCGGCACAGACGTTCCGGCCCTTGATGAGGTCGCCTCGCCAACCCGGCGCGGCCTACCGGCAGAGCCGGATCCGACCGTCCCCCGCCACGCACCTGCCTCCGGTGCATCCGATCTGGCAGCGGCGGCGCTTGCGGCACCGCAGATTCCCAGCCCGCCCTCCCTGCCTTCCGCGCCGTATCCTCGGGCGGCTCACGTGCCATCCCCGGCGCTGCAACCCGCAGCCCCGACGGCAGAAGCCGCCGCAGCTCCGCCCCCGCAGGCCCCCCCATCCGGGGCCCTGTTGCCTGGCGCCCGGGGGGCCGCTGCGTCGCCCGCGATACCTTCGGCCCTGCCTCTGCCGTCGGGAGAGGCTTCAATGGCCCAGACTGAAGCCCAGTCAGGCCCGCTCCGCCACGCCAGTCAGGCGGCGGCGTCCCCCGGTATTCCCTCTCCCGCGCCGGCACAGGCCCCCTCTGCGGCCGGTGCCGCCCCCAGGCCCCAGACCGCCGACGGGCCCCCGACCGTCGGCGCCGCCCCCGGCCCGACCAGCCTTCCCACATCCCCAATCGACAGCGAGGAAGGGGGCGCGGAGAACCGTGGCCCCGCCCCTGTCCCTTCGATGGCTGCGCGTTCCCCAGTCGCAGCTGACCCGGCCGGCGGCACAGCCACCGCCCCATCCGTCGCCGCGGGCCCGGGGCCTGCCCCCCCCCTCACAGCCTCGCCCCCGCGGCAGCCCGCCTCGGCTGCGCCCGGCTCCGCGGCGCGAGATCCCTCGCTGATGCTCTGGCAGGGCAGGGTCGCGCCCTTCGCCCGCGAAGGGCAGGATGGGGCGGCATCCGCTGCCGCTGCAGACCGTCCGGCAGATGTGGCCGTCGGGCCGGCACTGACCCCGCCGGCCCTGGTGTCACCGAACCCGCCGGGTCCCGCGGCACTGTCCGGGCCAGGTGCGGCGGCGCGTCCCGACGCTGCAAGCCCGTCCCCGCTGCCGGCGACCATCGACGCGCCCACAGCGCCTGCGTCCCCTCCTTCAGCCGCGCTCCTCACCGCCGGGCCCGCCACCGCCGCTCTAGCCGCCTTCGACCGCCCTGTGGCGCGGTTCGTCACCGCCCCCGACGCGCGGCGCGGCAGCGTTGACGCCAGTGCCCCTGCCTCCGCCTCCGCTTCCATTTCCGCCCCTGCCTCCGCCGCGGCGCTGCTGGCGCACCTCTCTACCGCGCAACCCGCTCCTGTCCAGCCACGAGGGGGCTCGCTGCCCCCCGCGCAGCAGGCTGCCGACCCGCCGCTCTCGCAGCCGGCGCAGATCCGGCCTCCCGCCCATCCTTCGCTGCCCGGTCCGGTCTGGACAGCGTCCCCCCCGCCGCTTGCGACCACCGAACCCCTCCTTACAAAGGCCGAGCCGGTCCTCGGTCCCGCGCCGTCGGAGCGCCTTCAAGACCTTTCCCCGCCCGGCGCCGCGCCGTCCCCCACCGCAGCGCTCCCCACCGCAGCGCTTCCCGAAGCGCCGCCGCAAACTGCCCCTGTGCTCCCGCCCATGCTCGCCGAGCAGACCCCGCTCTCCGGCGCGGCAGTGGTACTTCCCGGCGCGCCCGGGGCAGACATCCCCCTGCCGCGCGGCAACGATCCCCCGGCCAGCCTCTTCCCGCAGATCCCCGCCCTCGGCCCGCAACTGGCCGCCGCCGTGACGCGCTTTCCCGACCGCCCGGTCGAACTGACCCTCTCGCCGGAAGAGCTGGGGCGGGTGCGGTTGACCCTTTCCACGTCCGAGGCGGGCCTTGTGCTGTCCGTCACCGCCGAGCGGCCCGAGACGCTCGACCTCATGCGCCGCAACATCGACCAGCTGGCCCGCGATTTCCGCGAACTCGGCTTCACCGACCTGTCGTTCAGCTTCACCCAGCAGGACCGGCGCCCGCAGACCGATCCGCAGGCCATCCTGCCCCCGGGTCCGGCGCCCTCTGGCCCGGCAGCCGCCGCGGCGCCCGTCCCTCCCGCCCCTCACCGCCCTGCCGCAAACGGCGGGCTCGATCTGCGCATCTGACCTGCAAGGACACTGATGACCATCACCGCAACCGCCGCCCCCCAGACCGCTGCCCCCACCGCCGCCGCTGCCAGCAGCAGCGCGGCGATCAAGGGGGATTACGAAACCTTCCTGCTGATGCTGACCACGCAGATGCAGAACCAGGATCCGCTGAACCCGATGGAATCCTCGGACCTCGCGGTGCAGCTCGCTACCTTCTCGGGGGTGGAGCAGCAGGTGCAGACCAATGACCTCTTGCAGGGCCTGATCGGGCAGGTGGGGCTGATGAACATGTCCGACCTCGCCGGCTGGGTCGGGATGGAGGCGCGGGCCGAGGCGCCCGCCTGGTTCGACGGTGCGCCGCTGCCGCTGACCCTCGCGCCGCGGGCCGGGGCAGATGCGGCGGTGCTGTCGGTCTATGATGCAGCCGGCAGGCTGGTCGCCGAAGAGCCGGTGCCGCTGAATGCGGGGGAAATCGACTGGGTGGGCACCGACGCGGCGGGCGCCCCGCTTCCCGAGGGCGCCTACAGCTTCCGCCTGATCAGCTCCACGGGTGGCGAGACGATGGGCATCGACCCGGTGGAAACCTACGGCAAGATCGTCGAGGCCCGCAGCGAGGCGGGAGCCGTCATGCTGGTGCTGGAGGGCGGGGTGGAGGTGGCGGCAGATGCGGTGACCGCGCTGCGGACGCCAGAGTGAGGGGGGCGCTTAAGCCTTGGTGTTCAGGACGTGTTCCGCGATACTGACGCGGTGCCGTTCCACATTGGGCAAGGAAATGCAGCGTGACGCTTGAACAGATCCTGATCTTCCTGCCTGCCGCATTCCTGCTTGGCGCCTCGCCCGGCGCGAATAATCTTCTGGCCCTCACCTCGGCCACGAAAGCGGGGTGGCGCCTGGCTGCCAAGGGCGTGATCGGGCGTCTCGCCGCCTGGGCTGTTCTGGTCGTGCTGGTCTCTCTGGGCCTCGATGCGCTGCTGCGAACCTCCGAGCTGGCCTTCGTGGCGCTCAAGTGGCTGGGCGTCGCCTATCTGCTGTATCTTGCGCGGCAGTTCTGGACTGCCGACGTCGCGGCAGAGATCGAGGTTCCGGATGCCTCGACCCTGATGAGACGCGAGTTCCTGACCCTCATGGGCAATCCGAAGGCCTATCTGCTTCTGACGGCCTTCCTGCCGCAGTTCCTGAATGACGCCGGTTCCGTGACATTGCAGCTGTTCGCGCTTGGGGGGCTCTATCTCGTCGCCGAGGGACTTGCCGCGCTGCTTTGGGTCAGCGCTGGCGCCGCGCTTGGGGGCGGTGCGCTGACCCCGCTCCGCCGCCGGATCGTCAACCGCACCTCCGCCGGGCTCCTGGGCGGCGCGGCCATTTTGCTTGCGCGATCCGAGAGGGCGACCGCCTGAACCGGCCGGCGGGGGACTTACCCCCTCACAGCATCTCCGCCACCGCCACGCCCGCCAGCGCAATCGCCGCCCCCAGGGCCATCAGCCCCGCAGCCCGGCGGCGCGAGGGGACCGTCACCACCACCACCGGCTCGGTCTGGCGGATCAGTGCCGCCTCGGCCAGCGCCGGCAGCCTTGGCCCGAACCGCCCCAGCACCCGCGCGGTACGCGCGAGGTCGCGCAGCATCGCCCGGGGCCCCAGGTTCTCGCGGATATAGGTCTCCACCACCGGTCGCGCGCCCTGCCACATGTTGAGATGCGGGTCGAGCGAGCGGGCGACGCCCTCCACCACCACCATCGTGCGCTGCAGCAAGATCAACTCGGTCCGCGTCTCCATCCCGAAGCGTTCCGTCACCTCGAAGAGATAAGCCAGCAGCCGCGCCATCGAGATCTGGCTGGCATCCATGCCAAAGATCGGCTCGCCCACTGCCCGCAGCGCGCGGGCGAAGGCGTCCACATCGCGGTCGCGCGGCACATAGCCCGCCTCGAAATGGACCTCGGCCACGCGCCGGTAATCCTTGGCGATGAAGCCCATCAGGATTTCCGCATACACCCGGCGGGTATATTCGTCGATCTGGCCCATGATCCCGAAATCATAGGCGATGATGTCGCCATTCGCCGCGACCTTCAGGTTGCCCTGATGCATGTCGGCGTGGAAATAGCCGTCGCGCAGCGCATGGCTCAGGAACAGCTCCAGCACCCGCCGCGCCAGGGCCGGCGCGTCATGCCCGGCCGCAAGGATCGCCGGCACATCGCCCATCGGCGTGCCCTCGGCCCAGTCCATCACCATCACCCGGCGCCCCGACAGGTGCCAGACGGGGGTCGGCACCCGGAAGCCGGCATCATCCTTGGTGTTGGCGGCAAATTCCGAGGCGGCCGCCGCCT
Organism: Frigidibacter albus; assembly: GCF_009908165.1. Lineage (GTDB taxonomy): Bacteria > Pseudomonadota > Alphaproteobacteria > Rhodobacterales > Rhodobacteraceae > Frigidibacter > Frigidibacter albus. The sequence goes on from NZ_JAAAUC010000009.1 coordinate 83,668, forward strand.
CCAGCCGCAGGTCCAGCTCTCCCAGAACCACGCCCTCGAAGTGCCGGATCACCTCCGACGGGCGCAGGCGGCGCGAGGCGGGCGAGGCCAGCTCGATGATCGCGGCGGCAAGGTGGAAGGCATCGACATCGCGGCGGAAGGCCCGCTCGATCCCGGGCCGCAGCACCTTCACCGCCACGTCCTGCCCGGTCGCGGCCAGCGTCGCGCGGTGGACCTGCGCGATGGAGGCAGCGGCCACGGGTTCGGAAAACGCGCTGAACACCTGATCGACCGGCAGGCCGATATCGCTCTCGAAGCTCGCCTTGGCGGTGGCGATGTCGAAGGGCGGCAGGCGGTCCTGCAGCATTCGCAGCTGCAGCGCCAGTTCAGGCCCCACCACATCGGGCCGCGTCGACAGCACCTGCCCGAACTTGATATAGGCCGGCCCCAGCGCGGTGATCGCCCGCGTCACTGGCGGCAGCGCCGGATCGCCCCGGTAGCCCAGCCATTTGAACGGCCATCCCAGCACCCGCGCCAGCAGGCGCAGCCGCGGCGGCACCTCCATCGCCTCCAGCGCGACCTTCATCGCGCCGGTCCGCTCAAAGGTCGCGCCGGTGCGGATCAGCCGCCAGATGTTGTGCGGACCCCGCATCAGATCTTCCAGCCCGAATGCAGCGCCGCGATGCCCATCGTCAGGTTGCGGTACTTCACCTGCCCGAAGCCCGCCTGCCGGATCATTTCGGCGAAGGTCTCCTGATCGGGGAACTTGCGGATCGATTCCACCAGGTACTGATAGCTGTCACGGTCGCCCGCGATGACCTGTCCCATCACCGGGATCACGTTGAAGGAATAGCGGTCATAGGCCCATTGCAGGCCGGGGTTCGGCAGCTGGCTAAACTCCAGCACCATCAGCCGCCCGCCGGGGCGCAGCACCCGGAACGCCTCGGTCAGCGCGTCCTGCACCCGCGTCACGTTGCGGATGCCAAAGCTGATCGTGTAGACGTCAAAGCTGCTGTCGGCGAAGGGCAGGGCCATCGCATCGCCCACCACCCAGTCCAGCTGCCCGGCCAGGCTCTCGGCCTCGGCCCGCTTCTGGCCCTCGATCAGCATGCTCTCGGTCATGTCGCAGACGGTTGCGCTCGCCCCAGGCGCGCGGCGCAAAAAGCGGAAGGCCACGTCGCCGGTGCCGCCCGCCACGTCCAGCAGCTTCTGCCCCGGCCGCGGTGCCAGCCAGTCCATCATCGCATCCTTCCAGACGCGGTGGATGCCGACGCTCATCACGTCATTCATGATGTCGTATTTCGAGGCGACGCGGCTGAACACGCCATGCACCATCCCGGCTTTCTCGCCCTCGCTCACGGTCTGAAAGCCGAAATGCGTCGTCGTTTGCGTGTCGTCGGTCATCTGCGCCCTGCCCGAAATTGCCTCAGGGGGGATATACTCCGATCCGGGCCGAGGCCAACCATCATTGTGCCGCAGGCCCCGCCGCCCTAGACCTTGCAGGCGCAACCCTGCCAACCGAAAGCCCCTGCCGTGCCTGAGCTTCCCGAAGTCGAAACCGTCCGCCGCGGGCTCTTGCCGGCGATGGAGGGGCGCGCGATCCTCGCCGCCGCCGTGAACCGCCCCGACCTGCGCTGGCCGCTGCCCGAGCGGATGGCCGACCGGCTGACTGGCGCGCAGGTTCTGGCGCTGCGGCGGCGGTCGAAGTACATCCTTGCCGACCTCTCCACCGGCGAGACCCTGCTGATCCACCTTGGCATGTCGGGCCGGATGCTTGTCTCGGGCGTGATGCTGGGCGAGTTCCACCACGACCACCCCGCGCCCGAAAAGCACGACCATGTGGTGCTGAGCATGGAGGGCGGCGCCCGCGTCACCTTCAACGACGCCCGCCGCTTCGGCGCGATGGACCTTTATCCTACGGGCGACACCCACTGGCTGCTGAAGGGCCTCGGCCCCGAACCCTTCGGCAATGACTTCAACGAAACCTACCTCGCCGCCCGCCTCCACGGCCGCGCCGCCCCGATCAAGGCGCTGCTCCTCGATCAGCGTGTCGTCGCCGGCCTTGGCAACATCTACGTCTGCGAAGTGCTCTTCCGCGCCGGTATCGACCCGCGCCGCGCGGCTGGCAGCCTGACCGCGCCGCAGGCCGCCGCGCTGGTGCCCCTGATCCGTGACGTGCTGGCCGAGGCGATCGAGGCGGGCGGCTCATCCTTGCGCGACTATCGCCAGACCGGGGGCGAGCTTGGCTATTTCCAGCACGCCTTCCGCGTCTATGGGCGCGAGGGCGAACCCTGCGTCACCCCCGGTTGCGCCGGCATCGTGGCCCGCATCGTCCAATCCGGCCGCTCCACCTTCTGGTGTCCGTCCTGCCAGCATTAGGGCAAACCTGCTTGCCAACAGCTTCGGTCCTGCTAGGAGTCGGGCCGGACCGAAGGAAAGGTGCTGCCCGATGGCCTACCAGACGCTGATCGTCGAAATCGAAGACTCCGTCGCCCTGATCCGCCTCAACAGGCCCGATGCGCTCAACGCCCTCAACTCGCAGATGCTGGGCGAGCTGGCCGAGGCGCTGAAGGCGCTCGACGGCAATGACAAGGTGCGCTGCATCGTGCTGACCGGGTCGGAAAAGGCCTTCGCGGCCGGTGCCGACATCAAGGAGATGTCCGAAAAGACCTTCGTGGACATGTTCGGCGCCGATTACTTCGCCCCCGAGGGCGAGGCCATCGCCCGCGTCCGCAAGCCGATCATCGCTGCCGTGTCGGGATATGCCCTTGGCGGCGGCTGCGAGCTTGCGATGATGTGCGACTTCATCATCTGCTCGGAAACCGCCAAGTTCGGCCAGCCGGAAATCAACCTTGGCGTCGTCGCCGGCATCGGCGGCACCCAGCGGCTGACCCGCTTCGTCGGCAAGTCCAAGTCGATGGACATGCACCTGACCGGCCGCTTCATGGATGCGGCCGAGGCCGAACGCTCCGGCCTCGTCAGCCGGGTGGTTGCGCCCGGCAAGCTGGTGCCCGAGGCGCTGGCCATCGCCAAGAAGATCGCCGAGAAATCCGCGCTGACCGTGATGGCGGTCAAGGAGGCGGTGAATCGCAGCTATGAAACCACCCTGCGCGAAGGGGTGCTGTTCGAACGCCGGCTGTTCCACGCGCTCTTTGCCACCGAAGACCAGAAGGAAGGCATGGGCGCCTTCCTCGAAAAGCGCCAGCCGCAGTTCCGCGACCGCTGAAAACCTGCCGGGAAGGGCGCGAATATGCCCGGGCCCGGTTGACTTGTCCCCGAGTCGCGACTAGAAGCGCGGCTTCAGATTTACCCGAACTCGAACGGAAAACCGACACATGGCCAATACGCCCCAGTCCAAGAAGCGCGCACGCCAGAACGAGCGCCGGCAAGACGTGAACAAGGCGCGCCGCTCGCGCATTCGCACCTACCTGCGCAAGGTCGAAGAGGCTCTGGCCTCGGGCGATCAGGGCGCTGCCGCCACCGCTCTGAAAAGCGCGCAGCCGGAACTGGCCCGCGGCATCACCAAGGGCGTTCTGCACAAGAACACCGTGGCGCGGAAAATGTCGCGCCTGTCGGCCCGCGTGAAAGCCCTCGCCGCCGCCTGAAGCGGCCGCAGCGCTCTGACCGAGAGGCCCTGAAAGGGCGCAGCAGAAATGCTGCGTCCTTTTATCTTTTCCCTTTGTTTTCAACGAGGTTGTGGCTGTTTTGCCCGCCCCCCGGGATTCGGTCCGAGTCAAGCGTGAAGTTCGGTTGCACAGACTTCCACCGGCTTGCTACCTTTGGGATGCGATTCACATCGTCTTGGGGGGACATGGTGTAATCCATCACAAATCGCGGCCCTGCCAGGCCGCGAGATCAGGGCACCCCGCTGCCGGGGCGGCCGGATGGATCATCATGTCAGGCCAGCGGCAAGGGGTTTGCCGTTTGTCCTGCGACCAACGCGTCAGACGTGTCCGGAGGGGGGTCTCCGGCTCAGGTTTGCGCGTGGCTTGTCCAGTCAGCCCGGCACTGCCGGGCAAGTCCGCGCCGCTTTGGCACGGGCGCCCCTCGGCGGTTTCGAATCGCTGACGTCGCGGCAACCGGGCCGCGGATCGGTGATGGAACGGACGGGCACATAATAATGACGAACGATACCTGGGGGCGCGTGCGGGATGAACTCTTCAAGGCGGTTGGCAAGAACAACTACGTAACCTGGATCGAGCCGCTGAAGCTCGCGGATCTCTCGGGCGGCATCGCCCGGATCGAGGTTCCCAACAGCTTCATGGGCGACTGGGTCTCGCGCAATTTCGGCGACCAGATCCGCAGCCTGCTGAACAAGTCGGGCGAGGAGGTGGACCGCCTCGAATTCCACGTCTCGGCCACCCGCCCGGTTCAGGCGGCGCGGCTTGCCGATCCGGCGGCAATGGCGAGCCCGAAGAAACCCGCCCGCACGGCCATGAACGGCCGCGGGTCCGAGGATGCCGACCTGCCCGGCGCCCCGCTCGACGGCCGCTTCACCTTTGACAGTTTCGTCGTCGGCAAGCCGAACGAGCTGGCCCATGCCGCCGCGCGCCGCGTGGCCGAGGGCGGCGCCGTGACCTTCAACCCGCTGTTCCTCTATGGCGGCGTCGGGCTCGGCAAGACCCACCTCATGCACGCCATCGCGCATGAGCTGCAGCTGCGCCAGCCCGAGGCGCGGGTGCTGTATCTCTCGGCCGAGCAGTTCATGTACCGCTTCGTGCAGGCCCTGCGCGAAAAGCAGATCATGGATTTCAAGGAGCTGTTCCGGTCCGTCGACGTGCTGATGGTCGATGACGTGCAGTTCATCGCCGGCAAGGACAGTACGCAAGAAGAGTTCTTCCACACCTTCAATGCGCTGGTCGATCAGCACAAACAGATCGTGATTTCCGCCGACCGCGCCCCCGGCGAGATCAAGGATCTGGAAGAGCGGATCAAGTCGCGCCTGCAATGCGGGCTGGTCGTCGACCTGCACCCGACCGATTATGAACTGCGCCTCGGTATTCTGCAGACCAAGGCCGAAGGCTACCGCCAGCAATATGCCGGCCTGCAACTGGCGCCGGGCGTGCTGGAATTTCTCGCGCACCGCATCACCACCAATGTCCGTGTGCTGGAAGGCGCGCTGACCCGCCTCTTTGCCTTCGCCAGCCTTGTCGGGCGCGAGATCACGCTGGATCTGGCGCAGGATTGCCTGGCCGACATCCTCCGCCACAGCGACCGCCGGGTGACGATCGAGGAAATCCAGCGCAAGGTGGCGGAGCATTACAACATCCGCCTCAGCGACATGATCGGGCCCAAGCGGGTGCGCACCATCGCCCGCCCGCGGCAGATCGCGATGCATCTGTGCAAGCACATGACCACCCGCAGCCTGCCCGAGATCGGCCGCCGCTTCGGCGGGCGCGATCACACCACGATCATGCACGGCATCCGCAAGATCGACGAACTGCGCGCCGGGGACAGCCAGCTGGCCGAGGATCTGGAACTGCTGCGCCGGCTGATCTCGGCCTGACGCTTCCCGGCGGCCCCCTTAGGCCGCCTCATGCACCGCGATTGGCGGCCCCGCCGGGGCCGCTTGTGCCCGGCTAGGCGGCCGAAATGTCACACCATCGGCCCCGCCGCGCCGCACTGCCGCAACACCCGCGCCGGGCGGCCCTTGACGGCCCTGCCGTTCCAGCCGACAGTCGCGCAAAATACTTGAGCCTCGGGGGATTTCCGCTAGTCTTCCCCTCCCGGCGACATGGGGGATTAGGATGAAATTCAGCATCGAGCGTGCCGCGCTCCTCAAGGCGGTCGGTCAGGCCCAGTCGGTGGTGGAGCGTCGCAACACCATCCCGATCCTCGCCAATGTGCTGATCGAGGCAGAGGGCGACCGCGTCAGCTTCCGCGCCACCGATCTGGATATCGAGGTTGTCGACAAGGCCCCCGCCCATGTCGACCGCGCCGGGGCCACCACGGTCTCCGCGGTGACCCTGCATGAGATTGTGCGCAAGCTGCCCGATGGCGCGCTGATCACGCTGGCCGATGACGGCGCGACGGGCCGCCTGACTGTCACCGCGGGCCGGTCAACCTTCAACCTTGCGACGCTGCCGAAGGAAGATTTCCCGGTGATGGCCTCGTCGGAATATGCGGCGAATTTCTCGGCCCCCGCGCCGGTGCTGCGCCGGCTGTTCGACAAGTCGAAATTCGCCATTTCCACCGAGGAAACCCGCTACTACCTCAACGGCGTCTACCTGCATGTGTCCACGGGCGAGGACGGCCCGGTGCTGCGCTGCGTCGCCACCGACGGCCACCGCCTCGCGCGCATCGACGCTGCCCTGCCGCCGGGCGCGGAAGGAATGCCGGGCGTGATCGTGCCGCGCAAGACCGTGGGGGAGATGCGCAAGCTGCTGGATGACGACGAGGCGCAGATCGCCGTGTCGGTCAGCGAGACCAAGATCCGCTTCGCCACCCCCGCCATCACCCTCACCTCGAAGGTGATCGACGGCACCTTCCCCGATTACACCCGCGTCATCCCCACCGGCAACACCCGCCGGCTGGAAGTGGATGCCAGCGAGTTCGCCAAGGCGGTGGACCGCGTGGCGACCGTCTCGTCCGAACGCAGCCGCGCCGTGAAGCTGAGCCTCGACGAGGACCGGCTGGTCCTGTCCGTCAACGCCCCCGACAGCGGCGCCGCCGAGGAAGAGCTGGCGGTGGCTTACGGCGACGAGCGGCTGGAGATCGGCTTCAACGCCAAGTACCTTCTGGAAATCGCCAGCCAGGTGGACCGCGAGAATGCGGTGTTCCTGTTCAACTCCAGCGGCGATCCGACGCTGATGCGCGAGGGCAATGACACCTCGGCGGTCTATGTCGTGATGCCGATGCGCGTGTAACACCCGCGCGCAGCGGGGGTTTCACACCCCCGCACCCCCGTGGGATATTTGGAAAAGGCAAAGGGGGCAGGGGTGGCCGGGCTTTACCTGACCGACCTGACTTTGTCGCATTTCCGCTCGCATCGCCGGGCGGCTTTGGTGCTGGACGGGCGGCCCGTCGCGCTCTGGGGGCCGAACGGTGCCGGCAAGACCAATGTGCTGGAGGCGGTGTCGCTGCTGTCGCCCGGGCGCGGCCTCAGGCGGGCGGGGGCGGAGGAGCTGGCGCGGCGACCCGAGGCGATCGGCTGGAAGGTTTCGGCAGTGCTGCGGGCCGGGGCGGCGATCCACGAACTGGAAACCACCGCCGAAGCCGCGCACCCGCGCGCCGTGCGCATCGACGGCAAGGCGGCGCCGCAGGCGGCCTTGGCGCGGATCTGCCGCATCGTCTGGCTGGTGCCGAGCATGGACCGGCTGTGGATCGAGGCGGCCGAGGGGCGGCGGCGGTTCCTCGACCGGCTGACGCTGAGTTTCTCGCCGCATCATGCCGAAGCGGTGCTGGCCTATGAAAAGGCGATGCGCGAGCGCAACCGGCTGCTGAAGGACATGGCGCGCGATACCGGCTGGTATGCGGCGCTGGAGGCACAGATGGCCGAGCAGGGCGCGCTGATCCAATCGGCCCGCGCCGCCGCACTGGCGCGGATCGCCACCGCGCAGGCCGCCAGCGATACCGCCTTCCCGGTGGCCGATCTGGCCCTCACGGGGCCCGAGGATGCGGGCGACCCGCAGGGCGCCGAAGCGCTGGCCGAGGCCTTTGCCCGCGGCCGCAGCCGTGACATGGCGGCCGGGCGCACGCTAATCGGCCCGCACCGCGCCGATCTGGCCGCGACCTATGCCGCCAAGGACGTGCCCGCGGCGCAATGCTCCACCGGCGAGCAGAAGGCGCTGCTGATCTCGCTGATCCTCGCCAATGCAAGGGCGTTGGCCGAAGATGTCGGCGCGCCGCCGATCCTGCTGCTGGACGAGGTGGCGGCGCATCTTGACGCCGCCCGCCGCGCCGCGCTCTATGACGAAATCTGCGCGCTTGGGGCGCAGGCCTTTCTGACCGGCACCGGGTTCGAGCTGTTTGATACGCTCGGCCCCCGCGCGCAGGGCTTCGAGGTGACGGAAACCGGCGGCCTGTCCGCCTTGAGCGAAAGGCCGCTGCCATGACCCCGCAACGCGTGACGCTGATCACCCTCGGCGTCGCCGATCTGGACCGCGCCGCCGCCTTCTACGCCGCGCTTGGCTGGCAGCCGGCCGAGGTGGCCGAGGGCGCGCGCTTTTACCAGATGCAAGGCGCGGCGCTGGCGCTGTTCGGCCTCGCGGACCTCGCCGCCGATCAGGGCCGCCCCGCCGCCGCGCTTGGCACCGGGGCCATGACGCTGGCGCAGAACTTCGAGACCGAGGCGCAGGTCGATGCTGCCTATGCCGAGGCGCTGGCCGCGGGGGCGACGCCGCTGAAGGCGCCCGAGGCGGTGTTCTGGGGCGGCTATTCGGGCTACTACGCCGACCCCGACGGGCATGTCTGGGAGGTGGCGATGAATCCGTTCTGGCCGCTGGCCGCCGATGGCTCGCTGACCTTGCCGAAGCCGGGGGAGTAGGGGCGATGCAGGCAATCGTATGCATGGTTTCTGCATGGCTTCCTTATCCTTTCCACATCGCCTCGCGGGCCGCTGAATGACCCTCAGCGGTGACGGCCTGCTGCTCTACGCGGGCGCGCTGGCAATCCTCTGGGTGACCCCGGGCCCCGTCTTCGTGGCGCTCTCTGCCCGCGCCCTGAGCGGTGGTTTCCGCTCTGCCTGGCCGCTGGCGGTGGGGGTGACCCTCGGCGATATCCTTTGGCCCTTGGTCGCGATCTTCGGCCTCTCCTGGATCGCCGATCAGCAGGCCGCGCTGATGGACGCCCTTCGCTGGGTGGCCGCCGCGATCTTCATCCTGATGGGGGCCGGCCTCATCGCCCATGCCGCCCGGCCGCTGACCACGGACGGGCGCATGACCCGCCCGGGCCTCTGGGCCGGCTTCTCGGCGGGGGTGGCGGCGATCCTGGGTAACCCCAAGGCGATCCTGTTCTACATGGGCGTGCTGCCCGGGTTCTTCGACCTCACCCGCGTCGGCACCGCCGATATCGCCGTGATCCTGGCTCTTTCCGCGGCGATCCCGCTGGCCGGGAACCTCGCCATCGCCGCCGCCATCTCGCGCGCGCGGCAGCTGCTGTCGAGCCCCGGCGCGCTGGTGCTGACCAACAAGATTGCCGGCGCGCTGCTGATCGTGGTCGGCCTCGCCATTGCCCTGCTCTGACCGCTAAATCTTGTGTCATCCGCGTGACATTCCCGCCCGTTGCCCGTATAAATCGGCAACCAAGAAGCAGGACGCTCAGAATGACCGACGACATCCGCGTGCCAGAAGAATATGGCGCCGATTCCATCAAGGTTCTCAAGGGCTTGGACGCTGTTCGCAAACGTCCCGGCATGTATATCGGGGATACCGATGACGGGTCCGGCCTGCACCATATGGTCTATGAAGTCGTGGACAACGGCATCGACGAGGCGTTGGCCGGCCATGCCGACCATGTGCATGTGAAAATCCATGCCGATTCCAGCGTTTCCGTGCGGGACAACGGCCGCGGCATCCCGGTGGACATCCATACCGAAGAGGGCGTTTCGGCGGCCGAGGTCATCATGACCCAGCTGCATGCGGGCGGCAAATTCGACCAGAACAGCTACAAGGTCTCGGGCGGGTTGCACGGCGTCGGCGTGTCGGTGGTGAACGCGCTGAGCGACTGGCTGGAGCTGCGGGTCTGGCGCAACGGCAAGGAGCATTTCGCAAGGTTCGAGCGCGGCGACACCGTCGAGCACCTGCGCGTCGTCGGCGATGCCGAGCCGGGCGAGAAGGGCACCGAGGTTCGGTTCCTGGCCTCGACCACCACCTTCTCGAACCTCGACTACGTGTTCAAGACGCTGGAGAACCGCTTGCGCGAGCTGGCTTTTCTCAATTCCGGCGTGCGCATCATCATCGAGGATGAACGCCCCGCCGAACCGCTGCGGACCGAGTTCATGTATGAGGGCGGGGTGCGGGAATATGTCCGCTATCTCGACCGTTCCAAGACCCCGGCGATGGCCGATCCGATCCATATCATCGGCGAGCGGGCGGGGATCACCGTCGAAGTGGCGATGTGGTGGAATGACAGCTACCATGAGACGGTGCTGCCCTTCACCAACAACATCCCGCAGCGCGATGGCGGCACCCATATGGCCGGTTTCCGCGGCGCACTGACCCGCACCATCAACGCCTATGCGCAAAGCTCGGGCATCGCCAAGCGCGAGAAGGTGGATTTCACCGGCGACGACGCGCGCGAGGGGCTGACCTGCGTTTTGTCCGTCAAGGTGCCCGACCCGAAATTCTCCAGCCAGACCAAGGACAAGCTGGTTTCGTCCGAGGTGCGCCCCGCGGTCGAGAACTTTGTGGGCGAGAAGCTGAGCGAATGGTTCGAAGAGAACCCCTCGCAAGCCAAGATCATCGTCGGCAAGATCATCGAGGCGGCGCTGGCCCGCGAAGCCGCCCGCAAGGCGCGCGAGCTGACCCGGCGCAAGACCGCCATGGATGTCGCCAGCCTGCCCGGCAAGCTGGCCGATTGCCAGGAGAAGGACCCGGCACTGAGCGAGCTGTTCCTGGTCGAAGGGGACTCCGCCGGCGGCTCTGCCAAGCAGGGGCGCGAGCGCAAGAACCAGGCTGTGCTGCCCTTGCGCGGCAAGATCCTGAACGTGGAGCGGGCGCGGTTCGACCGGATGCTCGGCTCCGACCAGATCGGCACGCTGATCACCGCGCTTGGCACCGGCATCGGGCGCGACGAGTTCAATCTGGCCAAGTTGCGCTATCACAAGATCATCATCATGACCGATGCTGACGTCGATGGCGCCCATATCCGCACCCTGCTGCTGACCTTCTTCTTCCGGCAGATGCCCTCGCTGATCGAGGCGGGGCACCTCTATATCGCGCAGCCGCCGCTGTACAAAGTGGCGCGGGGCAAGTCCGAGGTCTACCTCAAGGACCAGCCGGCCTTCGACGAATTCCTGATCCAGCAAGGGGTTGACGGTGCAATGCTGCGCCTCGGCACCGGCGAGGAGATCACCGGGCAGGACCTTGGCCGCGTGGTCGAGGAAGCGCGGGTGGTCCGCCGGATCCTTCAGGCCTTCCCGACGCATTACCCGCAGCGGATCATCGAGCAGGCGGCGATTGCCGGCGCGCTGATGCCGGGGCTGGTCGATGCCGATGCGCAGGGCATGGCCGATGCGGTGTCAAAGCGGCTGGATATCGTGGCGCTGGAATATGAACGCGGCTGGCAGGGCCGCCCGACGCAGGACCACGGGTTGCGCTTCACCCGCAGCCTGCGCGGCGTTGAAGAGGTCCGCACGCTGGACGGCCCCGTCCTGCGGTCTGGCGAGGCTCGGCGGCTGTCGGCCCATACCCAGACGCTGCAAGAGGTCTACACCCAGCCGGCCAAGCTGGTCCGCAAGGACCGCGAGCAGCTGATCCACGGCCCTCTCGAACTCTTGGCCGCGATCCTGGCCGAGGGCGAAAAGGGCCTCAGCCTGCAGCGCTACAAGGGTCTTGGCGAGATGAACCCCGAACAGCTGTGGGAAACCACGCTGGACCCGTCGGCGCGCACGCTGCTGCAGGTGAAGGTGGATGATCTGGCCGAGGCCGATGACATCTTCACCAAGCTGATGGGCGATGTCGTCGAACCGCGGCGCGAGTTCATCCAGCAAAACGCGCTGAACGTGGAAAACCTGGACTTCTGATCAGGCGGGGCAGGGGGCACGGCCCTCTGCCCTACCAGCGGGACAGTGCGTCCTCGTCGCTGTCCTTCGCGGCAACCCATGCCGCGCCATCCGCACCGAATTCCTTCTTCCAGAACGGTGCGCGGGATTTGAGATAGTCCATCAGGAAATCCGCCGCCGCAAAGGCCTCGGCCCGGTGCCGCGCGGCGGTGGCGACCATCATGATCGCCTCGCCGGGAAGCAGAGAGCCGTGGCGATGGATTACCAGCGCGTCCAGCAGGTGCCAGCGGTCGGTCGCCTCGGCGGCGATGCTCGCAAGCGCGCGTTCGGTCATGCCCGGATAATGCTCGATCTCCATCCGCGAAAGGCTGCCGCTGTCATCTCGCACCACGCCGAGGAAGGTGACGACCGCGCCGGCACTGGTCGCGCCCGCCGCAAAAGCCGCGGCCTCGGCGCCAAAGTCGAAGGGCTCGGCCTGCACCCGTACCGGCATCTCAGCCCCCGGTCATCGGCGGGAAGAACGCCACTTCCCGCACGCCGTCCAGCGGCGCGGAAAACTCCGCCAGTTCCTGATCCAGCGCCACCCGCAGCGCGGTGATATCGGCAAAGGCAGCGGCATAACGCTCCTCGCGCGCCACAAGTTCGGCGACCAGACCCGCCACGGTCGCGGCCTCGGTCTCCACCTGCTCCTTGGGCAGGCCGATCCGCTCACGCACCCAGGCGAAATAGAGCACGTCCAGCCTCATTTCGGCGGGTCCTTGAGATAGGGCAGCGCCTTGCGGAAATAGTCCCAGCCGGTGACCAGCGTCAGTGCCGCCGCGACCCAGATCAGCACCAGCCCCCCCACCGTGGCCCATCCCGCCGCACCCTCGGCCCAACGGATCGCGCCGCCCGCTTCGGGGCCGCGGCCATGGGCGACATAGGTCAGTCCGGTGCCGAGGAACATCACGCCGATGGCCACCATCTGCGCCGTGGTCTTCCACTTGGCCAGCTTCGTCACCTGCAGCTTGCCCGACTCCGCGCCCAGGAACTCGCGCAGCCCGGCCACGAACACCTCACGGAACAGGATCACGGTGGCAGGCAGGATCAGCCAGGGGTTCATCCCCGAATAGCCGGTGATGACCACCAGCGCGATGATGACCATCGCCTTGTCGGCGATCGGGTCCAGCATGGCGCCAAAGCGGGTCTGCTGGTTCCACAGCCGCGCGAGGTAGCCATCCGCCCAGTCGGTGATGGACGCGCCCAGGAACAGCGCCAGCGCCGCCCAGTCGGCCCAGGGGCGGGTGAAATACAGGAACATGATCGGCACGCCGGGGGCGGCCAGCAGGCGCAGGACCGTCAGGGTATTGGGAATATTCCATCTCATGTGCCTAGTCCTACCCGTTCAGCCCTTGGCATGGAAGAAGTCATGGATGGCCTGGGCCATCGCCTCGGAAATTCCCGGCGCGGCCTTGAGGTCGGACAGGCCAGCGCGGGCGACTGCCTTGGCACTGCCGAAATGTTGCAAAAGTGCTCTTTTTCTTGTGGCGCCCACGCCCGGAATCTCGTCCAGCGGGGTCGCGCCCACGGCCTTCGACCGCTTGGCCCTATGCGCGCCGATGGCCCACCGGTGCGCCTCATCCCGCAGGCGCTGCACGAAATACAGCACCGGGTCATTGTGCTGCAGCGCGAAGGGGCGCTGGCCGGTGCGGTGGAATTCCTCCTTGCCGGCATCGCGGTCGACGCCTTTCGCCACGCCGATCATGGGGATATCCTCCACCCCCATCTCGCGCAGGATCTGCGCGACGGCCGAGACCTGCCCCGCGCCGCCGTCGATCAGCAGGAGGTCGGGCCAGGCTTCCGACTCGCGGCCCGGGTCTTCCTTGATCAGCCGGGTGAAGCGCCGGGTCAGCACCTCTTTCATCATCCCGAAGTCATCCCCCGGCGTCAGGTCTTCGCCGCGGATGTTGAATTTTCGATACTGGCTCTTCAGGAAGCCCTCAGCCCCCGCCACGATCATCCCGCCCACAGCATCGGTGCCCTGGTTGTGCGAGTTGTCATAGACCTCGATGCGCTTGGGCGGCCCCTCCAGCCCGAACGCCTCCGCCAGCCCGTCCAGCAGGCGGGTCTGGGTCGCGCTCTCGCTCATCCGCCGGGCGAGGCTTTCGCGGGCATTGCGGGCGGCGTTCTCCACCAGTTCAGCCTTCTCGCCGCGCCGGGGCACGCCAAGTGTCACCTTTCGCCCCGCCCGGTCCGACAGCAGCTGCGTCATCAGGTCGGGATCGTCGATACCATGCGACAGCAGGATCAGCCGCGGTGGTTCCTTGTCATCATAGAACTGCGCAAGGAAGGCCTGCAGCACCTCTGGCTCCTCGGCGCCCGAGGGCGTGCGCGGGTAGAAATCGCGGTTGCCCCAGTTCTGGTGGCCGCGGATGAAGAACACCTGCACGCAGGCCTGCCCACCTTCCATATGCAGCGCCACCACATCCGCCTCGGCGACGCCGCGCGGGTTCACGCCCTGAGCCTGCTGCACATTGGTCAGCGCGCGGATCCGGTCGCGCAGCGCGCCCGCACGTTCGAACTCCATCGCCTCCGACGCCTCGGCCATCGCCTTGGCCAGCGTCGCCTGCACATTGGTGGACCGGCCCTGCAAGAAGCGCTCGGCGTCATTCACCAGCCCGGCGTAGTACTCCTCGGTCACATAGCCGACGCAGGGCGCCGCGCAGCGCTTGATCTGATACAGCAGGCAGGGCCGGGTGCGGCTTTCAAACATCGCGTCCGAGCAGTTGCGCAGCAGGAACACCTTCTGCAGCTGGTTCAGCGTCCGGTTCACCGCGCCCGCGCTGGCGAAGGGGCCGTAATAGGCGCCCGCCTCGCTGCGCTTGCCGCGGTGCTTCTTGATCTGGGCAAAGCGGTGGGTCTTGCTGACCAGAATGTTCGGAAAGGACTTGTCGTCGCGCAAAAGCACGTTGTAGCGCGGCTTCAGCTGCTTGATGAGGTTCTGTTCCAGCAGCAGCGCCTCGGTCTCGGTGCGCGTGGTCAGGAACATCATCTGCGCGGTCTCGCGGATCATCCGCGCGATACGCCCCGAATGGCCCGAGGGGCGGGCATAGTTCGACACCCGCGCCTTCAGGTTGCGCGCCTTGCCGACGTACAGCACCTGTGCCTGCGCATCGAGCATCCGGTAGACGCCGGGCGAGTTGTCGAGCGAGCGCAGCTGCGCCGCGATCAGGGCATGGCCGGTCAGGGCCGGCCTGGCATCACCGCCCTGCGCGGGGGCCGGAGCCTCCGCGGGAAGGGGCTGTTCTGCCCCCGGATCGGTCCTGTCATTCGGGTCTGGCTGGTCCATGTCCTGCGCGCTCTGATTCCCCCCTTGGCTGCCTCTATCCGAGACCGGGAGCAAGGAAAAACATCTCCACCGTTTCTGTGGATAACTCTGGGGAACAGTTTTCCCGGGCTGCGAATTTCCGTTGTTTTTGGCCGCTCTGAAGGCTTTGCTCGTTTTTTAGGCGAATTTTTAAGCCATTGATTGTGCTAAACATTATTTTCAGTGACGGCCAAAGGCCTGATAATGTTAAAGGATTCATAACGGATTTGTGACCGCGGCCGGCGAGGTGCACAACTTCCCGGTGCAGGGTAACGAAGATTAACAGAAGCGGCCGATCCGGCCCCTTTGCAGAGGCGCCCGGACTGCTCAATATCTTGCGGTTTGCCGGTCATTCCACCCCCAGAACGTCGGGTGTCTGCCAGCCCAGATGCTGCCCGCCATCGGTGCAGATCAGCTGCCCCGTCACCGAAGCCGCGTCCAACAGATAGCCAAGCGCCGCAGTCACGTCCTCGGGCCCCGCACCCCGCCGCAGGATGGTCGCGGCGCGCTGGCGCGAGAAATGATCCTCGCTTTGCCGGGCGCCCTGCATCGTCGGTCCCGGCCCGATCGCGTTGACGCGGATATCGGGCGCCAGCGCCTGCGCGGCGGTGCGGGTCAGCGCCCACAGCCCGGCCTTGGCCAGCGAATAGGTCATGAATTCCGGCGTGGGCTTCAGCACGCGCTGGTCGCACATGTTCACCACCAGCGCCTGCGCCAGCGGCTCGCCATCCCGCGTCCCGGCTTTGGGCGCCTGCGCGGCAAAGGCCTGGATCAGCACGAAGGGCGCCCGCAGGTTCGACCCGATATGCCGGTCCCAGCTGGCGCGGGTGGCGCTGCGGATCGTGTCATACTCGAAGATCGAGGCGTTGTTGACCAGCACCGTCAGCGGCCCGCCAAGCGCCTGCGCCGCGGCGGGCACCAGACCCGCCGTGGCCTCTTCATCCAGCAGATCGGCCGCCAGCGTCACCGCCTGCACACCAAGCGCGCGGGCCTCGGCGGCCGTCGCCTCTGCCTCGTCGGCCGAGCCGCGATAATGGATCGCCACGTCATGCCCGCGCGCCGCGAGATACATCACCATCGCCCGCCCCAGCCGGCGCGCGCCGCCGGTGACCAGCGCTTTGCCCTGCCAGCGTTCCGTCATGGTTATCTCCGCCCCTTGCCGCAGCCGCAGGGCCCCGGCCCGATACGCGCGCGTCCGCAGGCCGGGCAGCGGCGCACGCCGCGCTTGATGCGGAAGGCGCCGAACATGGCCAACACGACCATGACGATCAGGAACAGCGTGACGATCTTGACCATCATGTCATAGCCCGAACCGGGCCCAATGGCTCCGATCCTCAACCGCCGTCATCGCTTGCGAGGCCGCTTCGACCCCGATCCGGCGCAGGAAAGAGCGCTTCTGCTCATGCAGGACCATCTGCACCTTGTCGCCGTAAAGCTCTTTCATCTTCGGCACGACATGGCCGATGCCATCGGCCAAGCCCACCGCCACCGCCTGCCGGCCCACGAACACCTCGCCGGTGAAAAGGTCCGCCCCTTCCGCCAGCCGCGCGCCGCGCCGCGCCTTCACCTGCGCGATGAAGGCCTGATGGATCGGCTCCTGCAGCGCCATCAGCCGGGCCACGTCTTCGGCCTTTTCCGGGCGGAAGGGGTCGAGGAAGCTCTTCGACCCGCCCGCCGTATGCACCCGGCGCTCGATCCCGTGGCGAGCAATGAACTCCGGGAAGCCAAAGCCCGCAGAGATCACCCCGATGGAGCCCAGGATCGAGCTGTCATCGGCCCAGATGTCATCGGCAGCGCAGGCCAGCCAGTACCCGCCGGAGGCCGCCACGTCCTCGACAAAGGCATGGACCGGCAGCTTGCATTCATCGGCCAGCCGACGGACCCGCGCCGCGATCAGCGAGGATTGCACCGGCGAGCCGCCGGGCGAGTTGACGATCAGCGCCACTGCCAGCGGCTTGCCACGGCGGAAGGCGCGCTCGATCAGCTGGGCGGTGCCGGCGTCGGACAGGCCGCTGCCGACACGGCCGGCGCCGCCGATCACGCCCGCCAGCCTGATCACCGACACGCGCGGCGGTTTGGTCACGAAGGGGATACCGAGTTTCATGCCTCCGATCTAGTCCGAGGGGGGCCTGCAAACAAGGCTGCGAATTCCCTCGCCGCTTGCTGCGCGGATCGCATAGGCTGGCGACATGATCGACAAGCTGGAAATGTTCATCGCGCTGGCCAAGGAACGCCACTTCGGCCGCGCCGCCGAGGCGGTGGGCGTGACGCAGCCCACGCTCTCCTCGGCGATCCGGCAGCTGGAGGAGACCCTTGGCGTGCAACTTGTCTTCCGCGGCTCGCGCTTTCAGGGCCTGACGCCCGAGGGCGAGCGGGTGCTGGACCGGGCGCAGCGGCTGGTGGCCGATGCCCGCGCGCTGCGCCAAGAAATGCGGGCGGTGCGGCATGGGCTGGTGGGCACGCTGCGGCTGGGGGTGATCCCGACCGCGCTGCCGCGGGTGGCGGAACTGACGGTGCCGTTCCTGGCCCGTAACCCCGATATGCGGGTGACGATCCTGTCGCGCACCTCGTCCTCCATTCTGGCGGGCATCGGCAGCCTCGATCTGGATGCGGGCATTACCTATCTGGACAACGAACCCCTTGGCCGGGTCACGCAGGTGCCGCTGTTCCGCGAAAGCTATCGCCTGCTGGTCGCGGCGGGGGCGCCGCTGGCCGCCCGCGCCAGCGTCAGCTGGGCCGAGGTGGCGGCGGAACCCTTGTGCCTGCTGACGGGCGACATGCAGAACCGGCGGATCGTGAATGAGCTGCTGACGGCCGCCGGTGTGGTGGCCGCGCCGCAGGTGGAAAGCAACTCCACCATCGCCCTTGCGGCCCATGTGGCGACAGGGCGGTGGGCCTCGGTGGTGCCAGAGGCGCTGGCGGCGATGTTCTCGCGCGGCGCCGATCTGGCCTCGGTGCCGATCTCCGCGCCGGCCGTCAGCCATTCGGTCGGCCTCGTCGCGCCGCTGCGCGAGCCCTATCCGCCGATGCTGGCCGCCCTGCTGGACGAGGCGCAGCGGCTGGCGTCTTGATAGGCCCTGCCTATCGTCCGACGGGTCATCAATATTGTTTTTCGTATCAATGACTGCTTTGAAAAGGCAGGACGCAACCGGGACGGAGGCCATCTTGGCACCACAGGCAGCACAGCACAGCCGCATCGCAGACCTCATCGCGGAGCATTCCGCGCTGGAGGGGCCGATGCTGCCGATCCTGCACGCGGTTCAGGCCGAATACGGTCATGTGCCGGCCGAGGCGCTGCCGCAGATCGCCGAGGCGCTGAACATCAGCCGGGCCGAGGCGCAGGGGGTGATGTCCTTTTACCACGACTTCCGCGACCACCCTGCCGGACGCCATGTGCTGAAGATCTGCCGGGCAGAGGCCTGCCAGGCGATGGGCTCCGAGGCTTTGGCCGCCGCCGCCAAGGCCCGGCTGGGTGTGGACTGGCACGGCACCACCCCGAACGGCGCGCTGACGCTGGAGCCGGTGTTCTGCCTTGGCCTCTGCGCCTGCGCCCCCGCCGCTATGCTGGACGGGCAGGTGATCGGCCGCGTCGATGCCGCGCGGCTGGATGAAATTGCGACGGAGGCGGGCGCATGAGGATCTATGTCCCCCGCGATGCCGCCGCCAAGGCCGTGGGCGCCGAGGCCGTCGCCGCCGCCGTCAGCGCCGAGGCCGCCACCCGCGGCCTGCCGGTGGAGCTGGTGCGCAACGGCAGCCGCGGCATGGTTTGGCTGGAACCGCTGCTGGAGGTGGAAACGCCCGAGGGTCGCATCGCCTTTGGCCCGGTGACCCCCGCCGATGTGCCCGCCCTCTTCGACGCGGGTTTCGGCGCGCATCCCAAGGCGCTTGGCCTGACCGCCGAGATCCCGTTCCTGAAGAAGCAGACCCGCCTGACCTTCGCCCGCGTGGGCGTGATCGACCCGCTGAGCCTGCCCGAATACGAAGCCCATGGCGGCCTCGCAGGGCTGCGCAAGGCGCTGACCCTGTCGCCCGAGGCCATTGTGGAGGAAGTCACCGCCAGCGGCCTGCGCGGCCGCGGCGGTGCGGGCTTTCCCACCGGCATCAAGTGGAAGACCGTGCTCGGGGCCGAGGCGGCGCAGAAATACGTCGTCTGCAATGCCGATGAGGGCGACAGCGGCACCTTCGCCGACCGGATGCTGATGGAGGGCGACCCCTTCACGCTGATCGAGGGCATGGCGATTGCCGCGCTCGCGGTGGGGGCGACGCGCGGCTTCATCTACTCCCGCTCGGAATACCCCGATGCCAACGCGGTCATGGGGCAGGCGATCACCATCGCCCGCGCTGCGGGGATGCTTGGCCCCGATGTGCTGGGGTCCGGCCGCGCGTTCGAGCTGGAGCTGCGCATCGGCGCCGGGGCCTATGTCTGCGGCGAGGAAACCGCCCTCTTGAACAGCCTCGAAGGCAAGCGCGGCGTGGTGCGGGCCAAACCGCCGATCCCGGCGCTGCAGGGCCTCTTCGGGCAGCCCACCGTGGTCAACAACGTGCTGTCGCTGGCCGCGGTGCCGGCGATCCTGGCCGAGGGCGGCGCGGCCTATGCGGCGCATGGCATCGGCCGCTCGCGCGGGACGATCCCGCTGCAGATCGCCGGCAATGTGCGCTTTGGCGGGCTGTTCGAGACCGGCTTTGGCATCACCCTGGGCGAGATCGTGAACGACATCGCCGGCGGCACCGCCTCGGGCCGGCCCGTGAAGGCGGTGCAGGTCGGCGGCCCGCTGGGGGCCTATCACCCGCAAGCGGATTTCGCTCTGCCGTTTTCCTACGAGGATTTCGCCGGCTCCGGCGGCCTTGTCGGCCATGCCGGGCTGGTGGTGCATGACGACAGCGTCGACATGCTGCGGATGGCCCGCTTCGCGCTGGAGTTCTGCGCCATCGAGAGCTGCGGCAAATGCACCCCCTGCCGGATCGGCGCGGTGCGCGGGGTCGAGGTGGTGGACCGTATCGCCGCGGGTGATGCCGCCGCGATCCCGCTGCTGACCGACCTGTGCCAGACCATGAAGCTGGGATCGCTTTGCGCGCTTGGCGGGTTCACCCCCTATCCGGTGCTGTCCGCGCTGACCCATTTCCCGGATGACTTTGCGACCCTCAAGGAGGCCGCCGAATGAAGGACTTCATCCTGCCGACCCGCGATTTCTCCACCCGCGACCTCGGCACCCCCGCTGCCAAGTCCAACGCGCTTGTCACCCTGACGGTGGACGGTTTCGCCGTGACGGTTCCCGAAGGCACCAGCGTCATGCGCGCCGCCGCCGAGGCCGGGATCCCGGTCCCGAAGCTCTGCGCCACTGACAGCGTCGAGGCGTTCGGATCGTGCCGCCTGTGCGTGGTCGAGATCGAGGGCCGGAATGGCACCCCCGCCAGCTGCACCACCCCCGTCGCGCCGGGCATGGTCGTGCATACCCAGACCGAGACGGTGAAGAAACTGCGCAAGGGGGTGATGGAGCTTTATATCTCCGACCATCCGCTCGATTGCCTGACCTGCGCCGCCAATGGCGATTGCGAGTTGCAGGACATGGCCGGCGCCGTCGGCCTGCGCGATGTGCGCTATGAGGCGAAGGACACCCATTTCCGCGCCAAGGACAGCAGCGGCGTGGCCAATCCGCAATGGCTGCCCAAGGATGACAGCAACCCCTATTTCAGCTACGACCCCGCCAAATGCATCGTCTGCTCGCGCTGCGTGCGCGCCTGCGAAGAGGTGCAGGGCACCTTCGCGCTCACCATCTCGGGCCGCGGCTTCGACAGCCGGGTTTCGGCGGGCGGTGCGGATGACAGCTTCCTGACCTCGGATTGCGTGTCCTGCGGCGCCTGTGTGCAGGCCTGCCCGACCGCGACCCTGACCGAGAAATCGGTCATCGACATCGGCACGCCCGACCGCAGCATCATCACCACCTGCGCCTATTGCGGCGTGGGCTGCAGCTTCGAGGCGCAGATGCGCGGGGATGAGCTGGTGCGGATGGTGCCGTGGAAGCATGGCAAGGCCAACCGCGGCCACAGCTGCGTCAAGGGCCGCTTCGCCTATGGCTATGCCGCGCACAAGGACCGCATCCTGAAGCCGATGATCCGGGACAGCATCAACGACCCATGGCAGGAAGTCAGCTGGGACGAGGCGCTTGGCTTCGCCGCCCGCCGCTTCCGCGACATTCAGGCCAAACATGGCCGCGACAGCATCGGCGGCATCACCTCCAGCCGCTGCACCAATGAAGAAACCTATCTGGTGCAAAAGCTGATCCGCAGCGTGTTCGGCACCAACAATGTCGATACCTGCGCCCGGGTCTGCCATTCGCCCACCGGCTATGGCCTCGGCCAGACCTTCGGCACCAGCGCCGGCACGCAGGACTTCGACAGCGTCGAGCAGACCGATGTGGTGATCGTCATCGGTGCCAACCCGACTGACGGCCACCCGGTCTTTGCCAGCCGCCTGAAGAAGCGGCTGCGGCAGGGGGCGCAGCTGATCGTGATCGACCCGCGCCGCATCGATCTGGTGAAATCCCCCCATATCCGCGCCGCGCATCACCTGCCGCTGAAGCCCGGCACCAATGTGGCCGTGGTCTCTGCGCTGGCGCATGTGATCGTGACCGAGGGGCTGTTCGACGAGGGCTTCATCCGCAGCCGCTGCGACTGGGACGAGTTTCAGGACTATGCCGCCTTCATCAGCGAGCCGCGCCACGCGCCCGAGGCGACGGCGCTGCTGACCGGCGTGCCCGCCGCCGAACTCCGTGCCGCGGCCCGCCTGTTCGCCAAGGGCGGCAATGGCGCGATCTACTACGGCCTCGGCGTCACCGAGCATAGCCAGGGATCGACCACCGTCATGGCCATCGCCAACCTTGCGATGCTGACCGGCAATATCGGTCGGCCCGGCGTGGGGGTGAACCCGCTGCGCGGCCAGAACAACGTGCAGGGCGCCTGTGACATGGGATCTTTCCCGCATGAGCTGCCCGGCTATCGCCACGTCGCCGGGGCCGAGGTGCGCGAGGTGTTCGAACAGCTCTGGGGCACCCCGATCAGCCCCGAACCCGGCCTGCGCATCCCCAACATGCTCGACGCGGCCGTCGATGGCAGCTTCCGCGGGATCTACATCCAGGGCGAGGATATCTTGCAATCCGACCCCGACACCCACCATGTTTCCGCAGGCCTCGCGGCGATGGAATGTGTGGTGGTCCATGACTTGTTCCTGAACGAGACGGCCAACTACGCTCATGTGTTCCTCCCCGGCTCCACCTTCCTCGAGAAGGACGGCACCTTCACCAACGCCGAACGCCGCATCAACCGGGTGCGCAAGGTGATGGCCCCGCGCAACGGGCTTGCCGACTGGGAAGTGACGATGGCGCTGGCCAATGCCATGGGCGCGGGCTGGACCTATACCCACCCCGCGCAGATCATGGACGAGGTGGCGATCACCACCCCCAGCTTTGCCGGCGTCAGCTATGAACGGCTGGAAGTGCTTGGATCGGTGCAATGGCCCTGCAACGAGGCGCATCCGGAAGGCACGCCGGTCATGCATGTGGACGGGTTCGTGCGCGGCAAGGGGCGGTTCATCGTCACCGAATATGTGGCGACGGATGAGCGCACCGGCCCGCGCTTCCCGCTGCTGCTGACCACCGGGCGCATCCTGTCGCAATACAATGTCGGCGCGCAGACCCGCCGCACCGCCAACGTGGTCTGGCACGATCAGGACGTGCTGGAGATCCACCCCCATGACGCCGAAAGCCGCGGTGTGAAGGAGGGTGACTGGGTCCGCCTAGCCTCGCGCGCTGGGGAAACCACGTTGCGCGCCAGCCTGACGGATCGCGTGTCGCCCGGTGTGGTCTATACCACCTTCCACCACCCCGGCACGCAGGCCAACGTCATCACCACCGACCATTCCGACTGGGCGACCAACTGCCCGGAGTACAAGGTGACGGCGGTTCAGGTTGCGCCCTCGAACGGCCCCTCCGACTGGCAGGCGGACTATGCCGCGCTGACCGAGCGCGCCCGGCGCATCCTTCCGGCGGCGGAATGATGGACGGGAAGGAGCCTCGGGCCCGCGCCTATCGCGGCGGGCGGTGGCAGCCGGCCGAGAGGCCACTGGCCGAAGAGGTGCCGGTGGCGATCACCGTCAACGGCACCACGCAGGCGGTGATGATGGCCACCCCGGCCGACCTTGCCGACTTCGCCCGCGGCTTCGCACTGACCGAGGGGCTGGCGCAGTCGCTGGCCGAGATCGAGGAGGTCGAGGTGCTGGCCGAACCGCAGGGCATCGAGGCGCGGCTCTGGCTGACCGAAGCCGCTGCGGGCCGCATCGAGGCGCGGCGGCGCCGCAGCGTCGGACCCGTCGGCTGCGGGCTTTGCGGCATCGAGAGCCTGGCCGAGGCGCTGCGCCCCTTGCCGCGCCTGACCGGCGGGCTGATGCTGACGCCCGACGATGTGGCAGCGGCGATGGCGGCGCTTGCCGCTGCGCAAAGCCTGCATGAGCTGACCCGCGCCGTGCATGGTGCCGGCTTCTGGCGCCCCGGTCTGCCGCTGATCGCGCGCGAGGATGTCGGCCGCCACAATGCGCTGGACAAACTGGCAGGCGCGCTGGCGCTGGCGGGCATCGACCCGGCCAGCGGGGCGCTGGTGCTGACCAGCCGGCTGTCGGTGGACATGGTGCAGAAGGCGGCGATGATCGGCGCGCCGCTGGTGATCGCCGCCTCGGCCCCGACGACGCTGGCGGCGGATCAGGCCACCGCCGCCGGCATCACCCTGATCGCCCGCGCCCGGGGCGGCGAGTTCGAGGTGCATTCCCATCCCGGCCGCGTTGCGGCCGAACTTGTAGATACGGGCCGCTTGGCCCAACCCGTTGAGGACAGCGATGCAGCCTGACCGACTGATCCGCATGGCGAACCAGATCGCCACCTTCTTCGCCACCCAGCCCGGCGACGCGGGCGCAGAGGGCGTCGCGGCCCATCTCAATGCCTACTGGGACCCGCGGATGCGCCGGGCATTCCTCGGGCATGTGGCGGCGGGCGGAGCGGGCCTCGACCCGCTGGTGCTGGCCGCGGCGCCGCTGGTGCGCCGCCCGGCCGAAGCGGCCTGACTACTCGCCGTAGGGCACCCAGATCGTCTTGACCTGCGTCGCGCGCTGCAGGAAGCCGCGGCCCTGACCCTGTGGCCCGGTCCAGTCGCGGTTCGCCAGCGCCCAGACCGGCTTGAGGTTGCCGGTGCTCTCGGCCTCCACGCTTCGCCGCCCCTCGGCCGCGCCCACATACCACAGCGCCGCCACCTCATCATGCCGGGCCAGCACCGCCGCCAGCTCGTCCTTCGGGCCGGTCACGATGTTCACCACCCCGTCCGGCACGTCGGAGCAATCCAGAACCTGGCTCAGGTCGGTGGCCGAGAGCGGGCGCGAGGCCGCAGGCACCGCCACCACGCGGTTGCCCATCGCAATCGCCGGCAGCACCAGACTGACGAACCCCAGCAGCGGCGCGGCATCGGGGCAGATGATGCCCATGATCCCGAACGGCTCCGGCATCTGCAACGTCACATGCGCGGTCTTCGTCGCCGTCACCGCGCCATCAAACTTGTCGGCCTGCGCGGCGTAGTAGAAGGCGCGGCGGATCGACATGTCCACTTCCAGCGCGGCGGCATCGGCGGAGTGCCCGCCCTCCACCAGCCGCGCCGCGAATTCGCCAGCGCGGGCCGACAGGTTCTCGCCCAGATAATACAGCACCTGCGCCCGGTTATGAGCCGTGGCCCGGCCCCAGCCGCCCGCCTTCGCCGCCGCCTCCACCGCATTGCGGATGTCCTTGCGGCTGCCGAGCCCGGCCAGCCCCAGCACCCGGCCTTCATGCGTCACCGCATAAGATTGCCCGCTGTCGGGCCGCGCCTGCTTGCCGCCAAAATACATCTTGGCGGTCCGGTCGATGCCGCCGCCTTGGCCCACAGCTTCCGCCACAGGCGAGGTGTCGAACCGCGCCTCGGCCTCCAAGGCCTCCTCCACCTCCGGCGAGCGCAGATAGTCGCGCAGCCCCGCACGCCCGCCCTCGCGGCCAAAGCCGCTTTCGCGCATCCCGCCGAACGCCGCCCCCGCGTCGAAGATATTGGCGGAGTTCACCCAGACCACCCCCGCCTTGACCTTCGCCGCCAGATCCATCGCCAGCCCCACATTCTCCGTCCAGACCGAGGCCGCCAGCCCGTAGCGGGTGGCATTCGCCAGCTCCACCGCCTCGTCCGGCGTGCGAAAGCTGGTCAGCGTGGCCACCGGCCCGAAGATCTCGGCATCCGCCACCGGATTTGCGGGGGGCACGCCGGTCAGGAAACCCGGCGCGTAGAAGCAGCCCTCGCCGGGCAGCGCGCAGTCGGCCTGCACCAGCCGCGCCCCCGCCGCCGTGCCCGCCGCAACCATCTCCTGCACCCGGGCCAGTTGCACCGGATGCACCAGCGCCCCCACATCCACCGACTTGTCCAGCGGGTCGCCGACGCGCAGCTTGGCCAGCCGGGCGGTCAGGCGGCGGGTGAAGGCCTCCTCCACCGCCTCGGCCACCAGAATCCGGCTGCCGGCACAGCAGACCTGCCCTTGGTTGAACCAGATCGAATCCACCACGCCCTCGACCGCCGCATCCAGATCGGCATCGGCGCAGACGATGAAGGGCGACTTGCCGCCAAGCTCCAGCGTCAGCGACTTGCCCGTTCCCGCCGTCGCCTTGCGGATCGCGCGGCCCACCTCGGTGGAGCCGGTGAAGGCGATCTTGTCCACCTCCGAGGCGACCAGCGCCGCCCCGGTCTCGCCATCGCCGGTGACGATGTTCACCACGCCCGGGGGCAGTCCGATCTCGGCGCAGATCTCGGCAAAGGCGAGCGCCGTCAGCGGAGTATACTCGGCAGGCTTCAGCACCACGGTATTGCCCGCCGCCAGCGCGGGCGCGATCTTCCAGGCCAGCATCAGCAGCGGGAAGTTCCAGGGGATGATCTGGCCGCAGACGCCATGGGCCTCCGCCCCCGGGAATTCCTCGGCCAGCAGTTCCGCCCATCCGGCATGGTGGTAGAAGTGCCGCGCGACCAGCGGAATGTCGATGTCGCGCGCCTCGCGGATCGGCTTGCCGTTGTCCAGCGTCTCCAGCACCGCCAGGAACCGCTCGCGCT
The DNA here is from genome assembly GCF_009908165.1 of Frigidibacter albus. Taxonomy (GTDB): domain Bacteria; phylum Pseudomonadota; class Alphaproteobacteria; order Rhodobacterales; family Rhodobacteraceae; genus Frigidibacter; species Frigidibacter albus. The sequence continues at coordinate 109,809 of NZ_JAAAUC010000009.1, forward strand.
TCTGTACATGGCGGGCAATTGCGTAGAGCCACTTCGCCCGCTCATGCCCCGCCAGCGCCGCCCATCCCGGCTGCGCCTTGCGCGCGGCGGCCACGGCGGCGGCGATGTCGGCCTCGGTGCCCTGCGTCACCTGCGCCAGTTCCTCGCCCGTGGCGGGATTCGCGGTGGCAAAGGTCTCGCCCGGCGCGGCGAAACTGCCACCGATGAAATGCCCGAACGCCCCCCGCGCGGCCAGCCACTTCTGCACCTCCGCCGCCGACTCCGGCGCGGGCCCATACTCCATGCTCATCAGGATTTCCTTCACACTCGGCATCTTGTCCCCCTCAGGCCAGCGCGTGGCGGTGCGAGGCGGCATAGCGCCCGGTGACATGGTGATCGAGCTGCCGCTCGATATCGGCGAGCATCGACGAGGCGCCAAGCCGGAACAGGTCCGGCTGCAGCCAGTCGTTGCCCATCTCTTCCTTCATCAGGACCTGCCAGGCGATGGCGTCCTTGGCGGTGCGCATCCCCCCCGCGGGCTTAAAGCCGACCCGGGCGCCGGTCCGCGCGCCGTAATCGCGCAGCGCCCGCACCATCACCAGGCTGACCGGCAGCGTGGCGTTCACCGGCTCCTTGCCCGTCGAGGTCTTGATGAAATCCGCCCCGGCCTGCATCGCCACCATGCTGGCCTTGTAGACATTGCGCAGGGTCTTCAGCTCGCCGGTCGCCAGGATCGCCTTCATGTGGGCATCGCCGCAGGCCTCGCGCATCGCCGCCGTTTCATCGTAAAGCGCCTGCCAGTCGCCCGACAGCACATGCGCGCGGCTGATCACGATGTCGATTTCCGCCGCGCCCTGATCCACCGCATAGCGGATCTCGGCCAGCCGCAGCGGCAGCGGCATCAGCCCCGCCGGAAAGCCGGTGGCGACCGAGGCGACGGGGATGCCCGACCCCTCCAGCGCCTTCACCGCCGGGGCCACCATCGTCGGATAGACGCAGACGGCGCCGGTGGTCAGCGCCTCCAGCCCCAGCCCCTGCAAGATATGTGGGGCCAGCGGTTGGCGCGCCTTGGCGCAGAGCCGCTGGACACGGGCCGGGGTGTCATCCCCCGCCAGCGTGGTCAGGTCGATGCAGCGGATGGCATTGACCAGCCAGGCCGCCTGCCACTCCTTCTTGACCGTGCGCCGCGCCGTCAGGCTGGCCGCCCGCCGCTCGGCGGCGGGGGTATTCACCGCCACGGTGTCGAACCAGTCCGGTGCCAGCGGGGTGCCGGGATTGCGGCCAGTGTCAGTCATCGCAACTCTCCAGCGCGAAAAGGGCCGTCACCTCATCGGTGATCAGCACGTTGACATAGTTCGCACGAAGCGCCGCCAGCGCGACGGCATGTTTCGCGGCGCCCGCAACCACGCCGATGCTGCGCTCGCGCCCGGGCAGCGCGCCGAGGCCGAGCCCCAGCGTGCGGTCATCCAGCGCGGGATCGGCGATCCGCCCGCCCGCGTCGATGAAGCGCCCCATCAGGTCCCCCACCGCACCCAGTGTCTGCAACGCGGCCATCTCGTCCGCGCCCAGATAGCCCGAGGTCACATGCACCGAATCCGCCCCCGCCGCCCCCAGCGAGAACACCAGCACCGGCGCGCTTTCCGCCAGCCGCAGCACATCGGCCACCACCCGGTCCTGCTCCAGCACCGCGCGGCTGGTGGCGCTGCCAAGGATCGCGGGCGCGGGCAGCATCGTCGCGGTGCCGGGGGCGGCGCGGGCAAAGGCCTCGGCCACCGCATGGGTGCCGGGCATCCCCAGCCGCAGCGACACCGCGCCATTCACCTGCACCACATGCACGCCCGGCGCCCATCCCTGCGGCAGATGCCGCGCCACCGCCGCCATCGTCCGGCCCCAGCTGATGCCGATCAGGCCGGGCTTCGGCTGCAGAGCCGCCAGATACTCCGCCGCCGCCCGCGCCACGGCGTCGGCTCCCTGCGCCTCGGTCTCGGCCGATTGCACCACGATCGCGTCGCGCAGGCCAAAGGCCGATTGCAGCCGCGCCTCGAGGTCCGGCAGGCGTTGCCGCCGCGGGCTGATCTCGATGCGCACGATGCCAAGGCTGCGCGCCTCGGTCAGCAGCCGGCTGACCTGCCAGCGGGTCAGGCCGAGATCGGCGGCAATCTCGGTCTGGCTGCGGTCCAGCCGGAAGAACAGCTTCGCCGCCTGCACCATCAGCGCCTCGCGCTGTGCATCGGTGGGCAGGCGGGGGCCCCGGTCCTCAGCAGATGTGATGGCGTGTCCCATATGTGAGATTAGGCGCGGGCGGGAGGTGACGTCAAGCCTTGGACCTCGCACCGTCCCAGGGCGGCGCCCGTCCGCCGGGTGGGCGAGCAACGGTGGTTCTAGGCACTTTGTGGTTCAATACCTCTCCACCGAATTTCTAGGCGCGACCGGAGCAAAAGCGCCCGCCCGAGGGGGCGGAAGGCTCTGCCCGGCGGCGCTAAAGCGCCTTGTTCCGGGCAAGAAGCGGTGCACTGTCAGATGTCGGCTTCGACTCGATTCAGCCGACGACGATCCAGACCCCAGCCTCCCGCTAATTCTTGACAAAAAAACTTGGAACCTTTACCCGGGCCGAAATACCCCTGATCCGAAAGGCCGCGCCATGGATGAAACGGCACTCATCGAGACGCCGACCAACGCCCTCCAGCGCATGATCGCCTTCATCGACATGGGCGGCGCCGCGATGTGGGTGATCGCCATCCTGTCGATGCTGACCGTGGCGCTGATCCTGTGGAAGGTGCTGCGGCTGCTGGCCTATGGCGCCTGGTCGGGTGGGCGCCGGTCCGAGCGGGCCATCGCGCTGTGGTCCGAGGGCCGCATCGACGCCGCGCAGGCCGAGATTGCTGGCCGCCGCTCGCTGCGCGCCCGCCTCGTGCGTGCCGCCATGCAGGCAGCCTCGGACCCGACGCTGGACGAACCCGCGGCCAAGGCCGAGACTGCCCGCGTCGCCCGCCACCTGCTGCTGCAGGCGCGCAGCGGGCTTCGGGCGCTGGAGCTGGCCTCGACCATCGGCCCGCTGCTTGGCCTTCTGGGTACCGTGACCGGCATGATCGCCGCCTTCCAGGCGCTGCAAGAGGCCGGCGCCCGCGCCGACCCGGCCACGCTGGCGGGCGGTATCTGGGAGGCGCTGCTGACCACCGCCGCCGGCATGGCCGTGGCGATCCCCGCGCAGATCGCGCTGACATGGTTCGAGAGCGTCGTCGACCGCCTGCGCCATGACATGGAAGACGCCGCGACCCGCATCTTCCAGCGCGCGCCGCGTGCCGCCGGCCCGCGCCGCGCCGTCATCCTCGACAAGGCAGCCGAGTAATGTTCGAATTCGGCGCAGACCGTCCGCGCCGGCGGCCGAACCTCACGCCGATGATCGACGTGGTGTTCCTGCTGCTGGTGTTCTTCATGCTCGCCTCGCGCTTTGGCACCGACATGACCCTGCCGCTGACCGTGGCGGGGCAGGGGACCGGCTATTCCGGCCCGCCGCGGCTGGTGGATGTCTCGCCCGAAAGCGTCGCGCTGAACGGCGCCCCCATCGCCCCCGAGGCCCTGGCCGAGGCGCTGGCCGCGCTGACCGAAGACCCCGCCGACGCCATCGTGCTGCGCGCCCGGGACGAGGCGACGCTGCAGCAGGTGATCGCGGTGATGGACGTGCTGAAGGCCGCCGGTTTCACCCGTCTGGTGCTGGTGGAGTAGCCGATGGATTTCTCCGACCCGCCGCGCAAGGCCCCGGCAGAAAACCTGCTGCCGATGATCAATGTGGTGTTCCTGCTGCTGATCTTCTTCCTGATCTCGGCGCAGCTGACCCCGCCCGAGCCCTTCCCGGTGACCCCGCCAGAGGCCGAGGCGGAGGCCGAGGCGGAGGGCGATTTCACCCTGCATCTCGATGCAGCGGGCGAGGTCGGCTACCGCGATTCCATCGGGCAGGACATGGCCCTCGCGGCACTGACGGCCGCGCGGGGCGAGTATTGCGCGGCGAGCGATTGCGAGGCCGCCCCTCCCGCGCTGCTGCTGCGCGCCGATGGCGCGGTGCCCGCCGCGCGGCTTGCGGCTCTGATGCCGGCGCTCGGCCAGCTGGGCTTTGCCCGCGTCGATCTGGTCACGGCCCTGCCATGAGCAAGCTTCACGCCCTGTTCGCCCTGGCCCTGGCCATTGCCCTGCACCTCGCCGCCTTCGCCTGGCGCCCGACCGAGGCCGGCGCCACCGCCTCCGGTGCGGGTGGCGATGCGATGGTCTCGCTCGAAGCCTCCAGCGGGTCCATCGCCGAGATAGTCGAGGAATGGGAGCGCCCGCCCGAGCCGGTGGCAGAGCCGGTGCCGCAACCGGCGCCCGAGATGGCGCAGCCCGAGCCGCCGCCGCAACTGACCCCGCCCGATGTCCCCGAGACGCCCGTGCAGGCGCCCACGCCGTTGATGGCGCTGCCGCAGGCGCCCGAGATGCCCAGCTTGGACATCGCGGAGCTGCCGCCACCGCCACCGCCTGAGCCGGAACCCGAGCCCGCACCGGAACCGGAACCGCTGCCCGACACGCGCCCCCAGCCGCGGCCCGAACCGCAGCCGGAGCCACAGCCGCAGCCTGACCCCGAACCGGCACCGCGGGCAGAGCCCCAGCCCAGGCGCCAGCCCGGCCCGCCGCCTGCGGACAGCGTCGCCGCACAGCGTGCCGCGGGCAGCGGCGGCGGGGTCAATGCCGGGGCCTCCAGCAGCCAAAACGGTGCCGCCGCCGCCGCCCGCGCCGAGGATCTGCGGGCCAGCTGGCGCGCGGCGGTGCAGGCGCGGGTGGCCCGCAGCGTCAGCTATCCGCGCGAGGCCGGCCGCGCCGAATTCACCGTCATGCTTACCTTCTCGGTGGGGCTGAACGGGCGTGTCTCCGGCGTGGCGCTGACACGCTCCTCCGGCAATGCCGCGCTGGATGCCGCCGCGCTGCGCATGGCACGCTCGGTGCGCCGCCTCCCCGCGGCCCCGGCCGGGCTCAGCGACGGGACCTATCCCTTCGGGGTGGAGCTAATTTTCGAGCCGCCCTCCTGAGACTCTGCGCCGTGGCAGGCCTGGGCTCCGCTGCCACGTTGCGCCCCTCTTCCCCTTCGTTCTGGTCCAAATATCCCGGGGGTCCGGGGGCAGAGCCCCCGGCGTCGGCCGCCTGGCGCAAGTCCCCGCAGGCCTTTGCGCCCGTCCTTCGCCCATGCTATGCCGCACCCATGCGCGCGCATCCGTTTCCCCGCCTGTCCGGGCTTGTCCTGACCCTGCTGCTGCTGGTCGCCTCGGCCACGGGCGGGTTGGCGCATCGCGCGCCACTGACGCCCGACGATGTCGCGCTGCAGGCCCATGCGCAGGTCTGGGGGCTGGCGGACCCCGCGCTCTGCGCCGATGCCGGGGACAGCGAACTTGCCGGGCCGACGCGCTGCGATGCCTGCCGTCTGGTCGGTGCCGCGCTGGTGCCCGATCTTGCACGGCCGCTGCTGCTGTGCGGCCGGGTGCTGCCGCTGGCCTGGGCTCTGCCGGAACCGCTGCGCACGGCCTTTGCCGCCCGCCCGGCGCATCCGGCCCGCGCTCCGCCGAGGGGCTGACCCCGCCGCAGCCCCGGTCTGCCCCTAGGGCGGACCTGTCCGCCGGTCCATCGGACCGGCCCCGAACACTTTCAGGATACCCACATGAAACGCGCGCTTTCCCTTCTCGCCGCCGCCCTGCTGGCCGGCACCCCCCTCGCAACGGCCGCATTCGCCCATGGCGTGACCGCCGGCGATCTGGAGATCATCCACCCCGCCATTCCGGCCCCCAGCCCCGCCGCCAAATCCGCCGCCGGCTACCTCGCGATCAGCAATGGCGGCGCCGAGCCTGACCGGCTGCTCGCCGTAGAGGGCGAGTTCGCCGACAAGATCATGCTGCACACCACCGAGTTTTCCGCCGATGGCGTCGCCCGGATGATGCATCTCGAGGCGATCGAGATCCCGGCGGGCGACACCGTGGTGCTGGAACCCGGCGCGATGCATGTGATGCTGATGGGCCTGACCGGTCCCTTGGCCGAGGGCGACCTCCTTCCCGCCACGCTGGTGTTCGAGCGGGCAGGGCGGGTGGAGGTGGAGTTCTCCGTCGACCCGGCCGATGCCGAGGACGATCACGCCGACCATTCCGGCCACTGAGCCGGTCGGCCTGACCGGCGCGCCCGGTCAGGCCCGTCCCGCAACCTCCAGCGGGAACAGCAGTCGCGACACGGTGCCCCCGGCGGCATCCGCGGCCATCGTCAGCTCGGCCCCGATCTGCTGGGCGAACTGGCGAGCGATCTGCAGGCCAAGGCTGTCCGTCGCCTCGATGGCAAAGCCTTCGGGCAGCCCGACGCCGTCATCCCGCACCTCGAGCAGCGCCTGCTCTCCGACAACCGCCAGCCGCACCTCGACGCACCCGCTGCGCTCGCCCGGAAACCCGTGCTCGACCGCATTGGACAGGAACTCGGTGGCGATCAACCCCAAAGGGATCGACTGATCCGGCCCGATCACCACCGGGCAGGTCTCGACCCGGTGCGCGATCCGCCCCTCGGCCCCGGTCGATTGCAGCACGTCATGGGTCATGTCGTGCAAGAACCGCGCGAAGTCGATCTGCTGCGCGCCCGGGTCATGCAGCATGCGCTGCATCCGCGCCACCAGTGCGATCCGCCCCACCGCATCGTCCAGCGCCCGCTTCGCCGCCGGGTCGCTGACCCTGCGCCGCTGCAGCTTCAGCAGCGAGGCGACCGCGGCAAGATTGTTCGACACCCGGTGCTGCAGCTCGTGGAACATCAGCTTTCGCGCCTCGGCCAGCTCGGCGCTGCGCAGCCGTTCCGCCTGCAGCCCCGCCATCGCCCTTTTCATCAGGTGCAGGATCAGGATTTCGGTGCTGGTGATGAAGGCGTAGAAGGCCAGCGCCACGCCCGAGGCCCCGCCGAGGGCAAACGAGTAGACCGGGGCGATGAAGTAGAACCAGGCCAGGAGCCCGCAGATCACCGCCGCCGCGACCCCGGGCCACAGGCCGGCGAAGAAGGTGGTCAGGATCACCGCGGGAAAGAAGGTCAGGTAGGGAAATCCCGGCGGCAACGCAGGGTCGAGCCCGTAGCGCAGCACAAAGGCGACAAGGCAGGCCATGGTGGCAAAAGCCCATCGCCAGACTGCGCTTCGCGGTCTCAAGGACCAGTCACTGATGGCTTGCAGCATGATACCCGACATGTCCCTGAACGATGGTTTCTAGGCTGGGCGCCGGGGCAGTGTCCACAGCGATTGCGGCCCGGAACGCTCCGGGAAAATCGCATTCTCGCTGACGTCGCGGCAGGGCGCTGGAATCTCGGCGCCCGGCGGGTCAGGATGCGGCGGGGCGATGCAGCGCGAGGGGTCATCATGCAAAACAGCGACAGGGTCTGGGATCTGGTCGAGGCGCACCGGGCCGAGTATGTGGCGCTGGCCGACCGGGTCTTCGACACGCCCGAGGTGGCCTATGACGAATATGCCTCGGCCGAGGCGCATCTGCAGGCGCTGCAAGGGACGGGCGCCCGCATCACCCAGGGCCTCGCCGGCATCCCCACCGCGCTGATGGGTGAATGGGGGCAGGGCGGGCCGGTCATCGCCATCCTGGGCGAGTATGACGCGCTTCCCGCGCTCGGGCAGGAGCCGGGGGTGGCAGAGCCGCGCCCGCTGGGGAATGCCGGGCATGGCTGCGGGCACAACCTGCTGGGGTCGGCGGCACTGCTGGCGGCGGTGGCGCTGCGCGACTGGCTGGCAGAAACCGGCACGCCGGGGCGCGTGCGTTACTACGGCTGCCCGGCGGAAGAGGGCGGGGCGGCGAAAACCTTCATGGTCCGCGCCGCCCTCTTTGCCGATGTCGATGCCGCGATCAGCTGGCATCCCGCCGACATGACCGGCGTGTTCGAGGCGGTGTCGCTCGCCAATACCCGCATCGACTTCACCTTCACCGGCCGCGCCGCCCATGCCGCCGCCTCGCCCGAGCTTGGCCGCTCGGCGCTGGACGCGGTGGAGCTGATGAACGTCGCCGTCAACTACCTGCGCGAGCATATGCCGGATGATGCCCGCGTGCATTACGCCTATCTGGACGCGGGCGGCGAGGCGCCGAACGTAGTGCAGGCGAAGGCCACCGTGCGTCAACTGATCCGCACCCGCCGCCTGCGCGACCTGCGCGCGCTGGAGGGCCGCGTGCGCAAGATCGCCGAGGGCGCCGCGCTGATGACGGAAACGCAGGTGACGGCCAAGGTGGTCTCGGCAGTGTCGGACCTTCTGGGCAATTCCGTGCTGGACCGGCTGATGGAGGGAGAGATGCAGCGCCTCGGGGCGCCCGATTTCGACGCCGCCGACAGGCCCTTTGCCGAGGCAATCCGCGCCACGCTGACGCCCGAGCATATCGCCGACACCTTCCGCCGCGCCGGGCGCCCGGTGGACCCGGACCTTGCGTTGTGCGATTTCGTCGTGCCGCTGGGGGCCGCGCCGGTGGCGGCGCAAGGCTCCACCGATGTCGGCGATGTCAGCTGGGCGGTGCCGACCGTGCAGGCCTGGGTCGCCACCTGCGCCATCGGCACGCCCTTCCACAGCTGGCAGCTGACGGCGCAGGGCAAATCGCCCGCCGCGCATAAGGGCATGGTCCATGCCGCCAAGATCATGGCCGCTACCGCGCGCGCGCTGTTCACCGGGCCCGAGGTTCTCGCCGCCGCCAAGGCCGAGCACGCAAGGCACCTGGCGGCCGAGCCCTATATCTGCCCGATGCCGGAGGAGGTGCTGCCCCCGATCCGCCCGCGCCGCTAGCCCTCGGGATAACTCTCGGGGCCCCGCTCCCGCGCCAGCCGCATCTGCCGCTCGCGCTCGCGGAACCGGGCGCGGTCTGCATCGGTATGCTCGCCCGCGCAGCGGTGGCAGGCCACGCCCTGCTCATATTCCGGGCGCAGCTTGTCCTCGGCCGCCAGCGGGCGGCGGCAGGCGTGGCAGAGGTCATACTCCCCCGGCACCAGCCCGTGCCCGACGCTGACCCGCCGGTCAAAGACGAAGCACTCGCCCTGCCACAGGCTCTCGGCCTCGGGCACCTCCTCGAGGTATTTCAGGATCCCGCCCTTCAGGTGGAACACCTCGGCCACGCCCTGCGCCAAGAGGTAGTTGGTGGATTTCTCGCAGCGGATGCCGCCTGTGCAGAACATCGCTACCCGCTTGTTGTGGAAGCGGTGCGCATTCGCCTCCCACCAGGCAGGAAACTCGCGGAAGCTGTGGGTGCCGGGATCGACCGCGCCGGCAAAGCTGCCGATCTCGACCTCATAGTCGTTGCGGGTGTCGATCAACGCCACGTCCGGCGCCTCGATCAGCGCGTTCCAGTCGGCGGGATCCACGTAGCGCCCGGTTGCCGCCAGCGGGTCCACATCGGGCTGGCCCATCGTCACGATCTCGCGCTTCAGCCGCACCTTCAGCCGGTCGAAGGGCATGGTCTCGGCCGGGCTCTCCTTCCACTCGAGGCCCTCACAGCCGGGCAGGGCGCGCAGATGCGCCAGCACGGTGTCGATGCCGGCCCGGGTGCCGGCGATGGTGCCGTTGATCCCCTCGGGCGCCAGCAGCAGCGTGCCCCTGACCCCCGCCGCCTCGCCACAGGCCAGCAGCGGCCCGCGCAGGCGCGCCGGGTCGGGCAGGCGGGTGAACTGGTAGAGCGCGGCAACGGTGAGCATGGCGCGCTGATATGCGATCGGCGTGGGAGGGTGCAAGGGTGGGGGTAGGGGGGCGGCTTGAACCGATCAGCGGCAGGAGCGGCTTTTGCCGTACCGCCTGCATCGCTGCCTTGGCGAAGGCCATCGCCTTCGCCACGCTATGCCCTCGCCCCTTCACCGGACGGGCCTCAAAGGCCCGGCCAGCGCCCGCCCCGCCCTTGGCGGGCGCTTCTCGCCCACCAGGTCGGGCGCTGTCCTCCCCCGGTCTCTCGCGGCCAGCGGCGCCGGGAGCATCTGTCCCGCACGGGCGGGGGCGAGGCAGTGCCTCGCCTGTTCCCGCCCGAACAGACCGACGCGAAGCCCGATAAGGGGACGCAACGCCAATCCTCCCCCACACCCCCCCGCCATTGACGCCGCCCAACCCCACCCCTACCAAGGACAAAATGGCCGGAGAACGAGATGCCCGCATCCGACACAGCCCTGATCGTCATCGACGTCCAGACCGATTTCTGCCCCGGCGGCGCATTGGCGGTGGCCGAAGGCGACGCCATCATCCCCATCCTCAACGCCATGATGCCGGACTTCGCCGCCGTCATCCTCACCCAGGACTGGCACCCGGCAAGCCACTCCAGCTTCGCCGCCAACCACCCCGGCGCCGCTCCCTTTTCCCTGACCGACATGCCCTACGGCCCCCAGGTCCTCTGGCCCACCCATTGCGTGCAAGGCACCCAGGGCGCCGCGTTCCACCCCGCGCTACACACCGGCCGCGCCGACATGATCCTCCGCAAGGGCTTCCGCCCCCAGATCGACAGCTATTCCGCCTTCTTCGAGAATGACCGGACCACCCCCACCGGCCTCGAAGGCTACCTGCGGGAGCGAGGCGCCAGCCGCCTCGTCCTCGCCGGCCTCGCCACCGATTTCTGCGTCGCCTATTCCGCGCTCGATGCCGCCCGGCTCGGCTTTGCTGTCACCGTCCGGCTGGATGCCTGCCGCGCCATCGACCTGGCCGGCTCGCTCGCCGCCGCCCTCACCCAGATGCGCGCCGCCGGCGTCGTGCTGGAGGGCTGACCGATGGACATCGCCGCCCGCGTCTATGCCCATAAGTGGAAGATCGACCCCATCGTCCGGTCGCTGATCGACACCGACTTCTACAAGCTGCTGATGTGCCAGTCGATCTTCCGCAACAGCCCCGACGCCAATGTCACCTTCAGCCTGATCAACCGCACCCAATCCATCCGCCTCGCCGATCTGGTGGACGAGGGCGAGTTGCGCGAACAGCTGGACCATATCCGCGGCCTGTCGCTGACCCGCGGCGAGTCCACCTACCTGCGCGGCAACACCTTCTACGGCAAGCGCCAGATGTTCCGCCCCGACTTCATGGAGTGGTTCGAGGCGCTGCGCCTGCCGCCCTACCACCTTGAAAAGCGCGACGGCCAGTATGAGCTGACCTTCGAGGGCAAATGGCCCGAGGTGATGCTCTGGGAAATCCCGGCGCTGGCGGTGCTGATGGAGCTGCGCTCGCGCGCGGTGATGAAAAGCATGGGCAAGTTCGAGCTGCAGGTGCTCTACGCCCGCGCCATGACCAAGCTGTGGAGCAAGGTCGAACGCCTGCGCGAGATCGAGGGCCTGAAGCTGGCCGATTTCGGCACCCGCCGCCGCCACGGCTTCCTGTGGCAGGACTGGTGCGTGCAGGCGATGATGGAGGGGCTGGGGCCCAAGTTCATCGGCACCTCCAACTGCCTGATCGCCATGCGCCGCGATATCGAGGCGATTGGCACCAATGCCCACGAACTGCCCATGGTGCAGGCGGCACTGGCCGACACCGACGAGGACCTGCTGCAGGCGCCCTACCGGGTTCTGGCCGACTGGCATGAAGAGCATGAGGGCAACCTGCGCATCATCCTGCCTGACACCTATGGCACCGAGGGCTTCTTGCGCCGCGCGCCGGACTGGCTGGCGGGCTGGACGGGCATCCGCATCGACTCGGGCGACCCGGCTGGCGGCGCGGAAAGCGCCATCGCCTGGTGGAAAGCGCGCGGGGAAGACCCCACGCGCAAGCTGGTGATCTTCTCCGACGGGCTCGATGTCGAGAAGATGGAAGAGCTGCAGGCGCGGTTCGCCTGCCGCGTCCGCGTCAGCTTTGGCTGGGGCACTCTGATGACCAACGATTTCCGCGGCCTCGTGCCCGGCGATGCGCTGGCGCCGTTCAGCCTGGTGTGCAAGGCGGTCAGCGTCAACGGCCGGCCCACGGTCAAGCTGTCGGACAACCCCAACAAGGCGATGGGCCCGGCGGAGGAGGTCGCGCGCTACAAGCGGGTGTTCGGCGTGGGCGATCAGGCGGCGATGGACGTGGTGGTTTAGGGCCTACCCGGCCAATCCGCGCAGCAGCAGGAACACCATCGCCGCCAGCGCGCCGGCGGCGGGCACCGTCACCACCCAGGCCGCCACCACCGTCACCACATGCGACCGGCGCACCAGCTTGCGCCGCCGCCGCTCTTCGGGCGGAATCGCCCCTGCCGTGGCCGGGCTGCGGCCTTGCCGCGCATTGTCCCATTCGCGGTAGAACCCCACCCCGAACACCGCGCCCACGGCGGTATGGGTGGTGCTGACCGGCAGCCCCAGCCACGAGGCCACGATCACCGTCACCGCCGCCGCCAGCGCCACGCAATAGGCGCGCACCTCGTTCAGTCGGGTGATTTCAGAACCGACAAGCCGGATCAGTTTGGGCCCGAACAGGATCAGTCCGACCGAGATGCCGAGGGCGCCGATGCCCATCACCCAGACCGGGATCTGCACCGCGGCGGCCACATCGCCGGAACTCGCGGTCTTCACGATGGCTGCCAAGGGGCCCACCACATTCGCCACGTCATTGGCGCCGTGCGCGAAGGACAGCAGCGCCGCCGACAGGATCAGCGGCAGCGCGAACAGCCTGCGCAGCGACCGGCGGCGGTTCTCCAGCCCCGCGGCCTGCCGGCGCACCAGTGGCCCGGCCCCCGCCCAGCCAGCCAGCCCCGCACCCATGCCAAAGGCCAGCGCGGCGCGCGGATTGACCACCCAGACATGGCTCAGCGCCTGCATTGCCAGATAGGTGCCGAACGTTCCCGCCATCACCCCGATCAGCGCCGGCACCCACCGCCGCGCGGCGGCCAGGACATCCTCGGCATCCATGATCCGCGCCTTGATGAAGGCGAGGATCAGCGCCGCAAGCAGCCCGGCCAGCAGCGGCGAGATCATCCAGCTGGCCGCAATCGCCCCCAGCTGCGGCCAGTTCACCGCCGCAACGCCTGCCGCCGCAACCCCGGCGCCGGCCACGCCCCCCACCACCGAATGCGTTGTGGACACCGGCGCCCCCAGCAGCGTCGCCAGGTTGATCCAGACCGCCGCCGCGACCAGCGCCGCCATCATCAGCCAGACGAACACCTGCGGATCGGCCACCGCGCCCGGTGCCACGATCCCGCCCGAGATCGTCGCCACCACCTCGCCGCCCGCCAGCACGGCGCCCAGGGTCTCGAACACCGCGGCGATGGCCAGCGCCCATCCCATGCTCAGCGCCTTGGCTCCCACCGCCGGGCCCATGTTGTTGGCCACGTCATTGGCGCCGATGTTCAGCGCCATATAGGCGCCCACCGCCGCCGCCGCGACGATGACCAGCCCCGAGGGCGCCGCCCCGGTCACCACCGCCGCCACCAGAGTCGCCAGCACGATGAACACCAGCGCCAGCCCCGGCGCCACCAGTGGGCGCGAGACGAACAGCGCGCCTTCCTCCAGCGCGCCGATGCGGTCCAGATCCTTGTCGAGGGCTTTCCAGCGGGTCATGGGCGTGGCAGGGGGCTGAGGGGCAGGGTCAATCGGTCATCCGTCGCAATGAAGTTACGGCGGTTACGTCGGCCCGCCCGTGTTCACAACCTCCAATCGCGCGGGAAGGTCCGCCAGCAGCGCCGCAAGCTCGGGCTCCTTCACCATCGCTGCCGCCACTGCCGGCGTCACCCAGGCCAGCTTGCGGCGGCCTTCCTCGGGGTAGCCCTTCTCCATCCGCCGCACCTGCACCGGGTAGACCGCCACCTTCACCCGCCGCGCCAGCCCGGCGCGGCTACGCTTGGCGTAGCCGTAATGCCCCACCGGGTCATGGGCCACCGCGCCGTTCACCCCCGCCTCTTCCCAGGCCTCGCGCAGTGCCGCCCCGCCCAGACTGCGCCCGCGCATCGGCCAGCCCTTGGGCAGCACCCATCGCCCGGTGTCGAGGCTGGTGATCAGCAGCAGCTCCTGCACGCCGCCCCGCTCGCGCAGGCACAGGGCCGCGACCTGCAGCCGCGGCGGGCGCCGGCCCATGAGCGCGGTCAGCGCGCCCAGAAGGGCGAAGCCCCACTTCACAGCCCCAGCTCCCAGGGCGCGGTGCCGTCCAGCACATGCCGCGCCATCCGCAGCGCCCGCCCGGCATAGAAGCGTTGGCGCGGGTCGTCCGGCCCCGCGCGGCTGGCGATCCACCCGGCCGAGGCGCAGCAGCGCAGCATCACGAACAGCGCCAGCCGCCCCGGAGCCAGCGTCCGCGTCTCGCGGTAGCCCGCCACCAGCGTCGCCGCCAGATCCGGCAGCGCCGGCTCCTCGAGGCTCTGCACCAGCGCGGTGGCAAGGTCGTAATGCCGGAAGCCAAAGCCGGAATCGTCGAAGTCGATCAGCGCCAGCTGGCCGTCATGGCACAGCACATTCTCGCGCAGCACATCGGCATGGATCAGCCCGAAGTCACAGCCTTCGGCGCGGACCTCCGCCAGCATCTGCCGCGCCACGTCACGCGCCTCCAGCATCAGCGCCCGTTCCCCGGGCGCAAAGGCCGGGCTCTCCCAGAACCGCCCCCACAGCGCCGCCTCGCCCAGAAATCCGTCCTCGTCCCAGCTTGGCCGCGCAAACCCCGGCGGCAGCATCATCGCATCCGTCCCGTCATGCAGACGCGCGATCAAGGCGCCGAGGTCGTGCATCCGCGCTGCCTGATCCGCCGCACTGCCCGGCAGCGGCGCCTCGGCGGAGCCAAGCGGCTCACCCTCCAGCCAGCCCACACAGGACACACAGCGCCCGTCCAGCGCCTCGACCAGCGCGCCCGACAGGGCAGGCAGCGGCGCGGGCACCCGCAGCCCCGCCGCCGCCAGCCCCTGCATCCAGCACAGCTCGCTCTCGATCCCGGCCACGGTCTGATAGCCGGGCCGGTGCAGGCGCAGCGCCGCGCGCGGCCCCTGCGCCAGCCGCACCTCGAACACGATATTCTCGCGGTTCTTCACCAGCCGCGGCGCCCCGCCGCCGCCCCACAGCGCCAGCGCCCGGCCTGCCAGTTCCAGCGCCTCGGCATCGGTCATACGTGGACGTCCATCTCGGCCAGCACCTCGGCCAAAGTGCCGATGGCGAGGTCCGCGTTCTCGCGGCTGAACGGCATCGGCGGGCGCAGCTTCAGGATATGCTGCTGGCGCCCGACGCGCCCCAGCAACACGCCCCGCTGCCGCATCCGCTCCACCACCTGCCCGCAGAACTCCGGCGCGGCCCGGCCGCCTTGCGCGAACTCCACCGCGAAGAACAGGCCAAGGCCCCGCACATCATGGATCAGCGGGTGCCGAAGGCCCTTCATCAGCCTCAGGGTGTAGGCGCCCACATCATGGGCGTTCTGCACCAGTCCCTCCTCCTCGATCACCTCCAGCACCGCCAAAGCCGCCGCGCAGCTGACCGGATTGCCGCCGAAGGTGTTGAAATAGCCGAACGCAGTGCGGAACGCCGCCATCACGTCAGGCCGCGTCACCACCGCGGCGACCGGATGGCCATTGCCTATCGGCTTGCCCATCGTCACCACATCGGGCGCGAAACCCAGCCACTCATGCCCCCAGAAATGGCTGCCGGTGCGGCCAAAGCCCGGCTGCACCTCGTCGCACAGGATCAGCCCGCCCGCGCGGCGCACCACCTCGACCGTGGGCGCCAGAAAGCCCGGTCCCACGTCCGGCATCCCCTCGTTCGCAAAGACCGGGCACAGCATCAGCCCGGCAAAGCCGTGGCCCGCCGCCTGCAGTTCCTCGATGGCGCGCGAGACATTGGCGGCAAAGGCCACCGGCTGCGCCTGCACGCTGCCCCCCAGCGGCAAGAGGCCATCCGGTGCGGGCACCCGCCGCACATGGCTGGGGTAGCCGCCAATCGGCGGGCGACGGGTGGACAGGTGGCTGACCGCCGCGGTGTTGCCGTGATAGGTGTTGTCGGTGGCAATAACCCCGGTATGCCCCGTCACCGCCTGCGCCATGCGCAGGGCGATGTCATTGGCCTCGGACCCGGTGCAGACCATGATGATCTGTTGCAGGTCATGGCCGAGCCTGGCCACCAGCCGCTCGCCATATTCCAGAATGCCCTCGTGCAGATAGCGGGTGTGGGTGTTCAGCAGTCCCGCCTGCCGGGCAATCGCCTCCACCACCTTGGGGTGGCAATGGCCCACATGCGGAACGTTGTTGTAGCAATCGAGGTAGCGCCGCCCGGCCGCATCCCACAGCCACACCCCCTCGCCGCGCACCACATGCACGGGGTCGTCATAGAAGGTCGGCACGTTCGGCCCCAGCAGGCGCGCGCGGCGTGCCATGAGATCAGTTCCGGGCGCATCAGGCGCCCTGCTATTCGGTGTCATCGATCTTTCCCCTCAGCGACTTGACCTCGCCGCGCACGGCCTTGGCGGCCAGCCGCCGTCGCTTGCTGCCCAAGGTGGGCTTGGTCGCGATCCGCCGCTTGGGCGCCACCAGCGCCTCGCGGACCAGGTCAACCAGCCGCTCGCGCGCCAGTTCCCGGTTGCGCGCCTGACTGCGCGTCTCCTCGGCGCGGATCACGATGGCGCCGTCGGTGGTCCAGCGCCGCCCCGCCAGCCGCTTCAGCCTGGTCTTCACCGGGCCGGGCAGATGCGGGCTGCGTTCCGCCTCGAACCGCAGCTCCACCGCCGTCTCCACCTTGTTCACATTCTGCCCGCCCGGTCCTTGCGAGCGGGTGAAGGACTCGGACAGCTCCCAGTCGGCCAGGGCAATGGTGTCGGTGATGCGCAGCATGGCCGCAAGCTAACGGGTTTTGCGCGGAAGGGAAGGCGGGATGCGGCCGGGACGGGGGCAGGGAGGAGGGCGGAACAATCAGCCGCATTTGCGGTTTCCCCTTGCAGCCCTTCCCCCGGAGTAGCTGCCATGCCCCAGACCCTGCCCCCCCGTTACAGGCCCCGCCGCCCCGCAACCGAGGGGCCATGCCCCCTGCGCATCCTGCTCTGTCCGCTGGTGATGCTCTGCGCCGGCGGGGCCTATGCTGCCGCCGCGATGTCGCTGGGACATTACGGCCCAGTCCCCTTCGCGCTGGCCGCCATCGTGGCCGGCGTCGCGCTGGACCTCGTGCCAGGTATAGCTGCACGGATGAACCCGGCACCGGCGCGCCGCTGAATCGTCTGTATGGCATCTGCATGGAAACCATACAGTTTCCATATGCGCACGGCCGCCCCGCGGAACCCTGCGGCCGGCCCGCGCGTTTCTCCTCATCGCGCGAACGCCTTCCCGCAACCTCTTATCTTGCAAGGAGAATGCCATGCTTCCCCCTCTGCGAACCTTCCTCGTCAGCCTCTGGGTCGCCTGCGTCGGCGGCGCCGTGGTCGTCGCCGGCCTCAGCCTCGGCTGGGTCGGCTGGAGCCCCTTTGTTCTGGGTGCCGCGCTCGGCGTGATCATTGGCGTCCCGGCCGGGCTCTGGAACGCGCGCTACATCAAGCGCAAGGACCCCGACTGGCCACCGCGCCGCGCCTGACGCGTGACAGAGAAAAACGGGCGGTCCTTGCGGACCGCCCGTTTTACGTTGAATGCCAAGGGGTTGTGTGGAGCCCGAAGCTTACATCTGCGCCTGGGTCTGCCGCGCTTCCGACGAGATGGCTTCGCCGGTATTCTCGAGGTCCTGGCCGGCGCCCTGGATGGTTTCGCAGGCGGCAAGGCTGGCAAGCGCCAGGAAGGCAAAAGCAAAGCGGGTCATTCCGGTCTCCTGTATAACTTCATCTGCCGCCCAACGCGGCTGGGTGACAGCGGGTTCCGCCCGATGCTGCATTTGCAAAAAAGATGAGGGCGGGCGCTTGCGGCGACCTGCGTTAAACTCTCCTTAACCTCGTTCCGGCATCCTCGGCCCCATGCGCCTGATTGCCCTCCTTTGCCTCGGTCTCGCCGCCTGCGCCTCTCCCGCGCCGCAGTTCTTTGGCGCGGACCGGCATGACATCACCCTGTCGGGCATTGATTTCGTGGTGTTCCACAAGGAGGACCGGGCCGAGGTGATCCGGCTGGGCTACCTGTCGCGGTCCGCGCGCGCGCCGGTGCCGGCGTTGATGGTCGAGGCTGCGGAGCGAACGACCGGGTGCCGTGTGGTTCCCGGCAGTGCGGTCACGGGCCTGCCGGGCGATACGGGCGAGGTGCGGCTGGAACTGGACTGCTAGGCGGTGCCCATGGCCGGCGGAGCCGGGGGGCTGTCTGCCCCCCGCGGCCTTCGACCTCCCCCCGAGGATATTTTTCCAGCAAGAAGGGCAAGGGGCGGGAGCTTTGTTGGGGCCTTTCGTGGACCCTAGAGTTGCGCGGGCAATGGCGCGGTCTGTGCTGAACGGCGCCGCGGCAGGCTGACCGGGGAAATTACTTTAAGGAATTGTTTTAAAATAAAAAAGGCGGCCCGCGCGGGGCCGCCTCTCAATTCCTGGCAGGCTTCGGATCAGAAGCGGTAGTTCAGGCCGGCCCGCACGGCGTGGATTTCGTGGTCCACATCGGCGCTTTCCACACCACCGCCAGCCTGGAAGCGGCCTTCGAGGTTGGTGTAGAGGTATTCGCCCTTGGCCGACCAGTTGTCGCTGATCGCATATTCGGCGCCGACACCGGCGGAGTAGCCGGTCATGGTGTTGCCGTCGCTGATCGTGTCCGCGCCGGTGTCGAACGAGTAGTCGGCATCCGCAGCGGCAAAGCCCGCGGTGGCATAGGGCATCCAGCGGCCCATGTCATAGCCGACGCGGCCGCGCAGGGTGGCCATCGAGTTGATCTCGACATCGTATTCCTCGGCCGTCAGGTCGAAGGTGCCCTTGTCGCTCAGGTCGGTCTTGGCGATGTCGGCCTCGACACCATAGACCCAGTTGCCCGACTGGAAGTTGTAGCCGCCAGTGAGGCCGGCAAGGCCGCCCTTCGGCTTGGGCTGGTCATCGGGCGAGACGCCGAGATCGTCGGTGATGTCGACATCATCCTCGGCATAGCCGAGCACCACACCGGCATAGCCGCCGGCCCAGTTCGACGGCGCGGCGACCGGGGCCGGGACGACGACGGGCGCGGGCTCGTAGACCGGCTCGGTCAGGCCGCCGGCCAAGGCGGGAAGCGCCAGGGTGGTGCCCATGGCGGCAAGGAGGGGGAGGGAATACTTGGAAAGGGTCATGACTGTCTCCGGTTCGTTTTTTCTGCGCCGGGGCCGCAATGCTCGAGCAGTCGCCGACGTCGGGGCACTAACGTCGGGTCGGGGGTGGGGTTCCAGTGCTTTCGGCCCGCGTGAGGGGGCTGCGGGGGGCCATGCGCGGCATCTTGCAGCCTGCGCTCACGCTCGCCGACAGGAGTGAAACAAACCGGGCGGTTCACTTTTAGTTGCCTTGACGGGTTTGCGCCCCGACTCAGTCCGCCGCGTAGTCCACGGGCGTCGCGTGCCAGCCTTGGGCGCGTTTCGCCCAGAACAGGTCCTTGAGCGCGGTGGAAACCGGCCCCGGCGCATCATTGCCCATCCTTCGCCCGTCGATCCGGGCCGCGGGCATGATGCCGCCCGCCGTGGTGCACCCGAAGATTTCGTCGGCGGCACGGAATTCGTCCGCCGGGATGTCGCGCACCTCCAGAGGCAGGCCAAGCTCCTCGCACAGCTCCATCACCGAGGCGCGGGTGATGCCGTCCAGCGCGCCGGTGGCGGGGGTGGCGACGACCCCTCCGGTGACGCTGAAGACGTTGAAGCCCGGGCCTTCGGTCACGTTGCCGGCACCATCCAGCAGCACGGCGAAATCGGCGCCGGCGTCCAGCGCCTCGAACTGGCCCTCGGTCAGGTCGCCCCAGTGGAAATTCTTCACCCGCGGATCGAAGCTTTCGGGGGGGATTCGCCGCACGCGTGGGATCATCAGATGCATCCCGCGGTCGATCATCTCGGGGCTGGCGACCCAGACCCAGGGCACGGCGTAGCACATGATGTAGCTGGGCGCGTAGGCGGGGTGGCGCGGCGCGCCGGGGGGCGGGCTGGCGCGCAGGCAATCCATCGCCACATAGGCATCGCGCAGGCCCGACAGCGCCACCACCCGGTGCAGGATGGCGCGGATATCGTCATCGCTTTCGGGCGGCACCATGCGCAGGCGGGTCATCGAGGCGCGGAAGCGGGCGAGGTGATCCTCCAGCCGGAAGAAGGCGCCGCCCCGCACGCCGACCACGTCATAGGTCACATCCGACCGGCGATAGCCCCAATGGGTGACCGGGATCTTCGCCTCGGCCAGCGGCAGGAACGCGCCATTCAGGTAGGCGGCGCCTTGGGACATGTCGGTCATGTAGGCTCTCCCGTCCGGGGCGCGCCGCCCTCGAAATGGTTGGGGCGGCGATAGTCGCAAGGGGCCTCCTGCATCTCGAGGTGCAGGCGGGAGCCGTCATAGGGATGGGCGCGGGCGAGGGCCTCGTCGAACTCGATGCCGAGACCGGGGCCGGTGGGGGCGGTGACGTAGCCGTCCTCCCACTGCAGGCGATTGCCGGTCAGCGCCATGTGGAAGGCGCCGCCGGTCTCGATGGTCTCGACCATCAAGAGGTTGGGGATCGAGGCGCCCAGATGCAGGTTGGCGGCCCATTCGACCGGCCCGGCATAGAGATGCGGGGCGAGCTGCGCCGTGAAAACCTCGGCGATGGCGGCGATCTTCTTGCCCTCCCAGATGCCGCCCGCGCGGCCGAGCGCGGGTTGCAGGATGCGGGCGGCCCCGGCGCGCAGCACGGCGGCGAATTCGGCCTTGGTGGTCAGTCGCTCGCCAGTGGCGATGGGAATCCGCACGGCCCGCGCGACCTCGGCAAGGTCCAAGGTGGCGTCGGGCGGGATCGGTTCTTCGTACCAGAGCGGCCTGTAGGCCTCGATCGCCTGGCCCATGCGGATCGCACCCGCCACGCTGAACTGGCCGTGGGTGCCGAACAGGAGGTCGGCGCGGTCGCCGACCGCCTGGCGGATCCTGGCGCAGAACTCGGCAGAGCGGGTGATGTCGGAGAAGGCCGGCTCATGCCCACCGCGGATGGTGTAGGGGCCTGCGGGATCGAACTTCACCGCGGTGAAGCCCTGCGCGACCGCCCGGGCCGCGGCCTCGGCGGTGGCATCGGCATCGACCCAGAACGTCGACGGGTCATCCTCGGGGCCGGGGTAGAGGTAGGTGTAGCTGCGCAGCCGCGGGTTCACGCAGCCGCCCAGAAGCGCCCAGACCGGCCGGTTCCGCGCCTTGCCCAGAATGTCCCAACAAGCGATCTCCAGCCCCGAGAAGGCGCCGATCACCGTGGGGTCGGGCCGCTGGGTGAAGCCCGAGGAATAGGCGCGGCGGAACATCATCTCGACGTCTTCGGGGGACGATCCCTGCATGTGCCGCGTGAACACATCCTCGATCACCGCGACCATCGCCCTCGGCCCGACGGTGGAGGCGTAGCACTCGCCATAGCCGGTGATCCCGTCATCGGTGGTGATCTTCGGGAAGATCCAGTAGCGCCCGCCCCAGCCGGGGGCGGGGGGGGCAACGACGAAGATCTCGAGGTCCTTGAGCTTCATGGGCAGGCTCCTTGTGGCGGACGGCCGGGGGCTTTGCGCCCCCGGACCCCCGCAGGATATTTTCCCCAGCAAGAAGGGGAAGGGCGCGCTTTGAGGGGATGCTAGGCGTCAGGCGGCGGCGGGGTCTCGCGGGCGGGCGACAAGCAGGACGACACAAACGACCATCAGGACGGCGGAGAGCAGGAAGGGCGCGCCGGGGGCGTAGATGGCGGCACCGGGCCGCGTGAAGATGCCGAAGGTGGCGGTCATGATCAGCGGCGAGGTGATCATCGCCACCGCGCCGATGCTGGCCAGCACGCCTTGCAGCTCGCCCTGCTGGTCGGCGGGGGCGGCGCGCGACATCGTCGCCTGCAGCGCCGGCATGACGATGCCGCCAAGCGCGGCCACCGGCGTGAAGATCAGGGCCAGCACGCCCGAGGTGACGAAGCCGTAGAACAGGAAGGTCGCAAGCTCTGCCACCATGCCCCAGAGCACGGCGCCGCGGTCCCCGAGAAGGCGGATGGCGGGGCCCACCAGCAGCGCCTGCACCAGCGCGATGCAGAGGCCGAAGGCAGCGAGCGACAGGCCGATCATCCAGCTGTCCCAGCCGAAGCGGGCCTTGCCGAAGAAGGACCAGATCACCGGATAGACATGGAAGCCCACCGAATAGACGAACAGCACCAGCAGCATCCGCTGCAAGCCCGGCAGCCGGCCGATGGCGCGGAACGAGGCGAGGGGGTTGGCCCGCGCCCAGGAGAAGGGCCGGCGGATCGCGTCGGTCACCGTTTCGGGCAGCACGAACCAGCCGAGGCAGAGGTTCGCCGCCGCCATTGCCGCCGCGGCATAGAAGGGCGCGCGGGTGTCGATGCCGGCCAGCAGCCCGCCGATCAGCGGGCCGGCGACGAAGCCCACCCCGAAGGCGGCGCCGATCAGGCCGAAGTTCTTCGCCCTCTCCTCGGGCGCCGAGATGTCGGCGATATAGGCGCCCGCGGCGGCATGAGTCGCCGCCGTGATCCCGGCAATGACCCGTCCCAGCAGCAGCAGCCAGACGGTATGGGCGACCGACATCAGCAGGTAATCCGCTGTCATCACCGCCAGCGCCGACAGCAGCACCGGTCGGCGGCCATAGCGGTCCGACAGGTTGCCGACGATGGGGCCGAAGACGAACTGCATCGCCGCATAGGCGGTGGCCAGCACCCCGCCCCAAAGCGCGGCATTGGCGACGGTGCTGCCCGTCACCTCTTCCAGAAGGTCCGGCATCACCGGAAAAATCAGCCCGACGCCGATGGAATCGATGGCGACGGTCAGCAGGATGAAGGTCAGGGCGAGACGCGATTTCGTGGCAGGCATGGCAGGCTCCGGGGGGGCTCGGCGCCTTGGGGCGGGCCACGCGCGAGGTAGAGCCGGTTTGCGGCGCAAGGTCAAAGGGGATGCGGCAGGATGCCGGGGCGGGGCGGCAGATCGCCGGTGTCACAGGATCGCCAGGTCGGCCAGCAGCCGCGCCAGCCGGTCCGGCGCGCTGATCTGCGGGAAATGGCCGGTGGGCAGGGACAGCACCGGGGCGCAGGGGCTGGCGGCGATCATGTCACGCTGCAGGGCGGGGGTGATGGTGCGGTCCTCCTCGCACAGGATGTAGGCGCGGGGGAGGCGGCCGAAATTGCCGGGGCTCAGCTGAATGCGGTCGGTTTGGGGGCGGTTCGGCTGTGGGCCGATGGAAGCGGCGAGGCCCGCCTGCGCGGCGGGGTCTGCGTCCTGCGCCAGCAGCGGCAGGGCGGTGGCGGCGTCCAGCAGCGTGGTGCCGGGCAGCGGGCCGGGGCGGACGGCGGGGCGGATGGTCGGCGGCTGGCGCTTCATCAGGTCCAGGAGGCCCTCACCGTCTTGCGGCAGGAAGGCGCAGACATAGACCAGCCGCGCGACATGGTCGGGGGCAAGCTCGGCGGCGGCAGAGATTGCCATGCCGCCCATCGAATGGCCGACGAGCAGGGCGGGGGGGCCGGCGCGCAGTATCGTTGCCAGCCGCGAGGCGTAGTCGGCCAGCGTGATGGTGGAGGGATCGGCGGGATCGTCGCCATGCCCCGGCAGGTCGGGGGCGATGACGTCATGCCCGAGGGCGGCGAGGCGCGCGGGCACGTCGCCCCAGGTGCTGGCACGGCTCCAGGCACCGTGGACGAGGATGATGCGGATGGGCTCAGATGCGGTTTCAGGCATGGGCGATCTCCTCCAGGAACCGGGCGAGCAGTGCCGCCCATTCCGCCGGCTTGTCGACGGGAGGCACATGGCCCGCGCCGCGGATCAGCGCGAAGCGAGCGCCGCGGATCAGGCCGGCGGTCTCGCGTACAAGGTCCGGCGGGGTCGAGCCGTCCTCGGTGCCGGCGATCACCAGCGTCGGCAGGGTCAGGCCTGATGTGGGGGTGATGAAATCGGTGCCGGCGATGGCGGCGCAGGCCCCGGCATAGCCCTCCACCGGCGTGGCCCGCAATCGGTCCTGCCACAGCTGTGCCTCGGGGCTGGCGCGGAAGCGGGGCGGGAACCAGCGGGCGATCTGCGCCTCGGCCAGCGCGTCCAGCCCGCCAGCCTGCACCGCCGCAATGCGGTCCTGCCAGATCGCCTGTGTGGCGATCTTCACCGCCGTGTTCGACAGCACCAGCCCGCGCACCAGATCCAGCCGCTTGACCGCCAGCCCCTGCGCCACCAGCCCACCGATCGACAGGCCCACGAAGACCGCATCCCTGGCGCCGATACTGTCCATCAGCCGTTCCGCATCGCGGATCAGCGCGCCCATGGCATAGGGGGCGGGCGGCACGCTGCTGTGCCCATGGCCGCGCAGGTCATAGCGGATCAGCCGCAGCGCGGGCGGCAGCAGCGGGATCACCGCATCCCAGAGCCGCAGGTCGGTGCCGAGCGCATGGGCAAACACCACCGGCGCGCCGGCCGGGTCGCCATCTTCGCGCCAGTTGATCTGCACGTCGCCCAGATCGCAGATCGGCATATGTGGCCCCCGGCTTTCCCCGCGCATCGCGGCGGATGTTGCAAATGTGGAATCTGACCGCGCTTCCTCAGCCCTCTGTCATCGCGCGATGCCGGAAATTCTATACTCCGCCGCGCTCAATCTCCGGTGCCGAACCGCGCGAGCGCCTCGCAGAACATCGCACCGTCCACGTTGCCGCCCGAAGCGATGCAGATCACCGCGTCGCCCTCGATCTCCTCCCTGCGGAACAGCGCCGCGGCAAGCGCCACCGCCCCGCCCGGTTCCAGCACGATCTTCAGCCGCGCGAAGGCCACCGCCATCGCCCGCATCGCCTCGTCATCGCTGACGACGAGCCCCGGGCCGCAGAGCCGTTGCAAGATCGGGAAGGTCAGCGTGCCGGGCTCGGGCGTGACGATGGCATCGCAGATCGACCCCGAAAGCGAGGCGTTGCGCTGGATGCTGCCCGCCGCCAGCGACCGGGCGGTATCGTCAAAGCCGGCAGGCTCCGCCGGCCGGGCCCGCAGCCCCGGCGCCCGCGCCTCCAGCGCCAGTGCGACCCCGGCGGTCAGGCCGCCGCCGCCGCAGCAGGTCAGCACATCCGCCTGTGTCACCCCCGCCTCAAGCGCCTGCTCGGCGATCTCCAGCCCGCAGGTGCCCTGGCCGGCGATCACTTCGACCTCGTCATAGGGGCGGATCAGCGTCAGCCCGCGCTCCGCCGCCAGCGCCGCGCCGATGGCGTCGCGATCCTCGGTCGCGCGGTCATAGAGCACCACCTCGGCCCCCAGCGTGCGGGTGTTGTCGATCTTGAGCCGCGGCGCGTCGGCCGGCATCACGATCACCGCGGGCGCCTCGAAGGCCCGTGCCGCCGCCGCCACGCCCTGCGCATGGTTGCCCGAGGAATAGGCGATCACGCCGCGCGCCCGCGCCTCGGGCGGCAGCGCCGACAGCGCCGACCAGCCGCCGCGGGCCTTGAACGACCCGGTGTGCTGCAGGCATTCCGCCTTCACCAGCACCCGCCGCCCCGCCAGCGCGTCGACGAAGGGCGAGGAGAGCAGCGGCGTGCGGCGGATATGCCCCGCCATCCGCGCGGCGGCGGCCTCGATGCGGGTGATGTCGGTCATGCGGAGAATCCTTGGGGCAGGGTGTCGAGGAAGGCGTTGATCAGGGCCAGCGCCTCGGGTTCGTCGAGGAAGGGCACATGGCCACGATCCGCGATCTCGGCGGCCATCATCACCGGATGGCGGCGGCGCATCTCGGCCAGCGTCTCGGCGGACAGGATGTCGGAGTTGGCGCCGCGGATCACCGCCAGCGGGAATTGCTTCAGCGCCTCGAAGAACACCCACATGTCCTGCAGCGCCCCGGTCGCGGCCTGCGCCAGCAGCGCCTTGTGCAGGGCCGGGTCGTAGCGCAGGGCAAGCCCCCCCTCCGGCCGTTCCTCGAACCAATGCGCCACATGCCGGCGCCAGACCTCTCGCGGCACGCCCGGAAACTCGGCCGCCGCGTGCACAGCCATCGCCTCGGCCAGCGCGTCCAGATCCGCATAGGGCGGCACCTTGCCGACATAATCCATGATCCGCGCCAGCCCGGCATCGCCGACCACCGGCCCGATATCGTTGAGGATCACCCCCGTCAGCCGCTGCGGAAACCCCGCCGCCAGCGCCATGGCGATCAGACCCCCGCGCGAGGTGCCAAGGATCGCCACCCGGGCCAGCCCCAGCAGGTCCAGCAACTCCACCACGTCATGCGCCTCGCGCAGCAGGTTGTAGTTGTTGAAGTCGGGGTCGTGGTCCGAGCGGCCGCGGCCGCGGTAATCCATGCGGATCAGGCGGCAGCGCCCGGCAAGCGGCGCCAGCAGCGTGTTGAAATCGTCCATGTTGCGCGTCAGGCCGGGCAAGCACAGCAAGGGGAGGCCGGTGCCACGGTCGTCATAGGCAAGGCGCAGCCCGTCCGAGGTGGTGAAATGGGCAAGGGTCATGGCGTCTCAAGCAGGGCGGGCAGGCCGGTCAGGTCCGGCAGCATGTGGGTCGGGCGGTGTGGCAGCCGG
This sequence comes from Frigidibacter albus, assembly GCF_009908165.1. Lineage (GTDB taxonomy): Bacteria > Pseudomonadota > Alphaproteobacteria > Rhodobacterales > Rhodobacteraceae > Frigidibacter > Frigidibacter albus. The sequence continues at coordinate 136,265 of NZ_JAAAUC010000009.1, forward strand.
TCTTGCGGCAGTCCTGCCCGGTTTACCCAGAGAGTGGTGAAGCCGAAGCTACCAGCGCCGGCCACGTCCCAGCCATTTGACGAGATGAACAGCACCTCGGCGGGGGTGCAGCCGAAGCGGGCCGTGGCCAGCGCATAGACGCGGGGATCGGGCTTGAAGATCCCCACCGCCTCGACCGACAGGCAATCGTCCAGCAGCTCGCCGATCCCGGCATGGTTGACCGCCCCGGCCAGCATCGCTGGCGAGCCGTTCGACAGGATCGCGGTCGCAAACCCGCGGGCCTTCAGCGCGGCCAGCATCTCTGGCACCTCGGGATAGGCGTCGAGCTGGTCATAGAGCGCCATCAACCGGCCGTGCAGACCCGCGGGCAGAGCTGATGCCTCCAGCGCCCAGTCCAGCGCCTCGGCGGTGACGGTGCGGAAATCGGCGTGCAGGCCCATCAGGCTGCGCAGCCAGGTATATTCCAGCTGCTTGCGGCGCCAGTCTTCGGCAAGGCGCGGCCAGTGCTGCGCCAGGGCTTCGCCCCCCGGTTCCTGCGCGGCGCGGCGGGCGGCGGCGGCCACGTCGAACAGCGTGCCATAGGCATCGAAAACGCAGAGCTTGATCGGCATGGGGTCCTCCGGCCGGCAGACTGGCACAGGGCCGCAGCGGGGGGAAGGGGGCGGTGCGGCGGCATCGGCGCTTGGCCCGGGCCCCGGCGCGTGCTTACCTTCCCGCGCAGCCAAACCCTTGGGAGCGATCCGATGACCACCGAGCTTGATCAGTTGCGCAGCCGCATCGCCGAGCTGCGGCAGGGGCTGGAGGCGGGCATCGACGAGCGCCGGGAGATCTGGCGTTACCGGCTGGAACGCGGCCGCGCGGTCTTCGAGGCTGGCGCGCGCCAGCGGCACCGGGAACTGCGCGAGGGGCTGGCGGGTTACGTCGCCCGGGCGCGGCTGTCGGTCGTGATCACAGCGCCGTTCATCTATGCGCTGATCGTGCCTTTCGCGCTGCTGGACCTGTTCGTGTCCGTCTATCAGGCGGTGTGCTTTCCGGTCTATGGCATCCAGAAGGTGCGCCGCGCCGATCACATCATCATCGACCGGCACATGCTGGCCTATCTCAACGGGCTGCAGAAGCTCAACTGCGTCTATTGCGGCTATGCCAACGGGCTGATTTCCTATGTGCGCGAGATTGCCGGGCGCACCGAGGCGCATTGGTGCCCGATCAAGCACGCCCGCCATGCCAGCGACCCGCACCCGTATTACGATGGCTTTTGCGATTTCGGCGATGCCGAGGGCTTCCGCGCCCGGGTGGACAGCCGCGACCGGCGGAAGGACGGCTAGGCCATCGCCTCGGGCAGGATCACTTCGGTCAACAGCCGTTTCAGCGCGCCGGCATGGCCCTCGGACCGGGCGGGTTGCGATTCATCCGAGGTGACGGCGACGGTCAGCGCGTGGTCCGGCAGCACATAGATCATCTGCCCGCCATAGCCGCGCGCATAGGCGACGCGGGTGCCGGCCGCAGTGAACAGGAACCAGCCATAGCCGTAATCATCGCCGGAAAACGCCGAGCGGGTGCGCGGGGTCCATGAGGCTGTCACCCACTCCCCCGGCACCAGCCGCCCCTCTGGCCCCGCGCCGCCGGTGCGATACGCCTCGCCGAAGGCCAGCATCGCCCGCGGCGACAGCGCCATGTTGTTGCCGCCCATGTAGCGGCCCTGCGGATCGCGGGTCCAGGCGTCGATGCGCACCCCCAAGGGCTCGCCGATATGCCGCCGCGCGAGCGTCAACAGGCTGTCGCCCGTCACCTCGGACAGCAGCGCGCCAAGGATGTGATAGCTGCCGGTGGAGTAGAGCATCCCGTTTCCCGGCCGCCCGACCATCGGCCGCGCCAGCGCATCGGCGACCCAGTCGCGGCTGCTGACCCAGGCGCCGTAATTGCCGCCCGAGGTGCGTTCCAGCCCGGCCTGCATGGTCAGGAGGTCCGCCACCGTCAACTCTGCGACCCGCGGATCGGCGCCGTTGGGGATCAGCCCCGGGGCAAGCTCTCCCAGCCCTGCGTCCGGCCCGGGGATCGCGCCGGTGCCGATCACGGAGCCGGTCAGCGAGGCGACCAGCGTCTTCGACACGGATTTCACGTTCACCGCCCGGTCCGGCGAGGGGCCGCGGATCGCCTCGGCCAGCACGGTTTGCCCGCCTTGGGCGATGCACAGGCTGTGAAGCTGCTCCAGTCCCCGCGCGGCGGCAAGGCTGCGGGCGAAGCGCGGGGCGGGCTGCGCGTGCAGGGCCGGGGCCGCCAGCAGCGCGGCGGCGGAGAGCGCGAAGGCGCGGCGGGTGAGGGGCTGTGTGCTCATGCAGCAATCTTAAGCCGTCCGGCGCGCCCCGCCAGCCCGCTGACGGAAAGGTGAAGCCCGGTCAGGCCTTACAGGTGCTCGGGCTGCGGCATCCCCAGCACATGATAGCCGCTGTCCACCAGAATGATCTCGCCCGTCGTGCAGGCGCCATAGTCCGAGGCCAGATACACCGCCGTGCCGCCGATCGCCTCCAGCGTGGCATTGCTGCGCAGGGGGGAATTCGCCTCGGTATGGCGGAAGGTCTTGCGCGCGCCACCGATGGCCGCGCCGGCCAGCGTCTTCATCGGGCCGGGGCTGATCGCGTTGACGCGGATCTTGTCGGGGCCGAGGTCGTTGGCGAGGTAGCGCACCGAGGATTCCAGCGCCGCCTTGGCCACGCCCATCACGTTGTAGAACGGCGTCACCCGGTTCGATCCCTGATAGGTCAGGGTGATCAGGCTGCCGCCATTGGGCATGATCGCCGCCGCCCGCCGCGCCACGTCGATGAACGAGAAGCACGAGATGGTCAGCGAAGTCTTGAAGTTCTCGCGGCTGGTGTTGATGAACCGGCCCGTCAGCTCGTTCTTGTCGGAAAACGCGATGGCATGGACCACAAAGTCGATGCTGCCCCATTCTGCGGCGAGCATGGCGAAGGCAGCATCGAGGCTGTCATCGTTCATCACATCGGCGTCGATCAGCAACTTGGACCCCAGCGAGGCCGCCAGCGGCTCCACCCGTTTGCCGAAGGCTTCGCCCTGATAGGTGAAGGCCAGCTCTGCCCCCTCGGCGGCGAGCGCCTGCGCGATGCCCCAGGCGATGGAGCGTTCGTTCGCGACGCCCATCACCAGCCCGCGCTTGCCCGTCATCAGATCGGCCATGTCAGATCACCCCAAGTATTTCGACAGCAGCATCGAGCCATTGGTGCCGCCAAAGCCGAAGCTGTTGGTCATCACCGTATCAAGGCCTGCGTCGTCGACGCGGGCGGTGGCGATCTCGGCCGGGTCGATGGCCGGGTCGAGCGTCTCGACGTTGATCGAGGGCGCGATGAAATCGTTCTGCAGCATCAAGAGGCAATAGATCGCCTCCTGCGCGCCGGTCGCGCCCTGGCTGTGGCCGGTCATCGACTTGGTCGAACTGATCGGGGGGGTGGCGCCACGGCCGAACACCCGGCGCACCGCCTCGACCTCGCCGACATCGCCGACCGGGGTCGAGGTGCCATGGGCGTTGATGTAGCCGACCTTGCGGTCCGGGCTCAGCGATTGCAGCGCCAGCCGCATCGCCCGCTCGCCGCCCTCGCCCGAGGGGGCGACCATGTCATGCCCGTCCGAGGTGGCGGCATAGCCGGTGACCTCGGCATAGATCTTCGCGCCGCGGGCCTTGGCGTGCTCGAGTTCCTCCAGCACCAGGATCCCGCCGCCGCCGGCGATCACGAACCCGTCGCGGGCCGCATCGAAGGCACGCGAGGCTTCCGAAGGCCGGTCGTTGTATTTCGACGACATGGCCCCCATTGCGTCGAACAGGCAGGACAGGGTCCAGTCCAGCTCTTCCGCGCCGCCGGCAAACATGATGTCCTGCTTGCCCATCATGATCTGCTCGCTGGCATTGCCGATGCAATGCAGCGAGGTCGAACAGGCCGAGGTGATCGAATAGTTGATGCCCTTGATCTTGAACGCGGTCGAGAGGTTCGCCGAGATGGTCGAGGACATGCATTTGGGCACCGCGAACGGCCCGATCCGCTTCGGCGCGCCCTGCGTCAGCACAGTCTGATGCGCGACCAGCATCGCCGAGGTCGAGGGCCCGCCCGATCCGGCGACAAGGCCGGTGCGCGGGTTCGACACCTCGGCCTCGGTCAGGCCGGCATCGGCGATGGCCTGAGTCATGGCGATATGGGCATAGGCTGCGCCCGGTCCCATGAAGCGCAGGGTGCGCTTGTCCACATGCTCGGCCACGTCAAGGTTGACCGCCCCCGCAACCTGGCTGCGAAAGCCGCGCTCTGCCATATCGGCATTGGCGGTGATGCCGGAGCGGCCGGCCTTCAGCGAGGCCAGAACCTCTTCCGCATTGTTGCCGATGGATGAAACGATACCGAGGCCTGTGACGACGACGCGGCGCATGGCGGCTCTCCTTAGCTTGGGGGGATCAGGCTGCCGGGGCAGCCAGACCGACCTTCATGTCCTTGACGAGGTAGATGATCTCACCATCGGCTTCCACACGGCCATCGGCGACGCCCATCTTCAGCCGCCGGTCGATGACGCGGGTGAAATCGACGCGGTAGGTGATCATCGTGCGGGCCGGGGTGACCATGCCGCTCAGCTTCACCTCGCCGACGCCAAGAGCAAAGCCCTGACCCTGCCAGCCGCGCCAGCCGAGGTTGAAGCCGGTCAGCTGCCACAGGCCATCGAGGCCGAGGCAGCCGGGCATCACCGGGTTGCCGGGAAAGTGGCAGGCGAAGAACCACAGGTCGGGGCGAATGTCGAATTCGGCGACGACATGGCCCTTGCCATGCGCGCCGCCATCGGCGGAAATGTCGGTGATCCGGTCCATCATCAGCATCGGCGGTTCAGGCAACTGCGCGTTGCCGGGGCCGAAAAGCTCTCCCCGGGCACATTTCAGCAGCGCTTCCTTGTCGAAACTCGTCGGATAATCCGCCATTCCGGCCTGTCCCCCCGTGCAGAACACTCTTGTCATACCGGCTTTCCTCTACCATCCGCATCGGAGCGGGCGCAATAGCCCCGCGGGGCGGGCAAGCGGCCTTGTCTTGCGCCGTTTCGCAAAAGGATTTGAAATCCGGGGCACTTCGCCCCTATATGAAGGGCTAGCACAGGAAAGAGCGCGCACGCAGATGAAGGCCAAAGCCGACGCAACCGGAACCACATGGCTGTCACGGGCAGGACTGCGCCCGACGCGGCAACGCGTGGCGCTGGCCTCCTTGCTGGTGGGCGATGGCGAGGATCGGCATGTCACCGCCGAAAGCCTCTATGCCGCAGCGCGCGCCGCGGGCGAGGGCGTGTCGCTGGCGACGGTCTACAACACCCTGCGGGCCTTTTGCGAAGCTGGGCTGATGCAAGAGATCACCGTCGATGGCGCGCGGTCGTATTTCGACACGCGGATGGACGATCACCCGCATTTCTTCTGGGAAGACAATTCGGAACTGACCGATGCCCCGGCAGACCAGCTGGAGATCACCCGCCTGCCGGCCGCGCCTGCGGGCGCCGAGATTGCCCGCGTCGATGTGGTGATCCGCCTGCGCCGGACCTGATCGGCCGCTAGAACCACTGCCCCGGTTCCATCAGCCCCAGCTCCATCAACTGCTGCGAATGCCAGTCGAAGCGCACCGAGTTGTGCCACCTGAAGCTGTCGATGTCATAGGTTGACCCGGGATTGGTTTTCAGCGCCTTGGCGGTGCGGAAGGACATGATCGTGGCGGTCAGGTTGTTGTGCCATGGGCAGGCATAGGTGTTGCATTCCTGCAGGTTGAAGGTGTGATCTGCCCGCAGCCGCAGGCCCGGCTGGGCGCGGAACAGCGCGATGCGGTCGATGCGGCGGCGGTCCTTGGGGATATGCTCCTCGAACCGCCAGCGGATGCCGCCATAGAAATCCAGCTGCCTTTCGCGGATATGGCCGGCCTCGTCCTTGCGGGCGAGGGCGTAGTATCCGGTGCGGTCCATCTGCGCGCCCGCCAGATCCACCGCATCGGGATGCGACCACAGATCGCCCGCGTAAAGGTCGACGACATAGCACAGCATAGCATCGCGCCGTTCCTCGGCATGAAAGGCGATCAGCTCGCGCACGCTGCGGGTCTCGCAGAACGGGTGGAACAGGTATTCGGCGTTGTAGCCGTAATAGAGCCACGTGGTCGGCGGACAGGCCTCGATGACCGGGTTCACCGCCCGCATCAGCGCGCCCTCGGCCTTCACCTGAAACGTGATCCGGTGAACCTGCGCATTCAGGTCCGCCGGCAGCGCCAGTTCGGGCGGCGCGAACAGCAGCACGGCGCGGAAGCCGGCCTTCAGGTGATGGCGCAGGGTGCTGTCCACCTCGACCAGATCCTCGGCAAGGATCAGCGCCACCGGCCCCTTGGCCAGCGCGCCGCGGCCCCGCACGAGGAAGTCGTCGAGAGAGGTATAATCCATGGCGCAGGTCCAATCGTTGCCGCGCCTGCAAACTCGGGCAGGCCAGCGCGCAATGCAAGCCCTGCCGCACCGCGCCGGGGCGGGCATTGCGGCAGGGGCGGCATTTCGATACATAACGCCGGTCCGGCGCGCATCTGCGCGCGTCCGGGCGCGGGAAAGGGCACGGCATGGATGGCGATGCGAAAGTCGGCGATGCAAAGGCCGGGGTGAAGAAGCTCTTCATCAAGACCTATGGCTGCCAGATGAACGTCTATGACAGCGAGCGCATGGCCGAGGCGATGGGCGCCGATGGCTATGTGCTGACGGAAACCGCCGACGATGCCGACATGGTGCTGCTGAACACCTGCCACATCCGCGAGAAGGCCTCCGAGAAGCTCTATTCCGACCTTGGCCGCCTGCGGCCGCTGAAGGTGGCGAACCCCGCCCTCAAGATTGGCGTCGCCGGCTGCGTCGCGCAGGCCGAGGGCGCCGAGATCCTGCGGCGGATGCCGCTGGTCGATCTGGTCGTCGGCCCGCAAAGCTATCACCGGCTGCCGGCGATGGCCCGCGCCGCCGATGCGGGGGCCAAGTCGGTCGATACCGAGTTCCCGGCCGAGGACAAGTTCGACCATCTGCCCGCGCGGATGCAGGGCGCGACCCGCGGCCCGACCGCCTTCCTGACGGTGCAGGAGGGCTGCGACAAGTTCTGCGCCTTCTGCGTGGTGCCCTATACCCGCGGATCGGAAGTCAGCCGCCCCGCGGCGCGCATCCTGACCGAGGCGCGGGGGCTGGTCGAGAAGGGCGTGCGCGAGATCACCCTGCTGGGCCAGAACGTCAACGCCTATCACGGCGACGGGCCGGCGGATGTGGGGGGCGGCACCTGGGGCCTGGCGCAACTGGTGCGGGCGCTGGCGCGGATCGACGGGCTGGAGCGGATCCGCTACACCACCTCGCATCCCAATGACATGGAAGATGACCTGATCGCCGCCCATGGCGAAGAGGCCAAGCTGATGCCCTATCTGCACCTTCCTGTGCAGTCCGGCAGCGACCGCATCCTGAAGGCGATGGCCCGCAAGCATACCGCCGAGCAGTATCTGAGGCTGGTGGAGCGTATCCGCGCCGCCCGGCCCGACATGCTGCTGTCGGGCGATTTCATCGTCGGCTTCCCCGGCGAGACCGAGGCCGATTTCCAGGCGACGATGGATCTGGTGGCGGCGGTGGATTACGGCATGGCCTATTCCTTCCGCTACTCCGCCCGCCCCGGCACTCCCGCCGCCGAAAAGCCCCCCGTCCCGGCGGCCGAGGCCGACGAGCGGCTGCAACGGCTGCAGGCGCTGCTGACGCAGCAGCAACGCGCCGCGCAGCAGGGGATGGTCGGGCGTGAGGTGCAGGTGCTGTTCGAAAAGCCCGGGCGCGAGCCGGGGCAGATGGTCGGCAAGTCCGACTATCTGCATGCGGTGCATGTGACCGGCGGCGACGCCCGCCGCGGCGCCATCGCCAAGGTGAGAATCACCGACAGCGGCCCGAACTCGCTTGGCGGCGCCGTGACCAGCGCAATGTGGTAGGGCCGGGGCGTTTTTCCACCTATCCGTGCGCCAGTTTCACCTCTGATGGGGTAATGTTTCCGCTCGGGGCACAATCTGTGGGGAAAGCACCTTCACAAGCGTTAAGGACATGCTACGCTCTCGGGGATTTGAACAGTCTCCTCGGGGCGCGTGTGCCGCGCCGCAGCAGGTGAACAAGGCGGAGGCGAAACAGTGGTAAGAGGGATGCTGAGAGCGGCGGCGATCGCGGTGATCGGGCTTGCGATGGCGACGGGGCCGTTGGTGGCGCAAGAAGTGGTCATCGGCGAGCGCTTCGCACCCACGATCTGGGTCGATCCGGATGGCTGCGAACACTGGGTGATGGATGACGGCTGGGAAGGCTACATGGACGCCCGCATCGACAAGCGGGGCCTGCCGGTCTGCAACCGCGGCGAGGCGTGCGGCGTGATGCCCGCGGACCAGCTCTTCGCCACTGGCAGCGCCACGATCTCTGCCGGCGGCCGCCAGCAGCTCGAATCGTTTTTCTCCACGACGCGGGCGACTGGCTACGTGATCGCCGGCCATACCGACAGCCGCGGCAGCGATGCCTACAACATGAACCTGTCGCAGCGCCGCGCCCAGTCGGTTGCCGTGGTGGCAAACAGCGTCGGCGCGCGGGTGGTGGACATCTCCTGGTACGGCGAGCGTCAGCCCAAGGCGTCGAACGCCACCGCGGCCGGGATGCAGCAGAACCGCCGCGTCGAAATCTTCTGCATCCGCTGAGGAGCGTGACATGACCATCCTGAAACTCATCACCATCCTCGCGGCCGCCGGCACCCTCGCCGCCTGCGATGCGCCCAAGCAGAACAAGACCGTGGACAGAGGCATTGATTCCAAGCACCTGAGCCAGCTGAAGGCCGGGATCTGGGTCGATCCCGAGGGCTGCGACCACTGGATCATCGACGACGGGGCCGAAGGCTACATGAGCTCGCGCCGCTATCCCGATGGCCGCCCGGTCTGCACCGGCAAGGCCGGCACCGACGGTTATGTAACCGGGCCCTACAAGGCGGGCTCGAACGTTCCCGATCCGGTCTGAGGAGGAGCGCCGCGCCGCGCGGGCGCCGCACAATTCATCACGATATAGCGGCCGCAGGAACCAACCTGCGGCCGATCTAGTTGTCAGGCTGCGAATCTTGATCTGGGCGCTTGCCATATGGGCCCGCGCTTGGCACCATCATCCTACGAGCCGTCACCAAAGCCGACCCACCAAAGCCAACCCTCTGCCGAAGGGAGACGTTATTGGGCATCAGCGCGCTGACCCCCCCGCCCCGTCCTGAAGACGTTCATGAAACGCTTCTGGAATTCCCCGACAACCGCCTCCTGCGCGATCTGTGCGGGCAGTTCGACCGGAACCTCGCCCAGATCGAACACAAGGTGGGGGTCCACATCCTCCGGCGCGGCAATCAGCTCGCAGTGGTCGGCACCCCGGCGCTCCGCGATCAGGCGGCGGCGCTGCTGCACCAGCTTTATGCGCGGCTTGAAACCGGCCGCCCGGTCGAGGCTGGCGATATCGACGCGATGATCCGCATGGGCGATTTCGGCGGCGCACCGCAGGCAGACCCCGAGGATCAGCTGGAAATGTTCAGCGGCCGCATGGAAATCCGCACCCGCAAGAAATCGGTGGAACCGCGGACCGAGGCGCAAAAGGCCTATGTGAACAACCTGTTCCGTCACGAACTGGCCTTCGGGATCGGCCCTGCCGGCACCGGCAAGACCTACCTTGCCGTGGCGGTCGGCGTGACGATGCTGATCGGCGGCCATGTCGACAAGATCATCCTCAGCCGCCCGGCGGTGGAGGCGGGCGAGCGGCTCGGCTTCCTGCCCGGCGACATGAAGGAGAAGGTCGATCCCTACATGCAGCCGCTTTATGACGCGCTGAACGACTTCCTGCCGCCCAAGCAGATGGAAAAGCTGATGCTGGAGAAGCGGATCGAGATCGCTCCGCTGGCCTTCATGCGCGGGCGCACCCTGTCCAACGCCTTCGTGGTGCTGGACGAGGCGCAGAACGCCACGACCATGCAGATGAAGATGTTCCTGACCCGTCTGGGCGAGGGCAGCCGCATGGTGGTGACGGGCGACCGCAGCCAGATCGACCTTCCGCGCGGCGTGCCCTCGGGCCTCAAGGATGCCGAGCGGATCATCGCCGGGGTGAAGGGCGTCAGCTTCAACTACTTCACCGCCAAGGACGTGGTGCGCCATCCCCTTGTTGCCCGCATCATCGAGGCATATGACCGCGACGATGGAATCTCTGGTTGACACGATAGAAGAAGACGGGCGGTGGGAGTCCTTCGGGCTCGCACCGCTCGCCGAACGGGCGGCCGCGGCGACGCTGTCGCATCTGGGGCTGGCGCCGGGCGAATTCGAGATCAGCCTTCTGGGCTGTGACGATGCCCGCATCGCCGTGCTCAACGCCGATTTCCGCGGGAAGCCAGCGGCCACCAACGTGCTGTCCTGGCCCTCGGAAGAACGGGGGGCAGAAGCGGAGGGCGCCGCGCCAGACCTGCCAGAGGGCGATGCCGACATGCCCGAGGAACTGGGCGACATCGCCATCGCCTGGGAGACCTGCGAGCGCGAGGCCGCCGAGGCCGGCAAGCCGATGACGGAACATGTGACGCACCTGATCGTTCACGCAGTTCTGCATCTTCTGGGCTATGATCACGAACGCGACGGCGATGCATCGCTCATGGAAGGCACCGAAATTGCGATCCTGGCAGAGCTTGGACTTGCAAATCCCTACGACTGACAGCAAGTGACGCTTGGGCAGCGCTGCGGCGCGGGTAGTCCCGGCAAGATGGAAAGGAACGATGGGCGAAAGTTCAGACGGGTCTACGGTAGCGCAAGACGCGCCGGACCAGGGGGACAGTCCCGAGAGCAATGGTTCTCGCGGCTTTTTCGGACGAATCCTGAACGCCTTCAACGGCGCGGATCAGGAGAATGAGGGCGAAGACGGCGCCCCGGGCGAGGGACAGACCACGCATCACGCGGGTCTTGGCGCCTTGCGGCGCTTGCGTGTCGGCGACATCGCCATACCGAAACCCGAAATCGTGGCCGTGCCAGTGACCATATCCAAGGAGGATCTGGTCGCGGTGTTCCGCGAGCACGGGTTCTCGCGGATGCCGGTGTTCAAGGGCACACTCGATTCGCCGCTGGGGCTGGTCCACCTCAAGGACCTTGCGCTGCAATACGGGTTCGACGCGCAGGCCCCCCGCTTTGGCCTGCGCAAGATGCTGCGCCCGCTGCTGTTTGCCCCGCCCTCGATGCCCATCGGCGTTCTGCTGCAGAAGATGCAGACCGAGCGCATCCACATGGCGCTGGTGATCGACGAATATGGCGGTGTCGACGGGCTGGTGACGATCGAGGACCTGATCGAGCAGGTCATCGGCGACATCGACGACGAGCATGACGAGCAGGAAGGCGGCTTCTGGACGCAAGAGAAGCCCGGCCAATGGCTGGTGCAGGCGCGTGCCCCGCTGGAAGAGTTCGAACTGGCCGTCGGCCGCCGCCTTGCCGACGAGGAAGAGGGCGAGGAGGTCGACACGATGGGCGGCCTCGTCTTCATGCTGCTGGGCCGGGTGCCGGCGCGCGGCGAGGTGGTGAAGGCCGATAGCGGGGTCGAGTTCGAGGTCGTCGATGCCGACCCGCGCCGGATCAAGCGGCTGCGGGTGCGGCTGCCGGGCGCCGGGATCTGATCTTGGAAGGGGCGGGTCTGCGGGCAGGGGGCGGCAGGCCCGGTCTCTGGTCGCGGCTTCGCCCCTCCTGGCGGGACCGCGGCGCGCTCGCGCTTCTGGGCGCGCTGATCGCCGCGGGGCAGGCTCCCCTTGGCGCGTGGTGGCTGGCGCTGCCGGTGCTGGCGCTGCTGATCCGATGGCTGGCGCGCGAGCCGCATCCCCGGCGCGCCGCCGTGATGGCCCTCTTCGCCGGGGCCGGCCACTTCGCCGCCGCCCTGTTCTGGATCGTGGAGCCGTTCCTGGTGGACGTGGCCCGCCACGGCTGGATGGCCCCCTTCGCGCTGATCCTCATTTCCTTCGGCATGGCGCTGTTCTGGGCGGGCGCCGCGGCCTTCGCGGCATGGGCAGGGCAGACCCCCGCCCGGCGGGCACTGGCCCTCGCCGTCGCGCTGGCGGCGGCGGATGCGCTGCGCAGCTACGTGCTGACCGGCTTTCCCTGGGCGCTGCTCGGCCATGTCTGGATTGGCCGCCCGGTGGCACAGGCGGCGGCCTATATCGGCCCGCTTGGCCTCGGCCTGCTGACCACGCTGGCGGCGGCGCTGGCGGCGCTGGCCCCCCGCCGCGGCTCTGCTGCCGCGCTGGCGCTGCTGGCGGCGGTCTGGGCAGGCGGAGTCTGGCGTCTGGCGCAGCCGGACCCGGCGCCGGTGATGATCGAAGGCCGCCCGTTCCAGATCCGGCTGGCGCAGCCCAACGCCGCGCAGGACCTCAAATGGCAGCCGGGCATGCAGGAGATGTTCTTCGAACGGATGCTCGCCCAGACCGCCGCCGCCCCGGCCCCCGGCATGCCTTCCCCCGACCTGATCCTCTGGCCCGAAACCGCGGTGCCCTGGCTGCTGAACGACCCGGGCATTGTGCTGGAGATGATCTCGCAGGCCGCGGGCGGCACTCCCGTCGCGCTTGGCATCCAGCGCAGCGAGGGGCTGCGCTACTACAACAGCCTCGCCGTGATCGGCCCCGGCGGCACGGTGGGCGAGGTCTATGACAAGCATCACCTTGTCCCCTTCGGCGAATACATGCCCGCGGGCGACCTCCTTGGCAGCCTCGGCATCACCGCCTTTGCCGCGCGGCAGGGCAACGGCTATTCCGCGGGCCCTGGCCCCGCACTGCTGGACCTTGGCCCGCTCGGCCGCGTGCTGCCGCTGATCTGCTACGAGGCGGTGTTCCCGCAAGACCTGAACGCCGCCCCCGGCCGCGCCGACTGGATCTTGCAGGCCACCAACGATGCCTGGTTCGGCGCGCTCTCCGGCCCCTACCAGCACCTTGCGCAAGCCCGGCTGCGCGCCCTCGAGCAGGGCCTGCCGCTTGTGCGCGTCGCCAATACCGGCGTCTCGGCGGTGATCGACGCGAAGGGCCGGGTGCTTGCCTCGCTGCCGCTGAACACCGACGGGTTTCTGGACGCCCCGCTGCCCGCGGCATATCCGCCCACGCCCTATGCCCGCAGCGGCGATTGGCCAATGCTGGTGCTGCTGTCGCTGCTGTTGCTGGGACTGGTTACAACTCGCCGCAGATAGGCGATTGACGCAAAGGGGGCAGGGGGTTACGCACGTCCATTCAACCGTCACAACGGCTTCCTGGCGTGACGGGAATTCACCAATGGAGCGCTTCCCATGTCCCGGCAGAACTATATCTTCACCTCCGAGAGCGTCTCGGAGGGGCACCCCGACAAGGTGTGCGACCGTATCTCGGATGCGGTGCTCGACGCCTTCCTCGCCGAGGAGCCGAATGCCCGCGTCGCCTGCGAGACCTTCGCCACCACCAATCAGGTTGTCGTCGGCGGTGAGGTCGGGCTGTCCGACAAGACAAAGCTTGCCGAGTACATGGAGCGGGTCGATTCCATCGTGCGTGGCTGTGTGCGCGACATCGGCTATGAGCAGGACGAGTTCCATTGGGCGACGCTCAAGGTCTCGAACCTGCTGCACCCGCAATCGGCCCATATCAGCCAGGGCGTGGACCGCGATGGCGCCGGCGATCAGGGCATCATGTTCGGCTATGCGACCGATGAGACGCCCGAGCTGATGCCTGCCCCGATCCAGTATTCCCATGCGATCCTGCGCCGGCTGGCCGAGGCGCGCAAATCGGGCGCCGAGCCCACGCTGCGCCCCGATGCCAAATCGCAGCTGTCGCTGCGCTATGAAAACGGCAAGCCGGTCGAGGTGACGCAGCTGGTGCTGTCCACCCAGCACGCGCATGAAAGCCAGACCTCGGACGATATCCGCGCGCTGGTGGAGCCGTACATCCGCGAGGTGATCCCGGCCGGCTGGCTGACCGAACGCACCGAATGGCACGTCAACCCGACCGGCACTTTCGTGATCGGCGGTCCCGATGGCGATGCCGGCCTCACCGGGCGCAAGATCATCGTCGACACCTATGGTGGGGCCGCCCCGCATGGCGGGGGCGCCTTCTCGGGCAAGGATCCGACCAAGGTCGACCGCTCGGCCGCCTATGCCGCGCGCTACCTTGCCAAGAACGTGGTAGCGTCAGGCCTTGCCACCCGCTGCGTGATCCAGGTCGCCTATGCCATCGGCGTGGCGCGGCCGCTGGCGATCTATGCCGACACCTATGGCACCGGCCAGGTGCCCGAGGCCGAGATCGAGCGTGCCGTGGCCGAGGTCATGGACCTGACGCCCCGCGGCATCCGCGAACATCTGCAACTGAACCGCCCGATCTACCAGCGCACCGCCGCCTATGGCCATTTCGGCCGCGATCCCGATGCCGATGGTGGCTTCAGCTGGGAAAAGCTGGATCTGGTCGAGGCGCTGAAGAAGGCGGTCTAGGCGCGGCTTCTGTGACAAGGAAGAGGGGGGGCGGTCCGCAGGGACCGCCTCTTTTTGTTGTGGTGGGGTGCGCTTTGGGCCGAGGTGAGCGTCACTGAGGGCGCTTGGTCATCATGCCGCGGATGAAGTCAAGCGCGCGATACAGATCATTCCCGCCGCTCCTCTTGATGACGCGCCGCAGAATGGTCGTCTGGAAGCACACGTTCCTGGTTGGAGCGTAAGCGCAGCGTTGGTCACAATTCCGCCAAAGTAAACGACGAATGGTTGTCGAATAAATCAAGGAGTTACAATGCTTAAGAGAGCTTTTCTAACATCTTCGATCTTGCTGGCCGGGATAACGCCCGGCCTATCACTGGCTGATGATCCCTTCATGCCGTACATGGACCCGGAAGGCCCCGCGCCTCGGGAGATCCGATGCCAGATCGCGGAACACGGCACCGTCTATCATGTCGGAGCCTGTTACTTTCAGGCAAGCCCTGGCGGCTCGTTCACTGTGGTCACGGGAAACGCAAAGTATGCGGCCATGGTTACCCTGATCGACGGAGACTACGCTCAGGGCATGTGGACCGGAGAGGCTTACGCATCCCATATGCACGGCCAAACGCATGATCTTCGACGCTCCGAGGGAGACCCGGCTTGTTGGGAGAATGACGAGTTTTCGATCTGCGCATGGTAAACTCAGGCTCCGCGCAGTCTGACCACCTTGTTCGGCTCACCCGCTACCCGCCGGCAAATCGTCCTGCCACCCTCCTTGCCCCCGCCCTCATCCCTCGCCATTCTCGCCCGGCAACGCCCGCCGATGGAGGCCCCGATGCCCGATACCCTGCGCTATGCGATGATCATGCTTGCCGCCGGCATCGGTATCCCGATCCTTGCGGCCCTGAACGCGCAACTCGGGGCGCGCATCGGCTCGCCCCCCGTTGCCGCCGTGGTGCTGTTCTGCGTGGCACTCTGCGGGGCGGTTCTGGTGATGCTGCTGACCCACGGCCCCTCGGCCATTGCGCGCCTGCCGGACCAGCCCAGGCACCTGTTTCTCGCGGGGCTGCTGGTCGCCTTCTACGTGCTCTCCATCACCTTTGTCGCACCCCATTTCGGAGTCGGCAACGCTGTGTTCTTCGTGCTGCTGGGCCAGATGATCTCGGCCGCCGTCATCGACCAGTTCGGCCTGTTCGGCGCGGCCTTGCGCCCAATCACCCTGATGCGCGGGGCGGGGATCGGCGTCATGGGGATCGGCCTGTTCCTGATCCAGCGCGGCTGACGGGGGCTTGACCCCGCGGCTTGCGGGCGGCATGACCCCGGCCCATGATTGACCAGACCGAACCCGACCAGACCCCTCCCGATGATCCCGAAGGCGCAGACGCGCCTGAATGGCGCAACTTCTATGGCCGCAGGGCCGGCAAGACCATGCGCCCGTCGCAGAAGTCCTACCTGTCCGAGGATCTCGAAACCCTGCGCCCCTTCGGCGTGACGGTCGACGAGAACCCGGACCGCACGCCGTTGGACCTGTCCGCGATCTTCGGCGACGCCCGCCCGGTCTGGCTGGAAATCGGCTTCGGCGGCGGCGAGCATATGGTCCACATGGCCGCGACCTGGCCGGATGTGGGCATCATCGGCTGCGAGCCTTTCATCAACGGCGTGGCGATGCTTTTGGGCAAGATCCGCGCCGCGGGTGTCAGCAACCTCGCCGTGCATCCGGGCGATGTGCGCGAGCTGTTCGATGTGCTGCCCGAAGGCTCCATCGCGAAGGCGTTCCTGAACTACCCCGACCCCTGGCCCAAGCGCCGCCACCACCGCCGCCGCTTCGTCACCCAGGATCACCTGCTGCCGCTGCACCGCGCGCTGGCGCCGGGGGCAGAGTTCCGCGTGGCGACCGACATCCCCGACTATATGCGCCAGGCGCTGCAAGAGGTGCCAAAGGCCGGGTTCGTACTTGAAGAACACTCCGGAACCGCCTGGAAGGACTGGATTTCCACGCGCTACGAGAAAAAGGCCCTGCGCGAGGGCCGCCTCCCCGACTACGCGACCTTCCGGCGGGTCTGAACCCCCGCGGCTTCTTGCTGGCCAAAATATCCCGGGGGAGTCGCGGCCCCGCCGCGACGGGGGCAGCGCCCCCTTCCTTGCTCAGAAAATGGCTTCAGCCGTTGAACAGGAAGTGCAGGACGTCGCCGTCCTTCACCTCATAGGTCTTGCCTTCGACCCGGAACTTGCCGGCCTCGCGCGCGCCGGCTTCGCCATTGCCGGCGATGTAATCGTCATAGGCGATGGTTTCCGACCGGATGAAGCCGCGCTCGAAATCGCCGTGGATCACGCCGGCCGCCTGCGGGGCGAGGGTGCCCTTGGGGATGGTCCAGGCGCGGGCCTCTTTCGGGCCGACGGTGAAGTAGGTCTGCAGCTCCAGAAGCTCGTATCCGGCGCGGATCAGCCGGTCGAGCCCGGCTTCCTCCAGCCCCATCTCGGTCAGGAACATCTCCGCCTCTTCGGCGTCGAGCTGGCTGATCTCTTCCTCGATCTTGGCCGAGATCACCACCGAGCCCGCGCCCTGTTCGGCGGCCATCTTTGCCACCCGTTCGGACTGGCTGTTGCCGCTCGCGGCCGAGGATTCCTCGACATTGCAGACATAGAGCACGGGCTTGGAGGTCAGCAGCTGCAACATCTCCCAGGCCCGGCGATCCTCGGGCGCGACCTTCACGGTGCGGGCGGGGCGGCCCGCCTCCAGCGCGACCGCGGCGGCGCGCAGCAGCCGGTCCTGATCGACCGCCTCCTTGTCGCCGCCCTTGATCTTGCGCGCAAGGTTCGCCAGCCGCCGCTCGACGCTTTCCAGATCGGCAATCATCAGCTCGGTCTCGATGGTCTCGGCATCGGCGACCGGATCGACGCGGCCCTCGACATGGGTCACGTCGCCATCCTCGAAGCAGCGCAGCACATGGGCGATGGCATCGGTTTCGCGGATATTGGCCAGGAACTGGTTGCCGAGGCCTTCGCCCTTGCTGGCGCCCTTCACCAGGCCGGCGATGTCCACGAAGGTCATCCGCGTCGGGATGATCTGCTTGGACCCGGCGATGGCGGCCAGCTTTTCCAGCCGCGCATCGGGCACCGCGACCTCACCGACATTCGGTTCGATCGTGCAGAACGGGAAGTTGGCGGCTTGCGCGGCGGCGGTCCGCGTCAGCGCATTGAAGAGCGTGGATTTGCCGACATTCGGCATTCCGACGATACCCATCTTGAAGCCCATGCCGATCCCCTGTTCCAGCGGTTTCGCGCCGCTTCTAGGCAGAGGGCCGCGCAGACGCAAGGGAGGCCCTATGTTCCTGCGCTGCAGCATGGCACATTGGGCCTCGGCGGGGGCAATCATGGAGAGCATCCAATGGGATTCGAGCCCTACCTACATTTTCAGGGGACCTGTGCCGAGGCGATGGCCTTCTATGCCGAGCTGTTCGGGGCAAATGACCTGTTCATCCAGCGCTACCGCGAGATGCCGGGCGTTCCGCCGGAGTTTGCCGCCTCCGATCTGGTGATGCATTCGGCACTGGTTGCGGGCGGCATGGTGCTGATGGCCTCCGACTTTCCGCCGGGGGTGGAGGGCGAGGCACAAAAGGCGGTGTCGATCAGCCGGTCCGCCCCCGACCTCGCCACCGCGCATCGGCTGTTCGATGCGCTGGCGGAGGGCGGGGCGGTGATCATGCCGGTCCAGCCGACCTTCTGGTCCACCGGCTATGGCATGGTGCGCGACCGCTTCGGCACCCATTGGATGATCTCGGGCCCCGCGGTCGAGGTGGAAGGGCCGCGGCTGTAGCCGCCCGCCCCCTTGAGGCATTGATTTCCACCGCGGATTTCTGCACACCGGGCGCGACCTGCAAAGAAGGACGCCCGATGACCCGGATCGACCAGAAGTTCGCCCAACTGCGCGCCGAGGGCCGCAAGGGCTTTGTCGCCTATGTCATGGCGGGCGATCCCGACTATGCGACCTCGCTGGAGATCGTGAAGGGGCTTCCGGGCGCCGGGGTGGATATCATCGAGCTGGGGATGCCCTTCACCGACCCGATGGCCGATGGCCCGACGATCCAACTGGCGGGCCAACGCGCGCTGGAAGGCGGGCAGACCCTGCAAAAGACGCTGGATATGGTGACGGAGTTCCGCAAGGGCGACGACACCACCCCCATCGTGATGATGGGCTATTACAACCCGATCTACAGCCGCGGGGTGGACCGCTTCCTGGCCGATGCCGTCGCGGCCGGGATCGACGGGCTGATCGTGGTGGACCTGCCGCCCGAGGAAGACAGCGAGCTTTGCATCCCCGCGCAGGCGGCGGGGCTGAACTTCATCCGGCTGGCAACGCCGACCACCGACGACGCGCGCCTGCCGAAGGTGCTGCAAAACACCTCGGGTTTTGTCTATTACGTGTCGATCACCGGCATCACCGGCGCCGCCGCCCCGCAGGCCGTGGACGTGGCCCCCGATGTGGCGCGGATCAAGGCCGCGACCGACCTGCCGGTGATGGTGGGCTTCGGCATCTCGACCCCCGAGGCGGCAGAGGCGATCTGCAGCGTCGCCGACGGCTGCATCGTCGGCTCGGCCATCGTCAAGCTGATCGGCGAGGGCAAGTCACCGGCCGAGGTTCTGGCGGTCGTGGCAGGGCTGGCGGCGGGTGCGCACCGGGCCTGAGGCTACCCCAGCGTCACATCCAGGAACATCATCAGCACGAGCCCGATGATCAGACCCGCCGTCGCCGCGTTCTGGTGGCCGTGGCGGTGCGTTTCCGGGATGATCTCGTGGCTGATGACATAGAGCATCGCCCCCGCCGCGAAGGTCAGGCCCCAGGGCAGCAGCGGCGCGGCCATCGAGACGGCAGCAACGCCGACCAGCCCGCCCAGGGGCTCCACCAGCCCGGTCAGCAGCGCGATCCCGACAGCCCGGCCACGGCCATATCCCAGCCCGCGCAGCGCCACCGCAACCGCCAGCCCCTCGGGCGCGTTCTGCAAGCCGATGCCGATGGCCAGCGACAGCCCCAGGGCCACATCGCCGGCTCCAAAGCCGATGCCGACCGCCATGCCCTCGGGCACGTTGTGGATGGTGATAGCGATGATGAACAGCCAGATCCGGGCCATCGCGCCCGGGTCCGCCCCCTCGCGCCCCTCGACGAAATGCTCATGCGGGAGCGATTCGTTCAGCAGCGCGATGGCCGCGGCACCGAGCACGATGCCGGCCACCGCGATCAGGGCCGCAATGACCTCGCTGCCGGTGCGGATCGTCGCTGCCTCGATCCCCGGCAGGATCAGCGAGAAGAACGACGCCGACAGCATTACCCCCGCCGCGAATCCCAGCAGCACGTCGTTCCAGTAGCGGGTGATGTTGCGCCCGAACAGAACCGGAAGGGCGCCGACCCCGGTCATCAGCCCGGCGGCAAGGCTGCCCAGAAACCCCATCAGCAGGATCGACATACGGCGAGCTTCCTTGATTGCGGCGGGGCGCACAGTTTCCGCTGGCGCGGCGGAACGCAAGGGCAAGCAGTGCGGCGTCACGGCGATTGCATGGATGCCCGGCAATTGGTAATAGCATCTTACCAATTTGGAGGAGAGGCCCCCTTGCCCGTCATCACCAGCATCGAGGATCTGAAGCGCATCCACCGCCGCCGCACCCCGCGGATGTTCTACGATTACGCGGAATCGGGCAGCTACACCGAACAGACCTTCCGCGACAACACCACCGACTTCGCGCAGATCCGGTTGCGGCAGAAGGTGGCGGTGGACATGACCAACCGGTCGGTCGCGGGCACGATGATCGGCCAGAAGGTCACGATGCCGGTGGCGCTGGCGCCGGTCGGGCTGACCGGGATGCAATGCGCGGATGGCGAGATCAAGGCGGCGCGGGCGGCCGAGGCGTTCGGGGTGCCGTTCACCCTGTCCACCATGTCGATCTGTTCCATCGAGGATGTGGCCGCGCACACGACCAAGCCGTTCTGGTTCCAGCTCTACGCGATGCGCGACCAGGACTTCCTGCGCCGGGTGATCGACCGGGCCAAGGCGGCGAACTGTTCCGCGCTGGTGGTGACGCTGGACCTGCAGATCTTGGGCCAGCGGCACAAGGACCTGAAGAACGGCCTGTCGGCGCCGCCGAAGCTGACCCCCTCCACCTTGCTGAACCTTGCGACCAAATGGGGCTGGGGGCTGGAGATGCTGCGCACGAAGCGCCGGTCCTTCGGCAATATCGTCGGCCATGCCACGGGGGTGGGCGATACCTCCTCGCTGATGAGCTGGACGGCGGAACAGTTCGACCCGCAGCTCGACTGGGGCAAGATCGCCGCGATCCGCGACATGTGGGGCGGCAAGCTTATCCTGAAGGGGATTCTCGATGCCGATGACGCGCGGCTGGCGGCGGAGTTCGGGGCTGATGCCATCGTGGTGTCGAACCATGGCGGGCGGCAGCTGGATGGGGCGCTGTCCTCGATCCGGATGCTGCCGCAGATCGTGGAGGCGGTGGACGGGCGCTGCGAGGTCTGGCTCGACAGCGGCATCCGCTCCGGGCAGGACGTGCTGAAGGCGCTGGCCCTTGGCGCGAGCGGCACCATGATCGGCCGGGCTTGGGTCTATGGCCTCGGCGCGATGGGGCAGGCGGGCGTCACCAAGGCGCTGGAGGTGATCCGCAAGGAGCTGGACATCTCGATGGCGCTCTGCGGTGAGCGTGACGTGGCCCGCCTGCGGCGCGAGAATCTGCTGGTGCCGAAGGGGTTCTTCGACGCCTACGACTGACGGCGTTCAGTCCAGCAGCGCGCTGCAGGCGGCACGCACCTGCGCGGCAGTCGGCGGCGCGCCGTGGCCGGTGGCATAGGGCAGCATCAACCCGTCCAGCAGCGCCGCGCAGGCCATCGCCCGCGCCGGGTCTGCGCCTTGGCCCGCCAGCAGGTCCACGAAGAACAGCATCGGCCGCATGGCCGCCTGCGCCAGCCGTTCGCTCGCGCCGCTGAGCGCCGGGTCGCGCGAGGCGGCGAGCATGATTTCCAGCCGGGCGATCAGCAGGTCGCGATCCTCGCGGGCGCAGACGACCAGTTCATCGGCCACGAAGGCAAAGGCCGGGTCGCGCCCTTGCTCGGTCAGGATGGTGGTGAACGCCGCTTTCAGCACCTCCGACTCCGCCTGCAACCGCTCAGCCAACCGGTCGATCAGCGCCTGCAACAGGTCGGCCTTGCGCCGGAAATAGTAGGAGGTGGAGCCCGGCGGCAGGTCCGCGGCGGCGTCCGTCCCGCGATGGGTCAGCGCGCCAAGCCCCTCGCGCGCGACGAGCGACAGGGCGGCATCCAGAATTATCTCGCGGCGGGTGGTTCCCAAGACGGCTCCTAGCCTCTACATCCGTATAGCGCTCTACAGGTGTAGAGGATCTCAAACAAGGATGCGCCACCATGACCCCGAAGATCCAGAAACTGAACCCCCCAACTCTGCCCGATGCGGCCCCGCTCGGCTATTCGCAGGTTGCCATCGCAGCGCCCGGCCGGATGGTGTTCATCTCTGGCCAGGTCGCCGCCTCTGTCGATGGCTCCCCCGTTCCGCCGGGCCTCGCCGATCAGGTGACGATCGTCCTGCGCAACTTCGCAAGCGCGCTGGAGGCCGCAGGGGCCACGCCGGACAACGTCGTGTCCCTTCGGATCTACGTCGTCGATCTTGACCCGGAAGGGGTTGGTGCCCTCATGGCGCCTCTCGCGGCAATGTTCGGCGGGCAGGCACCGGCTCTGACGGGGATCGGCGTGAACGCTTTGGCCTCGCCGGAGTTCAAGATCGAGATCGAGGCCGTGGCGGTGATCTGACCCGCACCGGCCCTGCGGCCAAGTCCGTCATGGGGCCGGGAGCGGACAATTCCAACCCACACAGGCTCCCGGGGCGGAAATCTCTTTCCTTCACGGCCGGTCCCGTCTATAGGGGCCACCTTGCGGGCATGCACCCTTGGAGGATGTCCGCCTTTTAACCTATGGAGAGACCAATGGCACGTGAGATCCCGGATCTTGTGGCCGAGGTACGGACGGGGACAGGCAAGGGGGCCGCTCGTCAAGCTCGTCGTGAGGGCTACGTACCCGGTGTTGTTTATGGCGACGGCAAAGAGCCGCTGTCCCTGAACATCAAGTACTACACGCTTCTGAAGAAGCTCAAGGCAGGCCGCTTCCTGTCGACGCTGTTCAACCTCAAGGTCGAGGGCGAGGACGATGTCCGCGTCATCTGCCGCGGGGTCCAGCGCGATGTCGTGCGCGACCTTCCGACCCATGTGGACCTGATGCGCCTGCACCGCAATTCGCGCATCAACCTGTTCATCCACGTGAACTTCGAAAACCACGAGGCCGCACCGGGTCTCAAGCGCGGCGGCACCCTGACTGTCGTGCGTTCGGAAGTCGAACTGGAAGTGACCGCGGGCGATATCCCCGATCACATCACGGTCGACCTGACCGGCAAGCAGATCGGCGACGTCATCCACATCGAAGACATCGCTCTGCCGGCTGGCGCGACGCCGACCATCAAGCGGAACTTCGTCGTGGCCAACGTGACGGCTCCGTCGGGCCTGATCTCGGCCGATGCCGCCGAGGCTGCCGAAGCCGAGTGATCGGTCCGGCCCGCAGGTTGCGGATGGCAAGATACGGACGGGGGCCCCTTGGGGCCCCCGTTCGCGTTCGGGCCTTCAGGCGGTGATGCTCTGCACCGTCTCGAACAGTTCCAGCTCGGGCGGGCCCGCATAGATCTCGCGATTGCCACCGGCCCCCGAATGGGCGGCACGGAACGCCTCGGATCTGGTCCATGCCTCGAAGGCCGCAGCACTCTCCCAGGCGGTGTGCGAGGCGTAGAGGCGATAGCCGTCCTTTTCCGGCCCCTTCATCAGGTGGAAGGCGAGGAAGCCCGGCACCGTCGGCAGGTGGCTGTCACGGCTTTTCCAGATGGTTTCGAAGGTTTCCTCATGTCCGGGCTTGATGCGGAAACGGTTCATGGTCAGATACATGGCCAAGGGCCCCTTGCTGATGTGGTGAGGATGGCGGGCGGTCCGGGCCAAGGCGCGGACGGGTTGGCGATGGCCCGAAGCACAGGGCAAAGCGCGGCGGCCGTCAAGCCCCGCGCCGCAGCAGAAGGCGGGCAGGGGATGCGGCTTTTCGTCGGGCTCGGGAATCCGGGCGGCAAATACGCCCGGAACCGGCACAATATCGGCTTCATGGCGGTGGACCGCATCGCCGAGGATCACGGCTTTGCCCCGTGGCGGTCGCGCTTCCAGGGGCAGGCGGCCGAGGGAATGCTGGGCGGCGAAAAGGTCGTGCTGCTGAAACCCTCCACCTTCATGAACCTCTCGGGCCAGTCGGTCGGCGAGGCGATGCGCTTCTACAAGCTGACCCCCGCGGACGTGACCGTGCTGCATGACGAGCTGGACCTCGCCCCCGGCAAGAGCCGCTGCAAGACCGGCGGCGGCCATGCCGGGCATAACGGGCTGCGCTCCATTCACGCGCATATCGGCGAGGCCTATCACCGGGTGCGGCTGGGGATCGGCCATCCGGGGCACAAGGACCGGGTGGCGGGCTATGTGCTGGCCGATTTCGCCAAGGCCGATCAGGACTGGCTGGACGACCTGCTGCGCGGCATTTCCGATGGCGCGCCGATGCTGGCTGCGGAGGATGCCGCACGCTTCCTGAACGCGGTGGCGCTGCGCACTGCGCCACCGCGGTCGGGGACGGGGGAGGGGGCGAAGCCGGGGAAGGCCGCGCTGGCGCCGGCGCCCGGGGCTGCCAAGCCCGCACCCGCACCGGAGCCAACGCCCGAGCCAGAGCCGCAGGCCCGCAACGTCCTGCAGCGCCTCGCGGACCGTTTCCGGTGAGCTGGTGCGCGGCCTTCGCTGCGCAGGCGCGCGCTTGCGCCGGGTTGGGGTCGCCCTTCACCGTGCGGTTGCTGCAGGGCTTTGCCGATCATGGAATGCCCGAGGGCGCGGTGGCGCGGCGGATCACGGACTGGCCCGGCAACATCTGCAGCGCGGCGCTGCTGGCCGAGGCGGACGCCCGCGCCACGCCACAACCGCCGCTGGCGCGCTTTGGCATGGAGGCGGATGGCGCCGCCCCCGGTGCGGGGCTGACCCTGACGCTCTGGCCCGGCGGCACGCCGCAGCCGATGGACCGCTTCGACTTCCACGGCTGCTGGATCGACTGGCAGCCCCCCGCGCAAGGAGAGAGCCGATGACACCCGCCCCTTCGATCAACGTGCTTGGCGGCGCGCTGGAGCCTTGCTCCATGGCGCCGATGACCGGCTTCTTCCGCGACGGCCATTGCAACACCTGCGCCGAGGATGCCGGCAGCCACACCGTCTGCGTGACGATGACGGCAGAGTTTCTGGCCTGGTCGAAATATGTCGGCAACGACCTGTCGACCCCGCGCCCCGAGTACCGCTTTGCCGGGCTGAAGCCGGGCGATGGCTGGTGCCTGTGTGCCGGGCGCTTCTTGCAGGCGCATGACGAGGGCTGCGCGCCGCAGGTGCGGCTGGCGTCGACCCATGCCCGCGCGCTGGCCGTGGTGCCGCTGGCGGTGCTGCAAGAGCACGCGGCGGGTTAGGGCGCGCTTGGCGGCTGGGGGCGGTGAATCGCTCGTCCAGCCCATCCATCGACAGGTGCCGGAGCGCGGGACGTGGATCATCGCGCGCCTGTCGACGAGAGGGTGCGGAGGCGAGCCGCTTGGCGGTAGCCAGGATTGCTTCCAGTCGTCTCGGGGCCAAGATCCGCTCGTGCCGCAGCAGGCCTGGAGCAAGATCTCCCGGCAGGAGCTGGATTTCACCTATGGCGGTGACGGGCTCTGCGATCCCGAGGTGTTCAGCGCGGCCGAAGCCGGCCTGCCGCTGAACGGGCTCTGGACCCTGACGGTTATACGGGGCATGAGTTGTCGGGCTGCCCCGGGCAGGTCGGCGCGGCGATCGCGGGCGAGGTGATGGCCGGTCAGAGCTCCAGCCGCCAGATCACCTGGCCGCGCCCGTTCAGTCCCGCTCCGCTGATGGCCGACACGCCGATGGCGCTGGACTGGGTCAATCGCGGCGGCGGGCGCTGGTCCACGCGCGTGATCGATGAACGCAGCGAGATGGGAGCCTATGGGCGCGTGACGATGCAGGCCCGGATCCTCGGCCCGCGCGAGATCGCCACCACCTCAATATTCTCGACCAATGCGCTGGCGGTGATCGGCGGTGGAACCTGCGTTTCGACCACCCATGCCACTATGAGGCATGGGGGCTGACCTGGCCCGCCACACCTACCCCAACCGCGGAATTTCGCGCCCCTCACTTCCGCCGCGGCAGCTGATTCGAAGGCGGCCCGAAGGGCTCACCAGTGAGAGGCGCGCCGCCTCGCACTCGGGCGGGCATGTCGACCGCGACGGACAGAAGCGAAGCGCGGTGCCCCGCGTGGGCGGCGGAGTTGGCCCCGCGTCAGCGTCAGTCGTCAGTTGCCGCCCGCCGCCATCTTGCGATGCGCGATCACCTCTTCCAGCCAGCCCTGCCGCATCTCGGGGGCGGAGGACAGTAGCAGGTCGGTGTAATCGTCGAAGGGCGGCGCCAGCACCTCGGCCTTTGGCCCGCTGCGCACGACCTTGCCGCGGTACATCACCGCGATCTGGTCGGCGATGGCGCGCACGGTGGCAAGGTCGTGGGTGATGAACAGATAGGCCACCCCTTCCTCGCGCTGCAGGTCCAGCAGCAGCTTGAGGATCCCGTCCGCCACCAGCGGGTCGAGCGCCGAGGTCACCTCGTCACACAGGATCAGCCGCGGTTTGGCGGCCAGCGCCCGGGCGATGCAGACGCGCTGCTTCTGCCCGCCCGACAGCTCTGCCGGATAGCGGTCGGCGAACCCGGCGCCCAGTTCGATTTCCTCGAGCAGCTCGAGGATGCGCTTGCGCTTCTCCGCGCCGCGCAGGCCGAAGTAGAATTGCAGCGGCCGCCCGATGATGGTGCCGACCGTCTGGCGCGGGTTCATCGCCGTATCGGCCATCTGGTAGATCATCTGCAGCTCGCGCAGGTCATCCGGGCTGCGACCGGCAAGTTTCGGAGGCAGGGCGCGGCCATCGAAGAAGATCTCGCCCTGCGAGGGGGGGAGGAGGCCGGTGATGGCGCGCGCCAGCGTGGACTTGCCCGACCCGCTTTCGCCCACCACCGCCAGCGTCTGCCCCGGCGCCAGATCCAGCGTGATGCCCTTCAGCACATCGACCGGCACGCCGGGATAGCGGGCAGTGACCCCGCGGATCGACAGCAGTGCGGTTGTCCCCGGCGGTTTTGCCGGGTGGTCCTTTTGCCGGACCGACACCAGATCGCTGGTATAGGCCTCGCGCGGGGAATGGATGATCTGCGAGGTCTCGCCGCATTCGACCATGCGGCCGTTGCGCAGCACCATGATCTCATCGGCCACCTGCGCCACCACGGCAAGGTCGTGTGTGATGTAGAGCGCGGCCACCCCGGTGTCGCGGATCGCCTCCTTGATCGCGGCCAGCACGTCGATCTGGGTGGTCACGTCCAGCGCGGTGGTCGGCTCGTCGAACACCACAAGCTCCGGCCCCGGGCAGAGCGCCATGGCCGTCATCACCCGCTGCAGCTGCCCGCCCGACACCTGATGCGGATAGCGGCGGCCGATGGTCTCGGGATTGGGCAGGCCAAGCTTGCGGAACAGGGCGACGGCGCGCGCCTCTGCCTCGGCCAGCGGCACGCCCGCGGCCAGCGTGGTCTCGATCACCTGATGCATCAGCCGCCTGGAGGGGTTGAAGGCGGCGGCGGCCGATTGCGCCACATAGGTCACGCGCTTGCCGCGCAGGGCCCGCAGCCCGGCGGGGCCGGATTGCAGGATGTCGATCCCGTTCAGCAGGACCTCGCCCCCGGTGATCTGCGCGCCGCCCCGGCCATAGGCCATCGCCGCAAGGCCGATGGTGGACTTGCCGGCGCCGGACTCGCCGATCAGCCCCATCACCCGGCCCTTGGCCAGGGTCAGCGACAGCCCGTGAACCAGCGTCACCTCGCGCGGCGGCTCGCCTGGCGGATAGCTGGTCGCGCCGATCTTCAGATTGCGGATTTCCAGCAGGTCGGTCATCCCCGTCCCCCCTTCAGGCTCGAAGTGCGGTTGAGGATCCAGTCCGCCACCAGGTTGACCGAGATGGCGAGGGTGGCAATGGCGACAGCCGGCAACAGCGCCGCGGGGATGCCATAGACGATGCCGTCCTTGTTTTCCTTCACGATCCCGCCCCAATCCGCCAGGGGCGGCTGCACCCCGAGGCCAAGGAAGGAGAGGGTAGAGATGAACAGCACCATGAAGATGAAGCGCAGCCCCGCTTCTGCCACCAGCGGCGACAGGGCGTTGGGCAGGATCTCGCGGGTGATGATCCACAGGTTGCCCTCGCCCCGCAGCCGCGCGGCTTCGACATAATCCATCACCTCGATGTCGATCGCCACGGCCCGCGACAGGCGGAAGACCCGGGTGGATTCGATCAGCCCCATCACCATGATCAGGATCGGCAGCGTCGTCGGCATCACCGACAGGATCACCAGCGCGAAGATCAGCGCCGGGATCGACATCATCAGGTCCACCAGCCGCGACAGCGCCTGATCGACCCAGCCCCCGGCCACGGCGGCCAGAAAGCCCAGGACCACGCCGGTGAGGAAGGCGATCAGCGTGGCGCAGACGGCGACGAAGATCGTCACCCGCCCGCCCCAGATCATCCGCGACAGCAGATCGCGGCCGATGGAATCGGTGCCCAGCCAATGGGTGGGCGACATCGGCTCCCACACATCGCCCACCACCTCGGCCATGCCATAGGGCGACAGCCAGGGCGCCAGAATTGCGGCCAGGAAGAACGCGGCAGTGAACAGCAGGCCCAGAAGGGCCGAGATCGGGATACGGGTCATTTGGGATGCCTCAGCCGCGGATTGGCCAGAAGCGCGACGATATCCGCGATCATGTTCATGCCGATATAGACGGCGGCGAAGACAAGCCCGCAGGCCTGCACCACCGGCACATCGCGCTTGGAGACGTGATCGACCAGATACTGCCCCATCCCGGGATAGACAAAGACCACCTCGACCACGACGACACCGACCACCAGATAGGCCAGGTTCAGCATCACCACGTTGACGATCGGCGCGATGGCATTGGGCAGGGCGTGGCGCGAGATGATGGTGAAGCGGCGCAGGCCCTTCAGCTCTGCCGTTTCGATATAGGCCGACTGCATCACGTTGAGGATTGCGGCGCGCGTCATCCGCATCATGTGGCCCAGAACCACCAGCACCATCACCAGCGCGGGCAGCGCGATGGCCTGCAGCTGTTCGCCAAGGCTCATGCCGTCATAGATGGTGGAGACCGAGGGGAAGACCTGGAACTGCACCGCCAGCAGGAACATCGCGATGTAGCCCAGCATGAACTCGGGCACCGAAACCGTGGCCAGCGTCACGCCCGAGATCACCTTGTCGGGCCAGCGGCCCTGATAGCGCACCGAGACAAGGCCGAGGATCAGCGCCAGCGGCACCGCGATGATCGCGGCGGTGCCGGCAAGGAACAGGGTATTGCCAAGCCGGTGCGACATCGACGTGGCGATGTCCTGCCCGTTGCTGAGCGCGTTTCCAAGATCGCCCTGCAGCGCCCCGGCGAGCCACGAGAAATACCGGGTCAGCGCGGGCTGATCCAGCCCCAGTTCGGCCCGCAGGTTGGCCAGCGCCTGCGGCGTGGCCGACTGGCCAAGGATCGACTGGGCGACATCGCCCGGCAGGATCTGCGTTCCGGCAAAGATCAGCGCCGAGGCCGCCAGCAGCAGGACGAGGCCCAACGCGATGCGTTGGGCCACCAGTCCAAGAAGGGATCCCGCGTTCACGCGCGCACCTTCAGGCGAACCAGCATTTATGCGGGGCATACCCGTTCATCAGATCCTGCGTCGGATCGTCGATCCAGCCCTGCAGGTCGTTGCTGTTGGCCGAGATGAAGTTGTTGAACATCGGCAGGATCAGCCCGCCTTCATCGCGCACCAGATAGGCCATCTGCGAGTACATCTCGCGCCGCTTCGCCTCGTCCAGCTCGCCCTTGGCGTCGTTCAGCAGCGCGTCGAACTCGGGGTTGTTGAAACGGGTGTCGTTCCAATCGGCGCTGGACAGATAGGCGGTGGAATACATCTGGTCCTGCACCGGGCGCCCGCCCCAGTAGGAAGCCGAGAACGGCTTCACGTTCCACACGTCCGACCAGTAGCCATCGCCCGGCTCGCGCCGGATTTCCAGCGGGATGCCCGCCGCCTGCGCCGATTGCTGGAACAGCGCGGCCGCGTCCATCGCGCCGGCAAAGGCCACGTCCGAACAGCTCATCACGATGGGGGAGCCGTCATGACCGGACTTCTTGTAGTAATGCGCCGCCTCTTCGGGGTCGAACACCCGCTGCGGGATGGTGTCGTCGAAGAACGGATAGGCGGCGTTGATCGGGAAATCGTTGCCGACGGTGCCATAGCCCATAAGCACCTTGTCGACCATGTCCTGCCGGTCGACCGACAGCTTCAGCGCCATACGCAGGTCGTTGTTGTCGAAGGGCGCGGTGTTGCAGTGCATGATGAACACGTAATGCCCGCGGCCTGCCACGTCGGTCACGGTGACGGTCGGCGCGCGCGCCATCAGGCCGGCGATCTTGGGATCCACGCGGTTGATCAGATGCACCTGGCCCGATTGCAGCGCCGAGGTGCGGGCGGTGTTGTCGTTGATGACCAGGATCTCGACACTGTCGAAATGGCCCAGGCTGTCGTCCCAGTAGCCATCGTACTTCTCGAACACCGCGCGGACGCCCGGTTCGAAGTTCACCACCTTGTAGGCGCCGGTTCCGACACCCGCGGCCGGGGCGTCCACCCCGCCCTTGGGCTGGATCAGCAGGTGATAATCGGCCAGCAGATAGGGCAGGTCGGCATTTGCCGCCTCCAGCGTCACAACAACGTTGTCGCCATCCACCGCCATGTCGGCAATGCCGGTCATGATGCCAAGCGCGCCCGACTGCGACGCCTCATCCGAGTGGCGGCGCAGGGTGGCCAGCACGTCATCGGGAGTCATCGGGCTGCCGTCATGGAAGGTCACGCCCTTGCGGATGCGGAAGGTCCAGACCTTGGCATCGGGCGAGCTGTCCACCGCCTCTGCCAGGCGCATCTGCAGGCCCGTGCCGCTGGGATCGCTCTCGACCAGCGGCTCGCCGAACATGCGCAGCAGCTGGAAGGTGACCTGATTGGCGGCAAGCGCCGGATCAAGGCTGTCGGTGGACCCGCCGCCCTGCATCCCGATCTTCAGCGTGCCCCCTTTCTGCGGGGTCTGCGCGCGCAAGCTGGTCGCCATCAGGGTGTTGGCCGCCGCTGCCGTCAGGCCAAGCGCCGCCGCACGCCCGAAGAAATGGCGCCGGTTCATGGAGCCCTTCAGGGTGCGCGACAGATAATAGCTGAGTTCATCGTTCATGGATCGTCTCCCTTTTGGATCGGCCTTGCTGGCCTGGCGTTTCCTGATTGATTCATCAGTCAGATATAATTTGCGCCATTCCGGCGTCGCTGGCTTGTGTTTTCACGCGCCCGGCGGGAAATTTCGCCACATGCGCTAAAGGTGGTCGCGTGGAACGGTTTCGCTTACGTCGCGGGCATAGATGAGGCGGTCATTCTCCCAGGCTTCGACCCGGCCGCTGAGGTGGAAGTCGGTGGCATCCGCGAAAAGCTCGGTCCGCGCCTCGGTGCGCAGGCGCAGCCCGTTCCGCTCGATCACCTGCGTCCAGTCGGTCAGGGCGCGGGCCGACAGCGGATCATCGGGGCAGATCTCCCACCGCTCGCGCAGCACAGATCCGCTGATCAGCCCGTGCGTAGTGTCGCGCGCCTCGCCGAAATCATCCTCGATGACCAGCGAGATGCGACCGCTTTGCTGGTCGATCTCGCTGCGACGGATATGGGCCTCGGGGCGGATCACCTCCAGCTGCAGGGGTGCCGCGGCTTCGGCCTCGGGGAGGGTGATCTCGTCGCCGTCGCCGGACGGGCGCACCGGCAGATCCAGCGCGCCGCCCGTCAGGGTCAGCGTGACGGGCCGCGGCGAGGGCCAGATCATCGGGAAATAGGTCGAGGACACCGCCACCCGCAGCCGATGCCCCTCGGGCAGGCGATAGGCGATGTGGTCAAGCGGCACCTCCACCTCTGTCTCCTCACCGGGGATCATCGGCTCCGGCTCTGCATGCGAGGTGCGGTGGCACAGGTTCAGCACGCCCCAGGTGATCCGGGTCGAGGCGCCGTCGGGATGTACATGGTTCAGCCGCACCGCCACATGCGCGACCGGCCGGTCGCTTTTCAGACGCAGCCGCAGCGTGGGTGCGCCGAGGATGTCGGTCTGCCCCAGCGGCGCAGAGTCGAAGCAGGCCGACAACGCATCATCGCGGCGCTGGTCCCCCGGCATCTCAGGGCCCAGGAAGATCGCGCAGAACTCGCCGCTGTCCATGCCGCAATGCTCGGGGCTGGCAAGGGGGACCTCGAAGGGCGCGCCGCTGCCAAGGGTGCCGTGCCCTTGCGGGCTGTGGCCAAGCACGAATTGCGCAGGTTGGGCATCGGGGCGCGGCCAGACTGGTTCCGCCACCCAATGCCCGGGGCGGTGGCTGTACCATGTCGCAGGGCGGCCCCCGTCCAGCATGTAGACGGCATAGGCCGGGCCTTCATCGACGCCGGTGTCCAGGCCCTTCAGGTGACGGTCCCACCAGCGCAGCGCCTCTTGCAGGAAGCCGATCCGTGGCTCGGGCGAGGCGAAATGCGGGTATTTGTGGATCCACGGCCCGATGATCCCGCGCACCGGCGCGCTGATGTTCTCGACCAGCTGCGGCACCGCGTTCTTGTAGCTGTCGCCCCAGCCGCCCACCGCCATCACTGCGGCGCGGATCGCGCTGTAATCCTCGCAGATCGATCCGTGGCGCCAATAGGCATCGCGGCGCTGATGGCGGAACCAGGTTGCCGCCAGAAACGGCTCATTCTCCAGCCGCGACAGCCAGAGCTCGCGCCAGTCATCGGGGCGCTGGTCGGGGTCCGGCGGGCGCGAGGAGAAGGACCACATCGTGCCGGCCCAGCCAAGGTTCTCGCCCAGCATGCAGCCACCTTTGTAGTGGATGTCATCGGCATAGCGATCGACGGTGGAGCACAGGGTGATGATCGCCTTCAGCGCCGGCGGTGCCAGCGCCGCCATCTGCAGCGCGTTGAACCCGCCCCAGGAGATACCCATCATCCCCACCGCGCCCGAGCACCAGGGCTGGCGCGCGATCCAGTCGATCACCTCGACACCGTCCGCCAGTTCCTGCGCGGTGTATTCATCCGCCATCAGCCCGTCGCTGTCGCCATTGCCGCGCATGTCAACGCGCAGGCAGGCATGGCCGTGCCCGGCCAGATAGGGGTGGGTCAGCTGGTCGCGCGGGGCCGTGCCGTCGCGGCGGCGATAGGGCAGGTATTCAAGAATCGCCGGCACCGGACTGTCCGCCGCGCCGTCCGGCAGCCAAAGCCGCGCGGCAAGGCGGGTGCCGTCGGGCAGGGTGATCCAGACAAGCGGCGTCTCGGTCACCTCATGGGGGAAGTCGGTGACTGTCTTCATGCGGCGGCCTGCTTTCGCTGGCCGACATGGCGCCCGGCGGCCTCTGGCCGCGGCAGGCCCGCATCGCGCGCGGCCCGTTCGGCGACCGCGGCCAGCACCTCCGGTGCGGCGGGACAGGGCTTGCCGCTGGCCATGTCGACATGCAGCAGCATCTGCTCGAGGGTGGCAACCTCAGTGCCATCCCGCGCCACGGTCATCCAAAGATGCAGGCGCTTGGCGTCATGGGACAGGATCTGCACGCGCACCGACAGCCTGTCGCCAAGCCGCGCTTCGGCAAGGTGCCGCAGATGCGTCTCGGCGGTGTAGTAGCTGTGTCCGGCCTTCACATAATCGAGTCCGGCGCCGATGCGGGCAAGGAAATCATCCACTGCCTGCGACCCGGCGAAAAGATAGCGGCTTTCCGTCATGTGGCCGTTGTAGTCGATCCAGGAGGGGAGGACCACCATCTGCGTGTCGTCAGCGACATCTTTTGTCGCTTTCAGCTGCTCTTGCTGCGCGGCAAGCAAGCGGTCATGGTCGTTCAGCACCCGCCCCGCGCCCCAGTCGCGGTCTTTCAGTGAGCGCAGAAACGCCACAAGATTGTCGTCGCGGATGCGCTCCAGATCGCGGATCGAATGGTGCCCCGATTGCGCATCAGACTGGCTGGCGATGCGTTCGACCAGTTCCGCGGTGAAGGGCGGGGTGTCGGTCAGCTTGCTCCAGGGCCATGCCAGCGCCGGGCCGAACTGGGCCATGAAGTGCCGCATCCCGGCCTCGCCCCCCGCGATCCGGTAGGTCTCGAACAGGCCCATCTGCGCCCATCTGAGGCCAAAGCCCATGCGGATGACCTCGTCGATCTCCTCCGTCGTCGCCACCTCGTCATGCACCAGCCACAGCGCCTCGCGCCACAGCGCCTCCAGCAGGCGGTCGCCGATATGGGCGTCGATCTCCTTGCGGACATGCAGCGGGAACATCCCGATCCCGCGCAGGATGTCCTGCACCTGAGTGATCTCGGCTTCGGTCGAGGCGGGCGAGGCGACGATCTCGACCAGCGGCAGCAGGTAGACCGGGTTGAACGGGTGGGCCACGAAGATGCGGCCCGGCCGCGCGGCGCCGGCCTGCAGCTCGCTCGGCTTGAAGCCCGAGGTGGAGGAGCCGATGGGCGCATCACACGCCGCTTGCACCTGCGCCAGCACCCGGTGCTTCAGCGCCAGCTGTTCTGAGACGCTTTCCTGCACATAGTCAGCGCCGGTGACAGCCTCGGCAATCGAGCCCGCGAAGACCAGCCGCCCCTCGGGCGGCAGCCCGGTATCGGACAGCTGCGGCAGCGCAGAGCGCGCATTCGCCAGCACTTCGCCGATCTTGCGCGCGGCCTGCGGGTCGGGGTCGAACACCGCCACATCCCAGCCGTTCAGCAAGAACCGCGCGGCCCATCCGCCGCCGATGACGCCACCGCCGATGATCGCCGCCTTCATGCTGCGGCCCCCCGCAGTGCGCGCTTGGTCAGCCCCAGCCGGCTGCGCACAGCCTCGGGCCCGATGACGCGCGAGCCCATGCCCTCGATCACCGTCACCGCCCGCTCGACAAGCTGCGCGTTGGTGGCCAGCTGCCCCTTGCCGAGCCAGAGGTTATCCTCCAGCCCCACGCGCACGTTGCCCCCGGCCAGCACCGCCGCCGCCACATAATCCATCTGGTTGCGTCCCAGCGAGAAGGCGGACCAATTCCAGCCCGCCGGGATCGCATTGACCATCGCCAGGAAGGTGTTCAGGTCATTGGGTGCGCCCCACGGCACCCCCATGCACAGCTGCACCAGCGCCGGGCCGGCAAGGGTGCCTTCCTCGACCAGCTGCCTGGCGAACCACAGATGGCCGGTGTCGAAGGCCTCGATCTCGGGGCAGACGCCAAGCTTGGTCATCATGCCGCCCATCGCCCGCAGCATCCCGGGGGTGTTGGTCATCACGTAATCGGCTTCGGCAAAGTTCATCGTGCCGCAATCGAGCGTGCAGATTTCCGGCAGGCATTCGGCGACATGCGCCACGCGCGCGGTGGCGCCGATCATGTCGGTGCCCGCCGGGTTCAGCGGCAGCGGCGCCTCGATCCCGCCAAAGATCATGTCGCCGCCCATCCCCGCCGTCAGGTTCAGCACCACGTCGGTGTCGCTGTCGCGGATGCGCTCGGTCACCTCGCGATACAGCGCGGGGTCACGGGCCGGCTTGCCGGTTTCGGGGTCGCGCACATGGCAATGGACGATCGCCGCTCCGGCGCGCGCAGCATCGATGGCCGCCGCAGCGATCTGGGCCGGGGAGCGCGGGACATGGGGGCTGCGGTCCTGCGTGGCTCCGGATCCGGTGACGGCACAGGTGATGAACACCTCACGATTGGGGGCAAGCGGCATGAACGACTCCGTGGGTTAGACCCCGAAGGATAGGCGGCTTGCGTGGCGTCACTTGGCGAAATACGCTGCTGGCATGACGAAAAGCGCAGACCCTTTTGCCTTTTTTCCAATGGCGGGTGGCCAGCCGCTGGAAATCGCCATCTTCGTGCTGCCCCACGCCTCGCTGCTGACGCTGGGATCGGTGATCGACCCGCTGCGCGTGGCGAACCGGCATCTGTGCCGCGAGGCATTCCGCTGGCGCATCCTGTCGGCCAGCGGCGGCGCGGTGCCGCTGACCTGCGGGCTGGGGTTGCCGGTGGATGCCTCCTTGCAGGGCGCGGTCGGGACACGGCCCGATGCGCTGTTCGTGGTGGCCGGATATGGCGCGCGGGAAATGGCGGCGGGGCCGGTGCTGCGCGACCTGCGCGGCGTGGCGCGGGGGGCGGGGCTCTGCGTGGCCATCGACAGCGGCGCCTGGCTGCTGGCCGCCGCGGGCCTTCTGGGTGGCGCGAGGGTCACGACCCATTGGGAGGATCTGGAGGATTTCGCCGCCGCCTATCCCCAGCTCGACCTGGTGCCCGACCGCTATGTGCTGGACGGGCGCATCGCCTCGGCCGGGGGCGCGGGGCCGGCGCAGGACCTGATGCTGGACCTGATCGCGGCGCGGCATGGCCCTTCGCTGGCGATGCAGGTGGCGGGCACTTTCATCACCAGCCGCCGCGCCGGCAGCGAGAGCCAGCTTGCCGCCATCGCCGCCGGGGTGGCTACCGGCGGCGACCCCCGCGTGGCGGCCGCCATCGCGCGGATGGAGGGCAGCCTCGACGCGCCAGAGCCGGTTGCGGCCACCGCCCGCGCCGTGGGCCTGTCGCTGCGCCGCCTGCAAGCGCTGTTCGCGGCCGAGGTGGGGATGACACCCAAGGAATACACGCTGGAGCTTCGCCTGCAGGCGGCGCGGCGCATGATTGCCGACAGCCGGGCGCCATTGGCGGAGATCGCCGTGCGCACCGGATTTTCGGCGCAATCCGCGCTCAGCCGGGCTTACCGCGCGCGGTTCGGCAGCCCGCCCTCGGCGCTGCGCCGCCGGTCATCCGTCAGGTAGCGCAGGGCGGCCAGCAGCGCGGCGAAGCCCGCCGCTGCGCCCTCGCTGGAATGGCGGGCGCGCAGCCAGCCATGCACCATCTGCGGCTCCAGCCGATACCAGCATTCCACCCCGGCGCGGGTCAACACCGCCGCATAGGCGGCTGCATCGTCGCAGAGCGGATCGAAGCGCGCGGCGGTGACGTAGGTCGGCGGCAGCCCCGCAAGCTGCGCCCCGCGCAGCGGATGGGCGATGGGGTCATCCTCGGGCGCCTGCAACAGCTGCCGGTAATAGGCCACATCCGCCGTGCTGAGGCCCGGAGCCTCGGCCATCTCGACATACGACCCGCGCGTCAGCTCGCCGCCAAGCGCGGGATAGATCAGCGCCTGCCCGCAGAGCCGCCCCGGCAGGGCAGGCGCGTCCCGCTCGCGCAGTGCAATCCCCGCCGCCAACGTGGCGCCGGCACTGTCGCCGACGGCCACCACATCCTCGCCCGCCCCCAGAAGCGCGCGCAGCACCGCGAAGGCATCGTCGCTTGCCGCCGGCCACAGATGCTCAGGCGCCAGACGGTAATCGACCGACACCAGCCGCGCGCCGATGGCCTCGGCAATCTCGGCACAGATGGCGTGGTGGCTGGCGCGGGAGCCCAGCATGAAGCCGCCGCCATGCAGATAGAGGATCCGCGCAGCCGTATGCTGAACCGATGGGGCATAATGCCGGACCGGGATGCCGGCCAGATCCGCATCCTCCCAGACCAGTCCCGCCGGCATCGGTCTGTCGAAGGCAGCGCAGAAGCTGTCGTACCACTCGCGCTGGCGGGCGACGGGCGCGTCCGCGGCGTCCGCCGGGAACAGAGCGGCAGAGCGGTCCAGGAATTCGAGGATCCCCTCCTCGGTCGGCAGGAGGGTGGCGGTGGTGCGCATATCCATCATGTCTTCCAGCATCGACGAGTTCTCGGCGATTCACAATCGCATCGGAGTCCGCGAAGGGCGCGGCAGGCCCGCAGCAGGACGGGCCGGCTCTCTCCCTGCTACGGGTGCGGCAGCAGCACCGAGTTCTTCATGCTGTCGCTGCCCATATAGACCGCGAGGATCCGCACCGGGCCGGACCCGGTATTGGTGCCATTGTGCGGCCAGTCCACCGCTTCGACCAGCGTATCCCCGGTGGAGTAGACGCGCAGGCCCTTGGTTCCATAATCGACGGTCAATTCGCCCTCGAGCACCTGCGCGAAGAACGGCACTTCATGCAGGTGCCAGCCGGTCGACACGCCCTGTTCCAGATGGACGATGGCCGCGGTGACGACGGCTGCCCCCGGCGGATAGGCAATCGGCTGGCCGACCGCGTCTGTCGAGGTTTGCATGACGGGTTCGACCGTGGCCCCCATGCGCAGCGGCTGTTCGGCCCAGGCCGCGCCATGACCCAGCAGTGCCACGCTGGCCACCAGCCCTAGTGTTGCATATCTCGTCTTCATCCGTGCCTCCCTGTCGCCCCTGCCCGCAGCCACGCTACAGGGTTCCGGCGGCGTGACACGAAGGAAACGCGCTTTTTCGCCGGCCAGATGCCGAAATGCCGTCAATCGGGGGAATTGCGCCGGCCGGCGCTCTGGTCGGGCTATGCCTGCTGCGCGACCTCGCCCATCGCGTCGTCCAGCGCGGTGACGAACAGGTCGGCCTCGTCCCGCGTCAGGCACAGCGGCGGGCGCAGCTTGAGCGTCGCGCCATGCAGCCCCGCCGCCCCGATCAGTACGCCGCGGCTGCGCATCGCGTCGATCACCCGCAGCGTCAGGCCGGGGTCGGGGGCGCCCTCGCGGCCGATGTCGACACCGATGAACAGGCCCGCGCCGCGCACTGCCGTGATGTGCGGGCGGGTGGCGGCCAGCGCCCGGATCCCGGACAGCAGGTGAGTGCCGGTGACGCTGGCGTTGTGCTGCAGGCCCTCGTCCTCGATCACCCGCAGCACCGCCGCGCCGGCCGCCGCCGCGACCGGGTTGCCGCCGAAGGTGTTGAAATAGCCGGTATCGGCGCAGAAGGCGGCCAGATGGTCGGGCCGGGTCGCCATCGCCGCCATCGGAAAGCCGTTGCCCATCGGCTTGCCCATGGTCACGATATCGGGCGCCGCGCCGTGGCGGGCAAAGCCCCAGAAGGCGGCGCCGGTGCGCCCGAACCCGGGCTGCACCTCGTCGGCGATGAACAGGCCGCCGCGGGCCCGCACCAGATCGGCCGCGCGGGCCAGAAACCCCGGCGGCCCGTCATGAATGCCGTCGCTGGAAAAGATCGCGTCGCAGAGGAAGGCCGCCATGCCGAAGCCCCGCGCCTCCAGTTCGGCCATCGCCGCCGCCAGCGCCGCCAGAAAGCCAGCTTCGGTATCGGTCGCCGCACCCGGCGGCGCAATCGCCACCACATGCGCTGGCAGCCCCCCGCGTTTCAGCGCCGAGGGCGACACCCCCGTCACCAGGTCGGTATTTCCGTGATAGGCGTTCGTCGTGACCACAAATCCCTGTCGCCCCGTGACCGCGCGGGCAATGCGCAGGGCCAAGTCGTTGGCCTCGCTGCCCGAACAGGTCATTACCACATTGGACAGATCGGCGGGCAGCCGGGCCTTCAGCGCATCGAGGTAGTCATCGACCACGGCCACCACATAGCGCGTGTTGGTGTTCAGCCGCGCGATCTGGTCAGCTACGGCGCGCACCACCGCGGGGTGGCTGTGCCCGACCGAGGGGACGTTGTTGTAGAAGTCGAGATAGCGCCGCCCGGCCACGTCCGTCATCCAGCAGCCGCTGGCCGACACCATCTCGATCGGGTCGCGGTAGAACAGGACCGAGGCAGCCCCGAGGTTGCCCAGCCTGCGGCGTACCGCCGGCGCGGCGCCCGCGGCGGCGCTGGCGTCGAAGGCATTCATGTCGAGGATCTGGCGGATGGCGGGGGTCTCGGTCATGGGCGGGGCTCTGCCAGATAGCGCTCTGCCAGCTCGGCTGTACCTTCGGTATAGGCGCCAAGCCCGGCCTCCTGCGCGGTTTCGGTTTCTGAGTGGCTGCCGATCCATGCGGTCAGCAGCAGCCGCCGGAACAGGATCAGCGCCGGCAGCATTGCCTCATGCTCTGCCCCGAAGGCCGCGACCTCTCGGTATCCCGCCAGCCAGGCGGCCTGCAGGGCCGGGATCATCGGCGAAGTTTCCAGAAAGCTGATGGCGGCGGCGAAATCGTAGGCGAACCATGACAGGCCGCAATCGTCGAAATCGATCACCGCCAGCTGGTCCCCCGTGGTCAGCAGGTTGGCAAGCCGCAGATCGGCGTGAACGAGGCCGAAACGGTCGGCGCCATTGCCATAGGCGGCCAGCTCGCGCTGCAGACGCTCCGCCAGCGCCTCCAGCACCGCGACGCTGTCCGCGGTCAGGCCCGGCGCGGCGCGCCAGTCTCCCCAGAGCGGCGCGGGGCCAAAGGCGCTGTCGAAATCCCAGGTCTTGCGGGTGAAGCCTGCGGGCGGCTGCCATCCGCGGGCATGGCCATGCAGCCGGGCGCTGACCGCGCCAAGCTGGCGGA
This sequence comes from Frigidibacter albus, assembly GCF_009908165.1. Taxonomy (GTDB): domain Bacteria; phylum Pseudomonadota; class Alphaproteobacteria; order Rhodobacterales; family Rhodobacteraceae; genus Frigidibacter; species Frigidibacter albus. Next base: position 176,320 of record NZ_JAAAUC010000009.1, read on the forward strand.
ACCCCGCCGTCAGGTCCCCCGCCGGGTCGGGCTCCGATCCGGGCATGAACTCGAAGGCCACCACATGGCGCAGATCGCCGCCCTCCTCGAACCGGGCGATCATCTCGCCGGAACGCAGCGGCAGCGGGGCGGGTGCAGTGACCGCCCCCGCCTGCCGCAGCGCCGCGATCCATGCCAGCTCCGACGCGATCTCGGCCTCGGTATGATAGCCGGGGCGATGGACGCGCAGGATCATTGGGGCGCCCCGGGCCGGATCGTCGGCGCGGAAGGTCGCATTCTCGGACAGGGTCAGCAGCCGCACCTGCGTTTGCGGCGACAGGCCCCAGTGCGGGGCAAGCGACTGCGCCCCGGCCCGAAGCCGTTCCACCAGATCGCCGTGATAGAGACCGCCCATCCCCGTCCTTCCTTTGTCCACCACCGCAGCCTAGAAACCGATTGCTGCAGTTGCAACACGGGCCTTGCGCGATGGCCGCGCCCGCGTGATCCTGTCACGAAGGGGCCCGCGTATGAGGCGCCATCATGACCGGCAACAGGGAGACTGGAATGCTGACATCCATCAGCGGGCGCAGCGTGGTCGTGACCGGCGGGTCCAAGGGCATCGGTCTTGGCATCGCGCGGATCTTTGCGGCGCAGGGCGCCAAGGTGATGATCGCCGCACGGGGCGAGGCTGCGGCCAGCGCCGCCGTTGACGCGATCCGCGCCGCCGGGGGCACCGCCGCCTTCCACCTGTGCGACGTGTCGGACTGGCAGCAGGTGCAGGGCCTCGTCGCCTCTGCGACCGCAGCCCATGGCGGCGTCGATATCCTGTGCGCCAATGCCGGGATCTTCCCGCAGGTCAAGATCGTCGACATGATGCCCGAGGATTGGGATGGCGTGATGTCCAGCAACCTCAAGAGCACGTTCCTCTGCGTTAAGGCCTGCATTCCGGCCTTCGAGGCAGCGGGCAAGGGCCGCGTCATCGTCACCTCCTCGATCACCGGGCCGGTGACGGGCTATCCGGGTTGGGCGCATTACGGCGCCTCGAAGGCCGGGCAACTGGGCTTTCTGAAGACCGCGGCGATGGAACTGGCGCGCTACAACACCACCATCAACGCGGTGATGCCCGGCAATGTGATGACCGAAGGCCTGCAGGGGCTTGGCGAGGACTATCTGGCAACCATGGCCGCCTCGATCCCGCTGGGGCGCCTTGGTGCCGTGGAAGATATCGGCAATGCCGCGCTGTTCTTCGCCTCGGACGAGGCGGGCTACATCACCGGCCAGCAGATCGTTGTCGATGGGGGGCAGATCCTGCCCGAAAGCCTGGAAGCGCTCGCGGGGATCTGAGGCATGCATAGGAGCAGACGCAGGAGGGACAGTTGACCAGACGCCTAGACGGAAAGACCGCCCTGATCACCGGCGGGGCCGGGGGCTGCGGGCGCGCCGCCTCTGAACTGTTCGCCCGCGAAGGCGCGCGCGTCGGCATCGTCGACCTGCCCCGCAGCGAGGGCTCGGCCTTGGCAGAACGGCTCCGGGCCGAGGGGCATGAGGCGGTCTTCGCGCCCGCAGATGTGTCCGACGCGGCGCAGGTCACGCGGGCCGTCGCGCAGGTGGAGGCGGCCTTTGGCCCGATCACGGTGCTGATGAACCATGCCGGGATCCTTGCCGCGCTGCCCTTCCTCGAGACCTCCGAAGAGGAATGGGACCGCATCATGGCGGTGAACGTCAAAAGCATGTTCCTTGTCACCAGGGCGGTGCTGCCGGGCATGATCGCGGCCGGGGGCGGCTCCATCGTCTGCACCTCGTCGATCTCGGGCGTCGTCGGCACGCCGATGGAGGTGCTCTACTGCACCTCGAAGGGCGCCTGCCACATGTTCGCGCGGGCCATCGCGGTGGAATTCCGGGACCGGGGCATCCGGTCGAACGCGATCTGCCCCGGCTTCATCGCCACCGCGCATGGGCTGCGGGAAATCGAGCTGCTGCAAAAGCACGGCGTCGACGTGTCCGAGGCCGCCATCGCCACCGCGCAGGGGCGCCTGTGCCGCCCCGAGGAAGTTGCCTCGGCGGCGCTGTTCCTCGCGAGCGACGAGGCCAGCTTCGTCAACGGCGCGCATCTGTTTGCCGACAATGCCTATACGGCCATGTGATTTTAAGGGGGCTCCGCCATGACGACTTCGTCGCACAACATGCAGGTCAACGACTTCGGCATCGAGCATGCGCATTGGCGCAACTGGGTGGGTAACCAGTCTTGCGTGCGCGCGGCCCGCGGCGCCCCGCAAAGCGAGGACGAGCTCTGCGCCATGATCGCGGCGGCGACGGGAAGGGGGCTGAACGTGCGCGTCGCGGGATCGGGCCACAGCTTCACGCCGGTGGCGCTGACCAGCGGCCTGCACCTGACGCTGTCGGGGATGAAGGGCGTGAAGCACGTTGACCGCGAAAAGCGCCGGGTGACGGCGGCCGCGGGGACCACGATCAACGAGCTGGTGAAGGTGCTGAAGGCCGAGGGGCTGTCGATGCTGAACCAGGGCGATATCGACAGCCAGGCCATCGCCGGCGCCTTCATCACCGGCACCCACGGGACCGGCGCCGCGCTGCCGGTTCTGGCCGATTGCATCGTCGGGATGAAGCTGGTGCAGCCGGACGGGTCGATCCTTGTGGTGGACGAGACGACGCCCGATCTGCTGCTGGCCGGGCGCGTCTCGCTTGGCACCCTTGGCGCCATTTCCGAAATGACGCTGCAGGTGACGGACAGCTACCGCCTGAAGGAACGCATCTGGCGCGAGGACTTCGAATCCGCGATGGAGATGCATGACGAGCTGGCCGAAAAGCACCGGCATTTCAGCTTCTTCTGGTGCCCGTATGAGGAAAGCCGCCACTGCTATTGCCTGCCCGACACCTCTGCCACCTCGAAGACCGGGCGCACCAGCGACGTGTGCGAGATGAAGGTGATGGATATCACCGAGGAGGCGCCCTTCGAGGGAGAGTTCGACAAGGTCGCCTACAGCTCTGATGTCTATCCCATCGAATACATCCCGAACTTCCACGAGCTGGAATATGCCGTGCCGCGCCAGCACGGCAAGGATGCGGTGCGGGCGGTCCGCAAGATCATGCTCGATGAGTTCCCCGAGGCGATCTTCCCGATCGAATACCGCTTCACCGCCGGGGATGAGGCGTGGATGAGTCCCTTCCACCGGCAAGACAGCGTGACCGTCTCGGTCTCGGGCGAGCCGGGCAAGGATTATTGGGACTACCTGCGCGCGGTGGACAAGATCCTGCGCGGCTATGGCGCGCGCCCGCATTGGGGCAAGCTGCATTTCCTGACCGGCGAGGATGTGGAGGCGGTCTATCCGCGGGCGCAGGACTTCCGAGCGCTGCGCCGCAAGCTCGATCCGCAGGGCTTCTATCTGAATGACCACCTGAGCCAGCTGTTTCGCTGACCTGCCGGGCGGCAAGACCTGCAACCGGGTTCTGCGCGCCCGGATCGAGGCGCAGGACCGACTGAAACCAGTCCCGCCATGGCTGCCCTCGTTCACGCGGGTGCCCCGCCGCAAAGCTCGCCCCTGTCAAGCGGCGCGCCGTGCCGGGCGATTGCTTCCGCGACAGCGGACGCGGGCAAGTTACCGGCCTGTTCGACACCGCAAGAACCGCCGCCCGGTCATGTCTCTCTGAATCGAACGGAGGAAGGAGCGCGGTTGGCTTGGCCAGGTTGCCGAGTTTCGCGCTCCGGTCCCCGGGGGCACCAATCAGACGGGAGTGCTGGGGGAGAACTGCGCTTTCGCAGCTGCATAAGTTGGTATATTAGAATGTCAGATTGGCGCGCTCTGCGTCGCTGTCGAGGAGCGATGCCCGTGCCAGCTCAGACAAACAGGCGCGCCGCGCTGATCGCGGCGGCGCTGATGGGGGTCGCGGCCGTGCTGAACGGGGCCGATGCGGTGATCGTGCGGCTGCTGGCGGGCGAGGTGCATCCGCTGATCATCGGCGGCGCCCGCGCCGCTTTTGGGCTTGCGGTGGTGCTACCCTGGATCCTGACGCGGGTGGACCTTGCAGCCTCGCCCTATCGCTGGCTGCATGTGCTGCGGGCCGGGCTGAAGCTGGCCTCGCTGGTGGCGTTCTTCGTGGCCTTTGCCCATGCGCCACTGTCGGATGTGGTGGCGATCAACTTCACCATGCCGATCTTCCTGACGCTGGGGGCCTGGGCCGTGCTGGGAGAGCGGATGACCCTGCCCAAGCTGCTGGCAGTGGTCGCGGGCTTTGCCGGAATGCTGATCGTGATCCGGCCGGGGGAGGGCGGGGTGAACCCGGCGCTGGCCTTTGCGCTGGCGGGGGCGGTGCTGACGGCGGTGATCCAGCTGATGCTGCGGCGCATGGCGCTGCGCGACACCACCGACCGGCTGGTGGCATGGAACCTCTTGACCATGGCGCCGCTTGGCCTGCTGGCGGCGCTGTTCGTGTGGCAGACGCCGACGCCGGCGCAATTCGGGCTGCTGGCGCTGCAAGGCGCGCTTGGGGCGCTGAACATGACGCTGCTGACGCGGGCCTTTGCGCTGGCCGAGGCCTCGTTCCTGGCGCCGCTCGATTTCCTGCGGCTGCCGGTGGTTGCGGGGATGGCCTTCGTGTTCTTCGGTGAGGTTGCGGGCGCCTCTACCTGGATCGGGGCGGCGGTCATCTTCGGGGCCACGCTGATCGCCGCCGGGGGCGCGCGTTATGGCCGCCGCCGGATGCCCCCGGATGGGCCGTGACGGCTGGCCGTGGCGGTTTTGCAAATAAGCGGTTCACAAAAATCTCAGATGCACTAATATTTCAATAGGGCCCAGGGAGACGATTCGTCTTTCCGGTCTGCGGGCGCGCCCGGGCGAGAGGGCAGGCCGACAATCACCGGAAGTTTGGGGAGGAGACATTCCATGACACATAAACTGACATGCACCACGGGCTTGCTGCTGGGGGCGCTGTTCGGAACAGCGGCCTTCGCACAGGACCACAACGCCGTGACCATCGTGCTGAGCGAAGAGCTGGAGCTGATCGACCCCTGCATGGCGTCGCAGTCCAATATCGGACGGGTGCTGCTGCAGAACATCTCTGAAACGCTGACCGTGTTCGAACCGAGCACGGCCGAGCTGCTGCCCAAGCTGGCCGAAAGCTGGGAAGAGACCGAGGCCGGCACCTGGCGCTTCAAGCTGCGCAGCGGTGTCAGCTTCTCGGATGGCACGCCGTTCGGCGCCAGCGATGTGGTGCATTCCCTGGAACGCTCGATCAGCGACCAGATCAGCTGCGAGATCGGCGGCAAGTATTTCGGCGGCTTCGAGATCGAGGCCGTCGCGGTGGATGACACCACCGTCGACATCACCTCGGACCCGGCCCAGCCGATCCTGCCGCTGCTGATGTCCTCGCTGACCATCGTGCCGGAAGAGACGCCGCTGGAATATGTGCAGACCCCGGTCGGCACCGGCCCCTACGAGATGACAGAGCGCAACATGGGCACCGATATCGTGCTGGAACGGCGCGAGGATTATTGGGGCGAGATGCCGGCGGTTACCAAGGCGACCTACATCTTCCGCAGCGACAGCGCGGTCCGCGCCGCGATGATCGAGGTGGGCGAGGCAGACATCGCCCCGGTGATCAGCGAGCTGGATGCGACCAATCCCGAAACCGACTTCGCCTACCCGAACTCGGAAACCACCTACATGCGGCTCGACCACGCGACCGCGCCGACGGATGACCGCCGGGTGCGCGAGGCGCTGAACCTTGCCGTCGACCGCGAGGCCTTCATCGGCACGCTGATGGCGCAAGAGGCGATCCTGGCCACGGCGGTGGTTCCGCCCTCGACCGCGGGCTACAATGCGGACCTTCAGCCCTATGCCTTCGATCCGGACCGCGCCCGCGAGCTGCTGGCCGAAGCCGAGGCCGACGGGGTGCCGGTGGACGCGGAGATCCGCATCATCGGCCGCATCGGCCTGTTCCCGAACGATGCCGAGGTGCTGGAGGCGCTGATGGCGATGTTCCAGGACGTGGGCTTCAACGTGACGCTCGAGATGTTGGAAGTGGGCGAGTACAACACCTACTACAACCGCCCCTTCGCCGAAGAGCGCGGCCCGCAGATGGTCAGCGCGCAGCATGACAATGCCAAGGGCGACCCGGTGTTTTCCATGTACTTCAAGTACGGCACCGAGGGGCAGCAGTCCGGCCTCGTCTACCCCGAGCTGGACGAGATGATCGCCAAAGCCACCGCGGCCACCGGCGAGGAACGTGCAGCGCTGTGGTCCGAGGTGATGACCAGCATCCATGAGGAGCATATCGGCGACGTGCTGCTGTTCCATATGGTCGGCTTCAGCCGGGTGAACCCGCGCCTGGACTTCAAGCCGACCATCGCCACCAACTCCGAGCTGCAGCTGTCGCAGATCGGCTTCAAGTAAGACACGGAACGGGGCGGCATGTTTGCCGCCCCGTTGCCATTCTGGGAGGAGCGGGCGTGAAAAAATTCATCGGCAAACGGGCCGTGGCCAGCGCCATCTCGCTGGTCGGGCTGGTGATCATGGTCTTCTTCCTGTCCCGGCTGACGGGGGATCCGACCGACCTTTACCTGCCCGTCGACGCCTCGCTTCAGGCGCGCGAGCAGTTCCGCGAGATCAACGGGCTGAACGATCCGCTGATGGTGCAGTTCGGCCGCTATGTCGCCGACCTTGCGGTGCTGGATTTCGGGAATTCGATCCGCCGCTCCCGTCCCGCCATCGACGTGGTGCTGGAGGGCTTTGCCTGGACGCTGTGGCTGGCCTGCGTGACCATGCTGCTGGTGACCTTCGCCGCCATCGTTATCGGCTCGCTGGCCGCCTTCCGTGTGGGCGGCATCTTCGACCGCATCGCCACCTTCTTCTCGCTGGTCGGCGCCTCGGCCCCCGATTTCTGGATCGCCATCGTCGCCATCGTGGTGTTCGCCGTGAACCTGCGCTGGCTGCCGACATCCGGCACCGGGACCATCTGGCACTGGGTGCTGCCGGTGTCGGTGCTGTTCATCCGGCCCTTCGGGCTGATCCTGCAGGTGGTGCGTGGCTCGATGATCGGGGTGCTGTCCTCGGCCTATGTGAAGACCGCCCGCGCCAAGGGCGTGCGCAACCGCCCCATCATCTTCGTGCACGGGCTGCGCAACGGGATGTTGCCGGTGATCACCGTGATCGGCGATCAGGCGGCCGGCATCCTCAACGGCGCGGTGATCGTCGAGACGATCTTCGGCTTTCCCGGCATCGGCAAGCTGATGATCGACTCTATCCTGCAACGCGACTTCAACGTGGTGCTGGCGGCGATCATGGTCTCGGCGCTGGCGATCTTCCTCATGAACCTGCTGATCGACCTGGCCTATGCGCTGCTCGATCCGCGCATCCGGTATTGAGCCATGACCATGACCCAGATTGCCCCCGATACCGGCGCCCGGCCCAGGAGTGGCCTTGCCACCGTCATCAGCCTGCTGTGGCGTGACAAGTTCGCCTTCTGTGCCGCGCTGTTCCTGCTGCTCGTGGTGATCTGTGCCCTGCTCGGCCCGCTGCTGCTGGAGGGGGCCGCGACCAAGCAGAACCTGCGCGGGCGCAATGCGCCGCCCTTCGACATGGAACGCGACTGGGAGTTCTTCTTTGGCGCCGATGCGCTTGGCCGGCCCCTGCTGGTGCGGATCATCGTGGCGGCGCAGAACACCATGATGATCGCGGCGGGGGCGGTGTTCTTCTCGGCCCTGATCGGGTCCAGCCTTGGCCTCGCGGCGGGGTGGTCGCGCGGCCGCATGAGCCAGATCATCCCGCGGCTGGGGGACGTGATCATGTCGTTCCCCTCGCTGCTGCTGGCGGTGATCGTGCTCTACATGCTTGACCCGTCGGTGTTCAACATCATCATCGTGCTGGCGATCACCCGCATCCCCGTCTACCTGCGCACCGCCCGCGCCGAGGTGCTGGAGGTGCGCGAGAGGATGTTCGTGCAGGCCGCCAAGGTCATGGGCGCGTCGGACTTGCGCATCGTCTTCCGCCATATCCTGCCGGTGGTGCTGCCGACGCTGCTGACCATCGCCACGCTGGATTTCGCCTTCGTGATGCTGGCCGAAAGCTCGCTGTCCTTCCTCGGCATCGGCATCCAGCCGCCCGAGATTACCTGGGGGCTGATGGTCGCGCAGGGGCGGCCCTACCTTACGAATGCCTGGTGGCTGTCGTTCTGGCCGGGTCTGGCGATCATCCTGACCACGCTGTCGCTGAACCTGCTGTCGAACTGGATGCGGATCGCGCTCGATCCGGTGCAGCGCTGGCGGCTGGAAATGGGGGGGCGCAAGAATGACTGAGCATCTGCTGGAGGTTTGCGATCTGTCGGTGGAGTTTCATACCGCGGGCGGCACCGTGAAGGCGGTGCAGGATGTCAGCTGGCACCTCGACCGTGGCGAGACGCTGGCGATCCTGGGGGAAAGCGGGTCGGGCAAGTCCGTCTCGGCCTCGGCGATCATGAACCTGATCGACATGCCGCCGGGCAGGATCACCAGCGGCCGTATCCTGCTGAACGGCGCCGACATGCTGAAGATGACCGCCGAGGAACGCCGGCGCATCAACGGCGCGCGGATCGCGATGATCTTCCAGGACCCGCTGGCGCACCTGAACCCGGTTTATACCGTCGGCTGGCAGATCGCCGAGATGATGACCACCCATGGCACCCCCGCCGCCGAGGCGCGGGAGCGGGCGCTGGCGCTGCTGAAGCGTGTGGGCATTCCGGAGCCCGCCGAGGCGATGGCGAAATACCCGCACCAGTTTTCCGGCGGGCAGCGGCAGCGGCTGATGATCGCGATGGCGCTTGCCTTCAAGCCCGACATCCTGATCGCCGATGAACCCACAACCGCGCTCGACGTGACCGTGCAGGCGCAGGTCCTGGCGCTGCTGGAAGAGCTGCAGGCCGAAACCGGGATGGGGCTGCTGCTGATCACGCATGATCTGGGCGTGGTGGCAGAGATTGCCGACCGCGTGGTGGTGATGAACAGCGGCCGCATCGTGGAAACCGGCAACGCCGCCGAGGTCTACAGCAACCCGCAGCACCCCTATACGAAAAAGCTGATCGGCGCCGCGCCCGGCAAGGGCGCGATGCCGGCCGAACGCGACCGGGGCGGCGAGCCGCTGCTGCGGGTGGAGCGGCTGTCCAAGCATTACGGCGCCTTCCATGCGCTGAAGGGCGTCAGCTTTACCATCATGCCGGGCGAGACGGTGGCGGTCGTCGGCGAAAGCGGCTCGGGCAAGTCGACGCTGGCGCGGGCGCTGCTGCGGCTGGAGGAGCCTTCGGGCGGGCAGGCCTTCTACAAGGGCCGTGATCTGGTGACGATGCCGCCCAAGGACCTGTTCGGGCTGCGGCGCGAGATCCAGATGGTGTTCCAGGACCCGACCCAGTCGCTGAACCCGCGGATGTCGGTCTATCAGCTGATCTCCGAGGCCTGGGCGATCCACCCCGAGATCCTGCCGCGGGCGCGCTGGCGCGCGCGGGTGGCGGAACTGCTGACCAAGGTCGGCCTCGATCCGGGGATGGCACAGCGCTATCCGCACCAGTTTTCGGGCGGGCAGCGCCAGCGTATCGCCATCGCCCGCGCGCTGGCGTTGGAGCCGCGGCTGATCGTCTGTGACGAGGCGGTGTCGGCCCTCGACGTGTCGATCCAGGCGCAGGTGATCGCACTGCTGGAGGGGCTGCGCCGCGAGTTCGGCCTGTCCTACCTGTTCATCGCCCATGACCTGCCGGTGGTGCGCGATTTCGCGGACCGTGTGATCGTGATGAAAGAGGGCGAGATCGTCGAAGAGGGCACTGTGCGCCAGATCTTCAACGCGCCCCATGAGCCCTATACCCGCGCGCTGCTGGCCGCGAGCCTGGACCCCGATCCCGAGGTGCAGGCCCGTCGCCGCGAGGCCCGCCTTGCCGAAGGATTGCTGACCGCATGAAACCCGATCTGCTTGTCGCCTACCCGACCCGCCCGCGCCAGATGGCGCTGCTGGCCGAGGCTTATACAATTCACCGGCTCGACCTTGCCGAGGACAAGGTCGCGATGCTGGTCGAGGTCGGCCCGCGCTGTACGGCGATGCTGTGCAATGGCCATGTGACCATCGACGAGGCGTTTCTGGCGCAGGTGCCGAACCTCAGGATCGCGGCCTCCTCCTCCGTCGGCTACGACACGATCGACGTCCCCGCGCTGACGCGTGCCGGGGTTCGGCTGACGAACACGCCTGATGTGCTGACCGATGACGTGGCCGATACGGCGCTGATGTTGCTGCTGGCGGCGCGGCGGC